>NZ_DBFV01000008.1:0-2673 GCF_002295255.1 Clostridium sp. UBA871 | reverse complement strand
CATCGATTACTTCCGACGACTTTTACTATTCTACTAGATAATCTCTTATCTGTCAACAAATTTTTAAGAAGTTTTTTCTTAAGTTTTTGTTGTTTCTTGCCGCGTCTCTCAGCGACAAGATTTATCTTACCATACTTGTTATATCAAATATAATATTAGTTTTTTATAATTATAGTTTATTTAAATATATCTTCATATTTCTTGAATTTACTTTTATTTTCTTATACTGATACACATGGTATAGTATACTAAAGTAAAAATAACTTATACTAATATTTAGCCTCTATATACGAAATATACCACATTAAAATCAATAAATATTCGTTATGTTAACTAGTTACTAATCTTCTTAATATTCCATTGAAAATATCCTTTTTATAATAATATAAGGCCAATTAACTATTTTCATAATTAATTGGCCTCTCTCACATTATAATATAATATACTTATTAAATTCTTCTATGATATTAACTTTTGATTTATATCCTAATTCATTTAAAGATTTATCTAACGTATTTAAAACAAATAAAATTTTATCTATCCTACTGTTTTCTCCCATATGACCAATTCTAATAACTTTATTCTCAAGATAATCAAAAGAACCTGAAATTAGTAAATTATAATTATCTCTCATATAATTAATTAACTTGTTTGCTTCTATTCCTGTAGGCGTTTCTACTACTGTAACTGTAGATGAAAAGCCGCTATCTAAATATAACTTTAACCCATAGCTAGTTAATGCATTTCTAGTAGCTACAGCAATATTTTTATGTCTATTGTGTACATTCTCTATTCCTTCTTCAAGTATATTATCTATAGCAACTCTAAGCCCATATATGTCACTTATTGGCATAGTATATGGAAACCACTTTTTATCATAATATCCCTTCCATATAGTTAAGTTACAATAAAATCCTACAATCGGAGTATTTCTTATTCTCATAACTTTATCCGCATCATCACTAACGGTAACAATAGTTAATCCTGGTGGAGCTGAAAAAGCTTTTTGAGAACCACCTAATGCAATATCTATATCCCACTCATCTACATTTATAGGTTCTCCTCCCATGGCTGCAACACTATCTACAACTGTTAATATTCCATATTCCTTAAGCATTGGACAAATTTTACTTATATCATTAAGTACTCCTGATGGTGTATCGCAATGAACAACAGTTGCATATTTAAAATTACTATCTTTATCAAGGAATTCTCTTAAATGTTCCACATCTACTTCTCTTTTTCTATCAACAGAATACAACACAGGTATTCCTCCATATATTTTCACAAAATCAGCAAAGCCTTCACCAAATACCCCATTATCAATAATTAGTACTCTATCTCCTACTTCTGTAAGTGATGCACAAGCAGCTTCCAATCCTAATATACCTTCACCACTTAATATAAACACATCCTTTTCAGTATTTAGTATTTCCCTAATTCTATTGCAAGTTTCTCTATAAAAATCATAAAAATCCTTATCTAAATCTGGATTAGTAGTTTCAATAGCCCTAGCCAATCTAACATTTTCTCTTACATTAGTAGGTCCTGGTGTAAATACATATGGTTTATTCATCATTTCATCCCCTATTCATATCTTTAATATTACTAATTAATCACAATATTTAAAATAAAAATTTTGTTATATCAAATTTATTTTTCTAAAATATTTTCCACTTTTGTTATTAAGTTAAAATTAGTTAAGTCATAATGTAGTGGTGTAACTGTTATATATCCTTCTTTAATCATGTCTACATCAGTATTATCTTGCATTGCATCATCCGGCGCACCAGTTATTTTATATACTACATTATCATCACTTTTCTCTACTTCAACATATACATTATTATAATTTCTTTCACCTATTTTACATACCTTTAATCCCTTTAATTTATCTTTACTTATGGATGGAATGTTTACATTTAGCACTGTGTTTCCAATTTTCTCACTTCTAATTTTATTTAATATTTTTTCTGCATAATCTGCAGCTATTTCATAACTTTCTTCATTACCATCACAAGATAATGCAATTGCTGGGGTACTATTTAATGCTCCTTCAACGGCTGCAGACACAGTCCCTGAATATATTACATCGGTGCCTAAATTAAATCCATCATTTATTCCTGATACTACTATATCTATTTTTTCACTAGCAATAGTAGTTATTGCAATTTTTGTACAATCAACAGGTGTACCACTTACACTAAAACATGGAGCATCTATACCTTCTATTTTTTCTTTTCTTACAATAAGAGGATTCATTAATGTTATGGAATGACTGCTAGCACTTTTTTGACTATCAGGTGCTACTACCAATATATTGTGTGAATTTTGAAGTCTCTGTGCAATAATCTGTATACCTTTTGCCGTAATTCCATCATCATTGGTTATTAATATATTCATAATTATATAAAATAGAGAAATTTATATTCTCTATTTTCCCTCCCTTCATTTATCTAAAATCTTATTAAGTAATTAATTCACTCAAAAAGAAATACTATCTACTTTTTTATTTTAACATACTAATGAGAAAGTTTATCTTAAAATATTATAAAAACATATAAAAAAAGACACTGCATATACAGTGTCTTTGGTGGAGATAAAGGGATTCGAACCCTTGACCCCCTGCGTGCAAGGCAGGTGCTCTCCCAACTGAGCTATACCCCCAAATAT
>NZ_DBFV01000006.1:0-22327 GCF_002295255.1 Clostridium sp. UBA871 | reverse complement strand
GCATGAATAAAACAACTATTTAACTAGTTAACTATATAAAAGGTAACCTATATAAATATTTATATATTTTCTTCTATAAAACCTTGCTATATATTGACTACTGTAATTTTCTTTTTAGAAATATACCTATCTATCAAATACATTATCATAAAAAAATGATGTAGTGATTGTTTTCATCACTACATCATTTAACTTACTATTAAAGATTTTTATCATCTATACTTCCTAAGTATTTATCTATCTCACCAGTTACTGAGCTTACGCATCCTTCTTCAAATGGTGAAATTAAATTAGCATGTTTAACTAGATTTACAAATGACATTGTACCTCCAACATTACATAATCTTAAATAATCTTCCCATGCTTGTTCATGATTATCTTGATCTTTTTTCCAAAATTGAAGAGCACATATTTGAGCTAGTGTATAATCTATATAATAAAATGGACTATTAAATATGTGTGCCTGTTGGAACCACCATCCACCTCTTTCTAAGAAATCACATTCTTCATAATTTTTATGAGGTAGATATTTTTTCTCAATATTTCTCCATGCCTTTTTCCTTTCATCTGGCGTAGCATCTGGATTCTCATATACAAAGTGCTGGAATTCATCTACTGTTACACCATAAGGAATAAATTTAATAGCATCTCCTAAATGAGAGTATTTATATTTAGCTTCTTCATCTTCAAAGAAAAGTTTCATCCATGGCCAAGTGAAAAATTCCATGCTCATTGAGTGAATCTCACAACTCTCATAAGTTGGGAAGTTACATTCTGGAATAGAAATCCATCTACTTCTATAACATTGGAATGCATGACCAGCTTCATGAGTTAATACATCTACATCTCCTGAAGTACCATTAAAATTTGAAAATATAAACGGTGATTGATAGTTTGGTATATAAGTACAGTATCCGCCACCTTGCTTGCCCTTTTTAGTAACTAAATCCATTAAGTCATTTTCTATCATGAAATCAAAAAATTCTTTAGTTTCAGCTGAAAGTTCAGAATACATGTTTTTACCATTATTAACTATCCATTCCGGATTTCCTTTAGGTTTAGCATTTCCAGTTAAAAATTCAAACTTTTCATCATAATATTTAAGTTGATCTAACTCTAACCTTTCTACTTGTCTTTTATATAGTTTATTTGCTATCGGTACTATATAATCTTTTACTTGATCTCTAAATTTACTTACCATTTCTGAATTGTAGTCAGTTCTTAACATTCTCACATATCCAAGTTCTACAAAGTTTTTAAATCCAAGCTTATGTGCTATAGTAGTTCTAACCTTAACCATCTCATCATATAATCTATCTATTTCTGTTTCATTATCTGTAAAGAACTTATACTTAGCTTCACTAGCACGTCTTCTCATATCTCTATCTTCTGACAATATAAATGGAGTTAATCCAGATAAGTTTCTTTCTTCACCTTCAAACATAATTTTAGCTGAAGCTATAAGTTTACTATATTCTGATGATAGTTTATTTTCTAATTGTAAATCCTTTATTACTTCTTTAGAAAATGATTTTATATTATATTCTGCTATACTAAAGAATTGTTTTCCAAATTCTTTTTCTAATTCTAATCTGAATTTACTATTTACAATAACTTTATAAAATTCTGAGTTTATTTCGTTATATAGAGGATCATATTCATCCCAATATTCTCTTTCTTTACTATAAAACTCATCCTCAGTATTTATACTATATCTTATGTTAGCTATAGTACCTAAAGTAACTATTTCATTTCTAATTTCATTAATTTCATTAATAAGCTCTTTAACTTCGATTATGTTGTTACTCTCATTTGTTTTATCTATTAGACCCATTAATTTTTCTTTTATTTTTTCATAATCTGGTCTTTCATATTTAAATTCATTAAATCCCATACATACACCCCCATTTGATAAATAAATTCTACCATTTTAAAAATATTCTGTAAATACATTTTTTGTTTTTTTAAAATTTACATATTAATTCCCCCTATTATATCCATCAGTTTAAAAAAGGAGCGTAGCTACTAACTTATTAAAAAGTTATTTTACCACACTCCCTTTTCCCTATCTAAGATAATTCAATATTATTAAGAATAACACCCCTGGTATACCAAGTATTCCAGCTATAAGTGCTGTTATTGCATTAATAGGTATTACTAGTCCAAAGTTTCCACCTACTAAATTTATTAACCACAATAATATACCCCCAGCTATTCCATTAACAATTAAGTTTAATAGAACCTTTAGTGGCCATGCAAATATTTTACCAATTATAAATATTGCAACTATAGCTATTATAAAAAATATAATGTTTGGCATTTTCATCCCCCTTATAATTAAAATTGTTTTAGTAATCATTAAAATAAAATCTTATGCTTAATTCTTAAATAATTTTATCTATTAATAAATTTATTAGTTATTTTACTTTATATTACCACTTATTGCAATAATTTAATTCTTCTATCATACAATCAACACTCACTGTTATTCCACTTTTCTTTGCTTGGTTTAGAAAATATACATATTTAGCTTTAGCTTCATCTTCTTTATATATAGATATATCTATTAAACTTTTATCACTAACATTATCGAAGCAACTTCTAGCAACTTCAATTTCCGCTATTGAGTCCTGTATTCCTTTGATTATTTCACGCTGCTCAGGTGTATAAATATTTTTAGCTAGTATAGTCTCTATTATTTTATCTCTGTTCATAATAATACCTCCATTATATATACTTAAATATATTTTTGACATATAATGGATGAGATATACTTGTTATTTGAATTGTATGTTATATAAACAGAGTTATTTGTTTCAGGGGAAGTTTTACTCCCATTTTGAAGAGGATGAAGTATTAGAGCTGGTAGTCATCGGATAAAAAAGACTTGTGAAAATATATCAGTTATTCTCACAAGTCTCCTGTATAAATAATTATATTTCTTTTCTACCTTCTAGGGCTTTAGATAAAGTAACTTCATCTGCATATTCTAAATCTCCACCTACTGGAATTCCATGAGCTATTCTTGTAACTTTAACTCCAAAAGGTTTTAATATTTTTGATATATACATGGCAGTTGCTTCACCTTCTATGTTAGGATTTGTTGCAACGATGATTTCCTTTAAATCATTATTTACCCTAGTTATCAATTCTTTTAACTTTATGTCATCTGGTCCTCTACCTTGCATTGGAGATATTGTGCCATGAAGTACATGATATACCCCATTAAATTCCCTAACTTTTTCAATGGTCATTATATCTTTAGGTTGCTCAATTACACATATTGTACTTTTATCTCTGTTAGGATTTGAGCATATAGCACATGGATCGCTATCAGTAAAATTTCCACATATTGAACAATACTTTATTGTACCTCTTGCCTTCACTAATGCATTAGCAAATCCTTCAACCTCATCTTTAGGAAGATTTAAAACATGCAATGTAAGTCTTTGAGCAGTTTTACTCCCTATCCCCGGTAGCTTTCCAAATTCCTCAATTAGTTTTTCTATAGCTATAGGATAAAAATCCAAATTAGTCACCTCTATTAAAACATTCCTGGTATATTAAGTCCACCAGTTAGTTTTCCCATAGATGAATTAGTTTCTTCTTCTGCTTTCTTCAAAGCTTCATTTACAGCTGTTAAAACTAAATCTTGTAACATTTCTACATCATCTGGATCAACTACTTCTGGTTTAATTATTATATCTTTTAATTCTTTTTTACCAGATACTCTTACTGTTACAGCTCCACCACCAACAGATGCTTCAAACTCTTTAGTTTCTAAATCTTTCTGAGCTTCCTCCATTTGTTTTTGTAGCTTTTGTGCTTGCTTCATTAAGTTATTCATATTTCCACCCATTCCTGGAAATCCGCCTTTTGCCATTGTAATACCTCCTAAAAATTATATTTCATTATAACTAGTATATAATATTATATTATAATGTAACCATCAATTTATTAAAACCTTTAAATTTTATTCATCACATATTTCCACTAATGCCTCAGGAAATATATCTGATAGTATTTTTTCTTTATTAACTTCCCTATTTATATTATCATTTTCTATTTCATAAGTAACATGAACCTTCTCATCTAATACCTCTGAGAATATATCATTTATAATCTTTCTATATTCTTCTCTTTCAAGTCTTTGTTTATGAAAATTATATTCCTTTGTAAAGCCGACGGTAATAACTCCATTCTTGAATTTCTGAACTTTTCCCATCATTAACGCTGTAGCTATTACCATATTATTTTTTTGCTTAAGGATATTTTGAATATCTTTAAAAGACTTTCTAATAATTTCAACATTTAGCTTACTTTCTCCTGCTGCAATTGGTAATTCTATATTTTCATTATTAAGCTCTACTGGTTTGCTTGTTTCAACTTTATTTATACTTGGATTTATTTCTGGTCTTATTTCCTTTGCTTCTTTTATTGCACTTTGTACTGTAATATTCGCTGATGCAATTTTATCCTCTAATCTATTCAGTCTAGCTAATATAGTTTCCATGGAGGTATCATATTTTATCTTACACATTTTTATTATTGCTAGTTCTAAATATATTCTAGCCTGCTTTGTACCCTTAGAGCTATCTTCGGCTTCTTGAAGTATACTTATACACCTCATGATTTCCTCTACTCTAATTCTAGTGCTTTGATTTTTTATACTTTCTATGTTTTCAATAGACATATCCAATACATCTTCTAAATTATTACTTACATTTATCATTAATAGATTTCTCATATGAGTAATCAAATCTCTAATTAGTAAGTTAATATCTTTTCCATCCAATATTAATTTATTTACTACTCTTATGCATCCCTCTGTATCTCGATTTATAACATTATCTACTATAGTCACCATGCTGTCATTAGTAGTTATTCCTAACATATCTACTAAATCCTCATATCTAACTATATTGTTTATTGATATAGCTTGATCTAATATGGATAAAGCATCTCTCATTGCTCCATCACACATTCTAGATAATAACCTTAAGCTACCTTCTTCAATGTTTACTGATAATGAATCGGTTATTTGTTTTAACCTTAAAAATATATTTTCACTACTTATTCTCTTAAAATCAAACCGTTGACATCTTGATAATATTGTTATAGGAAGCTTTTGAGGATCAGTAGTTGCTAATATAAAAATTACTCTACTTGGTGGTTCTTCTAATGTCTTAAGAAATGCATTAACTGCACCAATAGATAGCATATGAACCTCATCTATGATAAACACCTTATACTTAGCTTCTTGTGGTGGATATTGAACATCATCTATAATATCCCTTATATTATCAACACTATTGTGAGATGCTGCATCTAGCTCTGTTACATCTATAGCTGTGCCTTGGTTTATACTTTTACACATCTCACATTCATTACATGGTTCACCTTCTATAGGGTTTAAACAATTTATTGCCTTTGCAAGTATTTTTGCTGTTGAAGTTTTACCCGTTCCTCTAGTTCCGCATAGTAAGTATGCATGAGCTATCCTATCGCTTTTTATGGCATTTTTAAGCGTTGTAGTTATATGCTGCTGTCCAACTACGTCGCTAAATAATTTAGGTCTCCACTCTCTATAAAGTGCTTTATATCCCATGTATCCTCACTCCTTACATTAAAATTTCTAAATAAATATATATCTACAATACTTCTTAATTATTTATTCTACTCAAAAATAATTCTTATCTTATCTATTATAATACTTCTCATAGTTATATTCTATATTCTTTACTAACTTATATTAAGTAATCAATTATATATATCTAGTTTTTCTAAAATATTTCAATATAAACTAACTCATTTAATTTATATTTCAAATTAATTATTTAAAAAAGGATAAAAAAAAAGATGTCTTTAACATCTTAAATAAAAAATAAAGTCGTACACCTTGCTTCGATAATCAGTTTATATGCGTTACCTATACAGTTAACTCAAACCAGGTTAATCCACGGCACATGGAAGGTCTCACTTATCGCTGCTTCCTTCCAGACCTGACGAGGTTCATGAGTTTCCATTGCGTGGGACCCAGTTATCAACGCCACTTATATAGGCCAGACCATACAAATTGATACCTCAGCAAGGAATTCAATCCTGCTGTAGCGGATTGCAGGTTACAGGGCACCGCTAACTCCCCATCTAGTACGACATGGCGGAGAGAAGGGGATTTGAACCCCTGATAGAGTTGCCCCTATACACGCTTTCCAGGCGTGCTCCTTCGACCACTCGGACATCTCTCCATATCGTGTATTCATTATTATACTATTTAAAATCATTACTTTCAAGTAAAACTTATTTAAAAATATATTCCAATTGTAGTATAATCTCATTAGAATTAACAAAGTTTTCAATTTAAATTAATAATATATATATACTTATCATAAAATAATATGAATGGAGGTAGTTGTTTATGATTAATTATGAAATTAAAGGTGGTTCCATGCCAGTAGCTATCTGTTACCTAAATAGTGGAGATAAAATTGTCTCTGAATCAGGAGCTATGGGTTGGATGAGTGACAATATAATTATGGACTCTAACATTAAAGGTGGCCTATTTAAAAGTATAGGAAGATCTCTATCAGGCGAAAGCTTATTTTTAAATACCTTTACTTGCTCAGGAAATGTAGGAAAAATAGCATTCCCCTGTTCTGTGCCAGGTAGAATAATGGCTAAAGAGCTCCAATCTAATGAATCTATAATTTGTCAAAAAGGTGCTTTCATGGCAGCTGAAGATTCTGTAAGTCTTAATATTCATTTTAAAAAAAGATTTTCTAGCGGCTTATTTGGTGGCGAGGGTTTTATCCTTCAAAGAATAACCGGTCCTGGAACAGTTCTTTTAGAATTTGATGGTCATGTTGAAGAGCTTAACTTAAATCCTGGAGAAAGAATAAAAGTAGATACCGGCCATGTAGCTGCTTTTGAACCAAGTGTAAATTTTGATATTGAAATGGTTAAGGGACTAAAAAACATATTCTTTGGTGGTGAAGGCTTATTTTTAACAACACTAACAGGCCCCGGAAAAGTATACCTTCAAACTATGCCTCTTCAAAATTTAGCAGGTAAATTGTCTTTTTATCTTAATACCGGTAGCACTAATTTAAGAGATTAAATATCTTTATAGTGCCAAATAAAAATAACCTTTTAGATAATCAATATTTACAAAAAATATCTTATTATCTAAAAGGTTTAATTTTTTAAATATGTGTAATTGTACTATTCTTCCTTCTGTATATTATTATAAGCCCTACAATCCATATAAGTACTCCTATAATACTTACAATTTGAGCTGTTCTAAGCCCAAACATCATTAAGCTGTCTGTTCTAAGTCCTTCTATAAAAAATCTTCCTATAGAATATAGTCCTATATAAGTTAAAAATACAACTCCATTCTTTTTAACCTTGTGTAACATATAGAATAGTATAAAGAACACTACTAAATTCCAAATTGATTCATATAAAAATGTAGGATGATAGTAAGTTCCATTTATATTCATACCACTTTGTATGAACTCCGGAAACTTACTTATAAAAGCTTCTGTTACAGGTCCACCATGTGCCTCTTGATTAAAGAAATTCCCCCATCTTCCAATGGCTTGGGCTAATATAATACATGGTGCTGTCATATCTAGTGCGGATGAAAGCTTTATACTTTTTCTCTTTGTACATATATATACAACTATTACTGCTGCAATTAGTCCTCCATGAATAGCAAGGCCACCTTGTCTAATATTAAATATATCCATCAAATTATCCTTATAATATCCAAACTCGAATAATACATAATAAAGTCTTGCACCAATTATGGAAATTGGAAATGCAATTAAGAATATAGTTAATACATCATCATAATTTATCCCTTTTAATTTACAGGTATATTGACTTAATAAAAGCGCTAACATGGTACCTGAGCATATTACAATTCCGTACCACATAACATCTAATCCAAATATACTTATGGCTACTGGATTCATCTATTCCCCTCCTTAATCCTTTTTATATTATTATAATCTATATAATTAATTATTTGTATTCTTTTAGTAATTCTTCTATAGTATGTTTACATCTCGTTCCCTTACAACTTCCTGTTCCAGCCCCTGTTGCCTTTTTTACGTCTTCAAAAGATTTAGCTCCATCAGCTATTGCCTTCTTTATAGCTGCTCTAGATACTACTTTACAGATACAAACTTTAGTATGTTTATCTAGTACAGCCTGTCTTAATGCCTCCTGTTTTGCTTGTTCTTCCATCTTTACAGTTTCTCCTTTCTCTTTTCTTTGAAAAACTCTTGTAGTAAATTACTACATTCTTCATTATAGAGCCACTTAATATTAACCCAATGATTTAAATTTCCACTTTGAGTAATATTAAATACTGAGCCACATCCACCAGCTCTGGGGTCAAAAGTTCCAATATATAACCTTTTTATTCTGCTTTGAACAATAGCACCAGCACACATAGGACATGGTTCTAATGTAACATACATATCACATTCATTAAGTCTCCAATCTCCTATAGCTTCTGATGCTTTTTTTATTGCAATAATTTCTGCATGGTTAGTAGGATCATTGGTATTTTCCTTTATATTATGACCTGTAGCTATTATTTTATTGTTTTTTACTATTATTGCTCCCACCGGAACTTCATTTTTACTCTTTGCAATTTTAGCTTCAATAATTGCTTGTTGTAAAAAATAATTATCCATAACTTACTCCTCTTTATTATATATAAAAAAAACTTAGTAAAGCAAGCCTTACTAAGTTTTGGTGCGCACGAGAGGAGTCGAACCTCCGGCCTTCCCCTTAGGAGGGGGATGCTCTATCCTGCTGAGCTACGGGCGCATATTACCTAATCTTTATTATAATAATATATTTATTCTTCGTCAATAGATTAATATCTATATTTTACTATGAACCTATTCTCTTAATGTTAATTAATCAACCTATATAAACTATTTAAAAATAATATATCTATAGAATTTATTATTTTCATGATTATATGCACATAATATAAAAAATCTTTTAACTTTATATATTTGTCAGAAAAATAAATGATTTATTGCAGATTTTTATTTGAATCTATGTTAAAATACTAATATATTGTGATTTTGCAACAAAAAATTCAGAGGTGATTTTATAATGAAGAAGATTAACATAACCGAAACAGTTCTAAGAGATGCAAATCAATCTCTTATTGCAACAAGACTTCCTTTTGAAGATTTTGCACCTATTCTTAAAGATTTAGATGATGCAGGATATTATTCATTAGAGTGTTGGGGTGGAGCAACCTTTGACTCTTGCTTAAGATATTTAAATGAGGATCCATGGGAGAGATTAAAGAACATAAAGAAAATAGTTACTAAAACCCCTCTTCAAATGTTATTGCGAGGACAAAATATTTTAGGATATAAACACTATCCAGATGACGTAGTTAGAGAATTTATTAAAATGTCTGTTTATCACGGTATGGATATAATAAGAATATTTGATGCATTAAATGACTTTGCTAATATAGAAGTTGCTATGGATGAAACTATAAAGCAAGGTGCTCATGCACAAGGAACTATAGTTTATACTGTAAGTCCAATTCATGATGTTAAAAACTATACTAAACTGGCAAAACAACTTGAAAATATGGGGGCAAACTCTATTTGTATAAAGGACATGGCTGGCCTTATAATGCCTTCTATAGCATATGACATAGTTAAGAGTATAAAGGAAACTGTTAAAATCCCAGTATTTTTACACTCTCACAGCACAAATGGTATTGCTGAAATGGCTTACTTTAAAGCTGCAGAAGCTGGTGTAGATGGAATTGACTGTTCAATTTCTTCATTCTCTAGTGGTACTGCTCAACCTCCAACAGAATCTATGCATCATGCACTAGAAACTGCTGGATTCGAAACAGGTCTTAATATAGGTACCTTAACTCAAATTAATAATTTCTTTAAACCAGTTAGATCAAAAGTTTTAGAAGATGGATTACTAGATCCAAAGGTATTAACTCCTCAGCCTGAAGGACTTACAAACCAAATACCTGGAGGAATGTTATCTAATATGATTTCTCAACTTAAAGCTCAAAATTCTATTGATAAGCTTGATGCAGTTCTTGCAGAAGTTCCTAAAGTAAGAGAAGACTTAGGATTCCCTCCACTTGTTACTCCAATGAGTCAAATGGTTGGAACTCAAGCTACAGTTAATGTATTAACTGGTGAAAGATATAAAATGGTTCTTAAAGAGGTTAAAGCTTATTGTAGAGGAGAATATGGTAAGGCTCCTGGGGAAATAAATGAAGCAGTTCTTAAAAAAGCTCTTGGAAATGATACTCCTATTGAAGGAAGATATGCTGATACTTTAGAACCAGCATTCCAAAAGACAAAAGAAGAACTGAAAAATATAACAACTAGCGAAGAAGATATTCTTTCTTACTTAGCCTTCCCACAAATAGCCGAAGAGTTCTTTAAAAAGAGAAGTGAAAAGCCATCTAATGATGATATGAGGAAACTAACTAATAGTGAAGTAATATAAAACTTATTTAAATATCTCCAATTAAGATACATTATTATATCTTAATTGGAGATATCTTTATATACCTAATATATTTTCTGTTATAATATCATTATGTTAAATTTAAGATAAATCTGGAGTTGATATTATGATAAAATACTATGATAGAAAAAATAAGACCTATTGTGAAGAAAATGTAGCTGGTGGAGATATACTTAATTTTATGTACAGTAACCCAGTTGCTAAAACTTTTATACCCAAAATTGCAAGTGGAAAATTCTTAAGTAAGCTCTATGGAATGGGCTGCGATAGTAAGTTTAGTAAAAAATATATACACCCCTTTATAGATAGATTCAACATAAATATAGATGAATATGAAAAAAATATAGATGAATATAGCTCCTTTAATGACTTTTTTTATAGAAAACTTTCAAAATACAGTCGTAATATCTGTAAAGATGATGAATCATTTATCTCTCCCTGCGATGGTAAGCTATTAGCTATAGAAAAAATTGATGAGAATTCTAGCTTTACAGTTAAAGGATTTAAATATACCCTTAATGAGTTATTGCAAAATGAAGAATTAAGTAAGAATTATTCTAATGGTACTTGTTTAATATTTAGATTATGCCCAACTGATTATCACAGATTTCACTTTGTTGATTCCGGAACTTGTTCTAAATCCACATTCATAAAGGGTAAATATTACTCAGTTAACCCCGTAGCTCTTGAAAATATAAGTAAGGTTTTTTCAGAAAATAAAAGAGAGTATAGTATTCTAAAAAGTGATAATTTTGATGATGTTATCTACATAGAAGTAGGTGCTACCTTTGTTGGTTCTATTATTCAAACCTACTCCTCATCATCCAAAATTAACCGTGGAGATGAAAAAGGGTATTTTAAGTTTGGTGGCTCAACAGTTATAATTATACTAAAGGAACATATATTAAAATTAGATGAAGATATATGTTATCAAAGCAATTTAGGAGTAGAAACCTCTGTATATATGGGAGAAAAAATAGGAGTAAGAATTTAAATTCTTACTCCTATTTTTATAATCTAAACTTAAGTGTAGTATTATTTAATTTATCTGCATTTTCCTTGTTTTCTATAGCAGTACTTTTTATACTCTCAATATTTCCTACTATATCCATAGTTTTAGATGATATAGATGATACTCCCATAGCTCCCTCTGTAACAGTTACTGATACTTCATCTATGGCAGTAACAATTCCTTCTATAGCTTGATTTAGTACTGCAGCTTCACTGCTAAACTCATTCATAAAGTTGTTGAATTGATCTGCATCTTTTTCGTATAAAGCTCCTTGCTCTATATTTTTATCATAATCATTAATTACTTGTTGTTCTATGAAATTGCTCATGCGCCCAGCACTAAGAGCCAATTCTTCTACAGATTTATTTACTATTTTAACTATTCTTTGTATATCTGCTGCTGTTTTACCAGACTCTTCAGCTAACTTTCTAACTTCATCTGCAACTACAGAGAACCCTCTTCCTGCTTCTCCTGCACGAGCAGCTTCTATTGCAGCATTTAAAGCTAATAAATTAGTTTGTTGAGTTATCTTAAGTATAGAATCAGCTAACTTATCAATCTGCTTAACTTCCTTAGAACTTGTTATAGCAACTTCCAACTCACTTTTTACACTATTATAAATATCATTGGATTTTTCTTTAGAGTCTATAGCACTAGCTTTTATGCCCTGAGCTCTCTTAAGAATATCCTTAGTTATTTCATATCCTTCTAATGCTTCACTAGCTATATTCTGTACACTCTTAATCATTTCAGTAGAAGATGCAGCAATTTCTTGAGAAGTTGCTGATGTTTCTTCTATACCAGATGATACACTTTCAGTTTCAAATAATGTTTCATCTGCTTTAATTTTTAATGACTCTGTAGATTCTTCTACTATATTAGCGTTATTAGTTAATACTTCAGTAGTTGCTGCAATATCTCCAACAACTTCCCTTAACACTTCCCTCATATTTATAATAGATCTATATATAAGACCTATTTCATCCTTAGACTTAATTATAGCTAAATTATCATTAGTTAAATCTAACTTAGCTGTTTTATTAACCAAAGCGGCAACAGTAACTATAGGATTTATAATTACATTTGCCATTACCATTATTATAATAGAACCTATAATAACTATAGCTAATGCTACTAATGCTATTTGTTTAACCATTGCTATTACCGGTTTTCTTATTTCATTACTATTAGCATCTATAACCATAGTCCAATTTGTCCTAGGTACTAATCCAAAAGATGACATTACTTTATTGCCATTTATCCTATATTCTACTGATCCAACTTCTACATTACTTCCCTTCATAGCCTTATCTACTATATCCTTTATTTCAGGTATATCTATTGTTTGCCCAATTTTTTCTTTGTTTGGATGATATATTATATTTCCTTTTTCATCAATTAGATATGCATAACTATTTTCTATCTGTCCAATTTTTATATTTTCAATATAAGTAGAAAAACTCTCAGCATAAACATGTAATGCTATATATCCTACACATTTACTATAGTTATCTTCATCTAATACAGGATACGTAAATACTAAAACTCCTTTATCACCAGCAACGGATTTAATTGTATTACTTATCCACTTACCCCCACTAGAACTAGTACTGTGATAAGAATTATCAACTTCATTAGCTCCAACTAAGGATTCTTCACTATCAGCTACTATATCACCTTCTGGGCTAACTAATGATATTCTGTCTACATGTTTATTACCAGATATATATGACTTAAAGCCTTCATTTATATTTTTAACATCTTCTTTACTATTTTTTTTCTGAGCATAATTTAATAAGATATTAAGATTATCCTTAGAATTTGATAGAGCAAAAGCCTCATTAGTAACTTTATCCATCATAACAGATATGGTTTGTATAGATGATGTAGTTATACCCTCCATATTTTCTGTACTCTGACTTGAAATCGTCTTTGAAGAGTTTATGTACATAATTGTACTAGTTATTATCATTGATACTATTGTAAGACCTATCATACTAATTAATATTTTTCTTTTAACACTAGTTCCTTCAACCTGTAATTTTCCTTCTTTATAAACCTTAGCTGTAGATTTTATACTATTTATATTGTTACTTATATCATTAATTTTATCCTTATCTATTTTGTTACTATTTCTAATTTTTTTACTAATGGAGTTTTTATGTCTAATTGTAATTTTGCTAAATGCATTCTTAATACTTTTGCTTATATTTTGAGATGTACTTTTTAAATTAAATGAACTATGTTTCCTTTTTTTTAAAGTCTTATCAGACTTTCTTTTAATCATAAATATACCCCCATATATTAATAATTTATATAGTAATTATCGTGCGTAAAAATCTATACTAAATACACATTATACATATTATGTAACTAACATTAAATATATTTATCTATAATCAAATTAGTTGAATTATATAATAATTTACATACATAAACTCGTTATATAATTATTATATATGGATTTTCCTACATTTGAAGTCGAAATTTATCATATCCCTCTTATATATTTATATAAAAATAAAAAAGCCATTGCAAATTAACTGCAATGACTAAATATGGCAGGGTGTGTAGGAATCGAACCCGCAATATACGGTCCGTAGCCGTATGTTATATCCATTTAACTAACACCCCAAAAGGTTATTTAAATAACTATTATATAATAACATAGAATCCTCATGATTTCAATAATTATTTTTTGATTTTATTACACCTTATTGAGTCGAAAAAATAAATCGAATTCTTAAGAATCCGATTTTTAAATATATCTTGGCGGAGAAAGAGGGATTTGAACCCTCGCGACGGTTGCCCGACCTACGCCCTTAGCAGGGGCGCCTCTTCAGCCACTTGAGTATTTCTCCAAAAAATAAAAAAATGGCGGAGAGATAGGGATTCGAACCCTAGGTACGCTCACACGTACGCCGGTTTTCAAGACCGGTGCCTTAAACCAACTCGACCATCTCTCCGTAGAATTATTAAAATCATACTCTGATTTTAAATATTTAATTTTCATAGGTTATTTTTAAATGGCGGAGAAAGAGGGATTTGAACCCTCGCGACGGTTACCCGACCTACGCCCTTAGCAGGGGCGCCTCTTCAGCCACTTGAGTATTTCTCCAATTTAAAAATATGGCGGAGAGATAGGGATTCGAACCCTAGGTACGCTCACACGTACGCCGGTTTTCAAGACCGGTGCCTTAAACCAACTCGACCATCTCTCCATTTCCTACAAGGGTTATTCTATCAAGAAATAGCCCTTGTGTCAATATTTTTTTGAAAAACTTTTATATAAATTCTAAATTTTTTTTATCTAGTTATCTTTTCACACCCCATATATGTTCTTAATACCTCTGGTACTGTAACACTACCATCTTCATTTTGATAATTCTCAAGAACTGCAGCTAAAGCTCTTCCTATAGCAACCCCTGAACCATTTACTGTATGAACAAATTTAGGTTTAGCTTTTGGATCATCTTTATATTTTATATTAGCACGTCTTGCTTGGAAATCTTCAAAGTTGCTACAGCTTGATATTTCTACATACTTATTATAACTTGGCATCCAAACCTCAATATCATATTTTAAAGCAGCAGTAAACCCTAAATCTCCTCTGCATATTTTTACAATCCTATATGGAAGTCCTAATCCTTGTAACACACTTTCTGCATCTTGAACTAATTTATTAAGTTCATCATATGATTCTTCTTCTTTTGTAAATTTAACTAATTCTACTTTATTAAACTGGTGCTGCCTAATTAATCCTCTAGTATCTCTTCCAGCAGATCCAGCTTCTGACCTAAAGCATGCACTATATGCTGCATATTTTATCGGAAGTTTATCTCCTTCAAGGATTTCATCTCTGTAAATATTAGTTACAGGTACTTCTGCTGTAGGTATTAAAAAATAATCTGTATCACTAACTTTAAAGGCATCTTCTTCAAACTTAGGTAACTGACCTGTTCCAGTCATGCTATTTCTATTTACCATATATGGGGGAAGTATTTCATCATATCCATTTCTACCAGTGTGAGTATCTAAAAAATAATTTATTAATGATCTTTCTAATCTTGCTCCAAGTCCCTTATAAACAGTAAATCTAGACCCTGTAATTTTTCCAGCTCTTTCAAAATCCAATAAATTGTTTTCTGTACCTATAGTCCAGTGTTCTTTAGGATTAAAATCAAACTTTCTTATCTCTCCCCACTTTTTAATTTCAACATTATCCTCATCATCACTACCATTTGGAACTGAATCATGAGGTATATTAGGTATCCTCATCATTATATATTCTATTCTTTGATCTATTTCATTTAAGTCCACATCATAGTTTTTTATTGTATCTGAAAGTTGTTTCATTTCCTTCATAGTTTCTGATACATCTATACCTTGTTTTTTTAACTTAGGAATTTCTGCAGAAGTTTTATTTCTTTTATTTTTTAATTCTTCTACTTCTATTAATATATTACGTCTCTTTTGGTCAAGCTCTACAACTTCATCTATAAGCGATAAATCAAAACTCTCTCCTCTATTTTCCATTTTAACTTTAATTTCATCTGGATTATTTCTTATTTTCTTTAAGTCTATCATTGTTATTCCTCCTACCCTTTTCTTATAAATATATTTTGATATAAATAAAAAGCCTTCCACCCCACCTAAGGGACGAAAGACTCCGTGTTACCACCCTAATTGAATAAAATTAATTATTCCACTCGCAAATTTAACGACAAACTTAATGCCGTACTGCTCATCACAGTCCCTCAGAGGCGGATTCGTAATAATATATATATCAGTTTACACCAAACACTGACTCTCTTACATATATAATTAGTACTACTATTCTCTTCAACGGTTTATAATTTATTTCATTAAATATATGTCTATATTATTCCCTAACATATTTTTTGTCAATATTAATATTAATTTTTGTAGGCATATTTAGTACATACTATATCTACACCTGTATTAAGTATATTCTTACATATAACATCTCCTTCTGATGTCTGTGGTCCTACATATATTCTACTTAGACACTTAGAGCATTCAAGCCATAAACTTTTATCTATAGGTTCGCTACTCTTTACTGAAACTACCCTACGCTCTGCAGATCCTTTTACTCTCACTATAGTTGTTAATATATCCTTATCCTTCACTTTTTATTACCTCACATTTCATCAAATTCTTTTATTCTTGATAATAAAATGGTTGAATCCTTTGAATTATTAACCACTTCTGTAACTCTTTTATCCATTTCTCTTGCCAAAATTTCAATTATTTTATCCTTGCAGTAACACCCATCACAACTTCCAAATCCCGCTCCTGTTCTCCTTTTTACCCCGGTTACTGTTCTAGCTCCTAAAGGTCTTCTAATAGAGTCTACAATCTCACCTTCGCTAACTTTTTCACACTGACATATAATACGTCCATACTTACTGTCTAATTTAATAATTTTATTTCTTTCTTCATTTGATAGATTTTTAAATCTAAAATATTCTCTTCTCTTATCATTAAAATCCTTTTTAAATTTACAATTTAACTTTTCAACTACTATTTTTGATATGTTCAAAGCTAAATATGGTGTTATTGTAACCTTAGCATAATGATTAACCTTAATATTTATATATCCACTATTAATAATATCATCTTGTATAATAATAGGTTCATCAAAAAGGCGCCAATCTCTTACTACTTTTATATCATTTTCACTAATTTCTTTAGTAAGGGGTTTTATCTTTTCAATAACTTTATCATAGTGAACATTTTTATAGTTACTATAAGCCCCTATTGTTTCATTGTTAATTGTAGGTCTTATATATATTCTTTCATTTTCTCTTACATCAAAAATTATGTTAGAATATAACTTTTCATAAGGCTTATCAATAACCACATATTTCATATATTTCCCTTTATCATCTTCTTTATTATTCTCATTAACTAATTGTAGATTTTTATCTTTAGTTGTATCAATAACTATCTTACAAGTAAATTTATTTTTACTTGTTTTTATCTTGAATCCTTTATTTATACTATTTATAGATTCAACCTCTTCTTGTAATCTAAAGTTAACTCCATTATCAAAAGCAATTTCACCATAAGCTAAAGCTAAATCATATGAGCTTATTACTCCTGTATTAGGTATATATATTGATTTTATTATATTTCCTTCTATATTAGGTTCATACTCCAATATTTCTTTTCCTATAAGAAGTTTTACATCATCTATTTTTTTTGCTTTAGCTCTTTCATACATTTTATCAATACTTATAGCCTGAATTTCATTTCTTGCTATATATAAGGTTCCACACCTATTATATGGAACTTTAAATCTTAATGCATACTCCTCCATTAATAAATTGCCTTTTCTAATTAGCTTAGATGATAATTCATCCTCACATTCTAGTCCATCATATATTGTTGCTGTGTTTATAGAAGGTGTATCATTACATATATCATAATCTTTTTCTATAACTGCAATATTAAGGTTATATTTTGACAATTCATAAGCTATAGCACAACCTATAATTCCTCCACCTAATATCAATACATCATAATCCATAATTTCCTCCACCTATGCATGTTATTACTACTTTATATAAATTATTCTAGCCACTCTATCTTCCATTTTACTACGAAAGCTCTAGAGCAGCTAGTCATGTTATTTATATAAATTTATTTTGATAATTCGTCAATTAATTTTCCTATTTGATTTATATACTCACCATACTTTGCCCAGTCTCCATTTTTTTGAGATTCAATAGCATTTGTATATGCTTCTTTTAATTTTCCTAAATAATCGGAATTTAAATTTCCTTCTTGTTTATTATTTTCTATACCTTCATTATTAGAGTTATTGTTATTTCCCTCAGCCTCTAGATTAAACATCTTAGTAATAGCAGTTCCTATATCTTTTTCAAGTATTAGTTTATCTCCGTAACCAACTATGACATTTTTCATTTCAGGTATGCTATTTTCACCAGAAGCTCTCAAATAAAGAGGTTCTACATATAACAAGGAGTTTCCTATTGGTATTATTAAAACTTCTCCAAATTGAACCTGAGAACCCTTAGTGTCCCAAAGTGATAATTGTTTAGATATTTCTGGATCCTGGTTTATTTTTTGTTTAAATAACATTGGGCTATATATTGTTCCTCCAGTTGGAAATTTATATAAAAACATTTTTCCATAATTATCTCCATCCATTCTAACACCAAACATACCTACCATATTATCTCTATCTTTTGTATTAAAATACTCTAAAATAACCATCTCTTCTTTATCTTCTCCAGCTAATTTAGTAGTAACATATGAAGCTTCGGATTTTACTTCATCACCTTCAATTGTAGCTACATCACTAGCTATAGACCATATATCATCTCCATTGTAGAAAACTCCAGGATCTGAAACATGGTACTTAGACAACATTTCACTCTGAATTGCAAATAAATCTTGAGGATATTTAAAGTGAGCTTTAATTTCATCTGGTAAAGTACTTAAGTCTGTAAATAGCTTAGGAAATATCTTAGCATAGGTTGCAACTATAGGATCTGTATTATCTGTTATATAAAACTTTGTTGTTCCATCATATGCATCAATTATAACTTTAACTGAATTTCTAATATAATTTATATCTCCCATAGGTTGTGAAAATGGGAACTTGTCGCTTACAGTATATGCATCTATAATCCAATAAAGCCTATCATTGTTTATAACTACATATGGGTCTTCATCATATCTTAAAAAAGGTGCAACTTTATTAACTCTTTCTACTATATTTCTATGAAGTAGAATTTTACTATCACTAGTTATATCTTGGGATAATAAAAATTTACTATTTTGTTCTTTAATAGCAAATATAATTCTGTTTAGATAACTCATGGATATACCAGCATTACCGTCATAATTATTAGTAGCATTTTCCCCACCTATTGGATAATCAATTTCTCCAAGCTTTGTATTTACTATACTATAATCATTAGTGTTCTCACCAAAATATATCCTTGGATTCTCTAATGAAATATCCGTTTCATTTTCAATAGGTATATTGCTCATAATAAAATCAGGTTGTCCTTCACTTGTTACCGAGTTAACCTTACTCATAACAACCCCATATCCATGGGTATACGATAAATGTCTATTTTGCCAAGTAATAGAATTTTCATCTAACTTTTCAAAATCAATTTCTCTCGGTGCTATAAATACTTGATTATAGTTTCCATTAATATTATATCTATCAATATCTATATCATTAAACTTATAATAATATCTTATATATTGAAATTGATTATAAAATTCTAAAGCAGGTCGATATGCATTAACCTTAATATTTTCAATTATATCTTTATTTTGTTTTATACCTGTAGCATCTAAATCATTCTTTATTTCAAAATTATTTTCATCTATTTCATCAATGTTATAAGCCATATTAGTATACTCAATATTCTTGGATATATAAGGTTTTTCCAATGTTTTTTCATTGGAGTTAACAATAAATTGTTGAACAACTCCTGCTGCAACACTTTCCCCAATCATCAGTACAAATACTACTATTACTGAAAATATTATTGGTTTAACTTTTTTAAACAATATACTTAAGAATATTAATACAGCAAAAATAATTGAAACTATGGAAATCACTTTATAAAATTTTAAAGATACGTTTACATCTGTATAACTTGCTCCAAAAACTATACCCCTAGGAGAATATGCTAAGTTCCATCCTTTTATCATATATCCTAAAGATATAACTAACATAAGTAATGCAGCTATCACTGCAAGTTGTTTTCCTGCAAAACTTGTTATACCACTAGTCATAGATTTAAAATTTACAACCTTATCTGATCTATCAAAGTGATTATTAATCTTATCCTTAACATTTAAAATAATATAAATTATAAAAGTAGCTATTACAAGTAAAACTAATAATGAAATCATACTACTATATAAAGATTGTATTAAGGGTAACTTAAATGTAAAAAATGATATATCCTTATCAAATATAGGATCATTAACATTAAACTTTGTAGAGTTGGTAAATTCTAATATTTTGTACCAATATATATTTGCAAAACTAAAAGAAAAGAATAAAGATATAATAAAATTTATTCCTAAAAAGATTTTAAACCTTTTTTTCTCTTTAACTTTATCAATTTCTACTATCTCTTTTAACTTTCTAATATTAGGTATTAAACTTTTATAATATAATGTTATTCCAATAAATATTACTAAAAATGTGGGAACCATTAGTTTCATTATAGATAATAACTTAGTAAAATATATAGAAATATATCCCAATTCACTGAACCATTGATAGTCAACTATTATATTTATTCCAGCAACAGTGAAAAGTAATATAATTATTATGATAGAAACTATACTCCCCATAGCTTTCTTCTTCAAAATATTTACACCCCTTTTTATAATTCTTTAATCAAAAATCCTTTTTTATTTAATTCCTCTACTATATTTGATAAAACTCTATCATTTTCACATATTATTGTATGAAGATGAACTCCATTTGTTAATGCGCTTAAAGGTTCAGCTTCATACTGCTTAAAATTACTATAAAAATTTTCAATATCCATCATATTTTTAAGCATAAGCATAGCTCTTATTTCTCCATAAAGAGGATGTTCAACTATTACATCTTCTACAATTGCACCATATTTAACAATAGTCTCAAGTTCATTTTTTACTTCTTCCCTTCCATGATTAACAGCTATAACTTTCTTTATGCTATTGATATTTTCCTTTAAAGCCATATATCCTTTCGGCGTAGATATTATATCTACCCCTTCAGCTCTTATAATAGCTATATCCTTAACTATAATTTGACGAGTAACTTCAAACATTTCTGCTAATATCTGACCTTTTACAGGTTCTTGAGATTGTATTAATAGATTCTTTATTTTTTCTCTTCTCTTTGCGCTTGTCATAATCCCCTCCATGTATAAACATATATTATTTAAATAATAGTATATCATATACCCATGTATATTATTGTATTTTTTCTTTCATTATTAAATATTTATTTACTTATATTAATTATATGTATTAATTTCTATCATCATACTTTCGTAAAATATCTAGCCATTTATTTTGTATTTTATAATTATGATGATTTCTTATAATATTCAAAAATTCTTTATCATATCCTTTTTCTTTTAAAATTTTATAACCTTCTTCTCCATGATTATAGAATATATATATCTTAGAATTTCTATCACTATATTTTTTTATTTTTGTTTTTGTAATGTTATTTAATAAGACTAAAATAGATTTATCTATTACATTTAGAGGAGTATTAATTTTACCGACATCATGTAATATAGCTGATTTTACAATTTCTTTATGATTAAGATTATTCTTTTTAATTTCTTCTTCAGATTCATTTGTATATATATCTCTAGCTACATTAACTGAATGTTTCAAATCATAAACCGGGAGTTTATACAGTAATTTTTTTTCATTCTCATCTAAATAATTATTAATAAACTCCATATCTTTTTTAGTTATTTTTGCAAATACACAATTAATAAATTGTTTAACTCTATTCATACTAATTACACCATCTTTGCAATGAATTTTTTTAATTACTTTACATTATTATATACTTAATTAAAACAATAATATAATAGTTAATTAAGTAATATAAATATAAAAAAAAAGCAATCTATTTAGATTGCTTTTGGTGGAGATAAAGGGATTCGAACCCTTGACCCCCTGCGTGCAAGGCAGGTGCTCTCCCAGCTGAGCTATACCCCCAAATAT
>NZ_DBFV01000001.1:0-13497 GCF_002295255.1 Clostridium sp. UBA871 | reverse complement strand
GCATGAATAAAACAACTAGTTGACTAGTTAAATAGCTAAATAGTTAACTATATAAAAGGTAACCTATATAAAGTTCCAACATATAGGTGATAAACTCGAATACCACGTTCCTAAAAAAGTTATACACTTAAATAAATAAAAATACACCACCTTTAATATGGATGGTGTATAACAAATTATATTTGAATTAAACTAATTAGTTCCTAAATTAAAATTATTTATTATTTTTATAAAATATAACATGATCTCTCCACTTTCCATTTATGTGTAGATATTCTTTACATATACCTAGTTCATTAAATCCACATGCCTTTAAAACTCTTTGTGACTTTTCATTATCAACTAAAGTTGTTGCTTCTATTCTATGAAGTCCTAATTCTTCATAGGCATATGTTACAACTAAACTAACAGCTTCTTTCATATATCCATTTCCCTGATACTGTTCGTCCATAGAGTATCCTATAAATGCACTCTTAAATACACCGTGGACTATATTATATATACGTATTCTTCCTATCATCTTCTCTGCTTTATATATTCCAAAGTGAGCTCCTTCACCCTTAATAAATTCTTTGTAATTCTCTATTAAAGATTGCTTTTGAACTTCTACTGTATAAAATTCTTCATCTCTGTGCGGTTCAAACTTTGATAGAAAGTCCTTATTTCTCGTATAATACTCTAATAAATCACTTGCATCATCAGAATTAAGAACTCTTATACTTATTTTATTTCCTTGAATTTCTAGCTCCTTCTTATATGAATTATTATAAAATTCTTCTTCTACTATTCCAAATAATAAACTACCTTCATATTTAAAATTTGTTATAATACTATCTGATATATATCCTTCTAATTGAAATCCTAAGTTTGTAAAAGGAGTTAAACTTATTTTTTCATCACATATAATATTAACTTTATGAAGACCTTTGCTTTTTATTAAGTTATTTAGCATCAACTTTAGGGCATCTTGTAATGTTTTATTAGCATCTCTTCCACTTTTATAAAACTTTAATTTTATAATTACACCTTTATTCTCATGGTCTAAATCTAAGATTATAAATCTTCCTACTATAATTCCAGATGAATCTCTTATTATATATTTATTTGCTTCATCAGTTGCATTACTAATACTTACTTCCCTTTCACTGCTCAACTTCATTACCTCCCCTTTTAAAAATACTATAATTTCCTCTATATATTAGAAATACAAACAAGATAGAAATACTCAAGCTTATTGGTATTAAATAAAAAGTTTTTGCTGTCCCTATAATATCATTTAATCTTCCCATAATAAGATTTAGAATCATACTTATAGTGCTTGATAATGTTAAAATTAATCCTGTTATATATGAACTATTATCTTTAAAAACCTTACTAATAGTAGCTACTACTGTAGGATATGCGATTGCAAAGAATAGTCCTGTTACACATATTAAAATGAGAGCATTATGTCCAACAATTAGAGCAATTATTAATAATACACATGCAATTAGTAAAGAATATAAAACTGATTGTAAGTATCCTAACTTTTCAGCTACAAACCCACCTAATAATCTACCTATAGTAAGTAAAAAGAAAAAGGCTGACAAAAACATAGCTCCACTACTGCTAGTATAGTTATAACTTTCCATGAGGAAATTAACTATCCAATTAGACATTCCCATTTCTGCAAACACGTATGTTCCTAATGCTATAGCATAGATATACATATACTTTTCTTTAAAAGCTATAGCTATATTAAATTTATTTTCTTTTTTAGTTATATTAAAATTAGGGATTTTTATAAAGAAAAATATTATTAATACTACAATAAAAATCATTGCTATTCTAAAGAATACACTTCTCCAACTTACTCCATTGTCTAAAATGTTTCCAATAGCAAATTGTCCTACCGTAGATCCAAATCCATAAAAACAATGAGCTGAATTCATCATTATTGCTTGGAATGTAATAAATAGAGCTGGTATTAGCGTATTTACTCCAATCATTACAAAAGCAATACCCATGTTTATTAAAAACATTCCAATTAATAGTATTGTATAAGTTTTAGAGAAAGCTACTATTAAAACAGAGGCTATAATAGTGAAAAGCCCCGTACAGATTACATTTCTTTGTCCAAATTTTTCACATAGTAGTCCACCTATATAAGTAAATATTATGTATCCTAAAGAACATACCGATAAGAGCATGCCCATACTTGTATTATTTGTATTAAAAGTCTCTTTAAATACAGGGACAAATATTCCCTTAGTGTTATCGACTATAGCAATTACAGCCATAATAATAAATATAAATATTGTTATGGCAAAACTTTGGTTTTTCTTCACTAACATCACTCCTTTTTCAATGATATTATATCATAATTAATATATGTTTTTATTGAATTGAATCCTTTATTTTTTATAGCTATTAAGTAAAGTAATTATCCTAACAAAAATATACTATTGTATATATTAATTCATTAATTAATATAAAAAAGATATAAATATGAATAAGAATAATAGACAAGTATTCAAATCAAGAATGGCTGATATATTAACCTACTGTAATATTGACATATGTTATCATCTATGTTTAATTTAAACTATAGGATATATTTCCTTAATTTCATATGTGTCAACAATATGTAAAGCTTATCTAAAATGAAAGGGGATAGTCTCATGATGAAAAAAGAAGAAATAAAAGAAAGAGTTAATGAGTTAATACCTGAACTCATAGACTCTATAAAAGAAGCTGTAAGTTTTAGAAGCGTTATAGACGAGGATAACCCTAATTATCCATTTGGTAAAAATATAGACGATTGTCTAAAAAGCACCTTAAATTTATGTGAGTCTTTAGGCTTTAAAACTTACTATGATAAGGATGGTTACTATGGTTATGCAGAGGTTGGCCAGGGCCCTGAATTAGTTGGAGTTCTTGGCCACTTAGATGTAGTTCCTGAAGGAGATTTGAATTCTTGGACATACCCTCCATACGAATTAACTATAGTTGATGATAAAATATATGGAAGAGGAACTCAAGATGATAAAGGTCCTACTATAGCTTGCATATATGCAGTAAAAGCTTTATTGGACTTAGGAATCAAATTAAATAAAAGAATAAGATTTATATTTGGAACAGATGAAGAAAATCTTTGGAGAGGTATTAATAAATATAAAGAGAATGGTGAAGAAATTCCTGCTATGGGAATAACTCCCGATAGTGAATTCTTCTGTATAAATGCAGAAAAAGGATTACTTCAATCTACTTTAACTTGTAAAAAGAGTTCTAATTTAACTTTAAGTGCAGGAAATGCATTTAATTCTGTTCCTGATAACGCTACATATACAGGAACTGCAGAAGAAATTAATTCTCTTAAAAATGTATTAAACAGTTTAAATTATAAATATATTTTAAATGAAAACTCTATTTCTGTTATTGGAAAAGGTGTTCACTCTGCAGATAGTGCTGAGGGGATTAATGCTATTTCTAGACTAGCTATAGCTTTAGAACAAATGGGCTCATCATCTAACTCAATAAAATTTATAGCAAATGTAATTGGTGAAGATGTTGCAATTAAAAATCTCATACCAAAATGTGAAGATGTATCTGGAAAACTAACTGTAAATGTAGGTAAAATTGATTTAAATGAAGATATAGAAACTATATCTTTAGATATTAGAATTCCTGTTACCTATAAAAAAGAAGATATAGTTAATCCATTAAAGGCAAAAGCTTTAGAATATGATTTAGAATATAATGAGTTCGACTGGATGGAATCCATATATGTTCCTGCAGACCATTTCTTAATTAAAACATTGAAAGAAGTCTATGATGAAGAAACAGGATATGATGGAATACCAGAATCATCTGGTGGAGCTACTTATGCTAGAGCTATAGATAACTGTGTAGCCTTTGGTATGGTATTCCCTACCTCAGAAAAGACAGAACATCAACCAAATGAATTTATAACTATGCATGATTTAGTTAAAGCTACAGAAATTTATGCCTTAGCATTATATAAATTAGCTAAATAAGCTGAATTCTTAGAGCTTTGCTCTTTAGAAATTGTTATCAATAGTCGTAATTGCTTTACCTTTCATAAAAAATAGAAGTATCGGTTCAAGTAATTATCGGATAAACATAATTTTTAAAATAAGAATCCGTCAAGTATTATACTGACGGATTTTTATATTATAAACTTAAATAAGCAATTACACTCTGCTAAAGGTATGTTTTACTTAATGTTGATTTTTATTAGATTCCTTTTAATTAGCTTTCTTTAAGTAAGTCCTTTATTACTTCTCCACCTATTATCATTCCTGCCACTGGTGGCACAAAAGATATGCTCCCTGGTATTTGTCTTTTTATAGCACACTTTTTAGTCCCGCCTGTACATACACACCCTGTTTTACAAGTAACCACATCATCTTGTTTTGGTTTTGTAGGCATCTCCTCAGAGTAAACTACCATAAGGGATTTAATCTCTCTTTTTCTAAGTTCATGCCTCATAACCTTTGCAAGTGGACACACTTTAGTATCATATATATCTGCAACTTTAAATTGTGTAGGATCAAACTTGTTTCCTGTACCCATAGAGCAGATTATTTTTATACCCTTTTCATTACAATACTCTACCAGAGCAATCTTTGCTGATACAGTATCTATAGCATCTACAACATAATCAACATCATCACTAATTATTTCTGGAATATTTTCTTTAGTAACAAAAACTTGATGAGTTATTACATTACATGCTTTATTAATTGAAAGAACTCTATCTTTCATAGCCTCAACTTTTACTTTTCCTACAGTATCATAAGTTGCATGTATTTGTCTATTTAAATTAGTTAAACAAATAGTATCATCATCAACTAAAACAATAGTTCCAACACCTGCTCTTACTAATGCTTCTACTGTAAAGCTGCCTACTCCACCTACTCCAAATACTATAATCTTACTGCCTTTTAATTTATTTAAACCATCTTTTCCTATTAATAGCTCTGTTCTTGATAATGAATGTTGTAACATTTTTGCATCTCCTTAATATGTGGTATTTACCTTATAACCTTAAAGATATTTTTAACTTTTTCTTTTAAATCATAAATAAATACATAAATTTTTATTCTCTGAATATATCAATTTTATATTTTTTACTAATATAATTCAACTGTGTATTTATGTTAAGTATTTCTAAAGCTTATTACAAGCTAAGAACTCTGTTTATATTTCGAACTTTATATACTCAAAAAAGCTAAATCTTAAAAAGTATAATTACTTTTATAAGATTTAGCTTTTTTGATTTAGATAAGATACAAATAAGTTTTACCTTTAATTTACCTTAGCTTAATTCATGAACAAAGATTCCACTTCTTAATTTTGGTTCAAACCAAGTTGATTTAGGAGGCATAACTTCTCCAGCATCAGCAATGTTCATAAGTTCTTCTATGCTTGTTGGATTCATAGAGAACGCAACTTTCATTCCTTCAGCTACTCTTCTTTCAAGTTCTTTGAGACCTCTGATTCCACCAACAAAATCTATTCTATCACTTGTTCTTGGATCTTCTATAGCAAGTATTGGTCTTAGAAGGTTTTCTTGTAGTATAGATACATCTAAACTCTTAACTGGATCTTTTGAATCATAAGTTCCATCTATAGCAGTTAACTTATACCACTTGTTATCTAAATACATTCCAAAATAACCTTTTCCTTCTGGTCTGTATTGGCCTTCTCTCTTATACTCTTCTACAGTAAACTTCTCAGAAACTTTATTTAAGAATTCTTCGCTAGAATTTCCATTTAAATCTTTTACTACTCTGTTATAATCCATTACATATAAATCATCTGCTGGGAATATAACTGATAGGAAAAAGTTGAATTCCTCTTCTCCAGTATAGCTAGGATTTGCTTCTCTTCTCATTTTACCTACTTTTACAGCAGATGCAGCTCTATGGTGACCATCAGCTATATAAAGATATTTAACTGATTTAAATAACTCTTCTAATCTTTTTACAGTTTCAGTGTCATTTATAACCCATACAATATGAGATATTCCATCTTCGGAAACGAAGTTGTATTCTGGCTCTTTAGCAGTCCATGAAGCAACTATTTCATCAATTTCTCCTACATTTTTGTATGTTAAGAAAATTGGACCTGTATTTGCATTACAATGGTCAACGTGATTAATTCTATCTTGCTCTTTTTCAGCTCTAGTGTGCTCATGTTTTTTAATTATATCATTCATATAATCATCTATAGAAGTACATCCAACTATACCAGTTTGAACTCTTCCATCCATGATTTGTCTATAAATATACATGCTTGGAGCATTATCTTGAATATAAGTTCCATCTTCTCTCATCTTGTCTAAAGTTTTTCTAGCGGTGTTATAAACTATTTCATCATATTGATTTGTTTCTGCTGGTAAATCAATTTGTGCTTTATCAACATGTAAGAAAGAGTAAGGGTTTCCTTTAACCATTTCCCTAGCTTCTTCTGTGTTCATAACATCATAAGGAAGAGCTGCTACTTTTGAAACTAGCTCTTTTGTTGGTCTTATGCTTTTAAAAGGTCTTACAACTGCCATATTTTTTCCTCCTACGTAATTAATATTATTTAAAGAAATCGAATATAGTTTGAACTATTTCTTCACCTATTCTTGTTTGAGCTTCTACTGTTGCTGCTCCAATGTGTGGTGTAACTGATACTCTTGGATGGTTAACTAGATCTTCATTCTTAGTTGGTTCAACTTCAAATACATCAACGCCTGCTCCTCTTAACTTTCCACTATTTAAAGCTTCAAGTAAAGCAGCTTCATCTACAACTCCACCTCTAGCACAGTTAATTAGTACAGCTCCATCTTTCATAATATCAAGTTGAGCTTTACCTATTGTAGCTCCTTGCTCTTTTATGAATGGTATATGAAGAGATACATAATCAGATTTAGATAATACTTCTTCTAAAGTACCATATTCATATTTATCATACCCTTCAGCTTTACCAAGGATATCAGTATACATAATTTTCATTCCTAATACTTCAGCCTTTTGAGCTAAACATTTTGAAATTCTTCCGAAACCTATTAAGCCTAAAGTTTTTCCACTTAACTCAATACCTTCATATTTTTTCTTTTCCCATTTTCCTTCTCTCATAGTCACATTTGCAGTACTTACAAATCTAGAAACTGCAAACATATGAGCTAGTGCAAGTTCTGCAACTGATGCACTACTAGAATTAGGAGTGTTAGCAACTCTTATTCCTTTTTCAGTAGCATATGCTACATCTATATTATCTACACCTACTCCACCACGGATTATTAATTTTAATCTTCCTGTTTCACAAGCTTTATCTATTATTGGTTGTCTAACCTTTGTAGCACTTCTTACTACTACTACATCAAAGTTTTGTAAAGCTACTCCTAATTCTTCAGGCTCATAAAATTTCTCTATAACTTCATATCCATTATCTTTTAATACCTGTATTCCACTTTTCTCCATGCCATCAGTAACTAATACTCTTATCATGACGATACCCTCCTAAAATAAAATTAATTAATAATTAATTATTTAAAATCTAACTTCATCCACATACATTAAGTATATAAATTGAAAACTTATACATTTTAAACTTGTATATGAATCTTTATTACTTGAAAATTAAGAAGGGAATTACCCCTTCTTAATTATTCAAGTCCTAATATTTCGTTAATGTTCTTTAATAATTCTTCAATTTCTGCTGGAGTAGTCTCTGCCATGTGAGCTATTCTGAAAGTCTTATCTTTTAACTTTCCATATCCATTAGAAATTTGATATCCTCTTTCTCCTAGAGCTTTGTTTAAAGCTGCAACATCAATATTTCTAGTATTCTTTATGTTAGTTAAAGTGTTAGACATATATCTTTCATCTGGTAATATTTCAAAGTATTTTCTTGCCCATGCTCTAACAATTTCTCCGCCTTCTATGTGTCTTGCATATCTCTTATCAAGACCTTCTTTATTTATAATCTTATCAAGTTGATACTCTAATGCAAACATGTGAGATAATGAAGGTGTTGATGGATATTGATAATCTTTCTTTTGAATGTATTCATATAATGATAAAAGATCTAAGTATAATCCTCTATGTGGAACTTGTTTTGCTCTCTCTATAGCTTTCTTAGAGAAAGTACACATTGACATTCCTGGAGGAAGTCCAATAGCTTTTTGAGTTGAAGTAATACAAATGTCTACTCCCCATTCATCTACTTTTAATTCTGTTCCTGCAGCTGAGCTTACAGTGTCTAAGCAGAATACAACATCTGGATATTTTTTCACTACTTTAGCTATTTCATCTAGTGGGTTCATAACACCAGTTGAAGTTTCGTTGTGAGTAACTGTTATTAAATCATATTTTCCAGTGGCTAAAACTTCATCTACTTGCTCTGGAGTTGTTGGTGTACCCCATTCAACTTCATATAAATCTGCTGGTACATTGTTAGCTACAGCCATTTCATACCATCTCTTACCAAAAGCACCTACAGCAAAAACTGCAGCTCTCTTAGCTGTGCATGAACGAACAGCACCTTCCATAAGCCCACTACCAGAAGTAGTTGAAAGTAATATTTCTTCTTTTGTATTAAATATAACTCTCATGTAATCACTAATTTGTCTTTGTATTCTTGATGCCTCTTTGCTTCTGTGTCCTATCATTGGTGTAGCCATTTTTTCTAATACGTCTTGTGCCACATCAACTGGACCTGGTATAAATAATCTCTTGTGCATGATTCACCCTCCTAAAATAAAGTAAACTTTATAATTTCCAATATCTGATTTGAAATCAATTACATTTTAACATTTTTCCATAGGTTTCTCAACCATAATAAATTAAATATTGGGATATATTATTATAATTTAAATTTTTATTAAGTTTTTGGAAATATAATACTTATTTCAATCTGATTTCTTCGTATATTTCATCAAATATATCTTTTACACAATGTCCTCTTACAAAATTAGAGCAATTATTACAACTTTGTTCTAATTGCATAAGTATTTCATTTGGATAATATGATCTCTCATTATAAAATGAACAGTTTTGAGCAATTCTACTTTTAATTTCATTGGACACCATTACTTTAACACTCCTATGTATTATAATATTATATCTTTTGTATTATCATATATTTTATACCTACTTTTTAATTTAATAATCGAAACAATCTAAAACAGATTCTGTTTCTCTACAATACCTTACAATTAAACATTGTCCTAAGTTTCTAGGACATTTTTTACACATACAATTAACTTCCTTTCCATCACATTTATTTTGTTTAAAATCAGGACATTTCTCACAATTATAAACTACTATATCCATTACCATTTTTATTTCCTCTTTCTAATTTAAAATATTTCGTTATTGTTTAATCTACATAATTAAACTAGTTTAAAACAATATTATATATATGCTTATTTGTGCTTAAAATTAAAATAATTATAATATAAATACTATAGTTATCACTTATAAAAGTTGATATACTATAGAAGTAAAGCCTTATATATATTAAAAATATACACCTTTATTTGAAGAGTGTAAATAAATTCAAGGGAGTTGATTATTATAAAAGACTTTACCACTAGAATTCCACTACCCTATAAACTATTTCTATGTCTTAGTGGAATATTAATATTAGTATCTTTTCTTTTTAACTCACCACATCAGATATTCATTGGCTTAAAAAATATAATCTTAAACCCAGATATACTCATAACAGATTACATGGAAATTGGCGGTGTTGGTGCAACTTTCATAAACTGTGCACTTTTGATTATATTTTATGTAATAATGCTAATTTTTTTAAACGTTAAACCCTCAGGAACTATAATTGCAGGTGTATTTACAGTAAGTGGTTTTTCCCTTTTCGGTAAAAACATTTTAAATATCTGGCCTATTATATTTGGTATTTGGTTGTACTCCAGATTTCAAAAGGAACCATTCTCCAATTATATAGTTACTGCACTTTTTGGAACAACCTTATCTCCAGCTTTAATTCAACTAATTGGTACTACTACAATACCTCTTTATCTATCTGTTATGATAGGTATCCTTATTAGTATAGTAATAGGTTTTTTACTTCCACCCTTAGCTTCTGCTTGTATGAGAATACATCAAGGATATAGCCTTTATAATGTAGGCCTAGCTGCAGGATTAATAGGTACAGTATTAATGTCTTTACTTAGAGCTTTTGGTATTGACTTTGAAAGTAGAATTATATGGTCTACAGGCAATAATGTTCCTTTTATTATATTATTTTCAATGATATTTTTAGCTATGATAACTTTGGGTTTTTACTATAATGGTAATAGCTTTAAAAACATTACAAAAATAACGAGATATTCTGGTAGATTGCTTACAGATTTTTATCTTATTTTTGGTGAAGGAATTACTTTAATAAATATGGGGATTCTAGGACTCTTTTCAATGTTTTTAGTTGTTTTAGTAAATGGTGACTTGAATGGTCCAACTTTAGGTGGTATATTAACTATTGTTGGGTTTGGAGCCTTTGGTAAGCATCTAAAAAATATAATCCCTATAATGTTCGGTATAATATTATGTACTTTCTTTAATATTTGGGAAATAAACTCGCCTAGCGTTATTCTAAGTTTACTTTTTGGTACAACTCTAGCTCCAATTGCAGGTTCTTTTGGATGGCTGTGGGGAATAATTGCAGGAGTATTACATGCTTGCCTAGTAATGAATATTACATATTTACACGGTGGAATGATTTTATATAATAATGGCTTTTCAGGTGGCCTTGTATGTATGTTCTTACTACCACTAATTTCTGCATTTAGAAAGGAATATTAATTATGAAACACTTACGTCAAAGAAATATAAAAATACTTAGTGAGCTAACTAGTTACTTAGTTAGAATTGGCTGTAGTGATCTACATATAGATTTTAATACTAAGGGTGATATTACCTATATCAGCTTTACCAGTGTAAATCCTGATATTAGTGAGCAAATACTAAATGATTTGACATCTCAGTTAAACATGCCAAGGAGACAAGATATTGAGGAGTATTACTGGGCTCTTAATGGAGATAATGATTCCTCTTCTGAATTAAGTTTAGTAGGCATGATGACTGATTCTGTGGATGTAAACTACACTAATGACGTATTAAAAATTAGTTTAACTAGATTAAAATAATTTTTAACACATTTTATAAAAATAAGTATAGGTAATAAAGTTTACCTATACTTATTTTAAATTTTTAGCTAATAAAGCAGCTCCAATAGCTCCAGCAAATCTTGCACTATCTTTTGTTTTAACCTGTGAGCCTAATTTTTCAGATAAACTATTTACTATATATTCACAGTTGCAAAGTCCACCAGTTAAAAAATAGTTTTGTGCAGTAGAATGCTTACCACATATGGTGGCTACTTTACTTACGATTGAATCTACAATAGCAAATGCAATATCTTCTTTCTTTCTACCAGTTCCTATTAAACTTATAACTTCTGATTCCGCAAATACAGTACACATAGAACTTATACTTGCATCCTTTCCATCAGTTGCTAACTTACATAATTCATCTATATTTACCCCTAATGTATTAGCCATAATCTCTATAAATCTTCCTGTTCCTGCAGAACACTTGTCATTCATTGTGAAATTCGTTATAAGTCCTCCTTCTACAGTTATAACCTTGGTATCCTGACCACCAATATCTACTACAGTGCAATCTTCATCATATATATAAGCAGCTCCTTTACCATGACACGTTATCTCAGTTACAGTCTTATCTGCATAGGGAACCGATACCCTACCATAACCTGTAGCTATGATTTTTCTATTTTTTTTGCTTATACCTCTATCATCTAATATACTTTCTATTTTTTTTGCAGTTTCTAAACTACTCCATCCTGTAGGGATTACAAAAGTATTATTTATTATATCATTTTCAAATATAGCTACCTTTGCAGCTGTTGATCCTATATCTATACCGATGTAAAACATATGCTCCCCCCTAACTTAAATTTTAATTAACTTTCTACATAAACAAAATCTCTTTAAAAAAGCCCAACATATGAACGTTGAGCCATGAAAAGGAAAATATTATGTTTTAGAAATTGTTTAGATATCTGATTACATTATTATATTATCATAATATTAGGCTTTATAGCTTTTGAATTTTAAATAGTAATTCACTCTTCTATTACATATCTAAATGGATACTAAAACGTCTACTGGTTTAGTAAGCTCTATAAAGTTTTCACCTAAACTACACTCATAGGCAAATACATCAACTCCATTACCTTTAGCAAACCTTAATGCATCTGCAAATGCCTTATCCATTTTGTCATTTGGTTTAAAAGTACTTATATTATCCATTTGAATTAAAAATATAACTCCTGCACCTCTACCTGAATTTTTCACCTCTATTAACTCTAAAAGATGTTTACGACCTCTGTCCGTAGGCGCATCTGGAAACATACTATGTCCATTTTCCTCTAAAGTTACTCCTTTAACCTCTAAGTAATATTCTTTTCCACTTTCATTAGTTAACTTAAAATCAAATCTGCTATTACCAAAAGTTTTTTCCCTACATATAGTCGTATAACTTTCTAAGCCCTTAATCTTCTTATTTATTAATGCTTCTTCTACAATTTTATTTGGAGCTTGAGAATCTATGTTTATTAACTTTCCATTTTTATATCCACCAATTAGGCTAAATCTAGTCTTTCTATTAGCTCCATTCTCTGTTCTTATTAATACATTGCATCCTGGAATTAGAATTTCTCTACATCTTCCCGTATTAGGTACATGCACCAACTCTTCTTTACCATCTATTATTACATATCCTTGAAATCTATTAGGTCTTCTTACAAATTCAACAACCCTAGTTTCTTTATCAAAAATCATATTTTTATCCTCCATGTTTATTTAAAATTTATATAACATTTTATATAAATATAATATTTATCCACAAATAAGCTAAAATTCCTTAGAATTTATCCACTTATAATTCTAATATGTTACTAATTATTTGATTTTATAAGTATTTATCTATATCTTTATTTTAATTATACTATGATTAAAATAACTTTAGCATGATATTATTTTTATATTAAATAATAAGAAAACCTCCTGTTTATAAAAACAGAAGGTTTTCTTATCTATATTATCTGGGGTGGAGGATGGGACTCGAACCCACGACAACCAGAACCACAATCTGGCGCTCTACCAACTGAACTACATCCACCATATTTGGAGCGGGTGAAGGGAATCGAACCCTCGTAACTAGCTTGGAAGGCTAGCACTCTACCATTGAGTTACACCCGCATATTGGAGCGGAAGACGAGATTCGAACTCGCGACGTTCACCTTGGCAAGGTGACGCTCTACCACTGAGCCACTCCCGCATAATCAAAATTTCATTTTTAGACATAAAAATAACTGAATCACATTATACTTGCCTGCTTTAATTTAGCTCATATCTAATTCAGCATATTTATAATATTGGTGGCTCACCGGGGGATC
>NZ_DBFV01000002.1:295840-318056 GCF_002295255.1 Clostridium sp. UBA871 | reverse complement strand
CAAAGACCATTTGGTTTTCATCAATCTACTGACTGACTACTTTTTAAATTTTATCACCATCATTTTGTTATGTCAATAACTTTTTAAACTTTTTTAAAACTTTTTTCTTTAAATCCATCTTTAAAGTTATCTAGATTTGAACTTTGAAGTTCGCATCACTTAGTGACGAGATTTATAATATCATAGGGTTGGCTTTCACTTCTTAGCCTATGTGATTATATATATAAATTATCCTTTATTTTCTCTAAATTTCTTATTTTTTCTCTAATTTACATGCATTGATACACTTGGTTAAGTTTTTTAATTTATTTATGATATGGCCTATTTTACTAATTAATTATATGTTTTTCATCAGTAAAATCTTATAAACCACTCTGAGTATATAGATTTAGAATAAATAGTTACCTATATAAATTGAAAACTAGTTATATATATAACTAGTTAAATAGTTGTTCTATCCATGCGGGTTTCAAGGAAATTTCCTATTTGTATAACCAGATTACAATAGATATTAAAATGTGAAGTACAGTAGTGTGTCATTATTACTTATAACTAACCTAACAAGCTAATATAATCTTCTTATAGTAAGCTTTACAAATCAATTGACATTATGATTTAAAAAGTAAATTCCTAGAAAACAGTAAATCAAAACTGCGTTCTAGGAATATATCTTTCTATTATTAAGTTAATATAAAGTATTATAGATATATATTTTTTTTAATAATGTTCTATTACTTTAAATTCTTAACCACTTCTTTAAACCTATTTCCTCTAATCTCAAAGTTTTCAAACATATCAAAACTTGTGCATGCCGGAGCTAATGCAACTATGTCTCCACTTACTGATATTTCTACTGCTTTATTTACAGCTTCTTCTAACGTATCAACCATATGAATATCAACATGGATACCTTTTTCATTTTTTAATTTGTCAAAAACTTTTTTAATTTGTTCCTTAGCTTCCCCAAGCAGGATCAATGATTTTATATATGGATATCCTTCATATGCTAATGGATCAAAAGGAACTTTTTTATCACGTCCTCCAGCAATTAATACTACCGGTTTTTCAAAAGCTTTTATACCTGCTAATGTTCTAGTAGGACTTGACGCTATAGAATTATTATAATATTCTACATCTCTATAGCTTCTTACAAATTCATTTCTATGTTCTACACCTTTAAAAGTAATTGCGACTTCTCTCATATACTTTACATCCACATCATCCACTATCAGAGCGAAGGCTGCCAATAAATTTTCTATATTATACATACCTTTAAGCAATACTTCACTTTTATTACATACCTTTTTACCTCTAGCAAAAAGAACTCCATCTTTATAATACGCTCCATTTTCTATAACACTATTCCTACTAAAAGTATAAAGACGCCCATTTTCTTCCCCTTTAATATTTCTTGTAACATCATTATCTTCATTTAACACCAACAGGTTATCTTTATTTTGATATTTAAATATATTCTTTTTGGAATCTATATATTCTTGTAAATCTATATGCATATCTAAATGATTAGGTGATAAATTTGTAATTAAAGCTACTTCTGGAGATGTATCCATAGTCATAAGTTGAAAACTTGATAACTCAAGAACAACCTTATCATCTGGTGATATTTCTTCTATTTTTGTGAATAATGGGGTACCTATATTCCCTCCAACCCAAGTTTTGAAACCAGCCGCACTTAAAATACTATATACTAAAGATGTAGTTGTTGTTTTTCCGTCGCTTCCTGTTATACCGTATATTTTAGCAGGACAATATCTTAAAAACTCCTCCATCTCGGATGTTATATATGCACCTTCATTTTTGGCTATAGTTAATTCTTTACTATCAATTCTCATAGATGGGGTTTTAAAGATAACATCAAAACCATGCAAATTAGATAGATATCCTTCTCCCAATTCAAATTTAACTCCTTTGCATTGATACTTGTCTACAACTTCTTTAAGTTTTTCTATATTCTTTTTATCAAATGCAGTTACTTTAGCTCCTAAACCAACAAGGAAATCTATAAGTGGTATATTGCTTACCCCTATTCCTACTACTGCTACATTTTTATCCTTAATAAACTTCTTAAACTCACTAAAATTTCTTTTCATTCTTATTCCTCCAGTACCGCCATATATTAGCTTACTTCTATACTATAATTATATCACTACATCAGACTTAAAAAAACTCTATGAAAAATACTTATTCTATTTATTGCAAAAGTTCCCCTATTTTCTTTATTTTCGCCTATTTTCCCCTTCAATTCACTAACTTTCCAATGTTTTTTCAATTTAATTTATTATTTTTTTAAAAAAGCTATTGCTATGAGTTTTTTAATATGATATAATCTGTCTGTGCCGTAAGTAAAGGTGTTAAAACTTTTCCCCAAAGGTTTAACATTGCACATAACATATCCCCATGATTAAACCCTATTTTTTACCGGATGCAAATCCGGTTATTTTTTTATCCATTTATATAAATCTCCATTAATAAACCTTTAAATACAATATTCATTTAAATTTTAGACTACAATACATTTTTTAAACACCCTTAATTTATCATACCAATATATTTTTACTTTACATATTCAACTTGCTATATTCTTTACTATAAAATAACTCCAAGCAAATTAATGCCTAGAGCTATTTTAAATCTATATAGACTTCTATTAAAATTCCATTTTTTCTTCTATATAAGACACTAGATTACTTATTGGCATTCTTACTTGTTCCATAGTATCTCTATCCCTTACTGTAACACTCTCATCTTCTATAGTATCAAAGTCAATAGTAATACAGAATGGTGTTCCTATTTCATCTTCTCTTCTATATCTCTTTCCTATACTTCCAGCCTCATCATAATCCACATTAAACTTTTTAGATAATATTCCATATACATCAAGAGCCTTTTCACTTAATTTCTTACTAAGTGGAAGTACCGCAGCCTTAAATGGTGCTAATGCTGGATGAAGATGCATCACTGTTCTAACATCTCCACCTTCTAGTTCTTCTTCATCATAAGCTTCACACAAGAATGCTAATGCAACTCTATCAGCTCCTAATGATGGTTCTATACAGTATGGTACATATTTCTCATTAGTAGTTGGATCTAGATAAGATAGCTCTTCTCCTGAATGTTCCATGTGTCTTTTTAAGTCATAGTCTGTTCTATCAGCTATTCCCCAAAGTTCACCCCATCCAAATGGGAATAAAAACTCTATGTCACAAGTAGCATTACTGTAGAATGATAGTTCTTCTTTTTCATGATCTCTAAACCTTAGATTTTCCTTACCCATTCCTAAGTTAAATAAGAAATTCTTACAATATTCCTTCCAATATTCAAACCACTCTAAGTCAGTTCCTGGCTTACAGAAAAATTCAAGTTCCATTTGCTCAAACTCCCTTGTTCTAAAGGTAAAGTTACCTGGAGTAATTTCATTCCTGAAAGATTTACCTATTTGAGCTATTCCAAAAGGTACTTTCTTTCTTGATGTTCTTTGAGCATTTTTAAAGTTTACAAAAATACCTTGAGCTGTTTCTGGTCTTAAATATATTTCATTTTTACTGTCTTCAGTTATGCCTTGGAAAGTTTTAAACATAAGATTAAACTTTCTTATATCTGTATAATTCATTTTCCCACACTTTGGACAAACCACATTATGTTTTTCAATATATTCTTTATACTCTTCATTAGTCCATCCATCAGCTACAGCTACTTCTGCGCCTTCTGAAACCATATGATCTTCAACTAACTTATCAGCTCTAAATCTAGCCTTACATTCTTTGCAATCCATTAATGGATCAGAGAATCCACCTACATGACCTGTTGCTACCCAAACTTCTGGATTCATCAATATTGCACAATCCAAACCTATATTGTAAGGATTTTCTTGAACAAACTTTTTCCACCATGCTTTTTTAACGTTATTTTTAAATTCCACACCTAAAGGACCATAATCCCATGAATTCGCAAGTCCTCCATAAATTTCAGACCCAGAAAATATAAATCCTCTATTTTTACATAAAGCTACCATTTTATCCATAGTTAATTGTTTTGCCATGTTCATTACCTCCATCAATGTTTTTATTATTAATTGCAATTTACAAATTAATATTTGTAAATAAAAAAACTTTAACCAATTAAGGGACGAAATTAATCCGCGGTTCCACCCTTATTAGCTAAAGCTCATCTTTAAAATTTATCACTAACTCAAAAGCTCCCTTCATAATATTGATTTAATGATTTACACCCGCCATCATCTCTCTTTAAAATCTTTATTACTACTTTTCTTTATCATCGTTATTATTCAGTTTTTAATATTATTATCCTCACATCATATTATAATTCAAAATAAAATTAAAATATTATTTTGTTATATTGTTTACTATAACAAAATAAGCCGACTTAAAAGCCCGCCGTAAGTTATCTTATAAAAAATGGCTCCGCGAAGAGGATTCGAACCTCCAACCTATCGGTTAACAGCCGAGTGCTCCACCGTTGAGCTATCGCGGAATATTTAATTCATATCTAGATTATAGCATATTTAATGTAAATTTCAACACTATTTTATAAAATTTAAAAAATAATTTCTTTTGCTTACATTATATGAATACTTTAATATTTTATCCAAAAATCTTTTTAATATGCAATAATTATTTAATATCTCTTTAATTATATTATATATTAAATTAGCACCTTAACATTTTACCCAAAAATTATTTTAATATGTAATAATTTTTGGGTAAAATTAATTTTAAAATTATATATTATTGTAGAGGTTTCATTGTTGGGAATAGTATAACATCCCTGATGGATACTGAATCAGTTAAGAACATTACTATTCTATCTATACCAATTCCAAGTCCACCTGTTGGAGGCATTCCTACCTCAAGAGCACTCATGAATTCCTCATCAATTAGATAAGCCTCATCATCTCCAAGCTCTCTTTCTTTTGCTTGTTGTTCAAATCTTTGTCTTTGAACTATAGGATCATTTAGTTCTGAATAAGCATTACAAACTTCTCTACCATAAACAAATCCTTCAAATCTCTCAGTAAATGCTTCATTTCCACGTTTTTTCTTAGTTAATGGTGATATTTCTACTGGATAATCACAAAGGAATGTTGGTTGAATTAAATGTTCTTCGGCATATTCTTCAAATAAACCATTTAATATATCTGCCTTTGTACAATCTTTTAATTCCTTTATAAATTCTAAATGTTTTTCTTTTGCAATTTGTCTAGCTTCTTCATCTGTCTTAATTTCATTGAAGTCTACACCTGCATATTCCTTTACAGCATCAATCATAGTAATTCTTCTCCATGGTGGTGTAAAGTCTATTTCAGTTCCTTGATAATTTACTTTAGTGCTACCATGAACCTTCTCACAAGCATATGCAACTAATTCTTCTGTTATTTTCATCATATCGTTATAATCAGCATAAGCTTCATATAATTCTATCATTGTAAATTCCGGATTGTGTCTTATACTCATTCCTTCATTTCTGAAGTTTTTACCCATATCATATACTTTTTCAAGTCCACCAACTATACATCTTTTTAAGTATAACTCGGTAGCAATTCTTAAATACATATCTATATCTAAGGTATTATGATGAGTTACGAATGGTCTTGCAGCTGCTCCTCCAGCTATAGGAGATAAAATAGGAGTCTCCACTTCTAAGTATCCTCTATTATCTAAGAATTCTCTTACAGCTTTTATAATTTTTATTCTATTAATAAAAGTATCCCTTACATCTTTATTCATTACTAGGTCTACTTCTCTTTGTCTATATTTTAAATCTGGATTTTTAAGTCCATGCCATTTTTCTGGAAGTGGTTTTAATGATTTAGAAATTAAAGTTACTTTGCTAGCTTTAACAGAAGTTTCTCCTGTCTTTGTTACAAATGGTATACCCGTAACTTCTAAAAAATCACCTATATCAAAAGTTTTTGCATCTTTAAACTGTTCTTCTCCAACCCTATCAAGTCTTATATATACTTGCATTTTACCAGATCTATCATGAATATCGCAGAATCCAGCTTTTCCTTGAATTCTTTTAGACATAAGTCTTCCTGCAATTGTAACTTCTGTTTCTTGAAGTTCTTCATAGCTATCCTTTATTTCTTGAGCCTCATGAGTTCTTTCAACCTTATATACGTCAAAAGGGTCTTTTCCTTGGGCTTGAAGATCAGCTAGTTTTTGTCTTCTTATCATTACTTGTTCATTATATTCAGCTTCTTGAGCTTGTAATTGTTCATTATCTACTACAATTTCTTGTGAATTATCATTGTTAACTTCTGTAGCCATAGACCATTCCTCCTAGTTTTTCATTTATGATTATCTATTAATTTCCAATACTTTATACTTGTTAATTCCATCTGGAGTTGATACTTCTATAATGTCTCCTGTTCTTTTCCCCATAAGCGCATTTCCAACAGGGGACTCATCTGAAATTTTATTTTCATAAGGATCTACTTCAGCAGAGCCAACAAGATAAAATTCTATTTCTTCATCAAATTCATAATCAAACACTTTTACACTTGTTCCTATACTAACCATATCTTTAGGAATTTCACTTTCATCTACCACAGATGCATTTCTTAGCATATTTTCAAGTTGAATAATTCTTCCTTCAACAAATGCTTGCTCATTCTTTGCTTCGTCATACTCTGAATTTTCACTTAAATCTCCATATCCTAAAGCAACCTTTATCTTTTCTGTTATTTCCTTTCTCTTAACTGTTTTTAAGTACTCTAGCTCATCTTCAAGCTTCTTTATTCCTTCGTAAGTCATCACGTATTTTTTAGCTTCGCTCATTTTTCTCTCCCCTTCAATCTTACTAAATAATTCTATATCATTATAAATACTCAATTGTATCATATATAGTCTCTATAATCTTTGATTAATTATAAAACACCTGCAATTCCTTGTCAATGAAGGTATATTTATATTAAAAATACCACTTTTCATAATTTAATTTATATTTTTCTAATAAATCATACATTTCATCATAGGATATAGCAGAGTTGATTTTATCTTTAATTTCGGTACAATTCCTTAATCCCTTAATATACCATGCTATATGTTTTCTCATTTCTCTTACAGCCTTATTTTCATCAAAGAACTTTATGGCTCTATTCAAATGAGTCATGCACATATCTATTCTTTCTACATCAGTAGGCCTCACTATATCATTTCCATCAATTCCTTGTTTTATCTCTTTAAATATCCAAGGATTTCCCATAGCACCTCTCGCTACCATTATACCATCACAATTAGTTTGTTTCCTCATATTTATAGCATCTTCTGCCTCGAAAATATCACCATTTCCAATGACAGGTATAGAAACAGCTTCCTTTACTTGCTTTATTATATCCCAATCCGCCTTACCTTCATACATTTGCTCTCTAGTTCTTCCATGCACCGTTATAGCATCTACTCCTGCATCTTCTAAATATTTAGCAAACTCCACAGCATTTATGTTATTTGAATCAAAACCCTTTCTAAACTTTACTGTAATAGGCTTATTTGTAGACTTCTTCATTTCTTTAACAATTTCGCCAGCAAGCTTAGGATTTTTCATCAAAGCAGAACCTTCTCCATTTTTAACTATCTTTGGTACCGGACATCCCATGTTTACATCTATAATAGCAACTCCATCCATACCTTGAATAGACTCACAAGCAAATGACATTATCTTTGGCTCACTTCCAAATATCTGTAATGCAACCGGCTTTTCTTCATCACTTATTCTCATAAGGGTTCCGGTATTTTTACTATTATAATATAACCCTTTTGCACTAACCATTTCTGTATAAACTAGTCCACATCCCATTTCTTTACATATACCTCTATATGCTATATCAGTAACTCCTGCCATAGGAGCTAGAAATACAGGATTTTCGAAGCTTATATTTGAAATTTTCATTCTATCACCTATTCTCTGTTCTTCTCGTATATAATTCTAAGTCCTTCTAAAGTTAAGAATGGTTCAACTTTATCTATAGATTTTGATCCCTCAGCTATAAGATTAGCAAGACCTCCTGTAGCTATTACCATAGGATTTTCCTCACCTAATGCTATCATTTCCTCTTTAATTTTACTTACGATAAAATCAACTTGACCTATATAACCATATACAATACCTGCTTGCATACTAGCTACTGTATTTTTGCAAATAACTGTTTCTGGTTTTATAAGCTCTACTCTTGGAAGTTTAGCAGCTCTTTGGAATAAAGCATCTGAGGATATTTTTATACCTGGCGATATAGTTCCGCCTATATAATCTCCATTAGCAGCTACTGCACAAAAAGTAGTCGCAGTACCAAAATCTATAATAACTAATGGTTTTTTATACATTTCATGAGCTGCTACTGCATTAACTATTCTATCTGCTCCTACTTCTTTAGGATTATCATATTTTATATTTATTCCAGTTTTTATTCCCGGCCCTACTACTAGAGGTTTTTTGTTAAAAAACTTTCTAACCATATGTTCTAGGGAATACATTATATTGGGAACTACTGATGAAATAATAACTCCTGATATATCACTAACCTCTAGCTTGTTGTAAGCAAAAAGCTGTGCTACTTCTATCATATATTCATCAGAAGTTTTTCTATTATCTGTAGATAATCTCCACTCAACTATTAATTCCTCATTCTTATAAATACCTAATACTATATTAGTATTTCCTACGTCTAATACGAATATCATAATCATGTCACCTCTATATAATTAAAAGCAGCTTTTAAGCTGCTTTTTAAATGTTCCTAATTATTATAACACATTTAACACTTTAACTATATAATTTAATTAACTTTTTTAAGTTAATACTACTTAATGTGTTAATGAATTTTATGTAATACCACTCTAGACTACTCTATTATGTTTTATATTAGATTATTACTATTTATTATATCCAACTCATCTTTAAAAATCTCATATAATTCTTCTTTTAATGTTCCATCATCAGAATTATTCAAAATATTAAGATATAACTTTTTTAAATTTTCCTCTTTCTTGTTTATATAATTTCTTCTAATATTTTTTTCCTTATCCTCACCATTGAACATTGGCCCCTACCTCCCTATAATATTTTTTAAAGTCTTTACATGATTATTATGTCTTACAATAGAGTCCTGTGCCTTGTTGTCAATTTCTTGAACAGGTATGTTTGTCAGATAACTTTTATAACTTTTAATAATCTCATTTTCTTTTTCAATTAGAGATTGAATCATTATATCCTTCATAATAATCGCCTCCTTTTTTTTATTATTATCAAATAAAAAAGGGTATATACCTTTATTTTAAAAGTACATACCTTTTTTATAAACTATTTACAATTTAACTTAATATTAAGCTCCGAATAAGGTTAATAATACACCCGCTGCAACTGCACTTCCTATAACTCCAGATACATTTGCTCCCATAGCATTCATAAGTAAGAAGTTAGTAGGATCTTCCTTTTGACCTACAACTTGAGAAACTCTAGCTGCCATAGGTACTGCTGATACTCCAGCAGATCCAATTAATGGGTTTATCTTACCTTTAGTTAATTTACACATGATTTTACCTACAAGTACTCCTCCTGCTGTAGCTACAGCAAAGGAAGCCACTCCAATTATAACTATTCCTATGGTTTTAGGATTTATAAAGGCCTCTGCTGTTGCAGTTGCTCCAACAGAAAGTCCAAGAAATATAGTAACTATATTTACTAGGGCATTTTGTGCAGTATCTGAAAGTCTTCCAACTACTCCAGACTCCTTAAATAAGTTGCCAAGCATTAACATTCCTATTAATGGCAATAAGGATGGTAATAATAAAGTTACCATTATAGTTACAACTATAGGAAATACAATCTTTTCTATTTGCTTAACTTGTCTAAGTTGTCCCATTTTTATTCTACGCTCTTCTTTAGTTGTAAGAGCCTTCATTATTGGTGGTTGTATAAGTGGCACTAGTGCCATATATGAATATGCTGCCACTGCAATAGGTCCTAGTAAATGTCCTGCTAGCTTATTAGTTAAGAATATAGCTGTAGGACCATCTGCTCCTCCTATAATTCCTATAGATGCAGCTTCTTGTGGTGTAAATCCAAAAAGAATAGCTACTCCAAAAGCAAAGAAAATACCAAATTGTGCCCCCGCTCCCATAAGTACACTAGATGGATTAGCAAGTAATGGGCCAAAATCCGTCATTGCTCCTACCCCTAAGAATATAAGCGGAGGGAATATTTCCCACTTAACTCCTCTTGATAAGTAATATAACAATCCTCCTACTTCCTTACCTACTGGCTCAGCCATGATATTACCTAATGGTATGTTAGTAAGTAACATACCAAAGGCTATAGGTAATAACAAAAGAGGTTCAAATTTTTTACCAATTGCTAACCATATGAAAACTAAAGATACTCCTATCATCACTGCTTGCTGCCATGTTAAGGCCGCAAACCCAGAAGAGGCAAACAAATCCTTAATTACTTCAAAAACATTCATTTAAGTTGACCTCCTATTATCCAATAACAGCTAATATATCTCCAGTATTAACTGCGGCTCCTTGTGTTACATTTATCTCTACTACAATTCCATCTGCTGGAGCCATTATTTCATTCTCCATCTTCATAGCTTCAAGTACAAAGAGAACCTCTCCTTGTTTAACTGTTGCCCCTTTAGTTGCAAGTACCTTAACTATTGTTCCTGGCATTGGTGCTTCTACCTTTGCACCATCTGCTGTTGATGCAACTGGTGATGCAGCTGGAGCTTGTGCTGGAGTTGATGATGCCACTGGAGCTACTGGTTGTGTTGGTTGTACCGGTTTTGCTGATGCTATTGGTGCTACTGCTGCTACTGGTGTAGCAAATTCACCCTTTACCTCTTCTACTTCTACTTGATATAAACTTCCATTAACTGTAACATTATACTTTTTCATACGAAATATCCTCCTAACAATGCTTCTATTTAATAGAAGCACTTCTCCAACTTGAATTATTATTAATCCTTTTTATACTCTTTATATTTAGTTCATCTAGTGGTTTACCAGTATGAGCAGATAGTGATGCCATTATAGCTGCTACTAACTCATATTCTTTATTAATATCTACTGCTTGCACAGTGTTATCAACTTCACTTACCGTAATTGATTCTTCTTTAGGCTCATCATTAGTATTGGATTTCTTTTTATAATCTCTTCCTAATAAAAAGCTCTGTAACTTAATTATTAGCATAAGTGCTATTAATACTCCAAACACTATTATCATAGCAATGGCAGATACACCTAATGCAAAGGATAAATTATCTAGAGTGAAGTTTCTGAATAATGTTTCTTTCATATCTTATTCCTCCTAAACTAGTGTACTACCATGTGTTTTAGGATATTTTAATTCTCTTTTACTTTGTAACATATCTAGCATAGCAAATATCCTTTGCTTGCTTTCGCTTGGTTTTATTACATCATCTATAATTCCCATTTTAGCTAAATTATATGGAGTTGTTACTTCATCATAATATTTAGCAATTACATCTTTTTCCCCTTGTTTATGATCCTCTGAGTTAAATATCTCATCTCTGTGTAATCCTTTTATATATTCTTCTGGATTTGTTAAACATACCTTTGCTGTTGGCCAAGCCATTGTAACATCAAAAGCTGATTCTCTTGAAGCCAATACTTCATATCCAAGGCCATATGCTTCCCCAATAACTAAAGAAACCTTTGGAACTGAAGCATCAATTAACGAATACATAAGCTTTCCTATATTTTTAGCAAGTCCATTATTTTCTTCTTCTAAAGAAACTGATGCTCCTTTGGTATCTACTAAACTTAAAATTGATATGTTGAAACTGTCACATAATTTTACAAAACTTGCAACTTTATTTGCTCCTAAATTATCAATTTCTTTATTGCTAGAGTTTAATATAACTCCAACTGTCAAACCGTTGATTTTTCCCAGTACAGTTCTAAAGTTTGCAGCAAATCCTCCATATATCTCTATAATACTATCTACATCAGTTATAGTATTTAATATTTCATCTAAGGAATAACTGTCCTTTTCAACCATTTCATCAAGATTTAGCTTACTTAAATTTAAATTTAAATCTTCATTACTAACAGTAGGTAATTCTAAATTATTTGATGGCATATAAGAAATTATATTTCTCACAACTTGGAATGCTTCTTCTTCAGTAGCAGTATTTATGTGCGCATTACTATTTTTATTAGCACTTACTCCATTGCTCACCATTGATTTATCCACATATTTACCTTCTTTTTCAGTAAGCTTCCCTAAAGAAGATACACTTAAATCGCTTATTTCATCTACAGCAACCACTATATCACTCATTGTACCAATTAATGATGTTATCCCATTACAAGGACCACAAATAATTGATATTCTTGGAACTACACCACTTAACTTAGCATACTTATTTAAAACTAATCCATAGGAACCAAGTAATTCTATTCCTTCATTTAATTTTCCACCTATGGAATCAATAACTTGAACTACAGGAGCACCTATTTTAGCAGCATTATCAAGAATATTTATTATTTTTCTTCCCATAGCTTTTGTAAAAGTTCCACCTTCAACTGTATAGTCACAACTATATATAAATACTAGTCTACCATTTACAGTTCCGTGACCAGTAATTACACCGGCTCCATTGTCTAAAACAAGAGCACCAATTTCTACAAATGTTCCTTCATCTAATAATGCAAGAACTCTTTCTCTCGCTGTAAGTTTATTTAGGTTGTGTTGCATTTGCAATTGACTATCTCCACCACCTAAATGTGATGTCTCTTTAAGCGAATTAAACACTTCAAGTTTATTCATTTTACTGCCTCCTGACATATTAACTTTACCGTATATAATAATAACACATTTAACACCATTTGTATATATTCATTGCAAGTTTTAATTCATTTTTCTGTGAATTTCTTATTTAAAAATTTCTACAATTTAGATAATCTTAGTTATAGTATTCTGTTTAAATAAATTTTAATTCCTCTCTATTAAAATTTATAAAAAAAACTAATCCTATTAAAATCATAGGATTAGTAAATAAATTTTAATTTTTAATTATATCTGATTAATTATTAAACTAATTAATATATAATCTAATTTAAATTTAAAGAATTTAGAATAGACCTTCTATAGTTCCATCTTCATGAATATCTATTTTATTTGCAGCAGGAACCTTTGGAAGCCCCGGCATAGTCATTATAGTTCCTGTTAAAGCAACTATAAAACCTGCTCCATTTGATAATTTAACTTCTTTTACAGATATATTAAATCCTGTTGGTCTTCCTAATAAAGCAGGATTGTCTGAAAGAGAATTTTGAGTTTTAGCTACACAGATAGGTACTTTATGAAGTCCTAATTTTTCGATTTCACTAATCTGTTTTTTAGCCGATGCTGTAAACTCAACATCATCTGCTCCATAGATTTCCCTTGCAATAACTTTTATTTTTTCTTTAATGTCGAGTTCTTCATTATATAATACTTGGAATTTACTTTCTTTATTTTTAATAGTTGAAACAACTTTATTAGCTAAGTCTTTTCCACCTTCTGCTCCTTTTTCCCAAACTTCGGTCAAAGATACTTCTACGCCCTTAGCTTTACAGAACTCTTCTATGAACTTAACTTCTTCATCACTATCTGATATGAATTTGTTTATAGCCACAACTACTGGAACATTAAATTTTTGTATGTTTTCTATTTGTTTCTCTAAATTCACAACACCTCTAGATAATGCTTCTACATTTGGAATATTTAATTCATCTTTTTTAACTCCACCATGATGTTTTAATGCACGAATTGTTGCAACTATAACTACGCAGTTTGGTTTTAATCCTCCATACCTACATTTAATATCAAAGAATTTCTCTGCTCCTAAATCTGCGCCAAATCCTGCTTCAGTAATAGCATAATCTCCTAGCTTTAACGCCATTTTAGTTGCAAGTATACTGTTACAACCATGAGCAATATTTGCAAACGGCCCTCCATGAATTATTGCTGGCGTATTATCTAATGTTTGTACTAGATTAGGTTTTATAGCATCTTTCATTAGCATAGCCATTGCACCTTGAACTTTTAAATCTTTACAATATATTGGATTTCCATCAAGGTCATATGCCACAAGTATTTTCCCAAATTTCTCCTTAAGATCCATAAGATTGTTAGATAAACATAGTATTGCCATAATTTCAGATGCAACAGTAATTGTGAATCCATCTTCTCTTAAAAATCCATTAGGTTTACCACCCATACCAACTACTATATCTCTAAGAGCTCTATCATTCATATCTAAAACTCTTTTAAATATAATTCTTCTTGAATCTATTCGAAGTTCATTTCCTTGATGAATATGATTATCTATAGCTGCTGATAACAAATTGTTTGTTGTTGTAATAGCATGCATATCTCCTGTGAAATGAAGATTTATATCTTCCATTGGTACTACTTGAGCGTATCCGCCACCAGCAGCACCTCCCTTAACTCCAAAAACTGGCCCTAATGAAGGTTCTCTTAATGCTATAACAGCATTTTGGCCTAAACTGCAAAGTGCTTGACCAAGTCCTATAGTTACTGTAGATTTTCCTTCTCCTGCTGGAGTTGGATTAATTGCTGTAACTAATATAAGTTTCCCATCACCCTTATCTTTTCTATTTGCAAGAACATCTAGGGATATCTTTGCTTTATACTTTCCATAAAGATCTAAATCATTTTCAGTTAAACCTAATGTTTTTCCTACCTCTAAAATTGGTATCATCTTTGAACTTTGAGCAATTTCAATATCAGTTTTCATAAATTAACCTCCCAAGTATTATATTTATTTGTTTTATTTTTTTCAAAATTCAGAAATAAATTAAGCTATGATAACTATAAATATAGTTGTCTCAATAGTTTCTTCAATACGCTTCTATTTTCAAGTTCATTATAACATAATTACTTTTATAAAAAAAGCACAGCAATAGCTGTGCTTTTAAAACAATGTATTAACTTTCTTTATATGTGTTACTCTCATTATTTGAAATTTCTTCTATCTGATTTTCATCTGTTGACACTTCATCATTAAGAGCTTCTACATTCCAATCCTTAAACTTATCATTAGAACTAATACTATTTTCTTCTACAGGAATATCATTTTCCTCTTTCGGAGAATCTACCACTACTTTTTCCGCATCAAATTCTGCAAGAGTTTTTCCTTCCATTATTGCATTAAATTCTTCCGCAGTAAGCTTTTCTCTTTCAAGTAGAGCTTTTGCAACATCATGAAGTTTATCTATATTCTCTTTAAGAATAGTTTCTGTTCTCTCATAAGCCTCATCAATTAAAGCTTTAATTTCTCTATCTATCTTAGATGCAACCTCTTCAGAGAAATCTCTTGTTCTTCCAAAGTCTCTTCCCATGAATACTTCACCATCATCTTTTCCAAAAGATATAGGTCCTAGAGCATCTGTCATACCATATTCCATAACCATCTTCTTAGCTATTGATGTAGTTCTATCTATATCATTTTTAGCTCCTGTACTTATGTCTCCAAGAATTAACGCTTCAGCAACTCTTCCACCTAAAAGACCAACCATATCATCTCTAAGCTTAGACTTAGATGTATATGCAGTATCTTCATTAGGTAGATGTAAAGTATATCCTCCTGCCATACCTCTTGGAATAATACTAATTTCATGTACAGCATAAGAATTAGGTAAGTATTTAGATACTACTGCGTGACCCGCTTCATGATATGCAGTTAAATTCTTATCTTTCTCACTAATAACTCTAGACTTCTTTTCTGGTCCAGCCATTACTCTAGTTATAGACTCTTCTAACTCTTCCATAGTAATAACTTTTCTTCTAGCTCTAACAGTTAATAAAGCAGCTTCATTCATTAGATTTTCAAGGTCTGCCCCAGTAAATCCTGGTGTTCGCTTTGCAAGTATTTTTAATTCTACATCTTCATTCAAAGGTTTATTCTTAGAGTGAACTTTTAATATTTCTTCTCTTCCTTTAACATCAGGCACACCAACAACTATCTGTCTATCAAATCTACCTGGTCTTAAAAGAGCTGGGTCTAAAATATCTGGTCTATTTGTAGCAGCTACCATTATTATGCCTTCATTTACACCAAATCCATCCATTTCAACAAGAAGTTGGTTTAATGTTTGCTCTCTTTCATCATGGCCTCCACCCATACCAGCACCTCTTTGTCTACCTACAGCATCAATTTCATCTATAAAAATTATACAAGGAGAGTTCTTTTTCGCTTGTTCAAATAAATCTCTAACTCTTGAAGCTCCAACTCCCACAAACATTTCAACGAAATCTGACCCTGATATACTGAAAAACGGAACTCCAGCTTCTCCAGCTACTGCTTTTGCTAAAAGAGTTTTTCCTGTTCCCGGAGGACCAACTAATAGTACTCCTTTTGGAATTCTAGCTCCTACTTCCATATATCTCTTAGGATTTTTAAGAAAATCTACTATTTCTTCGAGCTCTTGCTTTTCTTCATCAGCTCCAGCTACATTTTTAAAGGTAACCTTTTTATCACCTTCTAAAGGTACAGCCATCTTAGCTTTACTTTTACCAAAGCTCATAACCCCACGGCCGCCTCCGCCACCGCTTCCATTAGATTGATTCATAAACATTACCCAAAATAGCACTACCATTCCTATCACAAGAAGCGTAGGTAAAATTCTCATCCAAACTGGAACTGTAGCAGGTGGATCATATTTTTCATTCATATTAGGGTTTGGATTTTCTTTAAGTATTTGAGAATACCTGGATTGTAAAATATTTACACTGAATTCAGTACCATCACTTAATTTACCCCTTACTGATGTACCATCAGATGATGTTTGTATGGCTGATACTTGTTTTTGTTGCATATATTTTTCAAATTCTGTTACACTTATTTCTTTTAAAGTTCCTGTACTATCGAATAATGATAGTGCAGAAAATATAACTAGTATTAATACTAAAAACCAAATTGTTGCACTAGAAATTTTTTTCATTTAAAGCCCCCCTCTCTCTACGGTTCAATATCACTAAAAATTCTATCATATGAGTTTTTCCTTTACAACATCAATAATATTAATTATTAATGAACTACTATTCTATTCTATTTTAAAAATAAATAAGATTATATCTATATAGTATAAAACTTTACTACTTCATATATACGTGTTCATCTAATATTCCTATATAAGGAAGATTCCTATAAATTTCAGCATAGTCAAGACCATATCCTACTAAGAAATAATCCGGAACATCAAAACCAAGATACTTAACATCTAGTTCTTCCTTTCTTCTTTCAGGTTTATTAAGTAAACAAGCTATTTCAAGACTCCTTGGATTTCTAGCACCTAAGTATTTCATAAGATATTTAAGAGTTACTCCACTATCTATAATATCTTCTACTATCAACACATCCTTACCTTTTATTTCAAAATCTAAATCCTTTATTATTTTTACTATTCCTGAAGATTGTGTAGCGTCTCCATAGCTAGATACAGCCATAAAATCCATCTTACATGGTATAGTTATGTTTTTCATTAAATCAGACATAAACATTACTGAACCCTTTAGAATACCAAGTACAATTAAATCTCTCCCTGCATATTCCTTTGATATTTCAGCCCCTATTTCTTTAATTTTTTCTGTCAAAACCTCTTCAGTTAATAAAACTTCTTTAATGTCCTTATTCATGTTTTTCCTGCCTTTCCACACTTACTTCTATAATTTTTTTTATTCCTTCATGGATTTTAAATTTATCACTTATTTTATATCCTATTATCCATGAAATATCTTCATCAAAACAAAGCAGAGGCACAAAATCTCTTTCTTCTCTTGGAATCTTTAAGTCTATAAATATGTCCTTTAACTTCTTACTACCTTTCAGCCCAAGAGGAGAAAATCTATCCCCATTTCTTCTAAATCTTAATGTTATATGTTTTATATTAGTACCATTAAAATATTTTATGTTATCATTAGATTTAAAATTCATTTTTTTGTCACTATCTATATATCTTATATATACTTTAAGTCCTAGCTCTTCAATATAATTATTACCCATATTAAGATTTATAATAGTATCTATATCAACTTTACATTGTTTTTTTTGCCTTGTTATTTCAATATTGCCGTATACATTCTTGATTAATATTTCTTTTGGAACAATTGTAAACTTTCCTGTACCAGATTTTTGTAAGTTTATAATATTATCGATATGTATGCTTTGAATATTATTTATATCCCCTTTGACTTCTAATAGAGCTTTTCTTATCACTCTACTTACTAAAGATGGATGAAGATAAAATACATCTTTATATATTATAACCTTATCTTCTCCTATATCACAATATTTTTGAAAAACTTTGATTGCATTTTCTTGAATATAATCCTCATCACGTTTGATAAGTTCACACATTCTATTTAAGGTTGTAATTATATCCGCGTTAAAGTTTTGTTGTATATAAGGTATCAACTCTAATCGGATCTTGTTTCTTGAATATATAGGCTCATAATTTGTTTGATCTATTCTAGCCGGAAGATTGTTTTCTTTACAGTAACCCTCGATTTCTTGTCTGCTCACATTTATTATCGGTCTTATATATACTTTATCTCTTACAGGTTTAATTCCTATAAGCCCTTCTATTCCAGTTCCTCTCATTAACCTCATAAGTACTGTTTCTGCTTGATCATTAACATTATGAGCTAATGCAACTTTATTTGCATTAAGCTTTTTTAGAAGCTCTTCAAAAAATTCATATCTAGCATCCCTACCAGCCATCTCTGTGGAGATGTTGTTTTCACAAGCTATTAAATTTATATCTACAGACTTGCTAAAGAATTCAATTTGATTTTCTTTGCAAAACCTTCTACAAGTAGCTTCATCCTCATCTGATTCACTACCTCTTAACATATGATTCACGTGAGCTGCATATAGTTTTATATTATAATCATTCATTAATGTAGACAAAACATGCAATAAACTTATAGAGTCAGGACCTCCAGATAATGCAACTATAACTTTGTCTCCTTTATTTAACATTCCATTTTCTTCAATAGTTTTGATAACTTGATTTCTCATACTATTATTATGTACTTTCGGCCACTCTTTATCTCCCATAAAAACACTTCCTAAAAATATAGTTTTAAGTCATAATATCATAAATGTAAGAATTTTAAAACAAATATAATAAAAAAATGAAGAAATGTTTACACACCTCTTCACTTTTTTATTATAACCATTATAAATTAGCTATAATTAACTTTCCAATTTACTTAATCCAAATTAAGCTGTGTGAACTCTAGAAACCATAACTGTCATATCATCCTTAACCTTATTTTTTCCTATTCTCTTCGCTTCATTAATTATACCCTTAGATAGTTCCTCTGGACTCACATTATCATTTCTACATAAATAATCCAATATCCAATCTATCTTTCCACTAGATTCTTCATCACAGTCTGTAACTCCATCTGTTAACATAACAATCAAATCACCATTTTTTACTTTCTTACTATGAATTTCTATATCTGCTTCATCTAGTATTCCAATAGGTAAACTTCTAGATTTAATAATATCTATGGTATCACCACTCTTTACAATACTAGCTACTGCTCCCACCTTCATAAAATCTACTTCTCCACTATACAAGTCAATTGCACTTAAGTCTACTGTAGAGAATTTTTCATCCTCTGAAAATTTAAGGCTCATTATAGAATTAACTGTATTTATAGCTGTAGTTCTGCTAAAGCCCGCACTTGTAAATTTCTCAATTAATTCAACTACAGCCTTACTTTCTCTTCCTGCCTGTGGACCTGAGCCCATTCCATCACTAATAACCATCATGTAACTACCATCATATCCTTCTCCAAAGTTAAAATTATCTCCAAAGATAGTTTGTCCATCTTTGCATGCCCTAGATACGCTAGTAGTTACTCCAAACTTAGGTACTTCTTCAAACATAGCTGTACACTTATTAGTAATAGGATTAATCTTACAACCGTCGGCTTTTAATTTCATTTTATAATCTACACAGTCATTAATTAAAGGTAGTATTTTTTTTATACATAAATTTCTTCCATTGCAAGAATTACAGGTTATCTGTATATTCAATCTTTCATTCTTGTCTTTTATTGCAAATACATCATCAGCTTCTATATCGTACTTTTCAAGAATTCTCATAATCTTTTTTTCTGAATCTTTATCTTCATTAAAGTCTGCTGAAAACTCTTCCATAATCTCATCTACAGACTTAGCCATGTTATTGAATTGATTTGCAATTAGCTCTCTGCCCTCCGCTAATCTACTTCTCCACATTTCACTTATAATAAATTTATTTATTATATCTTCTGTATTTCTTATTAGCGAAGCCTTCCTTATACATTTCTTTTCTAATAACTGTGGAAAAATGTTAGTTTTATTCTGAGCACTTTCTAAAAGTTCTCCAAAAGCCTTATAGGTATTTATCATTTCTCTTCCCCAACATATTCCACATGTATCACAGCTATTACATACTCTATTAGCTAAATTCTCTATAAGCCCACTACTTTTAGTACTCATATCTAACTTATCATTATCAGCTAAATTATTCAACGTACCAGCCATATTTAGAAGCACTTCAGAAAATTTATCTAACCTATCTGTGAAAATTCCTTTTACTTTATTAGCATATCCTTCTTCGTATCTTTTGCTTTTTTTCTCTACATCTAACTCCCCAGATATAGTTTCATATATACAATTAGGTATAACTATAAATAACGCTGTAGATAAAATCCCTTCTGCCAATATAAATTGTGAAATTCCTTCAGGTATATAAGTAGCTATATAAATCTTCATTATGCAAAATACGATAAATGATGCTAAAGACGAAATCAACTTTCCACCTTCTCTAAATATCCCTGAAGTCAAGGCGCATACTCCCAATACTGTTGCATAACCAAAAATATTCTGACTAGACATTCCCACAATTACACCCATCGCAATTCCTGCTGTAGCACCTATGCTTGTACCACAAACATAACCTATAATAGATACAACGGCAATGCTTAATACACTTAAAATTGATATATTGAAAACTTCAATACCCCAAGTACCTGCAATTATTAAAGCTATTAATATACTCATAGAAACTATTTCTTCATTTGAAAATAAATGCTTTGTTCTTATGTTTTTAAAACTATTAATACTATACTCCAGTATTAAGTAAACAGGTATTATGCTTACTCCTTCTAATGCAGTATTTCCAAGTGCCAACAGTAGTGTATACTGATTCACTAACATAGTATATGCAAAAATCATTATTAAAGTTGCTCCTATAATAACAAACTTTTTAATATTCCTTTTTATAAAACTATTTAAAATTAAACATATTATAACCAAAGTTGGAACTATAGTTATATACATTAAGGAATTCTCTACTACACCTATTGTAGTTATGTAGCCCAATATAGATCCCAGTCCAACAAATAAAGATAATTTGTTATCCTCTAAGAATAGTATTGTAAGTAAAAATGCAATCCCAAAAGGTGCAGATTTGTTTATCATTATTACTCTACTAACTAATATAGCAACACAGAAAAACACAATACTCTTCGCTACTATTTTTGCTCCGTCACCATCCCTATCATTACTAATAACCATACTGCTCTTTACTCTTTTATACGTCCTAATATTTTCTCCATATTGCATAATAATTTCACCCACCTGTATTTTTTTTACAGGTTAATTATATCAATACCCATTGGAAATAAATGTAATTTAATGGAGGCTCGCATAAGGAAATTTATTACAATAAACTCCATTTTACCTCTGTTTTCATTTTTAGTTTATGGTTCTAAATTATTAAGTTATTCCGCTTATAGTATGACTTTAGTAAATTTATACCTCTTAATTTTCTTATCTTCGTATATTATATTTTTATGTCATGAATAATAATTATAAAAGGTTTCATGGGGAAAATATTTTTCATATAAATATAATTAATTAATATACTTATATTTATATTCATTTTTGAAATCTATTTATAAATTCAATTCATTAAACTTTATTATAAATTAAATAATCTTATTTAAAAGAAAAAAGTGGATTGAATATATATTCAATCCACTTTTATGGTTGCGGGGGCAGGACTTGAACCTACGACCTTCGGGTTATGAGCCCGACGAGCTGCCAACTGCTCCACCCCGCGTCATTTGGTGCTGAAGACCGGAA
>NZ_DBFV01000002.1:0-295688 GCF_002295255.1 Clostridium sp. UBA871 | reverse complement strand
ATTTGGTGCTGAAGACCGGAATCGAACCGGTACGGTGTTTAACCACCGCAGGATTTTAAGTCCTGTGCGTCTGCCAGTTCCGCCACTCCAGCATTTGTGTCATCACCTTTCAGCGACAATATTTATTATATGGTATATTATTAACTATGTCAACAGTATTTATATAGTTTTTTATATTTTTTATTTATTTCTTCTTCACTTATTATAACTAAATGTTAAAAAAGCTAGGGTTTAATTTAACTGACATTAAAATAAATAAGAGTGCTTAAAAAGCACTCTTTAATCCTTTCGGTATAAAGCTTAATTATATCCTTTTCTGCTATATCCTCTACCTTTTCCACCATCTTGGTGTTTTTTAAGATCTTGAAATCTTTCTTCACTATCTTTTAAGAATTTTGACATCCTGTCTTCAAAACTTCCTGAACTTGTAGTTTTAGATTTTTCCTTTTCCCAATCTATATCTACGGGTTTAAAAGATTTTTTTGGTGTACCAGCTTGCTTTATGGATAAGCTCATCTTACCATTATCATCTACAGAAATGACTTTAACTTTAACCACATCATTTTCTTTTAAATGATCATGTACATTCTTAACAAATACATCAGATACTTCCGATATATGAACTAAGCCTGTTTTCCCTTCCACTTCAACAAATGCACCAAAGTTTGTGATATTAACTACTTTACCTTCTATAATGCTTCCAGCCTTTAAGGTCATATTGAAAAGACCCTCCTTAAATTTATAATTTAAATTTATATATACTATAACTAATAATAATTAGTCATAGTAATTTTCACTTTATTTACTGTCTATTACAGGAGATTCTCCTTCTTTAATTAACCCAAGCTTTTCCCTTGCAAGTTTTTCTATATACCGACTATCTTGTGATAGTTTAATCTCATCCTGTAACTTTTGATTCTTTTCTTGTGCTGCTTGTAACTCCGAAGTATAGTTATCAATATCTTTATGTTGTCTAAACATTATTATTTGTTGATTTATAAATGTAAAGCCTACGTAAAGAGCTATAAGTAAAAGACCTATCTTTTTTATGCTGAATTTCTTCATATCGATTTTCCTTCCTTATTACAAATAGTAACATGTCATAGGTTTTATTTTCAAGTAGTCAAATTAACCTATAGCTATATTGTAATTTGAATTTTTATTTTCTTCAACCCTTAATATTATAAATTTTATATTTTTTTTGTTATTTTGCTGAAAATAATTCTTATAGGATAGAATATATAATAAAATATTACTCTAAAAAACGTTAATATGGCATTTAATATGCTTCCGTATGCTAATATAAATATATTACTAAATAGTTTAAAGTATATAAATAATCCAATTAAATTATATACAAACACATTAAAGCTCATGTAAGCATAGTTTGTATACATCATAAAAATAAATACTATAATGCCAGTTAATATCCAGAATAGCATATCCTGTATTGCTGTTATGATGGTTCCTGGCTCTTCAAAACCTCTTATTACTCTATATACATCAAAGAAAATACCAACTAGCATTCCACTAAGTAAGGAGAATATAAACAATGCTATTTGCCTACCCATATCAAATATCATAACTCAATCACCTAAATATTTTAGAAACAATGCTATTTCGCTTCTTTGGTCTCTTTTCTTCACTTGTATATACTACATAAGATATTTTCCCCGTTATTACCACATCTCCATTTTGAACATCTAGCTTGGTCATCTTTAACTCTTCACCTCTGATATCCATATCTCCCAACACAGTTATTATAAGTATCTGTTCATCATTGAAGCTTAATATTTCTAAAACTCCATCTAAAGTCATCTTTTTTCTATTTTCTAACGCAATAAAACTCTTTTTATTTTCTAATGACATATCTTTATTTGGTTCCATAATATCCCCCTTAAACCTAAAAATATATTAGCTTTCTATAAAGATATATTCATTAAAAAATATTTTATGCTTCTATTTATTCCTTATCCTCTTCCCCACTGATTATTTCATACATATTCTTAGCCTCTTCTTTATTAACATGATTAGCAATATTTATAATTCTCGCTTTTAATAATTGATTAGCAAATTGAATTTCTATTATATCATCTTCTTTTATAGTAGTACTTGGTTTTGCTACTTTTCCATTTATGGATACTCTACCATTTTCACATACATCTTTAGCAACAGTTCTTCTTTTAATTATTCTAGAAACCTTTAAATATTTATCTAATCTCATAGTTGCCTCCTTAAACTATATAAAAATTTTAATGAAATTATACTTTATCCTGTATCCCTTTGAATAGAAGAAAAAACCCAGAACATTTCTAGGCTTTTTCAAGTAATTATTTATTTACTATGTCTTTAAATTCTTTTCCAACTTTGAAAACAGGAACTTTAGATGCTGGTATTTGTATTTCTTCTTTTGTTCTTGGATTTCTTCCTACTCTAGCAGCTCTTTCTCTAGTTTCAAAAGTACCAAATCCAACTAGTTGAACTTTCTCTCCACCTTCAAGAGCCTCTTCAACACTCTCTATAAATGCTTTTAATACCGCCTCGTTATCTTTTTTTGTTAGTCCTGACTTTTCAGCCATTTTTGCTATTAATTCTGATTTGTTCACAATAGTACCTCCTTAATGTTAATTTTACGTAATTTATATTTTAATTACATAAAATAATACTTACAATATTCTTACAAGTTACCTAGAATCCTTCTTTTTTTTGAAAAAAATTTATCTTTTTGTTGATAAATTATACTTTTTAGATTCACTCCAAAGGGTTTCCATTTCTTCTAATGTCATTTCTTTCATGTCAATACCCTTTTTAATGCCAGATTCCTCAATAAATTGGAAGCGTTTTATAAATTTATCTATAGTATAATTTACTGCAAATTCTGGGTCAATGTCAAGAAGTCTTGCAATATTTACTGTGGCAAAGATTAAATCTCCTACCTCTTCCTGTATTTTTGACACATCTGAATTTTTATATACATCTTTTATCTCTTGTAATTCTTCTATAACTTTCTCCATAGCTAGTTCTACGTCATCCCAGTCAAACCCTACCTTACCAGCCTTTTTTTGAACCTTTTCTGCTCTAATAAGTCCGGGCATACAACGTGGAACATGTTTTAATTCATCGGTATAGCTAGTAAATTTCTTTTCTTTAACTTTAATTTCATCCCAATTCTCCAATATTTCATCTGTATTTTTAACTCTTACATCTGAAAATATATGTGGATGCCTACGTATCATTTTTTCAGTTATAGCTGCTACTACATCATTTATGTTGAAATAACCCTCCTCCTTACCAATTTGAGCGTGGAATATTACTTGAAAAAGTACATCTCCTAACTCCTCAATAAGTTTATTATCGTCCATTTCGTCTATAGCTTCAATAACTTCATAACATTCCTCAACTAAACCTCTTTTTAAAGATTCATGAGTTTGTTCTAAGTCCCACATACATCCATTTTCACTCCTAAGAGTAGACATCACATTAATTAAATCCTTAAAATCTTTAGGACCTTTAAGATCTTTAGGAATATATATGGAAGTTAAGTAATCAATATCCTCTTGTCTATCTAAATCATATAGTTTAATTTTTCTTATACTTTCTTCTCCTTGTATGCCTGCTGCTCTTACAAAGTATATATCACTATCATCACTATAATATTCACATAGAGCTAACTTCACTTCAGAAGCAATAAATTTGTTATACACCTGGGTTATTATTACTCCTAATCTCTTATCCATAACCTGTTCCCTTATATCAAAGGCATCTATTATTTTTACCCCTTCTATTGGATCAATCCTTAAGCTCTCTATAACTGCATCTACAAAGCTTACTGATGGCATTAATCTAGCTTCTATTCCATTCTCCTTGCAGAGTTCTAATAATATAGTTACAGATTTTTCTGCAACTAAGGGATGACCTGGAACTGCATATACTAAGTCTCCTTCTTGCTGATAAATTTTTATAAGATCCTCTGCAATTGCCTTGTATATATGATCAAAATTATTATATTCTTCATAAAAATTATCATAGGTATTAAACTTTACACCCATAGATTCTAAGTATTTAACATTAGGATGTTTTTCTGTTCTAAAGTATATATTTTTATTACTTTTCAAAATTTCTAGTACACCTATGGTTAAAGCATCTTTAGAACCAGGTCCTAAACCAACCACTGTAATCATTTGAATCTACTCCTCTTTTAGTTTTTAATGAGCTTTCCCTTTATATCTTCAATGGTAAATATTTTAAATACAATCGATAGTATTCCAAATATTACTACACCAAGGAAAATAGCTATTAAGCAAGATATTCCATTACTCTGTGTATAATTATAGACATTATTATATATAAAAACAACAGATATTATCATAATTAATGACACAAATAAAGGTTTTATAACTACTTCATATAGGTTTATCTTTACTTTGAGCAATTTTTTAACCTCTTTCAAGTTTAAAATGCTAGTTACTGCATATCCAACTATACTTCCAATTATTGCACCATATATATTAAATCTAGAGTTACTTACTAAAACATAGGTAATGACTACCTTAAATAGACACCCTATAGCAAGATAATATACCGGTTTCATATATCTACCACAACTTTGTAAAAGCGATGTAGTAGTCTGTGTTATTATAATTAATGGTATTGATAAAGATAATAATTTAAGTATTTCATGCCCTGCTACATCCCCCATAAACACTAATCCCATAATAGGTTTTGAAAGATAAAATAACCCTAATGCACTTGGAATACCTATAACAAAAGATAACTTAAATACCATGTTTACCCTTCTGTATAATTCATTTTGATTATGCATAGAATATACCTCTGATATTATAGGTACTAAAGCTGAACATAGAGCAATAGAAAGTGCCAGTGGGATATTTTGAAGAGTCATAGCCTTACCTGTAAATTGACCATATAATATGGCACTTTCTTGAATAGTATAACCTGCTAACAAGAGTCTTTGAGGTACTATTATAGAATCAATTAAAGCCATAATAGTTCCAACTGCAGCTCCTACGGATATAGGAAATGCTGCTTGTACTAAGTTTGATAGTATTTTATTACTCCTTTTCACTTTTAATTTATAAGACTTTGATCTAACAAATAAATATTTTATTACCAAGTAAATGCTTCCCAGCAATCCTCCAGCTACCGTTCCAAATGCGGCTCCTGCTGCTGCATATTCAATTCCTTTAGGAAGTAATAAATATGCACATATAACGCCAAAAACTACCCTACCTATCTGTTCTATAATTTGAGATATTGCAGTATTATTCATATTCTGAAGTCCCTGGAAATATCCTTTAAATGTACACATAATACATACAAATATAGGTGCTGAAGATATAATCATAAAGGATTGATATGACTTATTATCCCACCTTAAGATATTTATAATATTATCTCCAAAGTACAACATTAAAAATGATATTATTATCCCAAGTGGAATCATTATTTTAAGAGTATCCTTAAGTACCTGTTTAACAGCATTGGTATCGTTGCGTGCATTATACTCTGATATTAATTTTGACATAGCAATAGGTACTCCTGATGCTATTGCTACAAAAGTCATATATATAGGGTATGACATCTGATAATATCCCATCCCTTGGTCACCAATTAATCCTTGTATTGGTATTCTAAAAAACAAACCTAAAAATCGTGCAAAAATAGTAGCTATTCCTAAAATCATAGTTCCTTTTAAAAGCGATTGTTTTTTCATACTTCCTCCTAAAATACTTTGTATAGTTAATAAGTATTTTGATGAGAAACATTTTATTACTTAATGCATATAATATATACCTAATATCAATTAACTTTAACTTCTTTAACAATAAAAAATCTGCCATAAGATGTGATTAATATCAATCCTATGGCAATAATTACATATTATACTCTTTATTTAATTTTATCTTATAGATATTTATGCTTTTTAACATTTACTGTTCCATTTGTTTTCCTAAGAATGAAGCTGCTGTTTCCGCAAGCTTTAACTCTAGTTCTCCAAACTTTACATTTTCTTTTGAAACTATAATTACTGTACCTACAGTATCTCCCTCTGCAATTATTGGTGCTACAACTTGTGTTGTATATTCATCTGCTGTCTCTCCATCACATATAGGTATTAGTCCCTGAGAGTTTTTATCTAGAAGAGTAGCCTTACGCATTTCCATAATTTTATCTACTTCATTACTAATCTTTTTATCTAAATAATCTTTCTTTGTCCCACCACTTACAGATATGATTGAGTCTTTATCACAGATTATCACTATATTACCAATAGTTTGATGTAGCGCTTCACTATATTCCTTAGAAAACTCACTCAATTCTTCTATTGGTGAATATTTTTTTAATATAACTCCCCCTTCTCTATCTGTAAATATTTCCAGCGGATCTCCTTCTCTAATTCTTAATGTCCTTCTAATTTCTTTTGGTATTACAACACGACCTAAGTCATCTATTCTTCTTACTATTCCTGTAGCTTTCATTAAATATCCTCCTTATTTATGTAAATAGTATTAATGCTATTATTATCCTTCTTAACTCAAATTTTATACATCCTAGAAATTTTTTCATTAATAAAAAATAAAAAAAGATTAATGCCAAATATGACATCAATCTCTTTCTACCAATTATTAACTTAGTTTATCTTCATATAATTTTATTTTAGCTTCTTCTTGCCAAGCAGTTACTTTTTCTACCCACACATTATATTTATTTTGTTCTAATAGAACATCCTTAATCGCTCCTTTAACATCTTCTAAAGGCTTAACAGGATACTCTTCTTTATCTAAGCACTTTATAACATGAAATCCAAATTGAGTTGATATAGGAGCCTTAGTATATTCCCCTTTCTTAAGACTTATAGCTGCCATTAAGAAAGTTTTATCATACTGATTGCTAGTATATTCAATCCAATCTAAGTCTCCACCTTTGTCCTTTGTAGCATCTGTACCTTTTTCAGTAGCAAGCTTAGCAAAATCTTCACCTTTATCTAATCTTGCAATTACGTCTTTAGCTTCTTCTTCTGTCTTAACTAGTATGTGTGCTGGCCTAACTTTATTAGGACTTTCAGTATATGAATTTGGATTACTATCATAATAAGTCTTTATTTCATCATCTGTAACAGTAACATCTTTAACTACCTCTTCATATACAGCATTAGATATTACTGCTGGTTTTAATTCTTCTAAGAAGCTCTCTTCTGTAACTCCAGCTGTTTTAAGAGCACTTTTATACTCTTCATCAGTTTTAAAGGATTTCTTTATCTCATCAAGTTTCTCTTTAGCCTTAGTCTGAACTTCTTCATCAGAAGGCACTACTCCAAGCTTTTCACCATTATTTTTTATGACAATATCGTTAACCATAGTATCTAGTATACTTAATCTTTGCTTCTTTATATATTCCATAGCCTCTGAATTTTCTTTATAATTTTCTCCGTACTGAGCCTTTACTTGCTCATAAACCGTACTTAACCTACTGTCCACTTCTCCTAAGGTTATCTTTTCTTTATAAACCTTAGCAACTACTGTCTTATTAATACCTGCCTCTGTTTTTTCTATCATTCCACACCCCACTGCTGAAAGCATTAGTGTAGACGCCATTAGACCAGCTAAAATCTTCTTTAATTTTATCAATTTATTATCCTCCATTCGGTTTTTTTAGTTATTATTGCTATTCAATTTTACCATAAAAATACTATTAAATAAATAGTAGCTAAATCTATTTACTCATTGTTGATAAATCCTTAATAATATTTATAAGTATATCTAATAGCTCCTTTTTATTAATATCCTTACTCTTATACACTAGAACTGGAACATCTCCCATTTTAAATGTGATTTGTCTCTTATAATTGTCTAGTATATATTTTACCATTTCAGAAGTTAAGTATGACTTGTCTTTAAAGGTTATCTGTACTTGAATTCCAGTATCCTTTATCTCTAAAACCCCAATTTCTCTAGCAATTGCCTTTAAATAAGCTATATTCATTAAATTATAAACACTTTCTGGAATATTAGAGTATCTATCTTCAATCTCCTCAATAACCTCTAACATATGCTCATAGGATTCAATAGATGCAATCTTTTTATATACTTGAATTTTTTGAGTTTCATCCTGTATATAGTTACTAGGAATATATGCATCAATTTTCATATCTACTGTAGTTTCAATAGGTTCCTTATCTACTTCACCTTTTACAATGCTTACTGCATCTTCAAGCATTCTGCAATATAAGTCATATCCAACAGCAGACATATGACCACATTGAGCTGCTCCCATTATATTCCCTGCACCTCTTATTTCTAAATCTCTCATAGCTATCTTTAATCCTGAGCCTAATTCTGTAAAGTCTTTTATTGCCTTTAATCTTTTTTCTGCAACCTCTGTTAAAACCTTATCCTTAGTATAAGTAAAGTAAGCATATGCTATTCTATTGGTTCTCCCTACTCTTCCCCTTAATTGATATAGTTGAGATAATCCCATCTTATCTGCATTTGCTATTATCATAGTATTTGCATTCTGAATGTCTATACCAGTCTCTACTATAGTTGTACTTAAAAGTATATCGTATTTTTTATCTACAAAATCTATAATTACCTTTTCCAATTCTCTTTCGGTCATCTGACCATGACCTATAGCAACTCTAGCTTCTGGGACCAACTTTTGCAAATATGTTGCCATATCACTTATAGTTTCAACCCTATTATATACAAAAAATACTTGTCCTCCCCTATTCATTTCCCTAATTATTGCATCTCTTATAAGTTGATCATTAAATTCTACAACGTAAGTTTGAATAGGATATCTTTCTTCAGGAGGAGTTTCTATTATACTTATATCCCTCACTCCTGTTAAAGACATGTGTAGGGTTCTAGGAATAGGAGTAGCACTTAAAGTTAATACATCTATGTTTTTCTTTATTTCCTTAATCTTCTCCTTGTGACTAACCCCAAATCTTTGCTCTTCGTCTACAATTAATAAACCTAGATCCTTAAATACCACACTCTTTTGAAGCAACTTATGAGTACCTACTATAATATCTAAATTTCCTTCTCTTAGAGCATTTAAAGTTTCTTTAACTTGAGACGCAGTTCTAAATCTGCTAATCATTCCTATTTTAATAGGAAAATCTGAAAACCTTTTTAACATATTTTTATAGTGTTGCTCTGCTAGTATTGTAGTAGGTACTAATATAGCTACCTGTTTTCCATCCATAACACACTTAAAGGCAGCTCTAAGCGCAACCTCGGTTTTCCCATATCCAACATCCCCACAAAGAAGCCTATCCATAGGTTTATCGCTTTCCATATCTTTTTTAATATCTTCAATTGCAGTTAACTGATCCGGGGTTTCCTCATATGGAAATTCTCCTTCAAACTGACTTTGCCAAGGGGTGTCCTTGGCATATTTATGCCCCTTTAAAGTATTTCTGATAGCATAAAGCTTAACCAAATCTTCAGCAATATCTTCAACAGATTTTTTTACTTTACTTCTAGCCTTTGCCCATTCACTTCCACCTAATTTATTTATTTTGGGTGATTTGCCTTCACTGCCAATATATTTTTGTACTAAATCTAATTGCTCTACAGGGACATATAAAGTATCTCCTGAATTATATTCTAAAACCAAATAATCTTTTTTATTTCCCTGTACATCTAATTGATTAATACCCTTATATACACCAACTCCATGGTTCACATGTACCACATAATCACCAAGCTTTAAATCAGTAAAGCTTTTTATTTTTCCTGCACCTTTTTTAGTAGTTCTTCTTGTGGCTTTCCTCTTAGATTGACCGAAAACTTCGGAGTCTGATATAACACATACCTTTAAATCAGGATACTCAAATCCTTTAATAGAACTTCCAAAGGTCACCACTACTTCCCCTTGCTGAATGCTAGAAACTAGGTCTTTATAAGTAGCTTCTATCCCTCTATCTCTTAAAGTGTCAATTAATCTTTCTCCCCTTGTTCTTGTACCAGATAAAATTAAAGTTCTATATCCTTTTTTCTTTTTCTCTATTATATCTTCAATAAGCATGTCTAACTGTCCATGATAATCATGAATTGTAATCTGAGAAAATGCTATTAAATTTCTTGGTTTTAATGCATTAGAAGCAGTTCCTAAACTCTGTAAAGTTATAGTTTTACTCACTTCTAAAATTTCTCCAATCATTTCTTTAGGTATTAGTAGTTCTCCTTGTTTCGGTAAAATGTTACCTCTACTTAGAAAATTTTCATAATTCTCTTCAAATTCAAAGTATACACTATCCAACTTACCCATAGCCCTATTTACATCATCCACTACAACTAAACTATCCTTAAAGTAGTCTAAAAATGTAGTTTTATTTTTATAAAAATAAGGAATATAGCTATCAATAGTTTCAAAGGTCCAAGTTTCTTCAAGACTCTCCAAATTTGTCTTAACCGTAGAATTTATTCTTTCTAAAGCATCCTTATCTTTAGATTTATTAAATCTTGATATAGCTCCATCTAATTCCTTTCTAATTTCTTCTTTTGCAAGATTTATAACCCCTTCTGTAAGAATTATCTCTTTAGCTGGAAATATTTCTACTTTATCTACTTTATCTATACTTCTTTGATTGTCTTTATTAAAAGTTCTTATGGAATCAACTTCATCATCAAAAAGCTCAATCCTAAATGGCATGCTACTAATAGGAGGATAAACATCTATAATCCCCCCTCTAACTGAAAATTGACCTATGTTTTCTACAACACTACACCTTTCGTAACCACATTGTACAAGTTTTTCGCTCAACGCTCTTATGTCTATGGTACTTTCTAAAGAAATTTCAAATGAAAATTTCTTGAATAGCTCTACAGGAGCATAGGATGCTGCTAAAGCCTCGATAGAAGTTACAACAATACATTTTCCCTCATGAAGAATCTTATTTAATACTTTCAGCCTCTCCCATCTCAAGTCCCCTGATACAGCTTCTACATTGTAAAAAGTTACCTCACTCGTAGGAAAATAATATACATCATTACAATAAAAGCTAAGATCTTCATATATGTTTTTAGCTTCCATGTCATTATGAGTTAGCACTAGCATACTTTTTTCTATATCTTCATAAACACCATATAGCAAGTAGCTCTTACCAGATTCCGAAAGACCATGTATGCCTAATGGATACTTTTCCTCATTTATATATCTCTTTATATCTCTATATTCACTACTTAACTTTAAAGGTGTCATTACTCCTTTTAGTCTCAAAATATCACCTCTTAAACTATTTACTACTTTCCTGCATTAAAAGAATTAAATTTATTCATTGCTTGATTAATTCCTTCATTTATGATCACTGATACTGCATCCACTGCTGCCTCAAAAGATTTTTCAATAATCTCTCTATCTTCATTAGAGAATCTTCCTGTAACAAACTCAACTAAATCATAGGCTGGCTCTCCAATTCCAACTTTAATCCTTGAAAAACTATCAGTACCTAAATGAGAAATTATATTCTTAATACCATTGTGACCGCCTGCACTTCCTTTTCCCTTTATTCTAAGTCTTCCAACTTCTAGACTAATATCATCGTATATAACTATAATATTTTCTACTGGTATTTTATAAAAGTCTATTATACTTCTAACGCTTTCTCCACTTAAATTCATATAAGTTTGAGGTTTTAAAAATATAACCTTTTCATTGGCTATACTACTCTCACCGTATACTCCTTTAAATTTTGTCCTATTTATACTAAAGTTATACTTTTTTTCACACATATCAACTACATCAAACCCTACATTATGTCTTGTTTTATCATATCTATCTCCCGGATTTCCTAATCCCACAACTAAATACATAATTACCTCCAATATATTCTATAACATAATATCTCTTAACATAAAAATAATCTTCTTTGACTATTATACTAGAAGTTTTACCTAAAATAAAATAAAAGTAGCATCCCTAAATGCTACTTTTTATATATTACTCTGAAATCTTTATTTTAAAGTCAACATAATCACCATTTTTGAATACTTTATATTTTATTGTCTCTCCACTTTTAAATTTACTCATTATAGAATTTATGTCACTGACAGTATTAACTTTCATACCATTCACTTCAACAATTATATCTGTTGGCCTAATTCCAGCTTCATAAGCTAAACCATTTCTTGTAACTTCCTTTGCATATACTCCATCAATACCATTTTCACTTTGGGAAATAGCCTCTTCCCCATAAACTCCCATATGGTTAATAAGAGAATCTTGCTTATCTAAAATTCCATAGGTAATAGGCTCTAGATCCTCTGCGGAAATATAAAAACTATTTTTTAAAAATTCATTGTGATATGTCATAGTAGTATTATTTACTCCTATAAGTTCTCCATCCAAATTACATAAAGCTGCTCCAGTATTGATAAACTTAGGAATAACTGAAGTCTTTATCATTCTTAAAGACTCAGCTACTTTAGTTTCTCTATTTTTAAATACTATATTTTCTCTAGTATTTAACACCGTACTTACCTCTATATTTTCATTAAAAGATTTACCCAGAGGATTTCCTACACTAATAACTCTATCTCCCTTTTCAATCTTAGTAGAATTCTTAGCTATAGTCATAGGTTGTAATGCATCTCCATTTATTTTAATCATAGCAATATCATAAATACTATCAAATCCTATTATAGATGCATTATATACAATGTCATTGTGTAACTTCACTTTAACACTGGTTGCATCCTCAATACCTAAATAGCTAGTTATAACATATTGTCCATTTTCTATGACAACGCCTACTCCTACATTAGTTTCTTTTATACACTTATCATCTGCAATAACCTTAATAACTGAAACAACAGATTGGGCTGCTTTGTGAGCAGCTGATTGAAGCTTTGAATTAGTGGTATTAACTTCTTCGTCTTTATTATTACCTTGAACATAATAATTTTCGTTTTCAGTGTTTACCACTAAAGCTGTAACAGCCCCACCTAAGGAGGCTACAAATAAGCAAAATATAGTAATTGCAACAATTTTACCTTTACGTCTTTTCTTAATTTTGTTAAAGGTTATTTTTGCTTTAACATCCTTATAATCATCATTAAAATTGCTCATAATAGCCTCCTTCCTCTTAGCTCCTTAAGATTATTACATACTCTTCTTTGCTAATTGTAAAGTAAATATAAATTCAACTCCATTTTCTTTATTACACGCCCATATTTCTTCATCATGTAAGCTAACAATCTTTTTAACTATAGAGAGCCCTAATCCTGTACTCACTTTTTGTGTTCTTGATTTATCAACTTTATAGAATCTTTCCCAGATATGTTTAATATCTTCTTCATCTATATTAGATCCCTCATTAAAAATTGATATATTAGCCTTCTTACCTTTTTTTCTACAGGATATTTGTATCAATCCATCTTCTTTTCCATATTTAATAGCATTATCTAAAAGATTAGTTATAACTTGTGTTATTTTATCTCCATCTGTAAGTACCCAGAGTTCACTTCCTTCAAAAAATACCTGTACATCCAAATTTTTATTTCTTATTCTATTTTCATTTCTCAATATGCATATTCTCACTATTTCATTAATGTCCACAGGTACCTTCTCCAGCTTATAAGTACCCGATTCCACTGCTGATAAATCAAGTAAATCATTAATAAGTCTTGTTAATCTTTGTATTTCTTCATAGGCTATATTTAGATAATACTTATGCTTTTCATCAGGAACTACTCCATCTAAAATTCCACCTATAAATCCTTTTATAGATGTCATTGGAGATCTTAACTCATGAGAAACATTTGAAATAAACTCTTTTCTATTTTGTTCTACCTTTTGTAGCGAGTCTGCCATCACATTAAATGCATTTGCAAACTCCTCCATTTCATCATCAGAATGAATTTCAACTCTTTTATCTACATCTCCTTGAGCTATTTTTCTTGCAACCCCACTCATTTCTGATAACGGATTAACTATCATCTTTTGAGAAAAATAATAAATTACGATACAAGAAGCAATTACAGCGAAAACTGCAGATAACCAAATAATTTGATAAACATTAGAAAGTGATTTATCTAAAATATCTGTTGATACACTAAATAAAGTGGCTCCCATAGATTGCCCTTTAGCATCTTTTACAACTTTCATCATAACGTATACTTTCTCATCCATATAAACTCCATACTCATTAAAAGCATCTATATAATCACTATTGTTTATATTTTCCAAATCATCATGAAAAATCTGTTTCCCTATGAGTGGAGTATATTTAATGTTAGTAACTGAATAAACATATCCATTACTATCTACGAGAACTATATCATCATTTATATATGTTGATATAAACTTTATATTTGTAGTTAATTCTTCATATGATGATGCCCCAGTTAAATATTTTGTTGCAATACCTTCAATTATATCTGCCTGTCTAGTAAGATCACTTTGTCTCGTCTTTATAAAATAATCTTGAAACCAAAAGGAAAGAAATGCAGCTAAAATAGTAAAACTTACTGTAATTATAATGGTGTAAGTAACAACCATTTTAGAAAATAAGCTATTTTTCACCATCTATTTCACCTCAAATTTATATCCAACTCCCCAAACAGTTTCTAACTGCCAATTATCTCCTCCTGATACTTTTTCTCTTAATCTCTTCACATGAACATCTACAGTTCTTGAATCTCCTGGATAATCATATCCCCACACTTCACAAAGCAGTTGTTCTCTTGTAAATACTCTGTTTTTATTACTTGCTAAGAAGTGTAATAATTCAAACTCTTTAGGTGGCATTTTAATTTCCTGTCCCATGTATGTTACATTATATGAATTTATATCTATAACTAAATTATCAAAGGTTAATGTTTCTTTACTATCACCCTCTGCAGTATATCTTCTTAGAACAGCCTTAACTCTAGCCATAAGTTCCTTAGGTTCAAAGGGTTTTACTATATAATCATCTGCTCCAAGCTCAAGTCCTAAAACTTTATCAAAAGTTTCTCCTTTTGCAGTTATCATTATAACTGGTGTTTCATTATCCCTTCTTATCCACTTTAGCACATCTATGCCATCCAGGTATGGTAACATAACATCTAAAAGCACTAAATCAGGTTTATAACTAGTAAATGCTTCTTGAGCCTCTCTTCCGTCATTGGCCACCTTAACATGGTATCCTGAATTCTCCAAATACATCTTTATTACTTCACATATATTTTTATCATCATCAACAACTAATATCTTTCCTAAATTACCTTCCATTGATATCCCTCCTAAATACTTAAGATATTTTATTTAATTTACGAATATAATTTCTACATAATATCTTTTATAATATTATATAACAATAACTTTAAGTCCAAGTATTTTCTCATTAAAATTAATATTTTTAACAAAATATTTATAAAGTTATGGTGAAAACATTCCTTTTTATACTAAAAATAGGGGAAGAAAAACTTCCTCCCCTAAATAAAACCAAATTACTGTCCAAACTTATTATGAATACATATAATATTTAATATTATTCATCAAAAAGCTTGCTTACAGAAACTTCTTCATATATTCTTCTAATAGCTTCTGCAAATAACGGTGCTATAGATAATATTTTTATCTTATCAAGCATTTTTTCTTGTGGTAGATGAATACTATCAAGCATAACTAGCTCTTTTATCACCGATGCTTCTAGTCTTTCTATGGCTGGACCAGAAAGTACAGCATGTGAACAACAAGCATATACTTCAGTAGCACCCATTTTAACTAAAGCATTAGCACCATTACAAATAGTTCCAGCTGTGTCTATCATATCATCTATTAGTATAACCTTTTTACCTTTTACTTCACCGATTATATTCATAACTTCAGCTACATTAGCCTTTGGTCTTCTCTTATCTATAATAGCTATTGGAGCGTTTAGTTTATCAGCAAACTTTCTTGCTCTTGTAACACTACCAAGATCTGGTGAAACTACAACTACATCATCACAATCTTTAAATCCTTTTTCTATAAAGTAATCACTTAGTATTGGTGAACCCACTAAATTATCAACTGGAATATTGAAATATCCTTGTATTTGAGCTGCATGTAAGTCCATAGTTAAAACTCTATCTGCTCCTGCTGCTGTAATTAAATCAGCAACTAATTTTGCTGTAATTGGATCTCTTGCCTTTGCCTTTCTGTCTTGACGTGCATATCCATAGTAAGGAATAACCGCCGTTATTCTTCCTGCTGATGCTCTCTTAAGTGCATCAATCATAATTAAAAGTTCCATTAAATTATTGTTTACTGGGGCACTAGTTGGCTGTATAACAAATACGTCCAGTCCTCTAACAGTTTCTCCAATATTTACCGCAATCTCACCATCACTAAAAGTAGTAACTTGACTTTCTCCAACAGAAAGCCCTAAGCGGTTTGCAATATCAGCAGCTAATTCTGGATATGAGTTTCCTGCAAAGATTTTAATGTTTCTTCCATGGCTTATCATTTATGTAGTCCTCCTAAAATTTTATTTGTTTTTATTTTTATCATATACCCAGTTCTCTTTATTTATTTGCCTAGCTCTTGCTATAGCTAAGGAGCCCTCTGGTATTTTCTCGGTTATTGTTGATCCAGCTGCAATATAAGTATTATCTTCTACCTCAACTGGTGATACTAAGTTAGTATTACATCCTATAAATACATTGTTTCCAATTGTAGTTTTATATTTTGCTTTTCCATCATAATTTACTACAACAGTTCCACACCCAAAATTACATTTTTCTCCCACTTCTGCATCTCCTATGTAAGTTAAGTGAGATACCTTAGTTCCGTCACCTATTGATGATTTTTTAATTTCAACAAAATCGCCTATCCTTGCATTTTCACCTATAGTTGTTTCTGGTCTTATATACGCAAAAGGTCCAACTGTAGTATTATTTCCAATCTTACTGTTTAATACTACAGAATTTTCTACAGTTACATCATCACCAATTATACTATTAGTTATTCTGTTATTTGAGTATAATACGCAATTTTCACCAACTACCGTAGTTCCTTCTATGATATTCCCTGGATATACAACCGTATCTTGACCTATAATTACATCACATTCTATATAGGTGCTTCTAGGGTCCATAATTATAACACCATTATCCATATGGTTTCTATTTATTCTACTTCTCATTATATCATTAGCAACAGAAAGCTCTACCTTTGAATTTACTGCTGTAATTTCTTCTACATCAACAGCAATAGCTCCAACTTTCTTACCTTCATTTTTTAATATTTCTATTACATCTGTTAAATAGTACTCACCTTGATTATTATTATTATTAAGTTTACCTAAGGTATTTAATAATATGTCTATATCAAAACAATACATCCCTGAGTTAATTTCATTAACTTTTACTTCTTCTTCATTACAATCCTTAAACTCTACAATTTTCTCTACTTCTCCTTGAGAATTTCTAATTATTCTTCCATACTTTAGAGGGTCACTCATTATAGATGTCAATATTGTAGCACTACATTTTTGTTCTTCATGATATTTAGTAAGCTTTGTAACTGTTTCTTGTGTTATTAGAGGCCCATCTCCAACAAATATAGATACTGAACCTTTTTTACCTTTTAAAAATTCTTCTGCACACATTACTGCATGCCCAGTACCTAATTGTTCTTCTTGAACTGAGTAGAAAATATTTCTACTTTCAGTGCCTTTTCTAACTTTATCAGCACCTTTTCCAATAACCACACTTACTTCTTCTACTCCGGACTTTCTTATATTATCTATAACATGGTTTATCATTTCTTTTCCACAAACTTTGTGTAGAACCTTAGGAGTATTAGATTTCATTCTTTTACCTTCGCCAGCAGCAAGGATTATAGCACATTTATACAATTCATACACCTCTTCATTTAAAATGTAATTAGTCTTTCCTGATAAATTATTCTATAATAATTTAAAACTAATATTTATTAAATTTTCAATATTAATCTATCATATTTATTATTTTTATATACTACTTCTATACTATTATATTGAAACTGTTACACTTTTTCAACCAAAGTATATTTTTTACATGAAAATATATATTAACGATATACTATTAACGATACACAAAATAAAAAGGAGTGCTACGCTCCTTTTTATAATTAGACTATTTCATCTTCTACTTGCTCTTCATTTTTTACTTTTTCATACTCGTCAAGTATAGATTTTTGAATTTTCTCTCTTGTTTCTGTATTAATTGGGTGAGCTATATCCTTAAATTCTCCATCAGGAGTTCTTCTACTAGGCATAGCTATAAAATTACCACTTTGACCCTCAATTATCTTGATGTCATGAACCACGAATTCATTATCTAAAGTTATAGATACTATAGCTTTCATTTTTCCTTCTGTGGTAATTTTTCTAATTCTAACGTCTGTAATTATCATGAAATTCCACCTCCAAGATGTGCTTTCATGTATTATTCTACTAATGCATTGTAAATCCTTCTATTTGTCGAAACATTTTCCATATTTTTTTGTAACTTATTCGTTTTTTTCACTAGATGGACTAACAATCGCAATTCCATCTTCTCCAATACCATAAAAATTTACTAATGAAATATAATCATCTACCAGCTTATCCTTAACTTCTACATTATCTATTAAAAAACCACTACCTAATAATTCACTATCAAATTCACTTAAAAGCTCTTTAATTCCCTTTGCAGTTCCTCCACCTCTCATAAAGTCATCTACAAATACACATCTGCTACTTCTCTTCATAGACTTTGTTGATAATGTCATAGTTTGAAGTCTATTGCTTGAACCAGAAGCATAATTTATGCTTACTGTAGTACCTTCTGTATACTTAGTATCATGACGTACTGTAACAAGCTGAACTCCTAATTGTTTTGCAACCTCATAACCTAATGGAATACCTTTAGTTTCTATTGTAACTACATAATCCACGTTCATATCTTTAAATTTACTAGCTAATATTATTGCTGAATTTTGAATAATACTTGGATTATATGCTATATCTGTTATATATAGAAAATTACCCGGAACAACTCTAGATTGCTGTCTTAGTGCTTCACACAAATCTTCTAAAAACTGTTTTCTATCTTCATTTGATTTTTCATTTATAAATCTTATTCCACCTGCAGCACCTGCTACTGTTTCTATCTTTCCCATGGATAAACCTTCTATTACTTCTCTAACTATAACAATATCTTCACTAATAGTAGATTTTGCTGCATTGAATTTCTCTGTAAATAAATTTAAAGTTATAACCTTATTAGGATTTTCTGTTAAAACTTTTGTTATACCAATAACCCTTTGGTTTCTATTAAATTTATGCTTAATTTTCTCCATACAAACTATACCTTTCCGAATTTTATCTTTATTTTTGCCTTTATTATTCACCTTTATTCTATCTGTTTTATTACTATATTACAATTACTTTTTTTATTTTCTTTAATATACTATTTAAAACAATATAAATTCATCTTTTATGTTAATCACAGATTAATTAGCAAAAAAATATCCTCATTGTAAATAAAAAGAGCTACTTCAAAATAAAGATTAAATAAATCTTCATTTTGAAATAGCCTTTAATTTCAATATTATTTTATAATATCTATCAACTACATGCCACCATTTTCGAAGTCAAAGGATTCCTTTTTGTAAATTCATTAGCTTCTTGTATATTTCTAGCTTTAAATAAAAGTTTTCCTCCATTCTTATTTAAAACTCCACCACAAAGCATGTATTTCTGACCACCTATTTCTTTATCATCTTCTAAAAAATTTATACCTTCAAGTCCTTGCCCATCTGCCTTATACTTTAACTCAATGAATAAATCTTTGTTTCCCATTCTTTAACCCCCATATCTGTTCTCATATTTACATGATATCGAACATACGTTCAATTGTCAATATTATTTTATTTCATTACTAAAAATTATTATCAATACCTTTTAATTCACTGCATATCTCTTTATCTTTAAATATGTATATTCAAAAACAAATAAAATATAACTACTATTTTACATATAACATTGATAATATCTCTCCTTTGACTTATACTGAAAACGTATAATACTACTAAGAAGTTACTTGTGGGGTGATTTTATGTTTATTAAAAACTATGAACCTATGAACGAAAACTTATGGCAAGGAAGAATAGACAGTGACGATAATTTTGATGCTTTTAGATGGCATCAATGGATAACACCTCTTGATCTTCGAAGAGATGATCTTGAGCCTCTTGATGGACTAAATTTTGCACTTTTAGGCTTTTGTTGCCATGAAGGTGTAAAAAAAAATAAAGGTCGTATAGGTGCCATGAATGGTCCTATATCCATCAGAAAAGAGCTTTCAAATCTACCTTGTACTTTTAATCAATCGGTAAAAATTTTTGATGCCGGAGATATCATAGTTGAGGACATTTCTCTTGCTGAAGGGCAAAAGCTTTTAAGCGACTGCGTGTCTAAGTTACTAGATCTGAATATTTTTCCTATAGTTCTAGGAGGAGGACATGAGACAGCCTTTGGGAACTATAATGGGGCTCTATCTCATCTGGATAAAATATCTTGTAAACCTCGAATCGGAATTATAAATTTTGATGCTCACTTCGATCTTAGACCATATAATAACGAGGGAAGTTCTGGAACTATGTTTAAACAAATCTCTGATATTTGTCATGATAAAAACATGGATTTCTCCTATTTCTGTATTGGGATACAACAGCACAGCAATACAGTGGATCTATTTAAAACCGCTAAAAAACTAGGTGTTCAATACACCCTTGCGAAAGACATCCTATATAGTGATGGTTGGCAACTTTTAAGAGAGCTAAATACCTTTATGAGAAACCAAGATTATATATATGTAACTATTTGCTCAGATGTATTTTCTGCCTCTTTTGCACCAGGGGTTAGTTCTACGCAAACCTTAGGTCTAAACCCAGAAATAGTTATAAAACTACTTAAACATATTTTAAAGTCAAATAGGGTTATAACCTTTGATATATGTGAAGTGGCACCTAGATTTGATAAAGATAATATCACTTCTAACTTAGCTGGAGTAATCATCTTCTCCATTGTTAATACTCTTTGCAAATTACAAAACTTACAGCACAACTTTTTAACATAATTACATAATAAAAAAGTCCTTAGTCTAAACTAAGGACTTTTTCACGATTATTATAGGGACTTTAAAATAGATTTGGCAATTTACAAGCTAAATTGCCACAATAAATATTCAAACTCCATACCCATGATATCATTCTCTTCACAAGTATTGAGCATTTTATCCTCTTCTTCACCATTAATATTCAGTTGCCAATTTACATATTCTCTCAGACCAATTGTTAACATTTTAACACACTCCTCCAGAAAATTTCTACTAGCCTTATGGCCTAGTAGTTATTGTAATTGATATTAAATATACATACACTTAGAAAACATCTATTATTTCCACTTAGATACTTAATAAATATAATTAGTTATTATACTTAAAAACCATCTCTAACTTTGTTTTTATTTTAACATATTTATTTCTATCCGAAAAGCCTTTTTCTGAATTTTCTTTTAAATTTTTTGGATATTTTCATTCATTTTTCCTATAGATATATAATTTACGAAGCTTTCTAAAATATATGTGTTTTTTATATAGATTTTTGTATATAATTTATATTAGGTATTCATTTATTTTTATACACATACAATGGTTATTAGGTTGATCTATAACTATGTTTTAATATACAAATTCATGAATGTAGTATTATATTTTATATAGGAGTTGTTATTATATGAGTTTTGATTTTTTACAAGATAAAAATAAAAAAGTTCACTTTATTGGTATTGGTGGCATTAGTATGAGTGGTCTTGCTGAGATTCTACTTAAAAACGGATATACTGTATCTGGTTCAGATATGAAAAATTCAAATATGGTTGAAAAACTTAGAAATAAAGGTGCATATATATATATAGGACACAGTGCAGATAACATACAGGATTCAGATTTAGTAGTATACACTGCTGCTATCAGTGATGATAATCCTGAGTTTCAAAAGGCAATTGAACTAAACCTTCCTATGATGGATAGAGCTGAATTCTTAGGCAGAATTATGCTTGGCCATAAATATAATGTAGCTGTTGCTGGTACTCATGGCAAAACAACCACAACTTCAATGCTTGCCCACATTGTAATTGAAGAACAAGTGGATCCTACCATATTAGTAGGTGGAGAATTAGATGTTATAGAGGGTAATGTTCTTGCTGGAAATAGTGATTACTTTGTTACTGAAGCTTGTGAGTATAAAGGATCTTTCTTAAAATTTCATCCTTATATAGGAATTATATTAAATGTAGATGCAGACCATTTAGATTTTTATAAGGATATAAATCACATAAAAGATACTTTTAATAAATTTATAGATATCATACCAGATGATGGTTTCCTTGTATGCAATAGTGATGATAGTAACGTTTCTGATATATTAAATAATCATAAATGTACTATAATGACTTACGGAATAAATAATGGTGAGTATAAAGCTAAAAATATAACTTATAATTCTCTTGGTTGTGGTTCTTATGATTTATATAAAAATGACCATATGTTATTTCCTATAGCCTTAAATGTGCCTGGAGAACATAATGTGCTTAACTCTTTAGCTGCTATATGTACATCCTTAGCTCTTAACATTTCTAATGAATCTATAATTAAAGGATTATCTAATTTTGGAGGAACTCATAGAAGATTTGAATTTAAGGGTTCTAAAAATGGTGTTACTGTAATAGATGACTATGCTCATCATCCAACAGAAATTCAAGCTACTCTTAGTGCTTGTAAAAATTATCCTCATAAAGATTTATATGTGGTATTTCAACCTCATACCTACACTCGAACTATAACTCTTTTTGATGACTTTGTAAGAACCTTCAATGGAGTAAAGCATTTATTATTAGCAGATATATACGCTGCTCGTGAAAAAGATACTGGAATTGTTAACTCAGTAAAGTTAGGCGATGCTATAAGACTTACAGGAGTTGATGCAATAAACTATCATAGCTTTGAAGAAATAGTTAATCACTTAAAATCAAAGGCCAAAGATGGTGATCTTATTATTACCGTAGGTGCTGGAGATATAAATGTTGTTGGTGAAATGTATCTAGCTAATTAATTTTATCTTATACCAATTAATATAGCTATCCTTTAATTAAGATAGCTATATTTTTAATATATAAACGAGGTGACAAAATGAAATCAAACTTTAATAAAACTGTGTACATAGTTAATGCCTTTACTCACAATGATATGGGTGGAAACAAGGCTGGTGTAGTTATTGATTGTGATGACTTATCCTCTAATGACATGGCAGCTATCGCAAAAGAAGTAAAACTTTCCGAAACTGCCTTTGTGATAAAATCAAAATGTGACGATTATGACTATGAGGTTAGATTTTTTACCCCTTCAACAGAAGTTGATTTATGTGGTCATGCTACCATCGCCACTTTCTATACCTTAGCTAAATTAGGCTTTATCAAACCAAGTACAAGTCCAGTAAAATTAAAACAAAAAACTCTTGCCGGTATTTTAGACATAGAAATTTATTTTGATAATGAAAAAATTGCCTATGTGCTTATGACTCAAACTAATCCTAAGTTCTATTCATATATTGATGATGTAAAAGAACTTTGTGATATATTAGGAATAACCTTAGAAGATGCTGGAATCCAAGGTCATGCATTAAAACCTATGATAATTTCTACAGGGCTTAAAGATATAATGTTCCCAGTTAAATCTCTAAATGCTCTAAAAAGAATAAATCCAGATTTTCAAGGCCTAAAAGAATACACAGATAACTTAAATTTAGTAGGTCTTCATGCCTTCTCTTTAGAAACTGAAAATTCTAAAAGCACTGTTGCAACTAGAAATTTCGGTCCTAGTGTAGGTATCGATGAAGAAAGTGCTACTGGCACATCTAATGGCGCATTATGTGCATACATAATGAAACATAACATACTTGATTTTAAAGATAAACTAACCATATGTTGCGAACAAGGTTATTACATGAATAATCCAAGTGAAATCATCTGCACGGGTGAAGCTATTAATAATGACTATTTAATAAAAGTTGGTGGCATAGGAAGTATAGAAAAAACTATAGAGGTGACTTATAAATAGTCACCCCTTTCTTTTTTTACTTAAATAAAGATTTTAAATTTGATCTCTCCTGTTGTATCTGACTTTTTACATTTGATGATGGATTAAACAAAGAGTCATACCTAAATAGTAATATTCCTTTGTACTTCTTTAACTTTCTTGAAGCTTCCACCTGTCTTTTTAATATATCTGTACTATTTCTCCACTCATCCTTTCCATTACCTGCCCAAGTATCTTCACTACCAACTTTATATACAGATAAACCTATATATAAATTTACTGTAGATTCAGCAACAAGACTATCAAACTCTTCAATAACTTGTTGAAAATTGCTATTATCATTTAAAAAGCCATAATATATTTGTGGACAAATATAATCAATATATCCAGGGTTTTGAATCCACTTCTTCACATCAATAAATTGGCTATTATAGTTATTATCCATAGAGCCTTGTGGACTTATTCCAAAGACTACCTCTGGGCTTATCTCTTTAACAATTGAATAAACCTGCCTTACGAGAATATTAACATTTTCACGTCTCCAACTCTCTAAATCTAAATCTCCTCCTGAACTTGTATACTCGCCATAAGCTTTACTATCTATAGACACATCACTAGATGGATAAAAATAATCATCAAAATGTATTCCATCAACTTCATAGTTCTCCACTATTTCTTTTACTCCATTCACTATAAGTTGCCTAACTTCTTCTTTGGCAGGATTATAATATATTCCACCATTACATTTTATTATATTATCACTACCATCTTTTATCCATTTGCTAGCAGGATTCTCCAAAGACAGTGGCAACTTAACACTATCACTTCTAACTCTATAGGGATTAATCCAAGCCTCTACTCTTATATTTCTTAAATGAGCTTCCTCTATAATAACTTGAAGAGGATCATATCCCGGAGCATTACCTTCTATGCCCGAACAATATATAGACCATGGATAATATTTAGATTGATATAAGGCATCAGAAAAAGGTCTTACATGTACAATTAAAGTATTCAACCCCATAGATTCTACATTATCTATTGCTTGTGATATATTTTTTCTAAATTCATTTTCATTTTTCCCCTTAAGCATAGCTGATAAATCTAAATAAGATAACCAAATTCCCTTTATCTCATCATAATTTATAATTTCTCTTTCTTTATTAATTATTTCATGGCTACTATTATCAATATTATCAAAGCATATAATCCACACTAATCCCAAAATAACTAATATAATTACTCCTAAAGTAGCAAGATTCATTTTATTCATTTATGCTCCCCCTTAATTTAAGAATAATATATACCTATGCTCATAATCTAATCTATAGAATTTAATTATAGTAAATATATCTATTTATACCTGGAAAACTTCTTCCAAAGTTCATCAACTTCACTTTGCTCTAAAAAACTAGATAATATTCTATAATCCCTTTTCCCCACGTAAAATATAATCCCTTTATTATCCCTCATTGCTTTATTTACATCTCTAAAATAAAAAGTTTTTGGTTTTTCATTCATATTGTTATTTATACAAAATTTATCTTTATATACTTTTATATATTTAAGCTCATCAATGCTTCTTACTTTTTTAGTAACAAGACCTGTAACTATTAATCCTACTATAAAAAACACTAATAAAAATCTCCCATAAAAAAGATTGTTCCTTATAAATAATCCTATTGTAATTATGAGTAAAAGACTCGATAAAAGTATACTATTAGACAATTGCTTTCTCATATATCTTTTAGAAGCCTCACTAAACCTATATTCCTTCATCTTTTGTACTCCTCCTTTTTTTAATGACAATAATATTATGTAAATATATATTAAACTTTTTGTATTCAGTAACATCTTTTATTATTTACAATATACTGATTTTATAATACCTTTTATTGGTCTTTTAAAAATAATATATAATATCGCAAAACTTTTTGCATAAAATATGTTGACAACCTATTAAATATATCATATAATAATTTTTGTCGGCGGGGTGTGGCGCAGATGGGAGCGCGCGTGGTTTGGGACCATGAGGTCGCAGGTTCAATCCCTGTCACCCCGACCAAAAGGAACATGAATGTCATGTTCCTTTTTATTTTACTATATATGTTTTTATTTACTATAGGAAGATAGTGTTTTGTAACTAGACCTTAAATCTGCTATAAGAACAATGTCTTTTTTTAATAATATATCATTTGGTGAAAATTATATGCATTACTAAAGAAACAATATATATTAATATTATAGTTGTATGAAACTTTCTTATTTGGCCCCTCTTATCTCTATAAATAAATTTATTTATAATTCCAGTAGCTACCATTATTAAAACACACACAAAGGTTGCAATTCCCCAAAAAGAAAAACTTTCCTTATAATTCATTATTAACATATGAATTATTGAAGAAATAAATGCACCCACTCCAAACACCCCATGGTTTTCTTCTAAAACATTATTTATGTTAATAGTTTTATTTATTATGCCTCTATGTTTTTTCTTTGACAAACCTTTAATAAACTTATTATAAAACCCTAAAGATACTACTCTTGACAATGCTCCTAAAGTAAATATAACCGAAATAACCCCCCAAAACTTACCTAAAAGATCCATAGTTTCCCCCCTTTATTTTACTAATACATTATATGTTTTTAATTTTATTACATTCTTTCTTATTACTTTTTTATTAGTAGTAAAAGGTAGTTTCCACATTATATTCATTACTCTTTACATTAAAAGTTTTATTTGTTATGTTAATATGCGGGGGTGATAATATATGTTTAAAAATATAGACGCTGCAATTTTTGATATGGATGGTACTATAGTTGATTCTATGTGGGTATGGAATAAAATCGATACGGAATACCTAGCTAAACATAATTTAGATGTGCCTCCATCATTAAATAATGACATTGCTCATCTTAGCTTTAATGAAGTAGCTATTTACTTTAAGAATTCCTTTAATTTACCTTATACCTTAGAAGAAATTAAAGAGCATTGGAATGACATGGCTTATGAAGCTTACTGTAATAAAGTGAAACTAAAGCCTGGTGTTAAAGAATTTTTTAACCTACTTAAAGAAAATAATATAAAAATTGCATTGGCTACTAGCAATAACACTTTACTTTTAGAAGCTTGCTTAAAAGCTAATGGAATATATGAATATTTTGATACAATAGCCTTAACTAATGAGGTAAAAAGGGGAAAAGATTTTCCAGATGTATATCTTCTAGCAGCAAATAAATTAGGTGTTTCTCCTGATAAGTGCATGGTTTTTGAAGACTTACTTCCAGCCATTCAAGGTGCTAAAAAAGCTGGTATGAAGGTTATAGGCGTATATGATGAACATTCCCTAGAGCAGCACAATGACATGAAAGCTTTAGCTGATGATTTTATATTAGATTATGTTAGTTTTTCTTTAGCTATATAATAATTAAAGGTAGTCTTAGTAAGAATTAAATTATCTTCTAGGACAACCTTTATTTCTTTTATGTATATTTTAATTCACAATAGGACCGGTTTCAGCATTTATCAGCTGAATTAAATCCCTTGGTGCTATTTCTACTTGAAATCCAATTTTACCACCACTTACAATGATTTTATCTAGATTCAGGGATGAATCATCAATTACAGTATTATAATTTTTCTTCATACCTATAGGCGAGCATCCACCTCTAATATATCCCGTTATCTTAAGCATATCACTAACTTTTATCATTTCTACTGACTTTTCTCCTACACGCTTTGCCGCCGCCTTAAGATTCAGTTCCTTTGCCACAGGAACTACGAATACATAAAAATCTCCACTATGGCCTTTTGTAACAAGAGTCTTAAATACATTCTCTACTGCTACTCCAAGTTTATTGGCTACTGATATTCCATCTACAGCACTATCCTTAACCTCATATGTATATATATTATAATTTATATTACTATTATCTAGTATCCTCATCACATTAGTTTTAGTATTAGCCATTTATTCATCAACTCCTCACATAGAATTATATCACTAAACTTTTACTAGTTTTATTAATATTACTTATTAATTTTACTAAGTCTATTTCATAAATAAAAGGAATATATTTATACTACCAAACTCTTTTATGGAGGTACATTCGTGATAAAAACTTTTTTCATTTATGTCCTACTTCTTACCTCTGGTGGATTAGGAATTTTATATTATCTTTTAAATGATAAATATAACAAACAAAATATTCAAGTAAGAGTTCTAACAAAACAAAATAATAGTTTAACATCTCAATTAAACACTATTAATAAGCCAAATGAAACTTTAAAAGTTTACTCTAGACCTATTAGATTTAATACTGGTGAAACAATAAAACGGTGCTCTCTTTATATCTCACCTCTCAGTAATAGTCCTATACTCCGCTCCATCCCATCTAACTCAAGGGTAGCAATTCTTGATGGAGTTGAAGCTTTAGAAACCTTATGGTACGAAGTACGCCTTATAACCTCTGACACAGTAAATACAAAGGGTTTTGTTAGACAAGAATTGATTAAAGAACTTCAAATTATAGAAACTCACATTATAAAAAATTAAATCTTTCTCTAAAAGAAATCAAATTATTCATAGTATTATTAAAATTTTTAAAAACAAAACGACCAGGATATACTTGGCCGTTTTATTCTTTAAAATTATTTATCCATATATTCTCTTGTAGGTGGTAGATCGTTTTTAGCTCCTTTAGTAAATAGCATTTGATGTAAATCTACAACTCCATTATTAAATGAAGCCGCACAAGAACATAAATATATTTCCCACATTCTTATAAATCTTTCATCTACCAATTTTTTAATTTCATCTATATTATCTTGAAAATTTTTATACCAATAAAGCAATGTTTTCTTGTAATGAAGTCTTAAACTTTCTACATCTATAGTACAAAACTTATGCTCACAAGCAGTATCCATTATTTCTCTTATACTAGGAATTACACCGCCTGGAAAGATGTATTTTTTAATCCATGGGTCTCCTTGAGATTCATGGATACTACTTATATAGTGTAATAAAAACTCACCTTTAGGATTTAATACTTTACTTACATTATCAAAGAATAAACTGTAATTTTCTCTTCCAACATGCTCAATCATACCAACACTAACTACTCTATCAAAGGTCATACCTGAATCCTTTAATTTTCTATAGTCTAAAAGCTTAACTTGTAGATACTCCCTTAGGTTTTCCTTCTCAATTAGCTCTGAAAACCCCTTATATTGTTCTTCACTAAGGGTTATACCAACGCCATGGATTTTATATTTTTTAGCAGCTTCTACTAATAAATACCCCCAACCACATCCAATATCTAATAAGCTCATACCTTCCTTTAAATTAAGCTTATTAAGTATATGATATATTTTATTCATCTGAGCTTCTTCTAATGTATCATTATCATTTTTAAAGTAAGCGCAAGAGTAACTCATGGTTTTATCAAGCCATAACTTATAAAAATCGTTTCCTATATCATAATGAGAACATACCTCCTCCTTTTGATGCTTTAAAGAAGTAGAAGTATGCAGTAGCTTTTTAAGACCTTTTATATCTAAGGTAAACTTATCTATGTTACTTAATAGCGTATCAAGAGCATAGTATAGATCTCCTTCTATTAAATCTATATCTCCATTCATATAAGCTTCTCCTAAAGCGAGAGAAGTACTTTTTAGCAAATCAGTTTTATTAGGTAATTTTCTTATAACTATCTTAAACTTAGGTTCACCTTCACCTATAATAAATTTCCCTTCGTCCTTATATTTTACCGAAAAAGGAACTGTATCAAACTGTTTTAAAAATCCTTCAATTAAACTTTTTTCTATTGCCATAATTTCCTCCACTAATTAACAAAATCTTTTTATATTATGGACAATATTTTCTATAAGAATACAAAGGTTACTTATTGTTCACAAATTCCCTTTTGGGATTCCTTTCTAATTTTTTTAAGTGCTTTTTTAGAACCTCTTTCTATATCATGTTCTAACTTTCTTTCCTTATAAGCTATAAAAATCTGATTTAAGTCATAACCTTCAGGATATAACTCTGTAGCACTAACCTCTAGCTTTAACCTCTTATAATTCACTTCAATAAAATCACCATCTAAAAATACAATTATATTATTAAATTCATCTTTTTCTTTATATACAACCCCTGGTAACTTCTTATCTAGAACAATAACCCTATCACCTTTTTCATAGTTATAGGATTCTTCACTATAATTATCAACTTCTTTATTTCTATTAATCTTGCTATCTCTTAACAATTCATAGTTATAACTTTTAGTTTCAATATATTTTCTTGTTCTATCTATTATTTTATCAGCTATACCCATTTTTTTTGAAATATAAAGGGCATTACTATTTCCACTCTTCCCAATAGAAATCTTATATAGTGGATCTAAGGTCTCTCTTTGGAATTCCATGGCTGCATTTTCAAAATCAGGATGATTCTGAGAAAAGTTCTTAATCTCTCCATAATGAGTAGATGCTATGGTAATGCATCCTTTATGATAAAACTCCTCTAGTATCGCAATAGCAAGTGCTGCTCCTTCATTAGGTTCTGTACCACTTCCTATCTCATCCAAAAGAAGAAGGGTATTTTTATTACTCTCCTTTAAAATTCCACTAAGATTCTTAACATGAGATGAAAATGTACTTAAAGCGTTTTCCACACTTTGATCGTCTCCAATATCCACAAATATTTTCTCAAATATGGCTATTTCGCTTCCTGATTCAGCACCTATATGAAATCCACTTTGCGTAGCTAATGTAAGAAGTCCCACTGTCTTTAACACCACTGTCTTCCCCCCTGCATTAGGTCCAGTTATAATCAAGGTTCTATAATCATCCCCTATATTAAAATCTAGCGGAACGGCATTTTTAATTAATGGATATCTACCCTTAATTATATTTATATATCCATGATTATTTAGAATTGGCTGTATTCCATCTATATCTTTACTATATTTTGCTTTTGCTATAATCATATCATATTCTGCAATGACTTCTATATTTATCTTTAACTCTTTAATCCTCTCAAATATCATATCAGTTAATGTTGCAAGTATTCTATACTCTTCCATGGCCTCTTCTGATTTTAGTGTAGTTAACTCCGTAGTATACTTTGATACAGAACTTGGCTCTATAAATACAGTAGTCCCTTTAGAAGACACTTCTACAATAGATCCTTGAACTTGATTCTTATAGGAAGCTTTTATAGGAATTGTATATCTACCATTCCTTTGACTTATAAAAAACTCTTGAATATATTCTTTATTGGCACTACTTCTTATAAACTTATCTAACCTTTCTTTTATCTTTTCTTCACAACTTTCTATATGTCGTCTAATTCTCTTAAGTTCTTTACTAGCATTAGAATCCACTATGCTTCCTTTAATTGAAGTCTCTATTTCCTCTTCAATATATTTTAATTCTGTGATACTTTTACCATAAGCACTTAAAGTTGGCGCATATCCTTCTTTATCTTCTATAAAAATTTTAACCTTTCTGCATCCACGCAAAAAATTATCTATTGTTGTTAGCTCTGATGGTTCAAGCACTGAGCCTTTTTCAATCTTATCTATCAAAGGAGCAATATTAAATATTCCCTTTAATGGCATGTGATAAGAAGCATCAATAAGGTTTCTACCTTCAGATGTTTCCTCTAACATTCTTTTCACTTGCTTAATATTATTACTAGGTTGAAGTTTATCTAGTAACTCTCTTCCTAATCCACTTACACAATAAGATTTAATAATTTCTTTTATTTTATTATAATGTAATTTTTCCAATGTACTAATATTCATTTTCACGATTCCTTTACTTATTATTAAGTCCATGAAATCCTTCATAGATTTCCAAAATAAAAAAAGCCATGGATACTCCCACAGCTTTAAACTTGCCATTAACAGAGATAGCTATAGCTATCCTAAGGTAAATTTCGTGGACTTGTATCTTTAATAGTTTTAATTAATCCCACAACAAATAAAGGTATATACTACCCAAATTTTTAAGATTAATATTTAATTACTATTTTAAATACTAGACACTCACAAAAATACCTCTCTCTCATTTTCGAAATCTATGTAACTTAATGTTAAAGCATTATTTATAAAAAATCAATACATTTTTTAAATCAAATATATCCATTAATAAAATATTTTCTTTTCCATTGTTTTACTTATATGTAACATATGCTATAATAATTTTATTACTTGTATTTTATTGAAGGAGGGTTAAGTATGTTATCACTTACATTTTTTATATTTATGCTAATATCACTAGGATTTCTAATATACTTTAATTATCATCCTCATGGCTATAAAATGCCTATAGTTAAGACTATTACTAGTCTATTATTTATTGCTATATGCGTATCTAGCTATAAAATTCTTTACTTCAATACCCAATACTTCATATTTATACTTTTTGCATTAATAACATCTTTAATTGGAGATGTATCCCTTGCCTTTAATACTAATAAAGATGATGAAGTAAGCAAAATGTTTGTATATGGATTAATTAGTTTTTCTATTGCTCATATATTCTTTTCTTTAGCCTTTGCTACTCTTACCCCTGTGCTAATTTGGCATGTTCTATTATTTATTCTAATTTCAATAATCTCTATTCTATTTTTAAATCTAATAAAAGGCTTTGATTTTAAGGGAGCCTATAAACTAGTTGTTACTTATTCAATTATAATTAGTTTTATGGTTACAAGGGCATTATCATTAACTCCCTTAATCCATGAAAACTTTTTAAGTACTATACTTATAATTATAGGTGCATGTCTCTTCTTTTTATCTGATTTAATTTTGTGTTTTATATACTTTCATAAAAAATCACCATCTTACATGACAGCATTGAACTTGTTATGTTACTATGTAGGACAAGGTCTTATAGCTCTTAGTTTAGCTCTATAACAGCTTTACAACATAAGCAGTATAAATTCTATAAATAAAAAATAGATATTAGTATAGTTTTATTAATATCTATTCTTTATTTGCTCCAACCTATGTATATATTCTAATTTTCTTTATCCTATTCCTATCTATATCTTCAATTATAAATCTATAATTACTATAAATTATTTCTTCGCTTATATTAGGGAATCTTCCTAGCACACCTATTATAAATCCACCTATGGAATCAAATTCCTCGGACTCAATTTTTGTTCCTATAAGTTCATTTATATCCTCTATTCTAACACTTCCTTCAACTATATACTCATCTTCCTTTACCACATATATTTCTGGTTCTTCATCATCATATTCATCACTTATATCCCCAACTATCTCCTCTATTAAATCTTCAATAGTTACAATTCCAACGGTTCCACCATATTCATCAAGGACTACTACCATATGCTGCCTATTTTTATTCATATCTTTAAATAGCTCTGTAACCTTTCTAAACTCATAGGTATAGGTTATTTCCCTCATATAGTTTTTCAAACTAAATCCCTTAGTATCTTCCATAAATATAATATCCTTAACATTTAATATCCCCACTATATTATCTATAGTATTTGAATATATAGGTATTCTTGAAAACCCTTCTTCCTTTATAACTGAAATAATCTTATCCAAACTTTCCTCTATATCTAAAGCTATTATGTCTACCCTTTGAACCATAACATCCTTTGCATAAAGGTCTCCAAATTGAAATACATTATGAATCATATCCTTTTCCTCTGACTTTAGTATACCTTCCTCTTCACTAACGTCCACCATAGTTTTTAATTCATCTTCTGTTATAAATGGTTTATTACTATCACTTTTCCCTCCAAGTAATTTTATAAAGAACTTTGATATTGTAGTAGTTATGATAACTACTGGTTTAAGCATCTTACTTACAATAAATATTGGATTTGCAACTCTTAGTGATATTTGCTCAGAATTTTGTGAAGCTAAAGTTTTTGGGGTAATCTCACCAAAAATAAGTACTACTATAGTCATTATTATAGTACTTATAGCCACACCTCTACTTCCAATAAGATTAATAGCTAAAACCGTTGCTAAAGAAGATGATGCTATATTCACAACATTATTCCCAACTAAAATTGATGCTAATAAGCTACTAGGATTATCAGTTAATTCCTTAACTCTATTAGATCCCTTTATGTTTTCCTCTACCATATGTCTAACCCTTATCTTGCTAATAGACATTAAGGCAGTTTCTGATGCAGAGAAAAAGCTAGATAGTATTATTAATATTATTAATCCTATAATCTGTATATATATTATTGAACTCAAACCTACTCCTCCTCTCCCTTAACTAATATCTACTTCAATTGATATTAAACAAAACTTTAAAAGTAGTAATGAAATAAAATATATATCTTAATTATGCTACATTTCACTCTAAAATATTATCTAAAAGGTTTTATAAGAAAAATATATCTTTTAATAAAATATATTTTTAAAAATCATAATAAAGGTGTCACCAATATATTAGAATAATCATAATATGTAGTATGCCTCTAAGGCATTGGAGGGAAATAAATGAGTAATATGTATAGTAACTATAATAATTATAATGATGCTTATGAAGACTATGAGAATTATGAATGTTATCCTAACTATTCTAATTATGAATATGATGCCAATGATAACTATATGAACCACAATAACTGTAGTAATAATTCTAATGACTCTTGTAGACACAAAGAGCAAACCCATGTTCATGAATATACTGGTAGTACAATAATAGCTTCTGAAGATTGTTCAGTTCATAACCATCGATTTGCTGGGGTAACTGGTGAAGCTATTCCTTACCGTAACTCACACGTCCATAAGCTTCAAACAAATACTGATTTCTATGATCACTTTCATGAAATTTGTGATACAACTGGACCAGCTATTCCGGTTGGCAATGGAAGACATGTTCACTTTGTAAAAGGAAGAACTTCTGATGAAGATGACCATACTCATAAATATATGTTTGCGACTTTAATTGAATCACCAACTCTTTGTAACCACAAAAGATAATATATAAAGTTATTTAACTTAAAATAGAATAACTACAACCTAGTAAATTCCAGGTTGTAGTTTAAATAATATTCTCTATACATACTCTAGCTTCATAAGATTCCCTTTTACAATTTGTCCCCCCCAGGTACTTTTAAAGGAATGAAACTAGAGTTTATACAACCCAAAACTTATTAAAATCCCTGTAATATAGTATTGCAGGGATTTTATTATACAGACTATTCATCAATAATCTTTGTACTACATAGGATTTGGGGACTTTATTTATAGCTTCTCTTTATTAATTAACTTATTTATCGAATCCTCTACTCGTTTTTTTCGTGTTTCTTCCTTTTTAGCAGAATCTATATAATCCACATATTTCTTCTGATTAGAGTAAGATAAACTATTCCAAAAATCATATACTTCATTAGATTCTTCAATTCTTATTTTAAAATCTTCAGGAAGATTAATTTTTCTTTCTTCCTCATCCTTTTCAACTGTAACTTTAACATAATCTCCAATATCTTTATTTATCTTTTTTCTTATATCTTTAGTTACACCTATTATGTGGCACTCTGTTCCCATTTTAACAATAGATCCCCTATATGGCACCCCATCAAAAGTAGCTTTAACTTTAACCCTCTTAGCTCCAAAAATTTCTTCTACATTAAAAGGTATCTCTATATATGCTCCACCTTTTCCCATTGCTTCTTTAAGTTGTCCTTCAAACTTCTCCATTATATTATTCTCCTTTATATATGAAATAAAATATTCACTATAACTTCGATATGTTATAACATAATATCATATACTAATTATAATAAAATCTCACTTAGGAAACTATACAAATATTCATATAGGAAACTATTTACATATAAGCCTATTTAACTAGTTGTTTTATTCATGCGGGTTTCTGGGATTTTGCTGTTTTATAACATGGTTAAATCCATGTTATAATAGGGATAATATTTAATACTCTTCTTACCTATTTAACTACTATAAAATAGCCTAGCTAAGATAAATGAAATTATTATTCTACTTATCCTAACTAGGCTTATTAAATTAAAATATTATTTACATAGATCAATAATTACTTGAGTAAATATTTTAGCACTAAGTAGAAGTTCATCTACTACTGCAAACTCATCATCCCCATGTAAATTATTATCAGTACCTGGCATTGTACATCCAAAAGCTACTCCATTATTAATATGGTGAACATAGGTACCTCCTCCTATGGCTATACATTCTCCCTTTTGTCCACTATATTCTTCATAACATTTCAAAAGAGTTTGTATAAACTCGGAGTTTTCATCAACATGATGAGCTGGGAACATATCATCCCTAGATAAGATTATATTATCCTTTGCCATATTGTCTCTTAAAACATCACGCACATTTTCATTAGTTGCACAAAGTGGCGCTCTACAATCAAAGGTTCCACTTAACTCTGAAGTAGTATATTTAAATATATTTAAAGTTATAGTTAATTCACCAGATAAATCATCACTCATCTTAACACCACAAGCTTCCCCCTTGAAATCTCCATGTGGAAATAACTTACTAACAGCACATAGCTTCTTAAATCCTTCACTATTAGCGCATGGCATAGATGTAAGTAACTGTAACATTCCTGTAAGAGCATTATTTCCATTTTCAGGAGTAGACGCATGTGCTCCTGCTCCCTTGGCCTTAATAACCCAGCTTTCACCGTCTTTATCAAAGGTGAATTTTAAATTTGTGCTTTTTGCTGCATCTATACAATATTTATTTATTTCTTCCTCTGAGAAGCCTTCCACAACTGCAATTGCAGTGTCTGGAACTACATTAACCTTAACTCCACTTGTCATAGAAACTACTCTTGGTAAATTGTTATCTTCTTCAAACTTACTTTCAAAGGGACTATGTAGTCCTCCCTTTTCAATATTTATAACAGGAAAGTCTGCATCAGGTGAAAAGGTCATAGGTGCTTCTTTCTCTTTTTTATAGTAATATGCTATATCAGAACTTCCACATTCCTCATCTGTTCCTAATATAAGACGAACATTTTTACTTAAAGGTATATTTAAATCTTTAACAGCCTTTAAAGCATATAAAGCTGCTAATGCTGGTCCCTTGTCATCAGCTGAACCTCTTCCATATAATTTACCATCTTTCATTATTGGCTCAAAAGGTTTTGTAACTGTCCAATCATCACTAACCGGTACTACATCTAGATGGGCTAAAATATCTAATTGCTTTTCTTTATCATTAAAATCAATAGCTCCTACATAGTTATCATAATTTGTAGTATTAAATCCCATACCTTCTGCTAGCTCTAAAGCAGCCTTAAGAGCCTTTGCTGGGCCCTCTCCAAAAGGCATATCTTCTTTAGCCTCTGATCTATCACTTCTTATTCTTATTAAATCACATATGTCATTTAACATTTCATCCTTATGATTGTGAAAATATTCTTCTATTTGATTTTTATACATCCAAATCCCACCTTTATTTTAAAATTTAACTATAATTCCATTCTAATACTAAAATTGTTTTATTTCCATAGATGTTACAGTTAATTTACGCTTTTCGTTTCTTACAAATTTATTAATATTTATTCTATATCCTATAAATATAAAATATAATATATATAATAAGATATATAAAGTAACTATCTAGATTTTATTATATAGATAGTATTACTTACATTTTAAGTATAAGGAGAATTTAAGATGTCAAAGAAATTTTTTAAAAAATTAGCTATGACTATAGGTATTTTAACATGTATATCTATACCTACAACTGCTTTTGCAGATATTCATGGTGAATATCCAAGTGGTGAAATTCTAAGCTTTGGTTCTGATTTAAGTGATAGTCAAGAAGCTCAATTAAGAAAGTACTTTAAAGCTCCAGACAATATTGAAGCTATATATGTAGACAGTAAAATGGCACTAAAACAATTTGGTCTTGATGAAAAAGAATTAGCCAATTTTACAGGTGGATGGTATTCTAGTGCCTATGTTAAGCTATTACAAAAGGAAAATGGCGTAACAGTAAACTCTTCTAACTTAACACTAGTAACTAATGATATGCTTGCAAATGCATTAATTACTTCTGGAATATTGAATGCAGAGGTTACAGCCTCAGCTCCTTTTGAAGTAACTGGAGAATCAGCTCTTGCTGGAATCCTTGCTGGTGCTGAGAATATAATGGGTGGTGAGTTATCTACCTCTAATAAAAAAGCAGCTCAAGAGGAAATAGACGTATCCCTAGACTTAGCTGAAGAGATAGGGGATACAGAAGCTTCTGCAATTATCAACGAAGTTAAAACAGCTGTTATAAAAGACAAGCCTTCTAGCGAAGAGGAAATTAAAGAAATTATTGAAAAAGTTGAAAAAAAATATGATGTAGATATAAGTGCTACCATTCAAAACAATATGGTTGCATTAATGTCTAATATAAATGACCTAGACTTAGATTATTCTAAACTTAAGGATACCTTAGACAAAAGTGCATCTAAATTTAAAGATGAAATGGAAGCTCTAGGAAAAGAACTTAAGGATTCAGGCTTCTTTGATAAACTATTTAGCTGGATTAGCGATTTCTTCAGTTCACTTTTTAACTAAAATAAAGATTTAATTAAAAAAATAAACCGTACCTTTTAGGGTACGGTTTATTTTTTTATAATTTGTTAGTAAACTCTATCATATGATTATATAATTTATCTATGTTATCATGGTTATCCACGTAGAATTTATATAGTTCATTATAGGATACATTTTTTATAGTTTCTTCACAGTTTCTAAAGCCTTTTAAATAGTTATAAAACTCAGATGATATTTGTGGTAAAAATCCAGCATCTACTGAGTTGTCTATACTTACACTATATAAATTTTCATTATAAGGCTCGCTTATAGTCACTAAGCATTTACTCATATATTTTCCTAAAAGCTCTATAAAGTTAGTAAATTCCGCCTTAAAATTTCCTTCTGAAGTATCTGGTTTTTCATTATTCCTATCTATAATATTATCTAAGTTTTTTAAAACCTTTGGTATTTCTGATATAACTAATAATAAACTTCCCTTATCAAATTGTGCTCTTTTCATATACACTCACTCCTTACTAATAATTTAAATTTATTGCTTTATTAATGGCAAATTAAAAAACCTCTTAGCTACTAAAACTAAAAGGTCTTAAATCTTATCTATCATAGATTAAATCACACCCTTCCATCTCTCGTAGAATTATAGCGTAAAAAATAGGCAGGTGTTCTGACTCAAGTATCATTATTTTCTTCTGCCTTCCCATAAAAACAGTGGCATATTAGAAGAAAACTCCTCTCTTACAGCGGCGGGACCGTGTGGGATTTTCACCCAGCTTCTCTTTTAATCAGTTATAGGAAAATATAATCGAACCCATCTTCCATAATATTCAATTGTTACTATTATATTATACCCTTCTAATTTTCATGTCAAACCATTAATTATAGCCCTAACCATTGTTTTTCCTCCAAATTAGAAGTTTTAGTAGTTCTTTTAATGTTTATTGTTAAATATCTAAATTTAACTAATTATTTCTAATATTATCTAACATATCTTTAATCTTTTTATCACTATATTCTTCTAATTTCAATAGCTCATCATATGGATTTCCATCTAGACCTAAGTGTTTTGCAAAAGCCGGTTCTGTTTTCAATCCATTTTTCTTAAGGATAACAACCTCTTCTCTAGTTCTTTCTCCACCTAATCTAAGTATTCTATCTTCCACTACCATATGCCTATAACCATTCTGTTTACAACTATCCAATGACTGAGCATATATTTCTATTTCAATATCCTCCACATAAAAGTTTACAGTTAATATTGTCTCATTATCTGTACTATTATTACTTATATGAAATTTACTGAACATAGAATACCTATCTTCTACTATCTTCTGAAATTCCTTAAAATCATAAACTTCACATACTATATCTAAATCACTGTTTTCTATATCAATATTAATAGGTATAGTCCCTACTAATATTGGATTAAACTTTCTTAAAACATTAAATATATCTAGCTCCTTAAGTACTTTATATGAATTTTGTTGTTTTCTATTACCATGTTTAAGGTAGTTTATATTTATAAAATCTTTATTGTTCATACTAATCTAATTTTCATCCTTCTCTAGGAACTTTTCACTAATAAAAGTTGCTACACCATCCTCATCATTACTTCCTGTAATATGTGATGCACATTCTAAAATTTCTTCAATTGCATTTGATACTGCTATGCCTTGTCCACAATGTTTTATCATTCCTAGGTCATTAATATCATCACCAAATGCAGCTACCTCTTCTAGGCTTATATTTAAATATTTAACTATTTCGTTAATGGCATTAATTTTTGTTGCCTCTCTATGGGCAAATCTACACCAATCTTCTCCAACGTAAGTTAGAAAACTACATTGTGGATATTTAGAGGCTAGCTCCTCTGCAGCTTTACTCTCGAAAACCTCCACAGTTATTTTATAGGTCATACATTTTAGTGACTTGGAATAATCATTATATTTAGCATGAGTATAATCTTCACCGAATTTATTTATCTCTTCACTATTGGAATAATATCCACTTTCAGTTTCAACAGTTATTTCACCAATATTTGAACTCATCACACAATCTTTAATTAGGGAATCAGATACCTGTGCTGATAACATACATTTATAAATAACTTCATCTTTGCACTTTGCTAATGCTCCCCCATTAGAAATTACAATATCAGGATTAATTAATTTAATATAATTTGCAGCAGCTTGCTCTGAACGGGCTGTAGCTATAGCAATATATATTCCCTGATCCTTACATCTTCTTATAACATCTAAACTATAGTTAGAAATGCTTTTATCCGTCCTTAAAAGGGTTCTATCTAAATCAGTTATAATCAATTTTATCTTCTTCTCCATATTAATCCCCCAACTAAATTAATTTTCTTTATTAATGCTTAAATTATAGTAATTTAAATCCTCTCTTTTCTCCCATCCCATGGATCTCCAAAACCCATTCCCAACTTCATTATTAGTAAATACAACTAGTGCAGCTTTATTTATTCCTTCGCATTTTAAGGCATTAATAACTGAATTGACTAGCTTTTTCCCAATACCTTTTCCTCTGTATCTCATATCTACAGCAGTATGATAAACATATCCTCGTCTACCATCATGTCCACATAATATACTTCCTACTATTTTACCATCCTCTTCAGCTATAAAATTAGTAGTAGGGTTTCTCCTTAGAAATTTATCTATACCTTCTTTAGAATCATCTAAATTTCTTAGACCCATTCCAGGGGTAGAAGTCCATAGTTTAAAAATATCCTGGTAGTTTGAAATTTTCATTTCTACTATTTCCATATTAAGAACCCTCCATATTTTTTTACTACCTTATTTAAATATGTATAATACATCTCAACACTAATTATCTTAATATAGCTTGAATCATATTTCTTTTATCTTGATAATATTCTTTGCTCTCTTTAGACATTTTATTATAGCTTCTTTCAAGTTTGCTTTTAACAAACTCTAACCCATCATCAATATTCAGTTTTCTTTGAACAAATGCCAAATAAAATAGTGATGGCAATGTATCGTAATGAGAAATAGCATCAGCATCAGCAACGCATATTTCTTCCTTAGTTGTTTTTTCTTTTAATACACTTCCACGGTGATTTAATATACATAATTTAACTAACTCAATTTTATCTGTTGGATAATTATATGATTTTAAGATTTTCTCTGCCATATTTGCACCATGAATATGATGATTTTCGTATAACTTATAATCTGTGATTGAAGCTATATCATGCAACCATCCTGCAATTTCGCATACCTCAACATCTGCTTTATATAGTGTAGCTAATTCAACTGCATTATTCGCTACGCTTTCAATATGTTCATAACTTCCAACACCAAAAAAATTATTTGGACTTTCACATCTTCTTTTTACATCTTCCTTTATCTTCTCAATTATATTCCTTTCCATTTTTCCTCCATTCACCAAGCTACATCACTTATTAAAATATAATACTATTCAATTATCAAAAATCTATTTACTTAACCTTATCTACAATTGTAAAATATCTAAATTATCTTCTTGATAATATGAATTATATATAATTCTACTGCTCATTTAAATAATTATAATACATTTTATACATAATTATCTAGTTATTCTAAAATTATCTTTAGTATATTTTATAAACTTAAGACGAAAATTTTTTCAATAGTTATTTTTACAATATGACTAATGCTGCAATAAAACTAACCCAACTCATAATATTTTTTACTTTATGGAAGAACATTTAGAAGATTATAAATATGAAGTATGTTACCCGTCATGAAAAAAGGTACTGGGCAAATATCTACTACTGCTTCTGCTGTAAATGTGCAAAATTATGTAAAGTTATCAGAAGAGAAAATTCATAAAATAATGACAGAGAACCAATACAAACTTAACTTATCAGAAAAACAAAAAATAAGATGGCATAAAAATGCATTTATTTGGTAATAAAGTATTATTTCGTTAAAAAAACGCCGCTAAATTATCTTTAGCGACGTTTCTATTTTTAAAATGTTATTAAAATCCTATTTTACAGCTTCTTTAGAAGATGGAAGAATTACTTCAACCTCAGAATGTGGACGTGGGATTACGTGAACTGATACTAATTCTCCAACACGTTGTGCAGCAGCAGCTCCAGCATCTGTAGCAGCTTTAACAGCTCCAACATCTCCTCTAACCATAACAGTTACAAGTCCGCCTCCAACATATTCTTTACCTATTAAATATACGTTAGCTGCTTTAACCATAGCGTCAGCTGCCTCAATTGATCCTACCAAACCTTTTGTTTCTATCATTCCTAATGCATCGTATTTCATTTTATAATCCTCCTAAATATCTTTTATTTATATTATAATTTTTAATTATAACCACTTATTTTGTTACTTTTTTTACTTTACAATTGTTACTTTTGACTTTGAGTTAATGCCCATTGCATTAGCCTCTTCTATATCAAGATGACATTCAAGTTTTGAAGCATCATTAGCTCTAATAGCTACATTACTATATATTCCGCCTCTTAAATCGTCAAATTTTATACATACTGTATCTCCATCACAAACTCCTAAGTTTTTAGCATCTTCAGGTGTCATGTGAATATGTCTTTGTGCAACTACTAAGCCTTCTTCAATTTGAACAGAGCCTTTTGGTCCTACTAATGTAATCCCAGGAGTTCTGCTTAAATCTCCAGATAGTCTTACATTTGATGCTGCTCCAAGTTTAATGCAATCTCCATTTAATACTTCAACCTGAGTCTTACTTCTTACAGGTCCAAGGATTCTAACTTTCTCGATTGCACCTTTTGGTCCGCAAATTGTTACAAGTTCCTTGCATGCATATTGACCTGGTTGAGATAAGTCTTTAAGTTTTGTAAGACTATAATCTGTACCAAAAAGACTCTCTAAATCCTTTTGTGAAAGATGTACATGTCTATTGGAAACTCCTACTGGAATCTCAGATGAATTTCCCTGAGATGCAGTTTTTTGTCCATCGTTTTTCACAGCTTCTAGTAAAAGCTTTAATACTGCTTCACAATTATCCATTAGTTTGCCCCTTTCATAGCGGCAACTATTTGATTAACTAAATCTAAAAGCTCTTCATTTTTTGTGCTATCAGTATTGCATTCAGTGCAAGTATTAGTATTGTTAACGCAAGCGTTATCTTTATTTAAAGCCGCTGCAGCTGCTGCAATTTGAGCTGGACTCATATTCATAAGTTGATTTTGTACGCTGTGACAATTCTCAGCAGTTTTTATGCAGTTGAAAGTTGGGTCATTAGATGCTAATGTTGCGCAGTCTTTTAGACCATAAGCAACTCTCTTAATGTTTATAAGGTGCTCAGGAGTAACATTTTCAGATACTGAGCTTCCTCCCCATGTACCACAACCTAAAGTGAATGAAGGATTAAGACCTGTGCTTGCACCTGTTCCACCTTGTGTTCCACCAGTGTTAACAAGGATACGAGAAGCTGGCTTTTTAGCAAACTTCATAACTATATCTTTATTTTCAGTATGGATACTCATTGTGTGACCAATTCCATTTTGAAGTAATTCAATACTTAAATCACATGCTTGGTAACAATCTTTTACTGTATAGAATCCAAGAACTGTTGTAAGTTTTTCAAATGATAATGGATTACCTTCGCCTACTCCGTTTTGTCTTCCTATAAGTACTTTAGTTCCTTGAGGAATTTCAATTCCTGCAGCACTTGCAATAACTTGTGGACTTCTTCCTACAAATTTAGCATTCATTGCATGTCCATTTTTGAATAATAATTTACAAACTTTATCAGTTTCTTCTTTAGTCATGAAGTATCCACCATGCTTTTTGAACTCTTGAATAACTGCAGCTTCATTACATTCTTCACAGATTATTGATTGTTCTGATGCACAGATTGTACCATTATCAAAAGTTTTACTTGCCATAATATTTCTAACAGCTTGTTCTATGTTGGCAGTTTTTTCTATGTATGCTGGAGAGTTTCCTGCACCAACACCTAGAGCTGGTTTTCCTGCACTGTAAGCAGCTTTAACCATTCCTGGACCACCTGTAGCTATTATTATAGCAACTTCTTTGCTTTTCATTAACTCATTTGTAGCTCCAATTGAAGGTGAAGTTACACATGTTATAACATTCTCTGGTGCACCAGCTTCAACAGCTGCATCGTGCATTAATTGAGCTGCTTTAATTGTACATTTTGCAGCAGATGGGTGTGGTGAGAATACTATAGCATTACGAGATTTAATTGAAATCATAGCTTTGAAAATAGCAGTAGAAGTTGGGTTTGTTGAAGGTACTATACCCATAACTAAACCAACTGGCTCAGCAATCTCTATTATCTTGTTTACCTCATCTTCTCTAATTATATCGATAGTTTTCATATCTTTAATTGATTCATATAGTATAGTAGCTGCTAAATGGTTTTTAAAAGTTTTATCTTCAACTTTACCAAAACCAGTTTCTTCAACTGCCATTTGTGCTAAACAAACTGCATTTTCTTCTGCAACTCTAACCATGTTACGTAAAATTTTATCGATTTGCTCTTCAGTATAATCAGCAATTTTATTAGCTGCTACCTTTCCAAGTCTAGCAAGATCTCTCGCTTCTTGTATTGAACGTAAATCTTTATCAAATTTCTCCATTGGTCATTACTTCCTTTCGTAAACCTTACAATATCTAATTTTTCTCGTAATACAACTTGAATTTAGCAAGTAATTGATTTTTACCTGCTTTTGAAATTACTCTACCTGTAATTCCAAAATCTTTATATTCACGAGCTAGATTTCTAAGCTTAACTACCTTTAGCTTAGATAATATTAAAACGGTTTTTTCAATACCATTTTTAATAACTAAATTATCTACATCATCTTTATGTAGATTCTCTAAACTTCCTTTATGAAGTTTATCTAAATCATTGTCTAAAGCATCACTATTTTGAATTTCTTCAACTTCTTCAGTTTCTTGAATTTCTTCTACAACTTCTAAGTCTTCTGCATCTTGGATCTGCTGAGTCTCTTGAATCTCTTCAGGTTCTTCAACTTTTTCATCAGATACTAAAGCCTCTTGAGTTTCCACTGAAGATTTAGATCCAATTATGCTTTCCAACTCCTCATGAGGACGTGGAATTACATGTTCTGATACTAAAGCTTCTTCATTAAGATTTTTAACAGCTGCTACTCCAGCTTCTATAGCTGCTTTTACTGCACCTACATCACCTGTAACTGCAATTGTAACAAGACCGCCACCTACATAGGTCTTTTCAATAATACTTACATCTGCGGATTTCACCATTGTGTCAGCTGCCTCAATAGATGCAAGTAATCCTTTTGTTTCTATTAAACCAAGTGCTTGCATAGGTCAATCCCCCTAATTTATAAAAGATCTGCCCAGTTAGCTGGATATGTTGTGTAGAATACCCTTGCTTTATCTGGAGAACCCCAAACTACTTTAGAACCAGATGGAACAAATAGCACATCTCCAGCATGAGCTGTATATGTTTTTCCATTGATTTCAACTGTTAAAGTTCCCTCGATAACATAGTCAATCTCTTCATAAGTTAATTCCCAATCAAATTTTGAATTTTCAATAACTAAAAATCCAGCACTCATTTTTGATTCTTCTTTGCTTACTAACTCTTGAAAATAAGCTTTTGCATTTGGATTTCCAGTGTCGAATACGTCCATTTTTACTGTTTTTCCTCTAACAACTTTAAGTCCATTAGGATCACTTTCAGCTTCAAATAGAAGATTCTTTGGTTTTAAGCATTCAAGCATTTCTTGTAAAAGACCCTTGTCCATCATTGCTCTGAAGAAATTAAGCATCATTTCACTATCCATACCTTCTATGCTTGGGACCTTTTTAGCTTCTAAAGTCTCTACCTTAGGTGCAGGAGCTTCTGTAGTAAATAGTATTTCATTGTTCTTTGCAAGATCCTTAGCTGATGGTGTAATTATTTCACTACCATCTATATAAAATACTTTTTCACCCTTTAATATTAATTGTTCAATATCTTTTGCACAGATTAATTTTTTCATATTTTCACTTCCTTTCAAATAATATTGGTATCTATAAAAAACCTAAAATCCTATGATTATTTTTAAGAAAGATTGTGTTTAACCAAAGTTACAATCATTATCAACTATTCCAACAACAACTGCATCTACAGGTATATTATCATCGCCTAACATTCTACGAGCAGATGATCCAGTACTAACGATAACTCTATCACCAATACCTGCACTGATATTATCAACAACAATAAATCTACGTCCTTCATCTACTCCACCAATTTCCTCAGCAAGCATAAACTTAAGTCCGTTAAGTGATTCAGCTTTTCTAGTTGCCCATACATTATCAATAAGTCTTGCTACTATCATATTGTTTTTCCTTCTTTCATTTTCAGTTTAATCTCATTTATTGCAGATTCAACTGATGATGTGTCGCCAAAAATTCCAATTAAAACCATATGTTGGGGACATGTGCCCTTTATATCTTCAACAGTGACACCAGCACTTTTCTCAGCAATATCTGTAGCATATATCATATCGATAAGTTTGCCTTGAACAAGTCCTATTGCATCAACACCGTCTAATTTGGTTTTACAATTTCCACCAATTCGTCTTATAAGAATATCTTTAGTGCTCTGGGAAGGTGATTTTATAATTCTAAAATCCACTTTTAAACACTCTCCTTATTATTCCATAATATCTTGTGTACAACTTAATGCTATTCCAAGTGGTGTAACAAACATAGGATTCTTAGGTTTGTGAGTATAAACTCCAGTCTGTTTCTGAATAATTTCTTCAATTCCAGTCAAACAACAAGTACCACCAACTAAAGAAATCTCATTCACATCATGATTCTTGATATGCTGGTTAATAATTGATGACACCTTTTCAACTACTGGCTTTAACACAGGTAAAATTTCCTTGTGGTTTTCATTATCTCTTTTAAACTTATCTGCCTCTTTAAAAGGCATTCCATAAGCACCAGAAATAACTAATGAGAAATGAGTACCTCCTGTTGGTTCATCAACAACATAAACAACCTTTCCATCTTTTAAAATTGATATTCCAGTTGTACCACCACCGATATCAACAACTGCACCATTTTCAATTTTAAGTACAGCATTGGCAGCAGTAGGTTCATCTAACAGATTTGTTAATTCAAATCCTGCTGACTGAACTACATTTTTAATTGCTCCAGAATCTAAAGCATCTGTTCCAGGTGGAATTGCAGCAGCTGCATAAAGAAGCTCTGTATTCAATTTTTCCTCAATTTCCTGCTTAAGTTCTCTAACAATTCTTATGGCACCAATATAGTCTACAACCATACCATCACGAACCACATCTGCATACCTATACGCACCAGCCACCGGCTTATAGTTTTCATCTAAAACAGCCAATACTACACAAGCAGTACCTAAGTCCACACCTGTATAATAAACAGAAGAACCGTTAAGGATTGGCTTTTCTATAACCTCTTCAAAATCTTGAACCATCTTATCACAATATTCAAAAGTTAATTTTTTCTTTGACATTCTTTTCCTCCTACTGCTGAACAAATCAATTGAGACAGCGAATTAATTATTGAATTAGTGTTCTCCATAATTCTATTTTTTAAACCGTCATCATCATTTTTGTAGGTATCAATTATATCAAATTGTAATTCTCGCATAGCACAACGTAGTGCGTTCATTTTTAAAATTGCATTGCTTTTTTCAAGCTGCATATGAAATTCTGTTATTTCAAAACAATCATCAAGGTCAGTCATGAAATTTAATGGATTAATTCCAGTGCATTCTTTGCAGCAAATAGACTCAAGAACACCTTTTCCTTCCACAACATTTCTGATGTTTGATATTTTTCTACCTAAATTCATAACATTTTGTGCTAAAATGATATCTTCTCTTAATATTTCACTACTAGTAACAAGAAATACTGCCTCCATAGATTTCAACTTACAACAAAGTTTCTTCAAATATAAATTAGTGTTTCTCTCTGGTTTTACTGCTTCAGTCTTATTTTCTTGAGAAACATTTTTATCTTTTTTAGAATCATTATTATTCATTGTTATTCTCTTATCAGACAAATATTGAGCTGCTCCAGGTGTAAGGCGCTGTCCTTGTTGTAACTTGTAGGTATTAAAAGGTTCTTTTCGATATAAATCTCTCAAATACTCTTCGGTAATAAATTTCATCATTGACCTTTACTCCTCACCTTTTTCAAATAAATACTTTTTCAAAGCATCAATTCCTGTTGCCATTGGAAAACTAATATTAAAATATGGCTTTGATACTCCTATGTTCTTCAACTGTCGTAAACATTTTTCTTCATTTTCAGGTATCAAGTCACATTTTGTAATAACTCCAATCACCGGGCATCTAAAAGACTTTGCAAATCCATGGGAGTATATTTCATTGCAATTAGACTGATCAACCAATATAAGCACATGAGATGCATCTTGAGCTGCTGCTATTATATGCTTGTACATCCATGAATTTTCTAAATAAGCACTTGGAACATCAATAGTGTTTTTACCATAAATTAAATCTGGTGTTCGTTTTAGCGGACCATCATAATTATTTAGGGCATTAACTAATGTGGTTTTACCACATCTTGAAGGTCCAATTACCATTATGCGCTTTTTTCTCATGTCCTTGTAATGGGTGCCGGAGTAAATCCAAGCATATCTCTTAACGTATCGTTTACTGCTCCAAGTGCTGTTTCCACACTTTGAACATCGCCATTTATTACAACAGAACCTGTAAAACGATCAAGAAACCCAATTTCAACATTAGAAGACTTTGTAGCAATATCTGCTGCTATTATTGCAGTTTCATATGGAGAAAGAGTTAAAATCCCTATAGCTCCTTTTTCATCGATTCCAAGACGTTCATATATATCAGACATAGGTGACGCAATGATATGTGCTATTGTAATCTGCTTTCCTGGCACTGACTCTTGTATAACACGCTGTATGTTTCTATCAAGAAAATCTCCCATAAACCTTACCTTCCATCTTATTATCTATTTGAAAATTATTTAATGACGGATTACTTTTACATGTAAATCGTACTTTTTAATCCATCCTTCTATTCTATCTAAATCTTCATTCTTTAAACTTGGATCATCCTTTATAGGATATTCCATTCCTAATTGATTGTATTTATTTACCCCCATTTTATGATATGGAAGTAAGTCAATCCCTTTAAAATTTTTATAATCTTTGTATGGTGTTAAAAACTCCATAGTCTTTTCAATCTCATCTTGAGAATCATTTATACCTTTAAGTAAAGGCATACGAATCTTAACATTATATTTGCGGCGAAGTAGTTCTTGCAGATTTTCTAAAATCTGTTCATTCCTCACACCTGTTAACTGAAAGTGTCTATCAGAATTAATATGTTTAACATCAAATAGGAATAAATCTGTAAACTCCGCAACCTTAAGTACTGATTCAAGTTTTGCATAACCACAAGTTTCAATTGCAGTATTTATCCCTGATTGCTTACATGCCATTAACAGGCTGCAAGCTGCTTCAGGCTGCATTAAAACTTCACCACCGCCTAATGTAACACCACCACCAGAAACTTCATAAAAAGTTCTATCTTCCTCTACAATCTCCAACAGTTCAGAAATAGTTTTTACTTCTCCAACTATTGTTAAAGCAGATTTAAGACAAGCTTCTTTGCACTTACCACATCCGATACAATCAATATCACGATTAACTTCATGCTTTAAAGTTTCATTAGATATGGTATGTATTCCAACAGGACAAACAGAAACGCAAGCCCCACAATTAACACATGAATTACTTTTAAACATAACTCTATGCTTTTTAACTAGTCCTTCAGGATTTGCACACCATTTACAACGAAGAGGACAACCTTGAAAGAATATTAAAGTTCTTACTCCATCTCCATCATACATGTTATATTTCTGTATATTAAAAATCGTCGCTTTTCGTTCGATTATACCTAAGTTTTCATTACTCATATTTTTCATTCTCCAGTTTCATTACCTTGATTTTTAATATATATCTTATTTATAATCTGTAATCTACAGAACACTGCTGCAGATTACAGATTTTATACAATTTTTTTAATTAAAAGTGTGTAAGCACAGTTCTGCTGATAATTTCATCTTGAACGTCTTTGCATAACTCAACAAAGAATGCACTATATCCAGCAACACGAACAATTAAATCACGGTATTGCTCTGGGTGTTTTTGTGCTTCAAGTAATGTTTTGTTATCTAAATAGTTGAACTGCATTTCTCCAAGCTGAAGGGCACATGCACTACGTAGTAATGTAATGATTCCATTTTCACCTTCAGGTGTATCAAGAAGACCCGCTACTAACTTGAAGTTATGAACCATACCTATATTCATATCCTCGCAAGACATTTTAGAAACAGATTTAATTATAGCAGTAGGTCCTTTAAAGTCAGCTCCTTGAGTTGGACTTATACCATCTGATAAAGGCATCCATGCTCTACGTCCATTTGCTGTAGCTCCTGTAAGTTGTCCAAATGGAGTGTTGTTTGAGATTGATAAAGTACCATGGCTAAGAACTGAATATAATGTCTTATACTTACGATGTTCTTGCTCAGTAAAGTTAATTAAATCCGCAGCAATTAAATCTGCATAATCATCATCGTTACCATACTTAGGTGCTTCTAAACAATCTTTTTTAAGTTGTTCATATCCAACGAAATCAGCTTTTAAAGCTTCGTTCATTTCTTGTAGTGTATATTTTTTATCTTCAAATACTAATTTCTTTATAGCTGCCATAGAGTCTGCATAAGTAGCAAGACCACTCCATACTACTCCTGGTCCGAAGTTATACATAGCTCCACCTGCTTCTACTCCTCTACCATTTTCCATACATCCTTCATACATCATAGACATAAGTGGTTTTGGTGCAAGGTCTCTGTGAACACGTTGAGAAATTACTGTAGCAACACTTGTCCATTTAGTAATGAATTTAATTTGCTCTTTAACAGCTGCTTCAAATTGCTCGTAAGTTTTGAAGTTGCTTAGATCTCCCATATCTGGGCATACTTGCTTACCATACCATAGTGGTACACCATGGTTAAGAGTAAGTTCTATACATATAGGCCATTGAGTATATCCTGTAGAAGTCCATTGATATAATCTTCCTGACTTCTGTGGCTCAACACATCCCATTAAGCAGTAATCTCTTGCATCTTCTATAGAAACACCTTTAGCTAACATCATTTTTATATGAACGTCATCAAAGTGACATGCTGGGAATCCCATACCTGCACGGATAACATCAACTATCTTTTTAAGATACTTTTGAGGTGATGCTTTGTGTATACGACAAGCTAAAGTTGGTTGATATATCTTAACATGACGAACTGCATCCATTAGAAGGTATGTTAATTCGTTTGTAGCATCTCTTCCCTCTCTAGTAACTCCACCTAAACACATGTTAACGAATGGTTGGTAACCTGCGAAGAATTTAGAAGCTCCTTCACTTGTAAGCCACATCATCTCAGACATTTTTATAAGCATACAACCAGATAACTCAAATGCTTCAAAATCAGTCATACGACCAGCTTCAATATCCGCTTTGTAGAATGGGTACATATATTGGTCAACACGTCCTATAGACATACCTGTTTGGTTTTCTTCAACTACAAGTAATGATTCTATAGTCCAAACTGATTGAATTGCTTCCCAGTAAGTGCTTGGCTTATGAGCTGGAACTCTAGCATTTACTTCTGAAATTTTTAATAACTCAGCTTTACGAGTAGGATTAGTTTCTTTTGCAGCTAATTCTGCAGCATAATCTGACATACGTTTAGCGTATATCATAACACCCTCTGCAGTATCGATTAGAGATTTGTAGAAGTATATTTTTTCCATATCTTCTGGTCTTTCATAGCTAAGGTCAGCTAATTTCTCATTACATTCCTTTACTATGTCAAGCATACCTTTTTTCATTAAGATAACGTCGTATCCTGGGTTAGAGTCTCCTCCTCCATTTAATGCGTGGTATGAACAATCTGATACGAAAGATTCTCCAGAAAGTTCCCATACTCCAGCTTCTCTGTATTGACTCTCACAGTATTCATCAATTGATTTACCTTCCCAGAATGGGAATAATTCTTCACGCATGATCTTCTTATCTTCTTCTGATACGTAGAATGGGTCTTGAGCACGAGTTCCTATTGTATCAAGTTCGTCTCTCATCCATCTCCAAGATATATCAGGAGAGAAAGATCCAGCACGTGGTTGTCCATTTGGTGCACCAACGATAAGTTCATTATCTTGAATTACTAATGGTGCAGTTTCACAGCAACGCTTGAAAGACTTACCACGTAAAATTGCCTTAGGTATACCAGGGTTTTCTTTTGCTATTTGAGTAATAACTCTTGCTTTGTGAGTAGTGATTGTTGGTACATGAGTTAAGTATTTTTCCTTTAACTTAACTAAACGCTCTGTTATTCCATCTGGAATTTGACCATTATTGTCACACACAACACAGCTAGTAGTTGATTCATCCTTTGTTATTTCTTTGGAAACACTAGAAAACATCTTCATTAAACTAGCACGTTCTTCATCAGACATGTTTTGAGTTGCTTCCATAAACTTATTTGAAAATTCACGAATATCCAATTTATTCCCTCACATTCTTTAATATATTTCATACATTTTGTATGACCTATTATTTTAAGTCATTTAAAACTTTTTTCAAAATACTCTCTAATAGCTTAACACTATCAATTTCATTTGCGTTTAATTTATCTTTTAAAACTTCATAGTTGGAATCCTCTTTATTGTCCATCATGCCAACAATTTCATCTGCCTTACGAACCCCATATCCAACTTTACGTACATATATTAGGTTCATAGGTGATACATTATCTGAAGTCATTCCATGCCCTGCAGATCCACTGCCTAGAGTCATTGATGGAAACAAGTTTGTGGTTGCTCCCATACTTCCAAAAGTTCCTGGAGTGTTAACAAGTACTCTTCCAACAGGTTTTTTTAATGCAAATTGACGAATAACCTCTTCATCCTTTGAATGTATAATAAGTGTATGTCCATGTCTCTCACTAAGTAATAATTCTATACACTTTTCACAAGCATGCATCCAGTCATCTTCTATATAAAAAGCTAAAACAGGACAAAGCTTTTCTCTTGAATAAGGATTTTTTTGAGATACAAATTTTTGCTGAGAAATAAGAACTCTTATATTTTCAGGAACACTGAAGCCTGCCTTTTTAGCTAAAAATTGTGGCGATCTCCCGATCATATCCATGTCAGAACTTCCATCTTTGTAATATAAGATTGATGCCAATTTTTCAGCTTCTTCTTCTGTCATAAAGTATCCACCATTTTTAATAAGTTCTTGTTTTACTTCAGCTACTATACAGCTATCCACAACAATTGATTGTTCAGCAGCAGATACAACTCCATAATCGAAGCTCTTACTATCAATAATATCTTTAGCAGCTTGCTCAATATCAGCAGTACGTTCTATAAATGCTGGACCATTTCCATTGCCACCATAAATTACTGGTTTGCCGGACTTATAAGCTGCATCAAGCATTTGTGGAACCCCTGTATTCATTATTAGTGAAGTATCTTTATGATTCATAAGTTCTAATGAACCACTTGAAGTCACTGTATGCAAATATGCAAGTGCACCTTCTGGAAGCCCTACCCCTTCTCCAGCTCTAATTAAAATATCAATTGTTTTAGAAATTGTATTTTTAGCTCCTGGATGAGGTGAAAATATAATTGCATTTCCTGACTTAATTGCAATTAAGGCTTTATATATTGTTGTAGAAACAGGACTCATTGATGGAGAAAAGGCTATAATAACACCCATTGGTACTCCTATATCCTTTGTCTTGTTCATTTTATCTTCACTAATGATACCTACACAATTCATACCTTTAAGTCTGTTTTTCAGATACTTACATACAAAGTGATTTTTAATATGTTTATCTTCCCACTTTCCATATTCAGTTTCCTCATTAGACATTTTTGCAAGTTCTTTTAAATGTTTTTCAATCTCTTCGGTCATACGTTCAACTATCTCATCAAGTTTTTCTTGTGGGAAAGCTGCTAATTTTCTTTGTGCCTCACGAGCATTTTCAACAAGAATTCTCGCTTCCTGCATGGAGAGTAAATCATTATCAATAATATTCATTTTTCTCTCTCCTTTTCCTTATAAAAAGTTTTTCTATTTATTATTCTGTTACAAGATTTGTAATTGCATAACGTTTTATTATTTTTTCTAGATCTTGGTGTGGTCTTGGAATAACTATTGAACTATAAAGACTTCCACCTTCCATTCCTTCAACTGCTGCAACACCAGCATCTACTGCTGTTTTACAAGCACCAACATCACCACGAACTAAAACAGATATATAACCTGACGCAACGTTTTCATATCCTATTAGTTCTACATCTGCTGCTTTGCACATAGCGTCTGCTGCTTCTAAAGCAAAAACCAGACCAAAAGTTTCGATTAATCCTAAAGCTTCATATCTTGACATATGTAAATCATTTCCTTTCTATGCTTTATGCGTCGATATCGTGTACTGAAACGATATCTCCAACTTCTTTAATAGGACGTGGCATAACATTGTGTGCTGTTAATTTACCAATTGCTGCCGCTGCCTCAGCACCTGCTTCTACAGCAGATCTTACTGCACCAACATCACCTTTTACCATAATAGTTACAAGTGTTGAACCAACATTTTCATATGAAATCAATTCAACATTAGCTGCCTTAAGCATTTTGTCTGCAGCCTCAAGTGCAGGAACCAATCCTATTGTTTCTACAAGGCCTAAAGCCTCATCTCCATAATATCTCATTACTAATTCCTCCTTCCTATTTTTAGCTCAATATACTTTAGCTTAACTACATAACTTCTATATATTATATTTATGTTTGCATGCATCTTTTGTTTGTTCTTATATATTGATTATATCCCTTACCCTTTGGGGGAAAGTCAATATATTTCTTGCATTAAAATTCTTAAATATTTTTACAAGAAATTATGCTGTTAAGAGTAAAGTCTTTTCTTAATGTTTAATAAGAATAACTATTTTACTAAATTCATAAGAGATTTTTCCTTATAAGCATTACCCTATGGGTAATGTTAAAAATTAATCTCTTATGTATTTGTTAATTGTTGCTGCACCATCTTCATGGGCATGATAATAAACCTTTAATTGGTTGTTTTTATCTAATTCAAATCTTGTTTCCTCAATAAGACCATTTGCTTCTGCTGTCATTAACGCAGTAATTACAGCGTTCTTTTTTAAAGCTTTAAAATTTCCATATTGTCCCTTTAACGCTTCTATAACGTCATCTGCGCAAGCTTCTTCTACTTTAGTGAAATATTTTAATATTGCATAATTAAGCGGCTTCATCTATTTTATCCCCCTCTTTTTTTCCTCTTAATAAATCAAGTGGATTCATAGATATTGTAAGGATACCAAACATCATTATTACAGCTCCAATCCAAGCAACTGAAGGTAATGACCATCCATCCATTCCACCATATACTCCTAATAACAATAAGCAGAATAATGGTCCAAAGAATGAATATGTACCGTTACATGCAGTTCCAAGCCCTGCTCCACACATACTGTTTCCAGCATACCATGTCATAAATGTGATAAATGATAAAAGACCACTTAATGCAAACCAAATCATTGCAGGACCACTTGTAAATGCTTGTATAGCAAGGTCAACAGAAATGTTCATTCCACCAGCCATAATTCCAAAAACAGGAACTAAGATGAATAAATTTGCTATACCTGATGTAACTTGACGAATACAAATACCAATTTCAGGATCGATCATTGATGTACCATATCCAGCTACACAACCTTCAAATCCCCATGCAAGAGCTGCAATAATAGCTATTAAAATACCAATTAAAGTACTTGCTGAAGCTCCACCGCTAAAGCCTGTACTACCAATTAAGAAACTAGCAAATACACATACTGCAATACCTAATGCCATACGTTTATTTAATTCCTGCTTATATAAAATTTTACCTAATATAGCAGCAATAGCAGGGCAAAGAGCTGATATTGGAACAACTATTGGTCCAGCCATTTGAAGAGCTATAACATAAGCAGTACCAGCTATAGGTCCTCCAATAAGAGCTGCTAATATCATAATTCGTCCCGGAGTAGTGTTAATGCATCTTACAAAGTCTTTAAATTTACCTTTTACTAATGCAAATGAAATCGCCCAAACTGCACTACATGTATCATTTATTGCATTACCAAGTGCAGCAAGTAAGTATGCTATAACAAATGCTGATAAACCTGCTGAATTAATGCCATACCAGTCACCCCATACTCCTTTTGTCATACCCATAGTCAGAAATGCTGTATATAACCCATAGGTAAGTCCTGAAAATAAAGCTAGAGATATACCCTTTTTGAAGAAATCACTTGATAATTTCTTCTTTGCAGCCATAGCTTGTGGGCTTACTGCTTTTGAAACTTCCTTCATAAAATAAAACTCCTTTCAATTAACCATATCTTTTGTATATTAATAAATAATTATGGCTCATCCCTATGAAACATAAATTATAGCAATGAGCCTTTTAATTAATTAATTCAAAAAATTTTTTTAGTCTTTTATATATTTGTTGATTGTAGCAGCACCATCTTCGTGGGCTCTATAATAAACTCTCAACTCATCATTTTTATCTAATTCAAATCTTGTTTCTTCAATGAGACCATTTGCCTCCGCTGTCATTAACGCCGTAATTACAGCTTTCTTTTTCAAAGCTTTAAAGTTGCCATACTCTACTTTTAGAGCATTTATAACATCATCAGCGCAAGCTTCATTAATTTTTGTAAAATATTTTAATATTGCATAATTAAGCGGCTTCATTATCTTATACCTCCTTCTTTTTAAACAAATCCATTGGATTCATAGCTATTACAAGGATACCGAACATCATTAATACCGCAGAAATCCATACGATTGGAGGTAATGCCCATCCGTCCATACCGCCTATCACTCCAAGAATTATCCAACAGCAGAATGGACCCCAGAAGGAATATGTACCATTACAAGCCATACCAAGAGCAGCACCACACATACTATTACCGTTATACCAACTCATGTATGAAACAAAAGCACAAAGACCACTTAGTGCAAACCATATCATTGCAGGACCACTTGTAAATGCTTGACTAACTAAATTAGTTGAAAATTTAATCCCATCTCCAAATATCATTCCAAATAAAGGTACTAATATTATTAAGTTTGAAAGCCCAGATGTAGCTTGACGAATTGTAATACCAATCTCTGAGTCAATCATAGATGTACCATATCCAGCTACGCAACCTTCAAATCCCCATCCAAGAGCTGCAATAAATGCAATACAAATTCCAAGGAACATTCCAGCTGGAGCATCTCCACCAATACTAGTACTTCCAATCATAAAGCTAGATACAACACAGATGGCAATACCAAGCATCATACGTTTGTCTAGTTTTTGTTTGAATAATATTCTTCCTAAAATAGCACCGATAGCTGGACAAAGAGCTGTAATTGGAATAACAATTGAACCCGCCATTTGTAAAGCCACAACAAAAGCTGTACTTGAAATTGGTCCTCCGATAAGAGCTGCCAATATCATTACAGCACCTGGTTTGGTTTTAAGACATCTGAAGAAATCTCCAAGTTTACCTTTAACAGTTGCATAAATCACTGCCCAAACAGCACTACATGTATCGTTTACGGCACTACCAAGGGCACCAAGCACATATGTAATAACTACTGCTGATAAACCTGCTGTATTAGCACCATACCAGTCACCCCATACTCCTTTAGTCATTCCCAAGGTTAAAAATGCTGAATAAAATCCATACATAAGACCTGAAAAAAGAGCAATTGAAATACCTTTTTTAAGGAAATCAGATGATAATTTGTTTTTTGCAGTAATGGCTTCTAAACTTACCGTTTTCGAAACTTCCTTCATAAAATAAATCCCCTCCACTTAGTTTGATAATAACTTTTAAATTTATATTACTAAATAAAAATTTACAATGAGTACGTTTTGTGATTGTTATAATTTGGGATATTTCATTTTAAAACTATTGAATAACTTTTCATTTGATATCTTGTGGTTATTTTATTAACAATTAAATTATATGCCTTTCCCTATGGGGTAAAGTCAACATGTATTTGTCATCAAAATTCAAAAAAAATTAACACAACTAACTTAATAAATAATTATAAGTTAGTTGTGCCAGTTGTTTTAAGTGCTAAATACTAGTTTCCGTCAATATCATGGAGTAGAAATTTTATTTTATAAAAGAAATATATGTATTTTTTTCAAAAGATATATTTGTATTTTTTTACAAACCGAGTTTTATCGACATTTTATCCCTTACCCTACGGTCAACGTTTTCAGTATTTTCAGTTTAATGAATCTATCTCTTTCTTCTAATTTTAATCAAAATTTCCGTTACAAACTTGTCAGTGTTTTTAGTTGTCCAATAATCTGTTACATATCTTTCATAAGATTCTTCAGAACATATGTAATCATGTTCCTTAGCCCATTCTTTTATTTTTTTATATGTTTCATTAATTGTTTCATGAGTACCTATATGATAGCAAGAAGCTGCTAACCATCCACCAAATTCAATACTTTCTTCGTCCTTACACTTTAAAATAGTCTCTTGCATTATTTTCATCTTACTACATTTCCCATTAATCTTATCCTCAAAAGATGGAAAACATATAATTACAGGACCTGTTATTGCATTATTTATACTATCAATATAATTGTTAAACTCTATGTTAATTATACACTCCATATAATCATAATTAAAATTTTGATTTAAGAATATTAAATTGCGCTCATCAATATATTTTATAGAGACATCGCAAACATTATTTTCAATTACCATCTGTGCCTCAACTATAAGTGTATGCCAATCTCTTACAGATCTTATCTTTAAATTTATTTCCTTTTCAAGTTCTCTTAATTCATCAATTTTTGTTCTAAAACTTTTATCAAAAAAATCATAAGTTGTTCCTTGTAAAAAAGCTCTCATTTCTTCTAGCTTAAATCCACTTTGCTTATAATATTTTATTACTGGTACAGATAGTAAGTTTTTCTTGCTGTAATATCTATAGCCACTTTCATCAGCTACTTTATCAGGTGATAATATACCCATTTTATCATAATATCTCAGTGCTTTTTTTGTTATTTTACATATCTCTTCCACTTTTCCTATGGAATATAATTCTTCTCCCATACTAAGTTCACCTCTTTTATAATATTTTTAGCCGTTTTTAAAATCTAAATCATTTTATTCCAAAGATTTCAAAACTTTATTAAAAAGAATTTCCCCCACTAAATGTAAAGAATATAATGAGGAGTCCTTATAAGCATTAAAAAACAACTTCACCTTTGTAATATTTATAAACATTTTAAATTTATTCTAAGAGCCACGAACTCTTTGCAATTTTCAAAATGTTTATCATAAACTTATATATAATAAAAATCCTAATGAAATTTTAGCTAATTGTTATATCAAACTTTTTGTATAAATAAATGGATATTATTATGATTATGATGAGAATTATAAATACTTAATTATGTGATTTTGAATAAACAGAGTTTGATAATATTCAAAAATAATTGAAGAATAATATTTAACCTTAAAATGAATATTTTACCATGTGAAATTAAAGAAAAAATATATTATTCGTATAAACAATATTACATATTATAGTCAAACTGTAAAGAGGAAATTTATTACATCAAGCTAAATGTATAACATTCCATCCTAAATTTAAGGAGTTTAGCAGAACCAATAAAAAAACCACCCATTAATGAGTGGTATAAAATACAAAATTTTATCCAAAAACTTTTTCTAAAATTTTTGATAAATCTTCTCCTGTTACTTCTTTAGGATTTGCTGTTGTACATATGTCATTAAGAGCTGCTTTAATGATTTCTTCTTTTGATGCTTCAGCTAGTTCCATATCAGCACCTTGTTCCTTTAATGTTGTTGGAATCATCAAAGTCTTTTGAAGTTCTACAATACTTTTAATTAAATTATTAACACCAATATTTACATTTGGTGCATGCAACTTCAATAATTTGGCAACTCTTTGATACTTTTTAGATGCTATGTCATATTCTACATTGAAAGCACCCTTATTTAAATTGGCATTATATTCTATTACATAAGGAAGTATCATTGCATTACTTCTTCCATGAGAAATATGTAATTTCCCACCTACAGCATGAGCTAAACTATGAGTAATTCCTAAGCCAGCAGCATTAAAAGCCATTCCAGCAAGACATGATGCATTGTGCAGCTTTTCTCTTGCCACTACATCATTTCCATCAGCATAAGCTAGTGGTAAAAATCTAAAAGCTAAAGTAAGTGCTTTCTCTGCAAGAGCATCTGAAAAATCAGTAGCATTCTTTGAAACATAAGCCTCTAAAGCATGTGTAATAACATCCATTCCTGTATCAGCAGTTATAGCCTTAGGTACAGATTTTACTAGTTCCGGATCAAGAATTGCAACTGTTGGAAGAAGAGATTTATCTGCAAGAGCATACTTTAACCCTTCTTGTTTATTAGTTATTACTGCATATTCAGTTACTTCAGACCCTGTACCACTTGTAGTAGGTATAGCATAGAATTCTTCTATAGAAGAAGCTCCACCAGTAATTTTTTTTGCATATTCTCTCATAGCTTTAGCTCCATCAATTGATGAACCTCCACCAAGAGCTATCATAACCTGAGCATCACAATTTTGTAATTTCTGAATGCCTTCAGCAATAACTTCTACAGATGGATCAGGTACAATATCACTAAATACAGCTACTTGACAATCAACAAGCTTTTGCTTTACTTTCTCAGCCATACCTGATGTTTCCATGAATTTATCACATACAATTAGCACTCTTTTATTCTTGATTTCATTTAGTTTTTCTAAAGAGCCTTGTCCAAAATAGACCTTTGTGTTAATACTAAATTCTTTCATATACAATCTCTCCTATTTTAAAAATATTCAAGATATGAATGAATTAGTTTTCTTTACTTTAAAATAAAATTAACCCACAATTATAACAATCAAAAAAGTTTATAATAAACTTTACTTGATTCATTATATCAATAATAAAATACTATTGCAACAGAAGGTTCGGTCAGTTTCAGTAAAGTAAAGTTTTTCAAGTTAACTTCTTAAAAATATAATAAAAATTATATTTTTTAATTATAAAAATATAAAATACTAACAATTATATTTCTACCACTTAACATTAAAAAACAAACTTTTTTAATTTGTTATTTACTTTACTTAACGTAGATACAAGAATTTTTAGGATACTTGGTAAAAATAAAGAAACTACAAAGCCCACAGCACATAATACAAATATCTTATATTTAATAGCATGTCCAATATAAATTTGATATCCATGGATAGCAGATATAGCTATAGCTGCTATTATTATAATCTTAGATGCAATCCAAGATATTATATTTAATATTTTACATAGAAATATTATTATGGATAATATAACTACCACAGGCATGAGCAATATCTTAAGTGACAATTGAGTAAGGGAAGATTCACTACTCTTTTTATTACTTCCTACTTTTCTACTACTATCCCTTTTACTTTGTTTTTCAGATTTAATATTGTCTCTATCTTCTGTAGACTTCTTTTTAGATTTTTTTTGTTTTCTTATTGATGTACTCTTTGAAGATGATCTCTCCTTTTCTTTACTAACTGTAGATTCTTGTTCATATTCATTAAAACTTTCATAGCTATTACTATCATTTTTATGAAAATTATTATTTAAATCTTTCACTTGATTATCTATAATCACAGTTTGCTGACTTTTATTTTTTTCTCTCTCTTCCTTTATTTTTTCATAAGCTTCATCAAATACTTTTATAAAGGATTTTGCTCTTTTTTCATCTTCTATCTCTTCTTTAAATTTATTTATCCTATCTTCATAAGCCTTTGTTATCTCTTCCATAGATGTATTTTTATCAACACCTAAAATTTTATAATGTTCCATATCTCTCCTTCTCCAACTATAAGTTTAATTTTTTCATTTGTAATCTAATATTTCAAAATCGAAGTAGTCTAAATATTACTTAATTATCTAATACCTTATTTTTAGTTTATTAGTATATTTATAATTCTATCTTCTTTAAATACAGGATTTCTTTTAAAAATCTCTGCCAAGGTGTCTATATTCTCCTCTAAATGTTCAATGTCTTTAGAATATGTATGACTTATATCTACCATATCCTCATCACTAAGCTCTCCACTTTCTATCCACCTTACTACACATAACTGTTTAATCATTAAATAACTCACCACGGCAGTCTTCACTTTAGCAGCCACATCATAATCAAAGACAGCCTTCATAAAGTATCTAAACACAAAATAAACTAATATATTTTCAAACTTATACATATTATCTTTATAAAAATTGTTAAATTCCTTATATTTATCTAGATAAATATCTTTATTCTCAGCACTACTCTTAATATAAGATAACACCTTATCTAAGCCTAAGGGATCATTGTTATTTATATGCTTTAAGCCTTTAAATACATAAAAATACTCTTCTATATCAGTATACCATTGTTCTTTATCTCTAATAGTTTTATTAAGATCATCACTAGTCTTGTTTATAAAGTTTTTATCCATATATCTTTCTTTAATGGTCTTTAAACTAGTTAGATCGTCCTCATCTATCTTATCCTGAACTTCCTTTGCAAAGTCAAGAATTATAGCAGCTCTTATATTTAAATCAATACTACGATTCTGAAGTATATTAAAAATTATACTTCTGCACTGCATAAGGTCGATAAATAGCATGGCATCAATATCGTTATAGGAAGTTATAAACTCATCATTTTCACTTAACTCAAATTCAACCTTATTAGAATCACCTAGTATTATCCTTGCTGCCTCTGGACAGGAAAGTGATATACCTATTTCTCGTAAGTTCCCGAACTCCTCCATATACCTAGGATACTTCTTGCAAGTATAGCAAAGACCATCTTCTCCAAGTTCATTATATATATAACATAATTTGTTTTCATTTAGAAAGGCACAATTTCCTTTTTTCAATACAAATATATTGTCTTCTCCATCATTGACTATCTCACTTCTTAGTCTTTCTCCAAAGCTACCACTAAGATTTTCATAGTAATCATAAGTTTCTTTATCAATAACAATTTCCCAACCAGCACAACATGTATCCTCACACTTGTCTGCTATACATTTGAATTTATTAAGATATTTTGGTACTCTTATTTTCATTTTTCACCTCAAAGTTTTTATTATATATTTAAGGTATCTGAAAATAAATAATAAGTCAAAGATGGGAAGTATATTTTGAGTTAGACAAGGAAACAGGTTCCGCAGATAGTAGCACTATCTAAGGGTTCTGTTGACGCAGTATAACACAAAATAGACGAACATTCTGACTTATTTATTTTTCGAAGATGCCTTATGTTAAATTCTATTTTATCATATTCTCATAATTTTATATTGTAAATATGCTTTTACTTATTCTAACATCATTCTTTTCTTCTCACATTCTTATTTTTTTAAAAAATATACTTTTATCAAAAACTATATGCTTTAACCTGAATTATTCATAGAAAAATAAAAACCATGCATAGCTTGATACCTATATTTATTAACATTTTGCTTTTCACCTAAAAAATGATGAAAATATAGAAAAGGAGTCCCTCCTTTGTTATGGTTAACTTGCAGAAAAACACTTAACAATGGAGAGACTCATATGAATAGTTTAATAGAAAAATATGTGAATTAAACAAGAAAATTAAATTTAATAATCTATAGCGGCTAAGATTGTTACTGGCTGTAGATATATACCATTTAAACTATGCAGTAGTTGTCCTTATATAAATAATTTTAGTGAATAACTCAAGTTAATATATTAAAATATCTTATTAACCGATTAAAAAATAAAGTTATAAATAACTATAACAAATAAAGTACTAAATAATGTTCCAATTAAATAATACTCACCAAATTCTGCATCCTCAGAAATCTTATTATATCTAGCAATTGACTTTGCTGTTAAAATGAATCCTATAGCCGAGTATTGATTACTATATAAAAACATAGCAATTATTATACGTTCTAAAAAACCTATAACTGCGCCATTATTACTACCATTGTTAGCAACGCTGCTATTGATACTATTGTTAACTACCGAATTATTACTAGTAACTAAGTTTCCCTTAGGCTTACATCCTGAAAATATTATTTTAAAAGTTATATTTGCCGGCTTATGCATACATAACACCATCAATGCCCATTTTAAAACCGTTAATCCATCGATACCCAATATATTATATCCAATATACAATGTATCTATTGGATGATATAAATTCTCCCTAAAACAAACTATTACGGCTATAAGTAAAATTATATGTATAACTTGATCAAATATATATACCATCCATGATTTAATATACTTCTTTACTTTATTCTTTTTACATGCAGTATGAAATATTTTTAAATATCCCTTATATAAATAATATTTTACTACATCGATCAATAAATGAGCTAAGCATAATAATAGTATTAATCCTGTTATCTTATAACTTTTCTTAAACAAAAGTAAAATTAAAATAAATGGAATGCTATAGAATACTGAATGCTTAAATACGCCACCTATTTTTTCCTTCTTTAGCTCTGACATTTCATCATCTTGCAAATAATAATCCCCAACCACATGTGCTATCAAGCACAGTACAATAAATTTAATCTGCATATTTATATTCTCCCCACACTTCCATCAAAACTCTATTCAAACTATGTTTTACATAAATATAATTATAATATCCTGAGCTCTTTAATCTCCTTTGTACGCTTGATTGAACTAAATTTAATTCATTAGCAATTTCCCTTTGAGTTTTATTTGAAAACATTATTTTTTCAATAAGCTCTCTTTGCTTATCTGTCCACTTCTCTTCTATAAAGTAACATAAGCATAAATTATTATTAATTAAACTAACTATATCAGTTTTATAAATCGAACTAACCCCTATATCTGTATTATATTGTGATTTACTGTTTGTTTTATTTAATATTTTAATCTCCTCTATCATTTTTCTAGCATAATGATATGCTGGACCGTCAGCCCCTAATGCCATCTCTTTATTTATATTAGTATAAATATTACCAATCCCAACTCCAAATCTAATTTTTATAGGATACATTTTAAACTTAATTTTATCAATAATATCAAATAAATGAATAGGATTACTTAATAAACCTTGAAATTCATCTCCTAATGTAATAATAAATTTTGCAGCAATGTTTCTTTCATATTCAATATTTATATCTTTTAATATATGATTTAATTTTTCCTGAGCTTCATTTCTATTTAATATCTTTTTTGACTCAACTATATCACCTATAATTGCAAAGTACATGCTTATTACCTCATAATTTCTTAAATATTTCTTTAATTTTAACATTTATTAGATACTTTTTCAATGATGATGCATTTACAATAGCATCATCCCTTTTGATGCACTCATAATAGCATCATCACCTTTGATGCACTTATAATAGCATTATTACTTTTGATGTACTTATATTATATTCTACATTTTTCCTTTTTGGGTCCACCAATTTTACTTATTCAATATTTTAAAATTTAAAAAATGAGGTGTAAAATAACACCTCACCTAACAACATAACTTTAAATATGCATTATACAATCTTCGTCGTCCCACTTTTGTACCTTTATGACAGAACAATAAGCAAAAAAATTAATCAAGATTGTATATAGCTTTGATATCTCTTTTTCCACCTATCAATATTTTCTCCACTTTATCTAACCATTCTGTTCTAGTTAACTCTTTATCATTAGACATTAATAACTCATTTCTCAATTTTAAAATTTTATTATTAATTTCTCTAATGTGTTTCTCCTTATCAGTATTTATCAATTTTAATCTTGCTATCTCATTGTCTATTGATTGAATTTTCACTTCAAGTTCTTTTATTTTTCTTTCAATAACATCTTGCATACTTTCAGATGATGAGATGAAATTCTCAATCAAACTTTCTAACTTAGATTTTAACTTTTCTAATTCAGTTTCTTGCTCTTGAATTTTAAATATTATATTAGAATTAGCATTTTCATCTAACCTATCTAATTCTTCTTGTAAGCTTATGATTTTAAGTTGAATCTGCAATTGTATATTCTTGTAATATACTTTTCTTTGTTGTTCTATATAGTTGTTTAGCATTTCTATATTAATGTTTTCACCATTACAATATTTTTTAGTATATTTCTTCTTATGTGAACAAATCAAATAATGAAGTTGATTTGCTTTATCTGACACTTTAGTTTCAACACATCTAACATATGATGCTCCACATTTAGCACATTTGAGTTTGCCTCTGGTATCATATACTGCAGCATTCTGGCCTCTATTACCTACTCTACATCTGTATGCTAAAGCTTTTTGCACTTGTTCCCATAGTTCCTCTGACACTAATGGGTCTATCCTGTTATTCTGCTGAATAACCCAATCTTCTTTTCTAACATACTTAGTTTTACTTTCAGTAAAAAGGTTGACATTATTAAATTTATTGCGGACATTATAACCTTTATATTTAGGATTAGTTATAAGAGTTTTTATAGTGCTATCTGTCCATAGATTATTTTTCTTAGTCCTGTATCCCATTTGATTAGTTAACTTAGCAGTCATTTTTAGTCCATTCTTTAATGATGTATTAAAGATAAATTCAACAACTTTTGCTTCTTCTTCATTCTTTATTAGTGAATTGGTTGCCCTATCAAAATCCCACCCAAATATGGAGTTATTTCTTATCTTATTTTGAAGAATAGTAGTTTTATTACCTCTCTTGGTTCTTACAGATGTTTCTTTAACTTCATTCTCTGCCATTGCAAAGAACATCTGCAATAGAATCATATCGTTAATATTACTACTATCTTTTTGAACATCAAGAAACTTAACGTTAACCCTTTTATAGTTCCATAGTACTCTTAAAATATCTACAATGGCAATATTTCTAGCAAATCTTGAAGTATTAATAACTACTATCTCATTAAATAGTGGTTGTCTTTCAGCATCAACTTCAAAAACCATTCTACCGTCTTTTAAGTCCTTTGCATTGAGTCCAGTATCATACATAAGTTGCTGAAAACCAGCTCTTTTAAAACTTGTTCCCGTACCCGTATCAGAATACATTAATATCTCTCTATCTTTGTACTGCGCTTCTAGTAGTACCCTTTGCTGTTCTAAAGATTTTTGTTGGTCTGCTTTATCTGTTGAAACTCTTACATAACAAGCAATCTTATTCATTATGCTACCTCTCTTAACTCTCTTAAAATTTTATTTAAGATATTAAGCTGATAAGCATCTTGAATAACTTTTATTGCTTTTTGAACAGTCGATTTAATATCATTATAGCAGTTGCCACAAATTATTAAAACTCCGTCATGGTAAATTTTAATTTTATCTTCAACTCTTATATCAATCATAATAAAAACACCTCATGTACTTTTAATTATGTTATATAAACACATTTCCAAAAGTACACTTGGTGCTAAAAAGTTTTTAAATAATCCATTTTATATGCTATAATTTAATTAGTAATCACTTGGATATTTATTAGATAAGTATCCTATAAGTTGTTTACTATGTTCTGAAAGCTCTCCAGTGTTTTCGTCTATGGGGATAGGGAATAGCACTGGTGAAGCTTTTTCTTTTGTTTTATGAGAATATTTTCTTTGAACATAAACATATCCTTTTTCTTCTAAACCAGTCATAAGTTTTCTTAATGTTGGTTTACTTATTGTTAATTCTTCGCATATCGTAGTTTGATTCTGAAAACATTTGTCTCCAAACCCTTGAAGGTAAATAAAGAAAGCTTTTTCTTGGATATTTAACTCTGTATTCCTCATAAAAGCATTGAAAACTGGAGTATAAAAGTTCTCTTTTGTATATTCTTTCTTTTTCTTATAAAGCGCAAAATCTGATATATTTTTTTCCACATTAACCCTCCTTTCACATAGTTTCAAATACCATGTAATGTAGTATTTATAATATAATTATAACAAAAACTGGAATCGGTGTAAACTAAGGTATGAAACATCTTTTCTAACGTATAAAATATTTTTTTATACCAGTGAATTTCTGTTTACATGGTATAAAACAGAGTTTTTAAGGTTAATAACAGATTTTCAAGATAAAAATACAACTATAAAACTACAATATTAAAATTACAAAACTATAACTCCAAAAGAAAAGATAGGGTATATCTACCCTATCCATCTATTCCTATCGCTGTGTTAATAGTGTCTTCAATACATTTAATCCTTTGAGCATCTGTTTCATCAACATAAATAAAAGTAGCAGTATCCCACACATTTAGTAGTAACTCTATTAATCTTTTTCTACTCAGCCTTTCCACTGCCTTTTGTACTTCTTCATTCCAAAATTGTTCCTTCATTTAAAATCACTCCTATAATTTTATATATGCTTATGTTATATAAATTAATTTTAGAAAGTTCACCTTTAAATAAAATTTTTATTTTAATTAATTTATATGTGATTATGATATATTTATCTTAGTTAATCAATAGCAAGGAGTATATAAAATGAAATTATTATTTGATAAAAATATACAAAAAGATAGTGAGATTGATAGAGGCATCCTTCTTTCACTAGGTAAAAAAAAGATAAAGAAAGTACCCAATCCTTATCATATAGGTTCAAACGTAAATGTAATATATATCTATAGCCTTGTAGATTCAGATATACCTTATCCTAAGAAACCTGGAAAAACATTATATATTGGTGAAGCTAGAAGAGCAGATGCCACAGGAATAAGATTTTCTCAGCACATTTCTCATGATGAGTTTGAAGGATTAAATAGTAACGTCAACTACTCCCTAAATTCCTATTATTGGAACGGTTGTAAAATAAACCTTAAGGTTTATGATATTGGTAACATCGCAGATTCTCAAAGAAGAGATTATGAATCTTTTTTAATTAAATGTCATGTAAAAAAATATGGGTCAACTCCTATTGCTCAAGGTACTAGTGGTGCGAACTATAAAGTTACCCGCATAAATGAATTAGATGAGACTGAAACTAACTCCATATTTTAGCATCCCTATTCTAACTTTAATATTGTAATAAACTACAAAAGTAACCAATTGTATTGTTTATATATATAATAATGTTTTTTCTTTATAATATATAAAATATATATTATTTATATATTCAATACAAAAGGTTACTTTTTGTGTATCAAAATTATTTAATTGCTTTAATGTACTACTATATAGAGCTTTATATAATAAAAATATAAATACTAAATGATTCTAAAATTTTTTAATAAATATTATGTACTATATATACAATTGTATATATATAAATTATAGGTTAATAAAACATATCAAAAGGAGTATGATATTATGCAACAAAATGAAATGATACAATTACAAAGAGTTTTTAACATCCAAATTGCTAGTAAGCTACTATCAGAAGGATTTAAACTTTATGACACACACCCTAATAGAAAAAATACCCAAGTAACAGTTTTTAGATTTTATGATAGTAACAAACTTCAAAATAGATTAAATGAATTAAGAGTACCATATAAAAAAGTAGCTAACTAAAAAATAGTTACTTTTTTCTTTTATATCAACGAAACAAATTTTATAGTAAAAGGAGCGTTTTATATGTCAACAATTTTAGAATCAAAAAAATATAAAAAAAAAGAACTACATATATTGTTTAACTACCAATCCCCTATAAAAAGTACAGGAACTAGGAAAGCATTTGAAAGAAAATTATCAGAATGCTGTAAGTGGAATATTGATGACTGTAACACAACAGAAATCAATGTAATTGAAGTTTATAAACAGCCATTAGAAACAAAATTTGAACATGGTAACAAAGGTAATAAGAATGCAGAAGGTTGGAATGAAAATTCTAATTCTAAATTTGTCGGAGCAGTACTTGTAAATAAGATTTCTTTTTTTAATCAACTTGAAAAAAAAGATTTTCTTACTGTTAAAACTCTATCAGAAAGATGTGGTTTTAAAACTGATAACTTAGAAACTGCAAATAGCATTTATACCGAAATAAGAAGAAATATTGAAAAGCTACAAATACTTAATCTTATTAAAGTTGAAAAAAGATACAATGCTTACACGAATAAGAATTTTGCACTGATTTCAAAGGAAGAATTTAAAGTCTTTAAAGAAATTTCCCAAAAGGTATGGAATAATTTACGCATACCACAAACTAAGAAGTTTAAGAGCTTTTATCAATTTAAATCCTTAATTAATGATGCTTACGTCGAGAGCATTTTTTTAGAAGAACTAGCAAAGGAAACATCAATAGAATTTGTATTTGAAAGTTATAAACTTGAAACTATTGAAAATGAAGAGAACGAAGAAAGATTAGCAGAACTTGCTGACATTCTTTTAGATGATATACCTATACAAGAAAAAATATATAATTATATTGATGAAAAAGAAGATTATTTCAAATCGAAGTTTAAAGAAAAACAGAAACAAGAACAACATAAACCAACTGGATTTGGAAATGGATTTATATACTTTACGCAAAAAATGTACCAAGAAGTTTATGCAGCTACAAATAATGTATCTGTTTTTTAATGTCAAAAATAGGAGGAATTTAATATGTCGGTAAATAAATGCAACAAATTAGTATACTTCAACTTAAATAATGAAGAAGAAGCAGAAATACTTGAATATTTCAGAGATAAGAACTTCAGTAAATGGGTTAAAAGAAAAGCAGAAGAAGAACTTAAATTAAAAAAGGAGCAAAAACAATATGACAGATAAAGAAAGAATAAAACATATAGACACTATATTAAAGCAAATTAAAGAAAATGGTTTTGCACAATGTGTAAATATATACGAAAACAATCCATCTATCGGCTTATTATATTACAGTAGTATTGATATAAAAAGCCTTAAATCTTTAAAGAAAAAACTAATAAGTTTTCAAAACCTAGATAAGCTCCACCAAACTAAAATTGCAATTGGCAAACTTTCAGATAAAAGGTTAGAGGTAGACAAGCCTAAAAAAGTAGTATTAAAACATATAGATTTAAACTCCATAATCTAATAATAAAAAAACTTAATTTATTATGTACAATTTACAACACAATGTATATATAAATTATAACTAATTGGAACAGTTGATAAAATATGCTTTAATGCACTTTTTACCTTTAGATTCCAATTCTTTATTCATTCTCATGAATTTCTTTTTTCAATACTTTCTTTGTAGAGGGGTTTACTATCTCCCCTCTACCTATCTTTTTTAAAGCTTTTTATAAAATAAATTAATAAATTTTAGGGGTGAAAACAAATGTATATAGATAGGCAATACTTGAAAAATACAGTTTTGAAAGTATCACAAGAAAAAAATATAATTAATGCTACGAAAAAAATTCAGCAAATGTGCGGAGTTCCCTGGTACGTTATTTATGACTTCACTAGGAAGGCAACTCCAAACGAAGAATCACTTTTGAAAATAATAAAATGCCTTAATATAGATACAGTTAAACTATTTGTAATAAATTAATGTACAATGTTACACATTGTATATATAAATATAAGTAAAATAAATTAAAAATCTTTATTATGCTCAAAGTACAGATTCCTTGGGTTTATTTTATTGTAAAAATTGTAGCTACGTTAACGACGAACATAGCTATTTTTTTATGTCCATTTTTACTTTTTCATTTTTAATAAGTAGCAACTAGGATTGATTTCGAATCTTAGTTGCTACTTTTTTTATTATGAAAAAATTTAACTATTAAATAAAAAAAATATTTTATTTTAGGAGGTCTCTTACATGACTAAGAAACAACTTTTAGAAAAGAAAAATGAAATTATCGAGAAGATGGAAGCTATCTTAAATTCTGCTGACATAGAAAAAAGAGCTATTTCAGATGCAGAAGAGCTTACTTATACATCTTTAGAAAAAGAATTAAGAGAACTAAACACAATACTTGCTGAAACAGAAAAGCAAGAAAACATAGGAGGTAACGATATGGAAAAGAGAGAATTTGCACAACAACTATTACAAGGTGAAGTTAGATCTGATTCAACAACTCATTCTAATGCAATCCCAGCTAATATAGCTAATGAGATAGTTGAAAAGCTATATGAAGTATCTAATGTTGTTTCTAATGCACAAATGGTACAAGCTAACGGAGATTTAGAATTCCTTGTAGAAAAGGAAGATGGTTTTGCACAAGTACTAGGCGAAACTGATGAAATAACACCAGTTGATTTGAAAGCTTTTGATAAAGTAGTACTAAAAGATAAGAGAATTGGTGACTTAGTTCTTGTATCTAAACGTTTACTAATGAATGCTCCTGCTGTTGGTATTGACTACATAGTTAATACTTTGGCTAAAAGAGTGGGAAGAACTCTAGAAAAAGAGATATTTCAAGCTGATGGTACTGCAACTCATTTAACAAGTGGGTTATTAAAGGGTGATATTGTTAATTTATCTGTTGTTGATTCAATATCAATTGACGATTTACAAAAACTAATCTTAGAAATGAACCCAGTTCTATTAAATGGTGCTAAATTCTATATGAGCAGAGAAACATTTAATAAGGTTGCACTACTAAAAGATGCAGATGGTAAGTTCTATGTAACTAGAGATATGATAAATGACAAACCTAGCTATAAAGTTCTAGGTATTGAGATTGAAATTACTCCATCAGTTGAAGGTTTATCAGTTGTATTGGCTAATGTAAATTCAGCAATAAAAATGAAGTTAGCTGAAAATACTTCCATTCAAGTATTAACTGAAAAATATGCAACTTCAGGACAAATAGGTGTATTAGCTGAATTCTATGGTGATGTTGCACTAGTTAATAGACAAGCTGTAAGGGTTTTAAAATAACCTTTAATTGATAATGATAATTAATCTTGGGTAAGTAATAGCTTACCCAATTTTTTTTAGCAAATTTTAAGGAGGACTTATATGGGATTTTTAAAACAAAAACCAGAAGTGGAAGAACGTTCATTTAAAATGGCGTTAAGTCAGATGTTTGCTACTTCTAACATCTACATTAATGATTCTATAATAGAAAAAATTCCATCTGTTGCAGAAAATATTAATCTTATAGCTGGTACAGTATCACAGATGCCAATATATTTATATGACGAAAATAACTCATTACAAGTAACTAGGAAGAACTCTGATTACAGAGAATTTCTTCTTAACAATGAAAACTCTGAATTTGAAACATCATATAACTGGAAATATAACTTAGTAAGAGATTTACTTCTATATGGTAAAAGCTATTCTTATATTGATAGAAAGGGTTCTAAAATAATCGGACTTCATAGAGTAGAACCTAAGACAGTAACTAAAAAGGAATACGTTGATGATAAAGGCATTATTAAAGATATAGAAATTCACTATACTCTAAATAATAAAGCTTGTATTGCAAATATTTTTGATTTCCTAGTTGTCGAGAAAGGCAATGGAATATTAAATTCAACTAATCTTTTGGAACTATTAATGGAATATGACAGCACAGTTAAAACAGCTCTAAAAAATGTAGTAATTCCAAGTGGAATTTTAACTACAAGTGGTAGGCTTACTCAAGTTGCAATAGATAAACTTAAAACAAGTTGGCAATCCATGTATCAAGGTGGCACTAATGCAGGTAAAACTGTAATTTTAGAAGAAGGTCTTTCATACAAGAATTTAGAAATATCCGTTGAGAAGTTACAACTTCCACAGCTTAAGGCAAATTTTGTTGAAGATGTTGAAAGGCTATTTAATATGCACAACATAGATTCAGATGAAAAATTCTTAAAAAGAGTTTTATCGCCAATCGTATGTTGCCTAGAAAATGCACTAGATAAACATGTCTTGCTAGAAAAAGAAAAAAAACAAAACTACTACTTTAGATTCAATACAAAAGAACTATTAAGACCATCAGTAGTAGAGCAAGCTAATGCAGTGGTACAGCTTGTTAAGGGTGGTCTTTTGACTATTAATGAAGGTAGAGCATATATGGACGAGAAACCTTTCTTTAATGAGGACAATGATAAGTTATTATTATCATTAGGAAATTGTTTAGCAAATAAAGATATGGACATTCAGATATTAAATCTAGGACAAACCATTGATAGTAAAGGGCAGAATATAGCAAAAAATAGTAATATAGATACAGCTACTAATAACTCAAATGCTGAATAGCAGCAGTATCTATATTTTTTATTTGTAAACTTATGCAAGGATAGTAGTGATAGCATATAGTTGTATCTAGTAAGTGTATTGTAATAGTTTATTACTAAAAGTAATTAATATTACTAATTACTTTTATGATACATTTTCTAATAGCTATTGCTACCATCAATAACACTATTATGCCTTCTAGGATATCTAATAATATTTAATAATATAAACTATTAATTACCTTGAAATTATTCATTAGAGTTCATCTTGGTTAATCTTAGATATACTCTAAGATTAATTAAACTATTGCCTTAGAGAGCTTTTAATTGTGATAAAAAAATGGTTTTAAGTTTAATTAATTATTTATATTTACATAAACTAAATAGGTTTAGAATCTAAAATACTACTAGGAACAATTAATGGTAAATGATATAGAACTAACAACTATACTGATACATGACTGGTATAGCCCCTATCAAAACAATACTTTAGATACAAATACAGTAACACAATAACCAGTTTCCGTATTTAAAAAGTACCCAATTGAATATTTTTTTTATGGGCAAATCAGCTAAAAGATAAGCTTATATAAAAATAGTTTATATTTATATTTTATCAAACCTGTTTACAAAGTAAACTACTTTATATGAAAGGGATTGAAAACATGGAAAGACAATACACAACTAATAAAATTGAAATCAGAGAATTAGGCCAAGGCTATCAGCTCGAAATTCTTGTTAATGATTATAGAGATAGCAAATTATTAAATGGCAAGAACGGACAATTTATTGAAAATGTACCACAGGAAACTTGGATAAAAGCTATTGAAGGAAATAATGATATTCAGTTACTTGTTGACCACTCTCCCTATGTCAATGTAGCTGAATCAATAAAATTTGAAGTTAGAAAAGAGGGGGTTTATGCAATTACTACATTAACCGATAAAGCTAAAAATCTATATAATAGCATTAAAGAAAATGGGACAAGTGGTATTTCCTTTGGATTTACAGCCATTAAGGACACTTGGAATGGCATCAAAAGAACCATTAATGAAATGCATCTATTTGAAATTTCTATATTAATGACTAAGCAACCTGCTTATAGCGGTGGATATGCCGAAATAAGAAATATAGAAGTACCTTATAATAATCTTGAAACTCTAAAAAGAAAATTAGACTTTTACAAACTAATATAACAAAGAATTCCTTAATATATCTATATCCACATAAAAAAATATTATCAACCAGTAAGGAGTTTACTTTAAGATTACTTTCATTCTGATAATATATTGTATAAGAAGCATAATAAGCATTAAATAATAAAGAAAGTATCAGGTTGTTTTCAAAATAAAAATCTACCTAATACTTTCCCTTACTAATTTCATATACATGTATCAAAAGAACTCTTATCAATAAAAACAATAATATTTTATAACCGAATATTTATCGAGTTATAAAATTACAAAGATTTATCTGATTATAATTTTACAATACATATTTGCTTGCAACAAAGCTTAAACTTCTATATGCTTAATAATTCGTTGTTTATTTTATTAATTGCTTTAGATTGAAGATTATAAGCTTCTGTTCTTTTTAAATTGGCATTTAAGACCAAATCATTGATTATTTTAAACTTTTCCCTATCTTTTATTACTGGTATATTTATTTCTGAAACATGAGTTGTATCTATTTCATCAACTACAGAACCATAAGTAAATTTCTTTATAAATTCTAGTCCATAATCTGTATCTAGAAAAGCATATATATATCCTACAACAGAATCATCAGCAGGAATTACCCTTATTACATGCTCATTAACAACCCAATTCTCCCAATGCTTTGGTGCTAAAGTCACCTTCCCTATTGTACCACTTCTAGTTATAAGCACCATATTTTCCCTTATTTCAAGCTCATCAGATATACGTTTGCCATGCTTATTTGTAGATAAAAACTTATCTGAATTAGGAGCTAATTCATATATCTGCTTTCCTCCAAAAAATAGAGTGCCTTGCCCCTCTTCGACATAAACTCTTTTAAATCTCCCTGGCAACGTAATATTCTTAGATAATCTTTTATCTCCAAGCTTAATAATTTCACACTTTTCTTTATTAATATTATTAATAATGTTTTGATTTACTGGTATATGATATGATGAATCAAATCTAATATTAAGTGTATTTAATGAAACTTGAAAGCAATTTACTTCACTCTCAAATTTTAAATCCTCACTTATATCATTAAGTTCTAATTCTTTAATTAGAATCCGCTTAGCTAACTCAATCATTTCATTTGATTCATCTCTACATTTAAAAGAATTCACTATCAATTCATTTATTTTATTCTTAAACTCAATATCTGCATTGGGTATTATTACTTCTTTCAAATGTTCTGGTTCTACGTGTGACACTACTGAGCCATACTGATTATTTCTAATTAATGCTAGCCCTACTTTAGTTTTCATAAATGCATATACATACCCTAAATCTATATCATCTTTAAATTTTATTCTTATTACATCATCTGAAAATATCTTATTTTTTAATGTTTCTGAAACTATAGTACAATTTCCTATTGTTCCAGATCTAGTTAATAGTAAGGTTTTTTCTTTTAACTTTAATTCTTCTAAATTACATTTTGTTTTAGATGATATAAATTTACTCGGTTTAGGATTTATCTCATTAATCTGTGATGGCAAATAGAATTCTTCTCCATATTCTTTTTCAACATATATCCTCTTAAACCTATTAGGATAAAAAGCCTCTTCTATTAAGCCATCTTCACCTAATAATCTTACATAACCTAAGCTATTATTTTGTACTATTTCATAAGCATGCTTTGCTTCTATACTAAATACTCCAGCATCTACTCTAAAATCTTTTTCTATTATTTCATTAATCTTTATAGTACACCATTTTAACTTTTCCTCGGGAAGAACCATTGTAATATCATCTGAATTTAAGGGAACATTATTACTTACCATACTATCCCTTCTTTCCTCTTCCATATACTGAATACATTTGCTACATCTTCTGTTTGGTCATCAATAACCTTTTTTAACGAAACTGTCTCTCCTTCAGCTGTATTTTCTTCATATGGAATTAATAGTTCGTTACCGTATTTATCCCTCTTAAATAGTATTGAGCCTCTCTTATCATGACCTATTCTATCTACCATCGCCATAAAAATATTATAGTTTCTGATATTACCTGATTCTAATTCTTCATCTTTCTCAGCTTTAGTCTTCTTTCTAACTATTAAAACAGAACATTGAGTTCCATTTTTAGGTTGGAACGTATCTGCATGTAAATCAATACTCGCAATTAAATAGGTTTTATTAAGTAACCATTCTCTTATATACCCCAAGCTTGGTGAATTTAATATGGCATCAGGTAAAACAATCCCCATTCTACCACCTGGTTTTAATAATTGACAGCATCTTTCTATAAAAAGCTGCTCTGGCGGAACAGAACTTTGAAATCTATCGGTCTTTTCCCATCTACCATCTTGTTTTTCCCATATATGAGCTAAATCGTATTGTTCTAAAATACTCCTATCTTTTATAGGAATTTTGCTTCCAAATGGGGGATTCGTCACAATTACGTCGAAAAACTCTATACTACTTGCATTTCTTAAATCTAATTTATTTATTCCTAATGCCTCAGATAGTTTAGTTTTAAACTCATTCGTCCATTCGTGTGGAGGTAGTAGCGAATCCGTTCTTAAAATATTTCCACTCCCATCATTATTCATTACCATGTTCATTTTAGTTGCCTTAACCAAGTCTGGATTTATATCAAATCCAAAAAGATTATTCTTTGCTATTTCAGATATTCTTTCTTGAAAAATTCTTGTTTCATCATATCCCCAATCATTTTTGTCTTTTCCGTATTCTAAAATTATATCATGCTCTAATTTTTTTATAACATGATTCATTGCTGTTACTAAAAAACCACCTGTTCCACAAGATGAATCCAATATTTTTTCGTTGTCTTTTGGGTTTATCATTTCAACAGTCATTTTCATAACATTTCTAGGGGTAAAAAATTCCCCCCTATCACCTCTAAGATTTGAACCTACTAACTCCTCATATGCCTTTCCTTTTATATCTATATGAGTATTTAACAAACTATACTTTTGTAGTTCACTAACTATATAGGCTAAACTTCTAGGCATTAAACTTATTTCATCATTTACATCAAATATCTTTCCATATTTTCTTTTAACTTTCTCAAAGATTTTATCTATTCTATTTTTAACTGTTAATTGCCCATCTATATTATTTCTTTCCTTAGAAGTTGCATAAAACTCTAATTGGTGCGGAATGTTTCTTTCATCTTCTATTTTACAGAATATTACCTTCAAGAATTCAAAAAATGCCGGTTGTTTCTGCATTCCATCATTTATATATATATAATTATGACATGTTTTGAACACAAATAGTAAATTATCTTCTACTGCATTCTTTAATTTTCCTCTTTTGGGTCTGTCAACATCATCTACTGAACCGTCTGCTGAAGGAATATCATTATAACTTTCAAATATTATAGTACCCCTTTCATCTATGCTCTTTTTTAGTACTTCTTTATACTTACCATTCGTCCACATTCCCCATTCACAGTTAGAGCATACTGACATATATGATTTAAGTTGCTCTATACCATCTTTTTTACTAGATGGTTCTACAGTTTCCTTCTTGCATTCTATAATTAGCTTGATATTTTCTTGCTGCCTGCTATCACTGTCACTTGAAAATATGACTATATCAGCTCTTGGTTTATTACTACCAAGTTTTAATGTAAATTCTACAGCTATATTTTTTTTATTGTATTTATGCTCATTAACTAATCTTTTCTCTACATTTTGTCTTACATATTCTTCAGGTGTATCGTTTCTAAATTTGCCATCTATATAATCACTTATCTTACCTTCTGGTATTGTAGTAGTCCCTAAATTATTCATACTTCCTCCTAAATAGACATATTATTATTACACTACATTATACCATTTTTATTAATTCTGTCACAATCCTTATTTTTACTACAATATTACCAGGCATTAGTGTTATTTCTTAAAATAATAAGCCTAGGCAACACATTACTTATTGCCTAGACTTATATCTAAATCTCTTAATATTTTAATTATGTCTCAACACTTTATCATTTAAGCTATATTTACACGTTATTTATTGTGTGGTTCTTTATCGAGTAGTAATTCAAATTTATAAAAAACTTACTTATGTTATGATTAACCGTTACTAGCAATAATTTTTACTGAATAACTTTATTTAATGTATTCAATTGAATAAGGTGTGTATGAAATAATACTATCAAATCTTATTCAACTTATTTAGTTTATCCAGTTAAATCACCACTTATCAGCCATTAAGTATTTTCCATTTCCTGTATGTTCAACTAACAAACCATCGCATTCCCAATCTATCATCATGCTTTCATAATCAATATAATTTTCTAGGTGTGATGGAATTTCTATAATATCATAATCATTTACATAATCTTCGAAAGCACTTACTTTACTATCGCTTTCTATAACTGTGTAAAATTTTCCTTGTTCAAGTATTTCTATAACTTCACTTTCACCAAAACATTGTAACAGAATACCAACATCTTCAATCCTTGTTTTATATTCTTCTGATATCATAAATAATGAGTGTAAATTATCAATCTTAAAATCATAAGGGTAATCCAGTACTCCAATTTCATAATCATTCATTCCATGATTTGTGGCTTCAAAGATTGCATCTTCTAATTCATCTAGATTTGTAACCGTACAGTAGGTAGTTTGATATGTTCCTAGATTGTAAATATATATTTTAAACATATTGGTAACCCTCCTTGAACTTTATTAAATCATTCCAATTCGGCTCTAATCCATACTGCTTGCATATTTCAAAGTATCTTCTTAATATTTTAATATTCATAATTGTTTCCTCCTTGATTATCATTTCAAGGAATGCTAAAATATAGTTGCGAAGTATATTGGGTGCATTCCTTAGTGAATGTGCCTTTTATTTTTTATAATTATCTTTTGCATATAAATCTTCTTATAAATCTAATTTTAAATTGTCGGCTAAGAAATAATACCCCCTTCCATTATGTTCAACTCTTCCTTGAATCCACCTATTTTTTATCTTTACTGATATTGGGCATCAACAAGATAATTCATTGTTTTATAGAAATGTTTATTTAATTGGTATATTTACATTATATCAAAACTGGTAAAATAAGTAAATAACTTGTCGAAAATAGTCAAAAAAATAAAAGAGATAGCTAACTCTATCTCTTAAACTGCATTTACTTTGTCTCTTTTACCATTTTCTATAACTATATTCATTATTGCAATCCACTCATTAACTGTATTAACTATATTACCTAACCCTGTTAATGTCATACCTGTAACCGAATTAATAAAATAAATATCTAAGAAAGGAAATGAAATATCATTAAATGTAATTCTTAATCCAAACTTCTTAATATATTCTTTTTGATTAATATTATCAAAGATTGAAAACTTATCTTCTACAAGCTTTATCTTACTATCTTTAACTAACTCACATTTTATAACATCATTATATTCAAACTGTCTATGTATTATATTACTCGGATTATCCTTCTTAACTGACATATAGTGAATCTTTTTATTCACATCATCAACAACAAACTTTGAACTTCCATCATAATCCGGTATATCTATGAATTTCGTTACTGCTAATCCGTTTTTATTAATGTATTCATCAAATATTACATTAGATTCTTTTCTTGACTTCTTCTTTGCTCTAGACAATACTATCGGACACATTACAATACAAAGTAAAACAAACAACACAACATACATTACCATATACTCCAATACCTTTATCTATTTTGATTTCATTCTATATTATACCATTTATCCAACATTCTCACCACCTTATACATATTCTGTTTTTATTTTATTAAAACAAAGAGCACCATAATAAATATGATGCTCTTTAATGTAAAATCGACTGTTTCAATTCTGTCATTACACTATTTTTGTTGTCCAATCCTCACAGTTCCATATATCTGTTACTACATCTTTATAAAACTCTGGTTCATGGCAAACTAGTAATATAGTTCCTTTATATTCTTGTAATGCTCTCTTTAATTCATCCTTTGCTTCTACATCTAAGTGATTGGTAGGCTCGTCAAGGATTAGTATATTTGTTTCCCTATTTATAAGTTTTGCAAGTCTTACCTTGGCAGCTTCTCCTCCTGATAGTACCATAACCATACTTTCTATATGCTTAGTAGTTAAGCCACACTTAGCTAAGGCGGCACGGACTTCGTATTGAGTGCAGCTAGGGAATTCCTTCCAGTATTCTTCTATACAAGTATTTTTATTTCCTGATGCACCTTCTTGCTCAAAGTATCCTATTTGTTGATAGTCACCTAGGGTAACTTCTCCACTTATAGGTTTTATGTCTCCCATAAGGCTCTTAAGTAGAGTTGTTTTTCCAAGTCCATTGGCTCCTACAAGGGCAATCTTTTGTCCTCTTTCCATAGAAATATTAAGAGGCTTTGTTAATGGACTATCATATCCTATAACCAAGTCCTTAGTTTCAAAAATAACCTTACCTGATGCTCTTCCTGTTTTGAAGTTAAATGTTGGCTTTGGCTTTTCCTTAGAAAGCTCTATTCTATCTATTTTATCCAACTTCTTCTGCCTTGATTTAGCCATGTTAGATGTAGCAACATTGGCTTTATTTCTTGCAACAAAATCTTCAAGTTTTGCAATTTCAGCTTGTTGCCTTTCATATGCTCTTTCAAGCTGTTCTTTTTTTGCTTCATATATTCTCTTAAACTCTTCATAGTCTCCTACATATCTACTTAACTTTCTATCTTCCACATGGTATATAAGATTAATTACAGAATTTAAGAAAGGAATATCATGAGATATTAGAATAAATGCATTTTCATAGCTTTGTAGATATCTCTTCAGCCACTCTATATGTGCTTCATCTAAATAGTTTGTAGGCTCGTCTAGAAGTAATATGTCTGGAGTTTCAAGTAGAAGCTTTGCAAGTAAAACCTTAGTTCTTTGGCCTCCACTTAAAGCCGTTACATCTTTATCTAGCCCTACATCTAAAAGTCCTAATCCCTTAGCAACTTCTTCAACCTTTGCATCTATAACATAAAACCCGTTATTATCTAGCATATCTTGAATAATAGCAGTTCTTTCTAATGCCTTATTCATTTGTTCTTCGTCCATTTCACCCATTTTCCCATAAAGTTCATTCATTTCAGTCTCTAAATCAAATAGGTATTTAAATGCATCTCTTAGTACATCTCTTATAGTTAATCCTTGTTCTAAAGCTGCATGTTGATCCATATATCCTACCCTCACATTATTAGACCAAATTACTTGGCCTTCATCAGGCATAAGTTTACTAGTTATTATATTCATAAAAGTAGATTTACCCTCACCATTAGCTCCAATTAAACCTACATGTTCCCCTTTTAATAATCTAAAGGATACATCTTCAAATATTGCTCTATCCCCAAAACCATGACTTATATTTTTAACTGTAAGTATACTCATACATTTTCCTCCTATATCCTTCTGACTATCACCATTAAATGGTATGCGTTAAAAAAATTCAAACCAAGAATATTATACTTTACTGCCAAAGATTTTTCTATGGTAAAAATTAAATAATTTATTTGCAAAATCCTCTCTATAAATTTATACTATAAGAGGTCTAAATAAAGTTTAGGAAATTTAATTTTTATATAGAACAATTTTAAATTTGACAATATAAATTATTATTAATAATTTATTGTTTTGATAATAGGAGGATGTAAATGGCTTGTAAATTCTATCTACTAAAGGGAAAAGGAAAAAGTGTGGAGAATGGTCACCTTTGGGTTTACTCTACTGATATAGAAGAATATGATGGTGAATATGAAAATGGAGACATTGTAGAAGTATATAATTGCAGAGAGGAATTCATCGGAAAAGGTTATATTAATGATGTTTCTAAAATTACTATAAGAATTATGACTAGAGATATCAATGAAGAAATTGATGAAGAATTTTTTAGAAAAAGACTTAGAGCTGCATGGGAATACAGAAAAAAGATAATAGATACTTCTAGCTGTAGGTTTTTGTTTGGAGAAGCTGATTTTGTACCTGGACTTATAATTGATAAATTAGAAGATTACTACGTTATTCAATCTCTAGCTCTAGGCATTGATAAATATAAAGATATCATTGTAAAAATTCTAGTAGAAGAATATGGTGCTAAAGGTATTTATGAGAGAAGTGACGCTAAGGTTAGAATCCTTGAAGGCATGGAACAGATTAAAGGCTTTTTAACCGAACCCTTTGATACTATGATTCAGATAGTTGAAAATGGCGTTAAGTACTATGTTGATGTTGAAAATGGGCAAAAGACAGGATTTTTCTTAGATCAAAAGGAAAATAGAGCTGCTATACATAAGCTTTGCAAAGATGCCACTGTGCTAGACTGCTTTACTCACACTGGTTCCTTCGCATTAAATGCTGGTGTTGCTGGTGCTAAATCAGTATTAGGAGTAGATATATCAGAGCATGCAGTAGAATTCTGTAGACGTAATGCAGAGCTTAATAATCTACAAGATGTAGTTAAATTTGAATGTCACAACGCCTTTGATGTACTTCGTGAGTGGTCTGATGAAGGCAGAAAATATGATGTGGTTATCCTTGACCCACCAGCCTTTACCAAATCTCGTTCTACTATAAAAAGTGCTACAAGAGGATATAAAGAAATAAACCTTCGAGGAATGAAATTAGTTAATAAAGGTGGTTATTTTATAACATGTTCATGTTCTCACTTTATGAATCCTGAACTGTTTAGAGATACCATTGCCAGTGCAGCTAAAGATGCAAGGGTTACCCTAAGACAAGTAGAATTTAGAACTCAAGCTCCTGATCATCCAATTCTTTGGAATAGTGATGAATCATACTACTTAAAATTTTATATCTTCCAAGTGGTTTAATTATTTATAAAGAGCTATATAATTTATAATCTTATTTGATTTATAAATTATATAGCTCTTATATTTAAATCTTCTTTACTCTTTCTTTTGACTTTGTTTTACTAGTTGGTTAGCATATACACTAGCCCCAGTAACTAAAACACCCTGAATTATTGCATCAGCACTAAAACTGTGCATAACTCCCATAGATAACAGTATGCCTACAGGAAGCAAAATTACTGGTATATATTTATCATTTATCTTCTCTATTCCTTTTAAAATCATACCAATTATATATAGCACTGGTATTAGTATCAATGCATTCTCTGTAATATAACTAAAGAATTCCATAAATATTCCCCCTTTATATATTTTATTCATTTTATTCTTACATGAGTACATTATTTTATATAAATTCAATAAAATTTTAGTTATTTACTACTAGGTATACTTATGCATATCACTTATGATTTCACTTATTTTTACATATTGTAATTTTATTCTTTGATTTTCTTAAATTATAAGGATAATGAGATATAAATTTGTTGTACAGTTTTTATTGAATGTTAGTTCTAAAAGTGTAACAATAATAATATAGTAATATTTTGTAAAAGGTGATGTTATGAAAGGCTTATCCATTCTAAGATTTGTTCAGATTGTTTTTTGTTTCCCTATAATAATATTGTTTGCTACCTCTAAAATGAATGGTATTGAGCAAATTATTTTCATAGCTCTCTTTACCTTATATACTGTAGTATATGAAGTTATATTTTTAACTTTAGCTAAAAGAAAAAGAACTGCTAAAAGCAGCAGTTCTTAAAATAGATTTCTAAGCCTCAGTAGGAGTAAAACTCCCTCTGAAGCTTAGAAATCTGTTCATTAATATATCTTTATTTCTCCATCCTTGTATTCTGGAACTATATTTATTAAATCCTTTGAAAGGCAATATCTTAAATCTTCATTATACCTGAGATCCTTCATCCTTTTATAATGAAGTGCATCTTTTACAAAACTTATTATACTAGGATTATTTATATATACATATTCTGAAGTTTTTGCTATATCTGTTAAGGTGCAATGGTTTTTCATTATATCTCTTAAACAGTTGATTATATACCCACTTGTTATAAAGTCATCCATAGAGAACTCTCCATCGGTTCCTGCATTTACAAAGGTTACATCCTTATTTAACTTAGCTAATTTTTCTGCTACTACTCTTCCATTTATTAAAGCACCTATAAATATCTTCTCTGCTTCCTCACTATTTTTAATAGCTCTAGTCCCATTTGTGGTAGTCATTATAAGACTCTTACCTTTTACTATATCCTCAATGTAGTCTAAAGGTGAATTGGAGAAATCAAATTTATCTATTTTTATTCCCCCTCTTTCTCCTCCTAAAAGATATTTATTTTTATCTTTACTTGCAATATCTATAGCTTCTTCTATCTCTTTTACAGGAATTATTTTATCACAACCATTATTTAATGCTGTAACCATTACTGAAGTTGCTCTTAAGACATCAATAACAACCACTATCCTATCTTTAAATTTTTCTGGCTTAATATGTTGTGCAGATATAACTACATCAATATTCATGTACTATTCCCCCCTGATTATACATTTAATTAAATCAATCTTCTTTATAATATTTTCCTTGATATAGGTCTTCAGTGACTAACTTATTATCTATGGCGTTTAAGACTTCCCACTTTTTCAAACTCCACATAGGACCTACTAATAAATTTCTTGGAGCATCTCCTGTAAGTCTATGAATTACTATATCCTGTGGTAACATTGTTATAGCCTTAGTTACAAGTTCAATATATTCATCCATTTCTAGTAATGTAATCTTGCCTTCATCTAACAGCTTTTCTAGCCTTGTATTTTTCATTACATGAAGAAGGTGAATCTTAACTCCTTTTATGGGAAGCTTAGAAATATACTTAACGGTTTTTAACATATCCTCTTTACTTTCTCCTGGAAGTCCAAAGATTATATGTGCCACCACATCTATTTTCCTTTTATGTAGTTCCTCCACTGCTTTTTTAAATATTTCTAACTTATAGCCTCTATTTATAAGGGTAGCTGTAGTATCATTGCTAGTTTGAAGTCCAAGTTCTACCCAAGTATATACCCTTTTTGAATAGTCTTCTAATAATTCTAACACATCTTCTTCTAAACAATCTGGTCTTGTAGCAATGGCAAGTCCAACCACATCCTCTTGTGTTAATGCTTCATCATATTTTTTCTTTAATACTTCTACAGGCGCATAGGTATTTGTATAAGCCTGAAAATAAGCTATATACTTACCATCTTTCCACTTTTTATTCATCATTTCCTTTATATTAACAAACTGCTCAGTTATAGATGATAACCTATCTCCAGCAAAATCTCCTGAGCCACTCTCAGAGCAGAATATACACCCACCTTTTGATAATTTTCCATCTCTATTAGGACATGTAAATCCACCATCTAATGATATTTTAAAAGTTTTTTGTCCATTAAACTTTTTTCTTAAAAAATAATTTAAATTATGATATCTCTTTCCATTAAAATCTTTTCTCATTTCTAATCTTCCTATCCTATTCTTCTGTTATCTATTTTAAATATATCCATATAGTAATCTTCTATATTCAATTATAGTTTAACTCTTTTATCTTTCAAAATCCACTAAGACATCTTCAAAAAATAAACAACTCAGAATGCTTGTCTATTTTGTGTTATACTTCTCATCTTTGACTTATTATTTATTTTCAGATACCTAAATGAAAATTTACTAACAATACTTTAAAAAGTTTTCCACATATTAATAGTTTTCCACATATTCTTGTGTGGACTTCAATATAAATATACAAGCTATCATAATTTGGGGGGATAACTTTGAAGAATCTTAAATTAATTTTTCAAGCTGCCACTGTTTTTATTGGCACCATTGTAGGAGCAGGCCTTGCTTCTGGTCAAGAAATAACTCAATTTTTTTCTACCTATGGGTTTTCAAGTTTTTATGGACTTCTACTCTGTGCAGTATTTTACATAATAATAAGTTCCATTATAGTGTCTATAAGTTTAAAATATGACTTAAATTCTTATACTGATTTTATAACCCTTGTAAGCCCTGGTTTCTTTGGAAAAATAACAGATTATCTTACTAGCTTCTTTTTAATCTCAGGAGCTGCTATAATTCTTGCAGGTAGTGGTGCTTTACTTTATCAACACTTTGGAATTCCAAGACTTGTTGGAGTGTTTGTAATGGCTGGAATTGCACTTATTACCTTATTAAATGACACTAAGGGCCTAATAGCTATTAATTCCATAATAGTACCTAGCCTTACTACTATAATTATTACTATATTTGTCCTTTATCTTCTCTTTTCAAAGGATACTATATCTATGGACTATATGAAACAAGTACCAGTATACAAAAACCTTATTATAGATAAACAGTGGATTATATCATCACTTCTCTATGCAGGATTTAACATGTTATCCTGTAGTGGAGTTCTTGTTCCCATTAGTAAAGAAATCAAAAATAAACGCCTTATTATTTCTGGATTAACCATTGGGGCTCTTGTCCTTACTCTACTTGCTTTCTTAATTAATTCAATGTTAATGGCAAATATACCTGAAATCTTTAAATATGAAATTCCACTACTCTTTGTAGCTAGTAAGTTTATCTCTTTAATGCAAATTCTTCTTTTATGTATTATTTGGTGTGAGATGTTTTCTACAGAAGTTTCAGATATATATAGTGTTGGTAAGACCCTTGAAAATAAATACAACATCCCTTATAAGAGAGGTGTTATACTCATTCTTTTAATAGCCCTTCCTATATCTCAAATAGGCTTTAAACAGCTTATAACTTTCTTATATCCCGGTTTCGGAATAGTTAGCTTAGTATTTATAGCTCAATGCATTGGGTTCTACTTTAAAATGAATAAGGTAAAAAAATAATTAAAACTTATATAGGCTACTTCACTTTTTGCTCCTCTTTAATTATACTGATGTTATATAAGATGAACACTACTATGTTAGTAGTGTTTATTTACTTTCAAATATAAATATAGTATTTGCTATGTTTACTATGTAAGGAGATAATTAATTATGAAAGATTTGACTGCTCTCAATAATTGTAATATATGCCCTCGTAATTGCGGTATAAATCGAAACTCTGCAAAGGTAGGCTTTTGTAAAAGTGGAGCTAAAGTAAAAGTTGCTAAGGCCTATGGTCATATGTGGGAAGAGCCCTGTGTGTCTGGCACTAATGGTTCTGGTACAGTTTTCTTTTCAAATTGTAACCTTAGATGTGTATTTTGCCAAAATCATGATATTAGTCAGTCTGACATAGGTAAGGAAGTTTCTATAGAAAGATTAAATGAAATATTTTTAGAGCAACAAGCTAAAGGATACCATAATATAAACTTAGTTAACCCTACTCACTATATACCTCAAATAATAATTGCTTTGGATAAAGCTAAAGAAAATGGACTTAATATCCCTGTAGTTTATAATTCCAATGGCTATGAAAACGTAGAGAGCATTAAAGCTCTTAAAGGATACATAGACGTATATATTCCTGATTTAAAGTATTTTAATGATAAATATGCAATAAAGTATTCTTCTGCTCCTAACTATTTCACCATAGCGTCAAAGGTTATTGAGGAAATGGTGGATCAAGTAGGTATTCCAATATTTAATGATGAAGAAATTTTAATTAGAGGTGTTATTATAAGACATCTAATGCTCCCTGGACTTTTATTCGATTCAAAAAAAATAGTAGATTACATATATAAAACCTTTGGAGATTCAGTATACTTAAGCCTAATGAATCAGTATACACCTATGTTTAAAGCAGCAGAATATGATGAAATTAATAAACCTCTTAACCCTAGTCATTATGACTCTTTAATAGATTACTGTATAGATTTAGGCTTTAAAAATGCCTTTATCCAAGAATGTGGATCTAACTCAACAGTTTATGTCCCAGATTTCAATCTGCAAGGGATTTAAAACTCTAATATTATAAAGCTCTTTAACCGTAATAAAACTAAACAAATAAAAAGCATTCTTAGGTAAAATCTCATGAACTTTACCTTAAGAATGCTTTTATCATTAATTATACATCTAGTGTACTTCTAAAATATTCTGTAATTCTTTGAACCTCACCTATAGCTTCTGTAAGTTTAATCATTTCATCAGTATAGGTATTTACACTGGCACTAACTTCTTGAGATGATGCAGAATTTTCTTCTGCAATAGCTGCTAATGATTCCACATTGTCATACATTCCTTCTATAGCTTTAACTTCTCTACCTAAATCATTGATTGTAGTAATCATTGATTCTGATACTTTATCAACAGCAGTAGTCGTACCCGCACTTATATCTCTAATTCTTTCTAATCCATCAGTTTGTTTTTCAAGGGCTACATACTGTTCATCTATGCTATCTACAGTATATTTAATATCCTCTGCAAATTCTTTAAGATTTAAATTAATTTCTTCAACAGCATCTTTAGTTTGTTCTGCAAGCTTTCTTACCTCTTCTGCAACAACAGCAAAACCTCTACCATGTTCTCCAGCTCTAGCTGCTTCTATAGAAGCATTTAATGCTAAAAGATTTGTCATGTCGGAAATTTGAGCTACTATTGATACTATATTAGTAATATCACTAGCTTTATTGTTTAACTTTATTCCAGTTTCTTTTACTTCTTGGAACTTGTCTAATGTTTTTTGAATATTATTACTTACAGTCTTTATCTCATCAAACCCAGCAGTAATTTTCGTTATAGTATCTTCCATAGCTAATTTATTTTCATTTTCACTGTTTACTAAGTTATTTAAAGCTCTAATATTATCATTCAATCCTGATGCTACTCTTTCTGTATTGTTGGCTTGGTCCACACTAGTTTCTGACATTTGTTCTACTACTGTAGATATTTCTTTAGATGAGCCTTCCATTACATTTGAAATAGCTTTAACCTTATTAAGATATTCTACCATCTCACTAACATTAGCATCAAACTCTGTCATATCCATTGAAGATATATTAGTTCCTGATTTTATAACTTCATATAATCCTTCAAGCTCATCCTTGGTGCTAATAACATCATATGACCTTTCCTTATCTTCTTTTAATCCAGTGATAGCTTTAACAGGTCTTAATAATAAATATGTACCTATAAAGGTTACTACTGTAGCTACAGCTGTAATTTCTAAAGCTGGAACTATACTTTTAACTCCAAGTATTAATGTTGATCCAATAAGAGTTAATATAAAAGTAAATATGGATGCCTTAACTGATAATGATTTTACAAATCCAAGTGATAAGATTTTATTAAATCCATAACTTTTTTTGCTATTTATTTCTTTTTCAAAAGTCACTTCCACTTTCATCACATCTCCAGACTTTTCTAAAATTTCATACTCTAATTGTTCATTAAAATATTCAAAAGTTCCTTCAAGCATACCTAAGAAATAATCAAACATCTTTCTTTTAGATGAATAAGTCATCACCGCTTTTCTTTTAGATGTCTGAACAATATCTACTGCTGGAGGCTTAGCTCCTGAAATTTTCTTAGTTATTGCTATATGTATATCATTTAGTGATTTTAAAAATTCATATGCACTTCTCTTTTTAAAGTATACTGGATATACATTAACAAAGGATTGTATATTGTCTTTTCCTATATCATTCCATAATTTCTCTTTAGTTAAACCTCTAGCTTCTGATAGCTTTGAAATAAACTTAGCTATTACTTTGTCGTCTACTTCTTCTAGTGGAGAAAATATCTTATTTGTCTCCCATCCAGCATGGTTCATAGCTTCATTTACTTGTGAATCATTATAAAGTTTTCTACAAGTATTTAGCCATATTGATACAACTGTGCCCTTCATAATTAATACCCCTCTTTTCTATGGCTATAGTATATTAGCACTGATTTGGCAATTCAAAATAGAATCTTACACCTCTTTTGGTATTTTCAACTCCACATTTACCTTGGTGCAAATCTACTATATTTTTAACAATTGATAGTCCAAGTCCTGTACCACTATCTTTCCTATTTCTTGACTTATCTATCTTATAAAATTTATCCCATATCTTATCAATTTCTTCCTTATTAATAAGCTCACCTGTATTTTCAAAAGATAACTTAGTCATATTCCCCCGTGGGTACATTTTAACAAATATACTTCCCTCACAGGGAGTATGCCTTATTGCATTCGTAAGAAAATTGGTTATTACTTGTTCTATCTTAAATGCATCCCCATAAATTTGTTTCTCATATAGATTCAAATCTATTTTTACATTCTTATTATCGATACTATGATGTAATTTCTTTACAACATTTTTCACTAAATTATCAATAAAAAATAATTCTTTATTAAGGATTACCTTTCCACTTTCCAAAGATGATATTTGAAGCATATCTCTAACTAAATTACTCATCTTATCAGATTCTTCTATAATTACATTTAATGATGAATTCATATTGTCTTCTAAAAATACGCCATCCTTAATACCTTCTGCATATCCTTTTATTAAAGTAATAGGGGTTTTTAATTCATGAGATACATCTGCTATAAATTCTTTTCTCATAATCTCAATTTCTCTTTCTCTGTGGATATCATTTTGTAGTTTTCTATTAACTTCTTTTAATGAATTTAAAGAATTATCCAAGTTTTGTCCTAAAAAATTTAATGTTTCCCCAAGGTTTCCAATTTCATCTTCATATACCATAGTGCATCTCTGACTAAAATCCAAATTACTCATTCTTACAGCCACTTTATTTATTTCTCTTAATGGCTTTGTAATAAATTTCGAATAAATTAATGCTAATATAACTATTACTACTATAGCCCCTAAGTAAAAATACTTATAAAATATCCCTATAACCCCCATGGCTTCTTTTACATATTGTAAAGATGTAAATCCTACTATTATGTTATTCTCATGTAGAAGTGCAGAAGCTAAATATTTAGTGTTCTCGCTGTTCTTAAATGAAATAGTTACCTGTTTTTTATTAATCATCTCGTTTAATAGTTCCGGATCTGTCTTTATAGTTTTAATAACATAATTAAAAATTTCTGTATTTTTACTATCTATAGTTTCTGAGTCAGTTTTAAAGGTCACTATAATATTATTTTCTGTGTTTACCACTCCTATAGATGTGTTATAATTATTCTCAAACTTCTTAATACTCTCTATTATTTCCCTTTCATCCTTTGGATTACTTAGAGTATCCCTAAACTTTATCACATTGCTTTTAATATCATTTTCCTTTTTATCATTATATATCTTTTCAAACAATATTCTCTGACTTAAAAGAGTAATAGTCAAAAATGCTATAAACACCACAGTAGTTACAACAAACATTTTCAATGTAATGCTTCTTTCTATATTTCCCTTTATCTTTTTATAATAATTAATTATTTTATTCATACTAAACCTCTATCTTATAGCCAAAGCCTCTTACTGTTACTATCACTTTATTCATGTGCTTTAGCTTCTCTCTAAGTCTCTTAATCGTAGTATCAACCACACGTATATCTCCTTCAAAATCATAACCCCATATTTTTGTAAGAATTTGCTCTCTAGTAAGAACTATATTTTTATTTTTCAGGAAATATATAAGCAAAGAAAATTCTGTTGGTGAAAGATTAATTTCTTCATCACTTACCATAACTCTATGACCTTCTTCATCTATATAAAGATTCCCTATCACAATTCCCGTACTTTTATCTATACTACTTCCATAGCTCCTCTTTATTAACGCTTTAATTTTAGCTACTAAAACCTTTGGACTAAAGGGCTTTGTTTCATAATTATCTGCACCAAATCCCAATGCTAAAAGCTTATCTTCTTCCTCTTCCTTTGCACTAAGCATTATTACTGGTATATTCCATCTATTTCTTATAACCTTTAATGTCTCAAATCCATCCAAAACAGGCATCATTATATCTAGTACCACTAAATTTACTGATTCATTCTCTATAATCTCAATAGCTTCTTTACCATTAGAGCTATGTAATGTTATAAACCCTTCCTTTTTTAAATAAGCTTCCAACAAGTTTCTAATATTCTCTTCATCATCAACTAATAATACCTTTATATTATCCATATCCGTAACTCCTTGTATTTCTCTTCTTAATAATAATTATACCTTATTTTATACTCTATAATTATTTACTTGAATATTTTATTAAAATATTTTTTGCATGTTGTTTTTATACGCAAAAATGAACTCCGAGATAACTTCGAAGTTCATTAATAGATTATATACTCAATTTTTAGGATATTTAATTCTAGGTAAATCCGTTGCATCTTTATATGGCCAATGTGGAATAAAGTATGAATATTCAATTTCTTCCTCATGAACACTTCTTAATTCTGCGATTTTAGTTACTCCTGTATATATAGCCGAAATCTTATACCATGTAGCATAATCTACTTCACCTGTCTGCGGAAGACCAAATACCTGTTGAAATACTTTTACTTGATTGGCAGTTGTAGAACCATACTTTCCATCAATAGCCACTTTAGGTATTAGAGGATAATTTTGTGCTATTCTATTTAAAAAGGTTTGAGTGGTTCTAACTGGCTCTCCACTGGCTCCCTGTCGTAAAGTAAAACCTGGATATGACCTTGGACTTCCAGAAACCTTTTCAGCTCTTTCAAGAACTATATCACTTCCATAGAAATTTCTTAATATATCATATGGAATCCATCCTTGAGCCCCTAAATCCTTACTGCCCCATTGAGTAAGCCATCCTGGACACTGAACATTTCTACCATCACAGTATTGCGTAAGTAAAGGTTGTTTAGCTCCCGACCTCTTTACATAGGTAGCAAATAACTCATCTACTATCCTACTTATGTTATCAAATATGTTTCTTCCGTAAACAAAAGCTTGATCATAGGCTGTAGAATTTGTTACGTCAAAATTAAACCCCTTACTTCTATACCATTCTGTGTATATTCTATTTAAAGTAAATGAAATGATACAGTATACATTAGCTCTTATAGTTGCCTCTGGCCAAGTTGCATAAATTTCACAGCTGGCTACATTTTTTATATAGTCTGTATATGGAACAGTATAATTTGGTGCTGCTGTATTAGTTGGTGCCCCTGCATGTACGATTATAAACTCTGGTACAACTGGCTCTGGCAAAACTACAAAACCACTTGGTGGAGGTGGCAAAGCTTTATTAGGGTCCTCAGGTATCTTAGGTGGAAAATCACCAAATTGAACATTAGGTGGAATCTCTATAACCCTGACTACCTGTACATCTTCATCCTCTGTGATCTCTCTATTAAGACTTGTTGGAATCAGATTACATATCTGTAACGCTGTTTGTCGCGGCAACACTTGGCATCCTCTTATATTTATTTCATCAAAGCCTTCTGCCGTTACATCTATATCATAAAGGGCATAAGGTATAAGGGTATTATCTGGATTTAATGACCTTTCTATTTCTGGAGTTTCTAATTCTATAGTCTCCGTTTGTCCCTCTGGATTAGTAGTTAGGGTAGTAACTTGCTCTCTAGTTTCTCCATCTGTTCTTGATACCGTAATATTGGCATTACTTATTGGTATAGCTGTATTTACTCTATACACTTGAACCTGCAACCTACCTATGTCTGCCATAAATTTCTCCTTAAAATAATACTTCAATATATATATTATGATGACTATCATAGAAAAGTTACATATTCTTTATAGTAAAATTGTAATTTATTCCTACCTTGAAGCTACTTCATTATTCCATACCCTAAGAGCTCCTGCAAGACATAAAGTACCATATCCCCAACTATTATTAGGATACTGTACATCTACTCTACTTCTATTGGCTCCTTTTAATAAAAAGTATTTTACTCTTTCTCCATACAAATAAGGATCATTTCCTTCTATAATTCCAAATTCCATTAAAAGTCCACATGCCCCTGCCACCTGAGGTGTAGCCATTGATGTTCCTGACCGTGGCTCAAATCCACCTCCCGGAGTAGATGATTCTATATTTTCTCCAGGTGCCACTAAATCAGGTTTTACAGGGTTTAATTCAGCATTTCCTCTTCCAGAGAATGGTGATATAGTAGAGTTTATAAAATTATAACTACCAACGGTTATTACATCTGGTACAGTTCCCGGTATACCTAATGTATTAGCAGTACTAGGTCCTAAGAACCTTGTAGCAATATTTAATCCTTCTGCAATAGGTAACCACATATCATAGCTTCCTAGAACATTTTCATTAGTAGTCATGTTCATAGTCCATATTCCACTAGCTATGGTTTCTTCTCCTACCCCTGAAAGTACAATTATTATTTCGCCATCTATACTAAAAGGTGTTGGCCCTGTATTGAATACAAAATACTCAGTATTACCTATTCTTCCTTGATTTAATGCATTAGTTAATCTTAATTCACCACTACTAGTTCCACTTGGTGATATAAGATTTAAGTTAATATCCTTTAAAAATGATTTAAATAATTGTATTATTAATATTCTCTCATCTATTCCAACATTAAATCGTATTTCTTGTGCTCTACCCAGTTCACCACCAACATGGTGTGCTCTATCCCCTTCATTTCCTGCTGCTACAACTATGTTAACTCTTTGCACTGTAGAAACTATACCTATATATTGCTCTAACAAACTATTTCCAGTATGTGCTCCATCATTCGTGCTAAAACTTATGTTTATAACCAGGGGCTTATTTAATTCATAAGCTTTATCAATTAAGAATTTAATCCCTCTCATTAACTGGGTACTTTTTGCTCCCTGTCCTCCTATCTCTCTTGTCATTTTAACCATGGCTATAGAACTTCTAGGAGCTACCCCATAAAATCTCCTTGGTATATTCCCTCCAGCACATGCTATACCAGCCACATGAGTACCATGACCTGCTCTATCAACGTGAGGTACTAATGAGTATGGGTCTGGACTTCTTAAAGCTGCATTTATCTCTTCTCTTGTATAAATCCTTCTATTTTCATATAAATCATAAATAAAATCAATCCTTGTATCTCCATTGTCAAGTCTAAATGATTGATTTACATAATCTATTCCAGAATCTATGAATCCTATAAGTACCCCTTCTCCCTCTAATCCATAGTTAGTATTTACTTCTGTTATACATGAAGCTCTATTACTAGGTTCAAAGGATAAATATAAATTTTTAGGTAACTCTATATAGTTGATTTCTCTTATTCCTACTAGCTTTTCAACATCGCCTCTTGGTATAGTTATAATTCCATAACCGAAATCTAAATCTTCAAAGGTACCTCCAATAGCATTTATTTTCTCTTCCATTACCTCTGGAGTCCCACTATAAAGTATAATTAATTCAATGTTAGTTTCTTCAACATCTCCAATTCCATATCCATATATAATCTCATTTCTTATACTCTCTGGTACATTTATAAGTAAATTTAATAATCCATCAGCCTTTTGCACACCCATACCTCCAAATTCTTATATAGTTATAGTATGAATGTATATTAAAAATGTTATTAAATAGATTATAGTTGAACTTCTAATCTATTTAACTTTGCAATAACCTTTACCTCTTTAGGATGAGCTGTTTCTGTACGAACCATATTTTTATTACTTATTATTAAAACTTTATTACTATCTAGCTTCTTTAACTGTCTTATCACTCTTTCTCCATTTACATCCATGAGATATATCTTATTATTTTCTATTTCAGAAGTTAGGTTAGCAAATGCTAAATCTCCTTGACAAATTCTAAATCCTAATAAATCATCGTTTTCAATTTTAATATATAGCACCTTATCCTGAGCATATCCTTCTATTTTATTTGATATAACAGGTAACTCTTTTTTTCCTATAGGCTTGTTTAAATCATAGCTATAAATTCCTACAGACTTAAGAACAGAACTAAATGCATCATTCCATACTTCATTTATAGTTTCTTTTACTTTATTACCCTTCGCTACATTATGTGTCTTTAAATTACTTTCTGAAGATTTTCTTTCTTCATAAGCTATATTATCAAACAGCGTAGTCATTTCTGCAAGATCTCCACCTAAAACCTTACCTACTCTTTCTATAAACTTTTCTTCTACAACTTTTCTTCCATTCTCAACATCATTTATATAGTTTTCTGATACTCCAAGCTTCTTAGCAAGTTGCTTTTGAGTCATTCCCTTAGCATTTCTTCCTTGTTTAATTCTTTCTCCAACAGTACTCATTCTTAATTATCCTCCCTGTATCTCCTTAATCTAAATAGAAATCCTCTAGTCCTAGAGGATTTCTAAATTATTAGACTTAAAAATTATTTTTGATAATATTGTCTCTCTTTTACTAAATGATCTATCAATTCATGAAGAGTCATTTTAACAGAATTGGGTGTAGTAGACGCTAATATTGGTTTTGCACCTAAAACTTCTCTAACCTTTTTAACAGCTTGTTGAAGATAAACACCTAAAAATCCATTAAATATAATAACTTTTTCTTCAGGTAGTTTAGTCTCACTATCTGATAAGCTCTCTTCTTTTAATATATGCTCTAAAGTATATTCTCCCATATTTTCATTTATTGATACACATGGTTTTATACATATATCTTTGAATTTTATATTTAGTTTATCTATCTCTTCATCATTAAGCCCATAAGCTATGATTAATCTATCTTTAAGTATATTCATATTAAATACCTTCCATTATAATTTTTCTGGTTCTCCGTAGTTTACATCAAAAGTTTCTACAGTTACAGATTTTATAACTTGATCTTCATATGGTCTATCTCTTCTATCTGTTTGAGAGCTTACTATTTCATCTGCTACATCTTGACCGTCTATTAATTTACCAAAGGCAGCATAGCTTCCATCTAGGTGTGGTGCATCTGCAACCATTATAAAAAATTGAGAACCCGCTGAATCTGGATGTTGAGCTCTAGCCATTGATAAAACACCCTTAGTATGTTTTAAATCATTTTTAAATCCATTTCCACTAAATTCTCCTTTAATTGAATATCCTGGTCCGCCCATTCCTGATTTTTCTGGACAACCGCCCTGAATCATAAAACCTGGTATTACTCTATGGAAAATTAATTCATCATAAAATCCCTTATAAGCTAAGTCTATGAAGTTTTTTACTGTATTGGGAGCTATTTCAGGATATAATTCCGCCTTCATTATTTTTCCGTTTTCCATTTCAAAAGTTACTATTGGATTCATACATCTTCCTCTTTTCTTTCTTTATATTATTTATTCTTTAATTATTTTTATGTAATTTATTATACTGATGATAAACAGAGTTATTTGCTGTTTTTATCTGCATCAAGCAACTTATATGACAATTCTATTAAATTTTTATCATCTTTAGAATTATATATTTTAACAGTACCTTGTTCATTATTAGTATTTAATAAACCTTTTTGATCTAACTTACGCTTCAATTGTTTTACTGTTCCTAAACTACCATCTATAATAGCAACATCATCATTTATAACATTCACTAATGCTTCTTTAATAAATGGATAATGAGTACATCCAAGAACCACAGAGGACACTCTCTCTTTAGGTACATCTTTAAACCTATTTCTTAAATACCCCTCTACAACTTCACCCTTAATATTTCCACCTTCAATAATTTCCACCAGACCATCACATGGCATTGAAATAATGTCAGAAGCCTTATTATATCTTTCTCTTAGTTTACTAAATTTATTCTCAGATAAAGTCATTGGTGTAGCCATTATTACTATTATTCCGTTACCATAATTCTCTACTGCCGGCTTTAAAGCTGGCTCTATTCCAATTATGGGGATTTCTTTATAAATCCTTCTTAATTCATCGATTGCAATACTAGTAGCAGTATTACATGCCACTACTATAGCTTTCACATTCATAGAAATAAGCTTATCTACCATATTAAAGGTTAACTTTCTAACTTCCTCTGGAGTTTTCACTCCATAGGGTGCATTTAAAGAATCTCCTATATATATGTAGTTTTCTTTAGGTAGTAGCTTCACTGCTTCCTTTAGGACACTAATACCTCCAACCCCTGAATCAAAAAATCCTATACTAAAATTAGTTTTGTCCATACTTCATTACACCACACTACTTAGTTTTTAGATATTTCTTCATATATCCTATAACTATAATACTACAGCTAAAAGATTATTAAAAGTATGAGACATGCATTATGTAAAAATATAGTTAAAAAAGAGCATTGTTTATGACTAATTTAGGTCATCTTACAATACCCTTTCTTTAATTAATTTTACAGTATTCTCACTATTGTATTACTTCCTTAATCTTTTCTTTAATATACTCTATTATTTCTATATCTCCAATAGTTGCTTTACCATCCATTAAATCAATCTTTATTCTAAAGAAATTTATAACTAACTTATTTCCTGAGATTATATATTCATCAGAATGTAATGGTGAGAAAATAACTTCTACTTCATCATAATTATGTTTATTTTCTACCTTCTGAAATTCACTTGCTAATGAATCTAAATTTAATACTTTTAGTGGTGCTGCCATTGCATGTGTAAATTCTAAGTCTTCCATCATCCACATATTGTTATTCCAGAACTTCTTTTCTTTTTTAGTCCCATCAAAAGGCTCTCTATTTTTTATAGCGCTTAAAGCACGTCTTACAGATTCTCCATTAAATTCATCATCATAAGCAACAGTTAATCCTGGCATTTTTGCTACATCATAGAAAAATGATTCTGCAATGTTATCCTTTTCAGATGCTGCTTGCCAATAATAAAGCATTGCTTCTACTGCTTCTAAATTTAATCTCACTCTACTTAACATAAAATCTCTCCCTCTCATAATCAGATTAAACCAAACTTCACAGATAATTATACACCATGGCTTAGTAAGTTTCTACGGTTTACATTTTTCTTATTTGCATTACCTAAATGGCTTTTTAATCATATATTATATTAAACTCTTATAATTCAATAAGAATTCATTTTCAAGCGAGGTGAATTTCATGAAAAATGCATCAGTAAAAATCACTTTAAAGCTATTTATCTGTGGTGTGTTGTGGAGTATTCTAACTTTAGCTATAGCAGGGATATTTACACCACTAACTAACTTTTTTTTTAAAGATATTATATTTGTAGAAGGCTTAATCATGTTATTAATGTCTATTACATCAGCTATAAACAGTAAATCTTTAGGTATGTCCTATTATATTTTAAATGAAATATATTCTAAATATATGGACAATAAAGCTTTTACAAAAGATAACATTTTTAATACCCTTAATAATATAAATTTCCATCTTTTCTTAAATTGGATTTCTATAGCTATAGGTGGCTTTATAGACATTCTGTTGATCTTTATTTTATAAGTATTATTGAGACTATAAAATAAAAAGGTAGAGTAAACTTAAATAAATTATTTACTCTACCTGTATTTATAAAAAATTTGTTACTATTTTAAGACTTACATAGGTGTTAGCTAGTAGACTTAATTAACCCTACAGCCTTCCCAATAATATAAGCATTATCCTCTTTAATCTCTATAGGATAGTATTTATCATTTTCTGGCATTAATACTGCCTTATTTCCTTTTAACCATAGCCTCTTAAGGGTAGCTTCTCCATCTATACTTACAGCAACTATCTCATTATGATTTGCCATAGTTTGCTTATTTATAACTATATAATCTCCATCTTCAATATTAGCATTAATCATACTATCCCCTTTAACCTTTAATATAAAAGGTTGTTGTACACCTTTAAGCCAATATATAGGAACATTAAATTGACCTTCTATTTCATCATTAATAGAAATAGGTTGCCCCGCAGCAATCTCATTGTACACTGGAACTTTATTTATTTCCTTATCTCCGATTATCTCACTAGTAGTGTTATGGTTTAAAATAACTTCATTATAACTACTAGTATCTATGGCAAAATCATGAGATATATTATGTTTTAAATCTACATATTTATAGGTTTCAATATATTCATTGTTTTTGACCATTTCATCTTCCTTCAACTCTTTATTAATTTGTTCTTCGATAGTTTGTTCTATAACTTTTTTAGTCACTTTTTTCTTTGATACTTTACTGCAATTAATAATCTTATATTTATTACTATCAAAAATAGTAACATCCTTATTTTGTTTAAAGTATTGGAGCCAAGGTTTTGGTGTGTCAATAGGATTAATATTTTTCACCAAAATAAAGTTACTATAAGTAAAATCTTTTAAAAGTCCACGAATAAATTTTACTTCTTCAATGGTTAACTGTTCTACATTATCTATTATTATATGTGCATACTTTAAATCTTTAAGCTTATGTATATTATCATAAACAATTTTAAACTCATCTATATAATCAATTAGTCCATTTTCATCCATGTAGTTACAATACCATAAATATAATTTATAAATAGCTTCTCTACTATTAGAATTCTTCCGTAATGAAAACCCTCTTTTTTTCCTATTTAAATTTTGATATTCTTCAACGGAGCTTATATTCAAATGTTTTATATAGAAAATTTCATCGAATAAAAAATCTATATTTTTTGTTAATATAACTTTATTTATTCTTCTTTCCTTCTGTCGCAATTCTCCAATTCCTTCTAAAATGAAAGCCTTTGTCACATCCTTATTGCAAAACCTTTTACCTTTCAACGGGTTGCTTGATGTTATATACTGGAAACATTTATTTATTAATTGTTTTTTACTGCAGATCTCAACATTATTATTTAAATATGTAAAGAACGTATTATTTCTATTTACATCTAGTTTTACCTCTTCTAAAGTATCCCCTAAAACCTCATTAGATATAAACAATATATTTTCATTTTCTCTAATGCAATAATTATCTTGTAAAAATATAGCTCTTGATAAAGCTGCTCTAGTTTTCCCTATACCTTCTTTGCCATTGATTATAAAAAATCTATGCTTCTTATCCTCTTTGAATTTACTTAAAGCCTGTTTAATATCCATAAAGTCACCTCCATTCACTGTCTATTCCACTAAAATATATAATTAATATATCTTCTTTTACTACATTTATAATATACCTCATATTATATCATAAACTCTCATATTCTTCCTAAAAAAATAGTAGGTCATCCCTACTTGTTAGACTAAAATGTAATAATGAGTTATAATGTTAAATAATAACATGTATTGGAAGTGATATATTGTCTAAAATCAAACTTAACTATATTAAAGAAGACTCTAAACGAGATAATGAAAGGGTACGTAACTTCAAGTCTATTAGACGGTTATTTGATATCAGACCTAAAACTGAATATTTTCTAGATGAACAAAGTTTCAATGATTTAGATATGAATAGAGTTTATGAAAATTTCGATAGAACCTATAGTAGTGCAGGAGAATCTGCTTTATATTCTATGATAAGGAATATTATTATAGATGAAAAAGAACTTAACAGAAGAAATAATATAATTAGCTTCTTTAAGGATAATGAAGATAAAAAATGCCAGGTTCAAATGCATTTTTTTAATATGGGATTCGATAATAAAGACTGTTTTATAGAAATGCTAGAAACATATCTTAAAGTTAATAAGAGTAAATATTACCTATATACTTTCTTAGGTAAATTTCTTCCTATATTAATAATACTTATATCTATAATGACCAAAAATCCTAAGTATATGTTTGGTTTTGCTATAATTTTATGGGTTAATGCATTTATAAATATGGCTGAAGCTAAAAATATTAAAGATAAAGGATTATTATACCTACGAAAAATAATTGTTGCTGCAAAAAAGTTGAAAAATCTTAATATTTCCGAACTTAAGGACTATAAATTGCAAATAACCAATATCCTAAACAATATAAAATCTATAGATAGGGGAACTAGACTTGTTGGATTTACCACCATGTTTGAAGGTTTCTTTGAGTTCATCTCTGTACCACTTTTATTAGAAGAAGCCGCTTACTATAAACTTAGTAGTGAACTTAAGGAGAAAAAGAATTACCTCTTAGACTTGTATTACATAATTGGAGAAATTGAAGCTTTAGCATCTGTAGCAAGCTACCAAAGTGGGCTTGATACACCATATACTAAACCAAAATTTTATCAGGAACTAAAGTTAAATATTTCTGAAGGAATTCATCCCCTTGTTAAGAATCCTGTTGCAAATTCCATTAATATTAATAAACATGGTATCATTCTTACTGGTACAAATATGTCTGGAAAATCAACTTTCTTAAGGATGCTAGGAATTAACATAGTATTTGCACAAAGTTTCAATTTTGTACTAGCTGAAAATTACGAAGCTAGCTTTTTCAATGTTGTATCTTCAATTAGTCCAAGCGATGATGTAAATGCAGGAAAAAGTTATTACATGGCAGAGGCTGAATCCATCCTTAGAATTATAAAAGCTACTGAAAAGCCTCTTCCTATTTTCTGTGCCATAGATGAAATTTTTAGAGGTACAAACCCTGTAGAAAGAATTGCTTCTTCCGCTGAAATTCTAAAATATATTAACTCTAAAAAAGCAATTTCTATAGTTGCTACCCATGATAGGGAACTAGCTGATATTCTTAAAGATTACTATGATTTCTTTTATTTCAGTGAAGATGTAAATAATAGCGAAGGACTTTCCTTTGACTACAAATTGAAACAAGGCGTATCTCAAACAAAAAATGCAATAAAACTTTTAAAATATATTGGATATCCAGATGAAATTATAGAAAATTCCTTTGAAAGAGCAAAACATATAGAAGGTTTTATATAACAATAAAACATGGGAGGACTCTAAAAAGTGACCTCCCATAAAATTTACCTTACTTTATATTTTATGTATATGCTTATTTAATAATTGTAAATCTGCTTATCTTGTCATCTTTCTAACTAAAGTAGATGTCAAAATTCCTATCATTATAATTCCTATAAGTATTTCTACGCTGCTTAGTATAACCCCCATTATATTATATGGCAATAAATCACCATATCCTACTGTAGAAAATGTAACTAAACTAAAGTGAATACAATAAATTATATTTTTAAATAGCATTTTAACAGAAAAATCACCTGCTAATCCACTAATTCCAATTACTCCGCTGGAGCAGTTTATACCAGTAATCATGTATAATAAAGCAAATATCAAAATTATAATTAAAGATAACATAAAGCTTCTATAAGGCTTTTCGCCATAACCACATACTATATTGGCTACAGAAGAATAAAATTTCTTTCTACCTTTAAGCGTCCTATGAAAAGCTAACTTACTTTGATAAAAACACCTACCATATCTTCCGCCTACATGATTTCTTAAATATTGTTCACCAAAATCCATGTAACTAAAACTAATGTTTAGATAATTACAATTACATATGCAATTACTTGATTCTTTATTATTTCTACAGGTATTATTTTTTTTCATATCCTTATAGTTGAATTTTCCTATATAAGAACCATAATTAAGCTTAGTATAAGATTTCTCATTAATAAACTTTATATCCATGGTTCCTTCCATATCTTTTATTATGCAGTCCATTAAATTACAATTATCTATAAATCTAACCTCATCATAACTATTTCTTACAAAATTACAACCTTTCATAAAGCTATTTTTAAAATCAACCTTATATAATGAACATTCCTTTATATATAAAGATGAAAAATTACAATTATTAATATATATTTTGTCTAAAATACAATTATTAAACTCCAAAAAATTTCTTAAATTTATCTTTCCTCTAATAAATCTACAATTTATGAACTTACAATTAATAAATATAACATTTGAAAAGAAATTATTTTCAAAATTCATATTTTTAAATTCACAATTACTATAACTTACATCCTCTAACTTAATATTAATATAATCTAATTTCGTATTCCCATTAAGTTTTAAATTTTCATAATTAAATTTTAAGATTTTATCGTAATCAACGTATTTACTACATTTCACAGTATAATAACTACTCATATATACTCCCACCACAATTTTAATAGTATTATTTTATGGAAATGTATTTATTATATTCTCTAAGATAATAATAAATGTATTAATAATTAATACAATGTTAAAAATATTCTATTATCTATCTAATTTTCATGATATAATTATTCTGTCGATATATATACTTTCTTGGGATACTTGCTCAAATACTTTATTCCAAGTCAATTAAATATATTTTAAAATCAAGTATAGATATGTTAGGTGATTTGTATGAATGATAAATATGTACTCTCCTGCCAAAGAAATAAATTTATATATGTGTTAGTGAATTTAGCTTTAGGCATAGTTATGTCCTTTAACTCTATCACAGTTTTTGCTACGCCATCAAGTGATACTGATCAATCCCTTTTAAAGTATAAAGAGGTATTAATTTTATCTTCTCAAAGTGAAAATGAACTCTGGGAATCTTATCTCCTCGATAATCTCAAAACTTCACTAACTTCAAGCGACTTAAATATTCATACACGAACAGAATTCCTATCTATAACAAATGATGACAAATCCTATTTAGATAAGCAAGCTGACCTTTGGTCATTAAAATATGAAAATACTAAATTTGATTTAATTGTTACTCTTGATGATGAATCTTTAAATTTTGTAGGAAATTATTACAATACTCCCATGTTTAAAAATGTACCTGTGGTATATGGCGGTATTAATGATGTTAGCAAGCTGTCTTCCTATCCATTTAATAATTTTACTGGAGTAATGGAACCAGTTAATGTCCGTACCCTAGTTGATTTGATTTTACATACAAATCCAAATACTTCTGAAATAAATATTTTATTGGATAATACTATAGAATCTAAGTATATAGAAAACCAAGTAAGAGATACTATTCCCTATTATACTAATGTGTTAAGATTTAATTTTATAAAAAGCGATTATATTGATGATTTATGCTATAAATTATCTCAATACCCTAGCAATACACCTTCAATAATTGTTGGTAATTTCAAAGATACTTCCAACATTATAATTTCACCTAAGAACACAACACATATTATAAAAAACTATTCTAATGGTCAATTATATACTTTTAAGGAAACTTATGTTGGAAATGGAGCTATCGGTGGACATATATTATATGCAAAAAATCACAGCAAAATCATTTATGAAACTGCTATTCGTGTACTAAATGGTACAAAACCAAATGATATCCCAAGTATATACGATCCTGGTAGTACCTTGTTATTTGATGCATCAGAAGTAACAACAAATAATATATCTCGTTCTTCTCTTCCCGAGAATGTTGTATTTATAAATGATAGTTGGATAAATAAAGGCGTATCTCTAGGTATAGTATTTCTTTTACTTCTAATTTTGCTAGTATGCATGATAATGTTAGCTATTCAAACAATCCAAAAAACAAATAATGCAAAAAATATGATTGCTGCAAAGAAAAGATATGATGAACTTCTGATAAGTGATAAAATTAAAACTGAATTTTTAGCTAACTTTTCTCATGAAATACGTACTTTGCTTAATGTTATACTATCTGGGTTACAACTTTTAGATATATATAAAGATAACGGCAAACTTACTTTTGCTAATAAAGATGATGAAGTTAAACTAATATATATACGTCAAAATGGATTTCGACTACTTAAGCTTATAAATAATCTAATTGATATGACAAAAATTGATTCTGGGTTTTATCATGTAGAATTTGAAGTTAAGAATATAGTAGAAGTAGTAGAAGATATCACTATGTCTGTACTTGAATATGCATCTGCTAGAGGAATTTCCATAGTATTTGATACTAACGAAGAAGAGGTTTATATGCCACTAGATTCTGAAAAACTAGATAGAATTATATTAAATCTTCTTTCAAATGCTATTAAATTTACCCCTAAAGGAGGATGTATATACGTAACTTTAAAATGTTTAAAACACTCCATATCTGTTTCAGTAAAGGATACTGGAATTGGAATTCCTAAAGATAAGCAAAGAAGCATCTTTGAAAGATTTACTCAAGTTAAAAATGAAAAATCTAAAAGTGAAGAGGGTAGTGGTATAGGTCTCTCTTTGGTAAAATCTCTAGTAGAACTTTTAGATGGTTCCATTATCCTTAAAAGTGAACCAAACAAAGGTTGTGAATTTATATTTACTCTTCCTATAAAGGGAGTTGATAGGGCCGCTTTAGATGTGGAAAATCATATATCACAAAATATTACTAATAATAGCGAGAAACTCATGGTAGAATTTTCTGACATAGACTCTAACATAAACATATAATAATATCATAGATTAAAAAACTCAGTTAACGTAATTATCATTACATTAACTGAGTTTATTTAATTTCAATAATATTTCAAATTACCTTACTCTATTTATAACATCTTGCACTGCAGAAGGATTTATACCTCCTCCTATCTCGTATACTAAGGATGCTTGTTTTGTACTTAAAACCTGTTTTTGATTGTTACTTAGTTCAGTGTCTACAAGCACTATGGGTGTCTTTAATTTTGCCGCTAATGGACCTGATGTTAATGCATCTGCTAATACGTCTCCCTTAGTAACACTAATCCCAGATTGAACTGAGTTAGTATAAAACTTTTTAATCACAGCTGCATTTGTATCATATCTATTAATACCTGCAACTCTATTTCCACTTACATTTGAAGATGTTATGGAATTCACCTTAGATATTACAGAATCACCTATAATCCCTGTACCACCTATAAAATATGCATTTTGAAGTTTCTCTCCTTTTAACCATTCAAAAGAAGAATCTTTTAAAGAATTGGTTTCTGATAAAATTATTGGTTGTCTCTCTTCTCCAGCCTTTGCTGATATAGATAGGGCATCTGCTTCTCCATATCCATAACATATATAAGCTTTATTTGTATCAATTATAGTATCTAATCTTTTTGCTACTAAAAGAGATGTGTCATATCTAGTTGAACCACCTAATCTTTCAACTGTTATGCTAGATTTTATACTTTTGATTTCATTAATTAGCTTATCATAAAGTACTCCTTTTCCACCAATTAAAATTACTTTGGATGGATTTAATCTCTTTAATTCAGTTTTTGTACTTTCAGGTAAAGTGTCCGCACTTGATAAAAGTATTGGAGCTCCATAAGCCGATGCTAATGGAGTTGCTACAAGACCATCAGCATTTGCATAACCATTTACTAATAGCACAGTATTTGCGCTACTCCAACCTTCTTTACTTACCTTTACTGATGTTTCATATCTATTTAAACCCTTAAGTTGTTTATGTGTAACTTTATTTAACTGTTTTAATTTTGACTGAAGTGTACTATTTTCAGATATAAATTTTGCTCTAAAATATATATTTCCATCTACTTCTGAATTAGCTCTACTATAATTTACTTGTTTTTCTATTTGATTAGCTACCTCAGTTTTAGAAACATCATGTCCAATATAAAGTTTAACATTAGTTCCTTTAACTTGCTTTGCCCACCAATCTACAAGGGTTCCATAAGGAGCTGCACTATTTTCAAAAGTCCAATATATTTGTGGATTTATATAGTCAACCCATCCATTCTTTATCCATGCTACAGAATCACAATATATATCATAGTAGCTTTGTCCACCATTTGTAGCTGAACCAGCCGGATCACTAGATGCATTTTTCCATATTCCTCTTGGACTTACTCCAAAGGATACTGATGAGTTTATACTATTAATTTTAGTATATACCTTCTGAATTAATGTATTGACATTAGCACGTCTCCAGTCATCTTTATTAATTCCATTACCATACTTACTGTAGCTAGTATCATCATTAAAAGATTTACTTGGATAGAAGTAATCATCAAAATGGATTCCATCTACCTTGTAATTTTTCACTACTTCAGCTACAGTTTCTACTAAATAATTTACCACCTGTGGATTGCCTGGATCATAATATAATGCATTGTTATAAGCTATAGCCCAGCTAGGGTTCTTCCTAGCCATATTATTTGATGCTAATGCATTTACGTCTGTACCAGAAGTCGTTATTCTATAGGGATTAAACCAAGCATGAAACTCCATTCCTCTTTTATGAGTTTCTTCAATCATAAATGCTAATGGGTCATATCCTGGATTCTTGCCTTGAGTTCCAGTAAGTATGTCAGACCAAGGATTAAGACTAGAATTATACAAAGCATCTCCCTTAGGTCTTACTTGTACTATAACACTATTTAATCCTGTTGCTTGTAGCTTGTCCAATAGTGTTATAAACTCTTGTTTTTGTTGAGCCTGATTATTTCTAGAACCAACAGTTGGCCAATCAAGGTTCCAAACAGTGCTAATCCATGCGCCTCTCATCTCTTTAGTATCTGCAAAAGCAGTTGTGTTCATAACAGCAAATACTAAAAACATGCCTAGTAAACCAGTTAATATCTTTTTCATACTTCCTCCTTTATTCTTATATACAGTTTTTATACTTGTCCATATATTATTATTAACGCCTTTATACTCTTAAAGTTTATATTAATTCCTAAAAAGTAACAGATAATTCATATATAAACAGCTTATGTATATAACATTAGACTTTATAAAAAATACTACCTCTTAATTTTAAAATTAAGAGGTAGTGTTTTTATTTTATTTTAAAAGAACTTTTTAAAGCTACTATTCTGTTAAATACAGGTTTATTCTCTGTAGAATATTTAAAATCCACATTAAAATATCCATGTCTAAAGAATTGGAAGCTTTCACCTAGTTTTACGCCCCTCATATTATCTTCAACATAACCCAGTAATACTTCTAAGGAATTTGGATTAACACATTCTAGAAAAGTTTTGTTTTCATCAATTTCTTCATCTTTTATTAAAGGTTCATATAATCTAAATTCTGCTGGTATAGCAGAGCTAGCATCTACCCAATGTATTGTACCCTTAACTTTTCTACCTGTAAATCCTGTTCCACTCTTAGTTTCCTTGTCATAAGTACAATGAATCTCAACAACCTTTCCAGATTCATCTTTTATAAAATCATTACACTTTATAAAGTATGCTCCCTTAAGTCTAACTTCATTTCCCGGAAATAGTCTGAAGTATTTTTTAGGTGGCTCTTCCATAAAATCTTCTTCTTCAATATATATTTCTCTAGAGAATTGTACCATTCTTTTTCCCATGGATGGGTCATCTTGATTATTTTCAATCTCTAACATTTCAACTTCACCCTCAGGGTAGTTAGTTATAACCACCTTTAAAGGCCTGATAACTCCCATGGTTCTTGGTGCTTTAGTACTTAAATCTTCTCTAATAAAATGTTCTAATAATTGTTCATCTACAGTACTATCATTTTTTGCTACCCCAATTTCTCTACAGAAGTTTCTTATAGCCTCAGGAGTATAACCACGTCTTCTTAATCCAGCTATAGTTGGCATTCTTGGATCATCCCATCCATCAGCAATACCTTCATCTACTAAAGCTTTAAGTTTTCTTTTACTCATTACTGTATTAGTAATATTTAATCTTGCAAATTCTATTTGTCTCGGAGTACTTTCCATTTCACACGCTTCTACTACCCAATCATAAAGTGGTCTATGATCCTCAAATTCTAAAGTACAGATTGAGTGAGTTATGCCTTCAATAGCATCTTCTAGGGGATGTGCAAAATCATACATTGGATATACACACCATTTATCTCCTGTATTATGATGTGCTGTATGAGATATACGATATATTATAGGATCCCTCATATTTATATTTGGAGAGCTTATATCAATTTTAGCTCTTAAAACCTTCTCACCATCCTTAAACTCACCTTTTCTCATACGATCAAACAAGTCTAAGTTTTCTTCAACGGTTCTATTTCTGTAAGGGCTTTCTTTTCCTGGTTCTTTTAAACTACCTCTATATTCTCTTATTTCATCAGGAGTTAAATCACATACAAAAGCTAATCCTTTTTTAATTAAGAGTACTGCCCTATTATACATTTCCTCAAAATAATCTGATGCAAAGTATAAATCATCCCAGTCAAATCCAAGCCATTTTATATCTTCTTTTATAGATTCAACATATTCAGTATCCTCTTTAGTAGGATTTGTATCGTCAAATCTTAAGTTTGTCTTTCCATTAAACTCATCTGCTAACTCAAAGTTTAAAACTATAGATTTTGCATGTCCTATATGTAAATATCCATTTGGTTCTGGTGGAAAACGAGTAATTATATTGTCATGTTTCTTGCTCTGTAAGTCATCCACCACTATTCTTTTAATAAAATTTGAAGATGTATTTCCTATATTTTCTCCCATAATAATCACTTCCTCTTATTATATTTTATTTAGGTTATTATCAAATAATTTAATATAATGGCATTCATATACCTTCATTATCGAAACATAATTCATATTATCAATAAATTATCTAATTATTTTGACTTACACAACCTTAAATATATCATAATTTGCACTTTTTTTCTATTATCTTTAAAATTATAGTACAATAACTTCTATTTTAAACTATAACCTATTATTCCTTATTGCAACTAGGCTTATACCTATACAAGTAAAGAAGAAAGTGATTCCTTATACATTACATATTGAAGATGTAATGCTCTAGTTAAAGCCACATATAGCAACTTTTTATCTAAGACTTCATTCCTATACATATCTTCATCACAATTATAAACAATGGTTGCGTCAAACTCTAACCCCTTGGTCATATAGCTAGGTATAAGTAAATTATCTATATCTAATTTACTTTGACTCTCTTCTATCAGTTCCCATTTATATTTGGACTCCTTCTTAAGCCTTTTATGTAATTCCTTGCATTCAGTATAGGTTTTGCAAATTATAGCTACAGTTTTTTTATTCTTACTATATATTTCTTCTAATAAAGAATCAATAACTCTTATTTCTTCATCTTCTTTAGCATTAATAACCCTAGGTTCATCTCCATGTCTTAATATAGGAAGAGCTGGTTTTATATTTAACTTTTGCTTTTCTAATACCCTGTTTGCAAACTCTATTATTTCTACTGTAGACCTATAGCTTTGGGATAAAGTTATATAAGTGGCATCTTCGCTAAATACCTTTTCTACTAAGCTTTCCCATGAGTTAATTCCTTTATAATTATAGATTCCTTGCCCTAAATCCCCAACTATAGTCATGGAGTTATTCTTCGATATTTCTTTTAATACATTAAATTGCATAAGACTATAATCTTGTGCTTCATCAATGACAGTATGAATATAATTCTCTCCTACTACTCCTTCTAACTTCAATTGTAAGTATGTTAATGCCGTTAAATCATCGCAGTCTATATTTTTAGTGGCAATATTATTATTTATTTCATCTCTCATATAGTCAGCTAACTTTTTAGGTAAGCAATTATCTGTTACAGATGAAAATGCTTCTTCATCATTATATAGATTTATATAACTATCTACTACACTTATCTTCTTCCAACTACCAAAGAACTCCTTTAATGCCTTACTCCCTTTAGTTTTTAGTCCTGCTATAAGCTCATCTCGTTCATCATAGGTTTTAATTATCTCTTTTCTCTTATCTTCCTCTGATATGTCTTTTCTATCCTTTATATCTTTTATCTTAAAAAAGTATATATCTTCTATCTTTTCTTTAATTTCTTCTATTCGGTTTTTCAACTTACCTTTAAAGTATTTATTTATTTCATCTTTTCTTTTGTTAATAGGTAAATTTTCTAAATCCTTTATATATAGTCTTTTTATTTCCTTTGCTGAAAATAAAATGTATTCATCTACTAATATATCCTCTACTTCAGAACTCTTTCTTTCTAAATATTTTATAAACCTATCCATAATGGTTTTATAGGTCATTGTCCCTTTTATCTTGCTAGATGCAGTAATGTATTTAATTTCTTCCTCATCCTTACATTCCATTATATGTGCAAGCTTTTTATCCTTAGTTATTATTTTATATTTAATGTTTAAAATTGCACTGCAAAGTTCCTCAAAGGTTGACTGTTTTACATTACTAACTCCTAAGTTTGGTAATATATCTGATATATAGTCTAAAAATAATTGGTTTGGTGCAACTACTAGTATGTTTCTATTGTTCATTTCATCTCCATAGGTATACACTAGGTAGGCTAATCTATGTAATGCTACAGTAGTCTTTCCTGACCCTGCGGAACCTTGAATAATTATTGGTTTATTTTTATAGGCTCTAATAATTTCATTTTGTTCCCTCTGAATTGTATTTACTACATCCTTAAGCTTTTTACTCATATTTTCTTCTAGATTTATCTTTAAAAACTCATCTACTAGTTCTTCTCCATCTTCTGATACTGGAACTATTAACTCATTTACTCCCTCATCAAAGATATTTACTATTTTTCCATCTTTAACTTGGAATTTCCTTTTTAATAATAGGTCTCCTTGAATTTCTCCCATGGGGGCAGTATAAGATGCTGCTCCAAAAGTTCCACTATAATATAAATTGGCAAGAGGTGCTCTCCAATCAATGACAACCTCTTCGTTTTTAACTTCATCTATAAGTCCAAACTTACCAATATAAAAGCTTTCTACATCTCTTATCTTTTCCTTGAAATCAATTCTTGCAAAGTATGGATTATCTTTACTTTCATTATACTTATGCAAATCTTTATTTGCGAAGTCTTGAATATTTTGGGCTAAAATTAGCTCTGTACTAAAAGTACCCCTTGAAGATTTTTTAAGAGTTGCTACTTTCTTTTCATACTCTTCACACTTTTTCTCAGTGTTTAAAAGTTGTTCTTCTATCCATTCCTTAGTACTACTGAATTTCATTTCTTCCTTCAAAGTCTCTTCTCTATTAATTGTCATTGTTTTTCACCTCTCACTTCTTATATTTTTGAAAAAATATAGAGGAAAAACCCCTTGGATTCTCCCTCTTTGCTTATAATGTAATATTTTTTGCATTAATCGTATAATTTTCTAAGAGCTTATCATATCATAATGAAATATTTCTTTGTTTATGAGTTGCCTATATATTATACATTAAATTTTTACAAATTCATAGAAGTTTTTAAATATTTGTTATCTATTTAAGTTTAAATGTCTTAGGTGCTAATTTATAAACTAATGTTAATGCTATAATCATATATATTACAGTGAATATGATTACTCCTATACTAAACATATAGGAAGAGCTATCAATTCCTGAACACATATAACAAACTACATACATTACTGTATTAATTCCTCTGAATAGTGGACTTTTAACCTCTAAGTTAGCAGTATATGGCTGAATTATATAATATATGGCTAAATGATGTATAGAAAAAAAGCAAGCCAAGGCTATTATACTTAAAAATAAATAACTTAATTCTAATATTGCCTTAGGGTCTCCAGATGCTATTAGTATGAAAATTATACAACAGCAAATTACTAAAGCAGGAAGAATATTAAAAACAACTACCCTTTTTAACCTAGATTTAAAATTAGAAAATATAGCTTCTCTTTGTCTATAGTACCCATATCTAAGTAAGCTTATATCACAATTAAAAAACATAGCCTTACAAATTCTTTCTGTAGTAGATAAAAAGTACATTACAAATATCCAACTAGAAGTTTTATTCTTGAAAAAATCTATAATACCCCCTTTATCACTTGGTTTCCACAATACAAATCCAATGGCAACTATTGTTACTATAAGGCTTCCTATAATTATATATTTTGAAGACTTTGATAAAAGTTTTTTGTATCTTTTGAAAAATATAGCATTAAGATATTCATAGCCTTGCTTATTTTCATAGATATTGGAATTCAAGTCTTCTACTTTTATCTTCTTCTCGTTTATTTCTACATCTTTAAACTGAACATCTTTTACTAATTTCTGTTTCTCTAAAATATTATCCTTAGTGCATATAATTTTACTAATATCCTTAAACCTTTTGTATTTAAAGATATATCTAAGAGATAAAACTGACAATAAAAATAATAGGATAATAATCCTGTAATCATATATCCACCTATGAAGTCCTATATTAACATGAAAAAATAAAGGAACATAGGCTAGTAAAGGACAAATAATCACCAATGTCCCAATAAATATATCCATATTTGATATCATCTTGTTAAACCTACTAAATACAAATAAATGTATAAACTCCCATATGAACCTAATGAGTATAAACTCAAAGGTCAAAATTAATCCCTTTACTGGAGAAAACAGTACCATCATCACGGGAGTAAAATGTATAAAAGCTAAAATTCTGGTATAAACCATTTCACTTATAAAGTACTTTTTAGCATCCACCCTCATTAATCTTATCATGTTGAAAGGTTTTTCATCTCGTGGCATTAAAGTAGTATTTATAATGGGTCCTAGAATAAAGCTTAAAATAAAAAATATTTGAAGAGCTACTTCCTGTAAATTTCCGCTTTCCTTTGAGAGGTACAGAGCAGGAAGTGCTATCATCACACCAATATAAACAGCTTTTTTAATAAAGCCAAATAAAAAAGACATTATTTCAAATATAATTCCAAGAGTAATTTTAGCCTTTGTTTTACTGTAAAAACTCTCTGGAACTTTTTTACCTATTAGCGGAATCCTCTTGATGAAATATATGAATGTATTTGCACCTTGTACAAAGGAGAATTTGTATGTATTAGTAAAAGTTCTAATCATAATTGTCCTCCTTTAAAATTTCCATGATGCTTTCCTCAAACTTTCCACTTCTTATAACTTCACTTGGAACTTGCTCTAATATTCCATGATTAAGAACTACTATTTCATCACATAAATCCATGGCAAGTTGTAATATATGAGTTGAAAATATAATTATATGCTCACTCTTTATTTCCTTTAATAAATTTTTAATTTCTAGTGCCACAATTACATCAAAAGAACTTAATGGTTCATCTAATAAAATTACCGGCGGTCTACTTATTAAAAAGCATAACATCTGGAGCTTGTTCTTCATTCCGTGAGAATAGGTTTTAATTAATCTATGACTATCGACCCTAGATATTTTTATAATATTTAAATATTCCTCTACGGTCTTAATATCATTAATCTTATCCTTATTTATATCTATATAGAATTTAACAAACTCATAACCTGTTAAAAACTCTGGTAATACTGGATCTGCAAAAACAAATCCTATATTAGAATAATCTAACTCTCCTTCATTACCCAATCCATTCTCTAAGATGACTTCCCCTGAATCTTTGCTTAGCTCTCCACTTATACAATTAAATAAAGTAGTTTTACCTGCACCATTTCTTCCTAATAGGCCATATATCTTTCCTTTTTCAAAGGTAAAAGATGCTCCTTTTAACACCACTTTATTTTCAAAACTTTTTTGTATATCCTTTAATATTAACTCCACTTTTCTCCCCCTAATCTTCTCAAACCCGCATGGGCAGAACAACTATATAAATATGAAAAAATTTTCCTATAAAAATATTTATATAGGAAAATTTTTTCATATATCCTATTAACTATTAAATCACATATTTTACAAATTATCTATTTAAAATTGTAGGTTATTATGAAATAATAGGATAAAGGTTATTCTTATATTATAATTTTCTAAGTAATAACTTAGAATCAAGAATAAATGTTAACTAAGCTCGTTTATGAACATTTTACTTTTAAGGAGTTGTATTAAATGGAGAATTTAGAGAAATTTCGAAACTTTATGAAATCTAGCTTTTCAACAGAAGAGGATGAAGGGGAATATGAGTTATCTGATCAACAAAAAAAATTACCTCAACCACCTTTACAAAAACCATATGATGAAAATGATAAAACTATAGACTTGCCTGAGGTAACAGATAAAATTTTAGTTAGATCTAATATCCTAGACATTATAAATCAAAGGGAAAGTCATCGTAAATTTACTGATGATAATCTAAGCTTAGAGGAGCTATCCTTTCTTCTTTGGTGTACACAAGGTGTAAAAAAAGTTACTGCTAATAACTATGCAACCCTTAGAACCGTACCTTCTGGTGGTGCTCGTCATCCCTTTGAGACATACTTAGTAATAAATCACATTAAGGGCATTAAGAAGGGCTTATACAGATACCTTCCCTTACGCCATAAATTACTTCTTATATTAGAAGATTCTACTTTATCATCTCAACTTTCTGATATAGCTTGTGAACAAACCTTTGTTGGCGATAGTGCCGTAACCTTTATATGGAGTTGTATTCCCTATAGAGGCGAATGGAGATATCTAGATGCTGCCCATAAAGTTATGCTACTTGATGCAGGTCATGTATGTCAAAACCTTTATCTTGCTTGCCAAGCCATAGATTGTGGTACCTGTGCTGTAGGAGCCTATGACCAAAAGCTTATAGATAAATTTCTTGGATTAGATGGCGAAAATGAGTTTGTAGTTTATGTAGCTCCCGTTGGTAAAGTAAGTAAATAGTTCAAAAATAGTATACCATATTTAACAAAGTCTAAAGGATAGCTTAAGTAAAATTTAAGGTGTCCTTTTTATATAAATCAACCATAATTATTAATCATAATTGACATTTATAAGGTGGCATTAATACTTTCTTTCTACATATAAAATGTATCACAATTTAGTATATTGAAATAATTCTATATTTTCTTTTAATATATTCAAAGATATTTAAATAAAATTCAACTTATATTTGACATAAAATTATTATGATGATAACATTTATTAGTACTAATAAGATTTAAACTGTATTTAAATACATATTTATTATGAAATATTAATTAATTCAGCTTATCTCTCTAGGATCATTATTCACATGAATTTATATATTAATTACCCATTTTAATTTAAAATGGCTAATTTTTCTGCTTGATATATCATAATATTTTTTGTATCATATACAAGGTTAATACATAGGACAAATCCAATTGAGGTATAGGTTAAACCCTTCACTTCAATTGTTAAATAAAATTAAATAAGAATATATAGGGGGACTTTATTATGAACAATCTTATCTATGTTTGTATAGTTGCTGGATTGCTTGCTTTAATCTCTGCCTTTTTACTACTATCAAAAATTAATAAAAGTAGTGAAGGTACAGATAGAATGAAAGAAATCGCTTCAGCTATCAGTGAAGGTGCTACTGCTTTCTTAAAGGCAGAGTACAAAGTATTAATCATTTTCTGTGCTATTATTTTTGTATTAATTGGTGTAGGAATAGGTAGCTGGGTTACAGCTGTTTGCTTCTTAGTTGGAGCATTATTCTCAACTCTAGCAGGTTATGTTGGTATGCATACAGCTACTAAAGCCAATGTAAGAACTGCTGAAGGTGCTAGAACATCTGGTATGAGTAAAGCACTTTCAATTGCATTCTCTGGTGGAGCTGTTATGGGTCTGTGTGTTGTAGGTCTTGGACTACTAGGAGTAAGTGTAGTTTACTTTTTTACAAATAATATAGAAGTACTTACTGGATTTAGTTTAGGAGCTTCTACTCTAGCTCTTTTTGGACGTGTTGGTGGTGGAATATATACTAAGGCTGCTGACGTTGGAGCTGACCTTGTTGGTAAGGTTGAAGCTGGTATACCTGAAGATGATCCACGTAACCCAGCAGTAATCGCTGATAACGTTGGTGATAACGTTGGTGATGTTGCTGGTATGGGTGCAGACTTATTTGAATCATACGTTGGTTCTATCATATCTGCTATTACACTAGGTGTAGTTGCTTTTGGATTAAAGGGAGCTATTTTCCCACTTATAATATCTGCAGCAGGAATTTTCTGTTCTATAATAGGTATTGTGCTTGTAAATAATAGCAAAAGCCAAAATCCACATAAAGCTTTAAATAGTGGAACTTACTTAGCTAGTATATTAGTTGTTATATCTTCTGCTGTACTTAGTAAAAAATTCTTTGGAGATTTCTTACCATTCTTCGCAATAATTTCTGGAATTATAGTTGGTTTATTAATTGGTAAGTTAACAGAAGTATACACTTCAAGTGATTATAGATCAGTTAAGAAAATTGCTGAACAATCTGAAACTGGTTCTGCAACAACAATAATATCTGGACTTGCTGTTGGAATGGAATCTACAGCTCTACCTATAATATTAATTGCTATTGCTATACTAGTTGCTTATTCATTCTCTGGATTATACGGTATTGCTCTTGCAGCTGTTGGAATGTTATCAACTACTGGTATTACTGTAGCAGTTGATGCTTATGGTCCAATTGCTGACAATGCTGGTGGTATTGCAGAAATGTCAGGACTTGATTCATCAGTTCGTAAGATTACAGATAAATTAGACTCTGTTGGTAACACTACAGCTGCTATGGGTAAAGGCTTTGCTATTGGTTCTGCAGCTCTTACTGCATTAGCATTATTCGCTTCTTACTCTCAAGCTGTTGGATTAACTACTATAGACTGTTTAAATCCTAAAGTAATTGTTGGATTATTAGTTGGAGGTATGCTTCCATTCCTATTCTCAGCATTTACAATGGAATCTGTTGGTAAAACAGCTAACAAAATGATTGTTGAAGTTCGTAATCAATTTAAAACCATTCCTGGAATTCTAGAAGGTACTGGAAAACCTGATTATAAAAGATGCGTTGAAATTTCAACAGCTGCAGCATTAAAAGAAATGATGCTTCCTGGAGTTATGGCTGTAGCTATGCCACTAGTAATTGGTATCTTACTTGGTACTGAAGCTTTAGGTGGACTTTTAGTAGGTTCTCTTGTTTCTGGAGTTATGCTTGCTATCTTCATGTCTAACTCTGGTGGTGCATGGGATAACGCTAAGAAGTACATTGAAGAAGGTACTCATGGTGGTAAAGGTAGCGATGCTCATAAAGCCGCTGTTGTTGGAGATACTGTTGGAGATCCATTTAAGGATACATCTGGTCCATCAATCAACATATTAATAAAACTTATGACTATTGTTTCTTTAGTTTTTGCTTCTCTATTTGTTTCAATAGGTGGACTTTTATAGAAATCTAATTATAAGTTAAAATATTAAACCTCTTATTCTAGAATTATAATTCTAAAATAAGAGGTTTCCTTTTATATAGTATTTATCTCACATGTAATTACTATGTAATCTTTTAGTAAATCAATTAAGCACCTTAATTTTTAATCTAAAAATTCTCCATCATATTCTTCTAAGAAAGAATGTTTTTGTCCATCCTTTTGCCAACCTAAAATTGCATCCATATTAACATTTTCAGCAGCCTTAAATATAGATTTATCCACATCTTTAAAATTCTTTTTCATTTCTTTTATCATATCCTTTATTTCATGTCTCTTGTTACCAATCTTCTTTGCTGCTACCATGCATGCACAGTTAAGAGGCCATATACCACTACTTTGTATAAAGTTTTCTATGTAGCTTTCCTCAACATAATAAAGAGGACGTATAAGCTCTAACCCTTTAAAGTTAGTTGCTTTAAGCTTGGGAAGCATAGTTTTAAAAGTTCCTCCATAAAGCACATTAAGCATTGTAGTTTCAATAACATCATTAAAGTGATGTCCTAATGCTAGCTTATTGCATCCAAGCCTTTCAGCTTCAGAATATAATGCGCCCCTTCTCATCCTAGCACACATATAACAGGGATAATCCTTTGCAATCTCATCTATAATGTCAAATATTTTTGAATCAAAGGTATGTATTGGTATATTTAAATAATTACAATTATCCAATAAAAGCTCTTTAATCTGTGGATGATATCCTGGGTCCATAGCAATAAATTCTAATTCAAAATTTACTTGCCCATGACGTTTTAACTCTTGAAATAACTTAGCCATTATTATACTATCCTTACCTCCAGATATTCCAACAGCTATCTTATCTCCTTCTTCTACTAATTTGTATTCTCTAATAGCCTTAATAAATTTAGACCATACTGATTTTCTATATTTTTTAATTAAACTTCTTTCTATTTCTTCTAATGGCTTTCTCTCATTAAAAGGGACTAATATTTCACAACCTTCTCCTGCTACACCACTCATTTATTTCACCTCGTATATTTTTTAATATATGTACTTTACATATTTCTAATATTAAGTTTATACTTTTACACTATAAACTTACTTTGATATTATAGCACCTTTATAAATTTTTGTCTTGGTACTTCAATTAAATTAAATACCTATGTCTAGGTATAATACAAATATTAGTCAGCTTAAATTTTCATTTTATAAATACATTTTTTCAAATATTAAACTTGTAACTACTTTTAATACTATAGAATACTATAAATAGATAAACAATTTTTAGGAGCTGTAAGTTTATTAATGGGTAACATAAATATGTATAGGCAGGCTAACCCATGTAAAGACGCCTACCTTAGTGAAGATTATATAAGTCTATTTGTTCAATATGATAGAGATCTTGTTAGTGAACTTAATGACATAGAATACGCCTGTGCTTTTAGAGTATCTGATATAGACTATATTGTGTCTGTAAGAACTATTAATTATGATGATTTTATCCGCAACTTTAAGGATAAATTCACCATAGATGTTAGTTTTCCTTATACTTTATCAGCTGTACAACCAATAGATGCTGCTAATATAACACAATTTCATGGAGAAACATTTTTAAATCTTACAGGAAAAGGTACAATAGCTACAATTATAGATACTGGAATAGATTATTTAAACCCTCAATTTCAATATCCTAATGGTACTACAAGAATTGTGGCAATATGGGACCAAACCATTGAAAGTAATGTAGCTAATAATGACCCTATAGCCTTTTTTGGTACTATTTATAGTCGTGAAGATATTAATAGAGCTATTCAGACATCTATTCAAGGTGGAAATCCATATGACATAGTTCCTTCAAGAGATAATTTAGGTCATGGCACAAATATGGCTGGTTTAGTTGGGGCAAGAGGATTGAATGGCGTAATAGGGGGTGCTCCTGACTGTGAATTTCTAATTATAAAGCTTAAAGAAGCTAAAACTAGCAATCTTAAGTTGGTAGGAGTTAATAATAGAAGAAGTACTCCAATTTTTGAAGGTATCGATATTTATCTTGCCACAAGATTTACTATAAATTATAATGATGTAAACTTATTAAAACCTATGAGTATTTTATTATCTACTGGAACAAATTGGGGTGGTCACGAAGGTTTAACTTCCATAGAACAGGATATCGATTTTTTTTCAACTAGAAAGGGTCTCGTGTTCGTAACTAATACTGGAAATCAAGGTGCTAGTTTAACTCACGTCTCTGGTAGGTTTTTAAAAAGCAATTCTCTAGAGATTATAGAGTTTATTGTAGGCTTAAATGAAGATAACTTAGTTCTTATGCTCTGGATTCAAAGGCCCGATAGAATATCTATAGCTATAATTTCTCCTAGTGGAGAAATCGCCGAACCAGTGCAACCTGAACTAGTAGGTACAGAGTTTGAACAAGTTAACCTAATCCTTGAAAGCAGTGTAATTAATATAGCCTTTACAAGTGCTGAATTTGCTAGTGGAAATGAAGCTGTATATATAACTATAACAAATCCTAAAGATGGACTTTGGCAACTACGGCTTAAGGGAGACTATATAGTTAATGGTGTCTACAATATGTGGCTACCTCAAAGGCCTCTTATACAGTTAACTACTAGGGTAATTAATCCTAGCCCTTATACTACATTGCAAGCCCCTGCTAACGCAAGAAAATCTATAACAACATCCTTCTACGATCAAAATAATAACACCATAGCTGTAGAATCTGGTAGAGGCTTTACTGCCGACAATAGAATTAAGCCTAATTTAACTACTGGTGGTGTTATGGCCTTAACTACTGGACTTAATAATGAAACCATTTTACTTACAGGAGGTTCAGTGGCTGGCGCAGTACTCTGTGGTGCTACTCTTCTTCTGCTAGAGTGGGGAATTGCCCTTGGAAATGACCCTAATATATATGGACCTACTGTTATTTCTTATTTCACCAGAGGTACTAGCAAAAGATCAGGTGATATATATCCTAATCCTCAATGGGGATATGGAATGTTAAATCTTCAGGGCTCCTTTGAAAATCTTAGATCATCTTCCCTGATTAGAAGTTCTAATAAATTCATTACCCCAGGAGAAAATCACCTTCCATTTAACTTTTCTATAAGAATTCCCAAACAATTATATAGAAAAATAGATGAGCTATATAAGGAGGATGTGTAATTTATGGATATTAAGAATTTAAGGGAGACAACTCCACAAATAGATATTCCATTGCAATACAGTAGATTTACAGTTTACTATAGTGGAGATATAACTAGTGCTACTGCTTCTATTCCTCAAATCAACGTTGTAATTCTAACTCCATATTTGGCAGTTATATTTGTAGAGCCCGGATATGAAAATTTACTTGTAACTATACCTAATATTAATATAATTGAACCTTTCAATTACTATATACTTACACAACTATCACCCTTAGAAACTTCTAACATAATTCAATTCACTGAAGGCAACCCAATAGATTTAACTGGTACTGGGGTAATAGTAGGTACCATAGATACGGGTATCGATTACTTAAATGTAGAATTTACTAGAGAAGACGAAACCTCTAGAATATTATCTATTTGGGATCAAACTGATAACACCGGAACCGCACCTTCTGGAATTAATTATGGCAGTGTATATTCACAAGAACAGATAAATGCAGCTATAAAATTAAATAGGGAGGGTGGCGATCCCTACTCCATAGTTCCAAGAATAGACACTAATGGGCATGGAACTCAGTGTGCAGGTATAATTGGAGCTAGAGGTTACGGTGAAATTAAGGGTGCAGCACCTAACTGTGATTTTATAGTAGTTAAACTACTGCCGACAAGAGAGTTAACAACTGCAATAGACCCGTCACTACCTAACATTCCAATTTATCGTAGTCCTGATATATCTACAGCTATTCTTTATCTCTTACAGCAACGTTATATATACCAAAAACCCATGGTAATATTTTTACCTATAAGTAGTAATCAAGGCGCTCACAATGGTACCAGTACTCTTGAAGAGCTCATTGACTACTACTCCTTTTCCTCTAATGTCTCCTTTGCTGTAGGCACTGGTAACCAGGGTAACTCAGAAACTCACGCCTCTGGTTACATTAATAACACTGGTGAAACTTCATCTGTTGAATTTTCTGTAGACCCAAATCAGAAAGATTTAAATATATCTATATGGTGCACCTATCCAGATAAAATATCTTTGGGGCTAACATCTCCTAGTGGGCAAGTAATTTCTAGAGTTCCTGTAAAAATTGGTCTAACTACAACTCTTAATTTTTTATATGAAAATACCACTACTAGATTAATTTACTATTTCCCTGAAATTATATCTGGAAATCAGCTAATCTTCTTGTCATTTTCTAATATTGCCGCTGGTATATGGACTATAAATCTGTTTGGTGATTATATAGTAAATGGATCTTTTAACGTTTGGCTTGATCAAAGGCCTTTATCCAAGCCTGGTACAGCACTACTAAATCCTGATAATTTTACAACCCTTACCATACCTTCTACTAGTAATCTAGCTATTACTACTGCATTTTATAATCAAAATACTAATACTATAGGTTCAAATTCTGGAGTTGGATTCACAGCAAATAATAAAATAAAACCTGACTTAACTTGTGGTGGAATAAATGTATCGACTACAGGCTTAAACAATACCATCACAACTATTTCAGGTTCCAGTGCAGCCACTGCAGTATTAGCTGGTGCTATAGCTCTATTTTATCAATGGGGTATAACTGATGGAAATATTCCTGTATTATCTTCTGAAAGTATAAAAACTTTTTTAATTAGAGGAACTAGAAAAAGACCTAATGAGTCCTATCCTAATCAATTTTGGGGTTATGGTATTCTTGATATGCGAGGAGTCTTTGATGCTATTAGGGGTATTTACGCTCAACAGGATCAACTAGCCCCTCCTATAGTTATAGAGCCAAGGCCTGTTAGTCTTTCAAGATACTGCGATGATAATATTGAAACATATCTGCCTTATGATTTATTTAGAAGACTAAACTATACCAAGGAGTTTTTATTTTAATTGTAACTACTTTATATTACTTAGAGTAATATAGATAGATAAACATTTTTGGGAGATGTAATGTTATTTCTTATTTTACAAGAGGTACTAGCAAAAGATCAGGTGATATATATCCTAATCCTCAATGGGGCTATGGAATATTAAATCTTCAAGGTTCTTTTGAAAATCTTAGATCATCTTCTTTGATTAAAAGTTGTAATAAATTTATTGCCACAAGAAAAACCCACTTTCCATTTAATTTTTCAATAATAGTTCCTAATCAATTATATAAAAGAATAGATGATATGTAAGGAGGATGTGTATTTATGAACCTTAATGATTTAAGGGAAACAACTCCACAAGTAGATATTCCATTACAGTATAATAGATATATAGTTTACTATAGTGGAGATATAATTAGTGCTACTGCTTCCATTCCTCAAATCAGCGTTGTAGTACTAACCCCATATATGGCAGCTGTATTTATAGCTCCCGGATATGAAAATTTACTTATAACTATACCTAATATTAATATAATTGAACCTCCCAACGACTATATACTTACACAATTATCACCTTTACAAACTTCTAATATAATCCAATTTACTGAAGGTAATCCTATAGATTTAACTGGTACTGGGGTAATTGTGGGTACCATAGATACAGGTATAGATTATTTAAATGTAGAATTTACTAGAGAAGATGGTACCTCTAGAATATTATCTATTTGGGATCAAACTGACAATAATGGAACCGCACCACCTGGAATTAATTATGGTAGCATATATTCACAAGAACAAATAAATGCAGCTATTAACTTAAATAGGGAGGGTGGTGATCCCTATTCCATAGTTCCAAGGATAGACACTAATGGGCATGGAACTCAGTGTGCAGGTATAATTGGAGCTAGAGGTTATGGTGAAATTAAAGGTGCAGCACCTAACTGTGATTTTATAGTAGTTAAACTAAGGCCTATAAGAGAGTTAACAGATATAACAGATCCGTCACTACCTGGCATTCCAATTTATCGTAATACTGATATGGCTACAGCTATGCTTTATCTCTTACAACAGCGTTATATACACCAAAAACCCATGGTAATATTTTTACCACTTAGTAGTAATCTAGGAGCTCATGATGGCACTAGTGCTCTTGAAGAGCTCATTGACTACTACTCTTTTTCTTCTACCGTCTCCTTTGCCATAGGCACTGGTAACCAGGGCAACTCTGAAACTCACACCTCTGGTTACATTAATAATACTGGTGAAACTTCATCTGTTGAATTTTCTGTAGACCCAAATCAAAATGATTTAAATATAGCCCTATGGTGTGCCTATCCAGATAAAATATCTTTAGGGATAACTTCTCCTAGTGGTCAAGTAATTTCTAGGGTTCCTGTTAAAATTGGTCTAACTACAACCCTTAATTTTTTATATGAAAATACCACTACTAGATTAGTTTACTATTTCCCTGAAATTATATCTGGCAATCAGCTAATCTTCTTGTCATTTTCTAATATTGCCGCTGGTATATGGACTATAAATCTGTTCGGTGATTATATAGTAAACGGTTCTTATAACGTTTGGATTGATCAAAGGCCTTTATCTAAGCCTGGTACAGCACTACTAAATCCTAATAATTTTACAACCCTTACCATACCTTCTACTAGTAATCTAGCTATTACTACTGCATTTTATAATCAAAATACCAATACTCTAGGCTCAAATTCTGGAGTTGGATTCACAGCAAGTAATAAAATCAAACCTGACTTAACTTGTGGTGGAATAAATGTGTTAACTACAGGATTAAACAATACCACCACAACCATCTCAGGTTCCAGTGCAGCCACAGCAGTATTAGCTGGTGCTATAACCCTATTTTATCAATGGGGTATAACCGATGGAAATATTCCTATATTGTCTTCTGAAAGTATAAAAACCTTTTTAATTAGAGGAACACGAAAAAGGCCTAATGAGGCATATCCCAACGAATTTTGGGGCTATGGTATTCTTGATATGGTTGGAGTGTTTGATGCTATTAGGGGTATTTACGCTCAACAAGATCAAATGGCATCCCCCATAGTTATAGAACCTAGGCCTGTTAGTCCTTCAAGATACTTTGATGATAATGTAGAAACTTTTCTACCAATAAGTCTATTGAGTAGATTAAAGTATAATGAGTAGGCTCAAATTAATAAAATACTTAGTGTCCATCACTTTTTATTTCCCAGTGAATAACAAAGGTTAGTATAGCTCTAAGTAATATTATTGCAGCTAATATGTACATCTCATCAAAATTTCTTACTATTACAGTTTTTAAAATCTCTGCAGCCAATTTAAACTCAAGTGCAAGTGCTAATGCTTGTGCAAAATCTACCTTTATAGAACAATTAATTGGTTTAAATAAGCTTAGAATATATCTATAAAAGGCCTTCATTCCAGCTACTAGAATTACTGTAGTTCCCATTAATTCTAACAATGAAATAACTCTAGGTATTATTATTGCCGTAATAATATGTTCCAATGTTAAAAACCCCCTTATGAATTTGCTATTACTTGTATATTATTATATTTATAGTGACTTGTCCATTTATTAATAACTAGTTATGTAACTGTTTGCTATTAACTTGAAAATTTTAGCCCTAGACTCATATAGATTTCTCTATATAGGTCTAGAGCTATTTTTATTTTAAAATATATGGCTTTTTATTAACTTCATATCACCTATTAAAACATATTCACCTAAATATGCTGGTATTAGAAAACTTTCCAAAATAGATATGTCAATAAATTTTCTAAGTCCTTCATCAACAAAGCTAATTTTACCTTTACCTTCTACACAGGTAAATACAAAAAACTTGTTTTTATCACTAGTTTCACTATAGCTTCCTTTTATATTGTATATATCTATATTAAATTTTTCTGAATTCATATGATTTTGTATTACTAAATCATTGTTTATACATAGCCTCTTAGGTGTACCATTAAAATTAACTACATCCAACGCTTTGTCAATATGAAGTTTTCTTCCTCGGTTATAATCATAAACTCTATAGGTAATATCACTATTTTGTTGTATTTCTGCTAGTAATATGCCTTTTCCTATGGAATGAAGTAATCCAGGTTCTATTATAAATAATTCTCCAGGCTTAACTGATATTTTATTCATGCAATCTTCCACAGTATCATTCTTACAACTTCTTTTGAATTCTTCCTTTGTACATCCTGTTGTACCAACAATTATTTCTGCGCCCTCTTCGCAATCTATAATATACCAAGCCTCAACCTTACCATTATCATTTTCTACTCTATGAGCATACTCATCATTGGGATGTACCTGCACAGATAGATTCTCATTAGAATTTATAATCTTTATAAGTAGTGGAAAATCCCTATCTGTAAATTTATCTATATATATCTTATCTCCTAAAATTAAGTTTTTATATTCCTTAATTATCTCAATAAGTGCTTTTCCTTTATATTTTCCATTACTAATAATACTCATTCCATTTTTATGACAGGCAATTTCCCAGCTTTCTCCTATGTTTCCTTTAGGAAGATTTATTCTATAATCTTCTAGCTTTCTTCCTCCCCAAATTTTTTCATAATATAAATTTTCAAATTTAATAGGATACATATTGCCCTCTAATATAAATGTTTATATTTTAAGGTATGCTATGTATCCTAATAAGGTTAATTAAATATTTTTAATAATGAACTCTTATAAGCCAAAATTTAATATTTTTATCACTCCAACCCAAATCCCAAGGCACATCATTTCTATCAGTATTATGACAAGTAACTAAAGCATAACCTCTAGAATCTGCATTGGTTACAGTAGATATATGTTTAATATCACCTTTTTTCTCATAAGCAACAAAATCTCCTGGCATAAGTTGATAGGAAGCTTTATATACCTTATCATAGGTTCCATGAGCTATTACTGAAGCTCTTCCACTATATACCCAATAACTCTTAAATTTATCCGCATTTACCCAAGATGCTGTAGCTTCTCCTTTAGAATAATTCCATGATGAATTTTTCTTAAATTTACCACCCTCATGCAATATCTGTGAAGCAAAGTTAGCACAATCTCCACCTTCAGGATTAAAATTTCTATAATCTTTATTGTATTTATAACCAAATTCTTCTTCAGTAGCTGCTCCACAATATTTATTGGCATATTCTACAGATGCTTTCCTTCTTTCATCTAAATTTGAGAAATCTTTAGGTTCTTGAGCTAAAATAAATTCTTTTACATCATCTACTTTTATTTTTTCTAAATTTAAAGAATCTGCAAAGGGATCTGTATACCACTCCTTATTTATTAAGAAATTGTCCCCTTTATTTATTAAAGTAAGTACATGATAAGTCCCTATCCTAGCTGCATTAACCTCTTCTAGTCTATCTTCATAAACATACCTATATTCTGTAGAACATGTAAAGTTAACTTTGAATCCATTATCCTTTTCACTTATACGATTTACAACTACCTTAGGAAGTATTTCTGTAATTTTAACCCCTTGTTTCTGTTCCCAATTGTGAAGATAAATCATCTTTTTCTCTTCATTTTCATAGGCCCATGTACCATACTTAGTTCCCATATCATAAACGGACTTAATGCTTTCTTCTTCTCCAGTTACGATGGCTCTATTACGCTTTGCAATAGTTTCTTCAATGAAGTTCTTAATTTCTAGTTTTACTTCTTCATCTACATCTTCAGCATTAGCTCTAGAAAAAAAAATATTTGCAATAATAATAGCTAGTAATATTCCAAATATCAACTTCCATGTAAGTATCTTTTTTATGGATCTTATAATGTTCATAAAGGTCCTCCTCATTTTAGCTCTTTAGTTAATTATTAATTTAAAGTTCCTTCAATAATATTAATATAATTATCTATTTTTATATCTCTTGGTACTTCACCAAACCAATCCATATCTTTGTTGAAGGTTTCTCCAAAGTATTTTGCCTTTATTAACACCTCTGGTCTATATTCAAAATGAAGAATATCAAAATGACCCCATTTTCCACCCCATACAAAGTTATTTTTTTCAAAAGTATCTACTAATTCCTTAGGATAAGATAACATCCTCTTTTCTCCAGCATCTCTAGATGCCCACTTCCAATAGTCACTAGGATTACTATTGATATCAATAGCTATTCCATAGGCATGAGGACTCAGCTTTCCTGTACCTGATATAACTCTATAATTAAAAGTTCCATTAATAGGATTTAAAAGAGATGATACAGCTCCATTTCCTAATGATAATTGTTTTAACTCCTCCATAGCCTTCTTTAAACTTTCTGCAGCTCCATTATTTTTATTGAATTGATAGTTTTTATAAGGTGCAGGAACACTTATAAGGTTAGATGATACTTCTCTTTCACTACCTCCATAAACTTCATTTAAAAGATTATAATTTCTAAATCTACCTGGATCTCTATTTATATCTAAAAGCTTATCAGGCATAGTAAGAGGATAAATATCTTCTAGTATATCTTGAAGGTCTGCATTATCCATTTTTCCGTTAAAATCCTTAGATTGTTTATCATCATAGAGTATTTTCTTTCCTGAATCTGTTATTATAAATACCTTTCCTTCTTCACTTTTTTCAACTCCAGTTATGAACTCCGGATATGCCATCATTAAAGTTAGAATATCTTGTTTCATTGTAGTATTATAATTAATTTCATTATTCTCTTCTATATCATCTGCAAATACTTTCATATTATTAATGAAAGTAACTAATATAGTTAAAATTATAATTCCATATAAAAAAAACTTTTTCATATATATCCTCCTAGCAAAGAACCTAACACAAAAACGACTTACGGTCTTATTTAAAATAAAAAATAGGCTAAAAATATCCTTTAGCCTATTTTGTGTAAATATACAATTATTTATGACTGGTAAATTAATGAGTTTTTTTTAATAAATTATCCTTATTATTTTTTTCAAATTCTAAAAGCTTACTTTTTATATCCATATGATTTCCTGCATATCCTACTAATTTTCCACTTTTTCCAATTACTCTGTGACATGGAATTATTATAGGAAATTCATTTGCTCTATTGGCCCCACCTATAGCTCTTACACCTTTAGGATTTCCAATTGCTATAGCAATATCGCTGTAACTTCTAGTTTCTCCATAGGGTATATTTATAAGCTCCTGCCAAACTTTATTTCTAAATTCTGTAGTCCTTACTGACAATGGTAAGTTAAAATCTTCCCTTTCACCATTAAAATATTCCTTTAATTGAGTTATAGCCCCTAAGCACCTCTCTTTATTATGTTCTAAACTTCCCTTATTAAGGTTATGGTATTCTTCCCATCCATCTTGAAAAAGCTCTATCTTCACAACGCCCTTTTCATCCATAACCACATATATAGTTCCTATAATAGAGTCAAAGTAATCATACCACATAAAATTCCCTCACTTTCGTTATAAACAGAATTCCTAGCTTCTTTGAAGCTTTACTAACAGAATATTCTTAGTGTCAGTATTTTTGATACTTAGAAATCATTGTCCTTTAGGTAAAATCGTTATCCAGGACTAGTCGTCATCAGATAAAATTAAAAGATGTTAATATATATATTAACATCTTTTCAATTACTTTATAACATGTTTTATATTATTATAGTCCTGATTGTAATCTGATTTCTTCTTCTACTTCGGTTTCTATGAGGCATAAATCTAATCTAGAGTTTATATACTCAGTTTTTAATTTCATATAGTTGCCCCAGGTACATATACTACAATCTAAAACATCTATAAGCTCATCTATTAAGCAACCAACTTCCTGTGCTCTTTTAAGGGCATCTTTAATATCCCTTTTGTTAGCAATGGTAATACAGTTCACGCTGCTTGCTGTATCAACTAAGATTTTATAGGAACCTATAAGTCTACATAATTGATCTATAGTAAAACCTAGATCTCTTCCATAACTTTCAATAATTCTTCTCTGTGCCATAAACTCCTACCTTAAAAATGCTTCATTGTAAATATATTATTCCAACCTATAAATTATTATTCTAAATCTCTATTATTTTTAAAATATATTTACTATCCTACTCTATATTCTTCTTTAAGTTTCTAGTAGCCACCACATCTACTCCAGTGCCTAGAATGTCCTTCACTATGATATCTCCCATAGAAATTGGAGCCTCTATTTCTATAGAATTTAATACTTCCATAGCTTTAAAATTTAACTCTTTAGGAATAGGTGTTTTTGTTTTTACTGGTATAACAGGGAGCTCACCATCTTTAACTTTTACTGTGGTAGTTATAACTCTTACAGGATTAGTTACTTCATTTATCCCGTAAATTTCACCTCTTTTGCAAGTGTTTCCTGTAACCTCTTTTGTTTCAGTATTTACCTTTAAATGACATCCCATAGGACAACTTATACAAATTAATTCTTTTATCATATTATTCACCATCCTCTAGAGAAATTGTTATATCTCCTGTAATCTTTTCTAATTGAGTTTTATTAAGTAAAATCTTTTCCATTTCCGATGGTGCTAAGTGATTTCTTTTAAAGCTAGAGATTATATCCTCACCACATCTAACCACAATCCTCTTATTATGATATATATTATTTACCCTCATAAATATGGTTAATTTATCTTCTACAGCCTCTACATTTAATCTTTGGGGAACAGTATAATTAATTCTTTCACCATTTATTATATTTACATAATTCCCCTTGTCATCTTTACCTTTAATATATTTGGCAGCACAAAATCCAGCATGTTTAGATTCTGCACTAACAAAGTCTACTAAATCATGAACATGTACTACATTTCCACAGGCAAATATTCCTTCTACAGAAGTTTCCATGCTTTCATTCACTATAAGTCCATTTGTTCTTCTATCCTTATCAATACCAGCCTTAGAAGATAACTCATTTTCTGGTATTAGTCCTACAGATAATAATAAAGTATCGCAATGAAACTCAATTTCAGAACCTTTTATTGGCTTTTTGTTTTCATCTACTTTAGCAATTACCACTTTTTCTAATCTCTTTCTTCCTACAACTTTAGTTACGGTATGTGATAAATAAAGTGGGATATCATAATCATTTAGGCACTGAACAATATTTCTATTAAGTCCGTTAGAATAAGGCATAAGCTCTACTACAGCCTTAACCTTTGCACCTTCTAAAGTCATTCTTCTTGCCATAATAAGACCTATATCACCTGATCCTAGAATCACAACTTCCTTTCCTGGCATATATCCTTCCATATTGATATATCTTTGAGCAGCTCCTGCTGTAAACACTCCTGAAGGTCTATCCCCTGGCATATTTATAGCTCCTCTAGTTCTTTCTCTACATCCCATAGCAAGAATGATAGCTTTTCCCTTTAGTATTAAATATCCATCTTCCTCATTTATCATATGAATCTCTTTATTTTCTTTTATTTCTAATACCATGGTATTAAGTTTAACTTCAACCCTAGTATCACTTATCATATGGATAAATCTTTCAGCATATTCAGGCCCTGTAAGCTCTTCTTTAAAAGTATGAAGTCCAAAGCCATTATGAATACATTGATTTAGTATTCCTCCAAGCTCTCTATCTCTCTCTACTATTAATATTTTCTCTACTCCATTATTATAAGCTTCATAAGCTGCTGCAAGTCCCGCTGGACCTCCACCTATTACTATTAAATCATACATAAATGTTTCCTCCTACTTAGTTCTTCCAATTAAAATATATGAGCCATCGCTTTCTTGAACTATATCTTCCATTGGAACATTTAACTCTCTTGCAATTATTTCTTGAACTCTAGGACCACAGAAGCCACCTTGGCATCTTCCCATACCTGGTCTACACCTTCTCTTTACTCCATCTAGGGTTACTTTTCCAAAGGATCTCTTTATACTATCTATAATTTCACCTTCTGTTATACTTTCACATCTACAGATTATCTTTCCATATCGACTATCCTTTTTTATAAGTTCTGCCTTTTTTTCACTGGATAATTCCATGAAGTTAATTTGCTTTCTAGTATTTTTAAAATTGTCTTTTAACTCAGCCTTAAGTCCGGAATTTTTTAGAATTTCTACCACATCTAAAGCTACCGCTGGTGCAGAAGACAATCCTGGTGATTTCATTCCTGCCACATCTATAAAGCCTTTAACGTCCTTAGCTTCTCCTACAATAAAATCTCCACAATCTGGATTTGCTCTAAGTCCTGCAAAATTTCTTATACTCTCTCTATAATTAATTTTATCTGTGGTTCTCACAGCAGTATTTTTAATAAACTCTAAGTTTTCAGCTGTAGTTGCAACATTATCTTTATCCTCTACACTTTCTGCATCTGGACCTACTAACAAATTTCCATGAACTGTAGGTGTCACTAATATACCCTTTCCAAATTTTGAAGGACATTGAAATATGGTGTGACTAACTACATCACCTTGGCTCTTGTCCATAACAAAATATTCTCCCTTGATAGGATTTATCTTAAAGGTTTCTTTACAAACTAAATTGTGTATTTTATCAGCATAGACTCCTGATGCATTAATAACATATTTGCTTTCTATAACTTCACCTTCAGCTGTATTTATAATAAAATGTTCTTTCTTTTCTATACCAATTACTTGTCTATTTAATTTAACCTCTCCACCATTTTCTGCTCCATTTTCCACAAGAGCTATTGTATATTCAAAGGGACCAACAATTCCTCCTGTTGGTGCATATAGTGCACCCACAACCTTATCACTTAAATTAACCTCTTTTTCCAGGACTTCCTCTCTATTTAAAATTTGTAGTCCCTTAACACCAATTTTATTTCCATTGTCATATAATTCTTTTATAGTTTCCATATCTTCTTCATCAAATCCAATTACTAAAGAGCCATTTCTTTTAAAAGGTACTGATAACTCATTACAAATTTCTTCAAACATTTCATTACCCTTAAGGTTATACTTTGCCATTAAAGTTCCTACCTTAGGATCATAGCCTGCATGGACAATGGCTGAATTTGCCTTGGTTGTCCCCATGGAAACATCATTTTCCTTATCTATTATTGCTACCTTTAAATCATATCTCATAAGCTCTCTAAATATCGAAGCTCCAATTACTCCAGCACCTATTATAGCTATATCATACATTAAAATTTCCTCCTTTAATCACAAAAAAGACAAGCCAAAATAAGGATATAACTCCTTATTTTGTGCTTGTCTCTAAATCTCTTATCAGCACTAATATTTCATTTACACTTATAGTATATCACTTTTTTAAAAAAGTGTCCATGAAACTGCTCTTTAGTTATTAAACTTAAAGGTCAAATCTATTTTTTATATAACATTTCTACGTGAGGAATATCATCTTCTAAGTACTCCTCTGATACTTGTTTAAACCCAAGACTTCCATAAAATCCTTTTATATAAACTTGACCAGATAATCTAATTTCAGTAGAATTAAGTTTCTCTTCTATAAACTTAATAGCTTCTAACATGATTTTTCTACTTAGACCTTTATTTCTATGAGTCTCCTTAACTAATACCCTTCCAATAGATATCTCATCATAAGAGATTCCCTTATTAACTATTCGCAAGTATCCTACTACTTCATTTCCTTCTTCTACATACAAGTGATATGAATTATAGTCCTTATTATCACAATCTTGATAAATACAAGTTTGTTCTACTACGAATACTTCATTCCTTACCCTTAAAATCTTATACAACTCTTCTGTGGTTAATTCATTAAATTTCTTTATTTTAATTTCCATAGCCTACCTCCATAAAATAAATTTAACTAATCTTCTTCCCATTGTCTAGTCCTTGCTACAGCCTTTTCCCATCCAGCATAAAGTTTTTCTGAAGTCTCTTTATCGCAGTTTGGCGTGTAAGTCTTACTAGCAAACCACTTCTCTGCAATTTCTTCTTTACTCTTCCAAAAACCTACTGCAAGACCAGCTAAATATGCAGCCCCTAAGGCCGTAGTTTCAGATATTATTGGTCTAGTAACTTCTTGACATATAATATCTGACTGGAATTGCATCAAAAATCCATTTCTACTTGCTCCTCCATCTACTTTTAGCTTTTCAATTCTATAGCCAGCATCCTCAGACATGGCATCAATAACAGCCTTTGATTGATAGGCTATAGACTCTAAGGCAGCTCTTATAATATGATTTCTATTAGCTCCACGGGTTAATCCAAAGATAGCTCCCCTTGCATACATGTCCCAGTATGGTGCTCCAAGTCCTACAAAAGCAGGAACTACATATACTCCCCCATTATCCTCTACCTTATTAGCAAAGTACTCGGTATCCACAGCATCAGTTATCATTCTTAATTCATCTCGAAGCCATTGGATAACTGCTCCTCCAACAAATACAGAACCTTCAAGAGCATACTGAACCTTTCCATCTATTCCTATGGCAATAGTAGTTATTAATCCATTTTTACTTCTAATTATCTCATCACCTGTATTCATTAATAAGAAGCATCCTGTACCATAAGTATTTTTAGCACTTCCCTTTTCAAAACACGCCTGACCAAATAAAGCTGCCTGTTGATCTCCTGCTATTCCAGCTATAGGAACTCTAATTCCTCCATTTCCACCTAAGTTAGTGTGACCATATACCTCTGAGGAATTTTTAACTTCAGGTAACATAGATTTAGGAATCTGTAATATATCTAATATTGTTTCATCCCACTTTAATTCCTTAATGTTATATAGCATAGTCCTTGAAGCATTAGTATAATCTGTAACATGAACTCTCCCATTAGTAAGCTTCCATACTAGCCAAGTATCTACAGTTCCAAATAAAAGGTCTCCTCTTTCAGCCTTTTCTCTAGCTCCATCTACATTATCTAAAATCCATTTAATCTTTGTTCCGGAAAAATATGCATCAATTAATAATCCTGTATTTTCTTTTATATATTCACTAAAACCTTGATTTACTAACTCATCACATATATGAGCTGTTCTTCTACATTGCCATACAATTGCATTATATATTGGCATCCCTGTGTTTTTATCCCATACAATAGTAGTTTCTCTCTGATTAGTTATTCCAATAGCAGCTACATCTTTTTGTGATATATTACACTTTGCCATAACCTCTTGAAGCATAGAGTACTGACTACTCCATATCTCCATAGGATCATGTTCTACCCATCCTTCTTTAGGATATATTTGTGTAAATTCCTTTTGACTCACCCCTAATATGTTTTGTTCCTTATCAAAAATTATAGCTCTAGAACTTGTAGTTCCTTGATCTAATGCAATTATATAATCTGCCATTTTAATCCTCCATCCATAAATTACTTAAATATCTATGTTTAAACAGAATTCTTTGCTTCAGAGGGAGTCTTTACTCCCTCTGAAGCTTAGAAATCGTTATCCAGGGACGTAACAGCTCTTTACTCCCACTTTGAAGAAGGTGGGAGTATTAGAGCTGGTAGTCATCGGATAAAATCATTCTTATAAATAATAAAAAGGCACATAAAACTAGCATTCTAGTCTTATGTAGCCTCTCTCATCACTCTTAGCCTACATAGCCCAAATTTCCTCTTTTGTAGTAGATACACAGGTTGCTCCTGATTTTAAAGCTGTAATTATTTCTTCCTTACTTTCAATAAGTCCTCCAGCGACTATAGGTTTATTAGACTTTTCTGCAAGTTTTTCTATAACCTTTGGTATAACCCCTGGTAATATCTCTATAGCATCACAGGCCTCTCCTAGATGCTTTATTGCATTATTTAGTGAAAGAGTATCAAAGATAAATACTCTCTGTATTGCTAATAAGTCATAAGCCTTGGCATATTTAATTACCTGAGGTTTTGTACTTATTACGCCTTTAAACTGAGTTTCTTTCTTTAAGTACTTTATTCCAACTTCTCTATTAGTAATACCATCTACTAAATCAATATGAACTATACCTATCTTATTTTTAGAATTTATCTTTTCACTTATTTCTTTAATATTAAGTATATCGCCAAATAGGACAAATATTACCTGAACATCTGAATCTAGTACTATATCTAGTTCACTCTCATTCTTAACTGCTGCTATTATAGGATTTTCCTCTAATAACTTTATTAAATCCATACTTAACTCCCTTTCGGAACTGTTTTAACATGTTTTTTTAATTATTACATGTTTAAATTTTTTTGTCAATTCAGCTAAAATTTTATTTTGATAACCTCAGAAATTATAATTAAAGTCATCATCACTTAATTATATTCATCATTAAGTGGTTCTGTTGCTTTAGAGTTTCTTATACAAACGATATATTGAAAAAAATCTAACATGCTTGCTTCTAGCTCTTTACCATCAATACTATTAAACATTGGTGTTTCTGAAAAAGGTGTATTCTCACCCGTTAATTTATAAATATTTAAATTGCCTTCCAATAAATTATTAGTTTCCTTGATTTGTGGATAAACAACATGGAGCTCATTGGTGGTATAGCCACCATCTCCTGATTTAGCCATTCTCTCACAACTATCATAATTATATATCACTGTCAAAATCTTATCTTTAAATATTGAGTCATCAGAATTTAAATATGCAGCAAACCACATCTTATCTTTTTCTTTACTTTGAAATGTATGGTTAAGTCCCCACTGTCCATAATATTTCCCCTTAGGTAATTCCTTTTGAAGAGTTTGAAAATTTTCATATATCATTTTATCTCTAGTATTATTCCAATCCACTTGATCTTCAATATGATTATCTATATTCACTTTATTTAATATGTTCAAATTTGCAAGGTTAAAACCAGTAAAGTTTTCTCCAAGATACTCTCTATACATATCTTCCTTATTTTCTATATCCTTTTGCAATTCCTTTGAATATTGAGCAAAAGTTTCATCAAATTTATCTAAATCATTAAATGTACTTTTAATCCTATCTATTACTGCTTTTACTTCTTCAGGAGCTTCCTTTTCTGGTAAAATATCTACTATAAACCTATAGGCATTAATTGGTTGATGTTCTATATCCACACCTATAACCTCTATTCTACTCTCTTTAGGTAGAGTATTATTATACTCATATAATTTCTTCCAATGGTTATAACCATCTTTATTCCATCCAAATGTTCCTTTTAGTGGCTTATATATATCTTCTAATATTTTTATATCCCCAGTATCTAAATACTTATTTATAAAATAAGCATCGCTATAGGGAAGTTCACATAAATAGTATTTAAAATCTGTTTTTTCTTTAAAATATTTTAAGAATTTCATGTTTAATTGTTCATTAGTCTTAGTGCCATGAAGCTCTGCAGTAAAAAAGATTTCCTTTCCCTCTATATCTGAATCCATAATGTCTAAATCTTTAAATTCACTTTCATCTTCTAAATCTATAGCACTATAGTTTTCTTTTAAATACTCTTGCATGATTTTTCTATTCTCAGGTGATTGTTCTAAACTTTTATCAGAGAATTCAATTGAACGCTCCTCTTTCTTACATCCAGTTAATAATATACCTAGTATTAAGAAAATTGACAGTAATCTTAGACTAATCCTTTTCATAAAATTTTCTACCCCTTCAGTATAACAATTTAATAAGTAATATAATCGTTAATAAACGTATACATTTTAAGCTTAATAGGTTGTTAGGATAAATAATTATACCTTGCCTACTAACACTGGCCAATAATCTAATAGAGCATGTACTAAAATAGGAACTATCAAAGAATTACTCTTTTTATATAATAAAACAAATATTGCCCCAACCGCAGTGTATCCTCCAAAAGTTGATATAATAGCACTGAAAGATTGAATACCTGAATAATTATTTAGAATAATTGGAAGAGTAGCATGCATAGCACCCCACATCATACCACTAATTATGACAGCTAAATAGGTAGGTAGCTCTTTATCTAATTCTGTAAATAAGTATCCCCTAAAAATAAACTCTTCTACAAATCCTATAGTAATTAGAAAAAATAATGGTTTATATATACCTGCTAGTGAGAAATCACCTTTAATAAAAAATATTCCTATATAAATTGCAAATAAAATACAAGCAACTATTTTGCCATTTCTCGTTGTTCCAGTTATATTTAGTGATTGTTTTTTTCTAAGCATAATTGATATAATAATTATTACAATAAGTAAGTTAGCTAGAAAATCACCTAATAATTGTATCCCAACATTTGATATAGTGATGTTTTTAACACCTATAAGTAAATCATTATTATAGAAGTATTTTACTAGGAAAAAGAAATACACCATATATATACCTATAAGAGTTATGGGATATATAATTTTTTTATTAATTTTCATCTAAAGTCTCCCCTTTTTATGTATTTTATAATTTAAGTTGGCTTAATTCCAGTGTTGTCAGTTAAAAATAGCACATAAATTTAAGTTACAGCTTAAGTTGAATTTTTACCATGACATGACTTAAATTTATATGAGATTCAATTATTAGATCTAAATTGCTAAACCCCACCTCAGTTTATTATGGATTTTAAATTATCAACTTTTATAAACTTAAATATGTTTTTAATTAAAAAGTATAATTTTTATAAATTAAGTATATGACTTCCATATAAGAATAGTCAAGGCATCCTCTCATTAACTTCCCTTTGCAATTTTTTCTTATACCCCTTCTCTTATTCTTAGCTTCTCGTCTTCCACATTTCTGGCATCCCACTCCATTTGAACCTTTTATACAACTAGGATTAAGCCTTTTAGATAAAAACTACATTGTAATGTGTATATCTTTTTTATTAGTAACCCATCAATCTCAAAGACCATAGGCTACACCTTTAGATATATGTTATGTTATTTTTTCAATAATAGTAATAAATAACTCTCACTAAAATATATTTATCCCCATATTATATATGGTAAAAATTTTTAAGGAGATATGCTATGGAAGCTAAGAATATATATAAAGCAGATTTACCTTATCCAGAAATAGATTGCACGGATAAAAATAAATCTTATGTACACCTAATACAACTTAACTATGCTGGTGCTATTTCAGAACTAACTTCTGTAAATCAATATATATATCACAGCCTAGCTATGTCTGAAAAATTTGAAGATGTATCCCATTGCTTAAAGGCTATAGCTATGGTAGAACTGGAGCACCTAGAAATCTTGGGGAAACTTATCATAGCTCTTGGTGGAAATCCTAGATTTGAAATTAATAAAGGACATTGGTCACCTAAATTTATTGAATATGGCTCAAATCTAGCCTCCATGCTTCGTGAAGATATAGACGGTGAAAAAGCTACCATTAGACAATATAAAGAAACTATAAAATTAATTAAAGATGAAAAAGTTAGGGAAATACTTGAAAGAATAGTAAAGGACGAGGAAGTTCACATTAAAACTTTAGTTTCACTTTATAATGAGGTCTGTAGAAGAAGGTAGGCTACTGCTCTGAATTAAAAAGAGCCTATTATAGAATGTATATAATCACTCTGTAATAGGTTCTTTTTCATTAATCAAAATACTCTTCTTTTTAATTTCAGCTTATGCTAACCCTATTGCTAGAAAAACAAAATATAGTAATATCAAAACAATTGTATTATTACCAATAAAAATATCCAAGATACTTACTATTATGCAATATAATCTACCATAATTAAATATTTTTTTGGATATCTCCTCATGTTTTTTCTTACTTATATTTTTATATCCATTTCTGTACAACAATTTAACAATTTTTGTAGACATATAAAAAATATTACACCAAAAATTATAAGAAATATTTTAATTCCTATAACCATTTTATTCCTCAGTCTAAAATAATATTAATTTCTATTCATTTTCATTAGAATAATATTTGCAAAATAATTAATGTATTTTGCAAATATCAATGAAGTACCTACTGAAAATAATGCAATACCAATAATCAATGTAATCTGTTTATCTCCTCCAATAAACCCTACAACAATACCAATTATGCCCAATAATATAAGTATTATTGAATAAATCATATATTTTTTAATGCTAGCCTCTTTTACTGCTTCTTTACTTTTAATTCTCAAAATAATAAAATGCGCAATACCACTAAGTGCTATATATAATATTAACATAATTGGCCACGACCATTGAAATTGTATTGCAATACCAACAGATATTATTCCTGGAAGTAATGCTTCAAATATAACTCTGATTACTTTCATGCTATCTCTCCTAGATTCTATAGTGTAAAATTGTTAAAATTTAGAGTTGCGTTTGGAAATAATGGGTTGCTGAATGTCTTATTAATCCCTGAATTTTTACTCTACATCCATTAATTAAAAATGCGAATATACATTTCCCAAAACTTCTGGAAAAGCACCTACTGTTTATTTCTTTATTACTGCTTTAGATATTTAGCAAATGCATCTATACTACACATAGTTTTGATTATTCCATTGAATAATTAGGGTAAAATTATATACGAACTTATAAGGGTGGAAATCAAAGAAAAAACAAGCATTGAAAGTACTAAAATTAGCTTTTTCCTAATATTCAATTTTGTTTTCTTTATCTTATATTTGTTCTTCTTATATTTAAAAAACTCTGGCAGACTAAGTATTATCAGTAATGTTATGTATGTTTGAACACCTAATACCCTAGCTTTCCATGGAGTAAAAATACAATTTTTAAGATAGCCAAAAATAGTCAAAGATAAAAAACAAATAAAGCAAAATAAATATACAATTGACATTATATTTTTAAAATACAATACTTCATTGAAATCATCCTTATTAATATTATCACTATCTCATAAGTGTATTGAAAACATAAGTTCATAAAAACAGTAGAAGGTAAAAAAACAAGTTAAAATTACAGTAAATCCTGATAAATAATTCATATTATGATTTTCCTCCTCCACTTAATCTAATATAAATGAGTCTTTAAAATCACTAAAAGTCTTACCATACATGTAGTAATTTATATTACCAAAACATTATCTTATTCTTTATTACTAGAATATATTACATATGTTATCCCTAGTGACATCCCCAATGCAATTGAAAAGCTTTTAAGAAAATCTACTCCCCCTGACTTAAATAAATAGTCAGAGCCTATACCAATAATAAAAAAAATCACTAATAACTTCATAAACACAATAATTTTTTCTTTCACAATTTTATACTCCATTTCATACATAATATTTACTATACTAACTATTTTATTGTTTATAGCTCTATAAATGAAATAAAATATCTATTACCTCTTTAATAATGCCACAACGGCAACTTCTATAAATTCCAATTCCTAACGCTATGGCTCCAACTATTGTTAAAGTTATTCCTAAAGTAGCACTTACCCCATCTTGAAATGCAAAATAAAAACATCCTATTCCTATGAATATAAACACTAAACAAGCCAGTACTTTTTTCATAATACATACCTCACAAATAAATATATGATTTCACTTATAATATATAAACTCCTTAGATTAACTAAATTTATGAAATTATCATAATGTAATAATAATATTATAAGACATGGGGTTATATATTATATGAATAAAAAAAGTCAGAAAAGAACTAGACTTAAATACTAATATTTAATAAATAAAAACATTCAAAAAACCCACAAACTCCCACGGTGCCAACAACTAGTTAACTAGTTAAAAAGTTATATAGTTACCTAGGATCATATTTAACTAGTTTCATAGTTTAAAATATGACTAGTTTCCTATATAAAATTTCGTATATTTAAATAGTTTAATTTTCTTTAATCTTCTCTCGTTGTACGAAAAATGAAGATATTATACTTGTTAACATTCCAACTACAAAAATACCAACGAGTACTCCTGGTACTGGCTTCTTGAATACAACAAATAATAACATTATTATCAATACTGTTATTTCTATAGAAAGACCTAACCACATTACTTTTTTCATTATCTTTTTTCCTCCTTTCAATGGCTAAACTACTAAAATTAAGTTTTTCCTAATGTTAAATTTTGTTTTCTTCATCTTATTTTTTATTATCTATACCTAAACAAATAACCCAAAATATTATATACAAAACTGTGAAAAGCCCTATTATTGTAGTACGCATAGTATCTGTAAATGCAGAATTTGAACATATATAAGCCAACACACTATTTCCAAATACTACTACAACTAAATGCTCTGTACTATCTGTTTTCTTACCATTTTTTAAATGCTTTTTTTTATAGAAAATTTGTGATAATAATACAATAATATATGGGATTAACATGATTATTACTAAATCCATGCTTATAACTCCTTTATACATAATTTTAATCATTATAAAACATAAAGCAGAGAAAACGGATTTCTTGTAAGTTTCAAATTAAACAATCCTTGACCTCTGACATATCTAGCTAAACTACTAAATCTATCTCCACTTAAAGGGTATTGATTTTTATATCCACATTGTAACCTATAATCAGTTTATTTTATAGAAAAATGCACAAAATGGTATATTCTGTGCATGAAATTCCAATTAAATAACAAAATTGGTGAACAAATAATCTTATTCTGCTACGTAGTCTTCAACAGCTTGAATTATAACTTCTCCCTTTATAGATAATGGAGCTATTACACATATGTCCTTCCTAAAAATAATTTGATAGTTTTCAAATTCGTATATCTTATTACCATTTTCTTCATTTACTAGTTCTAAATGTTTAGTCATATCTTTTAATGATGTTTTACCCTTTTGAAATGCATCTTTTATTTCTATTCGATTTGCAAAAAAATCAATAAAGTATGCTTCTTCTAATTTATAGGTATATATCTTATAATCATCATACTCCCCAATAAAATCGATACTTTCATTCTCTTCTATACTTATACATAGATTATTGCTTACTGCTTTATTATTATACTGCTGATGATATGCCGAGGTTAGTATTATAACTAATCCTGCAAATAGCAATGCACATATAACTGCTATTGCAATCAATAACTTAACCATGGTTGAATATTTTTTCTTACATTTTTTAAAATAATGTACTTCCTTGGTATTGTTTTGCTTCTCTTTATCTGTAACAGACATAGGTTTTATCATTTGCTGAAATTCTTTATTACAATCTTTACACTCTTTTAGATGCTCTTCTATATCTTTACATGTTTCATCACTTGTCAAATCATCAACATAACTTGGCAATAAATCTTTTACTATATAGCAATCTAATTTCATTTTGTTAGCTCTCCTTCCATTAACTTCTTTTTCCCCCTATAGAACATTACCCTTGCATAGTTCTCTGATTTCCCTATTATTTCACCTATTTCTGCAAAAGATAGATCACTAGAAATTCGTAAATAAATAACCTCTTTCATATTATCATCTAATTCCCGCAATTTCTTATAAAAGGCTAACTTATCAAATTTATTCATAACCTCATAATTTAGATCATAAGAATCCATTATATCTATTTTTATTTCTTCCATTGAAATAGTTTCACATTTCTTATTCTTTTCAAGGTGTTTGTACCAAACATGTTTAGCAATCTGACAAAGCCATACAGAAGGCTTACAATCCCCACGATATTTATTAATAGTTTTCATAGCCTGATAAAAAGTTTCCTGTGTTAGCTCTTCTGCTAAATTATCATCATGTATCATAGATAATAAATAGTAATACACCTTTTTCCCATGGCTTTTATAGTACACTTCTATATCCTCCACATTTTCACCTCCTATTAGTAAGTCCGTAAAATATTAATTTCGTTACAAAAAAATTAGACGATAAATTCTAGTTCCTACTTTATCGTCTAATCTTTTACTTATAAGGATTATAAACTTACTGCTAATTAACCTTAATATCACTACTTTTTACCTTCATAGAGTTTTGTTCCTGGTAAGATTACCTTAAAACAGTCTTCTGCTCTAGAGTTTATAAAGGTCACATTTTTTTTGAAAGGCTTTTTTATCCTTCCAAATCCACCTTCATTGTTTAAAAATCTTTTATTTTCATCTAGTGTTACTAGTTTTTCATAAAGCCACATATTTCTTCTATTATAGTTAATTCTTTTTCCTGTGGAATTGTTCTGTATCATTTGTCCTGGGCTATTAACTATTGTACTATTTCTAGATATCACCACTTCTATAACTCTATCTATGGAAGAATACTCCCTATAAAGCACTGCATTGTTTATTGCCTCAACTATAGCTCCTATAGGATAATTCTTAGGTAATATTTTTCTTAATATATCTTCGCTTTTATCTATCATAGATAAGAGATTACCTTGTACAACATTTACTCGGTCTTTTCCCTTACCTAAATTATTAGTTATTCTAATCATGTTTTGAGGTATGCAAAGGCTATTGTTATCAGAAAATACTAAAAGACCACCCAAGGTACATTTCTCTTCTCCAGTATCCTTATCTGTATATGATATTCCTGCACTTCTCATAAGAAATTTTTCATTAGAGCTATTAATAACTATACCTTTTTTATGAAAATAGTTTTTTACTATTTCCATATTTATAAGATTTATATCACTTCTCACCACTTGAGAAGTTTCAATAAAAAAGTCTAAATTCTCCTCAAAGGCTTCTACTAGTTCCTGTTTTCTCATAGTATCAGTGGTAGAGCCTCTTCTGATATAAAATGCTCCATTCTCCTTAAGTTGATATGGCTTTTGTTCTCCATCATATATTGTAATTATACAAATCCTTTTTTTACTTATATTATACTCATCTACAGAGATTGGGATTGGTGGCTCACATCTAGAAGATATTATTTGTTGTACTTGTTCTTCTGTGAAAACTTCACTTTCATCTAAGCCTATTAACTCTTTTGTTTTATCCTCAATACCTACAACTATATATCCTCTTCCACCCTTTGAATTAGCAATGGCACAAACATCCTTAGCTAGTTCCTTTTTACCACTTTCAAAATCTAAGGAAAGCTTTTGTTTAAAATCTAACTTTAATCCTTCTTGCCGTTTTATGATAGACAGTATTTTCTTAATATCCATGATCTCACCTCAATTCTCTATATTAATATAATATTAAAAAGGATCCATATATGACTTTATAAACAGATAAGATTTAAGGAATATATCTATTAATACTAACGCTTATGGAGCTTAATTTTAATTATATCCTTTATAATATTAATAGCCTTCTCCTTACTATCATTATTATCTATAGTAATATGAGCATATTTTTTATAGAGCTTATACCTTTCTTTATGTAAGTCATATATCTTTTCTTTTCCTTCTTTTAAAAGAGGTCTATTTGATATATCTAAAGTTTCTATTATTTTTTCTGGTTTTCTGTCTATAAATATTATACATCCACTTTTCCCTAAAGCATCCATGTTATCTTTTCTCTTTATAACGCCACCCCCTGTAGCTATAAGAGTATTTTCTAGTTTAGAAACCTGTTTAACTGCTTCTGTTTCCCTATCTCTAAAGTATTCTTCACTAATGTTAAACATTTCCTTTATGGTCATATTGTTTTTTTCTTCTATATATTCATCTAAGTCAATAAAATTTATTTCTTCATCGTTACTAATTATATTACCTAGACATGTTTTTCCACATCCTGAAAGACCTATTAATATGATATTATTCAAAACTCTTCTCCCTTCTAGAATACCTATATATTATTCTACTGAAGCATCATATCTAAAATAGCAATGGCAGTGACACACTCCACCACTGGCACTGCTCTTTGTACTATACAAGGATCATGTCTTCCCTTAATTTCTAAAATATCATCAGTTTTCGTATCCATATTTACAGTTTTCTGTGGTAAAGCTATAGATGGCGTTGGTTTAAATGCTACTGAAAATGTAACTGGCATTCCACTAGTAATTCCACCTAGAATCCCCCCATTATTATTAGAATAGGTTTTTATGTCCTCACCTTCAATATAGTACTGGTCATTTGCCTCACTACCTCTTAGTGTTGAGATGTTAAATCCTTCTCCAAACTCTACTCCCTTAACTGCTGGAATAGAAAAAAGCATATGGGATAATACACTTTCTACTGAGTGAAACATTGGACTTCCAAGTCCTACTGGTAGGTTAATAACAGCTCCTTCTATAACACCGCCAATAGAATCTCCTAAAGCTTTAACCGCTAAAATTTCTTTTTTCATTTCTTCGGAAATAATCTTATTTAATGTAGGAAATCTATCCTTCCTCAATTCTTGTAATAATTCTTTTCTTATATTTACTTTGTCAAAGCCATGATCTTTTATCTTTCCAATAGACTTTATATGTGCACCTATATACACATCATATTCCTTTAAAATATCCTTACATATTGCTCCTGCAAAGACTAAAAGAGCTGTGAGCCTACCAGAAAAATGTCCACCACCTCTATAGTCATTATATCCTTCATATTTAATCATAGCTGGGTAATCACAGTGGCCTGGCCTTAGCTTTACCTTAAGCTCTGAATAATCCCTAGATTTAGTATTATTATTTTCAATTATGGCTGATAGTGGTGCCCCTGTAGTTCTTTCTTCAAAAATTCCACTTAAAACCTTAGGTATGTCTTTTTCTACTCTAGAAGTAGACAATGAATCTTGACCTGGTGCTCGTCTTCTCATTTCTTCATTAACAAAATCAAAATTTATCCTATGCCCTGCTGGTAATCCATCAATTATAACTCCTATGGCATCACCATGGGATTCTCCAAAAACTGATACTTTTATTTTATTCCCTATAATTGAACTCATTACCTTCACCCCCTAATTTAAAATAATCCTTAAAGAAATTAGGATAAGACTTCTCTACGGCACTAGGATTATTTATGATTACATCACCCTTAGCTCTTGTGGCTGCTATGGCCAAGGCCATTACTATTCTATGATCATTGTGAGAATCAACTTCTCCACCCTTTAATTCATTAACACCTGATATTATTAAAGAATCTTCTAACTCTATTATATTTGCTCCTAGTTTATTTAACTCTTTAGTTATAGCATATAGTCTATCACACTCTTTAATTCTTAGTCTTTTAACATTTACTATTTTAGTTTCACCCTCTGAAAGGCTAGCAAGTACCGTAAGAACTGGAACTAAATCGGGACAATTAGAGGCATCTATTTCTATGCCCTTAGTCTTAGAAGGGTTTACTTTTATACCTTCTTCACTTTCTTCCATATTACATCCCATAGCTTCTAAAATATCTAATATGACCTTATCTCCTTGAAGAGAATCCTTATTTAGACCAGAACATACTATAGAAGAACCTAATGCCCCTGCTATTAAAAAGAAGGCTCCCTGAGAATAATCTCCCTCTACATAATAGTTTCTACTATTATATTTTTGCGCTCCTCTAATATTAAACTCTTCATAATTATTATTTTCTATCTCTATGCCAAAATCCTTTAAAATATCTAAAGTAAGATCTATATATCCCTTAGATTCTAGTTTTGTAGTTATCTGAATTCTAGAATTACCCTCTAAAATGGGAAGAGAAAACAGTAGCCCTGTTATAAATTGTGAGCTTATATCTCCCCTTACTCTATATGTACCACTAGTAAGTTTTCCGCTTACCTTCAAAGGTAAACCGTCCTCTTCCCTTGAATATTTTATACCCTTTTCTTCAAAGATTTCATAATATGGTTCTAGTGGTCTTGAAATTAACTTTCCTTCTCCATGAAATATATAGTCACCATCTTTGGTTAAAGCTAGTGGAATTAGAAATCTTAGAGTTGAGCCAGATTCTCTGCATCTTAAATCTAGTTTCTTTTCATAGGAAAACATCTTTCTTCCATCAATATATAAGTTTTGATCTTCAATATTAACAACTGCTCCAAGCTCCTTCATTATCTCCATAGTAGCTTCAATATCCTTAGAAAGTTGTATATTATCCACCCTAGATATCCCTCTACTTAGAGCAGCTGCAATTATCCCCCTATGCCCTAAACTTTTAGAAGAAGGAACAACTATATTCCCTTTAAGTAACTTGGGTTTTATTATAATTTTATCCATAGCTTTTCCTCCTAAATAAATTTTTCTAATTCTTCATGAGTAACCTTATGAAGAAAAACCTTACCTATGTCTTCAATAAGAATAAGGTTTATAAAATCTCCTATTGTCTTTTTATCTACTGAAATAGCATCAATAATATCTTCCCTGGTCTTTACTTGGAAATCATAGGGCAAGTTAAATTTATCTAGTAGACTTTTTATTCTGTTAGCAACTCCATCCTTACATATATTTAACTCCTCACATCTAAGGGCTATAGAGTACATCCCTATAGCTACAGCTTCTCCATGAGAAACACCCTTATAATTTTCAAGCTTTTCTATAGCATGGCCTATGGTGTGACCAAAATTTAAAATCATTCTCTCTCCTTTGTCCTTTTCATCCTGCTCTACTACCTGTTTTTTTATACTACAGCATTTATATATTATATCTTCTATATATTCAAATAAAGCTTCATAGCTTTCTATACTTTCAAACTTTTCAAAGAGCTCATTCTCCTTTATTAATCCATATTTTATAGCTTCACCTAATCCATCATTTACATATCTCTTTTCTAAGGTTTTAAGCACCTGAGGATCAATATATACTGCCCTAGGATGATAAAAATTACCTATTAAGTTTTTTCCCCTAGGTAAATCTATAGCAACCTTACCTCCTATAGATGAATCGATTTGGGCAAGTAGTGATGTTGGAACTTGAACAAATGGAATTCCCCTTAAAAGAGTAGCTGCGCAAAAGCCTGCTAAATCTCCAATGACTCCTCCCCCTAAAGCTATAATTAAATTTCCCCTATTTAGCTTAAAATCTAAAAGTTCATTATATAGCTTCATTAAAGATTCTATTGATTTACTCCTTTCACCAGGTTTCAAAACCACCTTTAAAACTTTAAAATCATTATCCTCTAAAGACTTTTTAACTATATCTCCATAAAATTTATCTACATTTTCATCAGTAATTAAAGCTATTTTATTTCCTTCATATATCTTTGAAATCTCTTCACCTATACTGTTTATAATTCCTGATTTAATGAGAATTTCATATTGATTATTGAGAAGGTTTATTTGTAAATTTCTCATAATTATCTTCCTTAAATCCCACTAATACTTTATCTCCATCTATAAGTATAGGTCTCTTTACTAACATTCCATTAGTAGAAAGAAGTTCTATGGCTTCATCCTTTGACATGTCTTTAATCTTATCCTTTAAATTCATTTCCTTATAAAGCTTTCCTGAGGTATTGAAGAATTTCTTAATCTCAAGTCCACTTTTGTCAAGCCATAAAGCTAACTCTTCCTTCGTTGGGTTATTCTCCACTATATGTCTATCCTGAAATTCTATGTTATTTTCAACAAGAAATTTTTTTGCCTTAATGCATGTAGTACACTTTGGATACTGAATAAATAATATGCTCATATATGTTCTCTCCTTTTATTTTAAATAGTTACTTACTGTTATTATAAAATATTTATTACTAATTATTATACATTAATGAATTATATTTTCACATATGAATTCATTAATAGAAACCTATGTATTAAATTACTCCTTTTATATTATATATATTGTGAATTAATATATATAGTGTAAAATATAATATAATGTTACATATACATTACTGTGTATATTTTATAATTTTAATTGGGGGATTCTTATGAAATTTTTTAACACACATTCCGTTATGATTGAGGAAGCAAAAAAAGCTAAACTGAAACACAATCCATTTCTCAACTTACTTATATCCTTAGTTCTTATTTTAGTAAGTCAATTTATACTTGTGATTCCTATGGCAATAATAGGTTTTATAAGTGTGATTAAATCCAATGGATTATCTATGACCATAGATAATGAAACTTTAACTCTTATAAATTTATTTGGTACTGGATTTTTAATTATACTCTGTATTTTATATTGCAAGTTTAGTGAAAAAAGAAATCTTCGCTCCATGGGGTTAATAAAAAAAGGTGCTTTTAAAGAATATGTCATTGGATTAATAGTAGGGCTTGTTATGTTTAGTGCTGTTGTATTGATTCTAATGATTTCTGGACACTTATCCTTTGTTAAGGTTACTCTGTCTTCTCTTCCTCTAATTATTATTTTCTTTATTGGTTTTATGATACAAGGTGCCAGTGAAGAATTTCTATGTAGAGGCTTTTTATTAACTTCAATTGCTGCTAAAAATGGAATTATTCTCGGTATTATTTTGAACTCCTGTTTATTTGGGTTTCTCCACATTTTTAATTCAGGATTTTCTATACTACCAATGATTAATATTATTTTAGTTGGTATATTCTTTTCCGTTTATGCCTATCGTACAGATAATATTATTGGAGTATGTGCAATTCATACCATGTGGAACTTTGCTCAAGGTAATATATATGGAATTCTTGTTAGTGGAATGAACATAGGACCTTCTATTTTGAAAGTTAATAGTTTTAGTGACTCTTTACTATCTGGTGGTAACTTCGGAGCTGAGGGTGGTCTTGCTTGTACAATTGTATTAATTATATCTACATTGCTTGTGGTATTTATTCCCAAAAAATCTATTTCTACATCACCAAGTGAATCATATTAAATTATATTATATTATAAGGAGGCTTTTATGGAGACTTTATTTGCTTTTATTCCTATGCTAATTATTTTACCCATAATTTTATTGTTTTGGGGTTTAGGTATTTATGCACTGGTACTTATCATTAAAGCTTTAAAAATTTATATTAATAAAAACTCATAATGTATCTAAATTATAGAAGACCATATCATAACTATGAAATGGTCTTCTAATTTTTTATTCTTGAGTTGATAACTTCTTATAGTTATTATATCTTTCCATAGCATCTGCTTCTGTCTTTGCAAATAATTCCTCTGCTACTTCTGGAAATACCTTGGCTAAAGATGCATATCTAACCTCACCTAATAAGTAGTCTTTAAAGCTTCCATTTGGTGCTTTTGAATCTAAGGAGAATGGATTCTTAGTTCCTTTTAAATCTGGATTATATCTATATAAAGTCCAATATCCACACTCTACTGCTCTCTTCTGTTCTTCTTGTGAATAAGACATTCCAGCTTTAATACCATGATTAATACATGTAGAGTAAGCTATTATTAATGATGGTCCATCATAAGCTTCAGCTTCTGAAATAGCTTTTATAGTCTGATTTTTATCTGCTCCCATGGATACTTGAGCTACATATACATAACCATAGCTCATAGCCATCATTCCTAAATCCTTCTTCTTAGTTCGTTTTCCTGATGCTGCAAACTTAGCTACCGCAGCCGTTGGAGTTGATTTTGATGATTGACCTCCTGTATTAGAATAAACTTCTGTATCAAAGACTAATACATTTACATTTTCTCCTGATGCCAATACATGGTCAAGGCCACCATATCCTATATCATAAGCCCATCCATCTCCTCCAAATAGCCATTGAGATCTCTTAACAAAGAATTCTTTATCTTCTAGTATCTTCTTAGCTATTTCACTATTTTCTTTCTGAAGAACTTGGGTTAACTTAGTTGCTCTATCTCTTGTACCTTCACTCTTATCTATGTTATCTAACCAATCCTGTAACACAGGCTTAGCTACCTCTGAGATATTGCCACTTAGAGCTTCTCTTATATTCTGTGCAATTCTTTCTCTTATGGTTTTAACAGCCATAAACATTCCAAAACCATACTCAGCATTATCTTCAAAGAGTGAGTTAGCCCATGCTGGTCCATAGCCTTCTTTATTAGGTCTATAGGCTGTTGAAGGTCCTCCAGCTGCCCAAATTGATGAACAACCAGTAGCATTAGCTACCATCATTCTATCTCCAAATAATTGAGTTACAAGTTTAGCATATGGAGTTTCTCCACATCCTGCACATGCACCTGAGAATTCAAGGAGAGGTTGCTCAAATTGACTACCCTTCACAGTATTTTTGTTCAATGGATTCTTCTTGTTTGCAACTTTTTCTACAACATAATTCCAGACTTCTATTTGATCATGTTGGCTATCCTGTGGTTTCATAACTAAGGCTTTTTCTTTAGCTGGACAAACCTCTGCACAGTTTCCACATCCAGTGCAATCTAAAGGCGTAACTCCTATATGGAAAAACATTGGAGCTTCTGTTTTAAGACCCTTGGCTTCTAGCAACTTCATATCCTTTGGAGCATTTTCTTTTTCTTTTTCATCTAATAGAAAGGCTCTAATAGTGGCATGTGGACATACATATGAACATTGGTTACATTGAATACAGTTCTCTGAAATCCACTGTGGTACATTTACTGCTATTCCTCTCTTCTCAAAGGCAGTAGTACCTGCCATGAAGGTACCATCATCTACTCCCTCTCTAACCAATGTAGAAACTGGAATATCATCTCCTTCCATCCTATTCATTGGTTCTACAATATCCTTAATAAATGCAGGATAATCCTTCATTATATCTAACTTATCATCCTTAGCATCCTTCCATTTACTTGAAACTTCTATTTTAGCTATAGAATTTATTCCTGAATCAATGGCAGCATGGTTCATATTTACAACTTTTTCACCCTTCTTACCATAGGAAGTTATAACTGCTTCTTTTAAATATTTTACTGCATCTTCAATAGGTATGATATCTGCTATCTTAAAGAAGGCAGCTTGCATTATCATATTTATTCTTCCACCTAACCCAATTTCTTGGGCTATTTTAACTGCATTTATGATGTAGAGCTCTATATTATTTTCTGATATATATCTTTTTAAGTCAGCTGGTAATCTATCTTCCAAATCTTTTTCTGTCCATTGAGTATTTAAAAGGAATTTTCCACCCTTCTTTAATCCTTGTAATAAGTTATAGCTATATACGTAGGATTGGTTATGGCAAGCAACAAAATCTGCCTTGTCAATGGTATAGTGAGATTTAATTGGTTTATTACCAAATCTTAAGTGAGAAACAGTTATTCCACCTGATTTCTTAGAATCATAAGAGAAATATCCTTGAGCATACATATCTGTATGATCTCCAATAATCTTTATAGCACTCTTATTAGCTCCAACGGTACCGTCAGAACCTAATCCCCAGAACTTACACGAGGTTGTGCCTTCTGGCGTAGCATCTATATCCTCCTTTGGCATTAGTGATGAGTTTGTAACATCATCAATTATTCCTATGGTAAATCTATCCTTAGGTTTATCTTCTTTAAGATTTTCAAATACGGCAGCTATATGAGCTGGAATCGGATCCTTTGAACCAAGTCCAAATCTTCCACCTACTACTAATGGAGCATTTGCTTTTCCAAATAGTGCTCTTACTACATCTAGATAAAGAGGTTCCCCTATAGAACCTGGCTCCTTAGTTCTATCAAGTACTGCTATCTTCTTAACTGTACTTGGCATAGCTTTTATAAACTTCTCTATAGAGAAAGGTCTATAAAGTCTTACTTTTACAAGTCCTACCTTTTCTCCCTTATCTCTTAGATAATCTATAGTTTCCTCAACTACTTCAGATACAGAACCCATTGATATGATTATCCTATCCGCATCCGGTGCTCCATAGTAATCAAAACAGTGATATTCTCTTCCTGTTAGTTTTGTTATTTCACTCATATAATTTTCTACTACAGTAGGTATATCTTCATAGTATCTATTAAGTGATTCACACATTTGAAAATACAAATCAGGATTTTGAGCAGTTCCCCTTGTAACTGGATGATCTGGATTTAAAGCATTTTTTCTAAACTCATCAATAGCATTATAGTCTACTAGTTTTGCAAGTTCCTCCTGCTCTATAACCTCAACCTTTTGTATTTCATGGGAAATTCTAAAGCCATCAAAGAAACTAAGAAATGGCATTCTAGCCTTTATAGCACTTAAATGTGCTACTGCTGCTAAATCCATAACCTCCTGAACAGAGCCTTCTGCAAGCATTGCAAATCCTGTTTGTCTTGTAGCCATAACATCTTGATGGTCACCAAATATACTTAAGGATGACGTAGTAAGAGCTCTAGCTGCAACATGTATAACTCCAGGTAATCTTTCTCCTACCATCCTATACATGTTAGGTATCATAAGTAATAGACCTTGTGATGCTGTATATGTAGATGATAGAGCTCCTGCTTGTAAGGAACCATGTAATGCTCCTGCTGCCCCTGCCTCAGATTGCATCTCTACTACTTTAACAGGATGACCAAATATATTTTTTCTCCCCTTAGCGGCCCATTCATCTACTAGCTCAGCCATAGGTGTAGATGGTGTAATTGGGAATATAGCAGCTACTTCTGTAAATGCATAGGATATATGTGCTGCTGCTGTATTACCATCCATAGTCTTCATTTTTCTCATGTTATTACCTCTTTTCTTACAGTTTAAATATATTGATATGAAGGTATTGAGACATATATCTAATGCCTCAATAGCCTTTTGTTACTTTGCTCTAAGTTATAAATCTTTAATTTTTACTCTTATACCATTTATATGTTGAGCTAAATAAGTGGATATTATGTATAGCATTAAAATTTATTAAAGACTTATTACTTAACTATAAGAAAATGAGGCATTCACAAAACAGAGCTATCTATTTTGTAAAAGCCTCATTGGTAAAACTATATAATTTTTAATACTCTATATTGTAGGTTCAACACTATTCATGGACCAACCATCATTTCTTACGTCATGTATATCTATAAACTCATCCTTCTCTTCTATAGCCTTAAGCCTCTTTACTACTCCATAAGGCTCCTTTAAAGATAATTTATATCCTCTGCCTGATATTATCCATAAAGTTCTATAACCTTTTGGAGTAACCTTTAAGTTATCTTCACCTTTACCATCAGTAAAGTATATAAGTAAGTTAGTGTCAGTGTTATTTATATATTCAAATACAGGAGTAAACTGTGTTCCTCCCCCTTTAGTAACCCTTTCTCTTATATCCTTTACAGACTTAACCCTATATGTTCTTCTAATATTGCTATCACACTCTATTATAGTAACTTCACTATTATAATTTTTTACTATTGAAAGTACTTCTTTCATAGCTTGCATAAACTCAGCATCACTTATACTTCCACTTATATCTATAGCTACAGCAATTTTAGCCCTATGACCTCTTAACTCCCCTTTTAAATCTAATCTATTAGGTTGTCTTCGACTTCTTCTTGTTACAGTTTTCTTCTTACTACTCTCTAAGGTTCCCATTATTTTTTTTAAATAAATATTCCATGGGATTTCATTTTCACTTCCCTTTAAAGTGTTTAGCATAGCTTCTATCTCTATTGGAAGCTTTCCTTTACTAGAAAGCTCTGCAAATTTCTCCGTAAAAGACTTCAGAGTTTTATCATCTATATCATCAGATTCATCCCAGGTATCATGAGTCTTTTTAGGATCATATTCATCCTTAGTATCACCTTTAGAATCATCCTCTTCTCCTTCTTTGTCCTCTTCTAACAAATCCAATTCTCCTTGAATTTCTCTCACATAGTACTCCATAGAATTATATGGTTCTAACTTCAAATTATATTTTGTATTTACCCACTCTAAGGTAGTTGCATAGGCAGGTAAGAAATTAACATATTGATTTGCAACTATGTCCATAGCCATATTAACAGCTAAGGTACTGTATTTTTTTCTTAATTCCTTTGCCCTTACTAAATGTAATGCTAAAATATGATGTATTTCATGTTTTATAGTCCCTTGCATCTGACTCAAATTAAGTTGTAAAAATATAAAAGGATTAAAATAAACAATATATTTAGCTCCCTTAAAACTTATGGCTGTAGGTGTAGCTATATCATATCTTATTTCTCTTTTTACCTGAAATAAAAAGTATCCATAGAAATTTTCCTTATCTTCCATCATGGCTAGATTTACTCTATCTACTAGTCTATAAAACTCCAACTTTAAGTCTTCTGGCATATCTACTACAAATTTTTCGCCATCTCTTCTGGCTTTAAACATCTCTCCACCATTAACTATATTAGTTACCCTATTATAAAGCTCAACCCTTAATTCTTCAAAATTCTTACTCATGCCTATCTACCCTTTTATCTCAGTATAAGTTGCAAAGTAATTCTCTACAAAGTCTTCATTTTCTAATATGAAATTATATATTTTTTTTTGACTTTCTCTCATATCCTGCATAATTCCAATCATCAAATCTACTGGATAAAAGCTAAGAAACTCTACAAATCTATCTATAACTCTCTTTATAGCTGCTACTTCTAGCTCTTCAACTTTGCTGCTAATATAATTTATCATATTACTTCCTGTTAAATATAATCTAGTGTGGCTCTCATTGGATATCCTAATTTTAACCTGCTCTGATAAAACTTCTTCTTCAAATACTTCTTCTGGAGAAATTAAAGCAGTATTATCCGACTCCATAAAATCCATAAGTTGCTCTGCAATAATTCTTCCAAGATTCCCCCTTAAAACATTTAAAAATACTCTTCTTGGTATACTATCTTTATTTTCTTTATATAACTTATAACTTTTAGACACTCTTTCAAAGCTTCGTGGGGTAGCCCTTATATCATCTTCGTTAATACTGTGTAGATGCTCTGGAAAAGTAGATATGAATTCTATTACTTTTCTATCAACTTTATTTTCCGAAGCCCATTTAATCCAACCCTTTGCATCACTTTCCATGTTAAGCCAAACAAATCGATTTTCTTGGGCAGCATCCATATCTACTACTTGATAATCAAAGTCTGAGCCGTATTTACTGGATGGATTCATTGCAGCTAATATCTTTACTTTATAATGAAGCTTATATCCATTTATCTCTCTATTTAATATCAAATTCATAAGCTCTTGTTGTACACTATGCTCACACCTATTTATTTCATCTATAAATAAAAGTACATCTTTACCTTCTAAAATAAGATTATCTATTTCTCTAAGCTTTGTATGAATAGCATAGATAGTTGTCTTTTTACTTACTACTCTTCCATGTTCATCTTTAATAGTATATTCTTCCACTGTAGGGAGTCCACCTATTTCACCCTCCTTTAAAAGGTTTCCATCTATAACAACTAAACTCCATTCTCTTTGTCTCGCCAAAGTCTTTGCAAGAGCAGTCTTGCCTATTCCACTCTCTCCTACAATAAGAGGTACTTCATTAGTTTCTATTACAAGCTCTACACTTTTTAATGTATCATTAAAGTTCATTTGCATTATCCTCCTACATAATCTTTAGCTTTTCATCTATAGCAACTCTTTTTGCTCTACTACTTCCATACTTATGAATAAATATAATCTTATCCATAGAAATATTATTATACTTTTTATTTATACTTTCACAATTGATAAAATTTCTTACATATCTCTCTTCTATATCTTCACTAGATAATCTTTCTTTTAATACTCCTTCGAGCTCTTCTATAGAAATATCTTTTATAAGATACTTAATTACTAGTATATTTTCTTTTAAAAATTTTATCATCTTTTCTTTATCTAGATTATGAACAAACTTAATAGCAGCTTCATTATTTCTAATGGCAGATATCTCAGCTTTTTCACTAGGATTGTTAATATACCTTAGGGCATCATAGCTAATATTTACAGCCACTAGCTGCACCTCTTCACAAGGATTTTCTATATACTTAATGGAATCATAATTTTTCTCAATAGCCAACCTCTGAAGATAACAGCTAGGATTCTTTATATACTGAATAGCCCATCCCTTTTGTTCAATCCCTAGATTTACTAGTTCTTCACTAGGAGCATCTATATATTTTAAAGTATTCCAGCTTTCCTTTACTGCATACTCTTTCATTTCTAAGGTAGGCTCATCTATAAATTCAATAGCATTTATATTACTCTTCAATGCTTTTATATTCATTTCCTCTGTTGGATTTTTTATGTACTGTAGAGACATTCCATCCTTCTCTACGGCCAAAAGCTTCATTTCTTCTGTTGGGTTCTTTATAGTTTTTATAATAATTGGATTCCTCTTTACCATTTCTATAGCTCTATTATAATCCATAACCATATTCCTCCTAGGTTCATAGCACACATAAGACTTATAAAATCTTATAACTGCATAACCTTCACTAAACAATAACTTTATTAAGTAATAATAATTCTCCATTTAATTATATCATTTTATAGTATATTTAAAAGCGCTTTTTTCAATAACTTTATTATAATTTCTTCAAGGTATATATGATTATTATCAAAAAATGAATATCAAAATTAATTGATATCCATTTTCTATGTTTTTAAATATGTATTTCAACAGAAAGCATATCGTCGTCTGTTTCTATTAAAATATTGCCTTTATTACCACTCACTATTTTTTGAACATTATGTAGTCCATAGCCCCTACTAGAACCCTTAGTTGAATATCCTTCTTTAAACATTGAGGATATATTTATTTTATTCATATCTTTTACAGTGTTTTTTATAGTGATAACATATCTACCGTTGGTAGAATAATCTTCATCTATATATATCTCAACTAATTTATTTGGACTCTCCTTAGCTGCTTCTATAGCGTTATTTAGTAAATTAGTTAATATAATTACCATATCTGATTGACTAATCTTTATATTATTCAAGCTATTTTTAATGTTACACTTTATGCTTACATCGGCTTTTTCTGCTTCACAAATTTTACTATAAATAAGAGCTCTTAAAATTATATTATCTATTGCCATTAGCTTTGTTAAAGTATCTTTATAAGTTATATCTTCTATATACTTCTTTATTACTTTATTAACTTCATCATAATTTCCCACCTGAAGAGTTGAGTATATCACATTTAAATGATTTTTATATTCATGTTCACTAGCCCTTAACTTCTCAATATACTCATTTAAAATCAAATTATATTTATTTTGAATTTCTAATATTTCATTTTCCTTCATAATTTTATATATATCCCTACACAAAATCATGGTTATTACAATGAATACTAACAATGCTGAAAATAATCCAATTCTTAATCCACTGCCTATAAAATGACTATCATTTATAAATATTAATATAGTTAATATTAGAAATAAATTAACTATTCCTGTTATGATAATTTTAGTACTTATCTTAGGTATAGTTGAAATATTCACCTTAATATATTTAGTAAAGTAATATATAGTACCTAAGGTAATTGTAAATACACCCACTAATGTTAAGGTTAAATTTATACTCTCTGTATTAATATCTAATATACCTACTATAATTCCAACAATACTTTCTGCTATCATTAAAACTAATAACGATATAGTTATCTTTATTAGTGATTTATAAAAAGTGTCATTATGTAAAAATTTATTTATGAATGCATATATTATAGTTAAAGCTCCTATAGTAACTACTGGTATTTTTATAACAATACCAAAAACATATGCTAATATAATAGAAATTAAAACATTTTTAATATTAATTTTATCAAATAAAATATTGCAAATCATACCTAATGTAAACAACTCTAAAAAATTATTTATACTCATTTTCATACCCTAAAATTTCAAATACTTTTTCACAGTAACTTATAGATAAGTCAATAATGTCGCTGATGTTAACAAAATGTACTTTCCATAACTTAGTATACATCTTGTCTATTCTTTTTATATATTTAGTGTTTACAATAAAGGATTTATGACATTGTACTATACTATTTGATTCAATCATACTTAAAAGCTTCCCTAGAGATAATTTTGCATAAATTACTCCATTCTTAACTGTTACAATTTTGCACTTCCTTGGTATATACTCAGCAAAAACTATATCATCATGATAGAGTTTATAGGTTATTTTATTTTCTATAGTTATCATACTATACTTTCGATTGTCATTTTTTTTAACATTTTCTTTCATAAACACATCTATGATTCTTTTAATATCTTTTTTACTATAGGGCTTTATTAAGAAATCATAGCAGTGTATATTTTTAAATGCATCTACCATCTGATAACCTTGACTTGTTATAAATACTATTCCTTTTAATTCACAGCCTTCCATAGCTCTAATTTTTTTAGCTATATCTATCCCAGATCCATCTGGTAAGTTAATGTCAATAAAGAATAAGTCAACATTTTTTTCACTAATGACTTTTAATGACTCTTTAAATGAATGTGCCGTTAGGAGCTCCACATTATTATAACTTTCTTTAATTAGGTTAGACAAATTATCACTTTGAATAATATCATCTTCTATTAACAATAATTGCATCTTCATCACCCCTAACAATTATAGCACATTTTAGATAATTATTACTTTCTTTTTTCTCTTAATTCTAATGGTAATTCAACTTCTCCCCAAAAGAATATAGAAGAAGATTTCAGTGCTGCTTCTCCTACTCCTATACTAGCATTAGTTAATACACCACTCATAAGTTTTCTTAAGTCGAATTTTTTCATTAAATTTTTCATTACAGATTTCCCCCTGTTATTCATATAATATTCATAAATCATATATGTTCCAAATAATAATACAAGATTTATGTACACAGAATCATTTACTACTCTTACTAAAGTATATGTAAATAAATATATGAAGCTTGTCTTTAATTTTAATTTTAAAATTACCTTAGGATCTTCTATTGCTTTAATCTTAGTTCTATATTTAGCAGTAAAAATTGTAGCTATAACAGATACTAATATTAAAACTCTTATGAATCTTGGTATTATTATTATAGAAGATAAAAAATACATACTTAAATATATTCCTGTAGTCTTTATAAAGCATCTTGCAAAGCTTTTACAATGCCCACCTCCAAGTTTAGTTCTAACCCCTAAAATTAATACTGTAATTATGAAAAATTCAGGTAATCTTTTAAGCATAATAGATATTAAAAGTATTATAAAGAATTTGATCCCTTCACTTATAAAAATCTCTACCCCATATCTAATTCTATCAAGATAATATATATCTTCTATATTAGATTCTGTGGCAATAAAATTCACAATTTTTTTTACTAAAATACTAATCATAAAATCCCTTCTTAATTTCAAGTTTTAACAAAATTATACACCATTGCTATATGTTTTATTTTGAATTTTCATGAAATTACTTATTTCATACCTAAAATTCCTTATTTTTCACACTTAAACTTTATTTTACATTAATTCTTAACTTACATGTTCGATATTTAACCTTTCGTTCCAAAAACCACACTACAAGATTATTTTAAGCTATAATCATACATGAATAACACACTTATATAGAGGTGGTTTAATTACAACACCAGTAAAATATTAATAGAAATAATAATCTCAAATTCCTTTCATTAATATATATAAAGCACCTCTATATTCATTTTATACTAAACTTATATTTATATTTATATTTATATTTATATTTAGAATCTTTTATTGTGAGGTGCTTCTGATGAAATCTATCAGAAAAGATTTAAAATTAGATTTGATAGCTTCTATTATAGCTATATTGATTTTCTTATTTTCAGTACCTAGATTAATAAAGACATCTGACCCTACTACCATTGCATTTTTAGGTATTTGTGTATTACTACTCCTTATATGTAACTTGCGTAAAATTCATAGTAATAATTAGGTTATTATTATAATAGATTGTATTCAATAGTTTAACTTAATATATGTAATTAACCAATTTAATTGTAATTGTGACTATAAAGTGTAAAGTCAATGTCCCCTATATAAAAAAGAAAACACAGTAAAGTTTCTAATCTTTTAGCACTTTACCGTGTTTTCCTTTTGTTGATAAATAAAAATAATGAAGCTTTAAATTTAATATATTAGTTTAATAATTAATTACTTTTGAATAAAATATTTTTTTAATAGTCTTTACTACAGAATCACTTTCATTATCTCCTATGATTTGTGAATTATTTTCTTTAACTGTAATAGATGCATTTTCTACTACATATCCTTCATCTGCTACTTCAAGCATAGAACTATCCTGTTCTACACCAGCAAATACAACTACTTTCTCACTTTTAATCATCTCTCTTAACTTTATCAAAGCGCTTCCTCTAGATGTTTTACCACTATACACTTTTAAAATATAGTAATCTTCGTTATATCTTTCATATATAACCTTGATGTTTTTATAATCCCTACATCCTTTAAGCCTATTATGTAGTATTTCTATTTTATCTATCTTGTTAATAACCATGATGCAAATTACGTCTAGCCCTTGTGGTAGTTTACTATATATATAATTTTTCAATGGAAGTACTTTCTCTAAATTATAAAATCTCTTTTCTTCTTCATTAGTAAAATTACCATAATAAATGTGCATCACATTATTAATTATAGTATGAGTAAAGGTATTTATAGATAACTCATCACATATATTTAAGATTCGTTCAGCTATTTCATTATTTATTCCTTCATGGTAAACATAGCTTTTCTTATTAAAATCATATATTGCTGCTCCATTCATTGTAATTACTGGTAACTTAATATCCATACTACTAACTATAGGTGCTACAGTTTCTGGAGTTTTATCTATTACTAATGTCACTAGTGCTCCTTCTTCTATCATTTCCTTTAGTTTTACCTTAGTATAAGCACTAACTTGATTTTTAGAATCCATTAAAGTATTCGTTAGTGTACTTACAAACAAAATTTTGGTATTTCTCTTCTTAGGTAACCTCATAGCATTGACCCCTAACGCTATAAAAATCCCAATTAAAGTGTCTATAATCCTATTAATAGTAAATGCATAAGGAACTACATCATCTCCATGATTTATAGCCACACTTAAAAATACTACACAACTAATATAGGATGCTGTTTGTCTTTCAAGTAATATAGTAGTATATATTAAAGGTATGATAGCTACAGATGTTAATAGATATCTTAGTTGTGGCATAGATTCAGGTATAAATCTTCTTTCTAATAATAACACTATCACTCCAAAGGCACCTCCAATTAAAGTCCCAATGGTACGATTTAAACCAACCTGCTTAGTACTCTCCACACCTTGTTGCATGCATAAAATTGCCGCTATTGCTGAATAGAATGGCATTCCTGTGCCTCTTACTAAATATATTAAAAAACATATAAAGACTGCCACTGCTGATTTTATAATCCTCATTCCTATCCTTGGCATTAAAATCCCCTTCTTTAACTAATAATTTATAATACATTATATCATGAGTATTTATAACTTTTTATATTTAAACGTATTCTAATTTTACATATAAATATTCAAATATTCTTTAAAATCTAATGAATTTTAGTTATTCTGAAGTTTATATACATAATTAATATTGACATTCATCATGTTTTCCATATATAATTATTCCAATTATATGGAATTTGTTGTCATTACCTTTATAAAATAAGTATAAATATAGGATTTTAAGGGGGAGAAACTCATGCTTGAATTTTTTAAACTCATACCTATAATTATTATGATTATATTTCTTTGTCTGGGAATTGGTGTCTTTCTACTTATTAATAAGATATTTAAATGATGTATTTATCTAAGTTTTGATTTGACTTTTATAATGAATAAAGTTATATCTTATAAGATAATATAAATATATAAACTTAATAGGAGGTTCATAAATGAATAGCTTAAATTCTAAAGAATACCTTTTAAAACTAATTGATACTACGGATTTACTTTTATGCTTCTTTACTGGAAAATGTTTTTGAGGAAATGATGACCTGCTTTGTAAAGTAGATGACTTGCTTACTAATTATCCTAAGGTTAAATCTATAAAAATTAGTATTGATGAATTTCCTTCCTTGTGTGCAGAATTTTCAGTTTTTACAGCACCTACAATTTTACTTTTTACTCAAGGAAAAGAAACCCTAAGAGAATCTAGATTCATTGTCATGAATGAGTTAGATAAAAATATAAATAGATATTATAGTTTAATATTTTAATAATATTCTTTTCAACCTTTTAGTAATTTATATAATAACTAAAAGGTATTTTTTATATCTTCACTTAAAATAATTATTAAAATTATTTTATATTTGTATAAACTTCCTTGACTCTATAGTCCCTATAGGGTTTAACCTTTGAAATATAAAATATTGAATTTAGGAGATGATTTTATGAATAAAGAATATTTAAATGATACTATCAAATTATTATGTGAACGTGCAAGTTGCCGAAGCTTTCTAGACAAGAAAATTCCTGATGAACTATTGAATGAGATTATATCTTGCGGCTTACATGCTGCTACTGGAGGAAATCTTCAACCTTACTCTATAATAAAGATAACTGATGATAATACTAAGGAACGTTTAGTTAATGAATGCGATATGCAATCACTAGTTAAAAATGCACCTGTTAATCTTCTATTCTGTATTGACTGGAGAAGAATTCAACGTTGGTGTGAAGCCTCTGATGCTCCTTTTGTAGCTACCAAGAGTTATAGACATTTTTGGATTGCTCTTCAAGATACAATAATATGTGCTCAAAATATTTGTACTGCTGCTGATTCTATAGGTTTAGGCTCTGTATATATAGGCACAGTAGAAAGTTGTTTTATGGAATTAAAATCTATATTTAATATTCCAGAAGGCGTATTCCCTGTAGTTCTTTTAAGTATTGGATATCCAAATCAACCTTTAATTCCTGCTCCAAAGTTAGGCATAGAAGCCATAGTTCATGAGGAAAGCTATAAAGACTTAACTATAGACACTTTAGTAAAACTACAAAATGAAAAATACAATTCTAAAAAATTTCCCCTTAGTCCAACTAATATGGCATCAATGAAAGAAGTGACTTTAGATATAGGTGGCGAAGATTACAGTAATAAGATTATTACATCTATAGAACAGCAAGGTTATATTAATATGGCCCAAAGATACTTTGGTCTTCACTATAAAGCAAATTGGTCTTGTATAGGAAATAAGAATTTTATAGAAGCTCTTAAGGCATATGGATTTACATGGATTATGGGAGAGGACTTTCCTACTGGTGACAAATAAATTTTAAAATTAAAGGATATAATTAGTCAATAAACTACCAATTATATCCTTTAAATATTTCACGATAATTACTATTTCAATAATAGCTGAATCTGTCTCACCCATTCTTCATTATTATCAGATATGTTTGGCCCTATAATTAATTCTTCTATACCGATTCCTTGTAATTCCATTTTAGAAGATTTTATATATTTTAATAAGCTATCATAACTTTCTTTTAAACTGTCCCGACTACCTATATGGTCAATGACTCCATAAACCCCTTCTTTTAATGTGTATTTATTCTTAGAATCATTTAGCTTTTCTTCTTTGCTAAGAGCCAGATAACTTTTAAGATGAGTTTCTCCTTTATCATTAATATTTATTAACCTTGACGGCTTAAACATAACTTCTACACTAATACTACAATTTCTATCAAAACTTACCAAAGACCTTATTACATTATCTATAGTGCTATTTTCATTTACGTCTATTAAATATCCTTCCCTTCTTTCTAATACCATAATTCTCGGCTCTGTAGAATAATTTCCTTCCCTTAAATCATTTATATTTTTTAATTGCTCTTCTACATAACAAGAAACTTTTTTTAAGTTCTCTATGTTTTCATCAATTACATTTTTCAAATTATTAAACAATTTTTCTGTTTCACATATATCTCCACTTAAAACCTTCATAATTTCACTAAGAGATAATCCCGTAGACTGTAATGCTTTTATTTTCCACAATCTCTGACTAGAAGTACTATCATAATATCGATAACCTGACTTAGAATCTACTTCTACAGGAACTAATAATCCAATATTATGGTAGTATCTTAAAGTTTGTATGTTTATATTATGTAGTTTAGCCATTTCACCTATACTAAATTTCACTTCGTTTTCACCTCATATATTAAATAAAATTAAATTATAACCTTATAAGAAAATAGGAGACATATTACTGCCTCCCATTGTTAACACTGCTCTAAAATAATAGTTCTACTCCGGAATCCAAGCCTCTCATAAAACTTAAGTACATCCTCATTTCCTACAGCTACTCCAATTATTTTTTTATTAACCTTGTTATCATCTAGCCATTTAATGGCTCTTTTAATAAGTTCATCACCAATCCCATACGTCCTATATTCAGGCTCTATATATAAAGAACTAACTTCTCCTACAAGACCACTATTTATTGTAGAAATACAATATCCCACATATATTTTTTTATCTTTGTCCCTAACTAGATTAATATTTATATTGTCCTTCTTGTAAATAAGGAATCCATTACTTCTTTCCTTAAATGAGAGCTTCTCATATTTTTCTTTAAAATTTATAGATTTATTTTTATGATGATTATTAAGCTTATCCCACAGTGGACTTACATATTCTAATAGTTCCTTTGAGCCTGAAATAATTTCAATATTTAGCATTTTAGACACCCTCTTTAACTATAATAAATATCTATTTTTTCAAATAAAACTCCATAACATTTTTAACCATAGCTGTTGGTATTCCACTACCGCCTCTACCCTTTACATCTTCTATTATCATAGATATGGCAATTTTAGAATCATCTGTGTTTACAGCTACAAACCATCCATTTTCTTTACCCGATTCATCTTTTTGATCTTTCTTTATCTCTGAAGTTCCAGTTTTACCAGCTATATTAAATCCATTTACTTTTGCAGTGGTAGCTGTTCCATCTGCATCATTTATTACAGCTGAGAAAGCATCTACTAAAGCTGGTACTTTTTCTGCCTTTATAGCATTTTTCAATACTTTTGCTTCTGGATTTTTTCCAATGTTAAGTCTTGGCTGCATTATATCTCCATTGTTTCCTAATGCACTATATGATAATGCAATATCTAATGGTGACATAAGCACCTCACCTTGACCATATCCTGTGTCAGCAAGAAGTATTTCTTTACTTAAAGTATTATCATTACTAATTTGAGAAGTTTCCATTGGGAAATCAAAAGTTATCTCTTCTCCAATACCAAAGTTTTTAGCTCCACTTATAAAGGCATCTGCTCCTATATTCAATGCTACTCTTGCAAAATAAATATTATCCGAGTATTTTGTAGCTTCTTTTAAGTTTATAGCCTTACCAGGATCTTTTACTCTCGTAACCTTATATCCACCCCATGATGAATTATTTTGCCAATCTAATCCCTTAATATCCATAGTTTCTCCTGGATTAAGTGCGCCTGCATCCAATCCTATAGCCGCTGTAACTAGCTTCATTGTAGAGCCTGGTGCGTATACATTATTAAACCTATTGTCAAACTGCTGGCCATCAAGCTTTTTCCACTGCTCACTTAAGGATTTTGTTTTATATGTTACAAATATATTTGGATCATAGGAAGGTGAACTTACCATAGCTAAAACTTCTCCAGTTTTAGGGTCTACTGCAGTAGATGCTCCCTTCTCACCTTTCATTTCACTATATATCTTACTTTGAAGCTCTGGGTCTATTGATAGTTTTATATCCTGACCATTCTTTGCTTCTGTTTTAGCTAAAGTTATTTTTTCTTCTCCCTTTTCAATGTATATTTCTCCACCATCTTGGCCCCTTAATATATCTTCATAAACCTTCTCAAGACCAGCTTTTCCAAGGAGACTTATTTGTGAATAACCCTTATCTTTATTATTTTCTATTTCTTCTGCTGTAATGGCTCCCACATATCCTATTAGATTTCCAAAAGCTTCTCCTCCGGTGTAAACTCTGGAGTTTTTATTGTTTATTTGAACTCCTTCAATAGTGGAAAGCTTATTTAACTTTTCAGAATCAGATTGAAGTACAGATACTATTGGTACAAAATAATCTGGGTTAGTATTAGCTGCTAGCTGTTCTTCTATATATGACTCACTTATGTCTAATATAGTTGCCATAGCTGTTATTTTTTCTGACTTTTTATTTTCAAATTTACTTGGATGAATTCCTACAGACTTTACTATATCATCTTGTGCTAAAAAGTTCCCATTTCTATCTAATATACTTCCACGTTTAGAGTAATAATCTTCTACCCTCACTTTATCATCTGGTTTTTCCATTTGAGGAAATATTAAACTCTCATTCCACTTTACTTTATACCCATCCTCTTCTTTAACTAAAGTTGCTTTATAATCTTTGATATCTACCTTTCCTGCCACTGTATCCATAGTCATAGTAAATGGTATTTCTAATGACTTTTTATCTCTTTCCTTTTCTCCTACTATTTGAATATCCATATTACTAGCTACAATAGCACTATATATATTAGTGTATCTTTCTAAAAATTCTTCCTCGTTTATATATGCTTTTGATTCCACTGAAAGCATATTATACATACTTTTAAAATCTTGCTTAATCCAAGCATTTTTATAAATGTTAAAGGCATCCTTTATTTCATCTTTCTTAGAGCAACCTGTAAATAAAGATATACCTATAATTATAGTTCCAATAATTAAGCTTAGTTTCTTTAAATTATTTTTCATTACTATCCTCCTTATAAAATGTATTTTCTTACTGGGTACTTCACAGTTTAAATACAAGCTTATCTATTCTACTCAATAAATAAACTACTACATCTATTGTAAGTTTATATATACTTTTATTCAATGAATTTTCTTAAAAATAAAAGTGAATCTTTTACAAATTTTTTAAAATATTAATGTATAATTAAAATAGAAAGGATTGGTGAAATCATGATAGATATTGAAAATGAAAGCAAAATTTATCTTCAACGTGAAGAAAGAACTAAATGGTTCCAAGAAGCTAGATTTGGAATGTTTATACACTGGGGATTATATAGTATACCTGCTGCAGGTGAATGGATTATGACTAACCGACAGATGACTGTTGAAGAATATAAACCATACTTTGCTGAATTTAATCCAACCAAATATAACCCTAGACAATGGGCCAAACTTGCAAAGAAAGCCGGCATGAAGTATGCAGTTATGACTGCTAAACATCACGATGGTTTTTGCTTATTTGATAGTTCTTATACTGACTATAAATCTACTAATACAAAAGCTGGAAGAGATTTAATTAAAGAATACATAGATGCTTTCAGAACAGAAGATATTAAAATTGGTCTTTATTACTCACTTCTTGATTGGCATCATGAAGACTATCCAGCCTATGGTGATAGGCACCATCCAATGAGAAATAACAAAGCCTTTAAAAATAAAATTCATAACTTCGATAATTATGTTAAGTATTTTCATAATCAAGTTAAGGAATTAGTTACTGGCTACGGTAAAATTGATATAATGTGGTTTGACTTTTCTTATGATAATATGACCGGTGAAAAATGGAAAGCTACTGAACTAGTAGATATGATAAGGAAATATCAACCTGATATAATTATTGATAACAGATTAGATGATAAAAAAAGTATTAAAAAAGCTAACCTTTCTACTTATACCGGTGACTTTGACTCACCAGAACAAATTATTCCTCCAAGGGGCGTACTTAATGAAAATAGAAATCCTGTACCTTGGGAAGCTTGTATTACGCTCAATAATAATTGGGGCTATGCTTCTATGGACAAAGATTATAAATCTTCAAAACAAATAATTAGGAGCTTAGTTGAATGTGTTAGCAAAAATGGTAATATGATTTTAAATGTAGGACCTAATGCAAAGGGTGAAATTCCCAAAGAATCTGCAGTGATTCTAGGAGAAATAGGAGAATGGCTTGCAGATAATGGAGATAGTATCTATGGTTGTAAAGGTAGCTACCTACCAAAACCAGAATGGGGAAGATATACCCAAAAGGGGAATTTACTTTATGCTCATATTTATGATAGAGGAATCGGTCACACTAATCTGAACAATCTAATGGGCAAAATAAAAAAAGCTAGATTGCTTAAAGACTGTTCTGAAATTAAAGTAGAGTTTCCATGGATGGCAGAAGAATTTGAAGCTGATGCCTTTATACACTTGCCTAGTGCAATTCTTCCTGATGAAAAAGATACAGTAGTAGAGTTAGAACTACTATAAGCTCTATTAAAGTTCAATCTTAACTCATGAAAAAACCCCTTTAGTTAAAATCTAAAGAGGTTTTTATCCATAATTTTTCCTATAACTAACTTTGTATGAATATTTACTATAGTTATTAAACTTTTGCTGCACTATTCTAAACTTTGTAATAAATTATCTAAATTACGTTTAAGCTCCTTTGCTTCATCATTAGATATATTCAATTTGCAAAATACTTCTCCTGGCACATCTAAAATCTCACTTTTTAGCTTTAAGCCAGCTTCTGTTAACTCTATTATGACTACTCTATCATCATTTACGTCTCTATGTCTTGTAATTATCCCCATAGATTCTAATTTTTTTAATAATGGAGTTAAAGTACCTGAGTCTAAGTGTAGTCTTTTACCAATGTCCTTAACTGTCATCTTTTCTTCTTCCCATAACACTAACATAGCTAAGTATTGTGTATAAGTAAGATTATGCTTATCAAGAATGGATTTATACAACTTTATTACCTCTCTAGATGCTGCATATAGAGAAAAGCATATTTGATTTTCTAGTTTAATACATTCACAATTCTTCATATAAATTCTCCATTTCACAGAATGACTTATTAAAATTAATTCTTAATAAACCACATTGTTTGAGATTATTTTACAATTTTAAAATTTATATGTCAATACAACAAATAATTTGAATAACATTATAAATAATTCATACAAATATCTCTTATTTTACTTTTCCTTTGAATCTACATAGGAAACTGCTGATAATGCAGCCACATTTCCTTCCCCTGCAGACTTTATATATTGATAAGGTCTTCCTACTATATCTCCTGCTGCGAAACAACCTTTTAAGTTCGTTTGCATTAGCCTATCAACCTCTACATGATTGTCTACGATTTTTAATCCCGGAACTAATTGACCTGGAGATATGCTATCTCTTAGTATAAATAAACCATCAGTATTAATTTCTTTATTCTTTAAAACTAGCTTTTCCACTTTACCTTCACCAATTATTTCTACTGGTATATCATTTACTACTTCTATAGATGAATGAACATTTACAAACTCTTTATACATAGGAATATAATATACCTTTGATGCTAAAGTAGCAATAAAGTTTGCCTCTTCCTCTTCTTTTTTACTATAGGCTATTATTGTAACTACTTTATTTCTATAAAGTGGTGCATCACAGGTAGCGCAATATCCAACACCCTTACCTAGAAGTTTTTCTTCACCATGGAATAGTTTACCATATTGAATTCCTGTAGCTAATATTACTGATGTTGCTTCATAGGTTTTATCATTTACCATTAAAGCAAAGTAATCTCCCATAGCATATATATTATTTATTTTTTCTTCTGTTATTTTTATATCCATAGCTCTTAAGTGATTGATAAAGGCTTGTTGTATCTCTTTACCACTTTTACCATGGAAACCTAAATAATTATTAATTTCATTAGCTTTTACTAATTTATTTGAAAGTTCATCATTACCAAATATGATAAAATTCTTATTTCTTATTTTTGCATTTAAAGCGGCTGATATTCCTGCTGGTCCACTACCAACTATTGCAATATCATATCTTTCACTCATAGCTTTATCCTCCAAATTTACAGATTAAAAATATAGGAGTAACCTCCTATATTTTTATTATATATAAGCTTCTACAATTTCTTTTATTCTCTCTTTTGGTACAAACCCTACTGTAGTATTTACATTTTTTCCATCTTTAAATACTATTATTGTAGGAATGGATGCTACACTATATTGCATTGATATGTCTGGGCATTGATCCACATCAACTTTTATAAATTTAACCTTGCCTTCCATTTCAGTTGATAATTCTTCAAATATTGGAGCTAACATTTTACAAGGTCCACACCATGTTGCGAAAAAGTCTACTACTACAACACCATCTTTTATTTCATTATTAAATTCAGCTGAATTAACTATCTTTGCCATCTTTTATTCCTCCTAAAATCAATTTACCAAAATATTATTTATCTAAATTAAATTTTGTTCAATTTAATTTGTTAATACTAATTTACATGTTTATATATTAAATGTCAAGTCATTTTAAAAATATTTTTATATAATTACATAATGAAATCTTATGTTTTAAAATTTAATAATAGTAAACCCTCTAATTATATTATTTCATACTTAAATAGGTTTTATTTATTATAATAATATTTTTATTATGAAGTTTTTAACATCTATTTTAATATCTAATAAAAATATATCTCATTTCAAGAAAATATAATTATCTTAAAATGAGATAAAAGTATCAACTTTTCTGTGATATTTACAACATGACTAATAATCTTATAATCCTATTAAAAGTCCTGCAATAGTTGCACTTAAAAGGTTCGCTAAAGTGCCTGCAACCACAGCTTTTAATCCTAATTTTGCAACTTCATGCTTTCTCTTTGGTGCCATTCCTCCAATTCCACCGATTAAAATAGCAATGGAAGATATGTTTGCAAAACCACATAGTGAAAAAGTCATTATAGCTGCAGTTTTTTGCGAAAGGTCACCTATTATAGGTCCTAGTTTACTAAAGGCAACAAATTCATTTAAAATTATCTTTTGTCCTAGAAGAGCTCCAGCCGTTAAAGCCTCATTCCAAGGAACTCCTATAATTGCAACCACTGGTGAGAATATGTATCCAAATATCATTTCTAATCTTAATCCATCTATTCCAATAAGTCCACCAATAAATCCTATTATTCCATTTACTAAAGCTATAAGAGAAATAAATGCAAGTAACATGGCACCTATGTTTAGCGCTAAACCTAACCCTTCTGATGCTCCCTTCGATGCTGCATCTACCACGTTAACTGAACCATCTTTTCCTAATTCAATTTTATCTTCTAAGGCTTTTGCATCACTTTCTGGAAATATCATTTTAGCCATTATCAGTCCTGCTGGAGCAGCCATAAAGCTTGCTGAGATAAGATATTCTAGTGGAATCCCCATAAGTGAATACCCAACTAAAACAGAACCTGAAACTGAAGCTACACCTCCAACCATTACAGTAAATAATTCTGATGTAGACAGTTTATTGATATATGGTTTTATTAAAAGAGGTGACTCTGTTTGCGATAAAAATATATTTGCAGCTGCTGATAAAGTTTCAAGTTTAGACGTTCCTAGGAGTCTTGCTAAAGCCCCACCTATTATCTTTACAATAAATTGCATTATCCCAAAGTAGTATAATACAGAAACTAAAGATGAAATAAATATAATAACAGTTAATACCTGAAAAGCAAAAACCATTCCTCCATTAGTAGGTATAGCTGCTCCAAACAAAAAATTTATTCCTTCATTTGCATACCCGATAATTGAAGTTGCCATTGTGGCTACCTTCTGTAAGGCTTTCTTCCCAACAGCTGACTTTAAAACTATAACTGCAAAACACAATTGAATTAAAAATCCTATAATAATAGTTCTCCAGTTTATTTTCTTTTTATTATTTGACAGTAAGAATGCTACTATAAAAATAAATATAATACCTATAATGCTATTTAATATGTCCATTGAATCACCTTTATCCTTTGTAATTTTTCTATTATATTGTTATCTTCAATATAATCTACTATTCATTTGTAAAAATATTTAATAATTAACCTCCTACAAAATAAATTAAAAAATAGTTCGCATTAGAACACTCCATTTCCTCCGCAAACTATTTTATGTTGAATCATTAAAGATGTCAATTTATCTTATGGGATAATTAATTTATTTAATAGGTAAGAATATTGAAAATACAGTTCCCTGTTTTTTTGATTTTACTTTAATATATCCACCTTGTTTTGAAATAATTTCCCTTGTTAAATAAAGTCCTATACCAATACCTTCAACATCGCCAACATTCTTTCCTCTATAAAACCTACTAAATATTTTAGGTAGTTCTTCTTCACTAATCCCTATACCATTATCCTCAATATCTATCCTTGCAAATATTTCATAACTTTGTATAGAAATATTAATTACTCCGTTTTCTTTTGTGTACTTTACTGCATTCTCTAGAATGTTAAATACACTCTCTATAGTCCAGTTTCTATCATGTAAAATTGTAACTTTTTCCTTTTCATTAAGCTCTAAAATTATATTTTTAAATTGTGCCTTTTTGCGTATTTGACCTATTGCTAATAATATAGTTTCATTTAAGCTTTCATAACATGGCTTTAACTGAATTACACCACTTTCTAACCTAGACATTTTAATCATACTTTCTACTAAAAAACTTAGCTCATTTAAAGAAACCATAATTGTTTCTTGAAAATCTCTTCTCTCTTCTTCTGTCAAATTATCATATTGAAGAAACTCACCATACATCTTTAAATTTGTTAATGGTGTTTTTAGTTGATGCGCTATATCAGAAATTAATGACTTTATTTCATTCTTATCATCTTCTATTTGCTTATTTTGAGCTTTCAAAATTCTAGTTAACTTAATAGTTTGAGATTGAAGCTTTGAGAAAATTGAATCTTCAACTATAGAAAACACTTCTTTTTCCTTCATATCAGTCATTATGGCTAACATATCCGAAAGTTTTATAATTATTTCTATCATATAACTTTTAAATAGTCCTTCATACATATAAAATCCTAAAATAATTATTATTGAAAAAATAGTTGAGATAATAGTTACGTTTAAATTTTTTACTGAAAAAGTTATAAATGCAGTAAATGCTGAACAAATTAATATAATTAATATTTGAATCATATTTTTCATCTTATAAAAATTACTTTTCATATGCTACTCTCCAAACATATAGCCAATACCAAAAACAGTAATAATATACCTAGGGTTTTTAGAATCTTTTTCTATTTTCTTGCGTATACGTCTTACATTTACACTTAAAGTATTTTCATCTACAAAATTACCATTAACATCCCAAAGCTTTTCTAGAAGCATTTCCTTAGTCATCACCTTACCTTTATTTCTAACAAGTAGTTCTAAAAGCTTATATTCAGTACTAGTTAAATTAATTTCATTTTTTCTTTCAAAAACAGATTTTCTATTAAAATCTACTTTTAAATCTTCATACTGAAAAGTATCTTTAGTTTCTGCTGACTGTCTTCTTAATATGGCATTAATTTTATGCTTTAATATTTCCAAGGAAAAGGGCTTTGTTAAATAATCATCACAACCACTTTCAAAACCTTTAACCATATCCTCCTCTGTATCATTGGCAGTTAAAAATACAATAGGAAAGTTGACACTACCCCTAATATCATCACATAGCTTCAGTCCACTGCCATCAGACAAATTTATATCAAGCAATAAAAAGTCAATATCTTTATTTAAAATTAAATTCTTGCCTTCCTCTTTTGTATAAGCCGAGAGTATATTATATCCCTCTTTTCTTAATGCAAAGGTAACACCCCTATTAAGAATTTTATCATCTTCAATTATTAGAATTGTCCTCATCATACCACCTCTTTTTTCCATTATAACAAAAGTGGCAGATTGTATAAATCTGCCACCTAAAATTAATTTTCTGTTTCTCTTATACGTTCTATTACACTTTTCTTTGAAGATGTTTCAAATACAACGCCAGGTGTAATTAAGCATACTAAAAATATAAATACTACTAAAGTTAATAGTGGCACTGTAGGAAATACAAACTCTGCATAATCTGCAATTTTCTTTGTTAACTCTGCTATTCCGTATATAATTCCTATTCCCAAAGTGAAAATAAATAAAGTAGTTATACTTGCATAATATGCTCCTTCAAAAGTAAGCATCTTTTTAATTTGTTTCTTAGTCATACCCACGCTTTCCATCACCGCAAATTCCTTTAGTCTAACATTAACTCCTGTAATCATTACATTTATAAAGTTTAAAATTCCAATTAATATAAGAATACCAGAAATTCCTCCCCCAAGTATCTTCATTACCATTGATGTACTACTAAATTCTTCTCTAATATCACTTTTGGATTCTAACCATAAACCACGATTGTTAGTTAATGTCTTTAATTCTTGTTTAATTTCAGATTCATATGCATCCTCAACATTTATTTGTAATAAGTAATATACTGCATCTTTATCTAATTTCTCCATAGCTGAATTACTAATATAAATTGTTGGTGCACCCACTACTCCACCTAAGCCATAAGGTAAGTCTCCATTAGCATCACTGATAATTTGTGCTTTATATCTAGCAGTAACCCCTGTATCTTTATCTTTCAGATTGAAATTTTTACCTTTTAATTCAGTATAAAGTGACTTATCCTTTCCATCATAAAATCTTGGCTGAATTAAAGCTAAGCTCCCTTTTTTAAATTCTTCTATATCTATTTTATAATCAGCATATTCATTGTATCTCTCTATAATTTCATCATCTATTCCAAGAATCCAACTAGAATATATATTAGGTTCTTCTTTAATTTTATTTAAAAATGCGTTTAATTCTTCTTGAGATATTCCTCTTTTTATATGTTCTTCTTCAATTAAAGGTAAAAAGAAGTTATTAGTCATGTCTAACTCACCCATACTTACTTTTGTTATAGCTACATTTTTAATTCCTTGCAAACTTTTAATATTATCTACTAAATGTTTATCTAACTTCTCCTTATCAGTATTAATATTTTGAATTTCAAAATCATTTTTATTATACCTATTTATAAAATTATCTACCCCAAGGCTATCTAGAAATGTGTTGATACTGAGAAAAGTTATAATACCCATGAATAATGAAAGAAATACAACTATCGCACGTTTTTTATCACGGAAAACGTTATACCAAGCCATTTTATAAAGCTTTCCTCCATTAGTTGATTTTCTACTTTTCTTTTGTTTCTTTACCTTTGTTCCAGAATATCTTAAAGCTTCCGTTGGCGAAATACTACTAGCAACTTTAGCTGGCTTATTACAACTTAGTATTACTGTTAATAGTGCAAATAGTGCCGCTCCAACAAAAATTAGAGGATTAAAGGATATATTAGCTGGCATTGCGCTTTCATTGTATCTTCCATTCTTAAGAGCACCCATAGCTATTGGTACAATAAAAAAAGAAAATATAGCTCCTAGTATTAAGCCTACAGGAATACCCATTCTAGATAATCTTAAAATTTGCCCCTTAACGATTTTCTTTATTTGTCGTGGTGATGTTCCTATAGTTTTCATAAGTCCATAAAAATTAATATCCTTGATTACGGATATATACATAACATTGTAAATAAGTAAGTATCCACTTAGCACTATAAATAATGCTATTATTATTATTGTAATTACAGTTGCAATTGCAGCACTTGATGATTCTTCACTTATATCATAGCTATATTGGAACTCTTGTCCTTGTTTACACTGAATTTTAGAACTTAAAATATCCGGTGCATTATCCTTTTCACTACTCTTTAAAGTCATAAGAGCAATTCCATCATTCTCCAAGGATAGATTGTTTTTGTTTATAAATTCTTCTGAAACCATTAAATATCCTGTATCTTGAACAATATCATAGTTAGTATAATACCCGCTTAACAAAAATTCCGACTCTTTTGCCCCACCCTTTGTTTCATAGGAAACCTTTATTTTGTCCCCTATTTTAGCATCTTTTAAATTCAAAAATTCTAATGCTTTTGTAGATGCCATGATCTGATTTTCTTCATTAGGATATTCTCCTTCAATATCGCTTATACAAGGAGTTATTTGGTTTTCCCAATCTACTTTATCATGATATTCCATATTTATTTTTGTTTTATTCTTCTCTAAAGAATCTGCCTTAACCCTACCTACATTAATTTCATATCCTAAACTTTTAAATATATCTAGTTTCTTTAATTTTTCATATTGGTCATTTGTTGCTCCTTTTAAAGTTGTAGTAGCCGTTGTACCTTGCATACGTAAATTTAGCACCCTATAGTTTTTAGCGAAACTAATGCCTATACTAAAAACTGTGGAAATCATAAAGGTAGTTAAAATTATAGCAGCAATTGCAAATATATTTCTTGTTTTATTAGTTTTAAGAGATCTCTTAGTTATTCTCTTAACTACTTCCTTATTGTTATTTTCAAACATCATTACTTATCACCTCTTACTACTTCCTTACCATCTTCTATTCTAATAATTCTGTCAGCAAGCTGTGCAATCTCTTCATTATGGGTAATCATAACCATGGTTTGATTAAACTTATTACTAGTCATCTTTAAAAGTCCAATAACATCCATACTTGTTTTACTATCAAGATTTCCTGTTGGTTCATCTGCTAATATTATTGCTGGCTTTGTTGCCAATGCCCTTGCAATTGCAACTCTCTGCTGCTGTCCTCCAGATAAGTTATTAGGCATATTAGTAAGTTTTTCTTTTAAACCCAACGTATCAATAATTGAGTCTACATATTCCTTATCAATCTTTACTCCATCTAACTCTATAGTGAGAACTATATTTTCATAAACATTTAAAATTGGAACTAGATTATAGTTTTGAAATATAAATCCTATATTTCTTCTCCTGAAAATTGTAAGTTCTTCATCCTTCATATCACTTAATTTCTTTTCTAATATATAAACATCACCACTAGTAGGTCTATCTAGTCCCCCTAGCATATTAAGCAACGTGGACTTACCACTGCCTGATGTGCCTATTATCGCTATGAATTCCCCTTCATTTATATCTATACTTACATCATCTAGTGCTTTAACTATATTGGGTTCCTCTCCATAAATTTTGATTAATTTATCTGCTCTTAACATACTCATATTTAATCACTCCATAATAATTATTTCCTATATATTGTATATTAGCATTAACTTCTTACAACCTTCTTACAAAATAGTATTTTTTATCTATGTTTATTTTATATTTTTATGGAAAACATAGTATTATAATTTTAATTTTTACGGAGGTTAATTGAGATCATATGAGAATACCAAATCATATTGGAATAATTCCTGACGGCAACAGACGCTGGGCTTTACTTAATAATCTAACCAAAGATAAAGGATATGAACATGGCATAAATCCTGGTCTTGAAGTATTTAAACTTTGCCAAAAAGAAAATATAAAAGAGTTAACATTTTACGGTTTTACTATAGACAATACCAAACGTCCCTCTGAGCAAAAGCTTGCTTTTATACAAGCTTGTATTGATTCTGTCATGCTTTTAACAAAGGAGGATTGCGAAATCTTGGTTATTGGAAATACTGAATCAAGTGCTTTTCCTAAGGCTTTAATTCCCTTTACAACTAGAAAAAAATTTGGTAATGGTGGTATTAAGGTAAACTTTCTAATCCATTATGGATGGGAGTGGGACTTAAATCTATTAAAAGAATCCAAATCCTCTAATAAACATATTCTACCCTACATACATTCAGAGGATATTTCTAGAATTGATCTAATAATAAGATGGGGAGGTAGAAGAAGACTTAGTGGTTTCTTACCAATTCAGTCTGTTTATTCTGATTTTTACGTAATAGACACCTATTGGCCGGATTTTACTTCTACAGACTTCTACAATGCTTTAGACTGGTACAATGAACAAGATGTTACCCTTGGTGGTTAAAATGAGTTCAATAAAATCATAACTACTGATGGGTGGTATTCATTAAGTAAATCAAATAGATGAAAATATAGAAATAACATATTTTCATCTATTTTAATTAAAAAACGCTCTATATATAAAAACTCGCTCTTCAACTTAATCATTTACACATGTCAACTTTAATCATTATTATCCTGTAACTTAAATTCAATATCTTCATATCATAATAGTGAGATACATCTTTATAAATCATATATATTTATATTAGTGTATTTCAAATTCCTTTTATATTACATACTCCCAAAACATAATCTTAGGAGTAAATATAAAAAGTGAGGTAATATATATGAGTAGTCATAGAAGACGTCATTCTAATTGCAAATGTGATTGCTGCTGTTGTTGTAATATACAGCCATGTTGTGACAGATGTCCAACCTCCTGTTGTACAGGATTTACAAACCGTAATTGTAATTCTAATTTTGGTTGTGATTGTGGTAATAACCAATGGCTAATATGGTTGGTATTATTGGGTTGTGGCGGTTTTGGTGGCTTTGGAAACAACTGCTGTAGACGTGGATTATTCTGGTAGTAACTTAAGGAATTTTCACCCTTGTGGTAATTCATAAATCAATATAAAGAAACACCTGATTAGTTAAAATACTATTCAGGTGTTTTAATTTTTCTCTTTAACATTTTATTTCTGACTAACATCTATTTGTATTTAAAATACATAAATCGAACTTATTAGAATTATCTCATTGTAATAATCTTTATATTCTAATATTATAAATATGGGAATATAAACTAACTTAAAGGAGACATTTATGAAGGAGAATGAAATCACAATTGAAGCGTCCAAAATACTAAGCCTTTCCTTAGATATTGGTGAACATATGCTACGAGTTGGTGGTGAAACTAATCGTGTTGAAAATACAATTATTCGTATTTGTAAGGTTTATGAAATTGACCGTATAGATGTTTTCTCAATAAGATCATTAATTATAGCTACTATAAAAACTAGTGATGAAGAAACTCTAACACAAACACGAAGGATTTACTCCTATGGAACAGACCTTAGTCAACTTGAGAAGCTTAACTCCTTATCTAGATATATATGTCAAACTAAACCTTCTTTCAATGAAATAAAGGGAAAAATACAAGAACTATCAGTAAGTGAGCCCAGTATAAGGTGGAGTTCCTGCCTAGGGTACATACTAGCTTCTAGTGGATTTTCTATCTTTTTTGGTGGTAATCTCATAGATGCTGCTGCGGCTGCAATCATTGGTATCCTTATATTCTTTATTGATACTTTTATCAAAAGAGAAAGCATTAATCAATTAATATATACTTTTGTTTGCTCAATTATTACTGGACTAGCTGCAATTTTATTTACTAAAATAGGAATAGGAGCTAATGTTGATAAAATTATTATAGGAGATATTATGCTTCTTATTCCCGGAATTCCATTAATAAATTCCGTTCGTGATATGCTTTGTGGCGATATTATAGCTGGCCTATTACGATTAACTGAATCCATATTAATTGCCATAGCTATTGCCTGTGGTTTTGCAATTTCATTGATTATATTAGGAGGTATATTGCAATAATGAAGTATTTAATTCAAATCATTACTGCTTACATAGGTAGCCTAGGATTTGCCTTATTATTTAATATAAAAAAGGAAAGAATACTCTATGCATCTATTGGAGGTATTATTACTTGGTGTATCTATTTAATTTCTTTTTATTATTGGAATGATATTTTTATATCTAATATGATAGCTTCGATTCTAGGTACAGCATACTCTGAACTCTTAGCTAGAATTCATAAAGCACCTACAACTGTATTTTTATTGCCCTCTATCGTACCTCTTGTACCTGGTGGTAGCTTATACTATTCTATGAGTTATGCTTTAGCGGGAAATAAAATAAAATTTGATTTTTATGCTCTTAATACACTTAAAACCTCCTTAGGGATTGCTGTTGGAATTATTGTGGTTTCAGTTGTTGTCTATCATTTAACCAATTATAAATGTAAGCGCAGTAAAATATAAATTACATACTAAAAATTTTTTAAATAAAAAAGTCTGTTAAAGTTAATTATTTACTTCAACGGACTTTTATGTGTATAGACTTTTTATATTTCTAGTTTGCTGAACTAGCCGCTGCTGAAGTTGCTGCCATAGTTGCTGCAACGGTTGCCATCTGTTGTGCAATAATAATATTAGTAATATTATTAGATATGGTTCCTTCTAATAGATTATTCTTCATATCACCAATATATTGAAGTGCTACAAAATTTGCAGAAAACATAGCACGTTGCACTTTGCTAATGGAAAATGCTCCAAACCCTTTTTTATCTTTTAGGTATTCTGCACCATTCACTAATTCTTCTGCTATAAGGTTCATATCATTAGAAGTCATGGCAAGAACTCCAAGAGTTGACATTGTTCCGTTATAACGTAATTTATACTTTTTATCCTTTAAGTACTTATATAACTGTAAAACCTTATTACATAATTCATCATCGTCATTATCTGCAAGAAGTAACACAAGTGCCAATGCCTGCATATCATTTCCTCCACCAAGAGTTGGCCTTAATCTATCTTCTATTATTACTACACGTCTGATTGCCAATTCCAAATCAATATCTGTCATTGCCACCATTGCAACATAAATATAATCATCTGTACTTGTTAAAAATGGATGTATTTTACGTAATCTATCATAAAATTCCTTCATACGATTAATAATTCTATTGTATTCAGATTCAGTTTTTATTTTAGCAACCTGCATTGCCGCAATGGTAAGATACTCGGAACCCCGAAAATTCTGTTGTTTCATTTTATCATATAAAATTTGAGTTTTCGTAAATAAGCTCTCTGGATTTTCATCTAAAGATAGCATTGTTGCTATTATTGGGAGAGTAGTCCCTTTAAAGCTAGAAAATATTCCTGTATTCTTCTTAATGTATTCTCTCATTTCTTTTATACGATTTGCATCTAATATACGTTCCTCATTAGTATATAGCATTGAGCATAACATATGTGACAGTTTATAATCCCATTTCAGTACTTTACCTAATTGCATTGTATAATCTACAAATATATCTAATCTGTTTTCAATTCTAGTATTCATTATTTTAATCTTCTCCTTTAATTTCTCATATTGACTATAATCCTACTTCCCACTCTATAATAAAATTGTTATAACATTTCTGTAAATAATTACTATATTCCATATAATTTATTATATCATTTTTAACTCTACTCTTCTATATTTTATTCATAGGTATAACTATAGTAATATATATTCTGTATCTATCTATTGACTTCTATATTTTTCAATGATATGATACATAACATAAAATATCGTATTAGGAGATAAGATTATGAATTTAAAAACGAACCTATCAATTTCAAAATTAAATAATAACTCTTTCTTTAGCTTTTTTAGATAGGTTTGTGTCTATATATCAATTATCATAGATACAAACCACACCAATGGAGTGTTTTGTATCTATGATAGCTAAAGAGTTTATGTTGCAATAAATTTAGCCTCATAGATAAACTATGAGGCCTTTTTATATCCTAGGTTAAGGGTCTCATAGTGTAATCTATGAGTCTTTTTTATTATTATAAATATTTTATATCATATTTCTAGGAGGTAATTAAAATTGCAAAATACTAAAAAAAGAGAAAAATTCTCTAGTAACTTTGGTTTCATTCTTTCATGTGTTGGTGCTGCCGTTGGGTTAGGAAACATATGGATGTTCCCTTATAGATTAGGTGAGAATGGTGGGGCTGCATTCCTAATACCTTATTTTATTTTCGTAGCACTACTAGGAACAGTTGGGTTAATTGCTGAGTTTTCCTTTGGTAGGCAGTTTAGAACAGGGTCAATGGGTGCTCTTCAAAAGATATTTAAAGAAAGAAATATTAAACATGGCTCTATTATATCTATAATTCCAACCTTAGGACTAACTGGTATATTTATGTTCTATACAGTTGTTATTGGTTGGGTATTAAAATACTTTTTCATAAGTTTAACTGGTGAGATATTAACTATAAATATAGAGTCTTACTTCACTACTTTTATAAATAGTAATATTACAGTATTTTGGCATGGTTTAGCTGTTCTTATAACTTTAGTAATAGTTAGTTTTGGGATTTCTAAGGGTATAGAAAAAATAAATAAAATCATTATACCTTTGTTATTTATTATATTTATACTTCTAATTGCCAAATCATTAAGCCTACCCAATTCGATAGAGGGTGTGAAGTATCTCCTTACTCCTGATTGGTCCTACCTTTTAAATCCAAGTACTTGGGTTATGGCTCTAGGACAAGCCTTTTTCACTGTATCCTTAACAGGATGTTGTATGGTTATGTGTGGTAGCTATACAGACGAAAATTTTGATATACCTAATTGTGCTATATCTACAGCATTGTTTGATACTCTTGCAGCTATACTTGCTGCCTTTGTAATAATGCCTGCAGTATTTGCTTTAGATCTAAACCCTACCTCTGGACCTGCTTTACTATTTGTAACTGTACCAAGTATATTCAAGACTATGAAATTAGGACAAGTACTAAGTTCTTTATTTTTCTTAAGTATTATTTTTGCTTCTATTTCATCTTCCATAGCTATGTTAGAGGGACCTGTAGAAGCAATTATGAATTTAACTAAGTGGAGTAGAAAGAAAACCACTTATATTACAGCTATATCGGCTTTTATACTAGCTATACCATTAAGTTTAAGTAGTTCTTTATTTAACAACTTCACAAACTTTATTACCATAGTTCTATCTCCATTGGGGGCATTAATTACTGCTGTTATATTCTTCTACATACTTGATAGAGATGAGACTCTATCTCAGTTAAATTTAGGTTCAAAATGTAAAATTGGTATATGGTTTATGAAATTTGGAAAATATGTTTTTGTGCCAACAACTATTATTGTAATAATTTTAGGATTAATATACGGTGGTATTGGTTAATATATAATATAATAAAGCCTATAGTTTATTTTATTAAAGAAAACTATAGGCTTTATTATAATCTTAGCTAAAATTTATATACTTAATAGTAGATGACCACAAGTCTTTTAAATACCTCATTAATATACAATCATATATCTCTATTCACAAGTAGCTTCATTTGCTTTTATCTCTAGATCTTTTGCTAAATCTCTCATGTCTCTAGCTTTATCTTTTATTTTTTGATCCGTCTTGCTTACGATTACTCTTCCTAACCATAGTTTAGCATTTGTATAATCCCCTATTCTTCTATATAACTCACCTATAATATATTGTAAAGAATAAATATTTAATCCGTATATTGGAGTTCGTTCATTTTCATAAGCAATAACAAATCCTTGAAGTGCTCTTTCTAAAAATGCCTTCTCATCTTCTTTATTTTCTAGAAGTCTATACATCCATGCAATTTTCAAGCAAAGCATTGCCTTTGTACTATCTTTAAATTCTCCTAGCACTGCATTTAGTAATGCAAGTTTATAACGTTCAATTGCGATTTCTTCATTATAAACTTGAGGATACTCTTTACCTTGCCATTGATTGCCTATCTTTACAAGTATAACTTCACGTTTATAGGATTGTATTTTCTGAAAATCACTTTTTAATGCTGCATATCCACATGTTGGACATACCAATACTTCATAAAAGTATGGATTTACCCCCTCATATCTTATAAAAGCATCTGTATCTTTTGATTTTACTTTAGGAACATACGCCTTTACAACTCTACATGTAAAAGCTTTTAAACAAACTGGACAAGTAACCTTCTTATCATAAAGTAATGTATTAATATCAATTTTTGTTGATTTTTTATCCTTTGTTTCTTCATCGTATTTATCTTCTTTTTTTGTATATAACTCTATATCGTCTTCATAATTAAGTCCTAAGCCTTTTAACGAAGAAAAAATTTTAATCATACTAAGTTGCCCCCTACTTTAGTAATGTTCTTCATTTATCATACGCTATAGCATTCTATACTAACAAGTGTATTTAAATATATGTAATTCTACTAACATAACTTCATATTATATCAAACTTATATAAGAAAATAAAGGTTTATTTCAACTTATCATGGATTTAGCAGGTGTTTCTAATCACATTAGGTTCAATAGGTTAGGCTTTCCCCTCTTCAACTATATATCTGCATTTATATTTTCAATTTTCATACAACTCTAGTATAATATATTTAGATGGACAAATAAGGGGGGAATATAATGAAGATTAATGCTGAAAGAGAATTTGAACTACTAAAGAAAATCGGTTTTGTAAGAACCAGTGGCTCAGAGGAAGAGTTAAAAGCTGCTAACATTTTATTAGAGGAAATATCCTCAATTGGCTGTGAAGGACACTTAGAGTCTTTCAAAGCTCCTAGCTCTGTAATTAAAAAAGCTACACTAAAGGTTGTAGAGCCCTTTGAAAAAGAATATGAGATTGCACCATATAACTGCTCAATTGGTACATCTGAAGGTGGAATAACTGCAGATTTTGTATACATTGAAGATGGTTTGGATGTAAATTTAGTTGATCTTAAAGGAAAATTTGTACTAATAAATACTCGTCCAAATCCTAAACTTTATAAGAAACTTATGAATGCTGGTATTGCTGGATATATAACTATGTCTGGTACTGCCATGGATGAAGAAGATAAAACTGATATTTCTATAGCTAGAATCCGTGAAAAGAATACACAGCATGGAAGAATACCTACAATTAACATGCGTATGAAAGACTGCTTCCATATGGTTAAGAACAAAGCTTCTAAAATCCATGTAGAGCTAATCATGGAAGATGTAGATCTAGCTTCTCAAAATGTGGTGGTAACTTTAGAAGGTACTAAATACCCTGAGGAGATAATCTCCTTCGGTGCTCATTATGACAGTGTTCCTTACAGTACTGGAGTATATGACAACGGAGCTGGTTCAGTTATTATAATGGAACTTCTAAGACACTTTAAAGAAAATCCACCAATGAGAACTGTAAAATTTATGTGGTATGGCTCTGAAGAAGTTGGGCTTCTTGGAAGTAAAGCTTACTTAAAAGACCATGAGGAAGAGCTTAAGAAACACCTTCTAATGATTAACGTAGACGTGGCTGGCTCTATTCTTGGAAAAGAAATGGCTCTAGTTACTGCAGAGCAAAGTTTAGTTGATTATATTGATCAAATGGCTAAGATTAAAGGTTTCCCACTTAAAGTAGAACAAGACATATACTCAAGTGATTCTACAGCCTTTGCTGATGAAGGAATTCCATCTCTTACCTTCTGTCGTTTTGCACCACAGGGTGGAGCTTTCATCCACACAAGAAATGATGTTATGGAATATTTAAGTGCTGAAGCCTTAGAATTGACTACTATTATAACTAAAGAATTCAGTGAATCAGTTATAAATTCAGTAGCCTTCCCAATAGAGAAAAAGGTTCCAGAGAACATGAGAAAGAAATTAGATGAATACTTTGATAAAGACCCTAAAAAAGAAGAAACATCTGAAAAGAAATAATAGGGAAAAAAGCTTATATCACGAGATGTAAGCTTCTTTATTTATATAATTTATGTTACTTGTGATATTCTTCACCCCGCGTAAATAACGAGGCAATCTCATCCATCACGTTCTACAAAATATCATTAGTATTTTTTGTTTTCACTTTAATCATTATTTCCTCAAAATCTTATCCATGGATTTTCCTTTTGCTAACTCATCGATGAGCTTATCCAGATAGCGAATTTCCTTCATAATTGGTTCTTCAATATTTTCCACTCGTACACCACAAACCACACCTTTAATTAAAACCCTTTCTGGGTTCAGCTTAGGAGCTTCCATAAAGAAGGTCTCATAGGCTATCTGTTTTTCCAATTGAGCTTCTAACTCTTCCTGGCTATATCCTGTGAGCCAACGGATGATTTCATCTACTTCTGCTTTAGTACGTCCCTTTTTCTCCCCTTTTGTAACTAAAAGAGGATAGATTTTTGCTACACTCATTGTATAGATATTATGTTTACTCATATCGCATACTCCCTTATATAATTTTTTATATTATATCAAAAAAAACTCCAACCTATTAAAAGATTGGAGTTACATTTTTACATCATTTATTACTGACTTTCGTAAATTTAGCATTTATTTATGGTACAATTTATCCTATCACACCCAAGTTCAAAATCTATAACTCATCTTATTCTAATAATTATATCTAAAATTTCCTGTCTCATTAGATGTTGATAACTTCTTAGCAACAATAAGAAATCTATGCTCTGTTCCTTCTATATACCCAATTTCATTGAGTTCTCTCTCTACTTTACATAAGTTTTCAAAACAAGTATCAACGGAAAAACTAGGAAACTCCCATTCTATTATCTTTGCAAAGTATACCAACGCTCCTGTATCATAAAAACATATAGGAGTAAAAGCCTCTTCTGACTTAAGAATTTCAAATCCGTTATCTTTAAAAGCTTTAATATTATGCTTCAAGTCATGAGGAGGATATGATGGCTTAAAATTATTGATTAACTTTTCTGATAAATCAACATTATTTTTTACACCTACTTGTTGAGTAATAAAATGCCCACCTGTCTTTAAGATCCGGTTAACTTCACTAATATCATAGGATTCATGCCTATTAATTATTATATCGAAAGAATCATCTTCAAAGGGCAATACTGCGTCATCAAATACCTGCCTAACTGTTATACCAAGTGGTTTTAGTTTCTCCTGACAAATTACAACATTAGGTGGATATGCCTCTGTTACAGCCGTGTTATAAACTGGATGGTCCAAAGTAAGTAGGAATTCTCCTCCTCCTGTTCCCATATCTAAAAGCTTATGATCTGCTTTTAAATAAGATAATAAGATTTTTTTATAATCCCATGGTATATGTTCTCCATCCCATCTACCATCAAGATATGAGAAATCCCATCCCTTAAAACCTTTCTTTTCCTCACTTTTTAAATAGTTTTTAAACTCTCCTCTATTCATTTAACTACTCCTTTTCATAATATACTAAATATGATAATTTAATTTGAAAAGTAATGCAGTTAACTGATAACAAATATCTTATTACCTCAGCACAATCTGCTATCAGATTATATTAACTGCACTGAGTAGTTACCTAGTTTGTTTCTCATAATGAGTCCCACCTCTTCTAAATACTATAAATAATTTTGAAGTTTTAATTTTCTGTAATTTAAGTTGTTTATATAAATTTTATCATGTAAATTATGTTAATACAAACAATTTATAACATAATATTATATAGAATTATAACATCTATTCTGTATTAATTAGTTACTCTATTTTTAACTACTATTCAATGCAGTAAAGCTTTCAATCTTTTATTCCCTCTCACTAAAAAAATCATCACAAAACTTATCCCACTTTAACTTATATTCTTCATGGGATATTAACTTAAGGTCATATGGGGAATAGATTTTTCTTTTCCTTGCTTCTTCCACAAAGCCCTCTAGGTAATCACCTGATTCTGTCAAATAGCCTTTTACCTTAGAATATCCCTTACTTACTGCATAATAAAGTCTAGTATGTCCATCCAAAGATATAAAAGAATCATTGATTTTTGTTAGAGGAATGATAATATCTTCTTCACTTTTTATGAAAGACTCTATGGCTTTAACTTTGTCTATATCAACGAAAAACTGTGAAGGCTGAATATCCTTAATAGTTATGTGAAATATATTATTGGGGGTAAAAGCTTTTATTAATTCCATATTTTCCTCATAGAAATTAATAATGTGTTCAGAATAAAATCTAAATTCATCTATCAATTGAAATATATCAACTTCCTTATCAAATAATACAATAGCAGAATCTTTATTTATTATCTTAAAACTACATTTATACTTTTCATCAACAATAAAGGCACCATGTTGATTTAAAATAGTTTTATCAAACCTATCATCTTCATAGCTATTAATTCTTTGTATTTTATGGTTCATTTTCTCACTTCCTATCTACTGTTATGTCTACATTTTACACAAAAAATCCTATAATTCCAAAGCATTATAGGATAAAACTATATATGATGAAATCATATATATAATACGATCTCATCTAATCTATAAAAGCATAAATTCCTCCATAACTTCTTCAGCTAATTGGTTTTGATGCAGAAACAGATTATTTTCCTTAACATTTTGTAACCATAGCATATTAATACTATTTTTCTTATTTATAGTAGAGTTCTCAATATCGTTGTACTATCAATTTTTTGAATTAGTATTCTTAAATTTAAATCCTAGCCACAACTCTCACAGGGGATGCTTCCGCTTTTATTTTAAGAGGCAATGCAATAATCTCAAATTCATCTACATTCAATAAACTTCCGAGATTTTTCATATTTTCAATAATAAGAATATCTTTTTCTAGTAGCATTTTATGAACTTGAAAAGGGTATTTATCTGGAGATGGCAAGTCCATGCCAATCATCTTAATATTTCTATCTATAAAAAATTCAGCTAACTCTTTTTCCACTATGGGGTGGTTAGTAAAGTAATCATCGCATCCAAATTGGTTTTCAAAGCCGGTATATAGAATCACTATGCTATCCTTTTCTACAATATCTAAATACATCTTTTTCATTTTAATAACATCTTGGTTTCTAACATCAAGTAAACATCCTTTTCCAATAAACTTATCTGCTGGATAATCATCTATTAAAACATTACTATCTAACATGTGGCTAACAACATCAATATGAGTTCCAACATGCATACCAGTTTCTAGTTTCGTGTCATTGTATTTGTCTTTAACCAAAAATCTATTTTGATATAGCTTTAGTTCTTCATCGTAAGGATGAGTACTTAGTCCATTTTCTATGGTATAACTTAAATCAATATATTTAGCCATCTACCTACTCCCCTTTAAAATTGCTAATATAGAATCTACAAACAAATCTCTAATCTCTTCAACCCCTCTTTGTGTAGCATCAATAAGGTAGTCTTTCTAACACCTGGTACGGAGTTTAAAATTATAGCCTTCACTTTACAACATCCTGATAAACAATATTAACTATTTCAGTTAAGCTTAATTCTTTATGTATACATATCTCTGGAATCATACCTATTAAATCTTTTTCATTCCACCATTTTCTCATTTCTTTTTCCCCAAATTCATGTGCATTAGGTTTTTGTTTATGACGATTTAAAGTTTCTTCAAAAGGTATATTAAAGTAATATGCAAAAATTTGATTACCAAACTCATTATGTAAATTTTCAAATAGTTTTCTATACCACCTTGAATTTAAAATACCTTCTAAAATTACAATATTGCAATGCTTTTTCCCATATAGTACAAGTTCATTTAATAATTTAATTACTTCTGTATCAGGACCATCTTTCACAAACAACATTTCTCTTCTAACTACATCCTGTGATATTAACATGGTACCATGCCCAAATTTCTTTTGTAATGCCTTTGCTGTTGTAGTTTTACCACTTCCTGAATTACCTCTTAGTATTATTAACTTAACCTCTTTATCCATTTATTATATTCCCTTTCAAATTGATTAAACTAACATTTCATTCCATATATTAAAAATATAGATTGTATAAACATTATTTACTATTCATTATACCATTTTATTGAAAATTGTATATTAAAATAATTTTTCATACTACTTAAGATAAGGACTATCTCAAAGTATTTTTTAAGATAGCCCTCATAAATTTTCATTTAATTACTTTAGCTTAACATAATTTGAAAGAGGAACATCAGCAGATATGTGAATGTAGGCATCATCTACGTGATCAGCGTCTACTACATAAATAAAATGGGCTTCTTTAGTTTCATTTGGTTCAAAATCGCACAACATAAATTTTATATGTTCATAGAAAGATTTATACTCATCATAATTTTTAAAGCCTAACTTATCAAGCTCTGTTTGATCAATATCTGATTTCTTAGTTTCTTCATGCTTAAGTTGATCAAAATATATTGGTACTTTAATTTTTGCAAGGTCGCTACTAAAATCACGATTATTAGTAAAAGCTTCAAGGGTGCCATCTGGTGTTTTCGTCCTAAGCTCAACTTGTGGATTAATAAATTCGTTTATTAATTTTGTATCAGAATTATTTGTCATGATTACAGTTACGTAAGCAAACTTTAATTTTGCTGTTTCAGTAACTTTCTTCATTTCATTATTTTCCCATTTAATAGAAACTCTTTTATAATCCTTTAATGTTCCATCTTTATTTATCATTTTAGAATACTCATCATAATTATGGAAATCACTTTTATCTAATGCAGGTAATTTATCCATAATTTCAGCGTTTTTTACAATATAAGTTAGAGCAGACTTTTTACTAGTTATTTCTTCTCCCATAGCACGTATACCATCAGCAGGAATTGGCTGCTCAGTAGTGTCTCCTGTTCTATCAATAAATTCATGAGTAGCTGAATTATATTGCACCATGAATTTTCCTGGAATTACTTCGTATTTAATATTTTCTGCCACTTTTTTAAGTTCTTCTAAAGAAATGCCATTAAGTCCACGAACTCTAATAATTTGCCCATCCCCTTCATAACATAAATCGATAGTACTATCTCCAGCTTTGTATGTGGTAATCAGCGCTTTTGCACCACCAATAGTAGTTTCCTCTATACTTTCATACTTTGGAGGTTCATACACATAATCGCATTGATATATTATTATCTCACCACCTCCTGCAGAAGCGTCACCATTAAGAAAATATTTGGAGGTATCTCCTTTATATTGTTTATATCCTTCTGGAAGATATCCGGGAGTTATATTGATTAGTGGTATTCCTTCAATAGGAACTTCTGATTGAGCCTCGACAGTAGTAATTCCTGTTTCTTCGTTCTTAGTTGTTGTAAATATAATTCCTTTACTTATCCCATAAGCTGTTAAGGATAGTGCTAAGGTGGCTGTAATGGCTGCAATAAGCACTATAGTCTTTTTCCTTGTCATTCCTTTACATTTTCTATTAGGCATAGGAATAGGATCTATACTATTTACCTTTTTAATCATTTTCCTCTTCTCACTTTCATATTTTTTTGAGAAACCATGTGGTTCTGTAAATTTATCTAGTTCTCCCATTGCATCTTCTTCACCTATAAGATACGCCATTCTATCAATATCAATTTTATTATCCATACAATTCATCTCCTATCATTTCTTTTTCCATCAGTTCTTTTAGCAACTTTCTTCCACGTTCATATCTTTTAGCTGCTGCCTTTTCACTGATATTTAACAATAGTGATATCTCCTTATAACTAAGTTCGTAATAACACCGATACCTAATTATCTCACGGTATTTTGATGGCAAACTAGAAAGTAAATGTACGACGATTTGTCTATCTTCTACAGCTTTTACATAAGCAATTTCTTTTTGATTTTCACTTATCATTGGTTCGTCTAACCCTTTAGTAAATAGTTCAGATTCTTTACTATTCCTACGATATATATCAATTGCAATATTTTTTATTGTGTATGTTATTAATCGTTTAGTCTGTACACTTACTACACTATTAATATCTCCTAGATATGGAATTAACTTTATAAATGCGTCTTGAACTGCATCCTCAGCTTGACCCACGTTATTTAAAATTGAATATGCTATGCCATACATTTTATGTTCGTAAACATCATAAAGCTGTTCTAACATATTATTTTGAAAATTTTCATTTGACGAAGCTTTCACTTAATCACTCCTTATCCTTTAAGAGTACTCTCAACTAATATAACGAATGAAACTTAAATTTGCGACATTTTTATATTAAAAGTTTTTTCTGATTTACTATAATTATTACATAACCGTTTATTACATTTCTCATTTAATATTACTTATGATAAGGCATTTTAGTCATAAAAATAGCTTTAGCCAATTCATGTCAAAGGCTAAAGCTATTTTTCACATTTATTTATACGGTGTATAAGTTCTGCTCACCAAATTAAAGATTTGGAGCATCACTTACGGTATGGTTCTTAACAACACTCCTAATATAATTTATTTAATGAAATATCATTTTAACTATTTCTTTTTATATTTTTTCCAACCTCAATACCTAAAAACATTCCTATAGGCGTACATATAAGTGCATTCATTATATAATAACTAGAAATAGCGCCGATTACAAATCCAAGGATCATACCTTCAGACATATAAGTTTCCTTATGGTTTTTCTTCATCACTTTTATTGCTGTAACAACAATAGTACACACCACTATAACTGTAAATATTATTTGAATTATGTGTTTCATTTCTATATATCTGCCTCCTCAATCTAAATTTCTAAATCAGTTTAATAATATGATTATATTCCTTTAATAGTAGCGCTTTCTGTAACGAAAGGGTAAGTTTATATCCGTCTATTTTTTTCCAATAATCATTAATTGAGTAGCTCCTGCTAAGCCATACTTGTTCATCCATTCCTTCAGGTCTTCAAAACGTTTCTTTATTTCTTCATACCTTGGTGACTGCTTTATATTTTCTATCCTTTTCCCAACAGCAGTGTATATTTCTTCAAACTCATCTGTATTTGTACTAATCTCATCACTATATTTAAATTCGAAAGCATCAAGAATTTTAATGCCCTGTGATCTTATAATTTCCTTTATTTCTTCTCTTCTATAGGTGTAATTATGATTCATTCGGTTAGTAATCATATCAATATCTGCACCTATATGATGTACATAAACATGTGACATCTGAGCTTCGTTCTGATGATCACAGAACATCTCATTTATAATAAAAATCCCATTAGTCTTTAATACCCGCTTCATTTCTTCAATTACCTTTGTTTTATCTGATAAATGATGTAGAGTAAAGGTCCTCTTTAATAATTCGCACATTACCACTCCTTTTTCTACCATCTTCATAAATTTATCCTTGAGAATTTTGTTTCAAATATTCATGTACTATTATTTGAACATTCTTATTTAAGTCCTCATCTCCATTTAGCAGAAGTACTTTACAAGGTAACGTATTAGCCCATTGTGCATAAATATAATCATCTATATCAAAATAAGGGAATTTAAGTTTTTCTGCAACCAATTTTCCTAATGTTGTTTTTCCAGAGCCAGATGAACCAAAAATAATAATTCCTCTTGCCATTTATTTTACCTCCTTAACACAAGATTCTTATTTGTCTTACATATAAAAATTATTCTTCCTCTTTAATTGTAACATATTTTGTAAATTAGTATTACTTAGGATACGTTATTTCCACTTGCAAAAATAGCCTTAGGCATTCGTATCAATGCCTAAAGCTATAAACCACACTTGGTCTTAATTGAATATTTATAATCAGGTAGTGTAATTTTTTTGATCTCAAGTTAGAAACTGCTTATTCTTTACGGATTTATTTCGCCGTTTTATTGATAAAATCAATTTCATACTGATGTTCACCGTATTTTTTTTCATTGTCAGTAATCGTACCCTCTGTGAGAGAGATACGCAGAACGATTGAGTTAGGATTGTCTTCGTCGCCAACTTCATCGAACCAATCGAAAGTTTTTTTGAATTTCGCTCTGATTTCCGCATTCTTCTCGTCCTTGACCCAACCGAGATTTTCAGCCGTACCTTGGAACGCATACCAATCTAACCCACAGACAGAAACCTGGTTGTTCTTCTCAATTTGTAGCATTTTACTTTTTTTTGCATCCGTAGAAACATAAAATACACCGTCTTCATAATAAGCGCATACCATACGGACAGCAGGACGAGGATTACCGGCAGCGCTTGAGGATAGTGATATTGTCGCAAGGGCAATAACTTCCTCTTTGCCATTTCCACAACGTTCCTCCATAAGTTTCATTGCATTTTCATACTTGCTCATTTTTTAATTCTCCTTTAAATTTAATTATTCTATGCTGTAATTATAGTAAAGCCACTTTAAAAGTTACCCAAGATTTACAATTCAAGCTTTAGCCACAAAGCAGGACGAACACCGCCTGTACATTTGCCATCACTGATGTTACCTTTCAATATATTGTTGCCTTGTATACCTATATTACCGTCAGTCCCGAAGATGTACACGGCTTTTACATTAACGCGACCGGGTGATCGAAGCCACCACCACCAACTCCCTTCTTTACCCAGAAGTTTTGCTATTCGCTTACTGTTGTTTTCATCTTTTCTTTGAAACCAATATCTTTGATTTTTCCCTCGGTTATACAGTTTTGAAGTGCTATCACCAAAATATTTGCACACTTCCTCAATGCTTAATAAAAATATACTGTCTTCCGTATCTGCTCCGCCCTTTGAACCATACCACTGATTATCAAGATTTTTATTTATTACCGGAATTATCCTTGATTTATCAGTTGCGTTGAATTTGTCATAAAATTCACCATTAAGATATTTTCTTAACGCGCAGTCAGCCCATGTTATATCTTTATAAGCATCATGGTAAGGGCGTTGTTCTATAATATCTTCGGTTATAATCAAAGCCGTATTGTTTTGTATGTCAAGCACACGCCAATTATAACCGACCAATGATAATGCTGAGTCGATTTTAATATCTTCCATTTAAGCACCTCTTTCTTTGTAATAGTTAATCTGCCTTACCCTTAGAACTTATTCTTAAGCCTTCTCCTTAATTGGAAACAGTAAATCAAGCTGTAAATCTTCCATTTTACCTTCCTTTTATGCAAAATTATAAAAATTCAACGTTTCTTCAAATCCTTTCCCCGCAATCGTTTCCACGATGTTCAACGTTGGGAATCCAATCATTATCATATTTATCGCTTGAGTTAACTCATTTTTTAATTAATTTATATTTTCTAAGAATTGATTAATAATTATTATATCTCACATAAATGATTTGGTAAATCATTTAAATAGAAAAATTTCTCAACTATGTTAATAATTAATTTACTTCTACAGCTCGGATTTTATGATTTTAACTTCACCTGTAAAACCATCTAACTGAACTTCATCTCCATCCCTAAAGATGCTCATTGCATTTTCTACATTATATAGCACTGGTATATTCAGCTCCCTAGCAAGGATTCCTATATGCTCAAAAGGCGACCCTACTTCTACAACTATGCCTATTACATGGCCAACTATGGGCTCAAGTTCTCCGCATCTTGTGAATGGAAGTACTAAAATGCTATCTTCATTTAAATAAACAGGCAATCCGATTTTAACCTTTCCTTTAACCTTTTTTCTTAGGCCTGGAATCCCTTTTAAAATAATATCCTGTTCACGTAATTTTCCTATGCCATTTTCATCATTTTGATTTTTATAATCTGCCTTTTCAACAGGCGCTTTTCCGATAATAGGAGGTGCTAACAGCTTTTTTTGATAATTAAATAACCCTTTTCTTTCATTAATAAGCTTATTATAATCCCTTCCTTGTATTAGTCCTTCCTTCAATTCATCTATGGTAAGAAAATACATGTCTCCGCTATGCTGAATTTGTTTATTTCTTAATAATACTTTTTCAGCCCCAGTAATAGCCAATCGAAGATATGATCTTGTCATTCGCTCAAAATAGTAATGATGATTATCTCTTGCTAAATATGCTTTTTCTGCTAATTCAAGCTTACTTAGAAATTCTTGAGAATCTTCTTCTCCTAATTGGCTTAGTATAATGGATTTAATCCTTTTTTTATTTTCTAAAGATCTTTCAATAGACCTTTTAAAGCTGTCACTATTAAACTTTAGAAATCTACGAATGTGTCCTATTACTTTGTACGGCGCTTCCATTAATATAGGCTCTAGATAGTCACTATTGATATCACATTCCAAATTACAAATTCCGTACAAAGCAATATAATCATCTATTAATTTAAGCAGCTTTTTGCTCTCTGGGATATTTTTAAGTCTAGCATACAAAAGTTCATCATGCCTGCAGTCTTTAAAGATTTTATTTAATATGAGATTTGAATTCACCTCATCTGCCATCTCAATATAGAATCCTCGTTCTTTATTTAATATACTGATGTTAAAAACTAAATCATATAACTCCTCTACACTAAGATCATTTTGTATTATTCTGCAGTATTGCATAAAATCCTCTAAATAATCACATCCGTGAGTAACTGGTTGATGCTTTTCTGCTAAGTATTCCATGTACTGTAAGGACTTGTCCAAGAACTCTGCTACTTCCCTTTGAGACAAGTCTCTAAATAAATATTTATCCAGTTCCTCTTTCAATATCAATAATTCCGGCAGTACTACATCTTGGAATATATTTTGATTTTTAACATAAAACTTACTTAATGAACTTAAAAAGCTTTGCTCTTGTACCTTATGATTTGGCATTTCCTTATCTCGATAATACCAATATCCATTATGAATACAGTACTCTGTATAAAATTCTTCAAGTCCAGTGTCATAACATCCTCTATTTAATGCCTCTCCCAGGATTATGTTAATCTCATTGATTAACAATTCCAAAGGTTTTTCCCCTTCTCTATGCCAAGTATAATTACCCTCATTTTTATCAGACCAAATAATTTCAAATTTTTTTTCTTTAAAAGTTGTTATAGGCCTAGCTTGAAGAATATATATCTCTTTATTTCTGATAGTCCATTCGATATCTTGATATTTACCGAAGGTTTTCTCAATTCTTAATGTGCACTCATATAGTTCATTTACTAAATTCTTTGGCAGAACGTTACTGCCCTTCGGAAGCTTCTCTTCAAGTATGGCTCCACATTTTTTATAGATTTTATAAAAAGCTGAATTTACTTTACCGTTAACATAATCTTCGCATAAGCCTTTTACAGCATTAATATGCATTACTTCTTCATCCATATCAATAGTATCCACAGAAAAGTTTACTCCAGAATAGCAACCTTCAACGAATTGCTGAATTATTATACACATTTTTAGCTCATCCAAATTTAAATTTTGTTTTATGAAATATGCTATTACCTTATCACTAAACAATGAAGCATAACACTTCTTTATTGCAGTCTTAACTTCTTCAAAAGTATTCAATTTAATAAATGAATCGAACATTCCTGCCATGCTATAGTTATCGCTGTCTTCACACAGAGCAGAGGATCTTACTACATATTTCAGTCCCATGCCTTGTATACAATTAAAAAATTTAAGTAACCCCCTCTCCATATCAGGAGAAAATGAACCTTTTAATATTACTTTGCATATTTCTGCATTATAAGTTAAATAGTCTCCAGCACTATAGGAAAAATTATTATATTCAAGAAACCGCATGAAAAATTCTAAAGATAATGCAAAACCAATTGGAACCTTTTCTCCGCTTCTTATTAACTCTCCTAACGCACTTGCTTTAGCACCATACTGTATCTTGTCACTTTCTCTTAAGTCTGCTAACATTGACAACATAATCAACACCTCAATTTCAATTTACAAATTTCCTAACCAACGAAATTAATTATATTCATTTAGGTTAGTTATTACAAATGTACAAAATACATCCAAATAGGATCCATATATATTATCTACTTAACACTCATTATTTCAAGCTTTTTAACATATTATATTGATAAACCACTGTTTTTTCTATATAATATATTGACTGGTTATGAGATAACTATAATGTAAATCCGATTACAATATGGACTATATATCTTCAATTCTGATTAACGTAGAAAAAGCTACAGATTTTTATACAATCTGTAGCTTCATTTTTTAACCTTAATATACTTTTCATTGCATATCATAAAGGGAATTTCAATACCCTAAACATATATAATATAGAGAGTCATGGTTACTTACGGTACCATTGACCGTAATATTTATGACATTAACCTTTTTATTTGATTTATACACCTAATCTAATGAAATATTATTCTTAGAACTTTTTAGTTTGTTCAGTGCAAAGCCAATATAAATATAAGCTATAGTATGATATACTAACCAATAGAAACTAAAATGTTCTATACTTAAAATTTTCAAGATTGTATTTATTATAAGCGGAGTAGTTAGTGCATAAATGCTTAATCTATACAACTGTCCATATTTCAACTTTGTTTTAAAAATTCCATTGATTATAAGAGCAAATAGAGCTAACAATAGAGCACTTAAGAGTCCACCCAAGAAATATCCAAGAATACTTACAATAAAAATAAATGGTATAATAATCTTCGCGTAAGGTAAATAGCTATATATTATATCTTTATTAATGGTTAATCCTTGTAATGATTTGAATTCGGTTACTTGAGTTTGTAATTGGTTCTCTTTTTGAATCATTTTATCTTTTAGTATTAAAATACCTTTATTATGAGAATTTAAAACATCAGGATTTGTGCTGTTAGTTGTGTCTATAATAATATAATTATCTTCATCTTCTGATAAAACCATTGGCATACTGCCCTCAACACTTAACTCTCCATTTATAAGCTCAAAGTTTGGACAATTGTCATTATATATTTGTATAAGCTCTGATATGCCATTATTAACCTCAATAGATCCTCTTATAGATCCAATAGCTCCAAGAAACAGCGATATTAATAGTAAATATAGTACTGCCTTCCCAGTAGTTTCTTTTAACACATTCTCATAATGCGCTATTCCTTGAATGCTACCTATTATTTTCTTCCAAAAACTTAACTTTATTTTTTCTGTATTATCTTCCATAAAATCCTCCCAAATATATAAATAGTTCTATTTATATATTTATTCGATAATTTTAGGACAATTCCTCTTTGTGATTAGAAAAGAGCTCCATCATTTATGGTATGGTTCTCCGTATCACCTCTAAGTGAGATCTTTATATTATATCTAATTTTACTTCCATACAATTTTCTCTAAATTTATCAATAGATTATGCCATTCTCTAATATCTTCCCAAATTATTCTATCATTATCTGATATTTGTTTGGTACATTGATTATCAAAACAATATTTACCAAGTTTTATTTCCCATAGTAATTCTCCTTGTCTTGAATTTGAATTATATTTATATAAACGCCATACTAATGCATTTGTATAAATTAGATTTCCAAATGTTTTTAATTCACCAAAAAACTGTTCTCCCTTATTCCTTATCTCTAAATCTAAGTTTAAATATACAGCCTTTACTTCAATTGAACCCAAAATCTTGTTTTTATCACTTTTTGAATAGCTGTAACTTGAATCCATTATCAAAAAATCAGAAGCACCATATTCATTTTCACTAATTTTATACATTCTATCTTTTTGATTTTGATGGTTATACACACCCTGAATGTTAGATACATCCCTTATTGAAATATTTTTACTATTATCTCTTTCACGAATAATGGATGAAACAATCGAGTATAGCTCACATTCTAAAGGATTTTGCTTGATTATAAGTTCAATTTCCCTCTTAAAGTCCTGAAAACTATTTGCTAACGACATTTTTAAATTCTCCTTAATTATAAACATATTATTTTTATTCTTCAATAAAATAATCTGTATCTATTCTTTTAACCTCATATATTATTTCTGTTGATACTCCAACATTAAATTCAATCATATATTGTGCTAACTGCATACCATCAATCAAAACTATATTTTTTGTATTTATAGCCTTAACATACGCTCTAGCTTCTTTAGAAAATGTTGAAGTTGTTATGAAAATCCCCTTACTTGCTCCTGGAGTATCTAATGCACCAGAAAATTTTTGAATTTCCGGTCTCCCAACTACTGTATCCTTCCACCTTTTCGCTTGAATATATATACTATCTAAACCAAGTCTATCTTCATTAATTATTCCATCTATACCTTCATCACCTGTTTTCTTAGTTGCTCTTCCTGCCTCTTCTCTTGAACCACCATATCCCATCTTAATCAATAACTCTATTACCAATTTCTCAAAGAATTCAAATGAACATGAGTTGATTTTTTCTAATATTTCATCTGCTAATGAGGTCTTTAAATCTTCAAAAGCATTTGCAATTTCTTCTGATGGTGTTTTTTCATTTAATGCTACTTCATTATTTTCATTATGATTTTGATCTCTATTACTTGAACTTACAAATTCATAAAAACTATCATATCTTAATAAATCTTTAGATTTTAACTGCTTTGGATTTTGTTGCAACAATTCTAATCCTAATTTAGTAATCCTAACCAAACCCCTTTTAGGTGCCTCTACTAGTCCAGCTTTCTTCATATAAGTTTTTGCCCAATTTACTCTATCATAAAATACTCTCTTTTTACCACTTGGAAAGCATAAGTTCATTTCTTCTTCTGTAATATTCAATTTTCTAGCCAATATCTCAATACATTCATTATTAGTATAGATCTCATTACTTCTTAACACTTCTAATAATGGAAGCATTATTCTTTCATATGTTGGTATTGCCATATACTATCTCTCCCCATAGTTTTTTTAAATTTATCTATTTAAATTCCATAAGATAATTATACCATTTTAACTTATATAGCAATCTCTAAATTTAAAGTATTTATTCCAATATTTCTTAAAATAAAACAAGAAGGAGTACCCTTCTTAGATACTCCTTCTTGTTTACTTATATACTCTATTAAATTATCATTTATTTTTAACTTTATTGAATCTATTTCTCTTAGTCTGTTAATGGTTATTTCTGATATTATCATGTGAATTAATAGTTTCTTTTCTTCCCTACTACCACTCTTTTCAAGAAGCATACTAAAGTTTTCTAGTACACTCTTTATTAATTCATAGGGTACTTGTTGCTCAGTATCTTCGCTTATCGCTACTGTGTAAGGTTCTTTTTCTTCTAGTAATCTTTGTATTTTTTCGTTTAATTCTTCCTTCCTACTGAAGAACTCTTCTTTAGAGATTAACTCATCCTCATATGCTTCAAATATTTTTCCCTTCTTTTTGTCTAACTTTTCTAGTTCTTTATCTATTCTTTGAGTTTCCTTTTTAGCAGGGGCAACTCTAGTTTTTCTTTGTTTATTTATATTAGCTACAATAGCCTTTATCATCGTCTCATTAGATAACAGTTCCGATAGCTTTTCAAAAACATACTCATTTGCTTTCTCTACATTTATTGCATTACTATTACATACTGCTGTTCCTTTATTCTTCCATGCTCCACAAGCATAGTATGTTGCTTTAGTTCCGTCTTTTCTCTTCTTACCATTTCTCATTATTACCATTCCAGCACCACACACTGGACATTTTAATATTCCTGTTAATGGATACTCACCGTCATAGATTCTTGAAGGCTTACCCTTCTTTTCTTCCATTATAGCTTGTACCCTATCCCATGTATCCATATCAATTATAGCTTCATGTATTCCATCTACTATTATTGGTTCTGGATTAATATTACGTCTTCTATTCTCACTCCATTCTTGTCTTAAGTTATATCTTATCTTACCTATGTATACTGGATTAGTAAGTATATCTTTAATTGAACCTACTGAAAAATCATTTCCCTTCTTAGTCTTATATCCTAAGTAATTAAGTTTAGTAGTTATAGCTTTATATCCTTTTCCTTCATTAGCATACATACTGAATATTAGTTTAATAATTCTTGCTTCCTCTGGATTTATCTGTAGTTTAGTTTCTTTCCTCTTCTTTTTTTCTGAATCTTCCATGGGAACTAAATCATAACCTAAAACTCTATTTCCACACCAAAGACCCTGTCTAGCTCTTGCACACATTCCCATCTTAACATTCTGTGCTATTGTACCTCTTTCGAATTCCCCTATAAGTGCCATCATCTGAAATTGCATTTTACCTGCTGGGGTATCTGTTTCAAAAGGCTCTGAGTAAGATTTAAATGTAATGTTATTCTTTTCAAAGGTATCTATAATCTTTAATACATCTGCAAGTTTACGACTAATACGATTAATCTTCCATGAAATTACCATATCAAAATTCTTGTCTTCAGCATCCTTTAGCAATTCCTTTAGTGCAGGTCGATGTTTAATGTCCTTACCACTAATACCTCTATCCGAATAACACTTATAAACCTCGTAGTTATTCCTTCTACAATAATCCATCAGCAATCTTTCTTGTTCATCTATACTGTAACCTTCTTCTGCCTGTTCCAATGTAGAAACCCTAGTGTATATTGCTATTATCTTCTTTCTATTCATAACACACTTCCTCTCTTGTACATAGTTAATACTTAGGGTTTCTATAATTATTTTAGAAACCCCCTAACCACATTAATAATATATATTTAATATAATAAATCATTACATCTGCTTAATCCTGCTCACTATAATCAAGTATAATCTTATCTTCATAATTGAAGTTCTTTCTTGAAAACCTTTGATTAATCACACACTTCTTTAGATAATCTTTACTGTTTTTTATTTTTATACTTCCATACTTCAGCAACTTCAATATTTTCATTTTTTATTAGTTGGCATAGGTTTTGCCTTTGTAACTAAGTACTACACTCCACTTTTTCTTCCACATACTCTAGAATTATCGTTGATATAATATCAATGATTTCATCAACTTTTACTTCTTTATCCATAATATTCTTCTCCTTTTATCTATATTTACTAACCTGCTTGCTCCCTTAGTTAATCTGAAAATATCGACATTATCGAAGTATTGAACTGCGATAATGTCATTATTAAATTAGAATTCTATCTCTTTTGGTTCAGCTTTCATTAAATCATTAATTACTGATTTATCCATAGCGGCTTGTCTTTCCATAAGATTCTTCGGACTTTTACGTATTTGAATTTTTCTCCCTGAACTAGTATTACTTGTAGAAAATGTTATGCATTCCATAAGAAGATTAGATTTTAGTTCATTTAACCTCCTACTTAGTACATTAGGTTCTTTTGCCCATAATCTTGATTGAGTATCAATTTTTTCCTCCTCTGCTATAGAATTTAGCACTTCTAACAGTTTTGATGCAGAACCCTCAAATGATTGAGTTTTCTCCATAAGTCTAACTATGGCTACCGCTATTGGATTCGAACTAACTGCTTCATCATTAGCCTTATACTGATTATCAAGATATGCATTTAAAAATCTTTCTCCACCAATTCCACAAGCTTCAGCTATTGCATATCCCCATCTAGTGAAATCAGCCATTCTTCCTAATTTACTTAATTTAACATTTGGGTAAATATCCATAGCCTTAGAAATTGTACTAAATATAGCACCTAACATTTTAGGTTTATCTCTATTAAACTCTTCCCACACTTCGCTTTCCTCCTTTCTTTCATCTTCTGATATTCTCTCTAACCCCAAGAGTAAACTTCTATCAAGTAAATCAGGTCTTGTTGCTACAACATTTATTCCATTAAGAATTACTGGAACTTTATACTCATATATAGTCTCTTCATCATCTGTGTATAGCTTCCTTCTACTAAAGCCTCCACCAGTAGCCGCTGTACATAATATGTCACTTTTTTCAGCTGAAATACTATCTATGTTATCAAAACATGGTAGGTAATTATTATGGAGAACCAATGATAAATCAGTCCCACTCTTAGGCATTGAAATAACATCTCTTGCTGACGGATCTACTATACTTCTATCCATTCTCATTGTAGTTGTCTTTGATGCTCCCTTTTCTCCATGGTAAACCACTATTGGATTTCCTATAGGTAAAAACTTAGTAATGATACTTACAATATGTAGAACTTTATCTTCATCAGTTTTAAACCTACAATGCTTATTAAGTATAGAAATATCATCATACTTCTCAGGTAAAACTTGTTCTTTCATTGTCTTTCGTCTTGTAAATAATATCTGTCCACTATTGTCACTTTCCCAACCATTCTTGGTAATCTTAATAAAAGTCCATTGCTTATCTCCTAAATCATAGTAAATTGCGTTATCTTTTTTAGTACACCTCTTTGCAACGTTAATCTCTTCTCCTTCATATTGAGCTAATGCTTCTAAGACTCCAACAGCTTGATTGATTGAATCTTTTGATGGTGCTTTCTTAGTTTCCTTAAAGAACCTTTTCACTAAAAAAGATTTATAGTCTTGTGAACTAATTTTATGTACTACTGGATTACCGTTACTTTCGATAGCAACATATTTCTCAACTAACTCATCATGAAAGAATATATCTCCTGCTTCCATTGCTAACTCAATCATCATATCAGCTTGACTTTTCTTATCCTCTTTACAATTTGTACCCTTGTCTTTTTTACCTTCATAACGTTCCCTTAGAGTTTTCCAATTCTCATGTAAACAACTATCATGATGACATTTAGCACTAATAGCTCCATTATGAAATTGTGTTATGGAAGCCGATTTATCTGTATGGCTTGAGTTCCAAGGACATTTTTCAAGTACATAACAAGTTCTATCTGACTCCTCTTTTACATGTGATACGTCTATGTTGTATCTTTCAAGCCATTTTTCAATGTTTATACTACCATTTGTAGTATTTTTATTAGTTGAACCTTTACTTACTTTTATCTCATCTTTAACTGTATCACTTTCATTTTCCATCGAGATTACCTTTCTTATTAAATCTTCCTCAACAACATCAAATTCATCAGGACTTTCTATTATTCTTGACCTTCTATGTGGTCTATTCTCTATGCTCTCTCCCTTGCAAGCTATTGTTCCATATAGCTTAGTTATTCTTGAAGCGTTGTAAGTTGTTTTATCTACCTTAGCCTTTTCATTGCTAAACTTCTTATCTAAAGTAACCAAGAACTCCTTGATTAGTTCTGTTACTTCCTTAGTGTTAGGTACATCTAGTTTGTATAAGGCATGACCACCATTGCCACTACAAGCAATTACCGGTTGTGGAAATCCATTATCACTTAAATATCCAACTACCTGTTTTAGTACTTCATTGGCTGATTCAAGTTCCTCATTAGTTGAAGATATACCTGCCGGTCTTTCTGGATCTACATCTATAAGAAGTAACTTTCTTCTTTCTATCTCTTGGTCAGTAGTAGTATTTTTAGCATACTTTAGTAACCTGTTTTTCCCTCTAGCTAATAAGTCCTCTGAAAAATCATTTAGTGTGAAGAAGATGTTATCAACTCCGTCATATCTTTCAATATCACTGATAAGTTTCTCCTTATCTTGATAATACCCACTTCTTGTTCCATCATTAGTCTTAATCATCCTAATTTCTATAGGTCTGTCCATCTTTTCAAGTACTGTTAACCCTTTCATAACCTCATTTTTTAATTCATTATTTCTCTTTATCATCTTTTATTCCTCCTTGGCGTTTACCTTCGTTGCTTACAAGAATTATTATATGATATGGGTATTTTTTTCTCACATCAATGGACTTAATCCAAAATTAAAAGACAGAGGACTATCTCCTCTGTCTTAAATGTTATATATAAAGTCTGAATTTAATATTTTAAAGCGTTTTCTTTGATTTTCTACCATCTTTAGGTATATATCTACCTTCCTGTAATTTTCTGTATCTATATTTTTAATTTTTAATTTATCTAATGTAACTTTTGAGACATAACTTTCAATCTTCTCCACTACAACATTACTTATATCTGCAATTTCCTTATACCGTCTATTTCTATTTTTATCATTATACATATATTGTGCTATGGATTTAACATATTCACCTCCATACTTGCTTTGTAGTAATTCACTATATATGGCCTCACCTACAATAAAATATTTTATATTACTTCTCTTTTTTTGTAGTCTCTCAATATCTTTATCATATGTACTTATAAATACAATATTCTCTCTACTTTCAGCTTCCTTTATCTTATTCAATAATCCATATTTATCATTTGCAATTGACTTTCTCTGAATCTCTTGTTTAATTCTATTTTGTTTATCACTAGCTTCATATACAGTAAATCCCTTTTCTTTATCAACTATTTGTAATTCTGATACAATAACATCTAAATACACTTTTTCATTAGCCATACCAATTACAAGGTTAACATCAAGTACCTTTTCGGTATACTCTCTAATTCCTAATGGCTCTACCTCTAATCTTTTAATTCTCCCAATTTTTATGTAATCTAAGAAAACTATACTACATCCCAATTTTTCCATTTTATCTATGTCACTATAAATCTTGGATTCATAATTTTTTCTATCCACTTTTGTAGCATCTTCCATTAAAGATTTTGCCATCCTTCTATTAATTTCAATCATATATGTACATTTAACATAGTTTATTACCCTGTTTACATTCCATTTAGAAGTATTGTATCCATAAAATATAGGATTATCACTTAACACCTCTAATATTTCATACTGTACCTTTATAGGTATCGTCTCTTTTCTTTTTATAATCCTTAGCTTAACTTCATCTATATGAGAACTAGCTATCCATCTATCAATAGTCCTAACTGTCACTGAATATTTATCAGATAAATAATGTTTATCTATACCTTCCAAATACTCATCTACACACTTATTCCTATCATCTTTATTATCATTTATCTTTGTCATGATTTAATTTCTCCTCTTTATAATTATTGCTATAAAAATTCTTACCTATATTATATAATGAAAATATCATCATTATTGCAATATGAATTTAACAATAACAACGATATTTTACAATAAACTTTTAACAATAACACAATATTTCTGCTATGCTTGTATATTGAATATTATTTTAATAAAAATTACTTCAAAAATAATTTTTATTTTACCTAATTTTATCAAAAAAAATAAAGCTTTATCCATCTATAATGATAAATAAAGCTTTATTAACACTTAGTTATAACTTAAAAACTGTGTTCCACCTGTTGCATAAACTGAATAATAGTATATCAATTCATTATTATCTTTTAAATAAACAGCAACCTTGTAATACTTTCTTCCTACTTCGTTATATTCTGGTGTAGGAATGATTTCTAATCTTGTATTGTCAGTGTTTATATTAGTATCTTTTTCAGCATATTCTTTAGCCATTTCTGGTGTAAATTTTTCATCAGTAGCTTTTAATTCTTTTTCTTCATCTTGTTTCTGCTTTTCTGCTTTTATTGAATTATATTCTCCTATACCTTCTCCCAAACTAAGTTCCAACTGATTTAATTTATTTAAAATATCTTGTGGTAATTTAAGATAAAAGTCTTTATTTCCAACTTCTTTAATGTCGCTTTGAATTTCATCGTACTTCTCATATTCTTTATTCTTAAGTACCTTTTCATATTCAGGAATTTTTCCTCTTAGCTCTTCTATGTAAGTTTCTCTTTCTTTAACCTCGGCTTTTAAATTTTCAACATCTTCTTTTAATGTATCATACTTCTTATACTGGCTATTCATGTCATCTAAGTATTCATTAGCTTTATCAATATTACCTGCATAAAATTCTGTTTGTGCACCTTTGTAACATTTTATAATATTCCATAGCTTGTCTACTTTCTTATTATTGCCATCTACTACACTTCCTAAAGCTTCCTCTGCATAATCGTAGTCCCTTGCCTCTATGGCTTTAACACTATTTTCTATCATTCTCTTTTCTTCATTATTCCCCATTCCTATGTACCCTATGATAAATAGTACTACTATAGTTGCAATAATAATTATTTTCTTTTTCATAGTTCTATTCCCCCTTATTTACCTCTAAACTTGTCGTAAATAAACATTACAATTCCACCTACAACTGCTATAATTAATACAATTTTTATTAAAAACCACAATGTTGAAAATAATCCCCCAACTATCCCTCCTAAAAACTGTACTAAAATTCCTGATATTATAACACAGACAAACCATTCTCCTACCATTGCACCACAACCTACATACCATATATCAAACATTGTATTGATGCCTAAAAAGATTATTGTACCCAATATGATTGCACAAATTACCGTTAATACTTCCATTTTTACTTATCCCCTTTTACTTCTATTTTATTTTTACTTATAATTACTTGTACCCATCTTTCTGAATAATCAAGATTTCTTGCTAGCTTTCTTATATTATTTCCATCATAATTTTCACTTAAGTATCTTAAGACATATTCTTTAGAGTATAATTTCATTGGAAAATTAAATTGTTGTCCTCGAAATAAATTGTATAAATCCCTAGTAATATCTTCTCCCAGATGCTCAAAAATTGTTGAATACACTCCATTAAAATCTTCTTTTTTTAATTGCATACATTAGCTTCACCTCCTTAAAAATAATAACCACTCTGACATGAATATTCATGCGAATAACTCAATGAAAAATTCGCTAAATAATTCTTAAATGATACATTTCCAACCATATCAGAAGCTCCTTTCTTAAATGCCCTAATAAAAAGAGTTAATGCTTCTCTTTTAGAAACATTAACTCTGTTATCAGATTTATAATATATATTTGAACCATTGAGTAAAAACAGTTGATTTAGCCCTTATTGAAGGCTTTGTATGTTGAATTGCACATTTCTTCGCCCTTTTCCAAAACGCTGTTTTCTGATGGTTTATTGTAGTTTTTTGATGTATTTCTGTTGATTGAACTATTCAATTTCATCTGTTTATTCTACTTTCTGACTTAATTCAATTTTACTTCTTAAATCAATATTGAATATCATTACTTGTTAATTGAATATTGTTTCTTAAATAATTATGTTTTTCAACTTAACAATTATTGTTTTCCATAACTATTATATTTATTAATTGATTATATATTTTTAGTTTTTAATTATTGTATCTTTATTATTATTTTAAATTGAAATAGATCCACTATCTATTTCAATTTTTATTTTTCCAGGTTCTTATGCCCCCTACCCCCGTTGGATTTTCCAAGTCCCAATTCCTAATTTCAAGTTCCTTATTTTAATGTTTTGATTTTAGGGTTCTTTTTATTTTTTAGAACATTGCTCTCCTTACTTTTAAAAATGTTGAAACAATCACTGTTTTACTTTCCTGTTTTAAGAAATACTAAGGACAAAAAAATACTACTATTAGTTTATTATAATATCGCTGTATTAAGATTATTAATTCTTAATTACAACGATATTACAATTATTAGTTATTATTGAACACTCATTACTCTTTTTTTCCTATTGCTTCTATTGAAGCAGCTATCACAGTTAATATTGTTCCAACAACTCTTACTACAGTTACTATATCCATGTATCGTCCTCCTATCTTTTATAAGCATATATGTAAGAATAATTATCTAGTACAGGTATTAGCTTAATAACATATTTACCTTCTTTAAGCTCTATGTAAATTAAAGTTTCATTATCATACCCTATTCCATTACATAGATCTACAACTTTATTCAAGTCTTTTATTAACGTGAACTGAATATAATTGAGTTCTTCTTGTAGCTTTCCTATGTCTATTTCATTTCTTTTATTTAGCTCAATTATTAACTCCCTTGGGTTCCACTGATTAGCTAATCTACCATCATAGAAATCAAAACGCATTACTCCCAAAAGTTCCTTACTGTCATAGCTAAAAGGCTTTTCTTTTACTAATGTTCTCATGTTAAAACCTCCTTAGTATTCTTCTGCTAGTAGCATTGTAGAGTGAGTTTTATCATCTATTACAAAAATCTTTGCATCTATAATTTCATCTGCAAATATTCTAAAAACTTTATTATATTTAGGTATCTCTTGACTATGTTCTATCTTTTGAAAGAATAAATCATCTACCCTATCATTGGTTAAATTAAATACTTGTAGATAATCTAGCTTTTCTCCTTTACTCTTTAATTCATCTATGCACCTCCACATAAATAGCTGTAGCTCCAATGGTACTTTTTCTTGTACACCTCTTGTCATATATCTATTATCTTGATTGAACATTTACCTTTACCTCTTCCTTATTATTAGTTTTTATAATCATTTGTCCTTTTCTTATAACTCCAACACATATAACATATTTCATTCTTTTACCTCCCTTGGAACATAGAAAAAGCCTTAATTACTACCATCAATAGCAATTAAGACTTTATAACTTATTTATTTCTTGTTTTAATGATTCAATGAATTCATCTGAAAACACTTTTTCTTTAATTGAATTCTTTAGTAGTTCAATTAACTCTACCTCTGTTACATCAAGACTCCTTGGAATATACCTATTATCAGCTCTAACAGTATCCTTATAAAGACTAAATCTTATTTCTTCCCTTCTTATTGCCTTGACATAAATTTTTTCAATACAATAAGTGTACTCTTTATCTCTAAGTTTTCCTTGTTTCATTATGTTACAGTATTAAGTACTTTTAATTACCTTTTGAGCCATAATTATCACCTTTCAATTAAATACTTAGAAAGTTCTTCTGTACATACCACTATAATTGAATAATCACTTGAAAGTAAAAACAAGGAAGAAGTCCAATTAACTCCTTCCTTGCATTCGATTAAATCAGTGTGTTCTGGTACTAATCCTTGTAATTTATCTTGTTTTAACTCATCTATATCTTTGATATTTTCTACTATTAGTACATATCCACCGAGGTCTTTATCTACATCTCTATTTTGTCCATAATTTTCATCTAATGTTGCTATTACTTCTTTAATATTTTTAATTATTTCTCCAGGATAATTCAATAAAGCCTCTAACTTCTCATTAATAAATATTTTTTTCATTTATAACACCTCCTAAAAATAAAATAGATTCTAATTAGCATTTACACCAATTAAAATCTATCTCAAATATATAATATATATTTGAAAATAACATTTAATTTCTTAATTATTCAACGTTTATTTATCACACATTGTATCAAAAGTGATTTTTTCACTTATATGTTATATATTTTTTATTTTTTCCACTTTTTATATTGACATAAGTGATTTTTTCACTTATTATGTAATTAAGGAGATTAGAGGAGGAAATCTATATGCTTATAAAAGTTAAGATAGAAAATTTTATGTCTATTGGTTCATTACAAGAATTTAGTATGATAGCTGGAAAAGTTAGAGGTAAGCGTGAACATTTATTAATAAATAAAAATTTGAATCTTCTTAGGCTTAGTGCTATATATGGTGCAAATGCTTCTGGAAAATCCAATTTCATTAATGCTTTAGATTTCGCACAGAGTGTTATTGTTAGCGGTATTCCAAAAGGATTTAGTCAAAAATATAATAGATCAAATGAACAAAATAAAAATAAAATTAGTCACTTTGAATTTGAAATCAAGATAAACAATAAGTTTTTTAATTATGGATTTGAAATATTACTTAGTGAAAACAGCATTACGAAAGAATGGTTATATGAAATAAGTAAAGATTTTTCTAATATGATATTTATTAGAGATTTATTAAAAAAAGATTTTTCAATTGGACATTATTTCAAAAAAGATGATATTTTAAATAGAATACACATTTACTTTGATGATACAAAATTAGATGAATCTGTTCTATTCTTAAGTGTTATGAACAGAGATAAATCAGAATTATATAAAATCAAATCAGAATTAATGATTTTTAAAAATATTTTTAATTGGTTTGATGATGATCTAGATATTAATTATCCAGATAAACCATTTTCTAATTATTCATATTTTATGACTAAATCAAATTCTGAAGAAATATTTAATACTATCAATAAATTTAGCACTGGTATAACTAATTTCAATATTATAGATGCCAGACGTGAAGATATTTCGAATTCTATACCTGATGGTTTATTAAAGGATGTACGTGAGGATTTAGAAAAAAAAATTATTCGTTCAAAAAAAGGTGAAATATCAAGAGAAGAAATTGGCATACTTTTGAGAAGCGATAAAGAATTTTTCATATTTGAAATTGATGAAAATTATAATATAGTAACAAAAACAATTGAGTTTGAGCATGGTAATTATGGAACTTTTAATATATGTGAAGAATCCGATGGCACAAGGCGTATTCTAGAATTAATAGAAATACTTTTTTCTGAAAATAATAATAAAATTTATGTGATTGATGAAATAGATAGAAGTCTTCATCCTCTTTTAACATACAAATTTATTGAATCATATCTTAAATCTTTAGCTAAAAAAAATATTCAACTTATTGTTACTACACATGAATCACGACTTCTTGACCTTGATTTATTAAGACGTGATGAAATTTGGTTTATAAATAAAAATTCAAATAATGAATCTGAACTATATTCATTAGAACAATTTAATGAAAGATTTGATAAGAGAATTGATAAGTCATATTTACTTGGACGCTATAATGCAATCCCAAATTTTGATGAGGTATAACTTTATGAATAATGATAAATACTTAGATAAACGTAACTTACCTACACGTAATATATCTAAAAATATTTATATTTTTTACAACAATACTTCAAACGCACTTCAATGTTTACAACATATTTCTAGAGAGCTCTTTAGTATCCATAGTCCTTGGCTTCTAAAGTGCTATTCTTTTGACAATTCTATTGCTTATAAAAGTATACTAAAAGAAATTAATACACCTTATCATAAATATGATAAGGCTCTAGACAAGCTTTGCATTATAGGAATGAAAAACCCTTTGCAAATTGAAAATACTAAAATACAAATTGAACATTTTTCAAATATAGATCTTTTTCAAACATGGTTGTTAAACTATTTAGATATTTCTTAAAATTCCTGTAGTATACTACAGTTTATTATAGATATCATGACTTAATGGAGGTGTTAAAATAAAAATTATATTATTATCTTTAAATATAGTAAAATAGGTACTAATACTGTAAATATTAATACCTATATATTGCTATATAAATTTCTTGAGTATTACAATCATACACTTTAACTCTATCAATTATAGTGTATCATATTCTCAAGAAAAATCAATATTAAATTTTAATCTAAATTATATTTTAACGATTTTTCGTTATTTTGAGGAGGAATTATATGCACTTTAGTACTTTTTTAAATCTTAATATTAGTGGACATGAAGATATTGAATTTGTTGACATAAATTTAAAAACAGATATTAAATTATTTCTTGACCCATGGCTTATTGAAAACATGAATGATTCTTTTTCCAAACAATGTACAACAGTTATAAACAGTTTCTTTAACTACGCTTTTGATTGTTGTACTTCCAATGATAATAATAAACTATTTACACTACTAAATTTTGGTCATGAACCAAATGAAACCAAATTAGGACTTTCTCAAAATCAATCAAGTGGAAAAGGAGCAACTTCAAAAATATTATATAAAGTTTTTAAAGAAATCTCAAAAAAAAGGCTTATTCAAGATGGGTTTATTAAAAATCCAATGGATTTATGCCTCTTTATAGAAAATTTTGCAGAAGATAGAATGTCAGATTTATTAACTAATATACTTAGAAAAAATCTCTATGAATTTACAAAATTACAATGTTCTAAGTATAATATTCCACTTTCAAATACAAAAATAGTGATAGGAAGTTATTGGAATGAAGACACTCTATGCTGGGATGAAATAGAGGATTATCCATTAAAAGTTGATAATCTTATGTTAATACTAGTACCCAAAATATTTGTTCGCTCTAAATACCTTTACTCTGTTAGTCAATATCTTCAACATAAAATTTTAACCCAGAGACAGATATACCATCAAGCTAATGAAACAAGTTTGGCTAAAGTTACTTACGATAAATATGGAAATATTATATTTGGTAAACCATCAAAAAAAAGTATTTATAATTCTGAAATTAAAGGCACTCGTCATAAATTATATGTTGAAAAATATTCTCGAGATAACCCTGATGTATTAGTTGATTTCAGGAAGTATATGACTCAAAAATCATTATCGTCAGAAGCAAGGCTAACAGATGAAGAACTTAATAAGATTGCATATAAAATATCATCTAAAATATCATAATTATAAATATAGTTTAAATCATCTTTAAATTATAACCTATTCATATATTTATTACTTTTAAAAGTTTTAAAGATGTATGATATTTTTACAACAGCTTATTTTCTCTTCATCTATATCTTTCACGTTATTTATGAAGAGAATAAGCTTATTCATCATTTTATTTAACTATTAAAAACGTAAAGTGAATAATACAAATGGAGGAAATCTTATGGGACTATATATAAAACAAGGTATTTGTAATTTAAACAAAATATGTAATCAACTTCAAACTAATATACTACTATTTAACATTGTTCATAATAAATTAAATGCTAATGTAATTTACTTTAAAGATACACTTACATTCCTTATAGGCTTAAAAGACAATAATGTTGGATGGCTAATTCCTGTAAATAGATATCAAAACATAAGCATGATGATACCAAATGAATCATTTAAAATAATAAAATATAATTTGGATGCAATAGGACAAGTTTCAGATGGAGAAAAAACTTATACAAAACATACTACTGAACCTTTTTTTCAATCTTTTCTAAATTCTATGATAAACTTAAAATTTGAAGAAAGTAAAATTCCAACAATGACTGACATTCAAAACGGAATACAAAAAACAAAAACAAATGATAAAAAATATGATGATGAAGGTAATAAGCCATATTTTAAAAATTGGCGAAGAAATGGTATTAGAGAAGTAAGTAATAAAAATCTAAATAAAACATACAGAACTTTCGGAAGTGACATAATGGATATATGTATGAAAAATAATATTACTTCTGTTTGGTCAATTAACCCTACTCCTAATAGTTTTGACTTTATAGATAAAGACATTACACTATCACGACTAAACGGAGGCATCAAATTAAATATCAACGAGTAAAATATTTACAAAAACTTAATTAAAAAAATAGTAGGCACATATTAGAAATCTAATAATTTGAATAAAGAAGGCTTATATCAAATTTCAATATATAAGCCTTTTTAATACCTTTTTTAAACCGCCTTTACTTATGGTACGGTTCACCCTTTATTATCCTATATCCCCTATATATCTGTTCTAGAAGCATTACTCTGAACAATTGATGGGGAAAGGTCATTTTAGAAAAACATATTTTATAATTAGCTCTTTTTATAACTTGATCTGATAGACCTAAGCTTCCTCCTATGATAAAAACTAAATTAGAGTTTCCTTCTAATCCACAGTTATCTATGAAATTTGCAAATTCTTCAGATGAAATTTGTTTTCCTTTTAAATCCATGGCTACAACATAAGCATTATCTTTAATTTTTAATAATATGCTTTGACCTTCTTTATCCTTTATTTGAAGTTCTTCCTTTTCTGATGCATTATCTGGTGTTTTCTCATCTTGAAGTTCTATTATTTCAAGCTTACAGTATCTTGATAATCTTTTAGAATATTCATCTATGGCATCTCTTAAATATTTTTCTTTTATTTTTCCTACAGTTATTAATGTTATATTCACTAAACATCCTCCTAATTTTTTAATTTAACTAATAAGTTCATAATACTATTTGAGCAGTAAAATCTCTGAAACCCGCATGAACAGAACAAATAGTTAACTATTTTTCTAGTTTTATAGTTCCATATTTAAATAGTTTTATATTAATCTATTTGTATAGTTTTACAATAAACTATACTAGCACCACACCAATAATACCTATATTTTACTATGAATAATTTAGAATGTCATAGGTAAAATTATAATAGATACTAATTAAATATTATATAGGTGGTGTCTAAATATGAAAAAATTTTTAAAGATTAATTTATTTGCTTTTTTAACTATAATTCTATCCTTTAATTATGTTGTATGTTATGCTACTCCTATTCCAGATGTAAAGTTAATGGTTGATTCTCCAACTGCTTTTGAATTACCAAAATATTTTAGAAAGAGCACAGATAAAATTACTCCTTCAGAAAATATAAATTTGTCTGGTCTAGATAAGCTTAATATTTCTGGTAGTGGTCAATTTTCTAAAACTGGAGTTCCTTTAATGAAGAAGTCTATAGGTAATGTGCCTATAACTATTATTGACTTAAGAGAAGAATCCCATGGATTTATTGATGGGATTCCTGTAAGTTGGCAAAATGCTAACAACGATGCAAATAGAGGCTTAACAGTAAATGAAATCATTGCTGATGAAAACTCTAGATTAAAATCTATCCCACTTAATAAACCTATTGCTTTAGAGGGTTTTAAAGATGTAATTATACCTTCAAAGGTTCAAAATGAAACTGAGCAGTCTGAAGCTTATTCATTATCTTATATTCGTATTCCTGTAACATATAAAAATTTACCTACAGAGGCTATGGTAAATTATTTTATGGAAGTTGTAAAAAATCAACCTGAAGGCAGCTGGCTTCATTTCCATGGCAATGAAGGACTTGAAAGAACTACGACTTTTATGATAATGTACGATATTATGAAAAATTGTAAAGAAGTTAATCTAAATGATATTATTACTCGCCAAGTCTTATTGTCCAAGATGGATAAAAATACTAGTGATAAATTTTATTCAGGAGAAGTTTATAATTTTTTAAATAATTTTTATAATAATTGTAAGTCCAGCGAATCTAACTCTAATAAACAGACTTCATAGAAACTTTAACTGTTATCTCATTACTTTTATTAAATTTATCAAAGCAATCTATTTTACTATGAAAATAACTCACCATATTAATTATGATGAGTTATTTTTAAATTATATATAATATAACTTATATATTACTTTAGTGCTTTAAGAGCTACAGTATTTAATAAGCTCCATGGTTTATTAAAGTGTGGTTGGAAAAAGAAATCTGTCATTGCCAGTTCTTCTATGGTCATGTTATTTTGAATTACTACAGATAGGGTATTCATGTGTTGAGTTAAATCTTCATCAGAAATAATCTGTCCTCCAAGAATTCTTCTTGTAGCTTTGTCATAAACAAGCTTTATGGTTGCTTCCTTATAGGTTGGCATAAATTCTGGTCTATGATTTTCACTAACCATTACTGAGTCAATCTCCATAGATGTGGTTTTCTTAGCAACCTCTTCTGTTAACCCTGTTGATGCTATACATTTATCATATATCTTTATTCCTGAAGTACCTTGGGTTCCCATATACTTAAGAGTTGGGTTTACTAGGTTTTTAGCAACTAAGGTTCCCATTCTTACAGCATTAGTTGCAAGAGGAATATATCTCTTATCCCTTGCTGGATTATATTCTACAACACAGCAATCTCCAGCTGCAAATACATCTTTAACACTAGTTCTCATATATTCATCTATTATTATTGCTCCATTTGGAAGAGTGTCTAATTTTCCTTTTATTAAACTTGTACTTGGTATAAATCCTATGCAAAGTACTACTAAATCTGCTTCACGACTTCCTTTATCAGTTACTACCTTAGATACTATACCATTTTCTCCTTCAAACCTTTGAACTTTTTCACCTAAAGCTAGTTTTACTCCACGTTTTTTAAATTCATTCTCTGCTATATCTGTAAATTCTTTATCAAGATATTTACTCATTATTCTGTCTTCTGCATCAACTAGGGTTACATTTTTACCTTTCATTTCAAAGGCTTCAGCAAGTTCTACCCCTATATATCCAGCTCCTACAACTGTTACATTCTTAGCATCAGCTGATTTTTCTATAATTGTTTTTGCATGACTATAATTTTTACATAGTAATATATTTTTTAAGTTTCTTCCTTCAAAATTAGGAACTATTGGCCACGATCCTAAGGTTAAAATTAATTTATCATATTTTTCTTTTACTATATCACCAGTCTTTAAATTTGTAGCTGTGATTATTTTTTCATCCATATCAATATCAGTTACATCATAATTCATTCTCATGTTTATACCAAGGTTATTTAAATTTTCTGGGGAATTATAAAATAATTTTTCTGGTTCATTTACTACATTAGATACACTTAAAGCAATTCCACAAGAAAGGAAAGATATATTATCATTTCTCTCATAAACTGTAATCTCACTATCTGGGTAAAGTTGTTTTGCATTTACTACCGCTGCTGTTCCTGCGTGTGTACATCCTATTACTGCAATTTTCATAATACATGACCTCCTATAATTTACACCTAAATAAAATTTATTCTTATATTATATTCTAAAAGTTATTTAATTATAATCTCATAACAACGTTTGTTATTTAACAATCATTATCTAATAATATTTTACCTCAAATATCATTTTATTCAACCATGCTATTAGTATATATAGATAGATAAGCTTTCATTCTCTTAACTTTTCTTTAATTTTCATTATTTTTCATATAGTTATAAAAAAGTGCTTTAGCAAAATATTTTAGACTAACTTATTTTGCCAAAGCACTTACTCTAATATTCGTATTTTAATTAATATCCTAATTCCTCATTCAAGAAAATTACATGTATCCTATCCTTATTTCCCTGTCTTCTTATTATAGTATATTCATTGCAAATTCTATCTTCACTTGAACAATCCATACAATGACCTACCTTTACACAAGGAGTAACTTTATTTAATCTTTTGCAATTTGCAGGTGCTGATACTCTTTCATTTCTCTTAATGGCTTCTTCAATATTCTCTACAATTTTATTTATTCCTGCTATGATTATTACTTTATCTGGACCATATAACATAGCTGCTACCCTATTTCCATTGCCATCTACATTGTATAACTCTCCTTTTTCTGTAATTGCATTAGTACTAGTAAAATATACGTCAGCAGAGAAAGTGTTTCTATATAATTTTTTCAAATCATCCTTACTTAACCCATCCTCATATCTGTCTAGGAAATTATATTTTCCACTTCTTAAATAATCAATAACTCCAGTTTCAAATAGGCTCATTGAACCACCACAACTTACTGTATCACCATCATTGGTAAGTTCATTAATTTTCTCAATGAGTTCTTCATGACTATTTACTAAATAGCCATTCATACCATTCTTTTTAAGTGAATTAATTGTACTATTAACCCTACTTTCCTTTAGCCATTTCATATTTTTATCCATAAACAATCCCCCTGTAAATTTATCATATAATTAATTATATCATAGCCATATATAGAATATCTTACAATAATACATATATAAAAAACCCTAATGAATAAAAAATTCACTAGGGCTAATGTTTATATTATTTTCCGCAACATTTCTTGTACTTTTTACCACTTCCACAAGGACATGCATCATTTCTACCTACTTTAACTTCATTTATTACTGTTTTTGATTCTCTCCAAGTTTTTTGTATCTCTTTTCTTTTTTCTGGTGAGAATATTCTATCCCATTGTGATAATGTATAAAGATAGTCTGCTTTAGAATCAAGCATATTGAAGTATAGTTTTTCATAATCTATTTTGAAGCTAACTTCTGAATCACTTTCTATAGCTTCAAGATCTAATTCTTTATCTATACTTTCATTTATTCCATCTAAGAATCCCATAAAGTAAATTTCATTAACGTCAAACTCTTTAACTAATTCAGAGAACTTTCCACTAATAACACCGCCATCAATTGCTAAGGCTTTTGTATATATTGATTTTTCAACCTTTGCATACTCTTTCCAAAATGCAGGTTCTCCATTTTCTTTTACATACTCTACAACATAATTTGTCCAATTGCTATATATGCTCATGTTATTTTCTCCTTCTTTATAACAAAATTTGTTTATCTATTTTATTAATTATAATAAATTTTTATTTATCTTTCAATAATATATTATTTCTGTATTTTTAAAGTAACTATTTCATCCTTGGTAAATGGTTTTGATATATTATAGTTTCCACCTAAACTTTCAACACCTTGATTATTTACTGTAATCATTATTTTACTCACAGATTTCAACTGACTCAAAGAGTTTGATATAGACTTAAGTATTGTTACTTCTTGAACTTCAGACATTTGAAACATAGCTTCTGGGCTTAAATTAATATTTGCTATGCCATCCTTAATAGAAAAACTTAAAAGTCTTGTTTCCTTTGGTAAAATAGGCTTGCTTTTTTCACTAACTTTAGCTGGCCCTTTGATGAGTTCTTGCATGATCATCTCACCTATTAAATCCTCACTATTAATTAGTCTCTCTTCCTTTATGAGCTCGGACTTTTCAGCATCTCCTCCAAAATATAAAGTTATATCAATATAGCCATCATCCTCTGTAGCTCCTTTAGTATTTTCAAGTTTCTCTTTACTTATTATACTTGCCTTATCTTTCTTTATACTCATAGTTTTTGTAAGGTAAATTCCGCCTACAACTAGTGCTATTACAACTACTGTTATTGTTAATACTAAACTAAAGGTCTTCTTTTTCATTCTACACCTCCTATTACTAACCAAACTTTTTATCCGATGGCTACCCACTCTAATACTACCATATTCTTCAAAGTTGGAGTAAAGAGTGGCTACGTCCCTGGATAACGATTTCTAGAGCTTCAAAGAAGCTAAGAACTCTGTTTATATTTCTGATAATATACTATGCCTATCTCTATTGCACATTTTTAATTCTATATCTTTTTCTACGCTAATATTGTTTTCCCTTAATACACTTGCTACAGTTTCATAAGCAAGCTCCGGATAATTATTTGTTTTACTTAGATGCCCTAAGTATATAGTTTTGTGATTTCCTTTTAAAATATCTACTATAGCTTTACCACAATCTTCATTGGATAAATGTCCTTTTGCACTTAGTATTCTTTGCTTTAATGGATATGGATATGGTCCAAATTTAACCATTTCTATATCATGATTACTCTCTATTAAAATCATATCACTATCTTCTAGTGCCATTTTTACTTCTATAGAAAAGTGACCTAAATCAGTAGCTATACAACATGATTTTTTAGAGCCATGTACTCTATAACCTCTAGGGCATACTGCATCGTGAGGTATAGGAAAATTCTCTATGGTCAAATCATTAATTTCAGTAAACTTACCATCAATTATTTTTATATTTTTCTCCTTAATACTTCCGATTTTCCCATCCATGGCTTCCCAGGTGAGACTTGGTGCATATATAGGAATATCGTATTTCCTTGAAAATACTCCGGCCCCTTTAATGTGATCTGAATGTTCATGAGTAATAAATATACCATGTATAGAATTAGGATTTATACCTATGTCCCCTAATTCTTTATCGATAGCCTTACCTGGCATTCCCACATCCACTAGAATGTTACTATTGTTTTCTGATACAAATATACTATTCCCACTGCTACCACTAAATAATGGGCAAAATTTCATAATTATCTCCTCAATCTAGTATCTAAAATACATATAAAACTTATATATTTACTCTTCTAATATCTGCACCTAAAGCTTTAAATTTTTCTTCTATATACAAATATCCTCTATCTATATGCTCAATGCCTTCAACTTCAGTTTTTCCTTGGGCTGAAAGACCTGCAATAACTAAAGCTGCACCTGCTCTTAAATCTGTAGCTTTAACATTAGCTCCAGATAAATTTTTAACTCCATCTATTATAGCTATTCTACCTTCTATTTTAACATTTGCACCCATCTTCTTTAACTCATCTATATGCTTAAATCTTGATTCATATATACTTTCATTTACAATGCTTCTTCCTTGCGCCATAGTTAAAAGAGTACTCATTGGCTGTTGTACATCTGTTGGAAATCCTGGATATGGTAAAGTCTTTATATTTACACCTTTAAGGTTATTTCCACTTCTAACTATAACTTTATCCTCATCTTCTATAACTTCTACACCCATTTCCAAAAGCTTTGCTGAAATAGATTCTAAGTGTTTTGGTATTACATTATTTAATGTAACATCTCCACCACAAGCTGCTGTTGCTATCATAAAGGTTCCAGCTTCAATTTGATCTGGTATAACTGAATAATTACATCCTGAAAGTTCCTCTACTCCAGTAATCTTTATTACATCCGTTCCAGCACCTTTTACATTTGCCCCCATAGTATTTAAGAAGTTGGCCACGTCTACTACATGTGGTTCTTTTGCTGCATTCTCTAAAACTGTAGTTCCTTCCGCAAGAACTGCTGCAAGCATGATATTTATAGTAGCTCCTACGCTAACTACATCAAAATATATAGTTGTTCCAACTAATTTTTCTGCAACCAGATTTACTGCACCATGTTCTATGGTAACTGTAGCTCCTAAGGCTTCAAATCCTTTGATATGCTGATCTATTGGTCTATCTCCAATAGGGCAGCCCCCTGGAAGTTCTACTCTAGCTTTTTTAAATCTAGATAATAATGATCCTAATAAGTAATAGGATGCTCTCATATTCCTTACTTCTGGGATTGTAGCATTGGTTGTTACTATATTTGTGCTATCAATTTTTATTGAATTACAACTTGATTCTACCTTACATCCTAAATATTCTAAAATAATTTCTAAACAATTTATATCTTCTATATTAGGAACATTCTCTATTGTACAAACTCCCTTAGATGCTAAAATTGCTGCTGGTAAAATTGCTACAGCTGCATTTTTTGCGCCATTAATATTTACATTTCCAAATAATGGATTGCCTCCATTTATAACTAATTTTTCCATACAGGTATCATCCTCACTATTTATATAATGTCCATACTTTACATATGTTAACTTAATTCCATGTCTATCTATATCTATGTCAATTAAACCTAATTCTTAAATGTTAAAATCTCATAATTATAATTATATCACAATGTTCGTATATTTTAATAAAAATTTTAAATTTATAAGTGTAATTTTTAATTTTTATTTTTATATACATATAAAAGTAAAAATATAATTAACTATATATGTCTATTATAACCTATTATTATATGTTATAATACTGTTAATTGTAGCGTTAAAGTATTTTATAATGATATAATACTTTATAATAAAAATCTACATTCGGGAGGAAAAAATGAAATATTATTTAGTTGCATTGGTGGATGATAAATCTGTTGATGACATTATATCTATCCAAAAATTTTTAAATAAGAAATATAAGTTGTATAAAAACATATCTAATTTGTACATTCCTCTAGGTTCTGTCTCTAATACAGAGCTTGATAAATTAGATGAGATAATCTCAAAAATTTTATCTCCTTATAAAAAATTTAAAGTTGGAATTGATAATGACATTTTCATTAACGATACATCTAATACCGTAAACTTAAAAGTTAAAGATAAAGGATACATAAACAAGATATCTAGAAGCATGTTTGACATGTTTAATACTCATGGTATAAGTGTTAAAGATTTCTCAACACTATCCTATTTTAACATGCCTATTTCTAATGCTAACAACGCAATTAGAAAGGCTTATTCAAATGACTTATTTACCTTAGATGAAAATAAAGATAAAACTGATTTGTTTAATTTTACTAAGATAAATAAAATCGAGATTTGGAAACAACTCAACAATAGAAGGGATACCTTAGTTAAAAGTTATGATTTAAAAGAGTTTTAATATTAAAAACAATTTCTTTTCTATGATTTTAACTTTATAATTAATAAAATTAAGCGAAGATATACCCCTTAAATTTTAAATAATTATATCCATATTAGGGTAAGCTATCTTTAAAAGGATGGTGAAAGTTTTTATGTTGGGTATAATTTTCTCAATAATTGCAGGGGTAACTATGAGTGTTCAAGGTGTATTTAATACAGAACTCTCAAAAAAAATTGGACTATGGGAGACCACAGTATTAACCCAAGCTATTGCACTTATAACTGCCCTAATAGTGTTATTCTTTGCAGGTGACGGTACCTTTAGAAATTTAAAAGATGCTAACAAACTTTACCTTTTGGCCGGAGTATTGGGTGCTGTTATTACGTTTACAGTAATTAAGGGTATGTCTAGTCTTGGTCCGGCTATAGCTGTAGCAACTATTCTTATTGCCCAACTTATTGCAGCTGCACTTATCAATCATTTTGGTTGGTTTGGCTCTACTGAAGCTGGATATGGAATACGAGAATGCATCGGTGTTGTCATAATGATAGTTGGAATTATAGTTTTTAAATGGAAAGGATAGCTTCTATCTTTTCTATTTTTTCGTAAGGAGTTTTAACTGTTCTCAAATAGAAATCTTTTTTCATATAAATCGAATTATTAAATCTTAAATTATTATTAATAGGAGGTAGACTATGGATTTTAAACAATTAGAAGCATTTATTACAGTGTCTAAACTTAGAAGTTTTTCTAAGGCTGCAAATGCTATTTACCTATCTCAACCTACTATAAGTTCTCATATTTCTAGTTTAGAAAAAGAACTTAATATTCAATTATTTGATAGAACATCTAAGGAAGTTAATCTTACACCTGTAGGAGAATCTTTTCTACAATATGCTAATGATATTATAAATTTAAGGAATAATGCTATCACCGATCTATCTAACTTCAATAATAATATTACTGGTGTCTTAAACATTGCTGCTAGCACTACTCCATGCAATTCCTTACTACCTACTCTTGTTTCAACCTTTAGTGAACTCTACTCAAACGTTAAATTTAACATTAAAGAACAAGGTTCTGTATCTATAATTAAAGATATTATAGATCTTAAATGTGAAATTGGTTTAGTTGGTACAATCATAGATAATTCAAAAATAAATAGTTATAAGATAATGGAAGATGAACTTGTTATTGTTTCTAATCCTAAATTAAATTTACCTGAAACTATTTCTATTGATGATTTAATAAAATATCCTTTTATAATAAGAGAAAAAGAATCTGCCACTCGACATACTTTAGAATCTCAGCTTCATGCTAACAAAATAGATCCTAAGAAATTAAAAGTTCTTTGTGAGGTAAATAGTGTACATGCTCAACTTAAACTTATTAATCTAGGATTAGGAATTTCTATAATTAGTAAAAGCCTATGTGATGATGGCTTTATTAGTGGTAACATGTGTATAAGTCGAGTAGAAAATGTAGACTTAAGAAGAGATCTTTTCTTAATAGTAAGTTCTAAAAGAACTCTTACTCCTATTGCAAGAGCATTTTTCTCTATGTGTAAGAACATATATAATTTATAATAAAATTTACAAAGCTTTAAAAGCTAAGATTAGAATATAAAAATTCTTAATCTTAGCTTTTATTTTTATAATAAATAAAAGCTTTAACAAATACTCCTAGTTTACATATACTAATAAGTGTAATAAGTATATAAGGAGTATTTTATGCTTTTTAATAAAAAACTTGATCCAACTCTCAAAAATGTGATGGATAATGATATTTATAATAGATATAGAATAATAATTAAATATGGTAGCATTAAAAATTCAATAGAGAAAAACATTAAATCCTCAAAAGGTGAAGTCTTGTATAATATTAAATCCTTGCATTGTTTATGTGTACTTGCTACCAAAAGAGCTATTAAAAGAATTATAGAGCTTCCGGAAGTCAAATATATATGCATTGACGACATAGCATTTTTATGCAACAAAAATATCCTTCATGCCAATGGAATTTTTTTAGACAATAAAAGATTTGAAGTGTTAAAAAATAAAGAGGTTTCCGGTAAAGGCATAGGTATTGGTATTATTGATAGCGGCGTGTATCCACATATAGATTTATCTACCCCATCAAATAAAGTAAAAAAATTTATTGATATAATTAATGGTTCAACATACCCTTATGATGACAATGGTCATGGGACTTTTATTTCTGGATTAATATGTGGAGAAGGTACAAATAAAAAAGTAAAACAGCATGGCATTGCTGTTAATAGCCATTTAGTTATGGTAAAAGCCTTTAATAAGCTTGGTAAAGGGTATATTTCAGCTACTTTATTTGCTTTGGAATGTTTATATAATAGTATTGATGAATTTAATATAAAAATAGTATGTGCACCTTTTGAAATAACTACTTTAAATAAGTTTATTTTATCTCTATATGATAAAATTTTTACTATACTTAGAAATAAAAACATAATAATAGTTGTACCTGCTGGTAATAATGAAGATAAAGAAGATACTATAAAAGGTATTGCTCTATCTGATAAAGTGCTTACAATAGGTGGAATAGATACAAATTCTACTTATAAAATAAGTGATTATTCCTGTTGCGGCTCTAATAAAATATTAAAAAAACCTGATTTTGTTGCTGCCAGTGATGATATTATATCTTTAAACACTGACTGTAATTATATATCTGAGAAAGATGGTGAAAAAATATATCCCCCACCTCTTACATCACCTTATACTATTCGTAGTGGAACCTCTATATCCTGTGCTTTTATAGCAGGTATCTGTGCACTATTATTTGAAATAAACAACGAGTTTACCTTTGATGATATATATACTTTATTGAGAATAAATTCAACCTTGATAAATGATAAAAAATATAAACAAGGTAATGGATATATAAATATTAACAACTTAATTGGTACTGATTTGTCTTCTATTTTAATTAATAAGGATAATAAAAATAAGCATAAACATAAAAAGTAAAGCACCCTCATTTACATGGGTGCTTTACTTTTTTATATTAATTTATCATTTAATAATTCATTTCTTAACATATCTAAAATATTTATAGTAGATTTTTCTCTTATTTCTTGCCTATCTCCAGAAAGGTTTAATTCTTTTGTTGTAACCTTGCCTTTATAATATAATCCTATATATACTCTTCCTACTGGTTTCTCAGCAGTTCCTCCACCTGGACCTGCTACTCCTGTAGTTGATATTCCTATATCAGCTCCTGAAGTCTTCGCTATTCCTTCAGCCATTTGAGCTGCTACCTGATGGCTAACAGCTCCAAATTTCTCAAGAGTTTCTCTTTTTACGTTAATTCTATTGATTTTGGCTTCATTACTATAGGTTACTACTCCTTCAAGTAAACTTTTTGATATACCAGGATAGTTAATTAATCTTGCTACAACCATTCCTCCTGTACATGATTCTGCAGTAGAAATAGTTAAACCCTTATTAACTAGCATTTCTCCTATTGCATCTTCTAGAGCGATCTCTCCTTCTCCATATATACTATCATTTATCATAATTAATATTAATCAGAATTCATAAGTAAATTATAACTTCTGATTAAATTTCTCCCCCCTTAGTTAAACACATTTTCTAAGTTTTTAAATACATCTTTATTTTCTTTAATCTTACCATCATTACCAAGAACCACTATATAATTCATCTTCATAACATCTGCTACTAATTTTGAGAAGTTATTAATATCCTTAACTGTAGTAGATAACACTTCTTTTCTTTCCTGCTGTCTATCCGCCTTAGATATTCTTCTTATATAATAGCTAACTGCTGCATCTCCTGCCATGGATGGAGTTAATTGCATATCTAGTTCACTTATAGTTCCTATAATGTATTTTAGCATCTCTCTATCTGTAGTTGTAAAATTATCCAAGTATTTAGCTGCATTATCATAAGTCTTTAAGGTCTCTTTTATATTAGGGTCTCTATAACTAGCAAACATAAAATTACCACTTCTCACTACATTAGCAAAAGCTCCATAAGCTCCACCCTGTACTCTAACTTTATTCCATAGATAATCCATGCCAATTATAGTTTTTAGCACTAATAACTTTCCTGTGTATTCATATCCTAATTTTTTATAGTTATATCCCTTTGCCACATATTGAACATTAGATGGAGTAAGCATTCCTTCATTTTTGTTTTCTTCATGGAAACTATACTTATTAATTTGTACTTCTTCATCAGATAATACTTCTAATATCTCTGAAACATTCTTCTTTACAGCACTAACTTCTTCATCTTTACCAGTTACTGCCACTATTAAACTATTTTTATTAAATACCTTATTCATTATAGCTTGAAATTTCAAAATAACACTATCTATTCTATCATCAAAGTTATTTTCTATCTCCTTTAAGAATTTATAATACTCATATCCTGAAGTTTTTTCTATATATTCATAAGCAGGAGAGAAATAAGCTCCTAATCTTGTAGTTGCAACTTGATGTCCTCTATCCATAAGCTTCATTTCTATTCTTGATATTAAAACTCTTATAAGTTCTCTTATTCTCTTTTTATCTTCAAAGGATGTATTCTTAATTATATCTGCCAATATTTCTAAAGCTCTTGGAACTCTATCTACTACTACACTACAATGTCCTTCAAGGTAAGTACTATATCTAAGGACATCTTTACTATCGCCATATACTTCATTTTTAAAATATATTCCACCTGTATTAATTAGTATTTCATTAGATAAATCTACATAACTATAGGTTTTAGTATTAATTTTGCCTAGTAGTGTGGTTAATAGACTTAGATAGGAAATATCTTCTTGTGCTATGGTTCTGTTATCAAACATAAAATCTAAGTAAGCAATTTTACTTGTAAATGCATCATGATGAAGTAGCTTCACTCCGGAAGCATCCTCCTCTATAACACTCAATTCTTCAACTTTCTGGTCTATATCATCTATAGATAATACTGGTATTGTTTCTAATATTTCCTCTGGATCAGGAGTATTTTGTCTATTTATTAAAGACTTTGTTTCATTAATTATGTCTTGTATTTCCTCAACAGACAGATTTTCTTTATATTCCTTTAATCCACTTCTTAATTTTTTATCCTTTTCATCTGCTAAACCCCTTTTAGGCGCTAATACTATTAATGAGCTATGATTATTGTTTAATATATATTTTTCAATTAGTTGTTCAAAATAATTTGAAGTTAGTGCTTTCTTTATTTTTTCCATATTTTTTTCATATTTTAAGTGAATTAAAGGATCTCCATCATGTAGCCAGCTATCCATAACTGTCATATAATAGAATAACCCTTTAGGCATGCCCTGAAAATCTGCTTCTCTTAACTTAAATTCTGTAATGTTTATGCATGCCTCTATTAGTTTTTTATCAATTCCATTTTTAACTAAAGATTTTAATGTATCAAACACTACATTCTTAAATTCTTCTTTTTTATTTGCATCACTATTTTTAAGTACTATACTAAATACCGGTTGTAAAATCCCATTATCAAAACTTCCATATACATCCTTTCCTAGATTAGCATCAAGGATTGCTTGTTTTAATGGAGCTCCTTGAGTTTCTAATAAAAGATATTCTAAAACACTTAGACTAATATATAATTCATCATTAGTACATTCTCCAGTAACAAAGTTTAATGCCATGAAAGTTTTTTCATCTTCATTATCTTCATTAGAAATAGAGTATTCTGTTACAACCTCTTTCATTTCTTTAAAAGGCTTCTCTGGTAATATTTCAGCATCAATATCCTTTTTTTCAAAATTGCTTAAGTAATTGTCATTAATAAATGCTAATCTTTCATCTAAGTTTCCATCTCCATATAAGAATATATAGCTGTTAGATGGATGGTAGTATTTACTATGAAATCCTAAAAACTCCTCTTCAGTTAAATCTGGTATGAATTCTGGATCTCCACCTGATTCAAATCCATAGGTATTATGTTCAAATAAAGATTTTTGAATTCCTCTCATTAACACTCCATCTGGTGATGAAAAGGCTCCTTTCATTTCATTATAAACTACACCCTTATAAGTTAGCTCATCTTCAGCATTTTCTAATTCATAATGCCAACCTTCTTGCATTAAAATTTCCTTTGTATTATATATATTAGGATAAAACACTGCATCTAAATATACATCCATTAAATTAAAAAAGTCCTTTTCATTTTTACTTGCTAGTGGATATATAGTTTTATCACTAAAGGTCATAGCATTTAGAAATGTATTTAATGATCCTTTTATAAGTTCTACAAAGGGCTCTTTTGTAGGAAATTTGCGTGAACCACATAATACACTATGCTCTAATATATGAGCAACTCCAGTATCATCGCTTGGTGGTGTTTTAAACCCTATTGCAAATACTTTGTTAGAATCATCATTTTCCAGATGTAATAATTTTGCCCCCGTTTTTTCATGTGTAAAAACTCTAGCTATAGAATTTATTTCTTCAACCTTTTCTTCTCTATGCAACTTAAATCCATGATATATTTTTCCTAAATTATAATTCATCTTTCTCCTCCTGCTATTTTATTGTTTTATCTTTTAATAGTACTACTATTATTTATCTCCCAAACTTTAATATTCATTATTATATTTTAATATAAATTTTAAATAACTTATAAGTACCTTTCCCTATGGAAAAGCGCTATAACTCCTACTTAAAGTATATCTTATATATACTATATATAAAAATATATACTTTTAAGTTTTTATTAATTATCTATTTATGATAAAAGGTATGAAACTAGCTCTCTAATTTCATACCTATAAATTTAATATTATTGATATTCTTTTAGGATTGGAACAATTATTTTACCTAAAGTATTAATAAAATTTAATTCATCATAAGTAAACTCCTTATGATTAATTGATGCTGTTAAGTATATTACTCCAATTATATTTATTTTGTCTTTTAATAAAACTATAATATTAGATTTTAAATCAGGAATGTTTTTAATTTCATCATATTCATCTATGCAATCCCAGTCTACTCCACAAATATTTTCTCCTGAATTTATTGTAGCCTTAATCTTATTGTATTTACGTATTTCATCAAATTCATCCAGTGTTTCATCTATAGTTTTAGAGTATCTATTGACTAATTCCCCTTGTTTTATGGTAAACAATGTACATGAATCTGCTTCAACAATTTCTGTAATTCTATTAATTGTAATGGCAATTTTTTCATCTACATTTCCCTCTGAATTAATTAAATCTATGAATTCAATTAAAGTTGATACATTCTTATAGTCTTGATTTTCACTACCTACAAATATACCACTTAATTTATTTGTAGTGCTTATTTTAGAACCATAGGATTCTTCCCATACTCTAGTAGCATTACGACCACTATTTTTAGCTGCATATAAAGCTTGGTCTGTTTTTTCAATAAGCTCTTCATAGGTAGTCGTATGATTAGGATAATTAGCTACGCCTAAACTTACCGTTACTACTCTTTTATCTCCCATAACTTTTGCCTGATAAATTTTCACTCTAATTCTTTCAGCTATACTCTTAGCTTCCTCTATGCCTGTATTAGGTAATACTATAATAAATTCTTCTCCACCATATCTTCCTACTGCATCATCTTGTCTTATATTTTTTATAATTACTTCACATATCTTACTTAATACTTGGTCACCCATTCTATGTCCAAAGGTATCATTAATGGTTTTAAATTTATCTATATCTACCATTATAGTTGAAAATTCAGAGTTAAAATTAAAAGATCTGTCTATCTGTTCATGAATAAATGATTCTAAATACCTTCTTGTTAATGTCTTAGTCAACTTGTCTATAGTAGAATTTCTTTTTATATTAAGTTTATCAATTATCATATACAAGATTTTACCTATAGTTACACACTGGTGCATTGTCTCCTCATTTATGTTATTTAATTTCCTTTTACTTTCCACATATACATATCCTAACACATCATGATTATAATCATATTTACTCATACCTCTACTGTTTTTAGAAATTTGAGTTATTGGTATACACATAGCTGCTTTTATATCATTTTCGATATCATAACTTAGTATATTCCCATTGGCATCACAAATAACTTTTCTACTTAACCTAATAGGTATTCCCTTATTTCTAGCTATGTTAACTATAGACATATCATTTGGGAGTTCTACATCATTTCCATCACTTGACACTATAGAAAATCTATTATTATTCTCGATTATTATATTAGTTTTCGTTGCTAAACTAATATAACTTATATATTTGCATATGATGTCCATACTTTCTTGACTATTTCCACATAAGTTATTTAGTAAGTCCTCAATACTATCAATATCTGTAAGATAATCCTTAGATGAATCCTTTAAGGATTTTATAAATTCTTCATTTACAAAATCACTCTCTAATATAATTTGAAATAAATCTTCAATATTTTCTGTTGTATTAATATTTATTTGGTCTAACTTTATTCCTTTTCTTTGATTATAGTAACTTTTTATTTGTAATAGTATTCGAAAGCAATCCACCATGTTTCCTTGATTCTGTAAAAAAGATTTTCTATAGTTCTTAGGAATTTGCAATAATATATCCTGTATTATATCACAGGCCTCTGAAATATATAACGCTGCTTTAGCCCTATCTCCATTCTCATAATAGGTATATCCTATTTTATAATATATTTTCCAGGATAAATTAGAATTTTTAATATCCTTATATTGAGCTAATGCCTCTTCTAAGGCATCTATAGGCATACATTTATCTATAACAGCTTCAATATATATTAAAGTCAATTTATTAAGATCAGACTTTATTTCATGTTCAAACTTTTTAATGTAATAAAATATTTCTGTAGCTACACTATTTAAATCTTGATTTAAAAGTTGTAAAACTCCATCGGATAACATTGACACCCTTAAATCTACATATAATATCTTTTCACTAGCCTCAATTACATCTTCTATACTTTTCATTTTTCTCTCTAAGAGTATCTTGTTTATAATACAAAGTAGCTCCATTTTATATTTCATTAAAGAATTCGTATTATCAAAAGCCTTTTTACCTTCTAATAAATAATCCATAGCTTTTTGTCTATTACCAATTAAGGAATTTATATAATATTCCAATATATAGTATGGAACTAATTCTTGCTCAAAAATTGAATTCCTTTCTATATATTTGTTGCATATATCTATATATCTAAAACATTCAGAATACTTTCCTTGTTTATATAATGTAGATGCCATATATACATAATTATAAAAATTCATATATATTAATTCATTTTGAGTAGCTATATTAGAGGCCTTATTTAAACACCTATATGCTTCATCATAATTTACTAAAACATAACTAAAAAATCCCATATTAGATAAAGCTATTACTTCATAAAACTTGTTTTGTTCAATCTTACTTATTTCATAAAGCCTATCAAACCAACTCAGTGCTTCATCACCATATTGATAATAATCACCATATATAACTCCAATGCTATTATATATTCTAGGTAGTGCCTTAGTATAGTTCTTTTCATAACATTCAGTAACTGTTCCTTTTAATATCTTTAAAGCTTCTTCTTCCTTACATTGGGCAATCAGTGCATTACAATAGCTATTATAGAAACCAACTTTATAATCCATATGCTCTTCTTTACAAAGGCTTATTCCTTCCTTACATACATCTTTAATCTTCTCATACTTTCCAGTATTATATGAATTTCTTACTATTATTCTTAAGTATTCTATAGTACCTTTTAAATAATCTACATTTTCTAGTGCTTTTGATATTTTCTTAGTATAGTGCTCAATCTCTTCTTCCATACACAAATCTATGTATATCCAGATCATTTCTACCATAATATCTATATTAGTAATTATCTTATCCTGAAACTTACATAGTTCTTGAGCTTTAATATAATATTCTAATGCTACACTTTTTTCAGATATACTATTGTATAACTTACCTAAATTCATATTAGTTTCTATTTCATCATTAATAAATTCATCTCGATTTTGAAACTTATCAATGATTTGAAGAATCTTAAAACTATATCTTATAGCTTCATTCACACTGTTTATATTCTCTAATCTCTGCTCGTTCTTCTTATAGTAGTATATAAGTTTTCTACTAAGCCCTAAAATCTCAAGATGATAGATAAGTTCTTCTATATAGATATTTAATTCATCATAGCAATATCGTTCAAGTACTACTACAATTTTCCTATGAATATCTTCTTTTATAGATCGCTCTAAATCCTTATATAGATAACTTCTTAAAAATTTATTATAAAAGGTATACACAAATCCATTATCGCCTATGGAACTATATAATATACCCTTGGCAACCAACTGGGCAACTACATTATCTACATCACTTTCATTTGTTGTAAGTACATCTTTTAATACTCTTACTGGCATTGGTGTATAAAAAAATGAAATTATATATAAAATTTCATAGGATAGTTTGTCTACATCTTTTAATTGGGCTTCACAGACCTTTTCCATATTCACTGGCATATACATATCATGGTTATCAGGCTTATACCATCTACCATTTTCTTCGTTTAAATATATGATTTCTCTATTACATAAATCCTTTAAGGACTCTTCAATGAATAATGGATTTCCCATTGAATATTTATAAAATCTACTTATAAATTCATCGGATATCTTCTCAACATTTAATATATTTCTTAGCATCTTTGCAGAATTGCTCTCTGTTAATGATCTAAGGTGAACATTTAACGCAACTTTATCTGCAATGTATTCAATAAACTGTGTAAAATTATTATTATTAAGGCAATCACCATCCCTATATCCAATAATAATAAGCACATTAGTCCTAAAATAGGTTTTGTTCAACATATATTGAATTAAATTTAGTGTTAATGTATCATACATATTCATATCATCTATGATAATTACCCCTGGGTTATCATAGTAATACTCTTGTAAAAATGATGATATCTTAGCTATAAGTATAAGTCTTTCTTTATTTTCTAGTTTAAAATATCCTAAATTTTCATTATTATTATCTCCATAAATGTCTGGAGCTAGCAGCATTATTTCTTTCTTATATTTACTAATTAAATTTTTATCTGCAATACTCACTATTTTTCTTAATAACTGTGCAATAGTAACCTTCGTAGATTCTTCTTTATTACTTTTCATATAAAAACATCTAAGTCTTTTATTTTCTTTAACATTCATAATGTATTTTATGTGTTTTAATAACCGAGTCTTACCTATTCCTATTTCACCATGAATTAATATAATATTTTTAGTTTCATGATATTTAACTATATGATTTATGGACTCCATAATCATTTTTAGCTCTTCATCTCTACCTATTAATGGGATATTAAAATTTAATTCTCTTTTTTCACTATTAATTTGATATTTAAAGTTCATGTTATATATGGAATTAACTTGTTTAATAATATCAAAAATACTATTTATTGAGTTATCTCTACTACTACATAGTTTATCTATTAAATTATATAGTTTTACTCCAAATAACTCTTTATATTCTTGCCCTTCATTACTTTCCATGTGTTTTATAATTATTTTACAAGTTTTAGAATCCCTATATCTTCCTTTATTTTTTAATGAAATATTAATTAATATTTCACATAATCTATTTATATAGTATCTTTCTTCTTTAAATTTATTAGAAGTAACCTCTTCTATGTCTTCTGAATAACTAGCTATGCCTGTTTCTCTTGATTGTAAAAGTGCGGTTAATTTATCTTTTAATTTAACTTTAAAATCTAAACTTACATATATATTGTCATCACTAAATGGAACTACTTTCATATAATTGTAACTTTGATTATGTGCTACTACACATATTTCTAAAAATACTTTAATTAATATTTCTTCAGAAATGCCTTCTACAGCATCTAGCAATAACTTGTAATCACTATATACTTCTGTAGTGTAATAATAATTATCCATCTTATCCTTGTTATCTACACTGTTTACTACACCAAAATCTAAAATTCTTATAACATCATTTTTTATAGTGGGTATTTTTTCATATTCAGATATACAATAATTAATTATTTTATTTTCTATATTAGAATTATTTACAACATAAATGTTTACCATAGACATGTTATTATATATGTCTATGGCTTCATATACAGAATAAATTCTATTTTGGTTTAATAATTCCACTATTTTATATCTTTCATTAATTATCTTCATATTTAGTACCTACCTAATTAAAATAATATTAAGTTTAATGTAGATTATTGTTAAATAACTCATAACTATCTATCTTTATTACATATTATACCATACGACACCATAATAATGTACTTATACATTTTCTTAATGACAAAATAATTTCTTGTATTTTTAGACAAAAATCTTCAATTTAATATTAAAATTTAACCCTCTTGTGTACAAATATATATTAAGTTAATATTTCATAACCATCTTCAGTAACCAGTATGGTGTGTTCCCACTGAGCAGATAACTTGTTATCTTCTGTGACGGCAGTCCAGTTATCATCTAACACAACAGTTTCTGGTACCCCTTCATTTATCATTGGTTCTACTGTAAATGTCATTCCTGGTAGAAGAATCATCCCTTCGCCTTTTTGTCCTATATGAGGAACAAAAGGTTCTTCATGAAATTCATTACCTACACCATGACCACCATAATCATAAACTACAGAATATCCTTTGCTAGTTGCAAGCTGATTTATAGCAAATCCTATGTCTCCTAAAGTATTAAAAGGTTTTATTTGCTCTATTCCTACCTTTAAGCACTCTTTAGCAGTTTGTACCAAATCTTTTGCTTTATCACTAACATTTCCCATGAGAAATGTTCTATTTGAATCACCATAATAACCATCTAGAATACAAGTTACATCAACATTAACTATATCACCATCTTTTATTATAGTTTCTTCGTCTGGTATACCATGACAAACCACACTATTTATAGATACACAGGTGCTCTTAGGAAAACCATGATATCCCAAAGGTGCTGGATATGCTCCATGGGATACTGTATATTCATGGACCCATCTATTTACTTCTTCTGTAGATATTCCTACTGTTATTTTTTCTTCTACCATATCTAGTATATCTTTAGTTAGAGCACAACTTTTTCTTATTCCATCTATATCCTTTTGAGATTTTATAATTTCTCTTGGTATTTTATATCCATACTGTTCACTTAGCTTTTCTAAATACTTATCTTGCTCCATATGACACTTTTTGTATTTTAATCCACTTCCACACCAACAACTATCATTTCTATTTAATTTATCCATATTAACCTCCATCATAATTAACCTCTTACATTCATATATAAATCTATTACAAAATTACTCTATTTTATATACTATATGTTTTACTTCTATTATACCACTTATTCCTTCTTACCATATTTTAATAGTAAATAATAATAAAAAAGTTTTGTAGAAATACATCTACAAAACTTTAAACAATTAAAAATGATAAATATAAATATATCTTCCCTTTTTGTTCTTTAATAATTTTAAGTATTCGTATAAAGATACATGCTTTCTATTCAATGAATGCTGAGCTATGAATAAGTCATTTCTGTTTAATGCTACATTAAACTCTTTAGCATGTACTACTTGAGAATGATATATTTTTTTGTTACTGTCTGCATATTGTATAACATCACCTATCATAATATAAGTATATAGTTCATCAAACTTAGCTATTGCTTCTTCTACTGTTAACTCCTTAAATTCATCTGCCATATTATTTCCTTGGCCATCTTTGTTTCCCCAATATTTTCTAAAGTATTCCGCACTTCTCCATGTCAGGGAAACTTTCTTTAAAGCCATTAGATCTTTAGTATAACAAAACCAATCTGTAAACTTTCTATAATCTGACCCCTTCATTTTCATTCCGCCTGCTACTAAAACTTGACTTATAAAATTAGCACAGTCATTATCCTTAAATACAGGGTATTCTTTTACATTGGGAGTCTCTGCATAAGCTTCAGCATAAGCCTTTGCTCTCGCTCTATTATATACATAGTTTTTTCTATTGATTATCTCATCTTTAAGTTGGGATTTCCTTTTGATCCTTTTGATTATTTTAAGTAATCTTATACTCTTCATAATCAACCTCCCATCTTAAATATTAAAGCTAATTAGGTTGTAATTTAACCTCTATAATACTTATATACTCACAATCTACTAATTTGTTTACTCTTCTCTTCCATTACCAACAAAAAATAGTGCTAATAATCCTGCTCCAGTATGACTACCTATAGTCGGTCCTAAATTATTAATTATACACTCCTTAACTCTTCCGCTTTTTCTACAGAACTCTTCTAACAACTTTGCATCTTCTACACAATCTCCATGAGAAATAGTTATTAGTTGTTCTTCTCCTATGCTTCTTTCCTCAAATTTTTTTACAAGCTCTAGCATAGCCTTTTTTCTACCTCTAACCTTACTAAGAGGTATTAGTTTCCCCTCATTATTCATATGAAGTACCGGTTTTACACTAAGTAAAGTTCCCACCGTTGCAGCAGAACTTGATACTCTTCCACCTCTTTTTAAATGCTTTAAATCATCTACTGTAAAGTAATGATTTATTTTTAGTTTTATTCCTTCCGCAAACTCAACTATTTCTTCTTTTGATTTATTTTCTTTCATCATATCATAAACCTTATATACTAGTAATCCTATTCCCATACTAGCAGATAATGTATCTATTATAGTTATATCACAATCTGGATATTCTTCTTTCACACTTAAAGACGCATTTATTGCATTATTTACAGTTCCTGATAACCCTGAAGATAGTCCTATATAAATAATTGCTTTTCCTTCTTTTACTATATTTTTAAAAGCTTCTTCAAATTTATATACATTAATCTGGGATGTAGTATACATATCTCCAGTTCTTAAACCATCATAAAACTCTTTAATATCCAAAGTCTGACCAAAATAATCCTCTATATCTCGGCCTTTGAAATTACAACCAATAGGTAGACCTACTATGTTGGGTTGATTTATAAATTCAATAGGTAAATCGCTACCAGAATCAACTACTAAAACTACTTTGTTATTCATATATCATATTCCTCTCATTTATAAATTTATATAGCTTTTACTACATTCATTTTATATACTTAATTTTAATTATGGTCTCTTCTATATTATAATAGCTAGTTCAATTATTCATTTAATTATATATTAACAAAATAAAATAAGACCAATTATTATTAGTATTATAATCATTTTACTATAAGTTAAAACAATTTACATCAATACTATATTATAATTAGTCATATATTACCATATTTTATTAGTTTATTCTATATATTTACCTAATTTTCTAAACTTATAATATCTCTTAGTCAATAAAGAGTCTACAGGTTCTTTACTTAATCTTTCTAATACTTCTTTTAAATTTGCTTTTATACTTAAAATCATTTTATTTGAATCTTCCTGTGCTCCTCCTTTAGGTTCTTTGATAACCCTATCAATAACTCCTAAACCTAATAAATCTGAAGATGTTATTTTCATTATTTCAGCTGCCTCTTTAGCTTTAGTAACATCTTTATATAAAATAGATGCAAATCCTTCTGGAGATAAAATTGAGTATATAGAATTCTCAAGCATCCATACCTCATCAGCAACAGCAAGAGCCAATGCTCCTCCACTTCCACCTTCTCCTATAATCATAGAAACTATAGGAACCTTTAAATTACTCATAGTCATAAGGTTTTTAGCAATTGCCTCTCCTATACCACGCTCTTCTGATTCTATTCCACAAAAGGCACCTGGAGTGTCTACAAAAATAATTACAGGTCTTTTAAATTTTTCTGCTTGGAGCATAAGTCTTAATGCTTTTCTATACCCCTCTGGCTTTGGCATTCCAAAATTTCTTTCTATATTTTCTTTAGTACTATTTCCCTTTTGTATTCCAATAACTGTAACACTTTTATTTTCAAATTTAGCTATACCACCTACTATGGCACTATCATCGCCATAGCCTCTATCGCCTTTTAACTCTATAAAATCCTCAAATATACTATTAATATAGTTAAGTGCTGTAGGTCTCTTAATACTACGTGCTATACTTACCTTTTCCCACGAGCTAAACTTGTTATCCATCTACTTCCAACACCTCTATTCCTTGTATCTTCAATTCACATGTATTTTTATAATAGTACTAAGAGTACTCTTCATATCCTTCCTGTGTACAACTTTATCTACATAGCCCTTTTCCAAAAGAAATTCCGCTGTCTGAAAATTATCTGGTAGCTTTTGCTTTATTGTTTGCTCAATAACTCTTCGTCCTGCAAACCCAATAAGTGCATTAGGTTCAGCAAGTATTATATCTCCTATCATTGCAAAACTTGCTGTTACACCTCCAGTGGTTGGATCTGTTAGTACAGATATATATAGTAACCCCCTATCATTATGATAGGATAATGCTGCTGACGTTTTGGCCATTTGCATAAGAGAAAATATTCCTTCTTGCATTCTTGCTCCTCCAGAGCAAGTAAATATTACTATTGGAAGTTCCTCCTTTGTTGCTAATTCTATGGCTCGTGTAATCTTCTCTCCAACTACACTTCCCATACTTCCCATGAGAAAATTACTGTCCATAGCACATATAACTACAGTATTACCATCTATATTCCCTATACCTGCTATAACAGCCTCTTTCATATTAGTAACTCTTTGTATCTTACTTACCTTCTCCGTATATTCTGGAAAGTCTAAAGGATTGTCTGAAATCATATCTGCAAATAATTCTTTAAATGTTCCTTCATCGATTGTTTGCTTAATTCTTTCTCTTGCTGTAAGTCTAAAATGTCCTCCACAAGAATAACACACTTTTAAATTATTTATTAAATCTCCTCTATATATGGTATTACCGCATTTAGGACATCTAATCCACATTCCATCAGGTACTTGTGGTCTCCTTTTTATCTCACCCTCTTTATTGCTCGGTTTTACTTCTATATAAACATTTTTTTTAAATAATGACCTTAAATCTTTCATATAATTACCTCATTTAGATTTAAACTATTTAACTTTATTAAGATATGCTTCTAAGAACCCTGTATCAAAAGTTCCTTCTACAAAACTCTCATTAGTTAAAATATCAAGCTGAAGGTCTATGTTAGTACTAACTCCTTCTATTATGAATTCACTTAATGCTCTTTTCATTTTGCTTATAGCTTCTTCTCTATCTTTACCGTGAACTACAAGTTTACCAATCATTGAATCATAGCAGTGTGGAATTTTATATCCTTGATATACCGCAGAATCTAACCTAATCCCATTTCCACCAGGTACATATAAATTAGTTATTTCACCTGGACAAGGTCTAAAATTTTTATAAGGATCCTCCGCATTTATTCTACACTCAATAGAGTGACCTGTAATTTTTATATCTTCTTGTGAAAAACTTAACTTTTCTCCATAAGCTATCCTAATTTGTTCTTTTATTAAGTCAACTCCTGTTACCATTTCTGTTACAGGATGCTCTACCTGTATTCTAGTGTTCATCTCCATGAAATAGAACTTCTTATGCTTATCTACTAGAAATTCTATAGTTCCAGCATTTACATACCCTATAGATTTAGCTGCTTTAACTGCAGTCTCTCCCATTTTTTTTCTCATACTATCATCTATAAATACTGATGGTGCTTCTTCTAACACCTTTTGATTTTTTCTTTGTATAGAACATTCACGCTCACCTAGATATACTGTGTTTCCATAATTATCTGCTATGAGTTGTATTTCTATATGCCTTGGTTTTTCTATAAACTTTTCTATATACATCGAATCATCGTTAAATGAAACTTTCGCTTCTCTCTTTGCTGCATTAAAATCACTTATAAGCTGATTCTCATTATTTACAATCCTAATTCCTTTTCCTCCGCCTCCGCTAGAGGCCTTTATCATTACTGGATATCCTATTTCTTTAGCTATTACTATAGCTTCCTCTTCATTATTTATAATTCCCTTTGATCCTGGTACTACTGGTATATTAGCCTTTTCCATAAGTTCTCTGGCTTTTGATTTATTTCCCATATTGTTTATATTTTCTGCTGTGGGTCCTATAAATTTAATATTACACTCTTCACACATCTTGGCAAATCTACTATTTTCAGATAAAAATCCAAACCCTGGATGAATAGCCTCTGCACCTTTTAAAATAGTAGCATTTAATATATTATTTTCATTTAGATAACTATCCTTTGAGGCTGATGGTCCAATACAAACACACTCATCTGCCATTTGTGCATGCAAAGCTTCTCTATCACCTTCAGAATATACAGCTACAGTTTGTATTCCCATTTCTCTACAAGCCCTAATTATTCTAACTGCAATTTCTCCTCTATTAGCAATTAATATCTTTTTAAACATACGGCTACCTCTCTTACTTTTATACTCCTACTGCGAAGGTTAATTCACATTCACAAGCTACTACTCCATCAACTGTGGCAATTCCTTTACCAATACCCATTGGTCCTTTTATCTTTATAATTTCAACTTCTAGTTTTAATCTATCACCAGGTATAACTTTTCTCTTAAACCTAGCATTTTTTATCCCACCGAAGTAGGCTATCTTGCCTCTAAACTTTTCATCATAAAGTAATGCAATGGCACCAACTTGTGCAAGCGCTTCTACTATTATCACTCCAGGTAATACAGGTTCTTGCGGAAAATGACCTTGAAAAAAATATTCATTCATAGTTATATTTTTATATCCTACCGCTTTTTTCATTGGTTCTAAACCTTCTATTTGATCTACAAATAAAAATGGATATCTATGAGGTATTATTTCTTGTATCTCTTTTATATTGAGTTTTATTACATCACTTTCTATTGCATCCAACATTATTTATATTACCTCCTTTATATAATCTATATTTCTAAAGTTTTATAGCCATTATAGGCTGACCAAATTCTACTACATCTCCATTATTAACAAATATTTTAGCCACCGTTCCTTCAACTTCACATTCAATTTCATTCATCAATTTCATAGCTTCAATTATGCACAGAATTGACTCCTTTGATACTGAATCTCCTATTTTTATATAAGGTTCTCCATTTTCTGTAGGTGAAGAATAATATGTTCCTACCATAGGTGACTTAACTATAAAGCATTCTTCTAAATTACTCTCTTCAGTAATTATTTCTTCATGCTTTGTTGATATTACTGAAGTATTATCATTTGCATTATTAGTATGATTAACATACTCTATATCACATTTATCTGTGATTTTAGATTGATTTAATCCTCTAGCATCTTCATTATAAATAATTTTGCTAGAATCATTTTTGCTCATCCTTATTCTAAGTCCTGCTTCTTCTAGTTCTAATTCCTTAAGATCGGAATCATTTATTAATTTAATTAGCCTTTCAATTGCTTCATAATTCATAATTTATTCCTCCCATTTCTTAAATAAAAGTGTAGCATTATGACCACCAAATCCTAAGGAATTAGACAAAGCATATTTTAGTTCTGCTCTTCTTCCAATATTAGGAACATAATCTAAATCACAATCTTCATCCTTCTCCTCAAGACCAATAGTAGCTGGAATAAACCCTTCCTCTAAAGCTTTTATACATACAATTGATTCTATAGCACCTGATGCTCCCAATAAATGTCCTGTCATTGATTTTGTAGAACTAACTGGGATCTTATAGGCTTGCTCTTTAAATAAATTTTTAATAGCTATAGTTTCAAATTTATCATTATATGGAGTACTAGTTCCATGAGCATTAATATATGATATATCTTCTAAGCTTACATTTCCTTCTTCTATGGCAAGTTGCATAGCTCTTGCTGCCCCTTCTCCATCAGCACTAGGCTGAGTGATATGATAGGCATCACAAGTAGCTCCATATCCAATAACTTCACCATATATTTTTGCACCTCTTGCCTTTGCATGCTGGAGCTCTTCTAAAATTAAAACTCCTGCTCCTTCACCCATTACAAATCCACTTCTATTTTTATCAAAAGGAATAGATGCTTTTTTAGGATCCTCACTCTTACTTAAAGCCGTTAATGCAGTAAATCCAGCAAGACCTATTGATGTTATAGATGCCTCTGTCCCACCTGTAATCATCACTTCTGCTCTATTTGCCTTTATCATCTCAAAAGCTTCACCTATACTATTAGTTCCTGTAGCACAAGCTGTCACTACAGATAGGCATGGCCCTTTAGCACCATATTTAATAGCAACATTTCCTCCTGCCATATTCTCTATCATCATAGGAATTAAAAATGGTGATACCTTAGTTGTATCTCTTTCTAACATTCTTTTATATTCATTTTCTAATGTATCGAGTCCACCAATTCCTGAACTAATTAAAACACCTAATCTATATTTATCAATACTATCTAAATCTAAATTTGAAGATTTTACTGCCTCCTCTGCTGCTGCCATAGCAAGTTGACAATATCTATCCATCCTCTTAGCTTCTTTTCTATCAATAACCTCTGTAGGGTCAAAATCTTTAACCTCTGCCGCTATTTTAACTTTAAACTTTTCTACATCCATAGATTTTATAAAATCTATGCCACATTTACCATTCTTAACTCCATCCCAAAAGCTGTTAATATCATTACCAATAGGAGTTAATGCTCCCATACCTGTGATTACCACTCTTCTATTCACTTTATATGTCCTCCTTAAATAACTACATTACCATTCCGCCATCTACATTTATAACTTGACCTGTTATATAGTCTCCACCCTCTGATGCAAGAAAAACTACAGTCCTTGCTACATCTTCTACATTTCCAAATCTATTTAAAGGAATTAGTCCTAACATACCATCCTTTACTTTTTCACTTAATACATCTGTCATATCACTTTTTATAAATCCTGGTGCTACAGCATTTACAGTTATACCTCTAGCTCCTACTTCCTTAGCTATTGACTTAGTAAGTCCTATAACACCTGCTTTAGATGCTGCATAGTTTGCCTGCCCTGCATTCCCTACAACTCCTACTACAGAAGAAATATTTATAATCTTTCCACTTCTCTGTTTAAGCATGTGAGACACTGCACTCTTACAAGTATTAAATACACCCTTAAGATTTATATCTATAACCTTATCAAAGTGCTCTTCTTTCATTCTCATAATTAATCCATCTTTTGTTATTCCTGCATTATTAATTAATATGTCTATAGTTCCAAAAACTTTTACCGTTTCATCTATTAATTTTTTTCCTTCTTCGAAACTACTTATATCTCCTTTTACTAAAATAGCATTTCCTCCAAGACTTTTTATTTCCTCGGCAACTTTTTCTGCCTCTGCATCACTACTAACATAATTTATAACCACATTAGCTCCTTTTTTACCAAACTCTATAGCTATAGCTCTTCCTATACCTCTACTTCCTCCAGTAACTACCACATTCTTTCCTTTAAACATATATATATCCTCTCCTATACATGAGCTTCTTGTAAATATTTCAATGTACTATAAATTGATTCTTTATCCTCAACATTTAATATTTTTACATCTTTACTTATCTTCTTTACAAAACCACTAAGGGCTTTTCCTGGTCCAACTTCTATAAAAGTATTAATTCCCATATCAATCATATTTTCTATAGTCTTTTGCCATTTCACAGAAGATTTAACTTGAGCTTCTAACAACTGTCTAAGTTCCATTACGTTTTGTAAAACCTCTCCTGTAACATTAGGTATTACTTCTATATTGCTTTCATTAAAAGTTACCTCACTTAATACATCTCCTAATTTTTTAGATGCATTTTCCATTAATTCTGTATGAAATCCTCCACTTACTGGTAACTTAACAATTTTCTTAGCACCTTTAATTTTTAAACTTCTCATAGCTTCTTCTACTAAGAAATCCTCTCCTGAAATTACAATTTGAGAACTACAATTATAATTTGCTATACCTATTATTCCTTTATCACTAAGTTCATTACATACTTCTTCTATAATTTCTATTTTCCCACCAATGATAGCCGCCATGGAGCCGTTAGTTTTATCACTATCTTCCTTCATGAATATTCCTCTTTCTCTTACTACTCTTAATCCTTCTTCAAAATTCATAATTCCACTTGAGATTAAAGCAGAATATTCTCCAAGGCTCAATCCTGCAACAACCTTAGGATTTATTCCATGAAATTTTAAAATTTCAAATAATGCTATTGAAAGAGTTACTATAGCTACTTGATTATTTTCAGTAGAGGTTAGTTCTTCTATGGGACCATTGAAGCATAACTCACTTATATCTTTATTTAAAATTTTGTTAGCTTTTTCAAATACTTTCTTAGCTTCTAAGAATTCTTCATGTATTTCCTTTCCCATACCTACGTACTGACTTCCTTGGCCTGGGAAAATAAATGCGATATTTTTCATAGTTACCTCTCAACTTTAAAATTTATTTATCATGGATTTTAGTAATGTTTCAGTACCTTCTACAAAATCTTTAATTATTTCTTCACAACTTTCTTCCTTTTTTATTAAAGCTGCAATTTGACCTGCCATAATAGAACCATTATCTACATCACCGTCTATAACAGCCTTTTTAAGTCCACCAACCCCTAATTGTTCTAGCTCTTCAGCTGATGTACCTAACTTTTCAAGTCTTAAATATTCTCTAGATAATCTATTTCTAAGAACTCTTACAGGATGCCCAGTACTTCTACCTGTAACTACTGAATCTATATCCTTTGATTCTATTACCTTTTTTTTATAATTTTCATGAATAGTGCACTCATTCGCTGCTAGAAATCTAGTTCCTACTTGAAATCCATTAGCACCTAATGCTAATGCAGCCAACATTCCTCTAGAATCTCCTATACCACCAGCTGCTATAACAGGTATATTTACAGCATCTACAACCTGAGGAAGAAGTGCCATAGTTGTAAGTTCTCCTATGTGTCCACCAGCTTCACAACCTTCAGCAATTACCATATCTGCTCCACTTCGCTCCATTCGTTTTGCAAGCCCTGTTGAAGCTACTACTGGAATAACCTTAATATTATGATCTTTCCACATATTCATGTATTTACCTGGGTTTCCTGCACCTGTTGTAACAACCTTTACTCCTTCTTCACAAACAATCTTAGCAACCTCATCAGCATTATCACTAAGAAGCATTATGTTTACTCCAAAAGGTTTATCTGTAAGCTCTTTAGCTTTTCTTATTTCTAATCTAACATTTTCTGGAGAGTTATTTCCTGCCGCTATAATTCCAAGCCCTCCCGCATTTGATACGCTACTTGCTAATACGCTATCTGCAATCCAAGCCATAGCCCCTTGAATTATTGGGTATTGTATTCCTAAAGCTTCACATATATCTGATTTGAACATATATACCTCCTATGGTTAAGGTCAGATAGATAGCTATCTGACCTTTTGTTTTAATTAACTTTGCTTTCTATATAGCTTGAAATATCTTGAACATTTTTTATGTTTTCTATATCCTCATTTGGAATTTCAATATCAAACTCTTCTTCTAAACTCATAACAATTTCAAATATTTCTAGAGAATCTATTCCTAAATCATCTGTAAAACTTGCTTGTATATTTAGTTCCTCTACCTCTACACCTAGTTCTTTTGCTATAACTTTTTTTACTCTTTCTAATACCATTTTTTATTCCTCCTATATATTTTAAATTATTTATTCCATTTTAACAGTGCACTACCATAGGTTAGTCCACCACCAAATCCTATAATTACTATGTTACTTCCTTGTTTGATTTGACCATTTTTATTTGCTTCATCTAAAGCTATTGGAATACTTGCACTAGATGTATTACCCTTTTTGTCTAAATTTATAATGAATCTAGATAAAGGTATATCAATTTTCTTACTAACACTTTCTATCATTCTTATATTAGCTTGATGTGGAAGTATAAAATCTATATCATCCTTTTTTATATTGCTTTTTTGAATAATTCTATTAAATTCCTCTTCCATAACCTTAACAGCAAACTTATAAATATCTTTTCCATTCATCTGAATCTTATTATTATTTATAACTTCCTTGGTACATATATTCTCCATAGGAAGTATGTCACAAGTAAGGGATTCACCTTTAGATCCTACACTTTTACAGTTGATATAACTTATATGCTCTTCAGAATCTTTTCCTATAACTACAGCTCCTGCTCCATCTCCAAATAATACACAAGTATTTCTATCTTCCCAATTTACGATTTTAGATAATACCTCTGCTCCAATTATTAAAGCTTTTGTAGCCCTACCTGTTTCTATATATCCCTTAGCTATATCTAACGCAAATATAAACCCACTACATGCAGCATTTATATCAAAAGCCATAGCATTTACAGCACCTATTTCCTTTTGTACATTACATGCAACTGATGGAATTAAACTATCTGGTGAAACTGTAGCCACTAAAATTAAATCAATTTCTTTACCATCTACATTACTATCCTCTAAAGCCTTTAGAGCTGACTTTATTGCTAATTCTGAAGTATCTTCTCCAGTAGAAATTCTTCTTTCCGCAATTCCAGTTCTCTCTCTAATCCAGCTATCTGAAGTATCTACAATATTCTCTATATCTTTATTGTAAACTATATTAGATGGTGTATAAGAACCTGTTCCTAGTATTCTTGAACCAATCACATTTATTCTCCTTTACTTATTTTTTAAGATTGTATTTTGACTTAAAGAAGCTATTTACTTTCTCTAGAGATCTTATTAGCACTTCTTCCTCTTCATCTGTTAAACCTTTTATAGTTTCACTAATCATGTCCTGATGAAATTTTTCATGAACTCTATATGCTAACTTTCCTTTTCTAGTAAGAGCTATCATTACAGATCTTCTATCTTCTTCTCCTCTTGTACGTTCTACATATCCTTTTTTTACAAGTTTCGTTATGGCTGTAGTTAAAGTACCTACTGTAATATTTAAATCATTTGCTACTTCCGTCATTGTTCTTGGATGATACATTCCTATAGCTTCAATAGTATGTATCTCTGTAACCGATAAATCTTTAAGTACTCCTTCTTGTAGAGCAGTTTGTTCAATCTCTAGAATATCATTAAATATAGTTACTAATAATTCATTTAATACGTATTTATTTGAATTTAAGGATTTCATTCTACTTTATTCTCCTTTTGTTTGACTTTCAAATAGTTTGATAATCAAAGTATATTACTAAAGAAAAACAAAGTCAATATATATTTTTTACTTTTATTTTTACAAATAATTTAACTCGTCACAATTTATTCATTTTTACCAAAAATAAAGTCTAGATAAATCTAGACTTTATTAAAAATTTAATATCCAATTATCCCTGTATATCCCAAGGGATCTATTGGAACTCCATCTACTCTTATCTCAAAATGTAGATGTGGACCTGTGCTATCTCCAGTATTACCAACTTCTGCTATAACTTGCCCTCTTAGAACCTGTTCACCTTCAGACACATTTAATTTGCTACAATGTGCATATACAGTCTGCAAGTTATCACTATGGTCGATTATTACTACTTTACCATACCCATCTGCTATCCCTGAAAAGCTCACTGTTCCATCTAATGCAGCTTGAATTTCAGTACCTGTATTAGCAGCCAAATCAATTCCCTTATGATAATATCCTTCTCTCTTCTCACCAAAAGTGGAAGTTAGTATACCTTTTATAGGTGTTGTTATTGAATTGTGTAAAAAAACCTCTCTATTTATTTGGGTATTCCCCCTACTAAGAGGCGTAAAAGCAACTTGCGAATTATTAGTCTTTTGTATATATTTAACCTGATTTTCTTTTGTAACTGTAAAGTTAATTAAACTGTTATCATTTGTATTATTGTATCCTATTATTTTATTAGAAATTTCACTTTCACTTAAAACATCTTCTTTATTACAAATTATTTTTTCATATACTATCTTATTATTTACAGCAATATCTTTAACATTATCTATATTACATGTATCTATATAGATATCTCTTACTTTATTAAGAGCATTGTTACCTGTGGCTTCATCAGCAACTATGCCAATTTCTACACCATCTGATTTCATAACTACTGCCTTTATTTTTTCATTCGCTTTTACATTTTCTTTTGCTTCTACCGGATTCATGGTAATCATAGTTAAAATACATAAGAGTGATACACATACTATGACTAATTCTCGTAGTATATTTTTCATCATTGTATTACCTCCCTACTACAATGATAATATACCCCATTGAAATTATTTTAAACATAATGTACAAAACAATAGTCAATTTTATTATTAATAAAATATTAATTTTATATACTAATATCTATACATTTATTAATTATTAAATTTTACTTTTAATAGGTTTACTATATGATATACTAAGGTTATAATATAATTCTTAATTGAAACTTATTCTAAAAGGTTATAAAAATAGAGCAATAAGATATAACTTATATAACAAATAAATAATTTATTTACTTATATATAATTATAACCTTAGTTTTCAACAAGAGTTTAATGTAATGCTATTACATTACGATAACATGGAAAGGTTGAGATTTTATGAGTACTTTTATGTTTAAAACCAAAAATTTAGATTATACTCCTGTAAGCAATGTGTTTATAGATAACTTCATGGCAAAGGCTAGAGGCGAGTATATAAAAGTTTATTTACTTGGTCTTAAATATTGTGTTAGTGGAGAAATCGGTGTAAACTCAACTCTTATAGCTTCAGCTCTATCCTTATTAGAAACTGACGTAATAAATGCTTGGAATTATTGGAATGACGAAGGTGTTATAAGATTAGTTCCCATAGATAATATGGGAAATTATAATATAGAATTCTTAGAACTAACTAAGGCTCCCGATAACGGAAAATCTGTGAATTTATTAAAAGAACTAGATAATTCTATGGTTAAAGATATGTTGCAAGATATAGAAAGATTATTAGCACGTCCACTTTCGCCCAAAGAAATGACTACTTATCTCGGATGGCAAAACGACTTTAATTTTTCTCCTGAAATTATACTTTTACTTATAGAATATTGTGTTTCTAAAGGAAAATCTGACTATAGATATATTGAGAAAATAGCTGTATCTTGGAGTGATAACAATATAACTAGTATAGACGAAGCACAAGACTTTATAAAAAAGCATGAGGATAAATGGATTAATATAAGAAAAATCTTAACTTATTTAGGTCTGAAAAATGGTGATGTTATGAAACCTCAAGAAGAGCTTTTGGAAAAATGGTTAAATGTATATAATTTTTCTTTAGAAATTATATATAAAGCTTGTGACATATGCTTTGAAAGACTAAATAGAGCCGACTTTAAATATATTGATGGTATACTTAATAGTTGGTTTAAAGACAAAATTAAAACTCTTCAAGATATTGAGTTAAAAGACAAGAAAAAAATTAATTTTAAACCTATTGTTAATGAAGTTTCAAATACCAATACAAAAAAAGGCAAAGGTAAATTTCATAGTTACGATCAAAGGACCTATGATTTTGAAGATTTAGAAAGAAAACTTTTAGGATGGGATAATAATGACTAATAAATATCATTTAGAAATTATGAAACTTTATGATAAAATAAAGGAAAATCAAAAAAATGCTTTAGAATTAAGAAAATCAGAAGTAAAAAAACGTGTTCCTGAAATAGATGATATTGAAAATCATATAGGGAAGCTATGTATTAAGGTTTCCCTAGCCGCCTTTCAGGATGCGCCTAATAGAGAACAACATTTAAAAGAACTAAAGGAAAATATAACTAATTTAAGAGTTAAAAAGACTGAGTTACTGGTATCAAACGGTTATCCTTTAGATTATCTAGATATTCATTATAATTGTAATAAATGTAATGATACTGGATTTATAGGATTACAAAAATGTAGTTGCTATAAACAAAAACTTAATAGTTTTTATTATAGAAATAGTGATTTATTCATAGTTTCTGATGATCATAATTTTGCTAATTTTAATATGGACTTCTATAGTGATAAAAGAATTGGCCGTGAAAAATATAGTCCAAAGGAAAATATGAAAAGCATTGTAAATCAATGTTTTAGATATATAGCAAACTTTGAGTCAACATTAGAAAATCTTCTTTTTTATGGTAATCCAGGCACTGGAAAAACCTTTTTATCTCACTGTATCGCAAAAGAATTAATAGATAATGGATATTTTATAGTGTATAAGACTTCTGAAGAATTGATTAAAAACTTAAAAGATATAAGATTTAATAACAATTCAACTCTAGAAGATCACCTAATTAATTGTGATTTGCTTATAATAGATGACTTAGGTACAGAAGTATCCTCAGAATTTGCTATATCTGAGTTATTTAACCTACTGAATACAAAGCTTCTAAGAAATAAAAAAATGTTAATATCTAGTAACTTTTCTTTAGATGAATTATTATCTATCTATTCAGAACGTATTACCTCTAGACTTTTTGGTAATTTTTCTTTGTTTAAGTTTTATGGTGATGATATAAGGCTTCAAAAAAATTTAAATAGTAAAGCATCCTCTAAATAATTTCATTTGATCAAAGGCATCCTAACTTATACTTATATTAAGTTAGGATGTTTTTTTTATTTAGAAGAATCATAAAGGCCTCCCATCATTAAAAAATCTTCTGCTTTTTCATCTTCTAAGCCCCTTTTATTATTTGAGCTTATAAAGGTAGATCTTATTATGGATGAATCTCCATACTTTTCTCTTATCTTATCTATAGTACTATCTAAGTTTCTTTGTTTATCTATTTTTTCATCATCAAATAAAGATTTTTGATATATACTATTATCACTCAACTTAGTTACTCTGACTCCTAATAATCTTATGGGTTCTCTACGCCACATCTCCTTAAATATTACTTTCACTAATTTAAAAATTTCTTCAGTCGAATCTGTTGGGGTTAAAAACTTTTTCTGATGAGAATAAGTTGTAAATATATTCGACTTTATTGATACAACTACAATACCACATAAAGACTTATTAGCTCTAAGTCTCTTAGCTACGCTTTCAGTAAGTGACAATAATACTTTTAAAGCTTCATCTGTACTTAATATATCCTTGCTTGTAGTAGTTGAATTTCCTATGCCTTTTACATCCACATAATTATCACAGTTTATGGGTGAATTATCTATTCCATTGGCATATTCATAAATTATATTTGCATAGCTCTTAAATATATTTCTTAAAATACTCAAATTATAATTTGCTAAATCTCCAATTGTAAATATATTTAAATCTATAAGCTTTTTTTCTGCTGCTTTTCCAACCATAAATAAATCGCCTACTTTAAGTGGCCACATCTTTATTTTTATTTCTTCTTTAAATAATGTATGGATAGAATTCTTCTTAGAAAAATCACTAGCCATCTTAGCTAATAACTTATTATTTCCTATTCCTATATTTACTGTAAAACCCAAGTCTTCTTCTATTTTTCTTTTAATCTCCTTAGCCTTTTCCATGTAGTCATATTTAAAATGACTTGCTTCCATAAAAACTTCATCTATAGAATACCTTTCAATAAAATCAGAATATGGCTCTAACAATTTATACATATCATTACTAAACCTTGTATATAGTTTATGTTCTGGTGGATAAACTTTTAATTGAGGGTACTTTTTCAACGCAGCTACTATAGGTTCTCCGGTTATTATATTAAATTTCTTAGCTGGAATTGATTTTGCTAAAACTACTCCTCTTCTATCTTCTATACTTCCACCTATTATAGAAGGAATTTTTCTTATATCTATTTCACTTTCTCCACATTTTAATAAATTTATAGCTGTCCATGATAGAAATGCAGAGTTAACATCTATGTGAAATATTATTCTCTCGGACTTATTCTCCACAAATATCACATCCTCAAAATTAACTTATATTCTTATTTTAACGAACAAATATTCGTTTGTAAAGATATAATTATATACCTTTATGACAATAATTTATTTTAAATTAAAATATATCCTTAATATTTATATATTTAATTTTTATGTATTTAATTATTTTTTACTTATGTATTAATTCAAAAAATAAAAAAAGACTCTGAATTAATTCAGAATCTTTGGAGCTGGCAATAGGAATCGAACCTACAACCTGCTGATTACAAATCAGCTGCTCTACCGTTGAGCCATGCCAGCATAAGTGGCGACCCAGAAGGGACTCGAACCCTCGACCTCCGGCGTGACAGGCCGGCACTCTAACCAACTGAGCCACTGGGCCACATTAGATTATGTGGTGGTCGCAACAGGGATCGAACCTGTGACCCCCTGCTTGTAAGGCAGGTGCTCTCCCAGCTGAGCTATGCGACCTAGTATGGTGACTCCTAGGGGAATCGAACCCCTGTTACCACCGTGAAAGGGTGGTGTCTTGACCGCTTGACCAAGGAGCCATATGTCATTTTGCTTTTGTTTTGTGTTTGCCGGTTCATCCGACATTTATTATAATACAAAAATTTTAAACTTTTGTCAACAAAATTTTAAAAATAATTTTTTTTATTTTTTTCTCCAAAATTATATACAGAAAATATATTATTTATTAGATATATTATAATTTAATAATAAACTTATATTATAGTTTTAATATGTAGTATAATTCTATATACTATAGTTAATATATTAGTTAATATGTTATAAAATACATTTAAAGGCTTGAGGTGATTTTATTTTGTATCATGACTTAATTATTGTTGGTGGTGGATCTTGTGGCATAGTATCTGCAATTAAAGCAAAAGATTTAAGTATAGACGTAGCTATAATAGATAGTAGCGATAGAGTAGGTAAAAAATTGTTAATTACTGGTAATGGACGCTGTAATTTAACAAACGAAAAATTATCCTTATCAAGATTTCATAGTGATAATAATAACTTTTTTAAAGATATTATTAATACCTATGATTTAGAATATACCCTTAACTTTTTTAAATCCATAGGAATATATACATGTACCTTAGATTCTGGAAAGATATACCCATTATCTCTTCAAGCATCCTCTGTGTTAGATATTCTTAGAATGAATTTATCTGAAAGAAATATACCAACTTACATGAATGAAAAAGTTTTAAATATCATTAACACAAAGAAGGGTTACTTTGAAATTATTACTTCTTCAACTACATATACATGTAAAAAAGTTCTCTTATGTACTGGAGGAAAAAGTTATACTAAAACAGGATCTGATGGCTCTGGTCATAAACTAGCTAAAAACTTTGGCCATAGATTAATAAACTTAACACCTGGTATAGTTCAATTAAAACTAAACTATGATAGACTTAAGGCCATTTCTGGAGTGAAATTTGAAAGCTCTTGTAATATAGAAGTAAATGGTGAAACTAAAAAACAAGAATTTGGTGAAATCTTATTCACAGACTATGGTATATCAGGTCCTCCAATTCTACAGCTTAGTAGAATTGCTTCTAAAGGAATTATGAATAAGTCATCAGTTATTATACATGTAAATTTACTTAATTCAGATTATGACCATATAGTAGATTTTTTTGAAACACACTTTGCAGTGTTTTCATATAGAAGTATTTCAGACAATCTAGTAGGAATTATAAATAAAAAACTTATTCCTATTATATTAAAAGAGTGTGGAATTACTGACATTCACATGCCTACATATTCCCTAGAGTATGAATATAGATTTAAACTTTATAAGCTTTTATGTGATTGGAAGTTTCAAGTTATTGATACCAACTCTTTTGAAAATGCTCAAGTTACCATCGGTGGAATAGATACTACAGAGGTAAACCCTATAACTTTAGAATCTACACTAACTCCAGGTCTATACTTTGGTGGTGAAATTTTAGATGTTGATGGTGATTGTGGTGGTTTTAATTTGCAATGGTGCTGGAGCTCCTCTAGCGCTGCTGTGAACGCCATTTATAATGCACTAAAGGATTAGGTTTACCTATTAACATAAGAGCTATATTCAAGGTAATTTGTGTGATTTTAAATATTACTTGAATTAATATAAAAAAATAAAACTGATAGGAAATAAATTTATTTCTTATCAGTTTTAAACTTTGAACTAATTTTTTGTAATCTTTAATGCAATGACGTACTTTTAAAGATCTGCGATTCTCATGGTTTGATCTCTCTTTGGACCTACTGATATTATAGATATCCTAACACCAGTGAATTCTTCTATTTTTCTTAAGTATATCTTTGCATTCTCTGGAAGGTCTTCATATTTTCTAGCATCTTTTATACTTTCATCCCATCCATCAAACTCTTCATACACAGGTTCACATTTTGCTAAATCTTCAAGGCTAGCTGGGAAGTAGTCTATTACTTTTCCATCTAACTTATATCCTACACAAACTTGTATTTTATCAAGCCCCGCTAGTGTGTCAATCTTAGTTACTCCAAAACTAGTTAATCCAGAAACTCTAGCAGCACTTTTTAATATAACAAGATCAAGCCAACCACATCTTCTACTTCTTCCTGTAGTAACTCCGTACTCAAATCCTTTTTCCCTTATCCAATCTCCAACTTCATTTTCTTGTTCTGTTGGAAAAGGTCCTTTTCCAACTCTAGTTGTATATCCTTTTACAATTCCTACAGCACTATCTATCATAGTTGGTCCTATACCAGCACCTGTACATATACCACCTGCTACGGTATTAGAAGATGTTACATATGGATATGAACCAAAATCTATATCCAGAAGTGTTCCTTGAGCTCCTTCAAATAACACATTTTTATTTGCTTTTATGCTATCAAAAACTCTAACTGATGCATCATCTACAAACGGCTTCATTCTCTTACCATATTCTAAATAGGCCTCGAAAACCTCATCAAAGCTTAGGGCTTCTCCACCATAAATTTTAACTATTAAATCATTTTTAGCTGGAAGATATTCTTGTAATTTTTCTTTTAATACTTCTGGTTTAATAAGATCACAAACCCTTATTCCACATCTCTCAACTTTGTCAGTATAACAAGGTCCTATTCCTTTTTTAGTAGTACCTATATCGTTTTTTCCTCTAGCTTCTTCCTTAAGAGCATCTAATACTTTATGATAAGGCATTATAACTTGAGCTCTGTCACTTATTATTAATCTCTCTGGTGTTATATTTTCTCCTAATCCCTTTAAATAATCCATTTCTGTAAATAGAGCCTCGGGGTCTACAACCACTCCATTGCCTATTACATTAAGTTTGTCTTTATAAAGTATTCCTGATGGAATCAAATGTAACTTATACTCTTTTTCTCCCACTACTACAGTATGACCTGCATTATTTCCTCCTTGGAATCTAACAACTACATCTGCACTTTCTGCAAGATAATCAGTCATTTTACCCTTTCCTTCGTCTCCCCATTGAGCTCCTAATACCACAAATGATGACATATTCTACATCTCCTTTTTTACTCATTAGTAAAACTTATTATAAATTAAACTAGCTTACTATATTTCTCCTCTAATATTCTAGCAACATAAACACCACTAGCAGATGCTTGTGATAGTGAATGTGTAACTCCAGATCCATCTCCTAATACATAAAGGCTTTTTACTTTTGTCTCTAAGTTATTATCCACTTCTATATTAGAATTATAAAACTTAACTTCTACACCATATAACAATGTATCTTCATTAGCTGTTCCTGGTGCTATATTATCTAGAGCATATATCATTTCTATTATAGCATCTAATTGACGCTTTGGTATAACTAAGCTTAAATCTCCCGGTGTAGCTTTTAAAGTTGAAATAGTAAAACTTTTACTCATTCTATGATCATTAGTTCTTCTCCCCTGTACTAAATCTCCAAATCTTTGAACTAATACTCCGCCACCTAGCATATTGCTAAGTCTTGCTATAGATTCTCCATATTCATTACTATTTTTAAATGGCTCTGTAAAATTATTAGTAACTAATAATGCAAAGTTTGTGTTTTCTGTATGAAGTTCTGGATTTGAATAGCTATGTCCATTTACTGTTACTATTCCATTTGTATTTTCACTAACTACCTCACCATGTGGGTTCATACAAAATGTTCTGACTAAATCTCCATACTTCTTAGTTCTATATACAACTTTACTTTCATATACTTTATCTGTTATGTGTTCAAAAATAGCTGCAGGTAGTTCAACTCTAACACCTATATCTACTCTATTACTTCTACTTTCTATACCTAGCTTAGTACAAACCTTAGATATCCATTTAGATCCCGATCTTCCTGTGGCAACTATTATATCTTTGCATCTAAATTCATCATCCTCAGTTTTTACTATAAATTCTTTACCGTGCTTTTCTATAGCTACAACTTCAGTATTAAACTTCATCTCTATATTATCTTTTATCTTATTATATAAATTACCTAGTATTTTTACATTTCTATCTGTACCAAGATGTCTAACTTTAGCATCTAAAAGATGTAAATCATGTTTTAGTGCCTCAGTCTTTAGTGTACTATCCGCAGTTGAATATAACTTCGCATCACTTCCACCATGATCACATAAAACCTTATCTACATAATACATTAGATCTAAAGCTTCTTGCCTACCCACATATTTATATAAATCTCCACCAAAGTTATTAGTTATATTATACTTACCATCTGAAAGACTTCCAGCACCACCATAACCATTCATAATGTCACAAGATTTACAATGAATGCAAGCTTTTATTTTTTTCCCATCTATGGGACATTTTCTTTTTTCTAGGCTATTTCCCTTTTCTATCATTAGTACTTTAGCCTTTGAGCCTAAAGCTGTTAATTCATAGGCTGCGAAAACACCACTAGCTCCTGCACCAACAATTATAATATCATAATTTTTATACATGTTAATCACCCCATAAATATATTAACAAAGAGATGTAGTATTTTCAATAAAAAATACGAATATTTTATATAGTACATTTAAAATTCTTCGTAAATATATTTCTTTAGAAATTTATTTTTCCCAATATTTATTTACTCTATTCTAACATAGAGCGCTTTTATTATTTCTTGATAATAAACTTTAAATCTCCTAAAATATATTATACAAATGGCTTTATACAATATATTTTGTTAATATAATATATATAATTAGCTTTTTATTATAATTAAATTTATTATAATATTATCTTAAACCATAAAAAGTGTAACATATCCTATAAGAATATATTACACTTTTTATATTTATATTATTCGTATTTATATGAATGATTTGTATATACTTATTCCATCTAAACTATATATTTTTTCAGAGAATTCACCTGGATTTAAATCCTTAGTAGCTTTACGCATATCATACATTCTAGCATCTAATACATCTAAATGATGTAACATTTCTGCTTCTGGTATCATAGGTTTCTTAGGACTTCCATACTCCGGCTCATAGTGATGTGTTAATATCATATGTTGTAATAACATAACTATTTCTTTATCTGCTTTGACTTCCATTGCAGCATCTTCAATTAAACCAATTCCTTGTATTATGTGCCCAAGTAACTGGCCTTCCGTACTATATTTAGATACTATTCCTAGATCACTAGATTCCATCTCCATTATTTTAGCTATATCATGAAGAATTATACCTGAATACAATAAATCTTTATTTAGATAATCATATATACCTAATAATCTTTCTGCCGCATTTAACATAGTGGTTATATGATATAAAAGACCACCTTTAATTGCGTGATGATTGGATTTAGCAGCTGGATAATGCATTAACTTGTAACTTAATTTACCGATAATATTTTCTGTAATATGTTTTATATCTTTATTTTCTATTTTCTCTATATAATCTAATAGAGTTTCAAACATATCTTCAGACTTATAAGGAGCAACTAGTATAAATTCATCTATATTAACATTATCTTCTTCTGTAGCTGGTCTAATTTTCTCTATCTTTAACTGTAATTTCCCTCTATATTCATTAACTACAGCTCTTACTTTTACAAGTATATTATCCTTTATTGAAGCTTCAATATTTTCATTACATTCCCATAGCTTTGCATTTATTTCTCCAGTTGAATCTATTAACATAAGATCTAAATATTTATTCGTAGTACTATTGTTAGTTATTTTACATTCTGCATTTTTTACTAAGAAAAAACTTTCAATTCTATCCCCTTTATTAAACTCACCAATTTTCTTATTTTCCATAACTGTTCTCCTTAATCTTTACTTCTTGTACTATATAAGATGAATATTATCAAATCTATTAAAATTATTCAATAATACTTAAAAAAGATATGTTTTACCACATCTTTTTAATTTTGATCTATGGACTTTTTTCTTTTAACAATTCTACCATATTCATCTGTAAAACTATTTATTATTATAGATACTAAATCTACTATAATCCATATGCCAAAACCACCTAGTGTAAGTAACATTAATATTGCAGTTCCTGCTTTTCCAACATAAAATCTATGGAAGCCTATAAAACCTAAAAGTATACAAAACACTAATGTTGCTCCCCAACTTTTTTCACTACAATCTTTCTCCTTAGATTCTAATATAGACCCTTTATCTTTGTCACCATAAAACTCTTTAGTCTTAATTATTTTTACTTCTTCATTGGTGTTACTAGTATCTCTTATATCTTTCACAATTCCATTATTATACAGACTTACAATGTCATCTTCATGTTCCTCTGTTATAGTAATATCATCTAATTCCGAATGCTTGTGAAAATATGTCTCTTTTCCATTGTTAAACTTATCATCTATTAATTTATTGTTCTTCATCTCATTTACCATGAGTAATCTCACCTCACATAAAGTATAGCTAATATATCTTTATGTAATAAGGCTTTAGTATATGCAATAAATATAAATCATATATAATTATACTTTATTACTAACTTCTACGAAATCTATTTAAATTACTCTGTATGAACTAAGTCTAAGTTTCCAAATTTACTATATTTACCTATCCATGCTAAATTTACGGTTCCAACTTCACCATTTCTATGTTTAGCTAATATACATTCCGCTATGTTCTCATCTTCTTTTTCTTTGCTATAATAAAATTCTCTATATAAGAACATAACTATATCTGCATCCTGCTCAATAGAACCTGATTCTCTTAAATCTGATAACATCGGACGATGGTCTGCCCTTTGTTCTGGTGCACGGGATAATTGAGATAATGCAATTACTGGACATTTCATTTCTTTAGCTAAAGCTTTTATACTTCTTGATATTTCTGATACTTCCTGTTGTCTATTATCAGAATTGCTTCCTGACATTAATTGAAGATAGTCTATGATAATTAAATCTATTCCATGCTCTATTTTAAGTCTTCTACATTTAGACCTCATCTCCATGACAGAAATACCTGCAGTATCATCTATATATATTCCCGCAGATGCAAGTGGTCCTGAAGCCCTTGCTATATTCTCCCAATCTCTATCGTCTAAATCTCCATTTCTAAGCTTAACCATATCTACATTAGCCTCTGCACAAAGGAGCTTATATGCTAATTGCTCCTTACTCATTTCTAATGAGAATATTGCAACTTTCCTACCATCTCTAATAGCTGCATTTTGGGCTATATTAAGACAAAATGTAGTTTTTCCCATAGATGGTCTAGCTGCTATTAGAACCATATCTCCGCTCTGAAACCCTGAAGTTTTTGCATCTAAATCTTTAAATCCACTAGCTACTCCATTTACTTGACCTTTATTATTAAAAATCTTTTCTATCTCTAAAAATCCTCTTTCCAATACAGTACTCATAGGTTCAAAATCACTAGTACTTCGTTTTTCAGATATATTAAATATATTTTTTTCTGCCAAGTCTATTACTGATTCTACATCATCTTGTTTATTATAGCTATTTTCAATTATTTCCGTTGAGCTTCTAATTAGCCTTCTAAGGGTCGATTTATCTTCAACAATTTTTATATAAGAAGATAAATTAGCTGTAGAAGGTACTGAGGTGCTTATCTCCATAATATATGTTACCCCTCCAGCTTGCTCAAGCATATCATTAGATTTTAGATAGTCTACCAAGGTTATCATATCTACAGGTATATCTTTATTATATAAATCTCTAATAGCCTTAAAAATAGTCTTATGAGCATCTTTATAGAAATCTTCAGCTGAAAGAACCTCTGCAGCTTGTGCAATAGCATTCTTATCTATTAACATAGACCCTACTACTGACTGCTCAGCTTCTATATTTTGTGGCATAGTTCTAAGTGAGTCACTCATATTATTACCTCCTGCGATATATTAAAAGAAAACTCCTATATGTACTCTCAAGGAATAAATAATGTAGAAAACATTATTTATTATAAAATCCTTCTCTTTAATTATAATGTAGTTATAAAAAAATCCAAACATTTATAAAATTAAATTAAAACCCTGTATAATCATATTACAGGGTTTTAATAATCAAAATATCTAAAATACTAATTCTATTAGTTCTTCTATTGTTGATACAGCTGTAACTTCTATATTTTTAATATTAGCTGGAACATCCTTCAAGTTATCTTTTGGTATTATTACCTGCCTTATACCTTTTCTTTTTGCTCCATATATTTTTTCAAACACTCCTCCTATTGGTTTTATCTTACCTCTTATTGATATTTCACCAGTAATTGCAATATCCTGTCTTATTGGTTTTTCTAAAATGGCACTTATAATACATGTTGTTATAGCTGCACCTGCTGATGGTCCATCAATTTTTCCACCACCAATAACATTTACATGAACATCATAATCTCTGATTTCCTTATCAGTAATCTTTCTTATAACAGAGGCTGCATTAAAAACAGAATCTTTTGCCATAGATCCAGCAGTATCATTAAATCTAATAGTTCCCTTACCTTTTTCCCTAGCCTCAAAACTTGAACATTCTATTTCTATAGTTGATCCCAAGAATCCAGATACCCCAAGACCAAAAATCTGCCCAACTTCCTTAGAATCTAAATCACTAATATCTTCATATGGTCTTAATCTATTATTAGATGCTACTTCATTAAAATCAGAAATAGTTATAACCACATCATTTCTCTCTTCATTATTTAATAATACATATCCATATACATCTGCAAGTATATTTACAGCTTTTCTACCTTCTATAGTATATCTGCTTATCTCTTTTGCTAAACCATCCTCTAATTTAATATTTAACTTTTTAGCTGCATTTAATACAACTTTTTCTATATCTACAGAAGATAGTGGTTCAAAATAAACTTCAGTACACCTTGATCTTAATGCTGGATTAATCTCACTTGGCTCTCTAGTAGTAGCGCCTATTAGAACGAAATCAGCTGGAGCACCATTGTCAAATAAATACTTAATATATTTAGGTGTACTTTCATCATCTGGATCATAATATGATGATGAAAACTCAACTCTTTTATCTTCTAAAACTTTTAATAATTTATTTTGAAGAGTATAATCTAATTCACCTATTTCGTCTATAAATAAAACTCCTCCATGTGCTTCTGTAACTAGTCCAGTCTTTGGTTCTGGAGTACCACTTTCAGCTAAATCTCTCTTTGAACCTTGATATATAGGATCATGTACTGAACCTAATAAAGGATTTGATATCTCTCTTGGATCCCATCTTAATGTGGTTCCATCTACTTCTACAAACTTTGCATCCTTATCATATGGCGTATGCTTTAATTTCTTAACTTCTTCAAGCGCAATCCTAGCTGCTGTAGTCTTACCCACTCCTGGTGGTCCGTATAAAATTATATGTTGTGGATATGGAGATGCCATCTTAGATATTAAAGATTTAATAGCTCTCTCTTGCCCAATTATTTCTGAAAAACTATCAGGTCTAAGCATACTCATAATGTTTTGAGTTAAATGCTTTGAATCTAAACATTCAAACTCTGCATATTTCTTTAATGTCTTACTATTCTCTGGTCCTCTTTGTTTCTTTATGATTCCTAGTCTTACCTCATCTATATACTTGTCCTGTTTTTCTATAATTTGCTTTTCCACTTCTGCATCTAATTTATTTTGTACATATCTTTTAGCTAGAAGTTCACTTATTTCTAGGCTAGTTTCTTTTAAAACTTCTTCTATATTATTATCACTTGGTGGAACACTAATTCCTTTTCCATTAGTAACTATTTTATTTATAGCATAAAGTTTTCTATACATATCTTTACTATTTAAATGCTTTTGAACCTTAAACTTTACTGCTCTACCTCTAATAGTGCCTTCATCTAAAAGCTTGTACATAACTTCTTCTAAAACTTCTATTTCTACTTCCATAGTTAATTCTTCTTCTAAGCTAAAATTATTTATTTTATCAACTGAATTTATATTCAAAATTATTAGCATAGAAGGACTTTTATACCTTCTATGCTTTCCTCCCCTCGGTTTTTAAAATCTATTGTTGTTCTTTTATAATAACCTTTATTTTAGTTGATATCTCAGGATATAACTTTACTTCTACATCATATAATCCCATAGTTTTAATAGTATTAACTATTATTTTTTTCTTATCTATTGTTATATTTAATTGTTTTTCCATTTCCTGAGAAATATCTTTTGTGGTTATAGCTCCAAATAATCTACCATTGTCTCCTGACTTAGCATAGATAATTACTTCTTTATCCTTAAGTTCATTTGCAACTTTTTGAGCTTCCTCTATTTCAGCTAATTTCTTCTTTCTATCAGCTTCATTTTTCTTATTTAAAATATGCATGTTAACATCATTTGCCTCTTGTGCTAATTTCTTAGGAAACAAGAAATTTCTTGCATACCCATCGGAGGCATTAACAACCTCTCCTTTTTTTCCAACTGATTTTACATCTTGTAATAAAATAACTTTCATTATTATTCACCCTTCCTTAAGTATTTTTCTATAGCATCATTTAATAATTCTTCTGCCTCATCTTGATTAGAATCTTTAATTCTAGCAGCTGCCATTGTTAAATGTCCTCCACCACCTAAATATTCCAATATTACCTGAACATTTATTTCACCTAAGGATCTTCCACTTATATAAGTGCCCTCTTCTATTTTAGCAATAACAAAGGATGCTTGAATACCTGTAATATTTAGCAATTCATCCGCTGCTTGTGCTGGTAATACAGAATTTGATATTTCTGGTGGACATTTCGCTACAGCTATTCCACTTTTAACCTTTGCAGTTTTTATTATATCTGCTCTTGTTATGTAAATATCTAAAGCTTCACTAAAAATTCTTTTTACATCTACAGTATCAGCACCTAGCCTTCGTAAAAATGCTGCTGCTTCAAAGGTTCTAACTCCAGTTTTAAAACAGAAATTCTTAGTATCTAGACAAATACCTGCTAATAGAGCTACCGCTTCTACTTCTCTTAATTTTGGTTTTTCAACCATATACTGAATTAATTCTGTTATTAATTCTGATGTTGATGATGCATAGGTTTCCACATAGCTTAACATTGTACCTTGTATAAAGTCTTTTGTTTTCCTGTGATGATCTATAATTACTATTCTACTGAAGTAATCTACTACCTCCATAGAAAGTACGTAACTTTCATTATGAACATCAACTAATATTAATAAACTTTTATCATTTTTAATATTTTTAACTGCATTTATATTTATAAATGTGTCTTTATAGTTATCATCTTCATCTAATCTGTCCAACATATACTGCACAGCATCATGAGGCTCATCCATAACTATATAACATTCCTTATTTAAAGAACGTATGGTACTATACATTCCTATTGCTGCTCCCAAGCAATCCATATCTGGATTGTGATGTCCCATTATAATTACATTGCTACTTTCATTTATCAGTTCTAAAAGTGCATGACCAATTACCCTAGCTCTAACCTTAGTCCTTTTTTCGACTTCTTTAGTTTTTCCACCATAAAAAGATACTTTTTCAAAGCTCTTGACTACACATTGATCTCCACCTCTTCCAAGAGCCAAATCCTTTGCTATAGTGGCAAATTCATGATTTTGAGCTGGATTTTCTCCACCTCTACCCACTCCAATGCTTAGAGTAACTGTAAGTTTATTTCCACTGCTTACTTCTCTAATTGTATCTAGTATATCAAATTTTTTATTCATCTCAGTTTCTATATTAGCATCTTTAGTTGTTAATACATATTTATTTGATGAATATTTTCTTATTAACGCTTTTAGGCTATTAGCATAGTTATTTATAGTTCTATCTATGTCTGCTATAAGCTGTGGTCTTAAATCTTCTTCTGTAGTCTTAATAACCTCATCAAGATTATCTACCTCTATGAGCATTACACTTTCTTTAGCATTATTAATTTGATTTATCAAATTAACATTATCTGTAATATCATCAAAAGAAATTACTATAAGATTATTATCTTCATTAATTTCATAATCTTGAATAATACTTATATAAATATCATAAATTCTATCCTTAAAAACAACATTTTTATACTCTGATCTTTTTCCTTCTAATGCTAATTTTATATTGAACTCTTTAATTATTTCTTTTATATTTTTACCTACTATATCATTATTTTCTAATCTTAAAGCTAAACTTTCGTTATACCATATTACCTCTCCATTTTCTAATAAAAACATAGTTGGAAAATGCACCTTAGAAAATGCCGTAGACTTAACAGTATCAACCTTGTGTATTATATTTTCAATTTTGTTAGAAAAATTATCTTTCTTGCTATTATCAAATATAATATACAAAAGAGCGGCTGCATATATTAGAAGTAGTATATTTGAAATAATTAACATATTCTTTATAAAAAACACTACTAATAATATAACTAAAATAGTTATAACTATTTTACTTTTTATAAAATTAAGTAGCATTTCTTTAAAATTCTCTTTACTCATATATTACGCCTTTCTGATTCTATATGGATCCAGCTTTCTAAAATCTAACATCATTTCTACAAAACCTACTATTCCTAAAATCTTAGATGATCCTATTATAAACAATAGAATTACTAAAAGTATTCTCATTGCCTTAGGCATTCCTAGTTTCTTTCTAAAATAATAATCAGTTACAGCTGCTCCGTTCACAGCTAATATCATAATTGTTAACATCAAAATAGCATTATATAAAAATAACCCCCCTGTAATTCCCCGACTTCCTACTATTGCACATATGCTAATAACAGCAATTAATGCAGCTCCAACTAGATTAGATACATAAAACTCTGAAAACCTTAAGTATTTTACTTCTTTATATTTAAGTTTTCTAAATATCAAATGTGTAAATAATATGGTTGAATATGCTTGTATAAAGGAAGCTATAAATAATACAGTTGGTATCAACATAGCTAAGAGATCAACTGTAAAGATAGATTCTATCTGTTCAAACATTTGTAGTTGAGTAGCATTCATACCCATGTTACTATAAATTTCTTTAGTTTGAGTTATATATGTCTTAAATTCATGTATATATGTGTTCAATTTATTATTAATAAATTGAATTACACTTATATTACTAACAAGCCTACTAGTTAACCATACATCAACCAGCATTGATATTATACATGCTATAATCAAGGTTATTAACATATTATATGTTTTCTTTTGATTTTTTAAGCAGTGACCTAAGACCGCACCTATTATCCCATAAGACATACCTGAAGTTATAGCCAAAATAGGATTGAGAAATATAGCTACTAATATTGTGCTTATTAATGCAGTTCCTATTGAATACTTCATTCCATTCCTATAATAAATAAGAGCTACTAAAATTGGCAACAATATTAAACCTATTATATAAAACAATAAAATGTATGATGCACTAATGCTTATTATAGTTATAATACCTGTCATCAACGCAGTTTCTATTAAATTTTTTGTATTAATCTTTTGTTCCATAACATCCTCCTTCTAATTCCTTTCTCTTATATGGTCATAAAGCTTACTAAGCTCTTTTCCATTTTTCTCAAGAGGATCACCTTCTACTATACCAACCTTTAATTTTTTCTTCATAGTTTCATCAATTGCTAAATGAGAATATCCTAATTTTTCTGCTAAAATATATAATATTATTATTGCTCCTGATATACAATCTAAAATTGCATCTTGTGCTATATTACTCCCTTTACTTAATAATTTAAAAAAATCACCTACAATACAAACTAATTCTGCCTTTAGTCCTTCTATTATCTTTATATTGGACATAATATTAAACTCTTCTCGTCTCATAAGAATCATCCTTTCTTTAGGCTATAAGTCTATTGTAAATTTTTTTTTATATTTATGCAACATGATTATAGGTATATTTACCTTTATTTCACAGTTATTCTGAGATTAAAATAAAAAACTAGTGAATAACAGCGATTCACTAGTTTTTATTAATTATATATTTGTTTTACCAAATAAATTATTACTATTCAGTTGTGAATGGTAATAATGCTATGTTTCTAGCTCTCTTAATAGCTACAGTTAGCATTCTTTGGTGTTTAGCACAGTTTCCAGAAATTCTTCTTGGTAATATTTTACCCTTTTCTGTAACATACTTTCTTAATTTATTGATATCTTTATAATCTATAGAAGTTGCTTTATCCATACAAAAAGCACATACTTTTCTCTTAGCTCTTTTTCTATTTCCGCCTTTTCTTCTATCATTCTTATCGTTTCTATCATAAGCCATTACTCTTACCTCCTTACCTAATTATTAAAATGGCATATCCTCACCATCATCAATCGGAGTCATATCTCCTCCACCAAAGTAATCTGTTGGTATTGATGAATCATTGTGAGAAACAGCTCCAGTATTCATTCCTGATGTTTTATTGCCACCCCATTCAAGGAAACTTACTTCATCAGCTACTACTTCAGTAACATATCTTCTTCCACCGTCTTTAGCTTCATAAGAACGAGTTTCAATTCTACCAGCTACACTTAAAAGTTTACCTTTACTCATGTAATTAGCAGTACTTTCAGCCTGTTTACCCCATACTACTACAGGTATAAAATCAGCATCCGGTTGACCTTCCTTCTTAAATCTTCTATTAACTGCAATTGTAAATGTGGCTACAGCTGTACCTGTACCTGGAGTAAATTTTAACTCTGGGTCTTTGGTTAATCTTCCGATTAAAACAACCTTATTCATTAATACCACCTACTTGCTTTCTGGATTGATTATAATATGTCTTATAACACCATCTGTAATTCTGAATACTCTGTCTAATTCTTTAGGTAATTCAGCGTCAGCTTTGAAGTTGATTAATGTGTATACACCCTCGTTAACTTTAGCGATTTCATAAGCTAGCTTTCTTCTACCCCAAACGTCAACGCTTTCAACTTCTCCACCATTGTTCTCTATTACACCTTTAAATTTTTCAACGTTAGCTTTAACAGCCTCCTCGTCTAATGATGGGTGTAATATGAATATAGTTTCATATGCTCTCATTAGTTTCACCTCCTCCCCCCGGACTAACGGCTGTGATTTTCACAGCAGGGATTACATCATCAAATTATATCATAGTAAAACTATTAAGTCAATATTGTTATCTTATTTTCCCTCATTCTTAAGAATTTTCTTTACACTCTTTTCAAATTTACTTCTAGGAATCATAACAATTCTATCACATCCGGTGCATCTAATTTTTATATCTGCACCCATTCTAATTATTTCCCACTTATTACTACCACATGGATGTGTTTTTTTAGTTTCTACAATATCATTTAATTCAAATTCTTTCATATTCTTCTCCTATATCATTGTTTCCAAATATTTATATCAATAAACTATATTGTTTTATACTTATTTTTTACCATCTCATATTATGTTAGTCAATATTTAACTCTATTAACTTACTATCAGTAAATTGATAAATAGTTTTGAACTCCATCTTTTTATCTTTTATTATCTCTTTTAAGCTATCTAAAATACCAATATCCGCCTTTAAGCTTATTCCACAACTTTTTGTTATATATGTTGGTGTTGGCATCATAGTAACCTTAAGCTTTTCGTTAATACATACTGATTCAGCTTTCATGGCTTCATGAGTATTATTGAAAGTTACAATTAAAAATTCTTTCATTTCATATATCTCCTAGCACTATTTCTTATAACTTTATAGTTTTTCCTTTATTCATCATTTCAATTATTGCATACATATTACTAATTTCTCCAACTGCAAGATTTTCCTTTAATCCATAAAAATCTAAACAAAGACCACAGCTTTGTACATTTACACCTCTCTCTACTAATCTTTTTAAACTATCAAGGGTAAGTGCTCCTTCAACTACTAACTTTACCCCTGCATTTAAGAATACTAAATTAGTTGGTATAACTTCAGCCTCCGAAAGTGCAAATAAATAACTCTTTATAAGAGCTGTTCCAAGTTCATCATCTCCATTTCCCAATTTATCTGAACCTACAACAATAGTAAAAGTCTCTTCTTTTTCTTTAGAATTTTTTAGATTTAATTCTTCTACTGTAACTTCTCCCTTTATAATTGTTATATAGTATATATTGCCTTCTCTTTCTTCTATTTCATATTCAAATCCATTTCCTTGAGCAAATTTAACCACATTATTTTTGGCAACCTCATTATCTACAACAGTTACTCCTATACCACTTTCTAAAGCATCAAAATATTTTTTTGTATTTACTACTGGAATTGGGCAATTTAATCCTCTACAGTCAATTTCATTTCTAATATTTTCCATAACATTTTCCCCCTATTAAATATTATTTGATAATAATATTTAGTTAATATCTATTAATTAATATGTTCTACTTAATATAATAATATGATATTGTATATATTTATTATAATGTTGTATTATTGTGTTATACCAACTTACTATAATACAATCTTTATTAACATACTAATTATATCAAATCTATAGAATATATCATATCTAAATTTATAATATATAAATTTTACTTATTATATATCTAAATATGATAAATTCAACCTAGGAGGTAATACTATGCAAATTTATGCAGATAATGCAGCTACATCTTTTCCTAAACCAGATTGTGTTTATAATGATATACTAAATTATATGAGAAATATAGGCGGTAATCCTGGAAGGGGTGCATCTACTTCATCTCTAAAAGGAAATAAAGTTATATTCCAATGTAGAAATGCTTTATGTGATTTTTTTAATTTTCCTGATACTAAAAATGTAATATTTACATCTAATATTACTATGTCCTTAAACATTTTAATTAAAGGTATAGTTAAACCTGGATGGCATGTTATAACATCTTCCATGGATCATAACAGTACCCTTAGAACATTAAATGAATTAAAATCTAAAGGAATAATTGAATTAGATATAATTCAATGTAATAAATTAGGTGAAATTGATATTGATGATTTTCAAAGTAAAATCAAGCATAATACTAAACTTGTAACCCTTTCTCATGGCTCTAATATAATTGGTACTATTCAACCTCTAGAAAAAATCGGACAAATTTGCAAGGGAAGTAATATATTTTTCATTATAGATACTGCTCAAACAGCTGGCGTTCTTGATTTAAATTTTCAAAAATTAAACTGCAATGCTTTAGCCTTTACTGGACATAAAAGTTTATTAGGTCCTCAAGGTATAGGTGGCTTTATCATAGATGATGAAATGAATGATATTTGTTCTCCATTAATTGTTGGTGGTACAGGAAGTGTTTCATCAGACATAATTCAACCCAACTTCTTACCTGATAAATTTGAAAGTGGTACTATTAATGCACCTGGTATTGCAGGTCTTCTATCTGGAATAACCTTTATCCAAAATGAAGGATTATCTACAATTAAAGATCATGAAGATTATCTAACACAAAAGTTCATTGATGGTATATTAAATATATCTACAATGAAAGTTTATGGACATCTAAATACTGAAAATAGAACTTCAACTATATCTGTAAACTCTTCTAAAATTGATAACAGTGAACTTGGATTTATTCTTGACTCTCAATATAATATTATAACTAGAACTGGTCTCCATTGTGCTCCATTAGCTCATAAAACTATTGGAACATATCCTAATGGAACTTTGCGTTTTAGTTTTGGATATTTTAATGATGATAAAGATATAGATTATATCTTGTGTAGTATAAATTCTTCTATTAAAAAATTGTAATGAATTAATAATAGATGTATTAAATTTATCTACATGGTAATACTTTCTAATATAGGAGGGTGTTACTCATGGTGGAAAAAGTTATTTTCGATGCTTTATCTGATAATTCTATATATGACATAAGAGAAATTCTTTCAGAAGAACTAACCAAAGTAATTAAAGATAATAGAGATATTGTTATTTTATGCATAGGTACAGACAGATCTACAGGTGATAGTTTAGGTCCACTTGTAGGTTATAAACTCAAATTTTTAGTTAGAGATAAGGTTTTTATCTATGGAAATCTAGAAAACCCTGTGCATGCGAAAAATATTTCTGAAACCAATGATTTAATACTTAAGAATCATAGTAATCCATATATAATAGCTATAGATGCTTCTCTTGGAGGCCTTCAAAATGTAGGTAAAGTTATAATTGAATCTAAACCTCTTTATCCTGGAGCTGCTCTAAATAAAAATTTACCTTCTGTTGGTGATTTAAGTATTGTTGGAATTGTTAATATATCTGGCTCGTTAGAATTTATGGTGCTCCAAAATACTCGATTATATATTGTAATGAAATTAGCTGAAGTAATCTCCTCAGGAATATACCATTCTATAATAAAAACTATAGGTGGACGTAAATCTTCCTCCAAGGTTAACAATAAATATATTCCTAAGGTTTTAGATGCAGACTAGAACTTAAAAGAAGAGATAATAAATGTTTCACGTGAAACATTTATTATCTCTTTTTACTTGTTTAATATATAAATAATTCATTTTATGCTAAACTTGATTATCCACTTTGATTTAATTAACTGTTCTACCTAAAATAAATTGTTCATTTGCATTACTTTATATCAAGTTAAAATACATAAGTTATAATCTTGTTACTATATTTTTATATCCAATTACCACACTATCCAATACTTATACTTATATAGATAAATACTAAATATAAATCTAATAAAATAGATGAGCTATACTACTATAACTCATCTATTTTGTTAAATCTATTCCTTGTTAGTATTGACAGCTTGATGAAGAACATTATTTTCTTCTTGTGATAAATCATATCTAGATATCCCATCATCAATAGGTTTTGCATATGTAATACTCTCATTTCTTGAATAAATACTAGTTATTATTACACCATTATTTCTTCCATCTAACAGAGCAATGGAGTAGCTTAAATCACTTCCAATATCCTCAAAAGCTTTATATCTTTGCATTGCAACCTTTTGAACACAAGATGAAACTTTGTTAGATGTTTTATTACACATATCCTTAACTTCATTTGTTATTTCTTCCATATTGTCAATTTTATCTAATGAGCTTACTAATAATTCTTCTAAATTTTTATTATTAGTCCCCTTCATAATTTTTCTATATTTATCTTTCATCTTACTTGTTGAGACTAGTGATATTATCAAAATAATGATTAATATGAATACTAATATTATTAATCCTATAGTTATAAATACATTATATTCATTGAGAAATTCTATAATTTGTTCCAAAAGCATTCATCCTCTCTAAAAATGTTTCACGTGAAACATTATATATCTAAAATTTCTATTATTCTTTGTAAATCTTCTGGAGAATAATATTCTATTTCTATTTTTCCTTTATTTTTAGAATTATTACTTATACATACTTTTGTATTAAAGTGATTTTCTAATTTTGTTCTTATGTCTTTGTAATATATATCATTTTCTGATTTATTATTTATTTTTTTATACTTGTTATTATCATCTTTATAATAATTTCTAACTAGTAATTCAGTTTGTCTAACATTTAGGTTTTCATCAATAACTTTCTGAGCAACTACATATTGATCTTCTTTATTTTCTAATGCTAATATTGCTCTCCCATGTCCTTCTGATAAAACACCTTCAATTAAATACCCCTGTATTCTTTCATCAAGATTTAGTAATCTTAATGAATTAGCAATAGCACTTCTAGATTTTGAAACCTGTTTACTTATTTCTTCTTGCGTCAAATTAAAATCATTCAATAACTTATTATATGCTGCAGCTTCCTCTATAGGATTTAAATCTTCTCTAATTATATTTTCTATTAAAGAAATTTGTACAACCTCTACATCAGACAATTCCTTAATAATTATTGGTACTTCTTTTAAATTTAATAATTTTGCTGCTCTCCATCTACGTTCACCTGCAATTATTACATAAAACTGATTTTCTTTTCTTACAACAATAGGTTGTATTATACCATGTTCCTTAATAGAATTCGCTAATTCTATTAACTTTTCATTATCAAAATGCTTTCTCGGCTGATCCTTATTAGGCTTAATTAAATTTATATCTATACTTATAACCTGTTCATTATTACTGTCCTGAAAGTCATTTTCAGGAATTAATGAAGATAATCCTTTTCCTAAAACTCCTGTTTTCTTCATGCTATTTTCCTCCTTGTCTACTAATAAACTCCTCCGTTAAAGCTTCAAATGCTTCTGATCCCTTACATTTATCATCATATAGCATGATAGGAAGTCCAAAACTAGGTGACTCTGCTAATTTAACATTTCTTGGTATGAAAGTATCATATACCTTATCATTAAAGTACTTTTTAATTTCTTCAACTACTTCATTACATAATCTAGTTCTACTATCATACATACTCATGATTACACCTTCAATTTCAAGACCAGTATTTAAATATCTCTTAATCAATTGTATAGTACTCATCAATTGTCCTACACCTTCAAGAGCATAAAACTCACATTGGATTGGTATCAAAACTGAGTCAGATGCTGTTAATGCATTAATAGTTAATACACCTAACGATGGTGGACAATCTATAAATATATAGTCATAGTCATCTTTTATTTCATCAATTTTATTTTTTAAAACTTTTTCTCTTTGATCCTGACTTATAACTTCAACTTCAGCTGCTGCTAGAGTCATAGTTGAAGGTGCAATATAGAAGTTATCTACTATTTCACTTTTTTTGATAATTTCTTTCAATGAAACATTACTTGTTAAAACATCATACATAGAACAATGTATTTTTCTTTTATCTAATCCTATACCGCTAGTTGTATTTCCTTGAGGATCTATGTCTATAGACAGAACTTTATATCCATTCATTGCTAAATATGAGCATAAATTTATATTAGTAGTTGTTTTTCCAACTCCCCCTTTTTGATTGAAAATACATATTACCTTCATATTCTCCCCCCTTATCTATCGTAGGTTTTGTTTTAAATTACTATATATTAGAAACTTTATATTACTAATAATTTTAATCATTATAAATTTATTTTACCTATGTATTTATATTATATATTGATACAGGTTTTATTTAAAGTAATTATTACATAAATTAATAAGTATTTATTTTTTTATCAACATATTTAGATTAATTTACTATTTTAGATACTATTGATAATGCTATTGTATAAATTTATTGTACATTTTTCATATAAGTACTTCAATTCATAAATTTGTTGAAATTTCATTTATTCAAACTAACTTTAATTATATAAAATTAATTGTTCAATAAAAGACTACAAAATGTTTCACGTGAAACATTTTGTAGTCTTTTATAAAAGTATTATAAAAATATTATTTCTTTTTTATTGTTATAGTAACTTGTATACTATCATCTAATTCCTTGGATCTATATTTAGCTTCCACCCCATATTTATCAAAAACTTGCTTTACAGTGTTAATATATATAGCTGGACTAAATGATCCTTTTATTCTCTTTTTACCATCTGATGCAACTTCAGTATGAGCTAATTTAAGTAATTCCCTATCTATAAGTTCTTCTGTTTTTTTAACATTTAGCCCATTTTTTATTACAATTTCTAATACTTCATTACGTAACTCATCAGTTGGTATTTTTAATAATGCTCTAGCATGTCTCTCTGTCAATTTATTGTCGATTATTGTACTAATTATTTTTTCATCTAACTTTAAAATTCTAAGCTTATTTGCTATTGTAGATTGCTTCTTACCTATAACCTCAGATAATTGCTCCTGAGTGTAAGAATGTACTTTAATTAAATTATGATATGCTAACGCTTCTTCATAGAAATTTAAATCTTCTCTTTGCAAATTTTCTAATAATGCAATTGCAGCAGAATCCTTATCATTAATATTAGCTATTATAGCTGGGACTTTTGATAATCCAGCTTCTTTAGCTGCTCTTAATCTTCTTTCTCCTGCGATTAGCTCATAATTATTCTCATCTATTTTCCTAACTGATAAAGGTTGAATTATCCCATAAACCTTTATTGATTGTGCAAGCTCTTGTATTGACTCTTCATCAAATACTTTTCTTGGCTGATAAAGGTTAGGACTTATTGAATCAACCGCTATATAATTAATAGTATTTTCCATTTTATACCATCCTTTTATGAAATTCCTTATCTTTAATTAAAATTCTATATTAATCTCAAAATTCCTCTTTATATTTAACAATTAATATAAATATTTCTAGAAATTTATTTTATAGGATTTTTATTTGCTGTTCCAGCTTTTCTTGGATACTTTTTTGGTGTATCTTTAATCTTTTTTATAACTAACAAATTATGTTTAAGATCACTACCTGCAATATTAACCTCTATTATTTCTTGAATATGCCCACCTAATACTTTAAGTGCTACTTTAGAATCTTTTATTTCATCTTCTATAGCCGGTCCTTTTAATGCTACAAAATATCCACCAACCTTTACGAAAGGTAAACATAGCTCTAATAAAACCGTTAAATTTGCAACAGCTCTAGATACAGCTAAATCGAATTCTTCTCTGTATTCTGCCTTTTGTGCAAAGTCCTCTGCTCTACCATGAATTGTTTTAATATCTTTTAACTCTAATTTATCAATAACTTCATTTAAAAAATTTATTCTTTTATTTAAAGAATCTAAAAGTACCATAGAAGACTCGGGCTTTACTATTTTCATAGGAATCCCTGGAAACCCTCCTCCTGTTCCTATATCTATAATTTTCGTAGCTTCTTTTACATATGGATATTCAAATACTTTAATAGAATCAATGAAGTGCTTTTTTATAATTTTCTCATCTTCTGTTATTGCTGTTAAATTAATTTTTTCATTCCACTCTTTAATTAATGCCTTATATTGAATAAAGTTATTATACATTGTTTCATCAAAGATTAATCCTTCATTCTCACAAGCTTCTTTCAACATATCAAAATACTCCATTTTAATCCTCCGTATAATTAAGTTTTATATGTTTTAATAAAATTTTATGTATATATTTCTATTTTAAACTAATACCTACTAATTATAAACCTAAATAATTAGTAGGTATTAATAAATACTTATTTTTTTAATTCTTAAATATTATATATTAATTGTTTATTTTTAAGCTTCTTCTTCTTTGCTCAAGAAATATTAATAGAACATTTATATCTGCTGGAGATACTCCAGAAATTCTAGATGCTTGACCTATATTTACAGGTTTTATTGAATCTAATTTTTGAATAGCCTCTGTCCTTAATCCTTTAACTTCATTATAGTCTAAATCTTCTGGTATAAATTTATTTTCATATTTAGTAAATTGACTAATTTGTTCTAATTGCTTTGTTATATAGCCTTCATACTTAGATACTATATTAACTTGCTCCGTAACTTGTCTACTAAGTTCTTTTCTTTCCGGATCTAGACCCTTAATATTGTAATAGTCTAATTCTGAACGTTTAATTAATTCATATAATGAAGTGGGTTTTTTTAGTTCTGCAGAACCCATTTTAAATAAAAATTCATTTACTTCTTTTTTACCTGTTATTTGAAGATTTTTCAATCTTTCTATTTCTGCATCTATATCCTCTTTTTTCTTAATGAACGCCTTATATCTTTCATCTTTAACTAATCCAACTTGATAACCAATTTCCGTTAACCTTAAATCAGCATTATCTTGTCTTAGTAAAAGTCTATATTCAGACCTTGAAGTCATCATTCTATAAGGTTCATTGGTTCCTTTTGTAACTAAATCATCTACTAAAACTCCTATATAAGCATCAGATCTTTTTAAAATTAAAGGCTCCTTTCCTTTAATTTTAAGAGATGCATTTATTCCTGCAAGAATTCCTTGTCCTGCTGCTTCTTCATAACCAGAACTTCCATTTACCTGTCCTGCTGAAAATAATCCATCTATATGCTTAAACTCTAATGATAATTTTAATTGTGTAGGATCTATGCAATCATATTCTATTGCATACCCAGTTCTCATTACCTCTACATTTTCAAGTCCTTCTATTGTTCTTAAAAACTCTAATTGTACATCCTCTGGAAGAGAACTACTCATTCCTTGAACATACATTTCTTCAGTACTTTCTCCTTCTGGTTCTATAAACAATTGATGTCTTTCTTTATCTCTAAATCTCATTACTTTATCTTCAATGGATGGACAATATCTTGGTCCTGTACTTTTTATCGATCCATTATAAAGTGGTGATCTATCTATATTTTTTAATATTACATCATGGGTTTTACTATTGGTATAAGTTAGATAACAAGATATCTGTGATCTTTGTATATCTCCACTCATAAATGAAAATGGAACTACATCTTTATCACCCTTTTGCTCTTCCATTTTAGAAAAATCTACTGATCTAGCATTAATTCTTGCTGGTGTTCCTGTCTTAAACCTTCTTAATGTAATCCCTAAATCTATTAATGATTTAGATAACTCATTAGCCGGAAATAATCCACTAGGTCCTTCATTTACCACTACTTCACCTATTATTACCTGTGATTTCAAATAAGTACCGCTTGTTAAAATAACTGATTTACAATTAAAGTAAGCTCCATACTTAGTTAGAATACCTTTAACTACGTTGTTTGGTGCATCAATACTTACAACCTCAAGTTGTTTTAAATCTAAATTAGGCTCTGTCTCTATCACATGTTTCATTCTTTCAGAGTATCTCTTTTTATCTGCTTGAGCTCTAAGTGAATGAACTGCTGGACCTTTAGATATGTTAAGCATTCTAGACTGAATGTAAGTATCATCTATATTTCTTCCCATCTCTCCACCTAATGCATCAACCTCTCTAACTAAATGACCCTTTGCGGTACCCCCAATATTAGGGTTACATGGCATAAGCGCTAAACTATCAAGATTAAGTGTACACATTAAAGTTTTTAATCCCATTCTAGCCGTAGCTAAAGCAGCCTCACAACCAGCATGACCAGCTCCTACTACAACTACATCATAATCTCCTGCTAAGTATTTCATTATTTCACCTCTATTTACCTAGACAAAAATCTTTAAATATTTTATCTATAATATTTTCTTCTAATGAATCTCCTGTAATCTCACCTAAAAATGTCCAAGCATTTCTAATATCAATAGATGCAAGGTCAATAGCAAAAGTATAATTTAAAGTATTTATAGCACTCTCAATGCATTCATAAGCTCTTAAAAGAGCTTCTTTATGCCTTGTATTAGTTATTATAACATTGTTAGTACTAATCTCTCCTTTGAAGAACATATCTTTAATAGCTGTCCTAACCTCATCTATACCTTCACCTGTTTTAGCTGAAATACTATATATATTGGTACAATTAATATTTTCTAAATCCTTCTGAGTAATTTTGCTATTTAAATCACTCTTGTTTAATAATATCATATATTTTTTATTACTTATATGATTAATAATTTCCTTATCTTCCTCAGTTAACTCATTGCTAGAATCTAATATAAGAATAATTAAATCCGCATCATTAATTTTAGCTCTTGATCTTTCTACACCTATTTTCTCTACTACATCATCTGTTTCTCTTATTCCTGCAGTATCAATAATCTTTATTGGAATTCCAGAAATATTTATATATTCCTCTATAACATCTCTTGTAGTGCCAGGTATATCTGTAACTATAGCTCTATTTTCTTTAGTTAATGCATTTAAAAGCGATGATTTTCCTACATTAGGCTTACCTACAATTACGGTACTTAATCCTTCTCTTAATATTTTTCCTTCTTCAGCAGTTTCTATAAACTCTTTTATTTCTTTTTTTATTATATCTAAATCCCTTATAGCCATTTCAGATGTTACTTCTTCTAAATCATCTTCTGGGTAATCTACAGTAGCCTCTATATGTGCAATTGTTGATAATAACTTTTCTCTTAATACCCGAATTTCCTTGGAAATTAATCCTTCACTTTGCATTAATGCTGACTTCATACTTAAATCAGTTTTAGCATTAATTATATCAATCACAGCTTCAGCCTGCGATAAATCTATTCTCCCATTTAAAAAAGCTCTTTTAGTAAATTCTCCTGGTTCAGCAATCCTAACCCCTTGCTTTATAACCTGTTCTAAAACCTTGTTTGTAGCAACTACCCCACCATGACAATTTATTTCTATAGTATCCTCTGCTGTAAAACTTCTAGGTCCCTTCATAAAAGAAACTATAACCTCATCAATGTGATTATTATTTTCATCTATTATATACCCATATTTCATGGTATAACTTTTCATATCTTTAATTGATTGACCATTTTTAGCTTGAAATATTTTCTCAACAACATCTTTAGCCTTATCTCCAGAAATTCTTACAATGGCAATGCCACCTTCTCCTATACTTGTTGATATAGCACCTATTGTATCAAAATCCTTCATGTTAGTCCCTCCTTTTTTATATTACAACATAACTTAATATAAATTGTACCCACAAATCACTATTGTATCACACTACTTGAAAATATAAAAAGAAAGCCTCTAGGCTTTCTTTAATTCAATAACTACTCTTCTATAAGGCTCTTCACCCTCACTATGGGTAGTTACATATGCATTGTTTTGCAAAGTTGAATGAATAACTCTTCTTTCATATGGGTTCATAGGTTCTAATTTTAAAGTCTTTCCATTAATTCTTACCTTATCTCCCATTTTAAGTGCCAATTTTTTAAGTGTTTCCTGTCTGTTTTGTCTATAATTAACAGTATCAAGAATTACTCTCTTGTATGTTTCATCATGATTCTTATTAACCACTAAGCTCAGTAAGTATTGAAGAGAGTCTAAAGTTTCTCCTCTATACCCTATTAATACCCCCATATTAGGCCCTACTAAATTAATATTTATTTCATTATTTTCTTCTTTTATATGAATCTCAGCTTTTACATTCATAGCATTAAGAATCTCTCTTAAGAAATTTTTAGCATCACCTATATAATCTCTCTTTAGTGTCACCTTAACTTTTGCTGGCTTAACCCCTATTATATTTAAAAATCCTTTACTACCTTCTTCTAATACTTCTATGGTAACTTTTTCTTCTGTAACATTTAATTCTCTTAAGGCATTCTGTATAGCTTCTTCAGCAGTCCTACCAATTATTTCAATACTTTTCATGCTTTAGATACCGCCCTTCCAATAATAAAATGATTTTATTATGCCGATTTAGTACTAGGCTTTTTATAAATTTTATTTAATATTAAAGATTGTGCCATTTGGATTAAGTTTCCTACTGTCCAGTAAAGTACTAATGCTCCTGGAAATTGTAATGACATAAATCCAAAGAAAATTGACATACCAATATTCATCATATTAGTTTGTTTAGCTGCATCTCCAGTAGCAGGTTGCATAGCCTTACTAGAAAAATATGTTGTTAAACCTGAAACTATTGGTAATATCATTGTTGGATCTTTTTGTGCTAAATCTGGCATCCATAAAAATCCAGCTCCTTGATAATCTATTGATTTAAATACATAAAACAATGCTATCATAATTGGAAACTGAATAAGCATTGGTAAACATCCACCAAACATGGACACATTATTTTCTTTATATACTTTCATTATTTCAGTCTGCTGTCTTTGAGGATCGTTTTTATACTTTTCTTGAACCTTTTTAATTTCAGGCTGAATTGCACTCATTTTAGCCGTAGATTTAGTTTGCTTTAGCGATAATGGTAATAAACATATTCTTGCAAGCAATGTAAATATTATTATTGCAATACCGAATGATATGTCTGGATTTGTTGTAATTAACTGGACAAAATTATGAACCGATTTAAATACTTCTACAAATATACCAGATAAGTAATTCAAATTAACCCCTCCTAATACTTTCTATTTAACAGGGTCATATCCTCCCTTATGGTAAGGATGACACCGTAAAATTCTCTTAATAGCCATAAAACCTCCTTTGATTGCGCCATATTTTTCGATAGCTTGAATTGCATATATGGAACAGCTTGGTTCAAATATGCAACATGGCGCTTTCATAGGAGATATATATTTTCTATAACATTTAATTACTAATAGTAATATTTTTTTCAACATTATTAAGCCCTGATTTCTTAAATAAATATTTAACCGAGTTTTCAATTTCTTTATAACTCTTATCCTTTGAAGCACTTCTTGCAACAAAGACTAGATCATACCCCTGCTTTAATCCTTGTTTATTTAATCTAACACTTTCACTTATAAGCCTCTTTACTCTGCTACGAACTACACTCTTTCCTACTTTTTTACTTACAGATATTCCTACCCTATTAATTCCTTTATTGTTTTTGAATACGTATAACACTAATAAAGATGTAGATAAAGATTTCCCTCTTCTATATACTAATCTAAACTCAGGGTTTTTTCTTAGCCTTTCTTCTTTCATAGTTCTATGTTGCTCTCTTTCTTAATTACAGAAAAAGGCCACATTAGCGGCCCTTATGCTGTCAATTTTTTTCTTCCTTTTTGTCTTCTTCTCTTAAGAACAGTTCTTCCAGAAGCAGTACTCATTCTTTTTCTGAATCCATGCTCTTTCTTTCTGTGTCTTTTTTTAGGTTGGTAAGTCATGAACATGTGCTTGCACCCCCTTCATCTTATATGTCATTTATAGCAATTAAATTATCACTACTTTATAAGTTTCACTATTAGATTATAAATGTAAGTAACTCTTATGTCAAGATAACTATTTATAACATTTTCTAACATTATTAATATGTCATTTTTTTGTGTTTTTAAACACCCTTGTTAATAAAAATTCCACAAAACTATTTTTTTTGTGGATAACTTATTGAATACCATGCAATCTTTTGATATCATTATGTATGGATGTTGATAAGTTATTTTTCGAACAAGTTATACACAATCTGTTGATTATTCTGTGAATAACTCTTATTTTTTCTCTTTTTTTTGTGTTTTTACATGAAATCTTAATGTTTTTCACCACTTTTGCCTGTGTATAACTTATAATTATATATTGTTAGTAAGTATAATTTACTATTTATTAAAACACAAATTATAAACATGTGAATAAAAATTTTAACAATGGTAAACAACTTTATATGTATCTATTATTCTGTTGATACTCTTGTGGATTTTTATCTCTTTTCTATTATTAACTATAGATATAACTATTTTAAGAGGAGGATATAAAATGAACACCTATGTAAATGAAATTTGGGAAAAAGCCTTAGAAATACTTAAAGCTGAACTCACCGAAGTAAGTTTTAATACTTGGATAAAAAGTATTGACCCACTAAAAATGACTGATTCAACTATAACTCTTGGTGTTCGTAATGACTTCACTAAGGATATCCTAGAGAATAGATATAAAGACCTAATAAAAAATTCTATTCAAGCAGCATGCAATAAATCATATTCAATAAACTTTGTTATAAGCTCTGAGGAAGCTTCTGATTTAGATACATCAACCTCTAAGCATACAAATAACAAACATAATTTAATTGTAAATGATGAAATGTCAGCAATCCTAAATCCTAAATATACCTTTGATTCTTTCGTCATAGGAAATAGTAATAGATTTGCTCATGCAGCTTCTTTAGCTGTAGCAGAGTCTCCAGCTAAGGCTTATAACCCGCTATTTATTTATGGAGGCGTTGGACTTGGAAAAACACACTTAATGCATGCTATTGGGAGTTACATACAGACAGTTAATTCAAAGTCTAAAGTAGTTTATGTTTCATCAGAAAAATTTACAAATGAGCTTATTAATTCTATTAAAGATGATAAAAATGTTGAATTTAGGAATAAATACAGAAATGTAGATGTACTTCTTATTGACGATATTCAATTTATAGCCGGTAAGGAATCTACTCAAGAAGAGTTCTTTCATACCTTTAATGCTCTGCATGATGCTAATAAACAAATAATCCTATCAAGCGATAGACCTCCCAAGGAAATTCCTACATTAGAAGACAGGTTAAGATCTAGATTTGAATGGGGACTTATAGCTGATATACAACCACCTGACTTTGAAACAAGAATTGCTATCCTAAAAAAGAAGGCTGATGTAGAAAATTTAAATATTCCTAATGAAGTTATGGTATATATAGCTACACAAATTAAATCTAACATAAGAGAACTAGAGGGTGCTCTTATAAGAATAGTTGCCTATTCTTCTTTAACAAATAAAGATATAAGTGTAGATTTAGCATCTGAAGCTCTAAAAGATATAATATCAAACAGGAATTCAAGGCAAGTTACTATTGAATTAATTCAAGATATAGTTTCTAGTTACTATAACTTAAAGGTAGATGACTTCAAATCTGCAAGAAGAACTAGAAATGTTTCTTTTCCAAGACAAATTGCTATGTACCTTTCAAGAAAGCTTACAGATACTTCTCTTCCCAAGATAGGTGAAGAATTTGGCGGTAGAGATCATACTACAGTAATTCATGCATATGAAAAAATTTCTCAGAATCTAAAGAAAGATGAAAGCCTTCAATCAGCTATAGCTGAATTAAGTAAAAGAATTAATCAAAAGTAATTAATAACATTTGTTATTAATTATTAAAAGATTTATTGTGGATTACTTTTCAAAAAAAATATATTCTTAATACTGTGGATAACTACTGAATTTCAAAATTAGTTTATCCACAATTTATTTTACACAGAAATTGTTGATATCATTGGCCTGGAAGTACTTATCAACAAATCAACAGCCCCTACTACTACTACTACTAAATATTATTTAATTATCTAAGCTATTTATAGTAATTTTATATGTGTATAAGGAGGAGGATTTTTTATGAAATTCTTAATAGAAAAAAGCTTATTACAAGAAGCAATTTCAGATGTTCAAAAAGCTATTACAGGTAAATCAACATTGCCTATACTTCAAGGTATATATATATATGCAAAAGATGGATTATTAACGTTAATTGGATCTGATATAGAAGTTAGCATAGAAACAAAAATACCAGCCAATATTATAGAAGAAGGCGAAGTGGTTCTTGACTCTAAAATATTTGGCGAAATTATAAGGAAACTACCTAACGATATAGTTGAAATAACTGAAATCAATAGTAATGAGGTAGAACTAAAGTGCCAAAAATCTAATGTTCAATTAGTATACCTAAATCCAAAAGAATATCCAACGTTACCGAGCATAGAAGAAGATGTGGTGCTATCTGTATCTCAAAAAACTTTAAAAAATATGATAAAATCAACCATTTTTGCTATTGCTCAAGATGATACAAGACCTATATTGACAGGGGTATTACTTCAAGTTAAAGAAAATAAACTAAATATGGTTGCACTAGATGGATTTAGAGTAGCCTTAAAGAGTGAATCCATGGATTGTAAATCTAATAAGGAATCAGTAATACCAGGAAAAACACTTAATGAAGTTTCTAAAATTCTTAAAGATACTGATGATGTTGTGCAAATTACATTTACAAAGAATCACATATTATTTAATTTTGGAAATACTAAAGTCATCTCTAGATTATTAGAGGGAGATTTTATTAAATATGAATCTATCATTCCTAAGGAGCATAATTTAAAAGTTACGGTTAACAGAAATGAAATTTTAGGTTGTATAGAAAGAGCTTCACTTATGGCGAAGGATGGAAACACTAATCTTGTAAAATTTGATATTTCTGATGATACCCTAGTTGTAACATCGAATTCTCAATTGGGAAAGGCTAGAGAAGAAGTTCAAATAATATTGCAAGGAGAGGGAATAAAAATTGCATTTAATTCTAAATATTTAATTGATGTGTTTAAAACAATGGAAGAGGAAAATATAACCATGGAATTTACATCTACGGTTTCTCCTTGTGTAATAAGAAATCAAGATAGTGATAACAGTGTTTATTTATTACTTCCAGTAAGAGTTGCTAATAATAATTAGGATGTGAGAAATATATGGTAGAAATAAAAATAGATACAGAATTTATAAAGCTAGACTCATTTTTGAAGTTTACTGGAGCTACTACCTTAGGGTCGGAAGCTAAATTTTATATACAAAATGAAGATGTTAAGGTTAATGGTGAAGTGGAAGTAAGAAGAGGAAGAAAGCTATATATAGGTGATAAAATAGAATTTCAAGAAGAAGAATATATTATTATATAAAACGTTAGGCTGATAAGTATTTCAGCCTTTTGAGTTTTATAGTTATTATAATTAAGAGATTCAGCTATATTTATATTTTTACAGTAATTTTCACACTTAGAATGTATATTATGATATAATTTTAGGTGGGTGTTTTTATGTATGTTAGATATTTGAATTTAATAAATTTTAGAAATTATAAAAATGTGGCCTTAGAATTATGTGATGGAACTAATGTTTTTCAAGGTGATAATGCTCAAGGAAAAACTAATATACTTGAGTCGCTATACTATTCGAGTGTTGGAAAATCACATAGAACTAATAAAGATAAAGAGCTTATATATTGGGACAGTAACGAGGCGTATATTAGTGCTTATGTGGTAAAAGAACGTTTAGATAAAAAAATAAATATAAAACTTTTTAAAGATGGGAAAAAAGCTATAAATATAAACTCAATAAAGATAACTAAGCTACAAGATATGGTAGGTGTTGTTAATGTAGTTATATTTTCACCAGAAGATTTAGATATTGTTAAGAATTCGCCATCATTTAGAAGGCGATTTTTAGATATTGAACTTTGCAAACTGGACAAAAAATACTACCATTATCTATCTTCGTATAAAAAAGTTTTAAATGAAAGAAACATTATATTAAAGAAATTTAGCGCTGACATAGATATGATAGATATATATGATATTAGATTAGCTGAATTTGGGAGTTACATAATAGCTCAAAGAATTAAGTATATAGAAAAATTAAATGAATTCTCTAAAAAAATTCACAACGATATAACTCAGGGAAGTGAGTTTATTAAATTTAATTATATAATGCAGCTTAAGGGTATTGATAATCTGCAAGAAGAGTTATATAACCTACTTAAAAGTAATAGAAAAAAAGACCTAGAGAAAAAAATTACATCTGTAGGACCACATAGAGATGATTTTTCTATATTTATAAATGATATAGATGTAAAGATATTTGGATCGCAAGGTCAGCAAAGAACTTCTGTTTTGACGATAAAATTTGCATCATTGCGAATAATAAAAGAATTAATAGGAGAATATCCATTGTTATTACTTGATGACGTATTGTCTGAATTAGATACAAAAAGGCAAGAATATATATTGAGATCTATAAATGGAATTCAAACCTTAATAACATGTACAGGAATTACAGGGATAAAAAAATATTTAAAAGGTAATAACATGAAAATATTCAATGTTGAAAAAGGAAGCGTACAAGAAATAATGTGATGGAGTTAGGGGGAATACTATGTTTTTACACTTAGGCGAAAGTATAGTTGTGCCAATTAAAGATATAATAGGTATTTTTGACATAGAATCTACTATGTATAGTCCAGACACTAGCCAGTTCATAAGGTTAGCAGAAGAAGATGGGTTTGTAGAACGTATAACTAGTGATAAACCTAAATCATTTATTATAGCTGAAGTAAACAAGAAGAGTAAGATTTATTTGTCACCTATATCATCATCTACTTTGTGTAAAAGGACTAATATGTCATACTGTGAACTTTAGGTTAAGTTAGGAGGATAGCTATGGTTAATAATGAAAAATATGATGAAAATCAGATACAAGTCCTTGAAGGACTTGAGGCAGTTAGAAAAAGGCCTGGTATGTATATTGGAAGTACTAGTATCAGAGGCCTACACCATTTAGTTTATGAGATTGTTGATAATAGTATAGATGAAGCATTAGCGGGCTTTTGTGAAAGTATACAAGTTATTATTCATAAAGATAACTCAGTTACAGTAATAGATGATGGAAGAGGAATGCCAGTAGGCATACACCCTAAAATGCATATACCTACGATTGAAGTTATAATGACAGTACTTCACGCTGGTGGAAAGTTTGGTGGCGGAGGATACAAGGTATCAGGAGGACTTCATGGGGTTGGAGCTTCTGTTGTTAATGCACTATCAGAGCTTTGTGAAGTTACAGTAAAAAGAGATGGGCATATATGGTATCAAAGTTTTTCAAGAGGTAAAACTGTTACACCTTTTGATAAAATCGGAAATACTGATGATCATGGAACAATAATTCACTTTATGCCGGATGAAGAAATATTTGAAAGTATTGAATTTGAATATGATACGCTATCTCAAAGATTAAGAGAGTTAGCATTTCTTAATAAAGGGATAAATATCAAAATTACAGATGAGAGATATGAGAAAGAAAATAAGTTTCATTATGAAGGTGGGATAAAATCCTTTGTAGAATACTTAAATAGAAATAAAGGGAAAATTCATAATGAACCAGTCTATATAGAAGGAATAAAAAATACAACTTCAGTAGAATTAGCATTTCAGTACAATGACACGTATAACGAGAATTTATTTTCCTTTGCAAATAATATAGATACAGTTGAAGGCGGAACTCACTTAGTAGGTTTTAAGACAGCATTAACTAGAGTTCTTAATGATTATGCTAAAAAATTTGGATTTTTAAAAGAAAATGATAAAAATCTAAGTGGAGAAGATGTTAGAGAAGGGTTAACTGCAGTTATATCTGTTAAGCTTACAGATCCTCAGTTTGAAGGTCAAACTAAGACTAAGCTTGGTAATAGTGAAGTAAGAGGAATAGTAGAATCAATAGTAGGAGATATTGTAAGTTCATTTTTAGAGGAAAATCCTACTGTAGGTAAAAGTATTATAGAGAAGGGCTTAAATGCAGCTAGAGCTAGGGAAGCAGCTAAAAAGGCACGTGAACTTACTAGAAGAAAATCAGTGCTTGAGAGTACAACTTTGCCAGGGAAACTTGCTGATTGTTCTTCTAAAGATCCATCTGAATGTGAAATTTATATAGTTGAGGGAGATTCTGCGGGTGGTTCTGCTAAGCAAGGAAGAGATAGGCGATTCCAAGCCATACTTCCCCTTAGAGGAAAAATAATGAATATAGAAAAGCAAAGACTTGATAAAATATTAGCATCAGATTCTATAAGATCTATGATAACAGCTTTTGGAGCTGGAGTTGGTAAGGATTTTGATGTATCTAAGATTAGATATAATAAAATAATAATAATGACAGATGCTGATGTAGATGGAGCTCATATAAGAACTCTTCTACTTACATTCTATTATAGATACATGAGAGAGTTAATAGATGATGGTCATGTGTTTATTGCTCAGCCACCTCTTTATAAAGTTAAAAAAGGAAAATTTGAAAAATACACATATAGTGATAGTGAATTAGATATAGTAATTGAAGAATTAGGTGGAAAAGATAACAATACAGATATTCAAAGATATAAAGGTCTTGGAGAAATGAACCCAGAGCAATTATGGAGTACTACAATGGATCCAGCAACTAGAACTCTATTACAAGTAACTGTTGAAGATGCAATGGCAGCAGATGAGATATTTACTATTTTAATGGGTGACAAGGTAGAGCCACGTAGAGAATTTATACAAGAGAATGCTAAAAAAGTTAGCAACTTAGATATATAGCTTTATGCTATAGTGAAGGTAGGTGTAAATATGGACACTATGGATAAAATAATACCAATAGATATAAAACAAGAAATGAAAAAATCCTATATAGACTACGCTATGAGTGTTATTGTTGGAAGAGCGTTACCGGATGTTAGGGATGGATTGAAACCAGTTCATAGAAGAATTTTATACTCTATGCATGAGTTAGGGATAACTTACGAAAAAGGTTATAGAAAATGCGCCAGGATAGTTGGAGATGTACTAGGTAAATATCACCCACATGGTGACAGTTCAGTATATGATGCACTAGTTAGAATGGCACAGGATTTTTCAATAAGATATATGCTAGTAGATGGTCATGGAAACTTTGGATCCGTTGATGGGGATGGAGCTGCAGCTATGAGATATACAGAAGCTAAGATGAGTAAGATTACTAGTCAAATGCTTCGAGATATTAACAAAGAAACTGTAGATTTTACTCCAAACTTTGATGGTGAAGAAAGAGAACCTGTAGTTTTACCAGCAAGATTTCCAACGCTACTAGTAAATGGATCTTCAGGGATAGCAGTTGGTATGGCAACTAACATACCACCACACAATCTTACAGAAGTCATAAATGCTGTAATCATGCTTATAGATAATCCAGAAGCTATAACTGAGGATTTCATGACTGAGATTAAAGGACCAGACTTCCCAACAGGTGGAATAATTTTAGGTAGAAGTGGTATTAGAAGTGCTTATGAAACTGGTAGAGGAAGGATTCTAGTTAGATCAAAAGCTGAAATAGAAGAACATAATGGTAGAAATAGAATAATAGTTTCAGAGATACCATATATGGTTAACAAAGCAAACCTTATAGAATCTATAGCAAATCTAGTTAAGGAAAAGAAAATAGATGGTATATCTGATTTAAGAGATGAATCAGATAGAGATGGTATGAGAATTGTTATAGAATTAAAAAGAGATGCAAATGCAAATGTTGTTTTAAATAGACTTTATAAGCATACAAAAATGCAAGATACTTTTGGAGTTATCATGATTGCATTGGTTAATAATGAACCTAAAGTACTTAATTTAAAACAAATTTTAACTCATTACTTGAATCATCAAAAGGATGTAGTAAAAAGAAGGACTATCTTTGATTTAGATAAAGCTAATGCGAGAGCCCATATACTTGAAGGATTAAAAATTGCACTTGATAATATTGATGCAGTTATATCTCTAATTAGAGCATCTAAAACAACACAAGAAGCTAAAGATGGATTAATTGAGAAGTTTAATCTTTCAGAAAAGCAAGCACAAGCTATTTTAGATTTAAAATTGCAAAGATTAACAGGTCTGGAGAGAGATAAGATTGAAGATGAGTATAATGAATTAATGAAAACAATAGCTTATCTACAATCAATACTTAATAGTGAAGAGATTCTACTTAACATCATAAAAGATGAATTAGTTGAAATAAAGACAAAGTATGGCGATGATAGAAGAACTCTTATAGAAAAAAATCCTTATAGCTTTGAGGATGAAGATTTAATTGATGATGATGATATAGTAATAACATTAACCCATGGAGGATATATCAAGCGTCTACCAGCTGATACCTATAATGCTCAAAAAAGAGGTGGAAGAGGTATTCAAGGGGTTACTACTAAGGAAGATGATTTTGTAGAGCATATTTTAATAACACCAACTTTAAATAATATACTATTCTTTACAAACAAAGGAAAGGTATATAAATTAAAGGGATATGAAATCCCAGAAGGTGGCAGAACTGCTAAGGGAACTAATATTGTTAATATGCTACCACTAGATCCAGATGAAAATATACAAGCAGTTATGTCTATAAGAACCTTTGATAGTGATAATTATCTCTTAATGGGTACTAAATCAGGAATGGTTAAGAAGACATCATTAGATAAGTTTGAAAACATTAGGAAGAATGGACTTAATGCTATTAACTTAAAAGAAGATGACGAAATTGTTGGAGTTAGAATAACTAAAGGTGATGATGAAGTATTATTTGTCACTAAGTATGGATACTCTATAAGATTTAGTGAAAAAGAAGTTAGAAACATGGGAAGAACTACTACAGGGGTTAAGGCTATAACATTAAGAGATGATGATATAGCTGTATCAATGATAATAGCAAAACCAGACGAAGAACTTCTTGTAATTAGTGAAAAAGGATTTGGTAAACGAACAGCTATAGAAAACTACACACTTCAAAGAAGAGGTGGAAAAGGAATCAAGACTTATAAGATATCAGAAAAGACAGGTAACGTGGTTAGTGCTAGGGTAGTTAGAGATGTAGATGAAATTATGTTAATTAACAGTAATGGTATAATAATAAGAATTAACGTTAGTGATATATCTACAACTAGTAGAAATGCTATGGGAGTTACTCTTATGAAAACCGGAGAAGATGTAAATATAGTAGCTGTTGCAAAAATTAACTATAATAGTGAAGAAGAAAAGAATGAGGATAAACAAATGTCTATAGATGGAATTGTAGACAATGAAAATAACTTATCAGAAAACTTAGATGAAAGTGATGACTTAGAAGAGAGTGATGAACTTGAAGAAAGTAATGATAAGACTTTAGAGTAAATTGATTAATTTATTATCAAATAGAAAAGGATTTTCTTAAAATGGAATTATCTATTTTAAGAAAGTCCTTTTCTTTTCTTTTATTTTGTTTTGCAACTTTTATTTTGTTTTGCAATATGTAATTCATATATATTGTTAATTTAAATATAGGTAAGATATCATATGTATATTATTATCTATTCAAATGATACAAACACATATCCAAGTGTATCAATATATGAATAGTTAAGGAAAATAATGAATTTTAAAGAAAAATAGTTATAAATTTAATTAATGATATTTAATTATAAATAATTTACTAAATAATCATGATAAGATATGTTTTGTCGCTGAGCGATACAATGACAGTTAAACATCAAATCAAAATTAAAAGTTTTTGAAAAGTTGTTGACAATATAAAGTTTATGTAGTAAACTAAGAAAGTCGTTAATAGTAAGCGATAAATTAAATGGTCTTTGAAAATTAAACAGAGAAAAAGGTAAAACCAGTTAATTCCGATAGAGAAATCTATCAAATAAATGACTTAACAAGTCAGCGAAAAAAAGAGCATAGCTCAAAC
>NZ_DBFV01000010.1:0-22301 GCF_002295255.1 Clostridium sp. UBA871 | reverse complement strand
ATCCTCTTCGCGGAGCCATTTCTTATAATTATAAATTTTATGTAGATAATTTTGTTAATTATCTACTTTTTTTATTGTTTAAAAAATAAAATGCTATCACTTCAAAAAAGTACAAACAGTGTTGTTATAAGATATTTTTATAAGGAAAGAATATTAGTTAATTTAAGAAATATAAATAGATATAAAGCTATATTATGGCTTTATTCTATTTATAATTGATTAAATATTATAAATATTCTAACATTTAGAGGAAATTTTGATAATGCATAGAATAAAATATATATTTAATACAATTTTATAAACTTAATACATCCAAATTAAATTTAGGGGGTACGCCTTATGAAAGAGTATAAAATTAATAATTTAAGAAATGTGGGAATAATTGGTCATAGTGGTTCGGGAAAAACAAGTTTGATGGAAAGTTTACTATATTATACTAAAGAGATTGATAGAATTGGAAAAATTGAGGATGGAACTACTGTAAGTGACTATGATGTAGAAGAAAAAAAGCGAGGAATATCTATTTCTACAGCTGTTGCTCATTGTGAATGGAAAGATGTTAAAATTAACTTAGTAGATATGCCAGGTTATTTTGATTTTGAAGGAGAAATAATTGAAGGACTAAGTGCTATCGATATGGCAATGATAACTGTGTGTGGAGTTGCAGGAATTGAGGTAGGAACAGAGAAGGCATGGAATTATGCAGTTGAGCGTAAATTACCGAGAGCTATATTTGTGAACAAATTAGACCGTGAGAATAGTAGCTTTGAAAAAGTTTTAGAGCAATTAAAAAACAAGTTTGGTATGTCTGTTGTGCCTATACAATACCCAATAGGAAAAGAAACAGAACTTAGGGGTATAGTAAATATTATATCTAATAGAGCTAGAATATTTAATCCTAAGACTCATACTATGGAAGAAGGAGAAATCCCAGAGGAGTTAAGAGATAAAGTGGAAGAGTGTAAACAAATGCTCATGGAAGCGGTAGCAGAAACTGATGAAGTTTTGTTAGATAAATATTTTAATGATGGGGAATTAAGTGAAGAAGATATATATCATGGGTTAATCAAAGGGTCATCTACAGGTGATATATGCCCTATAATGTGTGGTTCAGCTATAGCAAGTATAGGAACTGAAACATTATTAGAAGATATAGTAGAATGTTTTCCATCTCCAATAGAGACTAACTTATATATGGCTAAAGATATTAAAAACAATGCATTTATAAATATAAAAATCAATGAAAAAGAACCATTTTCTGCATTGGTATTTAAGACAATAGTTGATCCATTCATTGGTAAGCTATCTATGTTTAGAGTTATAACAGGATCTGCAAAATCAGATACTGTTGTATTCAATTCATCTAAAGAAAAAGACGAAAAACTTGGATCTCTATATTTTATGAAAGGAAAAAAACAATATCCTACTACAGAAATAAAAGCTGGAGATATTGGAGCGGTTTCAAAATTACAATTTACTAGTACTGGAGATACCATATGTGCTTCAAACAGACCTATTGTGTTTAATAGAATGAAATTTCCGTTACCAGTATATTCTAGAGCTGTAATACCTAATACAAAGGGAGATGAAGATAAAATATCAAGTGGACTTTCAAAATTATTGGAAGAAGATCCTATATTCTCAATATCAAGAGATATAGAAAATGCTGAAGTAGTAATTTCAGGTATTGGTACAACACATCTAGAAGTTTTAGTAAGTAAATTGAAAAATAAATTTGGGGCAGATGTAAGTCTTAGAATTCCTAAAACGCCATATAGAGAAACAATCAAAAAAATTGCAGATGTACAGGGAAAACATAAGAAACAGTCAGGTGGACATGGACAATATGGAGATGTAAAGGTTAAATTTGAGCCTAGAAATGATGGTGAAGATGAATTAGAATTTGTTGATGCAGTAGTAGGAGGTGCTGTTCCTAGACAATATATACCAGCTGTAGAGAAGGGGCTTAAAGATTGTATACTTCATGGAGTACTTGCAGGATATCCAGTTATAAGATTAAAGGCAACATTACATGATGGTTCATTCCATCCAGTAGATTCCTCAGAAATGGCATTCAAAATAGCATCTTCTCTAGCTTATAAGAGAGGTCTTCAAGAGGCAAATCCAATTCTTTTAGAACCAATAATGTACCTAGAGATAGATATTCCAGATGATTATATGGGAGATGTTATAGCTGATATAAATAAAAAACGTGGAAGAATACTAGGAATGGAGCCGGGATTAAAGGGACAAAGAATAATTAGTGAAGTACCTCAAGCTGAATTGTATAACTATGCTACTGATTTAAGAAGTATAACAGGTGCTAGAGGAAGCTTTAGAAGTAAATTTGAAAGATATGAAGAAGTTCCAGGTGACTTAGTAGATAAAATTGTATCCGAAAATAAAAAGGAAGCATAAAAATAGTATAAATTTTGTGTAGATATTCTAATTTTATATAAATAGATAAACCTAGTGATAATAGAAATTTTATCACTGGGTTTATTTTTTGTGCAGTGGGTTAATATATAATTAATTACTTTTAGATATTTAATACTTCAAAGAATATATGACTTAAATAATAATGTATAAAAATATATGAACTTTAACAAACTATAAATAATTATATAATAGGGGGTTGTTTATGTCAGACTATAAAATGAATATATATGGACAGATTAGATTAAGCGATTATAGTTCTATACATGACTATATGGGAATAATTGGACCGTTAGATAACTTCCAAATTGAGATGAGCGAAGCCAAAGTAGAAGATGCAAAAGTATTATGTAACATTTTGGAAAGTGATAAATTTGATATAGTTGAGAGAGGAGGAAGAAATGATGGTAAGTACTATATTCATGCCACAAAACGAAGATGAAAAATTATTAAAAGATGAATTTGGAATTGGATCTCATAAAATTGTTGAGCAAAACGATAATCTTATGCTACTAGATGAGTTGTTTCATGATACAAAAGTGTTACCTAATAGAATACAATTAGAGAAATTTGATATTTATAAGGATTAATGTGCTAGTATAATTAGTAGGCTTTAGATAGTATGCAAGTATGTAAGTTTTAAGAGGACTTACTATTTGCATATTTTTTTACTTATATAAAAACCTTAATATTCTTAGATATGAATTCAATGTATAAGCATAGAATTTAAATGTGATATATTTGCATATTTAGATAAGTTATATTAAAATTGGTATATTAATAAGTTTTAATTTAGTGTAGGAGGAGAAGAAGTGACAACAACTGTATATTTAACTCGTCATGGACAAACTCAATGGAATGTAGAAGGGAGGATGCAAGGTTGGAATGACTCTCCTTTAACAGAGCTAGGAGTAAAACAAGCAGAATGGCTTGGAGAGAGATTAAAGGGAATTAATTTAGACAAGATATACTCAAGTTCTAGTGGTAGAGCCTATAAGACAGCAGAAATAATTAATGAAAATAAGAGTGTTGAACTTATAAGTCATGATGGACTAAGAGAATTGAAGTTAGGTAAATTCCAAGGATTGAACCAAGATGAAATAAAGAAAATGTATCCAGAGCAATATTATAATTATTGGAATAAACCAGAAATATATAAACCTGTAGGCGATGGAGAGACCATTGAAGAGCTCATTGAAAGAATTGATAAAGCAATTATGGATATTATAGAAGAAAATACAGGAAAAAGTATTCTTATAGTTACACATACTATGCCTATAAAAGCATTACTTTGTAGTTTAGAAAATATCGATATAAGTAATTTTTGGATGGAGCCATACATAAAGCAGACAAGCCTTACAACTATAGAGTTTGATGATAAAATACATAAGATAGTGCAGTGTGCAGATATATCACACCATGAATATCAAGTGAAAGAATATAATGAATAGAAAGATAATCATTGGGGGATTGTTAAGTTATGGATAGTTTCTCGCTTAAACTATTGGCCTGTGTAACTATGCTAATTGATCATACAGGAGCCATATTTTTTCCAGAGATAATGTTTTTTAGAATCATTGGAAGAGTGGCATTTCCTATATATGCATTTTTAATAACAGAGGGATATAGTAGGACTAAGAATATAAAAAGATATATGTTTAGGCTATTTATTTTAGCTATCATATCACAAATACCTTACATGCTAGCATTTGAGACTAAAGGACTAAATGTATTTTTTACACTTCTTTCAGGAATATTTATTATGATAATACTAGACAAAAAAGTTCATTATTACAAGTTAAAGCATGATATTAAGATATCCAAAGAAGTATTTGATATTTCTATATATATAATTAAATTTGTCATTATATTAGGAATACTATATATCTTAGAGAAATTTCAATCTGATTATGCAATATATGGAGTTTGTATCATATTATGCTTTAAGATGTTTAAAGAGAATTTTAAAAAATTAACTCTTTCTATGATAGGATTGAATTTTTTATATACTATACCATATTTAAAATATTTTATGGAACCATTTGGAGTAAACTTTAGAGTTTTTCTTCAAGCAACTTGCATTAATAGTTTATTTTTTATTTATCATTACAATGGGAGTGAAGGTAAAAAAGTACAATTTCTATTTTATGGGTTTTATCCACTTCACTTATTAGTTTTAGTATATATTAGATATATTATAATATATGGTATATAATAATTATTGGGGTTTATAGAAAATAATGATGAAAAGGGGATTAATTATGAATAAGATTTTTTATGTTACTAACAGAAAAAAGTTAGGGGATGTGCTTTCTCAAAATTCTATAGCTATCTTTTTTGCTGGACAAGCTCCTTATAAGTCCGCAGATGAGACTTATCCATTTACACCAAACAGAAACTTTTATTATTTAACCGGTATTGATGAAGAAAAAGTAATTATGGTGATTATAAATATTAATGGCAAAGTGTCAGAAATGTTATTTATACAAGAGAATGATCCTGTTATGGCTAAATGGGTTGGCGAAACAATAAGTGAAGATAAAGCAAAAGAAGTTTCAGGTATAGAGGATATTAAGTTTTTAAAAGATTTTGAAAGTACTATTGCAAGTTATTTTGATAGATTTAATATTGATAATGTGTATTTAGATTTAGAAAGACAAGAATTTAATATTCCACAAACATCATCTCAAAATTTTGCGGTAGATATTATGAAAAGATATCCATATGTAAGAGTTAAAAATATATATCATGATATAGCTTTACTTAGAACTATAAAAAGAGAAGAAGAAATTGAATTAATTAAAAAAGCTATAGATATAACTTATGAAGGGATAAAAGAAATATGGAGTAATGCTAAACCAGGCATGAAAGAGTATGAAATTGAAGCATATTTTAATTATATTTTAAAGAAAAATGGAGTTAAGGATTTTGCATTTCCAACTATTGCAGCCACTGGAAAGAATGCAACTATACTTCATTATGTAGATAATAATACTAAGACTGAAGATGGAGAGCTTATGCTTTTAGACTTAGGGGCACAATATAAATATTACAATGGGGATATAAGTAGAACTTTTCCTATCAATGGGAAGTTTTCAGAAAGACAAAAAGAAGTATATAATATTGTATTAGAAGCTAATGAAACTGTTATGAAAGCAGTAAAACCAGGAATTACTACTGGTGAATTACAAGACATAACTAAAAGAGTTCTTGCTCAGGGATGTAAGAGAATTGGCCTTATAAAGGAAGACTCAGAGTTAAATAAATACTACTATCATGGTGTAGCACATCCATTAGGATTAGATACCCATGATGTAGGACCGAGAAATATAGAGCTTAAACCAGGTATGATTATTACAGACGAGCCGGGACTTTATATAGAAGAAGAAGGTATAGGTGTTAGAATTGAAGATGATATTCTGGTTACAGAGGATGGTTATGTAAATCTTTCTGCTCATATAATTAAAAGTATAGAAGATATAGAAATGTTTATGAGTAAAAATAATGATTAATTTCTTAGAAGTGAAAGTTTTTTTGTTGAAGATTTATGTAGATTAATTAAAGAGTATTTTAATAAGTTCATAGAGAATTTAAGCTTCAGTAGAAGGAGTTTTTCTGCTGGGGCTTAAAACATGTTTATAGAACAATTTTTTTAATTTTACTAGGAGATATGGAGGAATTTTAATGTTAAAGAGATTTATATCTTATTACAAGCCACACAAAACTCTATTTATAATTGATATGATATGTGCATTTTTAGTAGCAGCCATGGATTTAGTATTTCCTATGTTTACAAATTACCTATTAAAGGATGCAATTCCTAATAAGAATCTAAGAACAATATTAATATTTACAATTGTCTTAGTATTATTGTATGTAGTTAAGCTTATAGCAAATTATATAATAGATTATTGGGGTCATGTAATGGGTGTAAGGCTTCAATATGATATGAGAAAAGAAGTTTTTGCCCATCTACAGACATTACCATTTAGCTATTTTGATGATAATAAGACTGGAAATATTATGTCACGTATTGTTAATGATCTAATGGATATTTCTGAGCTGGCACATCATGGACCGGAAGATGTATTTATTTCAATAATAATGCTTATAGGATCCTTTGGGTTACTATGTGCTATAAATATAAAATTAACATTAATAATATTTGCTTGTATACCTATAATTATAATATTTACGATGACTAAGAGAATGAAAATGTCCAAGGCATTTTATGATGTTAGAAAGAAGATAGCTGTAGTTAATACTAAGCTAGAAAATAGTATATCAGGAATAAGAGTTGCTAAATCTTTTACTAATGAAGAATATGAAATGGAAAAGTTTGATGAAGGAAATACTCAATTTAGAACTAGTAGATCTTCTGCTTATAAATATATGGCAGAGTTCATGTCTGGAATGAGATTTTTTGTAGACATGCTAAATGTAGTTGTTTTAGGGTTTGGAGGTTACTTCGTATATAAAGGGGAATTAGGCGTAATTGATCTATCTACTTATTTTTTATATGTAGCATATTTTATGCAACCAATAAGAAGATTAACATCATTTGTGGAACAATATCAATCAGGTATGTCAGGATTTAAGCGTTTTGTAGAGTTAATGGATACTAAACCAGACATAGTAGATAGTGATAATGCAAGAGAATTTAAAGATGTACAAGGTGAAATTGAGTTTAAAAATGCTACCTTTAAATATGAAGGTAGTGAAGAAATATTATCTAATATAAATTTAAAAATAGAAAAAGGTAAGACTTTAGCATTAGTTGGACCGTCTGGTGGTGGTAAAACAACTATTTGTCATTTAATTCCAAGATTTTACGAACTAAATAAAGGAGAAATTACCATTGATGGAGAAGATATTAAGGACATAACATTAAAGTCCTTGAGAAAAAACATAGGAATAGTACAGCAAGATGTATTTCTATTTACAGGAACTATAAAAGATAATATTCTCTATGGAAATCCTGAAGCTGACGATGATGAGGTTATTGAAGCAGCTAAAAATGCTAATATTCACGATTTTATCATGTCACTACCAGAAGGATATGAAACTTATGTAGGGGAAAGAGGAGTAAAGTTATCTGGGGGTCAAAAGCAAAGAATATCTATTGCAAGAGTATTTTTAAAGAATCCGCCTATATTAATATTAGATGAGGCTACATCAGCTCTTGATAATACTTCAGAGCTTATAATTCAAAAATCTTTAGAAAGGTTATCTAAGGGAAGAACATCTATTATAGTTGCTCATAGACTATCAACTGTTAAAAATGCAGATGAGATTGTAGTATTAACAAATAAGGGAATAGTTGAAAAAGGTGCTCACAAAGAATTGATTAATAGTGGTGAAATTTATGCTAGGTTGTATAACTCACAGTTTAATGGATATTTTAATGATTCGGAATTAGAGTTTTAAAATTATTAATGATATATCTTTAATAATCTAATCATATTATGTTATTTATTTAAGTAAAAATCATATGATAATATGATTTTTACTTAAAATAATCTATTATATGAAATTAAAGTTATTTATAATACTGGAGGAAAAGATGATTAGAAACAAAGAAAATATAGACAAACTATTAAATGATTTAAAGGAGTTTAGCTATGATAAAGATGGTGCTCTTATTGATGTAATTTTAAATGAAAATCTAAATGTTAAAATAAGATGTTATGAAGAAAAATGCATTAAAATAGAGTATTATGATTATGACAATGCTATATCTACTTTATACAAAGATAGAAAATATATAAATAAAGTGCTTTTCCAATAGGGAAGGTACTTTATTTATATACGTTTTCTAAAAATATATTTTAAAAATAATTACAAATTATGGTTTGTCATTGCTGGAATTGGATAGACTAAATATTATAGTATTAGCATTTTGCTATATAGATAAAGGGGTTAGTGTAATGTTTAATAAATATAATGATAGAGCAAGACAAGCATTGATGTATGCTCACGGAGAAGCGAAAAGATTTAGACATGGATATGTAGGCACTGAACATGTATTATTAGGTATTGTGGAAGAGGGCGGCATAGCAGCTAAGGCGCTAGAAAATATGTGTGTTGATGAAATAAAGATTAAAGATAAAATAGAAAAATTAGTTGGCTATGGTGAGGATGAGATATATCCAGAAGAGATATATTTTACTCCTAGAACTAAAAAGCTGATGGAAGTTAGTTTAGTAGAAGCCAGAAATTTAAATGATAAATTTGTATCTCCGGAGCATATATTATTAGCTATACTTAAAGAAGAAGAGGGCGTAGCTTATACAATATTAGATAATTTAGGAACAAACTTCAATGAGTTGCTAGGAATGTTATCCTACAATAAAAAACAATGTGAAATATCATTAAGTAGTAACTCTGACTTTCATGACAGTAGAACTGAAATGAAAATAGAGGAGCCATACAAGTCTAAAAGAAATAAAACTCCAATGATTGATAAGTATGGGAAGGATTTAACTAGATATGCTAGTGAAAATAAGCTTGATCCAGTTATAGGAAGAGAAAGGGATACAGAAAGAGTTTTAGAAATATTATGTAGGAGGCTAAAAAATAATCCATGTTTAATTGGAGATCCTGGAGTGGGCAAGACAGCCATAGTTGAGGGATTAGCACAAAAAATTCAAAGTGATGGTGTACCAGACATGTTATTAAATAAGAGAGTAATAAGTATAGACATGGCTTCTATGGTTGCAGGAGCAAAGTATAGAGGAGAATTTGAAGATAGGTTAAAATCTTTAATGGCTGAAGTTTGTAAGAGTGAGGATATTATTTTATTCATTGATGAAATTCATACTATAGTAGGAGCTGGTGGTGCGGAAGGGGCAATAGATGCTTCTAACATTTTAAAACCTGCCCTTGCAAGAGGTGAGCTTCAATGCATAGGAGCGACAACCGTAGATGAATATAGAAAGTATATTGAAAAGGATTCTGCTTTAGAAAGAAGATTTCAACCAATTATAATTGAAGAACCTTCTAAGGAAGATGCTATCCAAATACTTAAAGGGTTAAAGAATAAGTATGAAGAACATCATTCAATTAGAATTACAGATGAAGCTATAAGTGCAGCAGTAAATTTGTCAGATAGATATATATCAAATAGATACCTACCAGATAAAGCAATAGATCTTTTAGATGAAGCAGGGGCTAAAAGTAGAATAGAAAATTTACAAAGAAATGAAGTTGGAATTTTGGAGCAGAAGCTTAAGAAAAAAATTGAAGAAAAATCACAAGCAATAGATATTCAAGATTTTGAAAAGGCAGCATCCATTAGAGATGAAGAATATGAATTAAGACAACAATTAAACTCTAGAAAAAGAACGTTAGTAGAAAGTAATGAAGAAATCAAGATAACGGTAGATGAGGCAGAGATTGCAAAAGTTTTATCAACATGGACTAAAATACCTTTAGAGAAACTTACATCTAAAGAAACTGATAGATTATTAAATTTAGAGAACATTCTTCATAAAAGAGTTATAGGTCAGGATGAAGCTATTGAAGCTATTGCAAAGGCCATAAGGAGATCAAGGGTAGGACTAAGAGATTGCAAGAGACCTATAGGGAGTTTTATATTTCTAGGACCAACAGGGGTAGGAAAAACTGAATTATCTAAAGCGCTTGCAGAAACTATGTTTGATGATGAAAATTCAATAATTAGAATAGATATGACGGAATATATGGAGAAACACTCTGTATCAAAGCTAATTGGTTCACCACCAGGTTATATAGGGTTTAATGAAGGAGGTCAATTAACAGAGAAAGTTAGGAGAAGTCCATATTCGGTAATACTATTTGATGAACTAGAAAAGGCACATGAAGATATATTTAATATTTTACTTCAGGTACTGGAAGATGGAAGACTTACTGATTCTAAGGGAAGGGTTGTAGATTTTAGGAATACTATAATTATAATGACTTCTAATGCAGGAGCATCTACTATAAAAAAACACCGTTCTATAGGATTTGAAAGATTATCTGATGATAAAAATTGTGATAATGAATATAAAAATATGAAAGAAATTATACTTGGCGAAATAAAGAATATCTTTAAGCCAGAACTTTTAAATAGAATTGACGATATAGTAGTGTTTCATAAACTTAAAGATGAACACATAATTAAAATTGTTGATATAATCACAAATAATCTATGTGAAAGAGCTAAGCAAAATGATATTATATTAAGATTTACAGATGAAGCTAAAACATTCATAAGTAAACAAAAAAGAGATAAAGAGTACGGAGCTAGACCCTTAAGAAGAATTATAACTGATATGATTGAGGATAGACTATCTGATGAGATTCTTAAAGGAAATTTCAAAAAGAGTGATATCATACAAATAACAGTTGAAAAAGACGAGTTGAAGTTTATTAAGTGTAGCTAATTACTTCATTGTGTTTAAACAAAAATGGGTATATAATTATGATAGATATAATACCATATATTTTTAACCACTTTATATAAGTGGTTTTTTTATAGTTAAGAACAATATAATTTACTATATAAAATAATGGTTAAACTCATAGTATAATAAGTATTTTAATTAACTGTTAAGAAATAATAAATTAATATAAAAAATTTAAGGAGCAGATTATGGCAAAGATTAAAAAAGTATATATATGTAATGAGTGTGGCTATGAAGCTCCAAAGTGGTATGGAAAATGTCCTGGATGTAATAGCTGGAACACTATGGGAGAAGAAGTTAAAAGTGAAGCAGTAACTACTTTTAAAAGGTCAGTTACTATGTCTTCTGGAAATAAGCCAAAGAATATTACGGATGTAAAATCCAGTGAATATGAAAGGTTAGATACAGGAATTGGGGAATTAAATAGGGTTGTAGGTGGTGGACTTGTAAAGGGATCATTAACTTTAATATCTGGAGATCCTGGTATTGGTAAGTCTACTATATTGCTACAGAGTGCCAGTAATATTTCACTGAAGTATGGAAAAGTTCTGTATGTATCTGGAGAAGAGTCAGAAGAGCAAATAAAAATGAGAGCAGAACGTCTGAAAGCTACAGGAAAAGAACTTTATGTGGTATCGGAAACCAACATAGATATTATAGAAGAGCATATAACTGAAATGGAGCCAAAGTTTATAATAATAGATTCTATTCAAACATTATATAAACCAACTATTTCTTCTGCTCCAGGGAGTGTATCTCAGGTAAGAGAATGTACTAATGATTTAATGAGAATAGGAAAGACAAAGAATATTCCATTATTTATTGTTGCCCATGTAACTAAACAAGGAGAATTGGCTGGACCAAGAGTTCTTGAACATATGGTGGATACAGTTCTATATTTTGAGGGAGAGCGAACACAAGAGTTTAGAATATTAAGAACCATAAAAAATCGTTTTGGAACTACTAGTGAAATTGGTGTGTTTGAAATGAGAGAAAGTGGTCTTGAGGAAGTAAATGATGCATCTTCAGTATTTTTGCAAGAAAAATCTATGCAACAGGAAGGATCAGTAGTCATTGGGATAGTTGAAGGAACTAGACCTATTTTAGTAGAAATTCAAGCCTTAGCAAGTGAAACTAAAGCTCCGATGCCACGTAGAACTGCAGTAGGCGTTGATAACCAGAGATTAAGTTTGATATTAGCGGTATTAGAAAAAAAATTAAGAGTTCCTTTTTATAACAGTGATGTGTATGTTAACGTGGTAGGTGGACTTAACATTGACGGTACATATGGAGATTTAGGAATAGTTTTAGCGTTAATATCTAGTGTCAAAGCAAAGGAAATTAAAATAGAAAATTTATTAATTATAGGAGAAGTAGGGTTAACTGGAGAAGTTAGGCCTATAGCTCATGCAGAAAAAATTATAAATGAAGCAATAAAGATGGGCTTTACTAGTATAATACTACCCAATAAAAATAAAGCAAAAATAACTAATAAGGGAATAAATTTAATTGGAGTGGATACAGTTAGAGAAGCAGTGTCAAAGATTTTTTAATAATATATAAGAGAACAGTAAAGTGTTAAATTAATAATGGAGGAAAATAATGAGGGAACAAGAGCAAAAAGAACTTATGGAAATACTAAAAATTATGTCCCCGGGAACCCTACTGAGGGAAGGATTAGATAATATATTAAGAGCTAAAACTGGAGGATTAATAGTATTAAGTGATAGTAATGCCATATTAGATATGGTAGATGGAGGATTTTCAATAAAATCAGAATATACTCCAGCATATATATATGAACTAGCAAAGATGGATGGAGCTATAGTTATAAGTAGTGACTTAAAGAGGATATTATACGCTAATACACAGTTGATGCCAAATCCATCTATAACTACTCAAGAAACTGGAACTAGACATAGAACAGCTCAAAGAGTTGCAAAGGAAACTGGTGATATAGTAGTAGCAATATCTCAAAGAAGGAATATAATCACTGTATATAAAGATGATATAAAATATGTCCTTAGAGAAAGTAGTGATGTATTAGCTAAGGCTAATCAAGCTATTCAAACCTTAGAAAAATATCAGTTAGTTTTAGAAAGAGTAATAAGTAATCTAAACTTACTGGAGTTACAAGATTTATCGACCCTTTTAGATGTAGTCACAGCAATACAGAGAAATGAAATGGTTATGAGAATAGTTTGTGAGATAGAAACGTACATATGTGAATTGGGGAATGAAGGTAGACTTATATCTATGCAATTAGGAGAATTAATCAAGGGCGTTGAACAAGAGGGAGTATTTCTTGTGAGAGACTATTGTAGTGATGCTGAAAGATATCTTGATGTTTATAGGAATATAGAAAAGTTATCAGCTATAGAGTTATTGGATCTTGATATGATAGCTAAGGTATTAGGATATGGTGGTGTTCCTTTAGTGGATAATTTAATATCTACAAAAGGATATAGAATATTAAATAAAATACCTAGATTACCATCGGCAATTATAGAAAATCTAATAAAACATTTCGGAGAACTTCAAGTGGTAATGAAAGCATCTTATGATGAATTAGATTTAGTTGATGGGGTAGGAGAAGCAAGAGCTAAAACCATTAAAAATGGTCTAAGAAGATTAAAAGAGCAATTTATATTAGATAAACAAATATAGCACAAAGCAATTAAGTTTGTGCTATATTTGCTATCTTAAATTAATTTTATCGAAGGTAGTTATGTTTTTGTATTCAGTTAGAAGTACATCATATAAGTTTATATCTAAACTATTGCATAAGGAAGTTATATAGAATAAGTGATTGCCTATTTCTCGTTCGATGATTTTACGGCAATTATCACATAGCTCTCCTTGTATATGAGAACTAAGAGGTATTTCTAAATCATCTAAGGTTAATTTATCTATGGTGTTTTCCTTATCATCGTTCAATGAATAATTTATACCCTGTTTTTCAGCTTTAATTTTAACACAACCGCAACTAGTAACAGCTTTTACTACGGATCTGTTAACTCTACTTTCAGATTCCTGCAATTTGCTTAGTATGTCAAGTATACTTTTATGTCTTAATAAAGAACTATCTACAGAATTTTGAAATTCATCAAATATTAGATCCTTCATAACTTTCACTCCTTTATAAATAAAGTTACTTACTTGGAATACCTTTATTTATATAATATATCAATATTACTATTATTCATAGGGGGTAATTTTACTGTTAACAATTTATTTTATGTGAAGAAGTAGAAAATGTGAGTATTGACAAATATTTTTATATTGAAAATTATTTGTTAATTATTAATTGAGAATATCAAATATTTTAAATGTTAATATTATATACAGTTAATCAAATTTTAGTTAATATTCTAATAATCCATTGAAATGTATTTAATGATAATATATATTTAATTTAGTAGGATATTATGGAGAAAATTTGTAAATAATCACAATATAGGTTAAAAATTAAGGAGGTGCTGTGGTGTTAAAGAAAATATTAAGGGCTTTGTTTACCTTAATAGGAGGAACATTAGGATATGTTTTAGGTGCATGGGGAAATTCTACGGAACTTTTACCTAAGTTAGGAATAAACAATACAGGTTTTATTTCAATAATATTTGTTGTATTATGTATTATTTTTATTGGACTTATATTTTATTTTATTTCACCTTTTATAAACTCAGGAATTGTTAAAGCTATGGAATACTTAGAAAGGTCTGCTCAAAAGATTCCAATAGTAGATATTGTATTTGCAGGTATAGGAGCTTTAATTGGACTTATAATATCAGTATTATTATCTACACTTATTAGAGTGGATTCGATAATAATAACCATAATATCTGTAATTGTTACGGTAATAATTACTGTTTTATTTGCAGATATATGCGTAAGAAAAAAAGATGAAATTATACATGTGTTTACAAGCTTTAAAAAGCCTGGAGCTAATAAGGATTCTAAGATAAAGAATGTTGGAGATAAGTTAAGCCCTAAGGTGTTAGACACATCAGTAATAATTGATGGAAGAATATTTGATATATGTCAAAGTGGTTTTATTGAAAGTACTTTAGTAATTCCTACTTTTGTTTTAGATGAGCTTAGACATATTGCGGATTCTTCAGATTCTTTAAAAAGGACAAAAGGAAGAAGAGGATTAGATATACTTAATAAAATACAGAAAGAGTTAAGTATAGATGTAGAAATATGGGAAGGCGATTTTGAAGATATTAAGGAAGTAGATGTTAAATTACTTAAACTTGCTCAAGTATTGAATGGAAAGGTAATTACTAATGATTATAACTTAAATAAAGTTGCAGAACTTCAGGGAGTACCTGTATTAAATATTAATGAGTTAGCAAATGCTGTAAAACCTGTTTTATTACCAGGAGAAGTTATGAAAACACAGGTAATTAAAGATGGAAAAGAGTCAGGTCAAGGGGTTGCATATTTAGATGATGGAACTATGATTGTCATTGAAGAAGGTAGAAAATATATTGGTGAAAATATATTTGTAGTAGTTACTTCAGTACTTCAAACAGCAGCAGGAAGAATGATATTTGCAAAACCAAAGGAACAATAGTTTTTTATTAAGAAAAATTAAGCGCTAATTTATGATTAGTTTAAGGTTAATTTATTGGAGGAATTATGAGAAAAAATACAGCGATAATATTGGCTGCAGGACAAGGGAAAAGAATGGGATCAAATGTAAACAAGCAGTTTTTGACTTTGGCAGAAAAACCAGTATTATATCATACTATAAGGGCTTTTTCTGACAATAAAAATATAGATGATATTATAGTTCTGTGTGCAGAAGATGAGATGGAGTATTGTAAAAAGAATATAATTGAAAAATATGACCTTAAAAAAGTTAGAGCTTTAGTAAAAGGTGGTAAGGAAAGACAAGACTCTGTATACAATGGATTAAAGGCAATAGAACCTTGTGACATAGTATTAATCCACGATGGAGCTAGACCATTTGTTACTGAGAATATAATAAATGATGGCATTAAGAATGCTGAAAAATATGGTGCATGTACTTGTGGAGTTAAATCAAAGGACACTATAAAAATTAAGGATAAAGAAGGGTTTGCCAAGGAAACCTTAAATAGAGAGGATGCTTTTATAGTTCAAACCCCTCAGTGTTTTAAGTATGATATTATATTATTCTGCCATGAAAAATTAAGAAAGACTAAAGAGCAAGTTACTGATGATGCTATGGTTGTTGAAAAATTTGATAGAAAAGTATATCTTTATGAGGGTAGTTATTTAAATATAAAGCTTACAACTCCAGAAGATATGATAATTGGAGAAAATATTTTAAAAAATAAAATATAAATATGTAGGCAATATTTAAATATGTATGATATAATGATATTTATTAAAATTTAATATTAATATGTGATGAGGAAGAATAGTAGAAACATACCCACAGAGAGAAAATTCACCGGCTGAAAGATTTTCACACGTTTTGAACCTGCTTCTGAGCAGTAGTTTTAACTACCGGCATGAGCCGTTATAAAATGAAGTATAAATTTTAGGTGGTACCGCGATAGAATTCGCCCTAATTAGGGTGGGTTCTATTTTTTTATTAATAAATATAATTACGAGGTGAATGGAAGATGAAGTTATCAAAGATGTTAATAAGTACACTAAGAGAAGTTCCAGGTGAAGCAGAGATAGCAAGCCATCAACTTATGTTAAGAGCTGGAATGATAAGAAAATCAGCTACAGGAATATACACTTTCATGCCAAATGGAGTTAGAGTGTTAAAAAATGTAGAAAATATAGTTAGAGAAGAAATGGATAGAGCAGGTGCTCAAGAATTTTTAGCTTCTGCACTTATACCAGCAAATCTATGGCAAGAATCTGGAAGATGGGATGTAATGGGATCAGAGATGATTAGGCTTAAAGATCGAAATGGAAGAGATTTTTGTCTTGGACCAACCCATGAAGAAGTATTTACAGATTTAGCGAGAAATGAAATTAAATCTTATAAACAATTACCATTAAATCTTTATCAAATTCAAACCAAATATAGAGATGAGAGAAGACCTAGATTTGGAGTTATGAGGTCAAGAGAATTCATAATGAAAGATGCATATAGTTTTGATAAAGATAATGAAGGATTAGATATATCTTACATGAAGATGTATGAAGCATATAATAAGATATTTACTAGATGTGATTTAGAATTTAGCGCTGTTGAAGCAGATTCAGGAGCTATGGGAGGATCAGGTTCAGCAGAGTTTATGGTTAAATCTGATATAGGAGAGGATGAAATAGCTTTCTGTACTGGTTGTAATTATGCCGCGAATACAGAAAAGGCTACATCTAAACTGGAAGATGCAGAGAAAGAAGAAGAAAAGGAATTAAAGAAGATAGCAACTCCAGATGTAAGAACTATAGAAGAGTTAGTAACTTTCTTTAATACTAGTAACAAGAAGTTTGCAAAGACTCTAATATATAAAGCTGATGGCAAAGTTGTGGCAGTAATGGTTAGAGGAGATAGAAGCTTAAATGAAACTAAGGTTTCTAATGCATTAGGTGGAATTATGGAATTAGAAATGGCAGATGCAGAAACTGTCTTAAAGGCTACATCAGCAGAAATAGGATTTGCTGGTCCAATTGGATTACAAGTAGATACACTACTTGTAGATGAAGAAGTTACTAGAATGAGTAATTTTATAGTTGGAGCTAATGATACAGGATATCACTATGAAAATGTAAATTATGAAAGAGATTTTAACGGCATAGTAGGATATTATAAACTCGTAGCAGAGGGGGATATGTGTCCTAAGTGTGGAAGCCCAATAAATATTAGAAGAGGGGTAGAGGTTGGACATATATTTAAGCTTGGAACTAAGTATTCAGAATCTATGGGAGCTAACTATTTAGATGAAAATGGTAAAGAGAAACCTCTAGTAATGGGATGTTATGGAATTGGTATTAATAGGACTGTAGCAGCTATAATTGAACAGCATCATGATGAAAATGGAATCCTTTGGCCAATGGCTGTTGCTCCATATAAAGTAATAGTAACGCCTGCTAATGTTAAAAATGAAGAACAAATGAATAGAGCGGAGAAAATCTATGAGGATCTTAAAACTAAAGGAGTAGATGTACTTTTAGATGATAGAAATGAAAGAGTTGGAGTTAAGTTTAAGGATGCTGACTTAATTGGAATTCCAATAAGAGTAACAGTAGGTAAAAAAGTAGTTGAAGATATAGTTGAATTTAAGTTAAGAAAAAATCAAGATATTGAAGAAGTAAATATAGAAGATGTAGTAGACAGAATAGAAAAAGAGTTTATAGCAAATAATTTAAAATTTTAATCATTTGCTATAAAGTAAATTATTTCATTGTAAGTAAATAGGACTGTATTAATAAAATATAGTCCTATTTTACTATAATTTTTAATATTGGTTTCTAGAAGGCCATGTGGTTAATCAAAGTAATAAAATTTAAAGAGAATTTATATTTTCATATAATATATATTCAACTATATAAATATGTTAATAGGAAACTATATAAATATATAACTAGTTGTTGTGGACTCAAGGGGTTCAGAGATTTTGTTATTTTAAAAGAAATGAAAATAGCCAATGATATTCTATCACTGTAATTTTCAATAGGGCCTATTAGAAATAGAAGAAAAAGATGAAGACAGTGAATAATTAGGGTTATTAATAACTATATTTTTTAATAATTCATTAATAAGAATTGTGTTAGGGAAAAGTTAGATTTGACTATGAAATCTTGAAAATATATAATTATTATGTTTAATTATTATAATAGGATTTATCTCATTAAGGAGAAAAATATGGAATTTGATTTATTGAAAGAAAAATTTAGTGCAAAAGAAGCACATTTAATAAACCCATTAACTCTTGCATTTATAGGTGATGCTGTGTATGAAGTGTTTATAAGAACCTATTTATTAGGGGAAAATAAATCATTGAAAGTACAGCAGTTGCATTTAAAAACTGTTAATTTTGTCAAAGCAAAATCACAGAGTAATTATGCAAAATTAATTTTAGATGTGTTTGACGAAGAGGAAATGTCAGTTTTTAAGAGAGGAAGAAATACTAAATCTAGTGCTCCTAAGAACGCAGATGTTGGTGATTATAGATGGGCAACAGGATTTGAAGCTGTAATAGGATATTTGTACATTTCAGGAAAGAATGACAGATTAAATTATTTGCTTAATAAAATTATTGAAATGAGTGATAATAATGATAAAAGTTAAACTTATGGAGTTTACTCCAAATCCAGAAAAAGTAGTAGCTGCAGCAGCTAAATTATGTTATAGTTCAGTAGGAATTGAGGAAATAACAGAAGGGTTAGATGAAGAAACTACAAGTAAATTTATAAAAATGTTGAATAGTTATGGTCATAACTCTCCAGTTGAACATGTAAGCTTTACTTTTGGTATTGAGGGCGTATCCAGAAGCTTAACACATCAATTGGTTAGACATAGAGTTGCTTCTTATTCTCAGCAAAGTCAAAGATATGTTAAGTTAGATGCTTTTGAATATATAATTCCACCATCTATAGAAAAAGATGAGAAGTGTAAGGCTATCTTCGTAGAGGCGATGAAAAAAGATCAGGAAGACTATGATAAATTAGTTGAAGTGCTTAAAGCTTCTAATTTAGATGTATATATTAATGAACATAAAGCAAGAAAAAAATGTGAAGAAATCACAGAAAAAGAGATGAAATCATTAAAGTCCAAAGCAGAAAAAAGTGCTATTGAGGATGCTAGATATATATTTCCTAATGCATGTGCAACTAAAATTGTAGTTACAATGAATGCTAGAGAGCTTATGCATTTCTTTAGTCATAGATGCTGTATGAGAGCTCAATGGGAAATAAGGGATTTAGCAGATGCTATGCTTAAGGAAGTAAAAAAAGTAGCACCAAATTTATTTGAAGGATGCGGTCCTAGTTGTGTAAAGGAAAGTTGTTCAGAAGGAGCTATGACTTGTGGTAAGGCTATAGAAATAAGAAATAAGTACTTATCTATATAAAATGTAAATTGATATAGAAATAGATGATAGGAGTGATATAAGGATGGAAGATAAAAGACAAGGTAGTAAAAATGCTAGACCTAAACGTATAGGGAAAAATAGAAGAGATAATAATAGATTTGTAGGTGATGTAAATAGTGAAAGAAGAAATAATCAATCCTACAGAAATGAAAACATACAAAGCAATATAAAAGTTGAAAATTTCAATGCAACCTCAAGAGAAGATATGATTGAAGGTAGAAATGCGGTTATTGAAGCTCTAAAATCTGATAGAACAATAGAATATATAATGATAGCACAAGGAGATACTAAAGGATCCATAAGTGTAATTACAGCATTAGCTAAAGAAAAATCTGTAGTAGTTAAATATGTGGATAGAGCAAAACTAGATGGTATAAGTGAAACCGCTGCACATCAAGGGGTAATTGCAATAGTAACTCCATACAATTATTGTGGTATAGTAGATATAATTAATAACGCTAAGGAAAAAGGGGAAGATCCCTTTATATTAGTATTAGATGAAATTGAAGATCCTCATAATTTTGGGTCCATAATAAGAATAGCAGAAGTTTGTGGAGTACATGGGATAATAATTCCAAAAAGAAAAAATGTAGGAGTTACACCTACTGTTTATAAAACTTCAGCTGGGGCTACGGAATACATAAAAATTGCTAAAGTTACAAATATAAATGTAGCTATAGATGAACTAAAGGAATCTGGGATATGGGTATATGGAGCAGATATGCATGGGACCCAATACTGCTATGATTCGGACTTAAAAGGACCTATAGCTTTAGTTATAGGAAGTGAAGGAAAAGGTATTTCAAAGCTAACTAAATCAAAGTGCGATGTGTTGGTTAAAATACCTATGGTAGGAAAGGTTAATTCATTAAATGCATCAGTAGCATGTGGAATGATAGCATATGAAATATTAAAACAAAGATTGAAATAGAAGTAAATGGGGTATAGAGTTGAAGCAAATTTTTGTGGATGGGTATAATGTAATTAATAGCTGGCCAGAATTAAATACTATAAAGGACTATAGTTACGAAGCTGCAAGAAATAAGCTTATTGACTTACTTCTTAACTATGCAGCCTTTAAAGGGTGCAGAATAACACTAGTATTTGATGCACATATGGTAAAGGGAAGTATAGAAAAAAAGGATAGAAAAGGAAATTTGACTATAGTTTTTACAAAGCATGATGAAACTGCGGATAGTTATATAGAGAGGACTGTAAATCATATAGGGAGAAAATCAGAGGTCTATGTTGTAACATCTGATTCTTTAGAGCAACAGTTAATATTTCAAAGAGGTGCTAATAGAGTATCATCTATAGAGTTTTACAGTTGGATTGAGGAAACAAACAGAAAGATATCTAGGCAGTGTGAGAACAAGAGTTTTCATAATAGAAATCTTTTTGAGGAGGCCATAGATAAAGAAGTGGCAGAAAAGCTAGAAAAGATAAGAAGAAGTAGATAATATATCTTGACTATCTAAATTTTGTTAATGTATAATTCTAGTTAGGGTCATTTATGCTTTGGGGGGGATATTGTTGGGAAATACAAGTGGCAATGATGAGTTAAACTCCATGTTTACGGGTAAAAAAGATGAAGATATAGTAGCTCTGGCTAAGACGGGAAACAATAGAGCCCTAGAATATCTTCTTTGTAAATATCAGAACTTTGTGAAAGCTAAAGCAAAATCATATTTTTTGATTGGTGCTGATAAAGAAGATATATATCAAGAAGGTATGATTGGTTTATTTAAAGCTATAAGAGATTTTAAGGATGATAAGTTAGCATCTTTTAAGGTTTTTGCAGAATTGTGCATAACAAGACAGATAATCACTGCTGTAAAAACTGCCACAAGACAAAAACATATTCCACTAAATACTTATATATCACTGAATAAGCCTATATATGACGAAGAATCAGATAGAACTCTATTAGATATATTATCAGGTATAAGGGTATCTGATCCCGAAGAATTGATAATAGATAGAGAAGAGATGGAGAACATAGAAAGTAAGATACAAGAAGTATTGTCAGGCTTAGAAATGGAAGTTTTGAATTCTTATCTTGATGGTAAATCTTATCAAGAAATTGCCAGCGATTTAGATAGGCAAGCAAAATCTATTGATAATGCACTTCAGAGAGTAAAACGTAAACTTGAAAAGTGTTTAGAACAAAGATGAAATCGTATTGACAAACAAAAAAAAATCATTTATAATAAGGAACTGACAAAAATATTTTAAAATAAATACATTATGTATTGAATGCTCATATAGCTCAGTAGGTAGAGCGTCACCTTGGTAAGGTGGAGGTCACCGGTTCAATCCCGGTTATGAGCTCCAGTTATTTTGCAACACACGTGGATAAGTTTACATTAAAAAAGTGAAAATAAAAATGTTT
>NZ_DBFV01000011.1:227519-1039626 GCF_002295255.1 Clostridium sp. UBA871 | reverse complement strand
AATATTTAATAAATCATTTTCATTTTTTATATTAGTATTACAAATCTCTCCAAGAATCTTATAAAATAATTCATGTTTTGGATTAATATCCACGCAGGAAGTACCTTCTCCCATGTTCATTTCTTTAACTTTTATGTCTGATAAGAATTCAATTCCTTTAAAGGCATCAAGACATCTCTTAACATCTCTAACTTTATAGATATCTTTACACATGGCTTTTAGAATAGTCATTATGTTTACCTTTAGCCAATGAGATGAATTTAAACTCTCCATCCACTGAGGCATATCAATATTTATTTCTTTTACCGGGAACTCTCTTAGAACTGTATCAAATATTTCTGTAATCTCATTATTTCCTATATTCATTACATCCATAACTTTTACAGGAACATCATACTTTTCTTCTAGTTCCCTTCCTAGTCCTTTACTCTCTTCTGAATTTGGATTTACAGTGTTTAGAACTATTATAAATGGCTTATTTATCTCTTTAAGCTCCTTTATAACTCTCTCCTCAGCATCTACATAATCCTCCCTATCTAAGCCTGTGATACTTCCGTCTGTAGTTACAACTATACCTATTGTAGAGTGATCTGTTATTACCTTCTTAGTTCCTATTTCTGCCGCTTGCTCGAATGGAATTTCATAATCATGCCATGGAGTAGAAACCATTTTAGGTGCATCAGCCTCTGTATAGCCTAATGCATTCTTTACTATATATCCAACACAGTCAACCATTCTAACTTTAAATTTCACTCCGTCCTCAAACTGAATTTCTACAGCCTCATTAGGAACAAATTTAGGTTCTGTAGTGTGAATAGATTTTCCTGATCCACTCTGTGGCAATTCATCTTTTGCTCTGTCCTTCTTATGAGGATTTTCTATGTTAGGTATAACCATTAGTTCCATGAACTTTTTAATAAAAGTAGATTTACCTGTTCTAACTGGTCCAACTACCCCCACATATATATCCCCTTGAGTTCTTTCTGCTATATCTTTATATATATCAAAATTTTCCAAGGCTACCCTCCCGCAACTACATATTAACATTATATATATATTGATATAGAATTAATATTATGCATTAATAAAATAAAAAAGTTCCCCTTTTTATTTTCAAAGGAAAACTTTTAATACTTGATAAGTTTTTAAATTAAATTATTCACTTTTAGCATAACTAAGTAATTCTTCTAATGTTAAGTCCTTATTGTGACAAAGTTTACTAATTGTTTTATTTCCAACATATCTATAATGCCATGGCTCATATTTATAACCTGTTATATCTTCTTTAGTCTTAGTATACCTTAAAATAAAGCCATACTTATAAGCATTTTCTAGAACCCAAGCACCTTCTTTGGTATTCTCAAAGGATTGATTTAAATCAAAGGCCATATCTCTGCTAGTAATATCAATAGCTAATCCAAGTTGATGTTCACTTTCACCAGGTTTTGCTACATATTCACTATGTTCACTGTCTTTATTTTGAATATCCTCATTGTAGATATATGTCTGAGAATCATATCCTCTAAATCCATTACTTAAAAATAAATTAATACCTTCTTCTTGAGCATCATAAAACATCTGCTCTAAATCTTCAATCATAGTTCCACTAACTAGGTTTTTTTCATTACTTCTTTCAGATACTAAGTTGATATTCGGAATAACTAAATTACCTGGCATATACTCCTTAGAAAGTAAATTTTCTTTGTTTACCAATGTATATAATCCTGTCGTATCACTATTAATAATATTTTTTATTTCATTTATCTCATCCTTTGTTAAGGTAGCGCTAACTGTAGAGTCATTTAAATCAGGTACTTCTTCTAAATCGTTATACTCATGTTCATTAATACTATTGCCCCTAGAAGGTGTTGTTTTCCCTTGGCTATATTTAGAAGTTTTATTCTCATAATCATTGTTGAATATATTAGCTGTATTAAGGACTTTTGAATCTTCCTTTAACACAAGTCCGATCATTATACCCACTAAAAATAACAACCCAATAATTATTGTAGTTCCATTATTAAAACCTGATTTCTTTTTATAGAAAATATCTTTTCTTTTATAAAATGCATTTTTTTTCTTTGTATAATTTTTATTATTTAACATACGTTTTTGTTAGCCTCCTACCTTTATCTTCAATTTTTCATTGAAAATAAAATTAATTCTCATCTATCTAACCTTATATCATTATATCAAATATTAAGATATTATCAAAATAAAATATTTTAATTAAATAAATGTTTACAATTCATTGTTTTCATCCTTATATTTTCTTCCCATTAATTTTGTAACACATTCTTTAGCATTCTTACCTTTAAAAAGAACTTCATACAATGCAGTAGTTATCGGCATATCTACATCAGTTTTAGATTTTAATTCATGAAAGGCTTTAACAGCCTCAATTCCTTCTACAACCATACCTATCTCTTTTACGGCTTCTTCCATTGTCTTTCCACTTCCAATTAATATTCCTGCTCTTCTGTTTCTACTATGCATACTAGTGCAAGTAACTATTAAATCACCCATTCCTGTAAGCCCATAGAATGTCTCAGCTTTTCCTGAGAGCTTAGTTCCAACCCTTATTATTTCACTCATACCTCGAGTCATTAGAGCTGCTTTAGTATTATCTCCATATCCAATGCCATCTGAAATCCCAGCAGCAAGGGCAATGATATTTTTAAAAGCTCCCCCTATTTCCACTCCAATAAGATCATTATTTGTATAAACTCTAAATGTATTATTGCTAAATACATCCTGGATTTTTTTTGCAGCTTTCATATCCTTTGATGATACCGTTACTGTAGTAGGTATATTCATTGCTACTTCTTCTGCGTGACTAGGACCTGATAGCACTACTACAGGATGACCTTTTATTTCATCTTCAATTATTTCTGACATTCTTTTTAATGTATGATTTTCTATGCCCTTAGCCACAGTTACAATTATTTCATCACCTTTAAGAAAAGGCTCTACTTTTTTTGAAATCTCTCTAATAGCCTTTGAAGGTACTGCAAGAACTATTATATTACTATTTTCTATAGTTTCTTCAAGATCACCATAGGCAGTAACTTTTTCTGGTATGGCAATTCCCTTAAGATACTTTGCATTTTCTCTTTTTATATTAATATCATTAACTGTGCTTTCACTATGGCACCATACAGAACATTCTGCCCCTTTCTTAGAAAGTAATACAGCTAAAGCTGTACCGAAACTTCCTCCTCCTATAAAAGAAATCTTATTCACCTTATCCCTACTTTCTTAAATTATATAAAACAATGAGAATAAATATTATATTATTTATTCTCATTGTCTCTATTAATTTCTTCTTATTTACTAAAAATCCATTTGTAATAAAGGATATAAAACTTTTATTAATCTTCTTTTCTCTTCCTAAATATAGTTTTTATTCCAGTACCTTTAAAATCAAAACTTTCCCTTAACTTATTCTCTAAATATCTCTCATAAGAGAAGTGTAGTAAAGCTGGATCATTTACAAAAAATATAAATGTAGGTGGTTTTATATCCACTTGGGTTACATAATAAATTTTTAGTCTTCTTAATGCAACTACTGGAGGTTCATTCATAAGTACAGCTTTACTTACCACATCATTTAATACCCCTGTAGCTATCCTCTTGGTATAATTATTGTAGCACTCTTTAGCTACATTTAAAACTTTGTTTACCCTTTGACCTGTTAATGCAGATATAAATAGATAATTAGCATATGGCATAAAAGATAATCCTCTACCGATTCTAGCTTTATAGTCATTCATAGTCTTGTCATCTTTTTCAATTAAATCCCATTTGTTAACTATTACAACTATTGCCTTATTAAGTTCATGGGCATATCCTATAATCTTTTCATCTTGATCACTTAACTCTTCTGTAGCATCAAGAATCAATATACATACATCAGCTCTCTCTATGGCTGTAAGAGTTCTTATAACGCTATATCTTTCTATCTCTTCTTTAATTTTACTTTTTCTTCTTAATCCTGCAGTATCTATTAATATAAATTTACCCTCATCAGTTTCTAATTTACTATCAATAGCATCTCTTGTGGTGCCTGGAATATTACTTACTATATTTCTATTTTCACCTAGTAACTTATTTATAAGTGAAGATTTTCCAACATTAGGCTTACCCACCATGGCAATTTTTATGTATTCTTCATCTTCTTCGCTACTTCCCAACTCATCAAAATGAGCTACAACTTCATCAAGCATATCTCCAAGACCTAATGCTTGAGTCGCTGAAATAGTTACTGGATTACCTATACCTAAGTTATAAAATTCATAAGCATTATCTTCTAATTCTCTTCTATCAATTTTATTTACTACTAATGTTATTGGTTTTCCTGATTTTCTAAGCATTTGTGCCACTTCATAATCTGATGGATGAAGACCGGCTTTACCATCTACTATAAATACAATTACATCTGCTGTTTCAATAGCAATATTTGCTTGCCTTCTCATTTGAACCATTATAATGTCTTCATTTTCTGGCTCAATTCCACCAGTATCAATAATTGTAAAGTTATGTCTTAGCCATTCAGCCTCTGCATAAATTCTATCTCTTGTAACTCCTGGTGTATCTTCTACTATAGCTATTCTCTTTCCTGCTAATTTATTAAAAAGTGTAGACTTACCTACATTTGGTCTTCCAACAATAGCAACTACTGGTTTTCCCATATTAATCCTCCCTTAAATGTTCATTTATTATGGTTATTAAATCATCTCCTGTGAAATCACAAATAATAACTTTTCTATTTAATTCTCTAGACAAATCTTCCACAGTATAATCATCTAACAGTATGGCTTCATCTGAATTAGAAAGTTCATATCCTTTTCTAAGGACGTTATCGGGTATTATTATATAGTCTCCAACTTCTCTTTCTTTAAGTGTGTTTATTATGTCTACTCCTGTTAAAAGCCCTGTTACTGTTATAGTCTCTCCAAAAAACTTATTTGGTATCTCCTCTACGGTAATATTTATATTATTATTTAACCTTTGAATTTTATCTTTTATATGTACTATTTCAGGATAAACTAAAGCCCCTGTTACAAAGGTAAAAGATCCCACTCCATCTTTCTTTAAATCTGGAAGTGTAGTATCTATGGTATCCTTTAATAGAGTTACCATTCCTACACCATCTTCAATTTGCTCAAATCCTTGGTAATGCTCAGAGTCTGGTAATTGCTCACCTGATACTATATAAAATTCGTCTGACAATCTAACAAAGGGTGTTCCACTTTCTTCATAATACTTTTTTTGTAGCTCTTTAACTAAATTGATTTGTTTTAAAGAAGTTTCTTGTGTAAATAAATTTAGCTTTTTTAATCCTTCTCTATGCTTAGTTATCCCTAAGGGTACTACTGCTACACTATTAACATTAGGATAAAGTCTATATAAATCTTCTATAGAGTTAACTAATTCTTCTCCATCATTAATTCCTGGGCAGCAAACAATTTGAGTGTTCATCTTTATTCCTGCTGCTGATAACCTCTTAAGTATATCATATATTTTACCCGCAAATCTATTGTTGAGCATTCTAACTCTAAGTTCTGGATTTGTAGTATGTACAGATACATTTATAGGACTTATCTTGTATTTTATTATTCTTTCTATATCCTCTTCTTTCATATTAGTTAAAGTTAAAAAATTTCCTTGTAAAAAGGATAGTCTAGAATCATCATCCTTAAAATATAAAGTTTCTCTCATTCCTTTCGGTAATTGATCTATAAAGCAAAAAATACAATCATTATGACATGTCATAGGTTTATCAATAATTCCTTCTCTAAATACTATCCCTAAATCTTCATCATAATCCTTCTCAATTTCAATTTCCCAAATCTCTCCATCTTTCTTCTCCACTTCTAAAAGAAGTACTTCATCAGTAATAAGAAATTTATAATCTATTATATCTTTAACATCATTTTCATTTATCCTTAAAAGTCTATCTCCAACCTCGATATCTACTTCTTCTGCAATAGAATTTGGAATAACCTTACTTATTTCATTTTTCATATTTGTATCTCCTTCATTCCTATAGCATGATTATACCACTATTATGTTATATTATCTTAATTATATTCCCTAGTCAATGCACCTCATTAAGATTACCTCAAAGCTTTCTATTTTTCAACAAAAATATAATTTAATTTCTAAGTAAAATAAAAAAGCTGACTACACATAGCCAACTTGTAATTTGAAGGTGGATTTAAATTAATTTAATTTTAGTTTTTCTCCGCTCTCTAAATATATAGTCCATTCACAAATATTGGTAGCATGGTCTGCCATGCGTTCCAAAAACTTGCATATAAATAAAAATTGACTAGCTTGATTTATAGTAGTTTGATCATTTCTCATTATTACAAGTAATTCATCAAATATACTCTTAAATAATCTATCTACCTGATCATCCATTTTACTTACTTCATGAGCTCTATTTATATCTGTAGTTATATATACCTCCAAAGAGTCTTTAATCATTTTTTCTACAATTTTAGCCATATTAGGTATATCTATAAGTTCCTTAATATAAGTTTCTCCTATAAGTTTTTTTGAAATCTTAGCTATGTCTACAGCATGGTCTCCCATTCTCTCTAAATCAGTTATGATCTTTGTAGTGATAAATATCCTTCTTAAATCACTGGCTAAGGGCTGCTCTGTAGCCATTAGTTTTATGCACTTATCCTCTATATCTTCTTCAAAGTCATCTATTACATCATCCTTTTGAATTACTTTTTCTGCTAAGATTTCATCCTGTTTTTTTAATGAATCAATGCTATCTTCTATTTGTTTGGCTACAGCCTCACCCATGGCCATTAAATCTTCATGAAGTTGTTGTAATTTAAGATCAAAACTATTTCTTGTCATCTTCTTCACCTACACTTTATAAATTTTAATTATTGATAACTACCTAATTTCATTCTATTATTAACCAAATCTTCCTGTGATATAATCTTCTGTTCTCTTATCCTTTGGCATATGAAACATCTCTTCTGTCTTTCCATACTCCACAATTTCTCCATTTAAGAAGAATGCTGTTTTATCTGATATACGTCCTGCTTGTTGCATATTATGAGTTACTATGACTATAGTGTATTTTTCTTTAAGCACGTCCATAAGTTCCTCTATCTTAGAAGTTGATATTGGATCCAATGCAGAAGTAGGTTCATCCATTAGTATGACCTCAGGTTCAACAGCTATGGTCCTGGCAATACAAAGTCTTTGTTGTTGACCTCCCGATAATCCTATAGCACTTTTTTTAAGCCTATCCTTTACCTCTTTCCAAAGAGCTGCTCCTTGAAGAGATTTCTCTACAATTTCATCTAACTTCTTTTTATCCTTTATTCCATGAATTCTAGGTCCATAGGCAATATTATCATAGATAGACATTGGAAATGGATTTGGTTTTTGAAATACCATTCCTATTCTTTTTCTTAATTCTATTTCATTTAGCTCTTTGTAGATATTGTTATCTTCAAAAAAAACTTGCCCTTCTATTTTTACATCATCAATTAAATCATTCATTCTATTTAAAGTTCTAAGAAAAGTAGACTTTCCACACCCCGATGGACCTATTAAAGCTGTAACACTATTCTTATCTATTTCTATATTTATATTTTTAAGAGCATGATTTGTTCCATAGTGTAAATTAAGATCTTTTACAGATATTATTGACATTATATTTCCTCCTAGTTACATTCTAATGATTAAAATTTTTCTTTATTTATTGTTTTGGTGATTCCCTTAGCTATCAAGCTTAAAGCTAAAATTATAAATATTAGTATAACTCCAATTGCAGATGCTAGCTCTATATTTCCAGCTTCCTTAGTAACTAGATAAGCATGTACAGTAAGAGTCCTACCACTAGACATAAGGTTTTGTGGCATTGCAGCTACTGTACCAGCGGTTAAAAGAATTGCTGCTGATTCGCCTATAATTCTTCCAATAGATAATATTACTCCTGATAAAATTCCTGGCATTGAACTAGGAACTACTATTTTGTATAAAACTTCAAACTTAGTTGAACCTAAAGCTACTGCACCTTCTTTATAACTTTGAGGAACTGTCTTTAAAGCTTCTTCTGTGGTTCTTATAATTACAGGTAATACAATAATAGCTAATGTTAAAGAACCTGATACAATTGAAAATTGCAATTTAAGAGTAGATACAAAGAATACTGTTCCAAATAGTCCATATATTATAGATGGTATACCTGCAAGACTTTCTGTTGCAAACCTAATTAATTTAACTCCTCTTCCTTGCTTTGCATACTCTTGTAAATATATAGCTCCACAAATCCCTATTGGAATTGATATTAATAAAGATAATATTACCGTTAACAATGTAGTAACAATCATCGGAAATATACCACCACCATTTGTGGGAGAATAATCTCCAAAAATAAAGTTAAAATCTACAAGTCCAAAACCTTTTTTAAATATATATCCTACTATAATAGCAATAATTAGAGCTGTAATAGCTGCAGATAACCATAAAATAGTTTTTAATATATTGTCTTTTATTTTTCTCATATTAATTACCTGCCTTTTCTGATATTTTAGCTATTACAAAATTTAACAATAGAATGAAAGAAAACAAAACTACTCCTGTTGCAAAAAGCATTTCTTGATGTGTTCCAAAGGCATATCCCATTTCCAATGCTATATTAGTAGTGAGAGGTCTTACACTATCTGTTATATTATTTGGTATTATGGGGCTATTCCCAGCAACTAAGATAACTGCCATGGTTTCTCCTATTGCTCTTCCCATCCCTAGTACTATAGCTGTTAAAACTCCAGACTTAGCTGCTGGTAAAATTACTTTAAATATAGTTTCAATTTTAGATGCACCTAAAGCTAAAGATGCCTCTTTATATTGCTTTGGTACTGATCTTATAGCTGTTTCTGCCACTGAAATAATAGTTGGTAGCATCATTACTGAAAGAACTATTATAATTGCAAGTAAACTTTGTCCTTTAGGAAGGGATAATTTACTTTGAATAGCTGGTACTATTATTCCAAGTGCAAAGACTCCAAATAATACAGAAGGAATTCCTGCTAATAATTCCACTCCCTGAGACATTATCTTTGCTACTGATTTAGGTGCTATTTCAACAATAAAAATAGCTGTTAATATTCCTATGGGTACCCCTATAACAAGAGAGCCTAGGGTTCCATATATAGAAGCAATTATCATAGGAAGAATTCCATACTTTTCTGAACTAGGTATCCACTCTGTTCCTAGTAAAAATTCTCCAAAGGAATATCCTTTAGATATAAACGGTGTCAAACCCTTATAAAATACAAAACCTATTATTAAAATTAAACTTATTACCGCTATTAAAGCACATACTTTAAAAACATTCTCTGATATATCATCAATTATATATTTTATCCCCTTAAGTTTGTGGGGTTTTTCCGTCTTAACTGATTTCACTGACATATATTTGACCTCCAATTTTAATTCAATAGACCTTTAAGATAATTTTTCTCTCAAAGGTCTATACCCATTGTGGCGCATAAATTATCTATTTTACTTTTATTCCACCAGCTTCTTCAACAATACCTTGACCTTTTTCACTTAAAATGTAGTCAATAAATTGTTTTCCATCCTTTGTTAATTTATCTTCTTTATATACTACTAAGAAAGGTCTTGATAATTTATACTCTTTGCTTAATACTTTTTCAGGTGTTGCTTCACTTCCCTCTATTTTTAAATCCTTAATTGAATCATCTAATTGTTCAAAAGAAATATATCCTATTGCATTTTTATTTGTTGAAACTGTAGTTTTAACACTTCCATTACCTTCTGCTATAGTTGCATTTTTCTCCAATTCTTCTGAAGTATATCCTACAATTTCTTGGAACGCATCTCTAGTTCCTGAACCATCTTCCCTTGAAACTACCACTATTGGGGCATCAACTCCTCCAACTTCCTTCCAGTTAGTTATAGCTCCTGTATATATGTCCTTAATTTGTTTCATAGTTAAGTTTTCTGCTTTATTTGATGGATGGACTACTAAGGCTATTCCATCATAAGCAATTACTGTTTCAGCAAGTTCTGATTTTTCTTCATCTTTTAACTCACGTGAAGCCATACCTATTTCACTAATACCTTCTACAGCATTTTTTATTCCTGCTGAAGATCCTATTTGTTGAACCTCTACAGTAACATTTGGATTTTCATCTTTGTAACTCTCTGCTTCCTTTTCCATTAATGGCCCTACAGAAGTTGAACCTGATATTTTAATAGTTATTGCTTTTGCTTTATTATCACTAGTATTATTACCGCTATTATTTGAATTGGAAGTATCCTTTCCGCCACAACCTACTAATAATCCCATGGTCATTGTTGCAACTATTCCTGCTATTAATAATTTTATTGACTTCTTTTTCATTTAAATTCCCCTCCAATTTGTTTTTTTATTTATCTTACAATATTGATTATATCCTTTCTTAGTTAAGCTATTATTATCCATATATTAAAAAAACTTTACTTAGGTTAATAATACTTAACATAAACAAAGCTCTTAACTTCATAAGAAAAAGACTAGAGAATTTTAAAATGTACCCTATAGGATAGACACTAAAAAAGTCTATCCCGTAGGGTACTTTTATGTATAATGAAATAAAGAGGAGTTTACATTAGGAGAAATATAATGAGCAAAAATTATTTACTGAATGTCAAATAGAGATTTTATCTAAAAATAAATATGTTAAAAAGGTTAGTATCAAAGGAATTACATACTCGGATGAGTTTAAAAGAATATTTATTAGTGAAAATGAACGCGGAAAGTTTCCAAGACAAATATTCGAAGAATATGGCTTTGATATAGAAATTATTGGAGAAAGTCGTATTCGATCATCAGGTAAAAGATGGCGTGCGGCTTTTCGAAAGAATGGAATTGCACAGCTGCAAGATACAAGGAAATTCAATAGTGGAAGGACTAGTGAATGTAATTTATCCATTGAAGAAAAATATGAAAAATTACAGGCTAAAATTAAATTATTAGAAGCAGAAAATGAACTTTTAAAAAAGTTAGAGATGTTAGAAAGGGGTGTGAAAACCCAAAAATAAAGTTGCTGACGCAAGAAAAATATCTCATCATAAAGTCAGTTATTGATAAATATAAACTTAAAAATATGGTTAGTTATTTATGTAAAATATCAAATGTTTCTCGTTCTGGATATTATAATTACTTTTCTATGAAAGCGCATACTAATCGTATAGCACGCGAAGAGCGTGATTTGGAGAGTTATAACAATGTATTATTAGCATTTAAATTTAAGAATCGTGAAAAGGGTGCTAAACAAATTAAAATGACTTTAGAAAATCAGTTTAATATGCAATATAATCTAAAGCGTATTAGAAGAATCATGGATAAATATGATATCATATGCCCACATAGAAAAGCTAACCCATATAGAAGAATGATGAAAGCCACCAAAGAACATTCAGTCCTACCAAACTTACTAAATAGAGAATTTAAGCAAGAAGTCCCTGGAAAGGTATTACTTACTGATATAACATATCTATTTTATAAAAATGGTCAAAGGACTTATTTGTCAACCGTTTTAGATGGTTCAACCAATGAATTATTAACCTATAATATATCTAAAAGTCTAAAAATAGATATTGTGACTGAAACTATTGAAAAATTGGTTTCATCAAATAACTATTTAATATCTTCAGATTCATTTATTCATTCAGATCAAGGAGCACATTACACTAGTCCCATATTTCAGAAATTGCTTAAAAAGTATAATATAGGACAATCTATGTCTAGACGAGGTAACTGCTGGGATAATGCTCCGCAGGAGTCATTCTTTGGACATCTTAAGGACGAAACAAATATTAAAAATTGTAATACATTTGCTGAACTCTTGGAAGAAATTGATGAATATATGGATTACTACAATAATTATAGAGGTCAATGGAATTTAAAAAAGATGACTCCTGTAAAATACAGAAATCATCTTCTTAGTACCGCCTAGTCTTTTTTAAAACTGTCCTTGACAAAGGGTACATTTTATTTTCTCTCTAGTCTTTTATGAATATCTTATCTTAATTATTCTATTTTTCTATATGATATGGAATTGTAATAATAAATTTTGTACCAACGCCTAAAGTACTTTCTACATCTATACTACCATTAAAACCAATAATTATATGTTTAACTATAGCAAGACCTAATCCTGTTCCACCCTTTGCCCTAGATCTAGCTTTATCTACCCTATAAAATCTTTCGAAAAGTCTTGGTATATATTCTTTTGCAATTCCCATACCACTATCTTCTACAATAACTTTAAAGTAGGTATCATAAATTATCTTTGTTATTACTACTGTATCAAAGGCTTCACTATATTTTATTGCATTATCTACTAGATTTATAAGCATTTGTTTAAATTTATCCTTATCTCCTAGAATATTAGGTATCTCATCTCCAACTATACTTACATGCACCTGCTTTTGTTCACCAGTATTCTTCATTAAATAAAAAACATCCTCTATAGCTTTATTTACATTAAATACTTCTTTCTTAAATTCTTGTTTATGCTCAATTTGTGATAACAATAATATATCTGATATAAGTGTTGTAAGTCTTTCTGCTTCTTCATTTATTATAGTTAAAAATTTTTTCTTAGTCTCATCATCATCAACCTCTTTTAAAGTCTCAGCAAAACCTCTTATAGATGTAAGCGGAGTTTTAAGTTCATGGGATACATTAGCCACAAATTCAGTTCTCATATTTTCTAGCTTTTTCAAGTCAGAAATATCTTGTATTACTGCTACTGCTCCAATATGCTGATGATTATGAACTATAATATCTGCGGTTCTAACCCTAAGAAATTTTATAGTAGGAGCACTTAACTTAAACTCTTTAATATCTCTATCTCTCATAGAAAATATAAATTTTAAATTCACTTCTTTACATATATTTTCAACTGGATTGCCTACTACATCTTCTTTAATATTAAAAATTTTCTTTGCATAGTTGTTTATCATTATTATATTGTGACTATTATCTATAGCAATTACGCCACTTTCCATACTTTGAAGAATTGCTGAAAGTCTATTTTGCTTTTCACTTATCTCATGTAAGCTACTTTCAAGTCTATCAGCCATATGATTAAAGTTCAAAGCTAACTTACCAAGCTCATCATTGGTGGTAATTTTAATTCTTCTACTTAAATTTCCATTAGTGATCATAGAAGTAATAACATCTAAATCTCTAATTGGTTTAACAATTATATAGGATAACTTATTGGCAATCCAAAGAGATATAAAAATCATTATAATTATAGCACTACCATACCATACTATATATGTATCATTTAATTTATGTGTTGCTTTTACAGGGGTTGAAACTCTAACCACTATACCATCTTCTATAGCTACAGCATAGTAAATAACATACGTTTCTTCCCTATCACTATATCTAGTAACAGTACCTTCCCCTTTAGATTTAGCCATGATAACTTCATCTTTATTATTATAATTTATTAATTTTTCCACATCTCCTAAAGAATCAAATTGGGCAGTGCCATTGCTATTTATAATAGTAATTCTAATATTCAAATTTTTCATTTTATCTACTACATTAGAAAAACTCGCCTGGTCAATGTTGTGTAACTGTTCACTTACTAAATAAGCATAAACATTTAATTGTTCTTTAGCACTCTCTTCACTTTCATAGGTAACTATTGTATAAAATACTGTAGTTAGAAATCCTAATACAAAAACTAATGCTGCAAAAACACTTAGCATTAGTCTTTTTTTCATAGTTCTTCGTGAATTATCTTTCATAACTGTCCCCAGAATTAAATTTATATCCTATACCTCTAATAGTTTGAATATAAATTGGATTTTTGTCATTATCTTCTATTTTCTGTCTTAAATGTCTCACATGGACATCTACAGTTCTAGTTTCTCCTACATATTCGTAGCCCCATATCTTATCTAAAAGAAAATCTCTTGTCATAACTTTTCCTTTGTTTTTTATCAGTATTTCTAAAAGTTCAAACTCTTTTAATGTAAGCTCTATTTTTTCTTTTCCTTTATATACTTCATGTTTTTGATAATCTATATTTATATCTCCAAACTTAAAGCTATTGTCTTCTTGTTTAAAACTCGTTCTTCTTAATATAGCTTTAGCTCTAGCTACTAGTTCCCTCACCGAAAAAGGTTTTGTTATATAATCATCTGCTCCTAACTCTAAGCCCAAAATCTTGTCTAACTCCTCACCTTTTGCTGTAATCATAATTATTGGTGTAGACTCTATAGATGATTTTTTTCTAATAGACTTACATACTTCTAACCCATCCATCCCCGGTAACATGAGGTCTAAAAATATTAGATCTGGTTTTTCATCTTCAGCTATTTTTAATGCATCAATTCCATTATCAGCAGTTATAACCTTAAACCCATTCTTAGTTAAATTAAATTTAATTAGTTCCTGAATATGTGCCTCATCATCAACTACTAATATTGTTTTTTCCATAAATATCACTCCTTAAACTCATGGATAAATACAAAGGAAAATAACCTACCATGAGATTCTTCTTCTTTTCTATATGAATATAACTTTTTATCCTTGCTACAGTATGTACATAAATTTAAACATACTATATCATTATTTTTGATACCTTCATTCATTAACTGTATCTCTACACACTTTTGTAAATCTAAATTTCTACCATAATTAATCTGTTGATTTTTAAATAAATCACAATCCTTGAAATTATCTATAAGCTCCTGGCTTACTTCATAGCAACAGCTTTTATTATGAGGTCCTATAAAAGCTTTAATATAGCTATGATTACACCCATAATTTTCTTTCATAACTTTAATTCCTTTAGAAACTATATTATTCAAAGTTCCTTTCCAACCACTATGAAGAGCTGCTATTACTTTATTTTTAGTATCTACTAAAATTATTGGTACACAATCCGCTGTAAATACTCCAATAGCAACCTGTTTTTCTTTTGTTACAATACCATCTCCATCATAGTTTACTATATCCATATTTTCTTCATAAGAAAATACTTTAGTTCCATGAACTTGATTTAAATATACAACCTCATTTACTTTAAACCACTTTTTTAAATTATTTAAACTAGACTTTCCTTCATTAAATGCTTTATTAAAGTTTAAATTATTTTTTGCTGTAGAAAATCCAATGGTTATATCATCTAAATCATAGGTTAGAAATTCATTATTTTCTATGTTATAAGATCTCATATTACTTATCACCACTTAAACCCTTTATCTCTTCTATAAAGCTATTAATATCATCAAACTTTCTATATACAGATGCAAATCTTATATAAGCAACTTCATCCATATACCTTAATTTCTCCAATATTAATTCTCCTATTTCCTCAGATCTTATTTCACTAGTCATGGTATTATTAAGTCTTTTTTCAATAGAATTTACTAAGTTTTCTATCTCTAATCTCGATACAGGTCTTTTCTCACAGGCTCTGATAACACCACTTATGATTTTATCCCTATTAAATAACTCTCTAGTTAAATTTCTTTTTATAACAAATATTTGTATATCCTCTATTTTTTCATAGGTAGTATATCTTTTATTGCAATTAAGACATTCTCTTCTACGTCTAATTGCACCATCATCTTCTGTTGCTCTAGAATCTACAACCTTACTTTCTTCTCCATTGCAATAAGGACACTTCACTATAATCACATCCTCTAAGTTTTTTCTGTTTATACTACGATTATACACAAAGTATTCACTATTTGTATATAATTAATTATTTTCTCCTAATTATTTTCAACAATACCCTCTCCATCTACTAAAATAACATCTACTCCAATTTTTTTAATTCTCTCCCAAGGCAATTCTATATCTTCATTTTTTGAAAACCATCCTGATTTTTGTGTTGGAAGTATTATTGCTTCTAATTTATATTCTTCACAATTAACTTTAAAATCTTTTATATAGCCAAGTTTAGTACCTGTGTTAATATCTATTATCTCCATAGTTTTTAAACTATTTATTGCAAACATTGAAGTTTCCATAAAAAAACTCCCTCCTTAAATTTTATATCATTTAATCTATATTCTCTTTAAAATAATATAGAACATAAAAAAAGAGCCTAGGCTCTATTTTTTATACTAAAGTAAGTTTATTTATTTCTTCTATTATAAAACATCGTCTATCTACATTTACTAAAACAACTATATAATCTCCACCTATTAATTTTACATTACCTGTTGGTATTATTTCTTTTTCTCCTCTTTTTATAGAGACAAGAAGACAGCCCTTCGGCCAATCAACCTCACTTATAAATTTCCCTTCACCTATACTTCCCATTTCAATGCAAAATTCTAATATGGTCTTTTTACTGTCACTTTCCTCTTTAGTTAATCCAACCCTTTTTAGCAATCTTTCTAATAGCACCTCATAAATTGGTTCATTTTTTAACAACTCTGAAGTAATGTATGAAATTATAACTACTATTGATAAAGACAACAAATGATTAAAAGAACCTGTCATTTCCATTATAAGAACAATTCCCGTTATAGGAGCTTTGACTACAGATGCAAAATATCCTGCCATACCTAAAGCTATAAAGTTAATAATATATGAGCTATTTATTCCAAAAACATCTATTGAAAAACTTCCAACTATAGCTCCTATAATTGCTCCTAATAATAACATTGGTAAGAATATCCCACCTGGTACCCCAGATCCAAAACAAATTAAAAGTAATAAAAATTTAATTATGTATATTATTATTAAAAATAAGATTGATTTTTCTTCTAAAGATAAATGTAATATCAGCTCATGACCTCCACCTAATAACATAGGTACTGTCAATCCAATAATTACTGTTAGTACAAAGGGGATCATTATTTTTACTTCTTCAGGTATATTTTTAAATTTAGAATATAAATCTTGAAATAAATATATTCCCTTTGAAAATATAACTCCCATTATTCCTGTTAAAATACCTAATATAATTAAAATCCAATAATAATTTAATGGTAATGCATCCATTGCACCCACAGTTAAAGCTGGCTCAATGCCTAAAAATCTTTTTGTCACAAAATCTGCAGTTATAGCCGCCGGCATAACCGTCAATAATACTAATGGAGAAAAATTTCTATGAATTTCTTCTAATGCAAAGATTATTCCAGATAAAGGTGAATTAAATGCAGCAGACAAACCTGCCGACGCTCCAGCTGTTATTAAAAATTCCTTTTTAACTGGCATATTTTTATAACTTTTTTCTCCAACTCCTTCACCTATTGAAGCTCCAATTTGAACTGAAGGACCTTCTCTACCAACAGAAAGCCCAGCTGACAAAGCTAAAAATCCTCCAATAAACTTGTATATTAATATTCTAGACCAATTCATTTTTAATTTATTTATAACTCGTCCTTTTACTTGAGGAATACCGCTACCTGAAATCATGCCTTCATGTTTAACCATGATTCCTACTATTATTCCAATAGTTGCTAAAATTCCAATAACTAAAATCGCTTTTAATAAATCCTTATTTCCCCATGAATAAAAATTATTAAAAAGTAGCGAGAATTTATTTATTAGTATCCTATTAAGTACTATTACTACTCCTGTTACTAAACCTACAATAATTCCTTGAAAAACTAATCTATACTTCATATTTTTTCTCTGGATCATTATTTCCTTTATCCTTTCGCCTTCCACTATTCCATCACCTCAATTTCAAATATATACTTAACTTCATCCAATATTTCAGAATTACTAAAATCTGCTCAAATAACTTATCCTATAATAATCTATTTCGTTAATAAATTACAAACATACTATTTTTATCCATCAGCATGATAAATTCAAAAAAATTTAATACATAAGTTAAATAATATCTCCCCTAAAAATATTTTAACAGAACAGCTATCTTTTAATCAAATTTTACTCAATTTGAAATTTTCATAATTTTAAGCTTACCTATTCAATATATTGTATAAGATATAAATGTTTATTTTCATACAAAGGCTCATATCAAATTATCCACATATTCTAAATCTATAATAATCTATAAAGCAAAAAGGAGCCTAGGCTCCTTTTTGTAGAGTTATAATTTTTTAATTTTAACCTCATTGCAATGAATTTTAATACAATATGATTTCATTACATAAACTATTGCAACTAGTTTTAATTCTAAAATAAGCTACCTACCTGTAAATAAGCATATTACACATGTTTCCTCATATGTTTAAGTGCTGTCTTTTCCAATCTCGAAACCTGAGCTTGAGATATTCCAATTTCATCAGCAACCTCCATTTGGGTTCTTCCTTGAAAAAATCTTAAGTTTAAGATTAGTTTTTCCCTATCTGTAAGCTTTTTCATACCTTCTTTTATTGATATATTTTCAAGCCATCCATCATCTAAATTCTTACTATCACTAATTTGATCCATAACAAATATGGCATCTCCACCATCATGGTAAATAGGTTCAAATAATGAAATGGGGTCTTGAATTGCATCTAGTGCAAATACTATCTCCTCTTTAGGCATTTCTAGTTCTTTTGCAATTTGAGAGATAGTTGGCTCTTTATTATCTTTGTTAACAAGCTTATCTCTCACTTGTAATGCCTTATAAGCAATATCTCTTAAAGATCTACTTACTCTAATAGAGTTATTATCCCGAAGGTATCTTCTAATTTCTCCAATTATCATCGGTACTGCATAAGTGGAAAATCTAACATTCTGACTTAAATCAAAATTGTCAATAGCCTTCATTAGACCTATACAACCTACTTGAAATAAGTCATCTACATTTTCCCCTCTGTTATTAAATCTTTGAATTACACTTAATACTAACCTTAGATTTCCTTTTATAAAATCCTCTCTACAGCCCTTATCACCTTGCTTTATCTTGATTAGTAGTTCCCTCATTTCCTTCTCTTTTAATACAGGTAGTTTCGAAGTATTCACTCCACAAATTTCTACTTTATTAATCATCATAAGGTCTCATTCCCTTCAGAATAATTACATTAAAATTATTTCCTGATGTAGCTTTTTTATACTAAAGACAACCTTATAACATTTTATTAATTTCTTTTTTAAGTCTCTTAATTATTCTTTTTTCCAATCTAGAAATGTAGGATTGAGATATACCAAGCATATCCGCAACTTCCTTCTGGGTTTTTTCTGTAATTCCATTTAGTCCAAATCTCAACTCTATTATTTCTTTTTCCCTACTATTTAATTTATCCATAGCAATTCCAAGAAGTTGTTTATCTACTTCTTCTTCTATATAGTTATATACTACATTACTATCAGTTCCTAATATATCTGATAATAACAGTTCATTTCCATCCCAATCAATATTTAATGGCTCATAAAAAGATATTTCTGTTTTTATCTTATTATTTCTTCTTAGATACATAAGTATTTCATTTTCTATACATCTAGAAGAATAGGTTGCTAATTTAATCTTCTTTTCTGGTGCAAAAGTGTTTACGGCTTTTATAAGTCCTATAGTACCTACTGATATTAAATCCTCTACATTTACTCCTGTATTTTCAAATTTTCTTGCTATATAAACTACCAATCTTAAGTTACGTTCAATTAATATGGATCTTATGCTTTCATCTCCCATTTCTAGGTTTTCTACCAATACTTCCTCTTCTTCTTTAGTCAATGGTGGTGGTAATGCATCATTTCCCCCTATGTAGTAAATTGATTTTGCAAAACCTTTAAACTTACTTAAAAATCTACTTAGTATGCTTTGCAACCCATTTCTCACTTCTAAAAATTTTTTTGATATTTTATTCATAAAAATTCCTCCTATTCTATAATCCCCCTTGGTAAAAGTCCATTATAATCACTATGTTTACTAAGCTTATTATCACAAAATGCCAATATCAAACTTTCCTCTTTTATATTTCCGTTAATGTTTATCTTCACACTATCTGGTCTAATTCCAATAAGTTTTCCATTACATCCACTTACCACAGAATAAGGAATGTTATATATGCTATGGTTCTTTAAATTTAAATCTTTGAAAAACTTCCTTTCTACAATTATTACAGGCAAATTTGTTGCCGGCTCTCTAAGTTCATTACCTGTATCTAAAAAGGCTTTTATTATAGTCTTCACATTATCGATACATATTTCAGTAGTATATACATAATTAATTAATGAGCGTCTATCTTTTACATATACAGTCAACTTATAAATTAACATATAAATAATCATTAAAGACAATATAAGATTTTTATAGGAAAAATTATATATCATAGCACTTGATGATAAAGATGGATTATCCTTTATGGCTATATAAAAAGACATTCCTGCAAGAAGCACAGAATACAATATAAATATTCCCGTAGCTTTTAATACTTCACCCATACTTTTATCTTTAATAGATATCATCATCATCAGTAGAGCTACTACTATTTTAAAGGGCGTAGATGTAAAAAACTGTAGCTTAGGAATAAGTATAGCAAAAACATATGAAGCACCAATAGCTGAACTTAGCATTAACCTACTCATTAAAACCTTCTTTTTTATAGTTTGCATAGTTATTGTTAATAAAAATAAATTCACTAAAAAATTTTCTAACAAAAGCATATCTAAGTACACTACCATTTTATTTACCCCCTTAAAGATTATTATATAGGTTACCTACGGTAAAATTTGTAAAATCGTATGGTAAAATTTCATATTATTACTAGAAAATTATGTCATTTTACGATTTTTTTTTTAAATTAAGTATCTGTTAAAAAATAAACTGTGTAATTTAAACAAAAGTCCCTGAAATAATAAAGGGCTGAAATAGAATACCTTTCATTCTAAATCAGCCTTTACATGGAATTTTTAAAATTTAAATAAGAAGAGACTATTGCAAAATGATTAAAAATCATTTTGCAATAGTCTCTTAATAAAATATATAATAATCTTATATTATCTCATGCTTTTTCTTAGCCATGTAGGAACTGTAAAATCTTCACTTTCCTCTTTAGAAGTTGTAGTAGCTTCACTTGATTGAGTTGCTGCTACCTCTGATTTAGGACTCTGACTTTTAATAGAGTCAAAGCTTACTCCACTTTCCATTTTAGCTTTTTCACAATCAAATCCAGTAGCAATAACTGTTATTCTTATCTCATCATTTAAGCTCTCATCAATTACAGCACCAAATATAATATTTGCATCTGGATCAGCTTCTTCCTGTACTATTTGTGCAGCTTCATTAATTTCTAACAAAGACAAATCAGATCCCCCAGTAACATTTAAAAGTACTCCAGTTGCCCCTATAATTGAAGTTTCTAAAAGTGGGCTTGCTATTGCTTCTCTTGCAGCATCTTGCGCTCTATTATCGCCAGTTCCAACACCTACTCCCATATGAGCAAGTCCTTTATTAACCATAATAGTGCTTATATCTGCAAAGTCCAAGTTAATTAATCCTGGTATAGTTATTAAGTCAGAAATACCTTGTACACCTTGTTTTAAAACATCATCTGCTTTTCTAAAAGATTCTACAAGAGTAGTTTTTTTATCCACAAGAGATAATAATCTTTCATTTGGAATTGTTACTAATGTATCAACTGATTCCTTTAAAGCCTTAATTCCAGCTTCTGCATGAATCATTCTTTTTCTTCCTTCAAAAGGGAACGGTTTAGTTACAACACCTACAGTTAAAATCCCCATAGATTTAGCTATTTCTGCTACTACTGGTGCAGCTCCTGTACCAGTTCCTCCACCCATTCCACAAGTAACAAATACCATATCTGCACCTTTTAACGCTTCAATTATTTCTTCCTTACTTTCTTCTGCTGCTTTTCTTCCTATTTCGGGATTTGCACCTGCACCTAAGCCTCTAGTAAGCTTGTCTCCTAATTGGATTTTAAACTCAGCCTTAGATAAAACTAATGCTTGTTTATCTGTATTAATACCTATGAATTCAACATTTTTAAGTCCTTCTTCAATCATTCTATTTACAGCGTTGTTTCCACCGCCACCACAACCTACAACTTTAATTTTACATAAATCATCATTTTGAACATCGAAATCAATCACTTTATTACCTCCTCATTAGAAAAACTCTTTAGAATTCCTTTTAGTCTTGCTATAAACTTATTTTCTTTACTTCTATTATTGCTACTACTCAACTTTTCATTACAACTTTCACAGGAACTTTTTTCTTTATTAAATATTTCTTCTTTACTTAAAACATCTCTTATGATTCCTGTAGCTGTTGAATATATTGGGTTTGCTGCTCCAACATAATTTGGAACACCTATTCTAACTGGCTTTCCTAATATTTCTGAAGCTATAGTCGTAATATCTCTAAATAAAGATATTCCACCTCCAACAATTACGAAACTGCCAATTTGATCACTTAATTGCTCTTTTTCAATGCGCTTATTTATTATTTCAAGTAGTTCTTTAACTCTTTCACCTATTATATCTACTAACATTTCATAATTAATTTCCACTATACTATTTCCACTAGTATTAATCTTTATTTTATGACTTTCAGTTGAATTATCGTTCAATAAAGTATTACATTTAAATTTTAATCTCTCACTATCTTGTAATGATAACTTTAGGCAAATAGAAATATCATTTGTAATATTATTACCACCTAGGGGTACTGAAAAGTAATCTAAGAATCTATTATTCTTAAAAACTGTAACTTCCATATTAGAACTTCCAATATCGATAATTGCTACACCTTTGGCAAGTTCAAGATCTTCAATTATATCCTTGCTTATACCTATAGCATTAACTACCCATCCCTTTATCTCGATTCCAGTTTCTTTTAAACATTTTTTATATCCATCAACATATTTTTTACCTAGTATAAATGCGTTGCCTTCTGATTCTAGTACCTTCCCTTTCATTCCTAATGGATTAGTAATATTCTTCATAGAATCAACTATGTATTCTTCAATATCAACTTGGACAATTTCTTGCTCCTTGCCAACACAAAACTTTGCAACTTCTCCCACATTTAATATATCTTCTTTGCTAATCTCTTTCATTTCTGGGAAAGACAAAACACCTTTAGTCTTTACGATTTCACATAAAGAAATTGGTACAGATAAGTATGCTTCTTCTAATGGTGAATTTACAATTTCCTTTAAACGCTCTACTACATTGCGTAAAATATAAGAAATATCCTCTTCATCCAACATTACATTATCCTTAACTCCCTCATAATCTGAAGTAGTAATTCCCATAACTTGTATTTTGTTTTCTTGGTCTAATCTCCCAACTACTCCACATACCTTTGAAGAACTTATATCTATTCCAACAATGTAATTATTCATATAACATATTCCTCCCACATTCTACTCCCTAAGAAGTTTACAGTGTACAAAGGTATATTCAACATGAAAAATGAAATTCCTTCAAAATAGCAGAATATTTTTAGAATATATTTATATAATGCCTAGTCTCTATAATACCTTACTACCATATACAGGTAAATAACGAAATTATCTCAATATATTATAAATACGCCATTTAATCATTTATATTCTATCTATAGTATAAAACTTAATTAAAAAAAACACAATAGTTAAATTCCCTATACCATTGATATTATAGGTTTTCTAAGAAGCAAAGAACTCTGTTTACAGTTCTTCTTTATCAATATATCTTATAATTTTACTTATAGCCATTTCCATAGTCTGCATACCATATTTTGACGAAGTTTCCATAGTTGATGGTATTTGATGTATTTTCCCTTCTCTAATTAAATTTTGAACTGCTGGGGTATTAACCATTACCTCAAGAGCTGCAACTCTTCCACTACCATCCACCTTCTTAAATAATCTTTGACATACTATACCTTTTAACACCGTAGAAAGCTGATTTCTTATCCTTAATTGCTGTTCTGACGGAAAATAATTTATGATCCTATCAATTGTTTTGTAGGCACTTATGGTGTGTAATGTAGAAATTACTAGATGTCCTGTTTCTGCTGCCAGAAGTACTGCTGACATAGTTTCTAAATCTCTTATTTCTCCAACTAAAATTACATCTGGATCTTCTCTAAGTATGGCTCTTAGCCCACTATCATAGCTTTCCGTATCCCTTCCTATTTCCCGTTGATTAATTAGAGACTTCTTATGATTATGTAAATACTCTATAGGATCCTCCAAAGTCACAATATGAGTTTTTTTATTTGAATTTATCTCATTTATCATAGCTGCCATAGTAGTACTCTTACCACTTCCAGTTGGCCCAGTTATAAGAATTAAACCATCCTTTTTATTTGTAAATTCCTTTATAATTGTAGGCATATTTAAATCTTCTAGAGTTGGAACTTTTACTGGTATTACTCTAATTGCAATAGTATCAAAACTTCTTTCTTTATATACATTAACCCTATACCTGCCTACATCCGGTAGAGTATATAGTATATCTCTCTCCCCTATTTCATTATATATAAAGTAATCTTCTCCAAGGATTTCCTTACTATATTTCTTAACTATTTCTTCAGATAAAACTTCTTCTATTATATTTAATAATTCTCCATTTCTTCGTAGAATAGGAGGTGCTCCTACAGACAGATGCAAATCTGAACCTTGATTTTCAACCACATATTTTAAAAGTTCCTTTAGTTCCATTTTTTATCTCCTTACATATAATAAAATACATTTCCACCTACATTGCTATATTTATAATTATCTACTTTACATTAAGTTTACTATAATTTTAATTAGTATATCAATTTATATAATCGTATTAAATATATTTATATTTATATAATTCTTTAACATTAGTTAAAGTTTTCTAAAAAATATGATATGTATTGATTCATAAAGATATATGAATCAATACATATCAATACCTTTTATAATATAAATATAATTATATAGTAAATAATTAATTAATATATATTATTAGCCTTCTCCAAAATTTAACTCTTTAAGTAGTTTCTTTAATGCTCTTTTTTCTATTCTAGATACATAGGATCTTGAAATACCTAATATTGAAGCTATCTCTCTTTGTGTTTTTGGTTTCCCATCTATTAACCCGTACCTCATTTCTATTATTCTTCTCTCTCTTTCTTGAAGACATGTTTGCAGTATACAATATAATTTTTTCACTTGTATCTTATTTTCCACTACCTCCAAAATGGAATCTTTATCACTACTTAATATGTCCATAAGGGATATTTCATTTCCTTCTTTGTCTAGACCTATGGGATCTTGCAAGTATACTTCACTTCTAATTTTCTTATTGTTTCTAATAAGCATAAGAATCTCATTTTCTATACATCTTGCAGCATAAGTCGCTAACCTAGTTCCCTTATCCATATCAAATGAATCTATTGCCTTAATTAATCCTACTGTTCCAATTGATATTAAATCATCCACTTCTTTCCCAGGAAATGAATATTTTTTTACTATGTGTGCTACCAATCTTAGATTTCTCTCAACTAAGACACCCTTTGCTTCAGGATCTCCATCTTTTAATCTCTGTAAATATTCTTTTTCTTCTACTTCTGTAAGTGGCTGTGGAAAAGAGTTATTTCCTGAAACATATCCTGTAAGTAAGGCATATTCGCTAATTACATTCAATAACCAACTCAAGCAAAACATTTATGCTCCCCCTAATAGTGCTTATTATTATAATATGTTTACTTTAGGGGAAAAGTGACTATATGGTAATATTTATTTCAAAGAAAAATTTTAAATTTTAGGAATATTATATTATACAATGTAAAATCTAACTTTAGTTTAGTTTCATAATATTACTATGAGTTAAACTTTCTACTATATCCTTAAATACAGAACATGCAATTTGACTACTACCACTTTTTTCTTCTACCTGTGGTAAATATATAACCATTGAATAATACTTGTTATCATATTTGAAAAACCCTGCGAACCAGCCATCAGAACACTTTTTATCTCCATTCAAATATTCAGTAGTACCAGTTTTGCCGCCGATTTCTATATTATCTATTTTAGCATTGCTTCCTGTACCAAGCTCATCATTTACTACACCTATCATACCTTCTTTAATTATATTAGCAGTACTTTCACTGAAGACCTCTATAGATTCACTTTCATACTTCTTTAAAATTTTTCCTTCTTCACTTATTATTTTATTTATAATTTTAGGTTTAATATATTTACCACCATTAACTACTGTATTAGGAATGGATAATGCTGCTAGCGGTGTAGTTCTCACCGTTTGTCCTATAGATGTATTAGTAATGATATCTAAGTTATTTTCTACCTTATATCCTTCTATCGTTCCACTTTTCTCATCTTGAAGATTTAGCGTCTTATTAAATAACCCTAATCTATTAGATAATTCATATATTCTATCCATTCCAACCTTCCATCCAATTTGAGCAAAAGTATCATTAGATGATGCTATGTATGCTTGCTCCATATTATATGAACCTAGCTTTTCAATACTTTTGGGGAAAATTTTCTTTAAATAGAACTTTTCATCTCTTCCTATTAATTGATTTTCTAAAGCTGCTTCATATAGTATAGTTTTAAAGGTAGAACCAAGTAAAAAACCATTTCCACTAGGTATTCCAATATTTACATTAGATAAACTATCATTTTTCTGCGCCATTGATAATATATCCCCAGTGGTGCTTTCCATTAGTACTGCTCCAATTTGACCGTACTCTTCATAATTTTTACTTTTTAAAATCTCTTCTACTTTTTTTTGAATATTATAATCTAGGGTTGTAGCTACATTATTATTACCTTTTATATCACTAAATACTTTTTTAATAATATTACCACTAACATCCTTTTCAAGCTTTAATTGCTCTTTTTTATTATCCTTAATATATTCATATATTTCTCTTTCTAGTGTTCCCTCATCTTTCAGCTTTGAATTATCAGAATATTTTACTCCACTAGCTAGTATATTCTTTATATTCCAATCATTATACTTTTTATATTCAGTATATTCGTATACATACATCCCTCTTACATCTTCTATATTTTTTAACTTTTCATAACACTCTTTATCAATTTCATATTGTTTATTTCCATTTTCAATTTCATATTGTAATAAGGAAATATCATAATCTCTATTAAAACTTCGCAGTATATAGGATACATTTTTCATTGAAATAAAAGCTGCTTCCTCATTTAATGTATAAAAAGTTAATGGATCTATCACTATATAATATTTTAATGTACTTTCAAAAATATTATTGTCATTTCGATCAAGCAACTTAAAGTTAATATTATTTATATCCTCTTCATAGTAATATTGTTCATTAGCAGATACTGAAAGTGTAGGCCCCTCCATTAATTGAACATAGATAAACCTAATAATTAATCCTATAAACATTAATATCATAATGGATAATAGGTAATAATTTCTCTTAGTTACCTGTCCTTTATTACTTTTTTGAAACAATAAAAACACCTCCCTTAGTATAATCTTTGACTAAAGAAAGGTGTTTAATACCAAATTTTTGAAATTTGATTATACTGACCTATGTAATAATTACTCTTGTCTTGCTAATATCTGGTGGATATTTCCTTTAATAACTTCTATAGCTACTTTATTATGTCCACCTTCTGGGATAATAATATCTGCATACTTCTTAGTATTCTCTGTAAATTGTTCATGCATCTGCTTAACTACAGTTAAATATTGAGTTATTACTGAATCTACAGTTCTTCCTCTTTCATTAAGATCTCTTACTAGTCTTCTTATGAATCTTACATCTGCATCAGTATCTACATATATTTTTATATCTAACATATCTCTAAGAGATTCATCCTCAAGAACAAGTATTCCTTCTACTATTACTATTTCTCTTGGTTCTACCATTATAGTTTCTTTTTTTCTATTATGTACCTCAAAATCATACTGAGGCTTCTCAATAGCTTTACCATCAATTAAAGATTTTAAATGATTTACTAATAAGGCTGTATCGAAGGCATATGGATGATCATAGTTTGTCTTTACTCTGTCCTCCATAGTTAAATGGCTTTGGTCCTTATAATAACAATCCTGTTCTATCATAGCTATGCAATTTCCATCAAAACTTTTGCATATTTCCTTTGCTATGGTACTTTTCCCTGAACCAGTTCCACCTGTTATTCCTATTATAACTGGACGTTTCATTAAACTTCCTCCTTAGCCTTTATTATAATATCATTTTCTTCTAATTCTTCATTAACTTTAGCCGTATATATCATTTTTGCACTAGGTGCTGACTCAATTTTATTTCCTTTTTCATCATGAAGGTCTCTAAGAACAACTTGCTTATTTTCTCCTATTGGTCTTAAAACCTCTACTTGAGCTCCTTCAACTACTTTATTTCTATGCTCAATTGTAACTATTCCTGTTCCTTTATTATAATCCTTAACTATACCTATAATGTCATAATTTCTTACATAGGCTGAACTATCTTGAACTTGTTTATTTTCTTCATTGAAATAGAATCCAGTATAGTATTGCCTATGACTAGGTTTATTTAAGTCTTCTAACCATCTTGGATTAAACTTATAGTCTTCTGGAGACTTCATATATTCATCTATAGCTTCTCTATAAGCTTTAACAACACTTGCCACATAGTAAGTGCTCTTCATTCTACCCTCTATTTTAAATGACAGTGCTCCAGTTTCCATAAGTTCTGGAATATGCTCAATCATACATAAATCCTTAGAATTCATTATATATGTTCCCTTATCATCTTCCATGATAGGATAATATTCTCCTTCACGTTTTTCCTCTACTAGATGATATTTATATCTACATGGTTGCGCACAAGACCCTCTATTAGAATCTCTCCCTACCATATAGTTAGATATAAGACATCTTCCTGAATATGCCATACACATAGAACCATGAACAAATATCTCTAAATCCATAGTTTCAGGTATTTTCTCTTGTACCTTTCTTATTTCTTCAAGGGATAATTCTCTAGCTAAAACAACTCTTTTTACCCCCATCTTATGCCAAAACTCACAAGTCTTCCAGTTAACAGTATTTGCTTGAGTACTTAAATGCAACTCCATATTTGGTACAGTTTCTCTAGCCATCAAAATTATACCAGGATCTGATACTATAATTGCATCTACTCCTGCTTCATATAATTCCTTCAGATAATCTTCTAAACCATCTAAGTCATCATTATGTGGAAATACATTTAAAGTTACATATACTTTTTTACCTTTTGAATGAGCAAATTCTATACCTTCTAATAATTCTTCATTGCTAAAATTATCTGCAAAAGCTCTAAGATTTAACTTGCTACCACCTAGATATACTGCATCTGCTCCAAAATTTAATGCTGCTTTAAGCTTCTCCAAGTTCCCTGCTGGAGCTAATAGTTCCGGTGTTTTCATTTTCATTCCTCCTAACTGTCAGTGCTATACCATCTCCCATTGGTATTACTGTTGTAAGTAAATTTTCATCCTTTGAGATTGTTTCCATATATTTCTTCATTCTTTTTACTATAGTAATTTTTCTTCTTATCATCAAGTCTTTACATGCAACCATACCTCTAAATAATACATTATCTGATATAATTATTCCATCCTTTGATAACATTCTTATGCAATGAGGTAAAAATTCACTATAATGACCTTTACCTGCATCCATAAAAATCAGATCATACTCATCATCTAATCCTTCAAGAACTTCCAAACAATCACCTTGTATTATTGATATCTTTTCATCTAAACCTGCTTTTTTTATATTTTCAGTTGCTATGGTTACCATTTTTTCATCTCTTTCAATGGTAGTTATAGTAACATTATTTTCCGATGCTAAGGACATTAAAATGGAGGAGTATCCTATTGCTGTGCCAAGCTCAAGTATCTTTTTAGGTTTTTTTAAATTAATCATAAACTCTATTAATCTAGCAGTTTCCTTTTGAACTATAGGCACTGCATTTTCTTCTGCAAAATTTTCTAACTCTTTTAACATCCCTTTAGAATCTCCTATGAGACCTCTTAAGTAATTTTCCATATAATCATATGTAATACCGCTCATTTCTTCCTCCATATAATCCTATATAATTTAATCATTATTTATATACTCTATTTAAAATCTCTTATACATATCATATACATTTACTATTAAGAATATAATAATTTTATAATACAAAGTTATAAGCTCAAAATTATTGAGCTTACAACTTTTTATTCTAAATTTAATATCTTAGTATCCTAATTCTTTTAACTTATTCATAAAGTCTACATCATTATCAGTAAAATAATGATGTGTTTTATCTTTTTCTAAAACGTAAAATAAATAATCAGTACTTTCAGGCTTAGCTGCTGCTAAAATTGATGATATTCCTGGACTAGATATAGGCCCCAATGGCAATCCATGATTTTTATAAGTATTATAAGGTGAGTCTACCTCTAAATGTTTATTTAAAACAGTATCTACATGCTCACCTAAAGCATAAATAACTGTAGCATCAATCTGTAGCTTCATCTCCTTTTTCAACCTATTGTATATAACTGAGGAAACTAATGGTCTCTCTTCATCTACTCTAGTTTCATTTTCAATAAGAGAAGCTATAGTTATTATATCGTAAATATTAGTTCCTTCAGGAATAATGCTATTAATTTTAGAATTAAAAGCATTATTCATAGTAGCTATAACTTCATTAGGTTTAACTCCTTGATTAAAGAAATATGTATCAGGAAATAAAAATCCTTCTAAATCATATCTCCTTCCTTCCTTTGATGGAATATAATCAGGAGCTGCATATTCTTTTATAGCTTTTAAGAACTCATCCTTAGTAAATAATCCCTTTTCCTCAAATAATATAGCCATTTTTTCTATATCATATCCTTCTGGAATAGTTACAGATATAGAGCCTTCATTATTTTTATTCTCTAAAACAGCAATTATCTCCTCAAAGCTTAAATTACCTGATAACTTAAATGTTCCTGGTACAAGTTCTGCTGAAGTATTATGCAACTTCATATAAATCTTGATTAATGTTTTACTTTTTACAAAACCTTGATTATCTAACCTATCTAATACGTTGTAAAGCGAATCCCCTTCATTTACAACTACGGTGACTTCTTCACCTTTTAATGGAGACTTTGTCGAATAATTGTAATAAAAACCACTGACTGTTAATATTACTATTAATACTATTACAATTATACTTACAATTTTCTTCATATTACACCCCCATGAACGGAAATATTATTTCTTTAATGCTGCTCTCTTTCTTAGGGTTGGATCTAGTATTTTCTTTCTTAATCTTATAGTTTTTGGAGTAACCTCTACAAGCTCATCAGAAGCTATAAATTCTATACATTGCTCTAATGACATATTAGGTACTGGTATTAATTTAAGTGCATCATCTGATCCTGAAGATCTTGTATTTGAAAGATGTTTCTTCTTACATACATTAACTTCTATATCTTCATTTCTTGAACATTCTCCACAAACCATTCCTTGATATACTGGAACTCCTGGTCCTATAAATAATCTTCCTCTTTCTTGTGCATTGAATAATCCATATCCAATAGACTCTCCAGATTCAAACACAACTAGAGATCCTCTGTTTCTCTCTACTATATCACCTTTGTATTTTTCATAACCAACTAAAACGTGGTTCATTATTCCATTTCCTCTAGTTTCAGTCATAAACTCATTTCTTAATCCAATTATTCCTCTTGATGGAACTTTAAATTCAAGTCTAGTATATCCATTAACAGCACTAGTCATGTTAACCATCTCTGCTTTTCTTGGACCCATTTTTTCCATGACAACTCCCATATACTCTTCTGGTACGTCCATTGTTAAGTTTTCCATAGGTTCTAAAAGTTCTCCATTTTCATGTTTGTATATAACAGATGGCTTAGATACTTGGAATTCATATCCTTCTCTTCTCATAGTTTCAATAAGAATTGAAAGATGAAGTTCTCCTCTTCCACTAACTTTAAATGAGTCTGCTGAATCAGTTTCTTCAACTTTTAAACTTACATTAGTTTCAAGTTCTTTCATAAGTCTATCCCTTAAGTGTCTAGATGTAACAAAATCTCCATCTTGACCTGCGAAAGGTGAGTTATTAACTATAAAGTTCATACTAAGCGTTGGCTCATCAATATCAACAAATGGCAATGCTTCTGGGTTTGTAGCATCTGCTATTGTTTCTCCAATATTTATACCAGGAATTCCTGATATAGCTATAATATCACCAAGTTTAGCTTCTTCTACCTCAACTCTTTTTAATCCATCGTAAGTATAAACATTTGATACTTTTACATTTTTCTTTGATCCGTCCTTTGACATTTGAGCTACGGTTTGATTCTTTTTAATAGTTCCTCTTTCAATCTTACCTATTCCAATTTTACCAACATATTCGTTGTAATCTATTGATGTTACTAGCATTTGTAGTGGCTCGTCTATGTAACCTTTTGGTGGATGCACAGTTTCAATAATTGCTTCAAATAATGGAACCATATCTACAGGTTCATCTTCAAGTTCTGATACTGCAACTCCATCTCTAGCAGATGCATATATTATTTTAAAATCTAATTGCTCATCTGTAGCACCTAATTCTACAAATAAGTCAAAGATCTCATCTATAACTGCCTCTGGTCTTGCATCTTTTCTATCAATTTTATTGATAACAACCATTGGATCTAATCCAAGCTCAAGGGCCTTTTTTAGAACGAATTTAGTTTGTGGCATAGCTCCTTCATAAGCATCTACTACAAGTAAAACACTATCTACCATTTTAAGTACACGCTCAACTTCTCCACCAAAATCAGCATGGCCTGGAGTATCTATAATGTTTATTTTTACTCCATTATACATTACTGCAGTATTTTTTGAAAGAATAGTTATTCCTCTTTCTCTCTCTAAATCATTTGAGTCCATAACTCTCTCTTGCATTACTTCATTTTCTCTAAATACTTTACTCTGCTTTAAAAGCGCATCCACTAAAGTTGTCTTACCATGGTCAACGTGAGCTATTATAGCGATGTTTCTTATATCTTCTCTTGTATATAAATTCATATTTTTCCTCCAAAATTTTATTTTAATAATAAACCACAAAATAAAATTGGATACTTAAGTATCCAATTTAAATTAACTATTTCAATTCTAATATTATGTGGATAAAAAGTCAATGTTATTAAAACATTATTAAATCCCAATACAGAATAGATTTATCATTAATTACTATTTGTGTAATCTCAACTTATAACAATTAATGAAAAATGAAGTTTTTTAAACTTCCATAATTATAGGTAAAATCATTGGTCTTCTCTTAGTCTTTTCATAAAGGTACTCTCTAAGAGCTTCTCTAATTGTTGCTTTTATAGTAGGCCATTCCGTAATGTGTTTTTCTTCACAATGTGCAAGGGCCTCTTTAACAACCTCTCTAGCCTTATCCATTAAATCCTCAGATTCTCTAACATAGACAAAGCCTCTTGAAATTATATCTGGACCTGCAATAACACTTCCAGTATCTTTACCCATGGTAACTACAACAGTTAGGATACCATCTTGTGATAGATGTTTTCTATCCCTTAGAACAATATTTCCTACATCTCCAACTCCAAGTCCATCTACAAAAACTTGCCCTGAAGCTACTGTACCTGCTTTTCTTATAGATGTTCTACTTACTTCAATAAGATCTCCATTTTCTCCTATATACACATTTTTCTCCGACAAACCTAACTTAACAGCTAGTTCACCATGTTGTTTTAAATGTCTATATTCACCATGAACTGGTATGAAGAATCTCGGTTTTACTAAAGAATGCATAAGTTTTAACTCTTCCTGGCATGCATGACCTGATACGTGAACTTCTGCTAGTGATTCATATACTACTTCTGCCCCTTGTTTAAACAATTGATTTATAACCTTAGAAACTAATTTCTCATTTCCTGGTATAGGCGATGCAGATAATATTACTAGGTCTCCCTTTTGTATATTTACCTTCTTATGCTCAGAAGCTGCCATTCTTGAAAGAGCTGCCATAGGTTCTCCTTGACTTCCAGTAGTTATCATAACTATTTCATCATCACGATATTTCCCCATAGAATCTATACTTATTAATGCATCTTCTTCTATAGTAATATATCCAAGTTCTATAGCAACTGCGATTATATTTTCCATACTTCTACCAGAAAGTGCAACTTTTCTATTATACTTTCTAGCTGCTGTTATTATCTGTTGAACCCTATGAATATTAGAAGCAAAAGTTGCAACAATAACTCTTCCCTTAGCACCATGGAAAATCTTTTCGAAACTTTCTCCAACTATGCTTTCAGACATAGTGTATCCTGGTCTCTCTACATTAGTACTGTCTGCTAAGAGTACAGTTACTCCTTTTTTCCCTAGCTCTGCAAATCTAGTTAAATCTGTAACCTTGCCATCTATAGGTGTAAAGTCAATCTTAAAATCTCCAGTATGAAGTACTACACCTAATGGTGTGTGTATAGCTATAGCTACCGAATCTGCTATACTGTGATTTGTTTTAATAAATTCTACAGATACACTAGTAAGCTTTATGATATCCTTTGGCTTAACTTCTCTTAAGTCAACCACTCCTAATAATGCATGCTCTCTTAATTTACTTTCCACAATTCCCAGTGTAAGTTTAGTCCCATAAACAGGAACATTAATTTGCTTTAATACATATGGTAAAGCACCAATATGATCTTCATGAGCATGGGTTAAAAATATTCCAGTTACTCTATCAATATTCTTAACTAGATAAGTAACATCTGGTATAACTACGTCAATTCCCAACATCTCATCATCTGGAAATTTCAATCCGCAATCGATAACAACTATATCATTCTTATATTCTATAGCAGTTAGATTTTTACCTATCTCATTTAATCCCCCTAAAGGAATTATTTTAATCTTCTCTTTTTCTTTTTTCAAAACCTACCCTCCTTTTCTACATAATTTTCTTTATGCTCTGCCTAACTTTATTAATATAAAAGATTAGGTTTTTGAGCATCTTAATCTAATCTGTACATATATACATTTAATTTCTAATAGAAATTTTAATATCATATAGTATAGATTTATATAACATCTCTACTAATAATAAAGTTATTATTGTAAAGAACAATTATCACAAATTCCATAAAACTTTAAACTATGATTTTTTATTTTAAAGTTATACTTTTTTTCTATTCCCTGCTCTAACTCCTCTAAAAGATCTCCTTCAACCTCAATGACTTTACCACAATTTTGACAAATCAAATGATGATGTTGATGACTTTCATCTTCATCACAAAGTTCGTATCTACTGCATCCATCATCTAAATCAAGTTTATATAGCACTCCCATTTCTTCTAATAACTGAACAGTTCTATACACAGTTGCAAGTCCGATTTCCGGACAATTAACCTTTACTAAATCATATATTTCTTCTGTGGTTAAGTGGCTACCTTCATTTTTAATAATCTCATCAAGTATAGACCTTCTTTGAGGTGTCAATTTATAGCCCTTTTCTTTTAGAATAAGTTTTAAATTTTCAATTTTCTCATTAGACATAAATTAACACTACTCCTTTCACCACTAGGTGAAGTATATTTATTCTATAACACCTTCATCATATAGAGTTTCAAAAGCATCATTAACCATGTTAAACTCTTCTTCATCCTCTACTGTTGCAAAGTATTCTTCTCCATCTTCATCCTTAAGAACCTTTAATGCAATAGCATCCTCATTTTCATCATCAATAGGCGCTACTATAAAATACTCTGTATCTTCTATTTCTAACTTGGTTATAACTTCAAACTCAACGTCATTACCTTCTTCGTCAGTCAATGTTATATTTTCTAAAAAATTTTCCATAAAAATTTCCTCCTTCTACATATTGGTAGTATTTTTCTATATAGAAATTATCTATATTACAATTCTATTCTGTAAGCTATAAGTGCCTATTTAAGTTTATACTATATATTATCTTATTCATGATAATATTATTTACTAAGACTATCTAAGTACCCCTGTAAAATATAAGTAGCAGCTATCTTATCAACCAAGCCTTTTCTTTTTTTTCTTGACATATCAGCTTCTAACATAGCCATATGTGCTGCCCTAGTAGTAAGTCTTTCATCCCAAAATTTAATTTCTATGTTTACGTGCTCCCTTAACGCTTCACAAAATCTTTGTACCTTTTCTGCTTGCTCACCTATAGTACCATTCATATTCTTAGGTAATCCTGAAATTATAGTTTCAACATTATATTCGTTGCATATTTTTATAATTTCTTCTATATCTGCCTCTTCCTTTTTACGTCTTATGGTGGTAATTCCTTGAGCTGTGAAGCCTAGTGGGTCACTTATAGCTACTCCAATAGTTCTATCACCCACATCTAATCCAAGTACTCTCATGCTCTTCTCCTAACTGTATATTACAAATATAGGAGCTCCATTATGATAAACAGAGTTCTTTGCTTCAGAGGGAGTTTTTACTCCCCCTGAAGGTTAGAAATCGTTATCCAGGGTCGTAGCCGCTCTTTACTCCCACTTTGAAGAAGATGGGAGTATTAGAGCGGGTAGTCATAGGATAAACCTCTTCTTTATCCTTATATGGGTGCTCCTTATTCTGATCATTACAAATTAATAATTATATGCTATTATAATTAACACTAATGGATAAAATCAATTTATTATTCCAACACTATATACATCTTTAATGGACTGTATTACACTTTTACCTATTACATATTATGTGTAATTTTAAAATAAAAATGCCTTAAAAGGCATTTTTATTTTATATCTAGATAAGATTTTAAAACTTCTTCTAATATCTCGTCTCTCTCTAGTTTACTTACTAATGCTCTTGCGCCATTATAGTTGGTTATATAAGTTGGGTCGCCAGATATAAGATAGCCTACTAACTGGTTAACTGGATTATAGCCCTTCTCAATTAGAGCATCATATACATCAGTTAGTATAACTTTTGTCATATCTTTCTTATCTTTCATTACATCAAACTGAACTGTATGTTGTTTATCCATTATATCACCTTCTCAACCTTACTTTATTTTCTATTATACCATCATTGGATGCAAAAAGTATACTATTTTACTAAAGTTTCTACTATTTGACTTACCTTTGAAATTGCTTCATCTAGTTTTTCTGGTTTCTTTCCACCTGCTTGTGCCATGTCAGGTCTTCCACCACCACCACCGCCAGTGATGATAGCTACCTCTTTAATAATCTTTCCAGCATGAGCACCCTTTGCAACTGCTTCCTTACTAGCCATTACAACAAATTGAACCTTTCCAGCAACTCTACTCCCAAGAACTACAACTGCATCTGAAACCTTATTCCTAAGTTTATCACATAGATTTCTAAGTGCATCTCCTTCAATATCATCTAGCGCAGCTGCAATTACATTGATTCCTTTAATATTTTCAGCTTTATTAATTATTTCATCTTCAATACCACTAGCTAATTTTTCCTTTAATCCTTGTATTTCTTTTTCTTTTTCTTTTAAAGTAGTAAGTAATCCATTTAACTTATTTAATAAATCTTTTTCTCCACACTTTAAAGTTGCCGATATTTCTTTTAATAACTCCTCTTTTTCATTTACATAGCTTTCAGATTTAATACCTGTAACAGCTTCAATTCTTCTGATTCCTGCTGCTACTCCACTCTCATTTAGAATCTTAAACAGCCCTATTTCGCCAGAATTCTTAACATGAATTCCACCGCATAGTTCCTTGCTATATTCACCTACAGATACAACTCTAACATCCTCTTTATATTTATCATCGAATAAAGCCACAGCTCCCTTTTCTTTAGCTTCATCTATAGTCATAATCTCCGTGTTTACATCATAAGCTTTAAGAATTTCACTGTTTAAACTTTCTTCTACTTCTTTAAGTTGTTCTGAAGTCATAGCTGAGAAATGGGTAAAGTCAAATCTTAATCTATCCCCATCTACATAAGATCCAGCTTGATTTACATGGTCTCCTAAGACTTCTTTTAAAGCTTCATGAAGCATATGAGTAGCAGTATGATTTTTGCATATATTACTTCTCACAGTGGAATCTACTAACAGTTCAACAATTTCATCTATCTTAAGTTCTCCTTTAATAGCTTCTACAAAGTGAAGTATATGACCTCTGGTACTTTTTTTACAATCAAAAACTTTTCCTTGGAATTTATCCGTGTGTATAGTTCCAATGTCTCCTACTTGCCCCCCCATTTCTGCATAAAATGGAGTTTTTTCAGTAACAACTACAAATCTTTCCCCTTCTCCTACTTTGCTTACAAACTCATTATCTTTTATCATAGATAAAACTTTACCTTTACTACTTATAGTTCCATAGCCTAAAAACTCAGTAGTTATTTCCATTGGAATATTGTTTAAAGCACCTTCATCATTTCCCATGTAGTTTGATGTACCTCTTGCAGCTCTTGCTGTATTCCTTTGATTTTCCATTTCTTTATGGAAAGCATCAAAATCAATTTTCATTCCCTTTTCAACTAAAATTTCTTCGGTGAGTTCAACTGGGAATCCAAAAGTATCATAAAGTTTAAATGCTTTTTCTCCACTTAATACATTTATCTTTTCAGTATTCATTTCATCGATATAGGATTTTAATATATCCATACCTTGGTCTATGGTTTCTGCAAATCTTTCTTCTTCTAAGCTAATGACTTTCTTAATATAGTCTTTTTTCTCTTCTAATTCTTCATAAGCTCCCTTTGAACTATCAATAACTACGTTACAAAGTTCATTTAGAAATGTACCTGTGATTCCTAAAATTCTTCCATGTCTTGCAGCTCTTCTAAGAAGTCTTCTTAATACATATCCTCTACCTTCGTTAGATGGTAATATTCCATCTCCAATCATAAAGGTAATACTTCTTACATGGTCAGTTATTATTCTTATAGACACATCTAAATCTTTATTTTCGCCATAGGTTTTTCCAGCTTTTTTACAAACTGCACTTAAAACATCCTTAATTGTATCTACTTCAAAGATATTATCTACACCTTGCATTATAGTAGATATTCTCTCAAGTCCCATTCCTGTATCTATATTAGGATTTGCTAATCTCTCATATCCACCCTTACCATCTCCGTCAAACTGTGTGAAAACTAAATTCCAAAATTCAATTACTCTATCTTCATCACCAGCTTTAATAAATTCTTCAGTAGTTTCTATTTGCGGAAGATCTGATTTTCTATCATAGTGAATTTCTGTACATGGACCACATGGACCAGCACCATGTTCCCAGAAGTTATCTTCTTTACCTAATCTAAAGATCCTACTTGACTCTATATCAGTTTTCTTAGTCCAAATATCAAAAGCCTCATCATCTTCAAGATATATAGTTACATATAGTTTATCCTTAGATATTTTTAAAACCTCTGTTATATACTCCCAAGCCCATACTATAATTTCTTCTTTGAAATAATCTCCAAAAGAAAAATTTCCTAACATCTCAAAAAAAGTACCATGCCTTGAGGTTTTTCCTACATTCTCAATATCACCAGTTCTTATACACTTTTGACAAGTTGTTACTCTTTTACTTGGTGGCGTCTGAATACCAGTAAAATATGGCTTTAATGGAGCCATCCCCGCATTTATTAGTAAAAGACTCTTATCATTCTTAGGTACTAAAGAAAAGCTATTAAGTCTTAAATGCTCTTTACTTTCAAAGAACTTTAAAAAGCTTTCTCTTATTTCATTTAAACCCATATTATTCATATTACATTCCTCCTAATTATTTCTAATAACAATGACTTTTATTCAATTTTTCTAAAATAAAATAAAAAAAACTTCCATCCCTGAAAAGGGACGAAAGTTTTCCGCGTTACCACCCTAATTATACTAGATTAACTAGTATCTCTTAATTAATTATAGCTCCAAGACAGCTTCAATATGTTTCACTGAAAGTTTTCACCTACCACTTTCTCTCTGAAAGTTTCCCATATCTACTAATTCTTATCATAACTTCATATTCAATTGGAACTCGACTCACTACTTTCGCTGAGTAAGTGATTCACATCAAATCATAGATTTGAGTTCTCTATTTAATTGAAACTCGACTCACTGCCTTCGTTGAGTAAGTGAGTCACACCAAATCATAGATTCTGGTTCTCTACTTATATGATAAATTATATTTAGCATTTCAGCAATTGTCAATAATTCTAAACTAAAATAAATAATAATCTATTTCTCCTACAACTATTTTAATCATTACCCATACTGGAATTACAATAATCATCCCTAAAATTCCACCTATACTTCCACCTATTATAAGTAGTAATAATATGGTTACTGGATGAGAATCTACAGTTTCACCTAAAATTTTAGGGCATATAATATCTCCTTCTAGCTGTTGAATTACAAACAACCAAAATATAACAATAACAGCTTTCTTAGTAGATGTTAAAAGTGCTATTAAAATTATTGGAATAGCTCCTATAACCGGACCAAAATATGGTATTATATTAAACACTGCATTTACTAAAGATAATATTAAAGCATATTTTATACCACTTACCTTTAGTGCTATAAAGGTCAATATACCAATTATTCCACACAATTCAAACTGAGTTATTATATATCTTTCCATTACCTTATCCATGTGATTTAAAGCTCTTCTAATGGCATATTTATTGCTAAAAGGCATATACTTCATGATTCCTTTTGAAATACTATCTCCGTCGCTTAAAAAGAAATACACTAAAGTTGGTATTATAAATAGCAATAACAAATTTTCAGCTATAGATACAATTTTTGATAAAAAATTCGATATAATTACCATAAGAGCGTCTTTGAATCTTTCATAGGAATTATATAATACTTCCTTAACGAAAGGACTATCAGTAACATATTTAATATCTCCAGTAATTCTTTCATAATAACCTTTCATCTCACCTATTACTTCAGCAAAATTGGAGCTTTCATTATATATCCATGGAACTAAAATAGAAAATATTATAACTACAAATAATATAATAGATAGAATTACTATTAAAGCACTTAACTTTCTATTAAGTCCCCTTTCCATAAAGAACTTATGAAAAGGTCTAATACTATATGAAATTATAAAGGATATTATCACTACTCCTAAAACCTCAGTAAAAATAGGAAACTTCCACAATAAAAATATTATTATACCTATAATTAATAGAGCTATTGCTAACCTACCTAAGTTACTCCAATTCCAATCAATCTTTTTCATAATATACATCCTTATTAGTAGCTTTTTTCTTTCCTACATTAGGCATACATTCCAAAGCTATATTAGTGTTTTCAGCTGTATATAATATATAATCGTCTCCTAGTATCAAGTATGGTTTTAATAAAATACTTCTACTTTTAAACATGCTGAATATATTATAATCTTTTACTGCAAGTCCTTTTATTTTAAAGTCATCATCACCGAATATAACCTCACTTACTAAACCTAATATATTAGAACATTTATCTATAACATGCATATTCAGAATACTTGAAAATTCTAAGTACTTATCCTTAACTATATTGTTAATTACTAGCTGAGACTTATAATATACTATATTCTCTTTTAGTACGTTAAACTCCTTACCCAATAATCTATATGGGCTAATTTTAAATCCTATCACTTCCCCCTTATTAAAATCAACTAATAAATCCTTTATATATCCTATCTTTTTTCCTTGGATATTCATTACATCCATATAGATGTAATCTCTACTTTTAGCCATAAAATAAACTCCCTTCATAGGAAATGATATTTCTATCCTTGCCTATTTAAAGAGAGTTTATACTAATATTAATGTGGACTAAGTTATATAACCAAAAACATCATCTATTCATTGTTATACTTATCCTTCCACTTTTCAAGTCCATGAGATTCTCTATAGTTATTAATAGCCTTGTGTATAGTTTGTTCTGCAAGTACGGAGCAATGAATTTTAGAAGATGGTAATCCATCTAAAGCTTCTATAACAGATTCATTAGTAAGATTCCAGGCTTCTTCTAGAGTCTTTCCAATAATAAGTTCTGTGGCAATACTGGATGATGCAATAGCAGATCCACAACCAAAGGTCATAAATTTAGCATTTTTAATCACATTATCTTCTATAATTAAATATATCTTCATTACATCTCCACACCTTACATCTCCACATTCACCTATGCCATCAGCATCAGGTAAAGTACCTACATTTCTTGGTGAATAAAAATGCTCTAGAACTTTATCACTGTAATCCATAAAAATCCCTCCTAGAATGACTTCAAGGATTGTCTTAAAGATTGCTAAACTTATATCAATAAATCTAGCTGATTCTCTTTAAGACAACCCTAAAATATCATTCAATCTTTTTATTGTACTTTAAAATTATATTTAATTTACTATTTTATAACTCTTTCAATAATTCCTCCACCAACAACAAGGTCCCCTTGATAACAAACTACAGACTGACCCTTAGTTATAGCCCGTTGAGGGGTTTCAAAGTCTAACTTAATATGATTTCCATCTAATTGAGTTAGTTTTGCAAGAGCCGGTTTAGCTGAATATCTTACCTTAGCCTCAACCATAATCTCTCCTTCTATTTTATCCATAGGAATTAAATTTATGTTTTTAGCAATAAGCGTAGTATTAAAGATTTCTGATTCTTCGCCTAAAACTACTTCATTTCTTTCTGGGATTATGTTAGTTACAAATACAGGTTTTCCAAGAGCAATTCCAAGACCTTTTCTCTGACCTATAGTATAATATACTATGCCCTTATGCTTACCTAAAATTTTTCCAGTACTATCTACAAAATTTCCTGGTACAACTTCTCTTCCACTAAATCTAGAAAGATAATTACCATGATTGTTATCAGGTATAAAGCAAATTTCTTGAGAATCTTTCTTTCTAAATACTTCCAAACCTATTTTTTCAGCGATAGCCCTGATTTCTGTTTTAGAATAAGCTCCACAAGGCATCAAAGTATGTGCCAATTGATCTTGTGTTAGCGTATATAGCGCGTAGGTTTGGTCTTTTCTATCATCTTCTGAACGCTTTAATCTATATCTTCCATCTTTGAAATCTATAGTAGCATAATGCCCAGTAGCAATATAATCAGCGCCTAGCCCTTGAACTTTTCTTAAAAATTCTTCAAACTTAATTTTTCTATTACATTCTATACAAGGATTTGGGGTTCTCCCACTAAAATACTCCTCTATAAAATTGTCTACTACATGCTCTTTAAAAGGAGCTTTAAAATTCATAACATAGAAGGGTATATCTAAAACATCGGCTACTCGTCTTGCATCATTAACTGCTGAAAGAGAACAACAACCACCTTCATTTTCTGCATATTCAGGATTATCTGGAGATAACTTCATCATTATTCCAGTGACATCATATCCTTGTTCTTTTAAAAGATATGCTGCTACAGAACTGTCAACGCCTCCACTCATCCCTATTACAACTTTTTTCTTCATCTAAGTATCACACCTATTCTCCATGAACTTGATCATGTATATCATCATGTTCTTCGTAATCCCAAGGCTGTAATCCTTGTTTCTCTCTGTAATCATTTATAGCTTTATGAATAGCTTCTTCTGCAAGAACTGAGCAATGCATTTTAACTGGTGGAAGTCCATCTAAAGCTTCTGCTACAGCTACATTTGTAAGTGTCCATGCTTCATCTAAGGTTTTTCCTTTTATTAACTCTGTAGCCATACTAGAAGATGCTATGGCAGATCCACATCCAAAAGTCTTAAACTTACAATCTACGATTTTCTCATCTTCAACTTTTAAATAAACCCTCATTATATCTCCACATTTAGCATTTCCAACTTCTCCAATACCGCTAGCATTTTCTATTTCTCCAACGTTTCTTGGGTTTGTAAAATGATCCATTACTTTTTCACTATATATCATAATTATTTGTCCTCCTTGTTAAAAAAGCTTTTAATTTTTCCATTTAAGAAACTGTCATATAATGGTGACATATCTCTAAGCCTTTGCACTATTGCAGGTACAGTTTCTATTACGTAATCTACTTCTTCTTCAGTTGTTTTAGCACCCATTGTAAGTCTTAACGAACCATGGGCAACTTCATGAGGAAGTCCTATAGACAATAATACGTGAGATGGATCTAAAGATCCAGATGTGCAAGCACTTCCACTTGATGCACATATTCCTTTAGCATCAAGCATTAAAAGTACTGACTCTCCTTCTATAAATTCAAAACTAATATTTACGTTCCCTGGCAGTCTTTTATCTCCTACTGAACCATTAAGTTTAGAATATGGGATCTCTAGTAATCCCTTTATAAGCTTATCTCTTAAATAAGTTAATCTTTCTTTTTCTTCAGTTAAATTTTCCATAGCTAGCTCTATAGCCTTTCCTAATCCAACTATTCCAGCTACGTTCTCTGTTCCAGCTCTTCTATTTCTTTCTTGCGCTCCACCATGAACCAAGTTGTGAATTTTTATACCTTTTCTTAGGTATAAAACTCCAACACCTTTAGGACCATAAATTTTATGTCCTGATAGCGATAGTGCATCTATATCCATATTTTTAACATCCATCTCTATATGACCTATAGCTTGAACTGCATCTGTATGGAAGAAAACTTTTCTTTCTTTACATATAGCGCCTATTTCTTTAATAGGTTGTACAGTTCCAATTTCATTGTTAGCAGTCATTATAGTCACTAATATAGTGCTTGACTTTATAGCATTTTTTAGTTCTTCTAATCTAATAAGCCCTTCTTCATCCACATCCAAATAAGTTACTTCAAATCCTTGTTTTTCAAGATATTCACAAGTGTGAAGTACAGCGTGATGCTCTATTTTAGTAGTTATAATATGATTTCCTTTATTTTTGTTGGCAAGTGCTATTCCCTTAATCGCCCAGTTATCTGCTTCTGATCCACCACCAGTGAAATATATTTCTGCTGGATCCGCATTAATAGCTTTTGCTATTCTATTTCTTGCTTTATCTATAGCTTTTTTAGTTTCCCTTGAAATCGAATATATAGATGATGGGTTACCATAAAACTCCGTAAAGTAAGGTATCATATCCTCTAATACTTCTGGTTTTGTGTATGTTGTTGCCGCATAATCCATATAAACTGTTTTATTCATTTAGGTTCACTCCTTTAATTTTCAATATGTTAAAATAATCGTCTACAATATCCTGTAAAGTTATTGCCATTGTTACAGAATCAATACTATCCTTAATTTTTTTCCATACTATTCTGGTTGCACAACAATCAATATTATTGCATCCATCACTATCTAAGCAGGTTGAAATTTCGATAGGTCCTTCTAGCACCTCTAATACTTGGTATACTGTAATTTCTTTTGGATCCTTGGCTAGAATGTATCCTCCATTGGCTCCTCTTATACTCTTTATTAGCTCTGCTTTTCTTAACACAGAAAATAACTGTTCAAGATAATATTCCGAAATATTTTGTCTACTTGAAATACTCTTAATAGATATAGGGCTTTTTCCGTAGTTAATAGCTAGGTCAACCATAGCTTTAACCCCGTATCTTCCCTTAGTTGATAACTTCATAAAAATCATTCCTTAATGTTGAGTACTTTACTATGGTTTAATAATATCAAATCAGAGTATTTATGTCAACTATTCTTTTAATATCTGCACCAATAAAATATATCTTTAATATTATATAATAACAACTATTTAATTAAGGAGGTAAAAAATGAGTAACTTTAGGGATAATCCATATCGAGAATTAGTTTATGGAGTAGATATTAAAGTACCATTGATAGATAAATCATATTGCATAGGTATCAATTTCGATAATGCAGCTACAACGCCTCCATTAAAATCTGTAATTGATGAAGTAATAAACTTTTCTCCTTATTACTCCTCAATACATCGAGGAGATGGATATAAATCTCAATTATCCACCTATATGTATGAAACTTCAAGGGAAATTGTGAAATTTTTCATTAATGATTATAGTGATATGATGGATGTTATATATGTAAAAAACTGTACTGAAGCTATAAATAAGCTAGCTGGTATATTAGCTAGTCAAGATAAGGAGTCAATTATTCTATCCACTTCTATGGAGCATCATTCTAATGATTTACCATGGAGAAAAAATTTTGAAGTGAAATATGTAGAAGTAGATGATGAAGGTTATTTAGATATGGATGATTTTAAGTCTAAACTAGAACTATATAATGGAAGAATTTCTTTAGTTGCAATAACCGGAGCTTCAAATGTTACTGGCATTAAAAATCCTATATATACCATAGCAAATTTAGCTCATAGTTATGGGGCTAAAATTTTAGTAGACGGAGCTCAACTGATTCCTCACAGTAAATTTTCTATAGGCCTTCAACTCCCTTTAGGACCTATTGACTTTGTTGCTTTTTCAGCACATAAGATGTATGCACCCTTTGGTTGTGGTGTATTAATTGGACCTAAAGATTTTTTTAATGAGTATGAACCTGACCATACCGGTGGAGGAACCATTAAATTCGTATCTCATGATAAAGTAATATGGACTGCTTCCCCTGATAAGGAAGAATCTGGATCTCCAAACCTTATTGGTTCAATAACTTTAGGTGCTGCTATAAATGAGCTTTCAAAAATTGGAATGTCTAATATTGATGAATATGAAAAATATTTAACTGTATATACTACAAAACATCTTCAATCTATACATTCAGTAAAAATATATAGCAATTATTCCGATTTTCAAAATAAAGTTAGTATTATTCCATTTAATATAGAAGGAATACACCATACTATAGTGGCCAAAATACTATCCTATGAATTTGGCATTGCTGTAAGAAGTGGATGTTTCTGCGCTCATCCATATCTACAAAGGCTTTTAAAAATTCCTAAATCAATGATAGAAGAAATGACTCTTGCATCTAAGGATATTCAGCCTGGTATGGTTAGAATTAGTTTTGGTATTTACAATACAATAGATGAAATTGATAAATTCTTATATGCCATAAAGAAAATTGTAGATAATAAGGGGTATTACACAAAAAAATATACCTCAATGAGAGGTAGCTTTATATAATTTATTAATGTTTTTGAAAATCAAAGACTCCTCAAACCAGCATGAATAAAACAACTATTTAAATAGTTTTATATTTACCTAGTTTCCTATATAAATATTTATATAGGAAACTAGGTAAAGTATTAATACTTTAAATAAAGGATTTTCAATTTAAATCAGATAATTAAACTTATAACAGTTAAAATCATACTAATTAAGAAGTTTATTTATAGCAGACACATCTTTATCCCCTCGACCTGAAAGATTTACTACTATGACTTCATTTTCCTGTAGGTTTTTTGCTAATTTAATAGTATAGGCAATGGCATGAGCACTTTCAATTGCAGGTATTATTCCCTCTAACTTTGATAAAAGCATAAAAGCTTTTATAGCTTCATCATCTGTAATATATTTATAGTTTACTCTACCAATCTCACTTAAAAATGCATGTTCAGGTCCAACTCCTGGATAGTCAAGCCCAGGGGAAATAGAATAAGCTTCCTTAACATCTCCACTATCACCCTTTAATACAAGGGTATTCATACCGTGAATGATAGCCTCTTTTCCTTTTGTTATTGTAGCTGCATGCATTTCTGTTTCTACTCCAAAGCCTGCTGCCTCTACTCCAATAAGATTAACATCTTTATCTTCTAGGAAAGCTGTAAAAATTCCAATGGCATTACTTCCTCCTCCAACACATGCAACTACATAATTGGGAAGTTTATTTTCCTTTTCCAATATTTGTTTTCTAGCCTCTTCACCAATTATTTTCTGAAATTCCTTAACAATCTTTGGATAAGGATGAGGTCCCACAGCGGAACCAAGGACATAAAAAGTATCTGAAATATTATTTACCCATTTTTCTAAAGCTTCATTCACTGCATCGTTTAATGTTTTAGTACCACTAGTTGCTGGAGTAACTTTTGCTCCTAATATTTTCATTCTAAATACATTGAGCTCTTGTCTTTTTATATCTTCCTCTCCCATTACAATTTCACATTCCATTCCAAATTTTGCAGCTAAAGTTGCTGTAGCTACTCCATGCTGACCAGCTCCCGTTTCTGCAATTACTTTATTTTTTCCCATTCTTTTAGCCAATAGAATTTGTCCTAAAACATTATTTATTTTATGTGCTCCTGTATGATTTAAATCTTCTCTTTTCAAATATACCTTAGGACCTCCACAAAATTTTGTTAGGTTCTCAGCAAAATATAAGGGTGTTTCTCTGCCGCTATAATCCTTTAAATAGTAATTATACTCCCTCATAAACTCCTTATCTTCAATAGCTTTTTCAAAAGCTTCTTCTAACTCATTTAAAGCTTTTTTCACCTCATTTGAAACAAATGCTCCACCATACTTACCAAAATATCCTTTCATGATAAAATCTCCTTCTCTCCAAAATTATTTCTATAATTTTTATTAAATATATTAAGTTTTGCTTTTAATTCTTCGCACTTTCACTTCATACATACCACCACCTAAAACATTTCAAATACTTCCATACAACAATAAAAAGATAAAAAAAACTCCGTCCTATAAAAATAGGACGGAGATACTTCCGTGGTGCCACCTAAATTGCTATTGATAAATACACTAATACAAATTTATCAATATGCCTCTTAATTTCAAGTACTTACATACTCTATCTACTGTAACGTGTAGCCTACGATATCAGGTATTCTCACTAATAATTTCCCCTTATTTCTCAAAGGTCCATTCATCTAATTCCTTCATGCTAGGATTCCACCATCCCCAACTCTCTTTATCAAAGCTAAATTAAACTACTCTTCCTTATCATCAAATTAAATTATATTTATTTTTACCATTGTATGTTTTTACTATTATATATTTTATAAAGTGGATATGTCAACACTATATTTAAAAGATTCTGTTGAAAATTACAGTGATAAAATATACAAACTATGTTGATACACCTTTACATTATCGCATAGAACTATTTATTCTACGATATAAGTTGTAACTCACATAAACTTTTAATATAATAGCATATTTTAACGTAATATGGATATATTTCTTTGTGAGGTGTTATTTTATGAATTTTATTAAATTTACAACTAAATCAGAAGTTACAACTTCAAAGCCTATAAGAAAAAAATTACTCTTTATTCTTTTTTTTAATATTAGTGATTTGCTTTTTACTTGGCTTTTTGTGGGTAAGTACAGTGGTATATTTTACGAGGCTAATGCTATTGCAAAAGTCATTATGACTAATTTTCCTCTATGTTTCTTTTTAAAAATATCTATAGTATTATTAGTTATCCTTTACTGGAACTATAGGCTTAAAGGCGCAACCTTAAAAGGGCTTTTCATTTCAAATATCACTGCTAATTTAGTGCTTATAATGTATATATTAATCAATGTTCTTCACCTATTTAATCTATTAGTTTTATTATATACAAAAGGATTACTATCTTAAATGCACTTATAACTAATTATCCATTTTTCATTACCATCCTCTACTTTTTATTTTATCATTAAATTTTTCATATAATTTTATCATATTAGGCTCATTACTATGTTTGTGAATTTCATCAATAGGAAGCCATTTAACACCACTATTTTCATCTTCTTTAATTTTAACTTTTTCCTCTTCATCAGCTTCTAGCAAATATGCAAGAGATAAATGAAGATGGGCTGAGACGTATTTACCTCTTTTAAAATGTCCAATAACCTCTAATATATCTAGAGATAATATCTCTGGAGTAATAGCTCTTATATTTTCTAATCCAGTTTCTTCCTTTGCTTCCTTTATTGCTACATGAAGTAAATCTTCATCCCCATCAGCATGTCCACCTGTCCAACACCAAGTTCTATAAATATTATGATGAACCATTAAAACTTTAGTTCTATTTTTATTTACAATATATCCTGAACTGGTTACATGAATTAATGGATTTTCTCTAGTTAACAAATTATTAAATTTACTTATACTTAATAAAGCTACATTTTTATCCTGTTCCTCTTCCTCATTATGTGGAATATAATTTTTTATATCTTCAATCCATCCCATGATTAACTCTCCTTTATAACACGCTATGATTTTAATTTATATATTTAATAGTAACATAAAGGTTCAACACAGTGTAGAAATACTGCATTGAACCTATTATTAATCTAATTTTATATGGCAATATCCATTAGGATTTTTCTTTAAATACTTTTGATGATATTCTTCTGCTCTATAATAATTTTCTAAAGTTTTTACTTCTGTAACTATTTTCTTTATATAGTTTTTCTGTACTTTTTCTATATTTCTTCGAATTATTTCTTCATCTAATTTATCAACATAATAAACTCCAGTTCTATATTGACTTCCTCTATCATTTCCCTGTCTATTCAGTGCGGTTGGGTCTATTATTCCCCAAAATTTATTTAGTATTTCCTCTAAGGAAATTATACTTTCATCATAATCTATCACACATACTTCTGCAAAATATGTATTACCATAGCATACATCTTCGTAGGTAGGATTTGTTGTTCTACCATTGGCATATCCTACTTCTGTATTTGTTACACCGTGAATTCTAGAAAAAAATTCTTCTACACCCCAAAAACATCCTCCTGCTAATACAATTCTTTTCATCTTGTTAACTCCTTTATATTTTTCTTTAATCTATATTTTACATTACCATTACATATGCCGTATATTATTATTAAAGTCTTCATATAGATTCAATATTGATTCTATATTTTCCTTCTTAACATTTTCATTTTTCCCATATAATATTAACACCTTATATCCTACCTGTATCACATATTTATTATTAATAGCTATAAATTTATTAATCTCATCATCATTGTATTGAAGATTTCTCATATATAGTTTTTGACATAAAAGCGTAGAATGGATAATCAAATCCCTTATTTCATGAATCTGCTTATTACTTTGTAAAAATTCCATACTATCTTCTATAAGCTTTTTATTCAACCTAGCAATTTTATCTATAAGTTGTTCTACTCCATCCTTTAGTCTATATTGGAAAACAACTCTATTCACTATAACCACTACAACTACCCCTATAATCACGTATACTATTCTATATAAAATCAATACATTTATATTTTCTGTTAAAGAGGCTATACATATAGATGCCATAGCTGCAAATAGTGATATTTTATAGTATTCCTTAAAGGCGTAGATAAGATAAAGAGATATAATTAAAATTCCCAAGGTAATTATTTGAGAACCTGCCACATTAATAAGTATACCTGTAAATAGAATTCCTAATATATTCCCTATAACTCTGTCTTTAGCCTTTTTAATGGTATCTTCATAATAAGGTTGCATAATAGACATTATTGTTATTGCTGCCCATATTATTTTATAAAATCCTAAAACCCCTCCTATTAGTAATGCTATAGTAAGAGTTATTGCCATTCTAATAGCAAATTTAAACCTTATAGTGTTGGGTCTGAAATATTCTTTAAAGGTTACTCTAGTTTTATCTATGTCAGCTCTAGCCCACTCTTTATATACCTTATTAGAACCTCTTTTTTCCATGGAGTTCAATTCCTTAATACTACCAAGAAGATTTTCTAGTATTAGGGATATCTCTAAATGATATTCTTCACCTTTACTCCACTCTTTTATAAAGTTATCAGTAGATTCTTTTATAGTTTGAAACTCTATATTATCTTTGCATAACTCTATTATAGCTTCTACTATTTCTTTTAATTTTTCTACATATTCCTTGGAAATACTTAGATTTTTAATACCTCCATACAGTTGAATTATATATAAATTAAAGTATTCTACATTGATAAATATTTGAAATTGAACCTTTCCTAAATTAGTTGTCAAATATCTTCTATGCCTTGTTACATATACTTTATAAGCAATATCTCTCATCATTTTAGAACATTTATCTTCTATGGTATGATCATACTCTTCCTTTAAGATATTTTTAAATTGATTATATATTAAAATAAAAGCCTCTTCCATACTTTTTCCTAAAATGGATCTTTCATTTACTCTATTTATATAACTTGCCCCTACTACTATTAAAACTCCAAATATTACAGATAAAATCCTAAAAGGAAGTTCTCCTAATGATACCTGTGCATATTGAGTAAATACATATAGCATTATAAAGGGTTTGTAAAAAGTTAAATCATAGGGCGATACGATAGTATACATTATAAGAAAAATAGCAAAAAAGTTTATAGGTATCCCCCAAAATATATTCATAGATGAAAAATATGCTGTTAAAACAATAACTAAATCAATAAGGATTATTTTAATTGCTTTGTTATAGGTCTTAACCTGAAAATTTTGCCTTCCCATAACTGTTGAAGTAAGGGCTATTGGAAAAGCAATCATTATATTCTTTATTCCAAATAATATACCTACTCCAAATAGAGTTATTACAGCTACAGATCCATGCTTTATCATAGAATATGTATTTATATTGAATTTCTTTACTAGTTTATTGTACATGACACTAACATCCTTATTATAGATATTTATTTACTTATTATTAGCTAATTTAATTTAGGTATTCTATATAATATTCTAGTATTTATCTACTTGTTATATATCATGCTCTATTTCATTAAGTCTATAACCTCTTCCTCAGTAAGATACCTCCACATACCTTCTTCTATTCCTTCTATATTTATAGAACAAATTCTTATTCTTTTTAAATCTACCACATTATATCCTAATGCCTTACTCATTCTCCTAATTTGTCTATTTAGTCCTTGAGTTAATATAATTTTAAATGTACATTCATCTACTTTTATGATGCTACAAGGTCTAGTTTTTTCTCCTAGTATATATACTCCTGCAGACATATTCATAAGAAAATTATCATCTATAGGTTTATCTGCTTTTACTTCATATTCCTTTTCGTGGTAATTATCTGAATTTAATATTTTGTTTGCTAGTTCACCATCATTAGTCATGAGAATTAATCCATGAGATTCTTTATCTAATCTTCCTACTGGAAATATATATTCTTCATAGTTTATAAAATCAATGATGTTATTTTCCACATCACTAGCTGCAGTGCATGTAACTCCCATGGGCTTATTAAAAGCTATGTAAATTTTCTTTTTAGCTATGATAGGCTTATCATCAATTAAAATTTCATCCTCTAGTTCTACCCACTGCCCAGGAATAGACAGTTCTCCATTTACTTTTACTCTTCCTTCTTCTATAAGCCTATTAGTATCTTTTCTTGAGCAAATTCCAAGATTACTAAATAATTTATTAATCCTCATATGTTGTCCTTTCCTTTGTCATACTAATATTTATTAAATAAACCAAATAAAAAAATATGATTACTATATATTTAGTATAGCAATCATATTTAAACAATTATATCATTTTATATTTATATTTTTCTAAAGTTTTTTAATGAAATATCAAAGGCTTTTACAGAATGGGTTAATTCTCCAGAGGAAATATAATCTACTCCTGTTTTGCCGTAGTCTGTAACAGTATCTAAGGTGATATTTCCTGAGCACTCTGTTAATGCTCTTCCATTAATTAATTTAACCATATCCCTTGCTAAGTCTGGACTCATATTATCAAGCATAATTATATCCGCTCCTGCTTCTAGAGCCTCTAAAACCTGCTCTTTAGTTTCAGTTTCAACTTCTATTTTTCTTACAAAAGAAGAATTCTTTTTAGCAAGCTCAATGGCTTCTTTTATACCACCTGCATATCCAATATGATTATCTTTAATTAGTATTCCATCAGATAAGGAAAATCTATGATTTACTCCTCCACCAATTTTAACTGCATATTTTTCAAGAGCTCTTAAATTAGGTGTAGTTTTTCTAGTATCTAGTATTTTTGTATTAAGTCTCTCTAGCTTCTTTACATATTTGTTAGTTAAAGTAGCAATACCACTCATTCTTTGAAGTAAATTGAGGGCTATTCTTTCTCCTACTAATATATTGCCGGCGTTTCCTGTTACTTTACCGATAACCATAGTATTCTTAACTAAGTCTCCATCTTTAACAAACACATCGACTTCAACTTCTCCTAAGATTTCAAATACCCTTTTAAAAATATCCAATCCACAAATTATCCCATCCTCTTTAGTTATTAAATCAACCTCAGCTCTTTCTAGAGGTGAAACTATAGCTGATACAGTTACATCCCCATAGGGACTATCTTCTTTTAAAGCCCTCTTAATAATATCATCAACAATTAAAAAGTTTAACATATTCACCATTTACCTTTCCCTTCAAATAACTAATAAACTTATACTTATATTCTTCATTTGCATTTTTAACATCACTTATAGCCTTAAGATTAATTCTTTCAACTAATTCTCCACTTAGTTTATCATCACATTCATCTACAAGTAAATTAATATGCTGTGCTGCCTTTCTACTGAAAACTAAGCCCTCTAATAAAGAATTGCTAGCTAGTCTATTGCTACCATGTACCCCGGTACAACTAACTTCTCCTATAGCATATAAATCTTTCATAGATGTTTTTGAATTCAAATCAACCTGAATTCCTCCCATACAATAATGATGAGCTGGAGCAATTGGTAATAAATCCTTCTCCATCCTATAACCACGTTTTAAACATTGCTCATAAATATATGGGAATCTATTTATTAAAAACTCCTTAGATTTATTAGTCATATCTAAAAAAACATAGGGTGTTTGTGGAGTCTTACATATTTCCTTTAAAATCTCTCTTGAAACTATATCTCTAGGTAGTAAAGGGTTTACAAATTTCTCTCCCAATGCATTTCTTATTACTCCCCCTTCTCCTCTAAGAGATTCTGATAGTAATAACTTTCGTCCCCTTACTTCTTCTTCATATAATGCAGTGGGATGAAGTTGAAGATAGGATATATCCTTCATAAGAATATTATGCTTTAATGCAATGCTAAGTCCATCACCTGTGATAGTTTCGATATTTGTTGTAGAATTAAAAATCCCCCCAATGCCACCAGTAGCTAATACTGTTGCCTTAGCATTTATATTTATAATCTCATTTGAGTGTTCTATAATTCCGCCTATACATCTATTTTTATATTGAATTATATCTAGTAATGTAGTGTCTTCCAATATAGTTATATTTTCTTTACTAGAAACATAATTTATTAGTTTTTCAATTACTTCCTTACCTGTTTCATCTTTAGAATGCACTATTCTAAACTTACTATGACCACCTTCTCTAGTATAGTTTAATTCATCAATATCCTTATCAAAATCTACTCCTAACCTCAATAATCTATTAATATTATCAGTAGAATTTTCAACTATCTGGGTAACAGCCTCCAATTTATTTTTATAATTGCCAGCTTTTAAAGTATCCTCTATAAAAGCTTCCTTGTCTCCAATATCCCTTAGGGTTGAAATGCCACCTTGAGCTAAATAACTGTTGCAATCTCTTAGCTTATTTTTAGTTATTATTAAAACTCTAAGATTATCCTTCAAATTACAAGCAGTGTAAAGTCCTGCAATACCTGTCCCTATAATTAATACATCATATTTTTTATTCATTTTACTTATTAGATAGAAGATGCATATTTTCTAAAGATTTATGAGCTTTCAATCTTAGCTCCTCTTCAATATGCACTTCAAACTCCTCATTAATTAAGCAATTATATAAATCTTTCATTGATATTTTTTTCATATTGGGACAAATCATTCCGTTGTCAATAGGGATAAAGGTTTTATTGGGACTTTTTTCTTTCATCTGATAAAGAACGCCTTCCTCTGTTACTACTATAAATCCATTAGTTCCATCTTGAACACTATAATCTATAAGTTCAGAAGTACTTCCTATAAAATCTCCCAAATCTCTTACTTTTTTAGAGCACTCTGGATGAACTAGCACCTTAAAATTTGGATATCTATTCTTTAAAGTTAAAACCTCTTCCTCTTCAACTCTCTCATGAACTGGACAAAACCCATCATAAAGTATAAACTTCTTGTTCTGTATATTTTCTTGCAAATAACTACCTAGATTTCTATCTGGAAGGAATATTATTTCTTCTTCCTCTATGTTATTTAAAATTGCCTTAGCAGAGGATGATGTAACACAAACGTCAGATAATGCTTTAATATCTCCATTTGAATTTATATATGTTACTACCTTTGCTTTAGGATTTCTTAATTTCATAGCTTTTAATTTATCTACTGTAGCCATATCTGCCATTGGACATGTAGTATCATTTACTGGAATTAATATTCTTTTATTAGGTGATAATATTTTTGCACTCTCAGCCATAAATTTTACTCCACAAAATACTATTATATCTTTAGAACTTTCCATAGCTTTCTTGCTTAAAAAATATGAGTCTCCTACTATGTCTGCAACTTCCTGTATTTCTGCTTTTTCATAAAGATGAGCTAAAACTAAAGCATTCTTCTCTTTTTTTAACTTTAATATGTCTTCTTTTAAACCCAAATTTTACACACCTCCGTCACGTAACTATACATCTGTATATACACCTAGTATAGCACCATCTTGGAGCTTGTCAATAATATGTGAAGTTATATTAGAAAATATTTATATGAATTTTCCTCTCCTTAGTGCTTCTTATAATAATTGAATAACCTAGTTTTATTTATGAATATGTTATATACTATTAATACATTTCTAATTGTTGTAAAAATATAGATATATTTGAAAATGGAACGGAGGAATAACTTTGAGTACTCAAATTATAATTGTTTTAGTTTTGAATTTTATAATTGCCATAATAGGAACATTAGCTTACTCTGTAAGACTTGTAGGTGTTAGAACAGGTAAAATAGCAATAACCTTTGCTGTATTTAATATATTATCTTTAGTATCAAGAACAGCCTTAACTTTTCAAGCTCCTTTACTAACAAAGTTTGTTGAGAATAGTACAGGTGAAAGTGATGTGTTAAACCTTTTTAAGTTAATTATAATAGTTTCTGGTATAGCTACCCTAGTAGGCGCATTTTTAATTCCTACTTTTCAAAGATTATTTTATAAAGGTGTTATCCGATTTTCTATTGATAAATCTATACCCAAACTAATTATGCACAGTTTTTCAAAGGCAGGTGTCCATTATATGAGGGACTGTATTTCAATTCCAGTGAAAGAAAGTGTAACTAAAATTAATTTTAAAAAGTTACCTTTAAAAATAATAATTTATAATATAATTGCAGTTGCAATATTAACTGTAGGAGCCTTAGCACCAATTTATGCCGGTACCATAGTTCCTGATTTAAGGGCAACTTGTATAACCCTATCCTCAGTAATAAATGGATTTGCTACAATCCTAATGTCTATTTTTATAGATCCACAACTATCCATTATGACCGATGATGTAATAGATGGTAATTGTCCTGAAGAAGATTTTCGTAGCTGTGTTATTGCCATGATAGGAAGTAAAACTATTGGAACCTTCGCTGCTCTTCCACTTCTTATTCCAGCCTCTTATATAATAGTATTTGTAGCTAAAATTCTTTAATTTCTCAATGTAAAAATAGCTAGACTTGTATGAATACAACCCTAGCTACTTTAGATTTTTAGAGAATTTATTTTATTTTTTTGTACCATAAGATATAAGGGTACATGGCATTTGAATAATATATGCACTATCTTTATTACTCATAACATATTCACTTATTTTTGACTCACCATCTACGAATATTTTAGCTTCCTGCTCACTTAAACCTCTATCTATAAGAGCGTTTATATAGCCTACCTTCTCATTCTCTGATAGCTGTTTATTCCAATTCCAAGCAGCAGTAATTGCATCAAATTGTTTAGCATGTTCTTCTTTATTACCATGGGGATTAATATATTTAACCCTATCATTCATTCGCACATCAACATTATGTAATCCTAACTCTTGCATAATTTCAGGAATTTTAACACCAACTCTATAATCTCTACCTCCATTTTCTAATTCCTTCTTATACATTTTTCGATGTAAATGTATAATTCCAAGTTCAGTGTAATCTAATCCACTAAAATATTGACCTGTCTTTTCTATTTCTAGGTCTGCTTCCATACAAACAACTAAACCACCACTTACAACTGATTGTATCATTTTATCAAGAATATTCTTTGTATTTGGAATATGTCTTAATACCGCTTGCGATATAGCTATATCATAATCTTCAGTTGGTATATACTCATTCAAGTCTGCCTTTATAAATTTTGTTATATAGCCTGAATTTGCAAAAATGTCTTTTGCATCATCTAAGAGAGTATCACTAATATCAATACCTGTATATGTACTTCCTTTAGGTAATATGGGCAATAATAGTAATCCAACATATCCAAAGCCACAACCAAAATCAATGATATTTACAGGCTTACTAATTTTCCAAACCTTCTCTACAAGGAATTCTATATAATCATTATTACACCATCCAGTACGTATAGCTTTTAAAAAATCCAATCTCCCATTCCAATATGATTCATTCACAATTTTACCTCCTTAAGCAATTCATTATCTCCTTGTTTTCCATAATTGCTATATATCCAAATAAAAAAACATTGATAATTAAAATATATCTTTATTTTCTGTAAATAATTATCTTCCTACGCACTGTAGTAGGATTAGCTCCAACTATGAATCCATTACTAAATCTTTGATTTTATTTTGTGATATTCTTTTCCTGTAAAATCATCAGCATGTTCTAAAATAAGATTCGTTCCAGCTTTAGAATTACCATTTTCAAACCAAGCTAATTTCCCTTCAGAAGTTTTAGTTACGGCTAATACATCACCTAAATTGTATCTAATACTACTATTAGCAAGTTCATCAAGTAAGTCGGCAGATTTTCAACCTACTTTACTTACCCCCTTGTGGCATAATCTGTCTTATTATATTTTACTGCTTAAAACTAATATTTCCAATACATTCCCAAGAAAACAACAGAAACTAGCTTACTTTATTTTTCAGCTAGTTTCTTAGTCTTAGGTTCATTGCATTATTTAGATTATGCAGCTAAAATCAATACTTTTTAAATACATATTTCCCAGTATTTTATTTATAAATACACTTCATTAGTATTATTTTATATCTTGTAGTCAATTTAATCTTAATTTTTAAGTGAGCTTTTTAATTAGTTATTATCTTAAACCCTACTTATTACCTCACCTGTACTATTCAAAATAGTTGTAGTAAATTCATCTGTACTTAATTCTATACTATCATTTTCTACTTTACAATCATTTAATGCACTTGTAAAATATTCCTATGATTTTTCTCCATCCAAAGAAATACAAGTCAAACCAAGTTCTTGAAGTACAGTTAATCTACCTTTTCTTTCAAAAGATATAAACTCGTAAAATAATGAATCTAACTTAACTTTACAGTTTTTTAGAAAATTATTCATATCAATAATATGAACTCTTTATTAAATCCAATACATATGTGTTTGTCATCAATTAATTTACATTCTGGCTGTAATCCATGGCCTTCTGAAATTACACCTATCTCTAATACAGGTGATAAGTCATATTTCATTTCATTTCTAAATAGAAAAAAGTTTCTTTCTATTTGACTATCTTCACCAAGAATCAAATTATTACAGGTTGAGTTTTTTAGTTTTTCCTTTAATTCTGATTTACTATCGACTACAATTTTAATAATGTTAATAAAACTCATTATTTACCACATCCAAATGTTTCTATAGTAATCAATTTATTACTATCCCAAACGGATTGCATTTTTACAACTCCATCTATACACATAAGAATTCAATTATATTACACATTAAATTCATATTTAAAAAATCTTATCAAGTTTGAAATTATCGTTTGGTCACTTTCATATTTGAATTTAATATAATTATCTTCAAATGAACCTCCTATTTGCCCATCTATCATTAACTTTCCTGTATTTTTTACAGTTATGTTAATATATGAATCAGAGTCACTATCACTAATCTGAACATTTCCATTCAATTCTTTATTAGCCACATTAAGATATTCTATTATTTTCACCAACTCTTGCTTTGATATACAAAAATTAGACTCTCCCCTGAATTTATTCGATTGAACTTTAAAAGTCATTGTATAATAATCTTCCACACAATATAAATACTCAATACACAACTTTTTATCCTTATCATCTAAAATTACTACATCATTCATTTTCCTTCACCTCTATTTAAATTTAAAGTCATCAAATTTCTTTTTTATATGTTTTATTCTATCAATTTTTTTTATTTTTTAGTGCTTTTCTATCTTTTATCATAGATATATTATTGTTCTTAATTCCATTAACTTCTAAGCTGAATTATTGAGCCTAAGTTTTCATAGCTTATGAAGCTACACATCTATTCTATCCTTGTTTTACTTACCCCTAAAGATATTAGTGTTGATTTCCTAGGAACTCCTTTATCAGATACTTGCATATGTTAACTAATAAAAAAATAATGAATCAGCCTACTTAAATTTCAGCTGATTCATTTCATCTTTTCACTACATTATTATGCAGTAGGTGTCGTTAGTTAAAATCAATACTTTGTAGCTACATCTATATGTGTGCCTTGTTTATAGTATGCAACTTAATTATGCTCTTTTATAAAGTTGGAACTTTCCAATTCCATGCAATTCTTGCATATTCAACACAAATATAAGCCAGTCCACCTTCGATATCAGATGTATCAAGTCTTATAGACTCCTCTTTGCCCAAGTTTTTGCCAGAAGAAAGTAAGGTATATATATTTTCTTCTCTTTCACCATCGAATTTTATTATTACTATTCCAGAGTCCTTTCTAATTTCCTGTAGCAATGGTAAAAAGCAGTCGATTCCTTTCAATTCATCTGAATTTAATTTAAATCCAAAATCATCTGCCATTTTAATGAATAATTTTTTATAAATATCTAAATCCATTTTAAAACCCCCTTAATGCTTTTGCAATATCTTCAATTTCGTTTAGTTGTCCGGTTGATATTTTATATATTACATCTTTCATTGCAGACTCGCTGACACCTGTTGAGATACCATTTCTACTCATTAAAGTTTCTATCACTGCTTGTGCAGTCCTCTTATTACCATTATCAAATGTGTGGTTCTTTACGATTGACCTCGTAATAGCAGCTGTTTTATTCCAGAACCCATCATACCTAGAGGCACTATCTAGAATTGTATCTATACTTCCATTGAGTTCTGTAGTGCCACCAAATCCCTTATTTATAGCTTTGATTTGAGCAGCAGTAATTCCTTTTTTAAATCCTTGTAACCCTTCTAAGACTTTATTAGCTTCAGCCGCTCCCTTAATTCCACCTTTAAGTTTTATAGTCTCTACACCTTTTTCTGCATCCTTAACTATTAACCCAACTTCATCTCCGTATTTTATTACCCCTATCACTGGAACAAGTCCTATCCCATCTAATGTTGTTTCAGCAGCATGTCCCCATGACCATTGCCAATACTTAAAATCGTGACTTAAATCTCTAATATCTGCTGGTAGATCTGCACCAAAAAATCCAATTACAAAATCTCCTGCTACTCCTAATGTATTTATTGAATCAGTATACTTTCCTCCTATCATATGTTTTATAGAATCAGCTAGATAATTCATTGTTTTATCCATTATGCTTTGACGAACTTTACCACTTAAATCATTGTATTCTTTTATTTTTAAATCAAAGTCACTCCAATCAATATCTCTCGCATTTCCACTATTTCTAGCTAGCTTTAATTTGGCCATTTCAGCATTAGTTTTATCTAGTGCTTTATTTATAGCATTTAAAGTATCAATTGATATAGATAAAAAATTATTAATATCATCTACCCCTGAATTCATTTGATTGACCGCTGCATTCATCTTATTGATTGCTTCATTCATTTGAGCCATTCCTTCAACGGCTCTGTTTATTCCTTCTGTCATTTGATGCATTGCTTCATCCATCTGCTCGATAAATTCTTCACCAAGGCCTATAGATGATCGTTTCATTCTCTCTTCGAAAGTAACATCATCACTAATATCTAATGAATTATTATAGTTACTATTATCTACCTTAAAATCAATTGAACTTTCAGTATCTTTAAATTTAATTCTAATTTTATGATTACCATTTTTTAATGTTCTTGTATCAAGAATATATTTAAATCCACCTTTAGTTACATTTTTACAATATGGATACTTATCTTTAAGATCTTCTCTAGGTAAATTACAATGAAAATCAAAAATATAATCATTTACTTTTACATCATCTATATAAATATTATAATCAAAATCGCTCACATTATCATATGCTGAAACTATATATCCAGTTAATTTCATAAATCCTTCTTGAGCTTTTAGACTATCTATCTTATCAATCACTAACTCTTGTTTATAGTTACTTACACTTATATCTATTTCTTTTGTAATACCATTTATATCAAACTTCAGTTTATGTTTCCCACTTTTAAGTTTAACAGTATCTAATTTATAGCTAAATCCCCCATTACCTGCATATTTATAATTAGGATATTTCTTTTTTAAATCTTCTCTACTTATTGATGTTTTCAGATTAAACATTGAATCAGCTAACGCTCCATCTATATATACCGTAGATGTCATAAATCCAAATGTAGATGGATCATAATCACTTAATACGCATCCTTGAATTGTTACAACCCCACTTAAATTTTCCAAATTTGTAGGTGACTCTATATTAATTATTGACGGATTGTTTTTGGTGTGAATTTCTATTTCTTTTTCTACTCCATTAAAATTAAACTTAACTTTATGACTTCCATTTAATAATTTTGTAGTATCTAAATTATAATTAAATCCTCCTGTACCTGCATATTTATAATCTGGATATTTATTTTTTAAATCTTCTCTGCTTATTGATGTTTTCAGATTACCCATTGAATCAGCTAACGCTCCATCTATATATACCGAAGATGTCATAAATCCAAATGTAGATGGATTATGTTCACTTAATATATATCCTTTTATTGTTACAACTCCATTTAAATTTTCCAAATTTGTAGGTGATTCTATATTAATTATAGGTGCGTTGTTATTATTCACAGAAATATCTAATTCTTTTTCTATTCCATCAAAATTAAATTTAATTTTATGCTTTCCATTTGATAATTTTGTAGTATCTATATTATAACTAAATCCTCCAGTCCCTGCATATTTATAATTTGGATATTTCTTTTTCAAATCTTCTCTTCTTATTGATCCTTCAAGTTTACCTTCGTAATAATTTTTACCATCTAAATAAATATTTTTCCCTAAATTCCCTCCGATAAATAGATCAAAATCACTTAATATATATCCGCAAATTTTTATATTTCCACTTAAATTTTCTAAATTTGTAGGTGATTCTATATTAATTATTGGTGGTTTGTTATTATTTACAGAAATATCTAATTCTTTTTCTATTCCATTAAAATCAAACTTAATTTTATGCTTTCCATTTGATAATTGTGTAGTATCTAAATTATAACTAAACCCACTTTTTTCTGCATACTTATAATTAGGATACCGCTTCTTTATATCATCTCTACTTATTAGATTATGTATCGAGCCATTAAGTCCATTATCTACGTAAACTCTTTTACTATATTTCTTATCTAAATCCTCATATTCGCTTAGCACATATCCTTTTATTGTCACAATTCCACTTAAATTTTCTGTATTTATTGGTAATTCTATATTAATTATTGGTGGATTATTTTTTACAGAAATCAATATTTCTTTTTCTATTTCGTTGAATTTAAATTTAATTTTATGATTTCCATTTGATAATTTTGTAGTATCTAAATTATAACTAAATCCACCAGTACCTGCATATTTATAGTCTGGATATTTCTTTTTTAAATCGTCTCTACTTATTGATGTTTTTAGATTATCCCATGAATTAGTTATTGCTCCATCTATATACACCCAAGATGTCATAACCCCAAATGTAGATGGATTATAATCACTTAATATGTATCCTTGAATAGTTACAACTCCACTTAAATTATTTGTTGGTGATTCTATATTAATTATTGGTGGATTGTTTTTTACAGAAATCACTATTTCTTTCTGTATTTTTTCATTAAATTTAAATCTAATTTTATGATTTCCATTTGATAATTTTCCAGTATCTAATTTATAACTAAATCCTCCTGTCCCTGCATATTTATAATTAGGATATTTCTTTTTTAAATCTTCTCTACTTATAGATGTTGTCAGGTTAAAAAACATTGACTTATCTAACGCTCCATCTATATATACCGAAGATGTCATAAGCCCAAATGTCGATGGATCATAATCACTTAATACGTATCCTTTGATTGTTACAACTCCACTTAAATTATTTGTTGGTGATTCTATATTAATTATTGGTGGATTATTTGCTGTTGCCGCATAAACTGGCTTTAATTTTACACCTAAAAGTGTGTTAAATATATTTAGGATAATTAATAATAATGAAATTTCAGAAAAAATTTTTTTCATAAAGACCCTCTCCCTCAAATTTTATTATAAAATATAGTTGAGAAAATTTCGCAACATATGTTTACAGTTAAAAAATTTTATTGTCGTGGTAAACGAATTAGTTTCCTAATGCACGCCACACAAAATCCCGGTGTGAGAAGTACGTCACACCGGGTTATTCAAATATATTTGCTTTCGTAATCAAGCAAAGCAAGACTCTATTCTTAGTTGTTTATATACTCGTGTATTTTTTGATTTGCAGTGAGGATATACTTTAACTTCTGCTCTATATTCTGTAATTTTAAAGCCATCTGACGATGGGGTTTACTACTATTATTATTACTATTTTTATTGACTTGACTCTCTAATAATTTTATACGCTTTGTTAGAGCTTTGTTTTCTTTAGAAAGTGTTTCTACTTGAGAATTTAGTGCTTTATTTTCACTTGATAGTTCCTTAATAACACCTATAACTTGAGATATACCCTGGTTATAAATCTCAATAATTTTGCCTTCGCTCATGACGTGCCACCACCTTTATCACTAGTTTTTATAAGACAAGCTATATGATTCCTAAAATAATGATAAATAAAATGGATTTTTCAATAAAGTAATGATAACAGTAAATTTAAATTATTTTAATAGCTGAATAGTTACAAAAATACGTTTTATTCCATATAGTTCAAATCAATTACTTAAATGGTAACATATTCTATTATATATATCTATACATTAAAAAGAAACTACCTCAAATTCCATTTAATTTGAAGTAGTTTACTATACTAATATATTATAAAATTTAAACTTTTTATTAATTTCCTTTAATCATTTTTTTACTTCCAGAATAGGTGGCTAAGAAGTATCCACCATAAACTATTACTAATACCACCGATGCAACTATTATATGATCCACCATGCTTGCACCTCCAAATATAGCTACTATATCTGAAGCCAATTTTAATCCTACTATAGAGTGAACTATAGCTAAGGATAAGGGCATCATAAAGTAAATTGCTACTTGGGTTAATACAGAGTGATTTATCATCGATTCATCTACTCCAACCTTTCTTAGAAGATTGTATCTTTCTGTGTTATCTGCAGATTCTGATAACTGTTGAAGGGCTAATACTGCTGCTGAAGTAATTAGGAATATGATTCCCATGTATATGGCAAGGTATGATGCTAAAGCTCCTAGTCCTGTAGACTGCTCCTTAATTTCTTCCTTAGTAATATATCTAGTATTTAAATCATCATTGCCATTATATTCTCTAATATTAACATCTAAAGCTTCTCTTATCTCACTACCATCCCCAGTATAGTTTAAATTCAAATATCCCCTAGTGGGAGTTAGACCCTCTACTATAGAATCTTCTACTAAAAATACACAAATATTTTGCTTCATCATAGAAGAATAAGTTACTACCTCTAAAACATTACCATGATATGGTTTTAGTTTATTACCACCTATAGTAATTTCTTTTCCACTATCTACAGTTTCTTGTAAACTTTTAATCATATCGCTTATATCACCAAAGACCGCATATTCTCCAACCTTAAGTTTTACTTCTTCTCTATTTAACATTTTCATTATTTTATTAAAATCCGATACCTTCATAACACTAATTGGTAAATTCTTAAATACAGGATAATATTTATTTCCATCTTCTAAGCTTTTTTCACTTAAAAAATCTCTATAGTTAACTCCACTATCATATTCCTTATAGCTTACATAGTTATTTTCATATTTTGATATATCTACATTATATTTTTTTAATACAGTGTCTATATCTTCTCCTTCATTGTCCCAAAAGCTCATATCGAATTGAGTTAAATCCTCAATTTCAGTATTCATAGCGGTACTAATTCCAAGTCCTCCTGAAAGAGTACATATAGCTACAAATAGCATCAAACATATAAAGGTCATAGATATAAAGGTAGTGTTAATTTTACTATTTATTTGTCTTAACACAAACATATTTAAATTTCTTAAATAAAACTTCTTACTACTTTGAACTACCTTGAGTAAGAATCCTGCAAGGGAAAAGAAAAATAGAAATGTTCCTACAGCTCCAAGTGCAATGGCTATTAATATATTTCTATCAAAACTAGATATTCCATTTTTAAGCACTATGTAATATCCACTTCCTATAGTTATTACACTAATTATAAATACAACTACAGAGGTCCATATGTTTTTTATTTTCATCTTTTCATTAAACTTAGCAGAAGTTAATAGATTTATTAGTTTTACTTTTCTTACAATAATTGAGTTAAAAATAAGAATTATAAGGTATATAACGCCGAAGCAAAGAATAGTTTTTATAAAGGCATCCATAGAAAATATAAATCTAAACCCTGTTAAATCCACTTTAAAAAGTTTTGCTGTAACTACAGATAGTCCTTGTGATAAAAATATTCCTAATATAAGACCTAATGCTAAAGAAATTACTCCTATCATCATAGTCTCTATAAATAATAAGGAGGATAATCTAGAGTTTTCCATACCTAAGGTCATATAAACTCCAAATTCCTTTTTTCTTCTTTTAATTAAGTAATTATTGGCATAGACTATCAGAAATCCTAATATAAAGGAAATAAATATGGATGCTACTCCCATAATTTCACTTATTAGGTGGAACATATTTTTATGCATTTCACTAACTTCCATTAAAATACTTTGAGCTTCAATGGAGTTAAAGGTGTAAAAAATACATACTCCAAATACTAGAGTTAAGAAATATATGGTATAATCCTTAAAACTTCTTTTTAAATTCCTAGCAGCTAATTTAAAATACATCTCTTTGGTCACCTCCAAGTAGAGTTACCACTTCAATTATCTTATTAAAGAATTCCTTCCTTGAATCCTTTCCTCTAATTAACTCATTAAATATTTTACCATCCTTTATAAACAGAATTCTACTAGCATAGCTAGCTGTAAAGGCGTCATGAGTTACCATCATAATAGTAGCTCCTAAATTAGTATTAAGCTCCTCCAAGCTTTCTAGTAACATCTTTGCTGATTTTGAATCTAAAGCACCTGTAGGCTCATCTGCAAGAACTAAAGATGGATTTGTAATTATAGCTCTAGCTGATGCTACTCTTTGTTTTTGACCACCTGACATTTCATAGGGATATTTATTTAAGACTTCCTCTATATTTAAACTCTTAGCAACCTCTTCAACTCTTCTATTAATCTCTTTGTGATTTACCTTTCCAATAGTTAGTGCTAATGCAATATTTTCATAGGCAGTTAAGGTATCTAAAAGATTAAAGTCTTGAAATATAAAACCTAAATTTTCTCGTCTAAATCTAGCTAATCCCTTAGAATTTATTGAAGTTACATCCTTTCCTTCAATATGAATATGACCACTAGTTACCTTATCTATGGTGGATATACAGTTTAACAAAGTTGTTTTTCCACTACCGGAAGCCCCCATTATTCCTATGAATTCTCCTTCTTCCACAGAGAAACTAATATTATTTATGGCCTGAGTTATATTACCATTACTTCCATAGTACTTTTCTATATTACTTACTTTTAATACTTCTTTATTCATTTTCTTTCCTCCTGTTCTCTATACCTATATATTACATGTATAGAAAATATCCATCCATAGAAAAACCTAACAGAAATCTTACGTTTTTGTAACTAAGCTTAATATTTTTAATAATATTAGATAATTCAAGGTAAATTAAGCTTTTTATAAAAATGAAAACTCAAATATTATAATAAAATTAAAAATTATTTTTGACGAATTTTTGACGTCATATAAAAAAGAGTAGATATATTCAGTTATATTCTACTCTTTTTTATTTTAAAACAAATTCTATAAAATATATAGATTTGTTATAAACTCTTCTTTACTTGACAATAATTAATTTGAGGTGATTTATAATGAAGAAAAAAAGAAAATTAAACGTAACTGTCACTACGCGACCAAATACATCTAGATTAGTAACAGAGTCGTTATTGAGGTTAGTAGATTCACGCAAAGAAGAACTTCTACACATTTTGAAAGGAAGATAAACTTAAGGAAATTGAGTAATGATTCTAAAAATCAAGAAAAGAATTTCATTATTATTATTTTTACATTTAATGTATATAATCAATATAAAGTGTCTATAATTTATTTGAGTTCACTCTTACATGTGTTTATACAAAAGAAAAATAAGGTAGAAAGTAATATTGCATTTCTTTCTACCTTTTAATAGTTAAATTTATACTTTGAAAAAATAGTAATGAATATGTTTAAATATTATAATTTTGTTTATAATTTAGATACATCTATCCTAAACCATATTCTGATATAAGTAAAAAAATAGGGGCATTAAGAGAAACCTTATTGCTCCTATTTTTTTATACTTATTTTTATATAACTAATTGTTGATATTCTTACATTTAATGTATATAATAAAAGTTAACAGTCTGTATTTTCTTTAATTCAACCTCTACTTATATCCTATTCAGTAGAAAGAGAGCTACAGTATATATAAATATACCGTAGCTCTTTTTCTATATTGTATCTAATTGTATTATTAATCCTCTAATTAAGAGGAAGTTCTATACTACATATTATTAAACTCCCTAAAATGTTTCCTATATTAAATTTAACAGTTTTTGAATACTCATATTTACATTTGCTAATACTAACTTAGAATATAAATTAATAGTTGTTGGAATTCCTAACACCCTTAATTAATAGTTGTTCCCTTGTATATTATAATCCTACACTAACTTTTAAAATTCAATACTGTTAATTTATATTAATCATAAATATTTAGTGACATAAATAAAAGCAGTAATTTCCCTCTATAAATTACTGTTTTTTATCTTTTGATAATATACTAATGACAACCTTAACAATTCTATTTCAGGCTGCTTTCAAGGAGATTATATAACTAAGTTATGAATAATGCTGTTATTTTGTTCCTAATTTAAATACATAGTCATATTTATTCTTATTTAGGAGAACCATATGCTATTTTTATTTAATTTATAAGATATAGTAGTTTCTAATATATCTTATTCCATTGATATTAATTGTGCTGCATTCTTGATCAATAAAAAATGTAGGAGCCAGTTCATTCCCTACTAGCCTTTAATATTATCTACCTAACTTCTTACAATAAGCTATACCCTTATCTAATGTTTCCTGTCTATTCTTCCCCTGGATAAGTACATTTGTATAACCACTCTTATTCTTAGCCTCTCCTACTGCAATAACTGTTTTATATTGTCCATAATGTGCATATGGTCTTAAACAGTTTATTGTTGGACAGTTAAGCCTATCAGCTATTATCTCAGCTATTGCCTGGTCTGTTGCATTTGAATATTGTAGTGTTACTTATTAAGGCTATTATCTCACCTTGTTGAATATTTAAGGCAGTAGTATTGCTCTCTGTAACTTCTTTCATGGTAGACAATGCACTTGCAAGACTTGTAGAGTACTCTAATTCTATAGTTGGATTTATTAGACTACCCTCAATTAAGAAATGAATGCGACTACTTGCAGAATAAATTTACACTATGCATTAAAAAAATCTTTTAATGTATATATACATGAATTAAGGCATACTTACACTACATTATTAATCCAAAATGGTTTTGATTTTAAAACTGTTGCTGAATATATTGGTGATAATGTGCAAGAGGTAATAAGGACGTATAGTCATGTAAATGACGATATGAGAAAAATAGGAAATGAGAAGATAGCAGAAATTTTTTAAAATTTATTTTTGACGAATTTTTTGCCGAATTGTCTTAAATATAGTATTTTCAAAGCCTTGCAAGGATATAAACAGAAATCTTACGTTTTGTTAGGTTAATCTTTTAATATGAACATTTTATTTATAGGAAACAAGATAGATACTGTAGTACCTTTATAAGCTTTAGACCTTATCTTTATACCAAGCCCTAATTTTTCGCAGAGATTTTTACAAAGGTATAAGCCTATTCCTGTGGATTTTCCAAAGATTCTTCCATTTTCTCCGGTGTACCCTTTTTCAAATACTTTACCAATAGAGCTTTCGCCAATACCTATACCATTATCTTCTATGTTTAGAATAATGTCCTCTTCCTTTTCTATGCAATATATTTTAATAGTGTCTTGTTTTTTATGCTCTTCACCTAATGAGTTTTTTCTAACACTCTTAGGGAATTTCATATATTTAATAGAATTTGATATAATCTGATTTAATATAAATTCTACCCATTTACTATCCGCATAAACGATTTTATCTACATTATCAATTTCAATTTTAATTCCATTTTCAATAAGAACTCTAGCATTCCTTTTTATTGTTGCATTAATACAGTTTTTAAGACTTATCTCTCTAATCATATAATCCTTCTCTATATTATTACTTCTAGTATAAAAAAGAGCTTGCTCTATATAATTTTCTACCTTATCTAAATCTTCCTCTATACTCTTTGTAATGGGAGATGGGTTATTTTCTATGGTTAATCTACTAGATGCAATAGGTGTTTTAATTTCATGAACCCACAACTCTATATAATCTTTATATTCACTATTTTTAATGGTTAAAGTAGATATTTCATCATTCATAGCCTTATCTGTCTCTTGAATTACTTCGTATAAAATTCTTCCCTCTAAGAAGTTAGGCTCCTCTATAACTTCAGAAATAAGATATTTCTTATCTAGATTATTTAATCCATGTAAAAGGTTATTATAAAATTTTCTTTTTGTAAAATAATCAAATATATAAAACAGTGATGAGCCTATAAAATTTAGAACCTCCACAAAAAAAATGGCATAGATATCCACCTTTAATGCTTTTAACAATATTCCTGTAAATAGAAAAATTATTGAATTTATAATCAAAAAAACAATTTTTTCTTTTATATACTCTCTAAAACTCATTAAAATTTCCTTCCTTTAGGTTTAATTTACTTTAATGTTTTAACCTAAAATATACCCCTGACCTCTTTTAGTTTGTAAATAGTCAACAGCTCCTATTTCATCTAGTTTTTTTCTTAGCCTATTTATGTTTACAGTTAAGGTATTATCATCTACAAACTCATCAGATTGCCATAGACATTTCATAAGTTCATCTCTAGATACTATTTTTTCTTTGCTTTTAATTAATGTATATAGAATTTTACTTTCATTTTTAGTTAATTCTTGTTTTTTATCATCAAATTCTATTTCACTGGTAGAAAGATTATATTTAAGTTCTCTACAAGCAAAAATCTCCATATCATTACTTCTATAAGTTCTTCTAATAATTGATGCAATCCTAGCTAATAATATTTCAGTGTTATATGGTTTAGTAATAAAATCATCAGCCCCTAGATTCATACTCATTAATTCGTCCATATCACTATCTCTACTAGTTACAACAATAATAGGCACACTAGAGGTTTTTCTTATTTCTCTACAGATATAGTATCCATCATAATATGGTAAATTAATATCTAATAATATTAAATTAGGTTCTGCCTCTAAAGCCTCCTCTACTATGTTCTCAAAATTATCAGAGGTTATAATGTCATATCCATATCTATTTAAAAAAGTACCTAGTTCTCTTCTAATCTTTTCTTCATCTTCAATAATAAAAATCTTTTCTTTCATAAGTTAACCACCTCATCTATGATTATATCTAATTGGGTTTATTTTAACAAAATCTATTATGTTTCTTCAAAGAAAATTTTTATCTTATTCTAAGCCTTCCATACTCTCTTAATATCTACTATACTTTTTATATCATTAGTTTCAAATCTCAATAAATATACATCTGGATTACTTAAGTTCTTCCAAAAATCAAAACCTGAAACCTTATCAAAATACCTCATTATTAAAGAAAATAACTCTCCATGGGTGACTATTGCTACATTTTCCTCTTCTAGCTTTAAAATATCAGTTAAAGCTTCAATAGCCCTTTTAGTAGCTTCATTTGAAGATTCTCCTCCATGAAAGGTTATATCCATATCTTCATAGGCTTCTAATAAATAAGGTGTGTAATCATCTACCACATAAGGTATCAATAACTTTTCTCTCACTCTTTCATCAATATTTACTTCTAACCCTAAATGCTTTGCAAATGGTGTTATTGTCTTTATAGCCCTTACATAGGGACTAGATACTATATAATTAATATTATACTTTAGTAAATAGTCCTTTAATTCTAGCGCTTGATCTATACCAACCTCTGTTAACTCTGCCTCAGCTGGCTGTCCATATGCCTTACAATGTCTAATTAAATAAATGTTCTTCATGCTATCTCTCCTATATTGTCATTTAAAATTAATTATTCTCATCTATTAAAATTTGAATTTGTCCTAAAGCTTTTTCTTCTTTGTCTATCCCGCATCTTGTCATTATATATATCTCATAAAAATCCCCATTAACTATTATATTATTTTTTTCAATATACTCAACTAGCTTTCTGTAATATTTGCTTGTATCTTTATAATCGTCATCAAAGTTTATTGTAATATAATTTCCTGATTTTAGAGTAATTACTTTCTTTTCATCTATATCCATGTTTTCATTTATACTTATCATTAAATTATTGTATGTTAACATTTCTTTACTTTTAAAATCTTCATAAGATGTTGGAAAAACTAACTCTTTATTAGTGCTTCCATATTTTTTTTCTATATATCCTAAGGCTTTAGATAGATTTATTTCAAATTCTTCTGTATATCTATGGGTATTACTATATTTTATAAATTTTCTCTCAGTACAATATTTTATAAAAGGTTCATTTATTCCCTCTTTTAATACGGTTTGAATTCTATCCTCTAAAAAACATATATTATTTTTTATGCTATCTAACTCTTTTATCTTTTCTTCTACTATTTCTTTTTGCTTTGTTATTATTTCTAAAATAGAGTTAACGGAAGTATAATTATTCACTAGTATTTTTATTTCATCTAGAGATAACCCCATAGCTTTACATTGTTTTATCAAATCTAAAATTATAAAGTGTTTTACTGAGTAGTATCTATACTTACTCTTTTCATTTACATAAGCCGGCTTTAACAATCCAATTTTGTCATAATGCCTTAATGTTTGTATAGAAATATTATGTAATTTAGATACTTCACCAATTGAAAATCTTGTATCCATATACTCTCACCCCATTATTATTATATCCTAAATTTCAAAAATAGGCTGTCCAAAATCCTTAAATTTTGGACAGCCCTCTACTATTCTAAATTTTATGCACTTAATACTTCTTTAGTAGATACTCTTATATTAGCCACTATACTTATAGTTATAAATGTAAGGCTTTCCGATAATATTGTACCTGCCCAAATTCCATTGGCTCCAAAGACTTTATAAAGTATCATTAGTGAAATTGGCAAGTATATAACAGACCTTAAAAGACAACTTAAATTTGAGTATTTTGGCATCTCTAAGGCTTGGAAATAAACTAATGTATTTAAATTTATTCCAACGGCAAAATAACTTACACTTGCTATTCTAAGTGCTATATATGCAAGATTTGCAATTACAGGATCTGCTGTAAATATACCTATAAGTGCTGGACCAAATATAAAACATATTATAACAGAGAAACCACTAATTATTGTTGAAGATATACATGTTATCTTGAAAAATCCTAGCATTTGTTCTCCATCTTTTTTACCAAAATTATAGCTTATTAGAGGTTGTACTCCTAAAGTCAAGCCATAAAGAACCATATATATATTTGTTGTTATATAGTTAATTATACTATAGGCTGAAATTCCTTTTTCTCCAAGAAACATAACTAAAACAATATTATGTATTAATACCATTATTGAATAACTTCCTTGAGCAAAAAAAGACGGAAATCCTATTAAACAAAATTCTTTTAAATCTCTTTTATTTATTTTTACATTACCAAAGGTTAAATAACCTTTCTTCATAATAAAATGCGGCAATAACACAGATACTGTAATAATTTGACCAAGACCTGTAGCTATTGCAGCTCCCTTTATACCTAATCCAAATTTAAATATAAATATATAATCTAAGATAATATTAGTTACTGCTCCTGCAATTGTTGATATCATGGAAAGCTTTGGCCTTCCATCATTTCTTACAAAACTACTTAGTACTATTCCTATCAAGTTAGGGATACAAAAGATTGCATAAAATCTTAAATATTCCACTGCTAATCCTTTCAAACTAGTTGTTGCTCCTAAAATAGTTACTATTTGTTCTGTGAATATAATACAGGTAATACTTATAATACCGCTAGCTATTAAAAGAAACTTAAATACTTGTCTAAAAATAATTACTGCTCTATCTATATTCTTTGCACCTATGTTTTTAGACACTAAAGTTCCTCCACCTATGGCAAACATTGAAGCAAGTCCAAATAACATAACTGTAAAGGGAAGTACAATATTTACTGATGCCAATGCTAAATCACCAACACCTTGACCAACAAATATTCCATCTACTACTGTATATAAAGATGATATGAACATGGCAAGGGCAGAAGGCACTGCATATTTAAAAAACTCTTTCAATCTATTCTCTTTTTCCATACTTTATTCTCCTTTGTTTTTTATACTACCTTATACATAATAAAGTCTATCCTTAGTATAGAGTCAATAGTTTTTTCATATATATCCATAAATTATATATCTATCTAATGAATAGCTTGTTATTATCTTTAGAAAAGACTGCAGTAAAGAAAAAAATTTCATAAATAATCAAAGAATATTAGTAAACAGCATATATTATAATCACTTATCATTTAATATGAAAAAATGCATTAGTGAACTTTAATATAGTTGATAATTTTCTAAACACATAATAGCAATTTTTATATTGCAATAAAAAATAAAGATGATTTCAAAGTACATAATTACTTTAAAATCATCTTTATTTACTATTATAACCTAAAAAATCTTAATATATTTAAATTCACTTTCCAATATTCCAGGTATAATTTTTCTTATAATTCTTTTTCAAGCATAGCCAAAAGTTCATCAAATCTATTAATAGTATCTTCTAAAGGCTTTGGTGTAGTCATATCTACCCCAGCCTTTTTTAGTATTTTAATTGGATAGTCACTACATCCAGCTTTTAAGAAGCCTTTATATTTTTCAACTGCCTCTTCCCCTTCATTAAGAATTTTTTCATAGAAAGAGTTAGCTGCTGCAAAACCTGTTACATATTGATATACATAGAAATCTCTATAAAAATGAGGAATCCTTGCCCATTCAATGTCAATTTCACTATCCACTACCATAGTATCTCCAAAGTAGTTAACATTTAAGTCATGATAAATCTTGCATAAATCATCACTAGATAAAGCTTCCCCCTGCTCCATTTTTTCATGGACAATCATTTCAAACTCTGCAAACATGGTCTGTCTGAATACAGTAGTTCTAATTCCTTCAAGTTGTTGATTTATTAAATATAGTCTTTTAGCTTTATCTTTTTCATTTTTTATTAAATAGTCTATCAATAAACACTCATTAGTAGTAGATGCAACTTCAGCACAGAATAATTCATAATCAGCATAGGTATATGGTTGATTATTTCTTGAATAATAGGAGTGTATGCTATGCCCCATTTCATGAATTAAAGTAGATACATCATTCACTTGATTTTTATAGTTTAATAAGATATATGGCATAGAGGTATAGCTACCACTAGAGTAAGCTCCTCCTCTTTTTCCCTTGTTCTCATAAACATCAATCCAACCTTCTTTAACACCTTTACTAAAGATATCAATGTACTCTTTCCCCATTGGATCTAGAGCTTTTTCACAAAGAGCTACTCCTTCTTCAAAAGCTATATTAAACTTTGGTGCATCAATAATTGGCACATATAAATCATACATATGAATTTCATCTAAGTTAAGTAATTTCTTTTTTAACTCTACATATCTGTGAAGAGAATCTATTCTTTTATTCACTGTGTTTACTACATTTTTATATACTTCCACAGGAATTTTATTAGGTTTTAAAGATGCTTCAAGACAAGAGTTATATTTTCTAATTTTACTTTCAAAAATAAAGTTCTTAACAGAAGCAGTATACGAAGTTGACACGGTATTTTCATAATTCTTATAAGTTTTAAATAGCACCTCAAAGGCTTCTTTTCTGACTTTTCTGTCTTTACTTGTGATAAATACTGAATAATTTGAAGCTGTAAGCTCTACTTCGTTACCCTCTTCATCCTTTATTTTTGGAAAAGTTATATCAGCATTAGTAAGCATAGTGAATATATTACTTGGCGCACTTAGACAATCACTAACATTTGCTAATATATTCTCTTCTGCTTCACTTAAAATATGAGGTTTACCTTCAAATATATTTGTAATATATCTTTCATAATGTTTTAATCCAGAAGTATTTTCTATAAGCTTCTTAATATCTTCCACTTCCATAGTTAACAGTTCTGGAAGGAAAAATGAAATTAATCCACTAAATTCAGCTCCAAAAGTAGATATTTTATCCATCATAACTTGATATTTAGAATTAGATTTATTTTCATCACTTCTTAAGTGAGCATATACTACTAAATCCTCATATAAACTTGCCATCTCTTCATATTGATGTAAGTAATCTAATAGTTTAGCTCCTATACTAAGGTGTCCCTTAAATTCTAAAAGACTTGGAGATTTTTCCTTTAATTTTTTAAAATCTTCTTCCCACTTTTCATCAGTGGCGTACATTTTATCTACTTTCCATTTATATTTTTCTTCGACTTCTTCTCTTGTCTTTATCTTTTCCATTGTTACCATATTGCACCTCCATATTACTATTTAATGATAAAATTTTCCTTAATCACTATTATACCCTAATACATATTTTTTTGTAAAATATCTACTTCTTTTTACATAAGCCTCTAGTGTTTTCAATAACAGCTGCTCTAATTTTCTCCTTTATGTATGGATTGTTATATATATGATCAGAGTTAAATTTACAACTATTCATTAATGAAATAAAAGTAATTCTTCTATTTCCTTTATTTAATCTAGCTATGGCTCTATCTATTTTTTTATCTATAGCTTGAATTTCCTTTTCAAACTTTATTTTTTCTAAAATATATCCTCTTAATTCAGGATACTTAAAAACAGTAATATTAGTAATATCAGCTACCTTTACTACACTGGCAAAAACTAATCTATCTTCCTTAGAAATTATAGCTTTGATTGCTTCATCTATGTCTAATTTATACTTACTTAAATTATCTGCATTCTCCACATCATTATAAAATTCATTATCTTTAGTTATGTAGTTTTCCATCTTAAGCTCCTTTTTAATCCTCTTATGTGTTTGCTTTTTAACTTATCATACTAATAAAAAGAACTAACAATATAGCTATTAAATCTTCATATTTTAGCATGTTTTTAATGCTCTACTTAAATGACAAACCCCTGAAACCCGCATGAACAGAACAACTATTTAAATAGTTATATATTTATATAGTTACCTATTTAAATAGGTATATTTTAAAATAGATTCATATTTAAATAGCTTAAATTATCATTACTAATAATCATTATAACTTATTTTATTAATACTTTAAAACCTGAATTTAATTGTAAGCTTAATATAAAAGGATATCTTAGCTTATTAACTTTAATAGCTTTAAGATATCCTTTTTATTTTGTCCGATGACTACCAGCTCTAATACTCCCATCTTCTTCAAAGTGGGAGTAAAGAGCAGTTACGTCCCTGGATAACGATTTCTAAGCTTCATTGGGAGTTAATACTCCCTCTGAAGCAAAGAACTCTGTTTATTAATTTTGATTTCCCTCATTTATATTATAATCTTACTTGCAAGGCAAATTTTTTTCACCCCATAAAACCATTTGCTCAATAGTTGGGAGTAAGGATTTCCCCTTAGGTGTAAGATAATAAACTGACTCTACTTGATTGTTATTTATCTCTTTTTCATTATCTATGATCTCGCTATTTATAAGAATTTCTAGCTGCTGAGATAGCATTTTCTTGCTACAGCCCTTCATTCGACGATTTAATTCTCCAAATCTTTTACTATCCTTACTTAGTGACCAAATTATATTAGCTACCCACTTCTTGCCTAAAATATTTGCTAAAGCTTCTACTGGGCAGTGATATTCTTCATTATTTGCTACAAACATAACTTCTCTCCTTTAGTATATACCTCTAAAAACTTTTATATAATTAAATAAGTATACGCTACTAAGTCTATATTATACCTGTATCATTTTTCTTTAGCTACTCTTAATACACTTTTTTCACTAATTATTAATAGTTTTATCTATTTCTTAATCCTCTCTATCATAGCCTCTAAAAATTCTTCATTGACTATACCAATTCTTTCCATAGTAATGAATCCTTCCTTATCGATAAAAACAGTTCTTGGTATACTTGCAACATTGTATTTATTAGCAAAATCTAAATCCTTATCATATAAAGTGAGCATATCATATTCATTATCTACCATGAACTTTTTAGCACTTTCTGCAGTTTCTTTTTGTCCATCTGTCATATTTATCATTAATATTTTAACATTGTCTCCATATTTATTATTTGCTTCTTTGAATAGCGGCATTTCACTCTGGCAAGGTCCACACCAACTAGCCCAATAGTTTAGTACCACTGGTGTGCCCTTGTAATCTGATAGTTTAACTTCCTTTCCATCTTCATCATATACTGTAAAATCTACAGCTTTGGCCTTTGTATCCTCTGTCTTACCTTCCTCACCAGTGATAAGACTATCACTTATTCCTTTATTGTTATTTTTCTCATTTTCATTATATCGAGATGATAGTTCATTATATCCTAGATAAACTAATATAAAAAATATAATGAAACCTATAATCCATATAATTATATTCTTATTTTTCATAACTGCCTCCTAAAAACTTAAAATTGAAAGTATTTTATTTAAATATCCTGTCATCATTGCAATTCCAATAACTACAAGAATTAGTCCAGAAATCCTATTAATTATTTTATAATTTCTTTTTATAAAATCTAAGGTTTCCTTTAGCTTCCCTATCAAAATAGCAGATATAATAAAAGGGATTCCTAATCCTATACTATAAATGAATAGCATTAAAGTGCCCTTTAAAACTTGCTGACTATTAGCAGCAATCATCAGGGCTGATCCTAAAAATGTACCTACACATGGCGTCCATCCGATGGCAAAAACTACTCCAAATAAGATTGAAGAAATAAATTTTAGAGACTTAATCTTCATATCCATCTTAAAACTTCTCTCTAAAAATGAAATTCTAAGTAAACCCATGTAGTTTAGACCAAATATAACTATTATTGTTCCACCTATTATATTAAGTAGTGTATAGTAATTTCTAATAAAGCTTCCAAAAGTCCCTGCTAAGGTTCCTAACAGTGTAAATATTATTGTAAAACCAATTACAAATCCTAAAGCATTTATTAAAGTATTATTTTTCTTTCCATCTTCTAAATTATTATCTCCCGCAAAGTAAGAAATATATATAGGCAACATTGGTAAAATACATGGAGATATGAAGGTTATAATTCCTTCTAAAAATAATAAAATATATTCCATATCTTACTCCTTTCAAAGTTATTTACACTAAATATATCAATATACACTTAACCTTTCAATTGGTCACCTTTTAGTAACCTTTATTATGATATACCTATATGTAATAATTAATTCTTAATAATGTTAAACTTTATAAATTCATTGAAACATATTAAATAAACTTAAATACACTAATATTAAGTAATGAATAGGAGAGTATTTATGAGTGATTTCAAAGAATCTTGCGTAGATTTATATCCAGCTCTAACAAATACACAAAAAGGAAGCCTATATGGATATATTAATTCTAAAGGAAATTTTATTATATCACCTAGCTTTTCTACAGCATCAAGCTTCAATGAAAATAGATTAGCTATAGTTTGCAAATATAATAATTGTGGGGTTATTAACATTAATGGGGAATATGTAATTCCACCTATATATAATTCTATAGAACCCTTTGTTGAATCTAGAGCTGTATATGTACAAGGAGACATTATGGGTGTTATAGATGAAGGTGGAAAAATAATTACTAAAAATCCATATACCTTTATCTCTAGCTATAGTGATTCTCTAGCCCTTGTTAGTATTAAAACTTCTTCAGATGACCAACTATATGGTTATATAGATATGGATGGTAATGAAGTACTACCACCAAATTATTTGGAAGGTAGTGACTTTAAAAATAACTATGCACTAGTTAAATCTCGTGATGGTACCTATCAAGTAATTGATAAAAGTGGAACTATTATTACAACCTTTCCTTATAAATTTGTAGGTAATTATAATGAAGGTGTATTTACTTTTTCCGAAAGTCTAGGAGGGCTTATTGGTTATGTAGACATATATGGTCGTGTTCTTATAAAGCCTAAATTTACATCTGCTTCTCCTGTAAATGATGGATACATGGTAGTAAGCACCGCACCTAATTATAAAGGTAATTATGGAGTTGTAACTTTATCTGATCATATTCTATATCCTTTCATTTATGACGACATAAGATATGTTGGAGATAATAGATTTGCCCTAGGCATTTATCGTGGTAATAATGTTAATACTTCTTTTAATAGTATCTACGCGTTAGGAGACAACAAGGGCAATACCCTTACAGATTTTAAATTCTTATATATTCAAAAATTTAAAAATGGATTAGCCTCTGCTTATAATCTTGAAAATAGTTTCTTTATAGACCTTAGTGGTAGAATTGTTAGAAACTTACCTGTAGTTAAAGGAACTGGCACCTTAGAGCTTCAATGTGACATTGTTTATGCCGATATAGACTATATTCCTTATTACCTGAATACAAAGGGTGATATAATCTATAAACCCAATAATCGAATTAAATTAAATGATGAATATACTATACTAAAACTAAAATATAAGCCTAATGTAGATTATTTAGTATATTATCCTCAAATTAATCAGTCTACTCCATCTACAGTAATTGAAAACATCAATTCAAAATTAAGGGAATTGTGTGCTCTTAAGATAGTTGATCGTAATGAAGTTTTAGATTATAATCTCTATGGAAATTTTGAAACTTTATTCTTTAAAAAAGACTTATATATTCCAGAAATAAATACCTATTATTATCCTTTTGGCGCTGCTCATGGAATGACCGCTAGAAGCACACCAAATATTAACTTAAAAACTGGAGAGTTTTATTCCTTATCTGATTTATTTGATTGTACTACTCGTTGGATAGATGAAATAAATAAAATCATAGAAAATATGATAGAAACTGACCCTCAATATTCTTATGTATATGAAGATGGATTTAAAGGTATTACTAGTAACCAGAATTTTTATGTAGATGAAGATAATCTATATATATTTTTTGCACCTTATGAGATTGCACCTTATGCTGCTGGTTTTGTTACCTTCAAAATTCCTTTTGCAGATATAGATTCTCTACTTTGTAAAAAGGGAAGTTTTTATAACTCATTTAATTGATAAATAAGGGTGTCTCCAAAGCCTTACCTTAAGTTTATTTTAGTAAACTTATACTTTGGAGACACCCTTTCATATCCTTAAATTTTAATGTTTATATTAATATTTATCAGTTCCTGTATATATGAATATAGCATCCCTTAAAAAAGCTGCCATTCCTGGTTGTTTAGCATCATAATATGCTGTAAATCTTTCATCATCCACATACATTTGGGCAAGTCCTGCATGGGCTTCTTTACTGTAACTGCTCCAGTAATATTCTATCCATTTGCGATGTAATTCTGCTGTTTTCTGAGCTAGTTCTCCAGCTGGATTACCTGTTTTAAAAGCTGCTGATAAAGTATTCATAATTTCTTCTGCCAGGTTTGTTACTTCCTCATATTCTTTTTCTGACATATCTTTTACTTTTGCATTAGATTTATTTACTTCCTCATCACCATATTTTCCTCTTATTTCTTTACCGTATTTCTTCTCATTTTTATCTATTAGTTTTTGTTTGAACCCTTCAAACTTTTCTTTATTACTCATCTTAATTCCTCCTTTTTTGTTAGCTATGGTCTTTTCAACATTAGCTATTAACAAATCTATTTGTTTTCTTTTTTCAAGGAGTTTAAGGCGATGTTCTATAAGTGCATTAATCCCATCAAAGGAAGGTTCATTTATTATATTTTTTATATCTATTAAACTAACCCCTAATTCTCTATAAAACAGTATTTGTTGCAGTCTATCAAGTTCTGCTTGCCCATAAATTCTATATCCTGATGAATTAATTCTTGCCGGCTTAAGAATTCCTATTTCATCATAGTATCTAAGGGTTCTTGTACTTATCCCTGCTAACTTACCTAAATTTTGCACTGTATATTCCATATTCTCACTCCTCCTAATATTCAATATACAGCTTTACGTAACGTGAATGTCAACAGTTTTATTAAAATTATTCCCCTTATAATTTTAATATACTTATCCCATGTCTTTCTTCTAGTTTATGTTGGAAATTATAGTTATAGAGTATTTTTATAATTCACTTACTTTACTATAGCTTATTTTTTCTTCAACTAACTTGTATACAGTTCCAAGTATTATACCAATTAGCGCTGGCACCACCCATCCTAATCCTTTAGAATAGAGCGGTAACTTGATAAATAAATTCACAATAAAGTTCCATTGTATTCCAACTTGCCCTAATGCATCAGCTACACTTATAATTCCCGTAAACAATATTGTTAATCCATATACCACTGTACTTCCATTAAAAAACTTATCTAGCATTGCAAGGACTATAAGCATTATTGCTATTGGATAAATTGCATTTAATACTGGTACTGATATAGCAAGAATTTTTGTTAATCCCATATTGGCAAGAATCATACTGGAAAGTGATAATATTCTAACCCAATTTTTATATGATAATTTACTATTTAATGCGGAAAAGTATTGACTACAGGAAGTTATAAGTCCAACACAGGTTGTAAGACAAGCTAATGTAAATATCACTGCTAACAGTACAGCACCTGGTTTTCCAAATATATAAGTCATGATATTTGTTAAAGTTTGTGCTCCATTTTCAGTAGTTCCAAATCTTCCTCCACTAGTTGCTCCTAGATGTGCCAGTATAGAATAAACTACTATTAATAATCCGCCTGCGCCTACACCAGCCTTTACAGATGTAGAGATAATTGCTTTTTCATCCTTAATTCCTTTAGATTTTATAGCTAAAGCTATAACTATTCCAAAATTTAAAGCGGCTATGGTATCCATAGTTAAGTATCCATCTAAAAAGCCTTTAACAAAAGGTGAATTTACATACTCTTCTGTGGCTACCCCATAACTACCTAATGGTCTGAAAATTGATGCTATAAAAATTAGTGAAATTAGTACTAATAGGATTGGTGTCAAAAACTTACCCATACGATCCACTAATTTAGCAGGGGTTAATGAAAGCCAATAAGCTACTGAAAAGAATATTAAAGTAAATATAAAAAGTGCCCAGATTTTTGATATGCTTTCTGGCAAATATGGTGCTACAGCCATTTCAAAAGGTAAACTTCCAGCTCTTGGAATACCTAAACAAGGTCCAATAGATAAATATATAAGTACTGTAAATACCCCTGCAAATAACGGATTAACTCTTTTAGCCAAATTATGTAGTCCCCCTGATTTAGCCACTGCAACTACTCCTAAAACAGGAAATCCTACTGCCGTTATAAAAAATCCTGCCATAGAAATCCAAGTTGCTCCCCCTGCTAATTGTCCTAGAAATGGTGGAAATATTAAATTTCCGGCTCCAAAGAATAATGAGAAAAGCATTAAGCTTATTAATACTAAATCTTTTTTTGATAAGTTATTCATTTTTATTCCCCCTCGTTTATGCTGTGAATTTTCTACTAGCTAATAATATCACCTTGTATATCCATAATATTCCCCCTTTTCAGTTTATTAGCGCCTTGCTTCCCTTCTTTTAGCACTGATATACATCCAAAAGATTTTCTATGTCTTTTCTTTCTTACATTTTTAATTCTAATGTAAAATAAAAAACCCGTCCCTTGAAAAACAAGGGACGGGTTAAACCGCGTTACCACCCTAATTCTGTAAACAAATCTAAAAACAATACATTAATAGATTCAATTACAACACTTAGATACGTATCTAACAATACGCTTTTCTTTTAACGGTGAAAGACTCCGGCAAAACCTACTAAAATATTTCGGCGTTGCTTCTCAGAGATGATTTTCAGTTGTATATTGAACATTGGCTTTCAGCAAAATGCCAACTCTCTTTGGAACAAAAATACTACTTACTTTTTCTCTTCATAGAATTTCTTGAATTTATATGCTATTAATATTATATGCATATTGAACTTCTGTCAATACTTTTTAATATTTTTTAATTATTTTTAATTTAGCCTATTACATATTCCCTATATTTTTCATAATCTATATTGGAACACTCAATAGATAACTCAGTACCATCATTTCTATATTTTCTATCTATAACTCTTGCATTATCATTTAAATAAGATAACAAATTTCCTTTATCATAAGGTATAAACATATTACAATTTATATAATTATTAAATACCTTATTAGATATAGTTTCTACAAGTTTATCTATACCTAAATTTTTCTTTGCTGATATATAAACTCCATTTTTTTCAGTTAAATAATAATCTACTAAGTCAATCTTATTATAAACATAAATCATAGGAACTGATTCTGCTCCTATCTCTTTTAATGTTTCATTTGTTACTTTAAGATGATGTTTATAATCTGGATTAGAAATATCTACAACATGGAGTAATAAGTCAGCTTCACAAACTTCCTCTAGGGTAGATCTGAAAGCCTTTATTAAATTGTGTGGTAAGTTACTTACAAACCCTACTGTATCTGACAATAAAAATTTTTTATTATCATCTAACTTTATGCTTCTTATAGACGTTTCTAAGGTTGCAAACAGCATATCTTTTTCAAAAACCTTTTTTTCTTCACTATCTTTAAATGTATCTATCATACTATTCATAATTGATGATTTCCCTGCATTAGTATATCCAACTAAGGCTATTTGGGGCACACTAGACTTTCTTCTTAAGTTACGCTGTGTTTCTCTTTGATGTTTTAACTCTTCAAGTTCCTTGTTTAAGGCAGCTATTTTGGCCTCAATCTTTCTGCGATCAAGCTCTAACTTTTTCTCTCCAGCACCTTTGTTTTTTGTTCCTACACCTCCACTTTGACGACCTAAATTTTCATTAGCCCCAATTAGTCTTGGTAATAAATACTGAAGTCTTGCTACCTCTACCTGAAGTTTTGCTTCTCTAGTTTTTGCTCTTTCAGCAAATATACTTAGTATTAGTGCAGTTCTATCTATAACTTCACATTCAATAGCCTTTTCTATATTTCTTAATTGTGATGACGATAGCTCATTATTAAAAATTACTATGTCTACTTCTTCACTATTTACTAATGATTTTAATTCATCTAGCTTTCCACTTCCAATATAATGTGCCTTATTGATTTGTTTTGAATTTTGTACAAGCTCTCCTATAGCTTCAATATCACAGGCCATACATAAATTCTTAAGTTCAACCATAGATTCTTCAAATCCATTTTCATTATTTATATTTATTCCTACTACTATTCCTTTTCTTTCCATTTCCATAATCTCCTTTAATCATACTATTTAAGCTACTATAGTACGGATTCATGATTATAGAATTTTAACTTTAAAGTTTACTTCTTTAAAGAAATCTCCATGATATATACGGAGTAAATTCTACTATCTAAATCATATGTTTAGATAGCCACATTTAAGGCAACTCATAAATCCACCTTTTAGCCTCTTAATCTAACACTAAAAATTCCACTCTTAATTCTCATCTTACACGCCTCCATAACCCTGAATTATTTAATAAAAAAATACCTTGGCATAGAAAATTATCCATTTCTCTGCTCAAGGTATTATAATTACTTAAATAAAATATTATAAATTACATAAATAAAGCCTTAAATAACCCTATTATTATAAGCAGTATGGATTTTATTAAATTTCTTTAAAACTATAAATAATTTTTTCATTTCATACCGCTCCTTTTCTTTGTAATCATTTACCAATAATATAGCATACATTACTTAAGTTGTAAACATTATAATAAATTATTTTATTTCTTAGGTCTACAAAATTTATATTTTATATTTCTTACTGATAATCATTTTAATGAATTATTAATTGCAAATCACTTTCATTTTATGTATAATACATGTTAAATAACCATAAACTTACCTAGAGGAGGTAATAAAATGTCTGTATATCAAATAACTTATTATATAGCTGAAACTCATAATCATGAATGTGATCATGATCACCAGCATGATGAGAATTGCAACCACGACCATCATCACCACCATAGTAATCTGCCTAGAAAAATTAAATCTTTAGGGTCTTGGGCAAACATTATGCCAACCACATTTCTTTTACATACTGAAATGAATTCTAAGGATATAAAGCTAGCTTTAGATGAAGTAAAAGAAGATAATGAAATATTTTTCATTTCTCAAGTTACTTTGGATAATGATGGTTCTATGCATCCAGGTGCCTTAGCTTGGATTGAATCTCGTCTTAAGTAAAAGAAATATATACTAAATTAAGAGGTCCACTAGAATATTAATTTTAGTGAACCTCTTTTAATAGTTACATATTGGGCTTAATTATATATTTATTTTTTCAACTACATTTCCATGAACATTTTCATATCATCTTCTACGTTAGTTATTCCACCTATTCCAAAATTTTCAACTAAAACATTAGCTACATTTGGAGATAGGAATGCTGGAAGCGTTGGTCCTAAGTGAATGTTTTTTACTCCTAAGTGTAGTAGAGATAATAAAACTATTACAGCCTTTTGCTCATACCATGCAATGTTAAATGCTATTGGTAATTCATTTATATCTTCTAACTCAAATACTTCTTTTAATTTTAAAGCAATTAATGCTAGTGAGTATGAATCATTACATTGACCTGCATCAAGTACTCTTGGAATTCCTCCAATATCACCTAAGTCTAACTTGTTATATTTATATTTCGCACATCCTGCAGTTAAGATTACCGTATCTTGTGGTAATGCCTTTGCAAAGTCAGTGTAGTATTCTCTTTTCTTTTGTCTACCATCACAACCTGCCATCACAAAGAATTTCTTTATAGCTCCAGTTTTTACTGCTTCTACAATTTTATCAGCCAAGGCTAATACTTGATTGTGTGCAAAACCTCCAATGATTTCACCATGTTCAATTTCTATTGGAGCTTCACAAGTTTTAGCTAATTCTATCAATGCTGAAAAATCTTTATTTCCTTTTTCATCAGCTGCAATATGTGTACATCCTGTATATCCTGCAGCACCTGTAGTAAACACTCTTGCTTTGTAGCTATCTTTAGGTGGTACTATACAGTTTGTAGTCATAAGAATTGGTCCATTAAAGCTCTCAAATTCTTCTGTTTGCTTCCACCATGCATTTCCATAGTTTCCTATGAAGTGTGAGTACTTTTTAAATGCTGGATAGTAGTGAGCTGGTAACATCTCTGAGTGAGTGTATACATCTACTCCTGTACCCTCTGTTTGAATTAATAATTGCTCTAAGTCTTTTAAGTCGTGTCCAGACACAAGAATTCCAGGCTTATTACTTACTCCAATATTTACTTTTGTAATTTCTGGATGTCCATAGCTTTCAGTATTAGCTTTATCAAGTAATGCCATACCGTCTACTCCAACTTTACCAGTTTCTAATGTTAATGCTATATATTCATCTATTGTTATCTTATTATCTGCTGTTGCAGCTAAAGCTTTTTGCATAAATGCACATATGGCTTCATCATCATATCCTAATGCATTAGCATGTTTAACATATGCAGCTAATCCTTTCAATCCATAAGTTATCATTTCTCTTAAACTTCTAATATCTTCATTATCAGTAGACAGTACTCCTACTAAACCAGCTTTACTATCCATTTCAGCTTCTGTTTTAGCTGTCCATAATGCAGCGTCACTTAAATCTTCTTTATTGCTTAATTTTGAAAGTAATTCTTCCTTAAGATTTAAAGTTTCTTTAACCATTTTATAGAATACCGCGTCATCAAAATTTGCATTTGTAATTGTAGTGAAAAGATTCATAGTCACAGCTCTATTTATTATATTAGAAACAGTTACTCCTTCTTCCCTAGCTCTTGTAGCTACTTCTGATAATCCTCTTGAACTGTATATTAATAAGTCTTGAAGTTTTGCAAGATCAGGAGTCTTACCACAAACTCCTCTTACAGTACATCCGCTGCAACCAGCTGCTTCTTGACATTGAAAACAAAACATCTTATTCTCCATATTTAACTCCCCTTTATTTCTTAATAATATTTTTTACTTTGTTGATTTAATAATTGAATTCATTTGAACTATGGTCTTATTGTACATAAAATAAATGCAGGAGTCCGTAACCTATGTTACGAACTCCTGTGATAATATATTTTTTTAAATGTTTTTATTTACATTGTTAGTATTCCATATTTATTAATACTTATCTTTTATATAATGTTTAATTAAACATTTCTTCTTCTAAAGCTTCTATATCTAATATTTTTATATTGCTTCTATCAAAATCTATATATCCCATATCCCTAAGATTTATTAGCTCCCTTGACAATGATGGTCTTGGTATTCCTAAAGCTGCAGCAATACTTTCTTTACTTTCTTTTAATTTAATTGTACTATTCTTCTGTAGTTTCATAGCTTCTAATATGTAATTTATAACTCTATGCCTTATATTCTTAAAAGATATATTTTTAATTTTAGAATTTAGCATTAGCACTTTATTACTAAGAAGTTCTAAAAAATTCTCAAGAATTCTTTTTTCTCTTGAAAATAGTTCTAACATATCTACCTTATCAATGTATAATATACTGCATTGATTTAGTGCAATAACTGTTGCTGGATAATTCTCTTGCTTTGAAAATATTATGGCTTCTCCAAATACATCACCAAGGGTAAGTTTATTTAAAACTATATATTTACCACTTGGATATATCCTTTGAAGTTCAATGGTTCCTTCTAATATAAGTCCTATAGTACTGCATTCTTCTTCTTCATGGGCAATAACTTCCCCTTTATCATATTTATTAATATGATATTTTGTTTCCTCATAAATTTTTTTTAGATTCTCAGAATCAATTCCTTTAAAAAGGAAATTGTTTTGTAGTAATTTTAATATATCTTTCATTATTCATCCTCTTCTTTTATTGTATTAACTTATTTTATTCTCGTATATGATTACCTAATTTATTTGACCTTAATACTACTCTTCCTACCCATAGAATTACTCCAATAATCCAAGGTATTATAAAGTAATATAGTCTAAATAAAAGCGTTATAGATAAAGCTGAGTTAGGAGAAAACCCCAGAGTCTTTAGTCCTAGTATCGCTACTAAATCAAAGGACCCTACACCTCCTGGTATAAAGCTTATAAGTGCAGCAATACATGCTAATATATTTACTCCTGTAACCGATACAAAGCTTGCATCACCTTTAAAATATTTAGCTATGGTAAAAAACATCATACTTCTCACTATCCACTCACAGGTAGATAGAAGGGTTAATCTGACCTTTAAATTTATACTTCCTTCAAAGTATAAATTAAATTTTTCAAGTTTATTGCTTAACCAAGTGAACCTATCTAAAAAATAATATATAGGTAGAAAAGCACAAAATATTAATATTACTATCCAAAGCCACTTTTGGTTATGTAATAATGGATATATTTTAAATACGTCTAATACACCTAAATAGCACATAACTGATAAGCCCACTATAGTTGTAGGTATTAGTATCATATTAAAATTTATCATGTCCTTAGTATCAATATTTTCATCTTTAAATAAAACAGTTCTAAGTGTAGCTCCTGTAAGCCCTCCAAACCCTATTATGTCATTAAAGCTATGAGCAATCCATGCAACTACAAATACCTTAAACTTATTTATATTGTATCTATAATGATCAGCTAGTACTACATCATAAAAGCATAAAAACGATATAGATATAATTGCAGATATTAAGAATATTACAAGATATGTATTAGGTATATTTCTTAATATATCTAGAACCTGATTTATATCTATCTCCTTAAATATACTCCTAGCTTCATAAATTACAAAAAGCATAATTATTATGGGAATTAAAATCTTTCCTCCACTTTTCACTTTACTTTTTCTTTGATTACCACTCACATTATGTCCCCCTAATCCAATTTGAAAGCTAAATAAAATATATATATTTTACTTAGCTTATATTTTCAACATATTACCATTCTACTACTTATATGCATTAAAATCTATATTTTAGATTTTATAGATACTTTTATTTATTTTATCTCCTTGGAGGAGAGACTTTAGATCTCTCCAACTTTTGTTTTACTCGAGGATTTTTCTCAGTATTGCATGATACTCATTTAAAACCACATCGAGTTTTTGGCTTGCGATGATTACTTCTGGATCTAGTAAATTAGTTTTTTCACTAATTAACTTTTGTAAATTTTGTCTCATTTCACAAACCCTTTTATCCATTTCATCAATTTTTCCCATATCGCCCCTCCTTTCGCTATAATTATAGCAATAAGAGGTTAATAACTTGAATATAAAATTAATTATTTTATACGGTTATAAATGTTAAAACAAATAAAGCAAATCTACTTATTTATAAAGTAAATTTGCTTTCCTCTAGATATAATAATTTCAATATATTAATCCTCTAATGTGTTATAAAGATATCCTTCTCCCTTTTCTATGGAATTTTCTATAGACTCCTTGTTCCTCTTTGTATTAGCTTCACTCTTTAATTCATTATCACTAACCTTATTTCTTACTTCCCTTCCAAGATCTCTTTCTATAGTTCCTGGATTATTATTTAATAAAGAATGATGTTCACTTTTTAAATTCATAATCTTACCTCCTAAAATGTAATTTATATTATTATCTTCATTAAGTAAGATTCATATACTTATTTATATAATAGAAAAACTTAATTATTATCTATTCTTCATAAATTATTTTCAATATAAAAAATTAAAGGACTTAGCTATAATAAAGTGTACCCTAAGTCAAGTACATTTTTAAAAAGGCTCTAAGATAAAAGATGATTTCTGTATTGAACAGGAGTCACCTTTTTTAAGTTCCATTGACCTCTATACTTATTATGATACTCCATGTAATCCTCAATCTCACATAAAACATCTTCAAAGGTTTCACAATGCTTTAGATTTGTTTCATCTTTTAAATGACCGAAAAATGACTCCTGCGGAGCGTTGTCCCAACAATTTCCACGTCTAGACATTGATTGTCCTATATTGTTTTTGCTTTAATTTTGATTGGAATATTGGACTAGTATAATGAGCACCTTGATCAGAGTGAATAAATACATCTTTACGGAGTAAATGCTTGTTCGATTTCACCAAATTATCAATTGTTTCTGTAACAATATCAATTTTTAAACTTTTAGAAATGTTATATGCTAAAGCTTCATTGGTAGAAGCATCTAAAATAGTTGACAAATAAACCTTTTGACCATTCTTATAAAATAAATAAGTTATATCTGTTAACAACACCTTACCAGGTATTTGTTGCTCATATTATCACTCCTAAAGCTATATATTAATTGTATTATACATAAAAATACCCTATATAATAGACTTTTTTTAAAGTGTCTATTATATAGGGTACATTTTAAAGTAAGTGCTTAAATTTATTTTATGCTTTCCACCTTTTGCCACAATTCTGACAAACTGCTTCACTATGTGTTTTAGATTTAGTTTTACTATTAGTTATTAAAGGTATAATTATTATTAAACCCAAAGTACAAATAGCTAACATAATCCATATCAACCACCCTAAACAACCTCTATGTTTTGTTTTCGTTGTTGTAACTGCTTGAACTGTAACATTCTGACTTCCACATTTAGGACATTTCATAATATGTAACCCCTTCCCCTATGTAAATATAAATTAATTATACATTATACAAGGAATAAATTACAATACTTTACTACCATCTCCACCATTAAGTAGAATTTGATTAATTTCATCAAGCTTTTCTTCTTCATCATTGTTAATAGGTATCTTATATAAGTTTTATATCTTTGTATAGTGTGCCTTTTGTTCCTTATCTTTTATTTTATTAATATCCATAGCACGATAACCCATAATTTTAACTATCTCATTATCCTCTTTAAGAGCTTTGAACATGGCTTTAAACCTGTACCAATGTAATTATTACAAATATATGGTAGCCTGTAGGGGGATATTTTTATACATTTAGATAAATTCTAATACATATGAATATATCTCCTTAAGTGCTTATATTACTATGTTTATCATTGTTGTTTTGTATTTTTAAAATACTATATTTTTCGTCTAATATTGGAGAAGTGTCTTCTTGGTGTCTTCTTTTATATTTATCTAACTGTACTTTTTCTCTAACACAATTTATCTTTTCTGTCTCATTGTAATTATTTACAAACTTTTTTTCCTCTAATAATATTAATACTTCTAAACACATAGAATAATATTCAATCTCTATGGCCGCTTTTTTACTTAAAAGACTAAATGCAAATTCTACAACTAGTACTCCTGCAAGTACTCCAAGTGATATTAATGTAGATAATGCAACTAACATAATTAAAGAAACTATAATGAACGTACCTTGTTTTATACTCCTTATATTAGGTATATTTTCCAAAATAGTTTTTCCCATGCTTCTACACTGTTCTACTAAACCCATCATATCTTCTGGATTTGCCATTTTCATAATAATAGAAGAAATCATTGCTGCAGAAATTGATATCCTCATAGTTTCATACTTATTATTATATTTCTCTAACTTACTATTAATATAAACTTTTTCACAAGAAATGTTAAGAGATTCTCCCATGGATAAATAATGATATATTATTTTCTCATACATATCATAATTTCTTTTTCTTTGTATTGAATCCTCAATATGCCTACTGTGTATTTTTTTAATGTACGTATTTTTCATATTTTCTCCCATATTATTGTATAGTTAGTACAATATTCTTACAAGATTATTATATAACAAATACACCTATATTTCTACATGTGTATTTAATCTTTAAATTGTACCTACTATCTCCTGGAGCTTTAAACCGAGTCCATACTTTCCACTAGTTAAATTCAAATTAACTCTTACCTTTGTAAATGGAGTTAATTCTTTTATAGCTTCAATATCTCTATGAATAATTTCAAACATATCTCCGGTTTCAATATCAACTAAATTAATCATTAAATACTGATTTTTTTCCTTTCCTTCCTTAAGCTCCACTTTAGTAACCATCATATCTATATTTTTTAATAACATTCTTATCACTCCTTTTTTACTAAATCAAAATAACTTACAGTTCCTATGTGCTCTCCTTTATGATCAACATATCCTACACTATAGTTGTTAGTATATTTCACATCATAATCTATAGATAACTTATTTAAAATCTCCTCTAATCTCTCAGTAGTATATATTTTAGTTTCTACAGGCTTATCTAATGTCTTTCTTGAATAACCATATATTCTATAACCTTCAAATTTCTTATTTATTAAATCCTTTGTAATGTATGCAGCTACATATAAAGCTATATTTGTATTCCCTTCCTGGCCCAGTTCTCTTATATCTACCCATCCATGTTCCCAGTACTTTAATCTAAAATCATTTTCTAGTTCTTTATGTTTCTTATTCTTTCTCTCTTTGCTGCAGCTTAACTTTATTCCTATAGATATATTACATAACACATGATAATGAAGCCTTTCTTTTTTAGTTCCATATTCTAATACCCACAAATACTTTAGTCCTTTCTGATTTTTTCTAAGTTTATTGAAACAATTATTCAATAATGATTTACTGTCCTTATAATTACTTCCTTTTTTAAAAGTCAATGTAATAAATGTTCTCATATCCTCATTACATTTAATTAATCTTACAATGTTATTCCTAGCATTATTTAATACTGTTCTCCTTGATCTATCGGAGTTAATTTCTTTTATATCATTATTTAAATTATTATCTCCATTTCTTCCATTGCTTTTTATTAATGATTCCCCTATTACTTCCTTGCCTTTAGTATTAATTACATAGTTATTTATTTTATAAACTTCTAGTCTTTTACCACACTTAATTATTTTTAAGTTATACATATCTAAACACCTTGATATTACTTGTTTTATAGATGTTTTAACGTTGTATTCTTGTATGAATTAAACTGCTACTAACAAGTTATAGAAGTAATTCCTACCGCCTTACACACTTAAAATGCTAGTCAGAACCGCTTGTAACCTAAAGGCAAACGCTTAAGTTCAGACCTACGCATTTTAAGTGCTACAGTTGGTTTGTATTTATTCAAATTTGCTAGATAAGTTTTTCCCCTATATATATTATCTGAATAACATATAAACTCTCTTTGAAGTAAATTAGTACCTTCTATACTACAACCTAAAAAGGCTGATATAGAACTTCTGTCTATGGCTCTAAATGTTACCCTAACATTGAATAGTTGTTTATATGGACAATTTTCTTTTAATAGACTTTGTCCCAATGCTATTAAATATATATTAAAGTGCCTTGCCTGGCTTAATACATCCATAATAGCCTTATTAATGGCTTTATCCTTACCTAGTACATTCAATTCATCCAATACCAAATATAATGGTCTTGACCTTATATAAGGCTTATCAATTATATTCTGTAGATAATTTAATATATTTTCATTTCCATTTATCCTTCTACCTTTAATACTTGTAAAATCTTTCTGAAACACATTCAGTAACACTATATCAGCACCCTTTAAATTCTTTAATCCTAATTCAATCCCTTTACTCTTACCACTATTACTCGCTCCTTGTACCCCTATATGAGGAGTTTTAAGCATATCAACTATAATTGTATTTCCTTTATAGTCATACCCTAGTAATAGCTCTGTAGGTAGTAATTCAAGTGGCTTATATTCTAAATCATTAATACTCTTTGTAATTACTTCAACTATTGCTTTCCCTTCCTGGTTACTCATAGTAATCTCTTTAGCTCTAAATAGCTGCTTAATATAATCCTGGTGCTTTTCAAATTCTTCATAGCTTATTACATTGCTAATATCTATTACAGTTTTAAACCCCCATTTCTCGCTCTCTATATCCTCAACATAAGCCTTAAGACTCGTCTTATCATTTACTATACATCTATTAGATATAAACTTTCTCAAAGTTCTTTTTATCCTTTGTTGCTCTGTTGTTTTTAACTCTTTAATTGTATAAATAATGCCTACTGCTGCTAAATACTTCAAATACATAGACAAATATACACCTATCACTATCCTTTATCTCCCTTTGATTGCTTTAATACATATATATGCACTTATCTGTTAAAAGTTGCATAATACAGATAATTTTTTATAAAAAAATAAGAGGGTGTTTATTTACCCTCTTTTTCCTTATAAGCTTTATATAGTATTCTCTTAATAAATGCACTATCTCCACCTACTACACCATTCTCTTTTACCCACTTATATAGTTTTTGCTCTTCTTCTGCAGTAGTTCTAAAATTCACAGTAATTCTATTTTGTTTTTCTCCCATGATATTACACCTCATTTAACTGTTATATATTACTATTATATGTTAAATATTAATAATATCACATACTTTTTACTTATTTTATGATAATGAATTTATCCCAATTTATGCTCCCATTAAATCATCAAAATATTTATTTATAAAATCAAGTTCTCTTTCTACATTTCTATAACTTAATTTTCTACCTCCAAATATTTCATTATAATACTCTTGACCTTTAATCCTACACCATGAAGTATGTCTTATTTTCCTAAATGAATTTTCTTTTATTTGCCTTACTCTTTCCCTTGTGATATTTAAGATCTCACCTACTTCTTGCATTTTCATAACATCACATTCCCAGCCATAGAGAAATTTAATTACTTCTCTTTCTCTTAAGGATAAACATTCATTCATTACTTTTTCTAACTCTTGTCGCAACTGCTTAAGATATAATTTATATTCTACATTTTCAAAACTGTTATCATCTACTTGTATGATATCTAGTAACTCTATGTCTTCATCCTGTCCAATTGGAGTATTTAAGCTTTTAGTAAAGTTATAAAGCTTATTATTCTGTATCTCCTTATCACTTCTACCATTAGCACATATACATATCTGTCTATTTATATAATGGACTGCATAAGTAATAAATTTAGCTTTTTTCTCATTATTAAAATCATAGTTCTTAGCTGCAGCTATTAAACCTATAACTCCACTATTGAATAAATCATCAAATTCTATGCCTTTTTTTCTTAATTTATTGTAATTTTCAGCTATTTTTTTTATAATTCCTATGTTCTGTTGAAGTAGGTCATCAAGTGCCTGTTTACTGCCATTTTGGTAGTGTTTAACTAGCTCTTCATTGTCACATTTTAATGTCTTCAATACAGACACCCCCTTTTTTCATTCATTTAAGGAACTTTGTACAAGGAAACCTCTAACAACGGTACTGTAGGGATTTCTTATTTTTCTGGTAGATAGGGGGGGATATTAAACCTTTTCCCCCTTCTTTTACTCTTTTTTACCCCAAATTATATAATCTTTACTACTGCATTATTATCAGTTATGATTGCATCTAAATTAAATAATGAAACACAGAATGTATAGCTACCATTCTTTACATCTTTATCTAGCTCTAACTTACCTTCAACATAGTTCAGTGCTATCTTATCTGATGCAGCCACTATAATATTAGTAATGCCTGGTACTAACATGAAGTTTACCTTATCTAAGTTCTTAATTACTGCAGCATTATTACAGTACTCCTCAGGACTTATAAGAACTGTAAACACTCTTTTATTCTTTTTACTTAACTTAGAGATAGCACTGGATATATCTTGAACTATATTATTAGTGTTAGCCACTGTAAGAGGTGTATTACTTAAAGCACTTATAATCTTATCTTCTAAGGTTATATTTACCTTATCATTTATCATTGCCCTTACTGCATCAATACTAGTTTCACCAACCCTACCTATGTGAAATTGTGACTCTTCCATATCTTTAATAAATATTTTTACAACTTCTTTATTAAATTCATGTGTAGTTACTTTTTCATAGTTACCACTTTCCCCAATTTGAAAAACATCTAATTCTAAATAATAAGCATGATACTTAGTTACACTTTCAACTAGAGCTGTAGGTTTATATATAAAAAATACTTCTCTAATTTCTTTTTCAGTTAATGTCTTTCCGCTTAATAAGTTATTGATTACAATTTCATTTCTTCTAGCTTCTAACTCCTCATGTATACCTTCATCATCTAAAAGACTTCTTCTCCCTTCAACACTGTTTCCCATATTTGCAGCTCTGTTTTCTCTAGTTTCTATTAAACTTAATACCTCTTGATCTGTTAAATGCTCCAACTTTCCTTTTATCATTAATTACCTCTCCTTACTTACATGGACTTTTAGATTTTTCTTTCTTAGCTTGATTACGCATCCAACGTTCCATAATTTCTTTTTCTTTTTTAGATTTTAGTTTCATTATGATCTACTCCTTAAATCGGTAGTTGTAATCTATCTTGACTACCTTCATCTTTTCTACTTTTACCGGATAATTTTTTAGCTCTCTTTTCCCAATATCTCTTTTGGGCCATCTTTACTTTATCTTGATTATTTTTACGCCACTCTCTCATATAGGCGTTTCTTTCAACTCTAGCCATTTGTTCCATTAGTGATATTCCTCCTTTCATTCAAAATAAAAAAGCCATGACTAATAAATTAGTTATCCTATTTAGGACTTCCAAAATATTAACCATGGCTCTTATGCCTTCCCACTTATCAAGTGAGGGTATTTCTTATATTTATCTTTATGTTTATATTATATCATGAAATCAGTTTAAAATATAGTGTTACCAATACTTTAACGTGGTTACTACATAATATTACTTAGTACCTACATATGATATTATATTCCCCATTCATCTTTAAGTTTATTTAGAAATTTCATACCCTCTCCATTATCTTTAGTAGTATCCGGATGAAGTTTCATAGCTGCAGCTTTATATATTTTCTTTAAATATGTTTTTTCTTCCTCTGTGTAGGTACTCATATTATTTTCAAAGTAACTACCAAAATTATAATTATTGTAGTTGCTTTTAGAGTTTTCATAGTAACTACGTTGATATTCTTTTTGTTGTTTATACTGCTCCTTTATCTCTTGAAGCTTTTTCTCATTTCTAACTTGTCCAAATACATCATAACAATAATCATAGGTATTATCTCCATATACTGACTCAAAGGCATCCTTAACCTTAAGGTACTTGTGTATAATAGCTTCATGCTCTTGGTGTGTCTTATACTCTTCTGTCTTATGGAACTCATTTTGTATACGTTCAATTAAAGGATCTAGTTTTTTATATACTAAGTCATATAATTCATCTTCTGATACTCCTAAAGATTTAATCTTTTCTTCCCATCTTGAAGATGTAAAATAATCTCTTATATACGTATTACTTTGAGCTATATCATAATACTCCATTGTACATATTACCCATTGTTTCTTTTTAACTTTCCCTTCTTCTCTGTAACTGTGATGTATGCTTATTTTATAAGCTTTCTTCATAGGTCTTTTAAATCTTCCTCCAGTATAATCATAGCCATACTTTACATGTTCTTCATTATACATTGTAAATCTACTTTCATATACTTTAAGTTCCTTATACCTTCCGTATTGATTTTCTTTCTTTAATTCTATCTCTTGAATTACACAATACATATATTTTCCTTTCTTGTAGTTACTTTGATTTATAACCTCGTAACCACATATTGATTAAAATTGAAGGGTGTACCAAGATTGACACACCCTATAAATTTTATTCTAATTCTACATATATTCTATAAAATTCACCTGTTTTATGAGGATTACTAACCTTTTTTATTTTACTTCCACTGGATAACTGCTTAAGGATCCTTAGCTTGTCCTCTTCTTTTTTATAACTTAGTTTAATCTTAACCATGAATCCTCCTTAAATGTAATCCATAATTTGAGTATCTTTTAAAAACTCTAGATTAGTAGTACCAGCTCTAACACCTTCTTTAAAATACAATTTACACATATTTGCACAGTTATATAATAAAGCATCATTATATTCATTTAATAATTTTTGATACTCTTTTGGAATATTATCACTCAACTTTTCAAATAATTTTTCGGATGCTTCATTAAGTTTAATTTGCTCTTTATCTTTATCTATAAGTTCTATTTCCTGGTACTCTTGAACATGATTGAATTCATTATCTATAACATTCCTAATTAGTTTTTTAATTTCTTCATGTTTCATAATATAAAATCCCCTTCACTACTTGATTTTTGTTAGATTTTGGGATACTCTAAAACTGCAATGTGATAGAGTATCTTTTAGCTCTATTGGTGATGAGTATTTGCGGTATTCATCACCTTTTTTACTTAATTTAATCATTTAATATCTCCGGCCATCTTCTTGCCTATATACCTTTTAAGCTTTTTATCTTCACATACCTGGTACTTGTCCTTAACTCTTAAGACTATAATTATGACTTTAGGCTGCTGCTTTTCTATGGCTATCAACTCCTATTTCTAAATTGAACCTTCATAATTAGGTTTATTAACAAAAATGATATCCATAGGACTCATATATTTAAGAGTTCCATCTTTCAATTCTATTAATGCTAATTCCTCTGTAGTAGCACTTTCATTTGCCATATATCTATGAAATGTAATCCATTTGTGGAAATAGCCATAATCATAACTATCAATTATTTCTACTCGTTCTCTTTCTTCTTTTTTTAAATTAGTTAAATCATTTTCATATTGATATTCTTTTTCATTCCAACGGTCTTTTGTATCTAATTCTCTCCCATCTAAATAATACTTTCTTCCTGTAACCCATTTTACTTCTCTCAAATTATTCACTCTTATTACCTCCAATACCAAATAAGTTGTTTTCATTTTCTACCTGGACCATATCAAGACTTCTAGTATAACCATAATCTTTTTCAAGCTCATTTTCTGTGTTGTAAAATCTTCTCCTAGTTTTTTCAAATGACAGTACAATATTAAATTCATTAGAACCACTAGGCCTGTCCTTTAAAAATTTTATAATACAGTCTTTAAGATCTATTTTATCTTTTTCCCATGCTTCTTTTTTCATGTTATCACTAACCCTTACTATGCCCATAACATAATCAGCTAAATTACTAATATCGGCACTTCCAGATATATCGAACTTATCAAGCTTAGGTTTATTTAACTCCTGTGGTTTTTTAGGATGTGCTACAAGGTGAATTAAAACATTGTATTTTCTAGCAAATTCTTTTAATTCATTTGTAAAATGCTTTTGACCTACGTACCTATCCTTATATCCACTTTCTAAATCCAACTTCATAAGATTGTCTATAATGAATACTCTTACACCTTTATTATTAAATAGGTATTCCATATCGCTTAACAATTGATTCGGAGAACTTGTCATGCTATCATCACTATAGATATATAGCTTATCCTTGATCCATCCATCTATAACCCTTATACCAATATTGCCAACCTTTTTATGTTTCACTCCATTATATTCTGTTGATACAAAGTGATCGTTAATGGCTAAAGTAGGATATAACCAACTCTTTAAATTGCTATTCGTAAGTTCCGGAGAATAAGCAAATACTTTATATCCCTGGCTTAAGCTTTCAGCTATACACATTTGATTTATAATAGTGCTTTTACCACTACCGTTATAACCTGTAATAACATTTAGACTACCCATCATAAACCCTAGTATCTTATCATCTATTCCTTTAAATCCAGTTTTTATCTTTTCAGCCTTGTTAATGTTGATAGTTTTTACACGATCCAGTGTGATAATAGTATTATCTGAATTAAGCTTTCTATTAAGCTCTTCTTCGTCCTCCACAACTTTCCTTATCATTAAGCCACAATCTTCAACTTTCCCACTTTGTAAAGCATTAGCTATTTCAATATATTTTCTATTGCTGCTATACTCTTTTAATATTTTCACATATGATTTTATGTTTATACTTAGTGAGCTGCTGAATAATTCAGCCAAATATGAGATGGATAAATTCTTATTCTCTCCGGCCACTAGCACTACATCCACAGTTAAATATTTCTTATAAGTATTAACAATCCCCTCAAATATGTTTTGATGCTTAGTACTATAAAAATCATCTTTACATACTCCATAACTTAATACTTTATCTATACTTCTATTATTCCTTAGGCACTCTCCTAATATATTTGCTTCTACTGCTTGATTTGATATCTCACCTATCACTTCCATACCTCCTTAACAGTATTTACTCATTACATCATCAATGCTCTTACTCCTTATGACATCTTCATTCTTACATTTAAGATAATTCACATACTTACTACCATCACTTAAAAACATACCTAGTTGCCTTATACCATCTTTATCCTTCCTTAAAAGGAATTCATTTAATCCCCATTGATACGTACACCATGTACAATCTTTGTCATTGTACATAGTTCCATAATTGTTGATAGCTTGTACAATTTCTTCTTGTGTATACTCTTTCAATGTCTTATCAATAGCTTTCTTAATCTCAGCAGTTATTTGTCTATGCTTCTTAATGTTTTTACTGATCCAATAATCAAAAATATGACTATATATATTATTAGATATTATGTTGAGATTATTATGTTGAGATGAGTGCTCCTTTTTCTTCTCCTTTTCTATCTCCTTTTGTTCTCCTATATCCCTTGTGAAGCTTGTATTTACAACATTTATTGTGCTCCTATTAATCTCTTTATTATGCTCTTTATTGTTCTCCTCATTTCTTGTCTTAAATCTTGATAAAAAATACTTGCTACTAGTTCCTTTATTACCCCTTACAACTTGAATTATGACAATACTTTTAGTGGTAAGTTCCTTTATAGCTCTTTCCATTTGCTTTTTAGAAAAACCTAACCTTCTTCCCCAACTCTCATAATCAAACCTAAATTCTCCAGGTAATAATCCATCATATTCTTCTTGAGTAAGGTTAGCTCTATACTCACATTCCATATAAACATCAAATACATAGCTCAAATTAGAGTATCTGTACTTTTTTCTTATTTGTATTTCGGTTAAATTCAACCTATCACCTACTTAAAGGCTTTCTTGAAGTACATTAATCCCTGTAGGGAAGGTTCACAATGGAGCTCTTCACAAAGCAACATATATTTTTGTAACATTTTTACTGACATATAAACCTCCTCAACTAAATATTAATTAAATTACCTAAAGTACCTATAAGTCCCTTAACAGTATTAAATTGAACCTCATAGGCTTTTAACTTACCTTCAAGCTCTTTAATGTATAGATCCTTTTTATATCCTTCTTCATTTGTTTCAATTCCTAAATAAGAATTTAAATCTTCCCGACTTACAAGATATTCTTTTCCTGTTTTAACTGCCTTCAATTTACCTTGCCTTATTTGATTAGTAATAAAAGTTCTAGGTTTTCCTAGTTCTGCTGCAACTTCATCTGTTTTCAATAATTCTCTAGGCTTGGCCATAAACTCACCCCTTATAATTAATAAAAATGTATTTCACAGAACTTCTGATATTCACGCTGAAATGCGTTCAGAATTAATCTGAAATGATTTTAGGTATATTCATACCTTTGAAAGCTTTCTTTGCTTAAATCACGTTTATTCTTTATCTGAAATAATTATTTCTGCTACATCTACATTTAAAGCCCTTGCTAATAGACCAATAGTCTTTGGCGTAGCGTTTCTTTTCTTGTGAATTAAGCTTGATATACATGTTCGTGTAACTCCAGATTTCTCAGCTAATTCATTAACTGATAGACAAGCATTTGCTTGAGCAATACTCAATTTTTTAATATCTAGCTCTATCATATATTCGCTCCTTTCAGTTTCATTTGTTATCTTTATATTTAAATAATACTCTTCATTTGTTTTCATGTCAATAATATTTTAAAAATAACTTTTCATTTGTTGTCTTTTGATTTATTATGAATATATGGAGGTGATAACAATTGATAGGTGATAATATCAAGAGATTAAGAATTTATAACGGATGGACTCAAAATGACCTTGCAAATAAAAGCGGTGTTAGCAGAGTATCTATTGGCAATTATGAAAGAAATGACAGAACACCACCAGCTGATATATTGAATAAAATATCAATTGCCCTTGGTGTATCTGTAAATGACTTGTTAGAAAACGACTTAAACTTTTCTAAAAAAATAATAGATTCTATGGAAATTCCTATTTTAAAAAGTGTAGGTTTTGGAGATACATTAGAAATTATATCTGAAGACTTAAACATTGAATACAAATTATTAGAGTCATGTGTGTATGAAAATAATGAACTCCCTATAGATATACAAGAAAAGTTATTAGAAGCTTTTTCATGTTTAGATTTTCCTTCATTCTTGAAATTTATAGAAAAATATAAAGATGTGATACAAAAATCTGATAGACTAGATAAATTTATATCAGAGCTTTTTGTTAAAAATATATATGATATAGATCAAAAATCCTTAGAAATTTTGAAATCATATATACTACTTGTTTTTAGTAAAGATATAACTAACTCATTAGATGATAATATGCTTGAAGATTTACAAAAGGAACTTCGTAAATTTATAGAATTTAAATTATATGAATATATGAATAAAAACAAAGAGTAGTTACCACAACTTACATCTTAGTAACTTCAACGAGTGCAAACTTGCACTCACCACAAGTTTGTGGTCAGTAAGCTCAATTTTGAGCACAAATTTTAACCACATCAAAATTGATGACGTTCTATGAGATATCAATTATTTCTATGTTATTTATAACCTATCTTATCGCCTTCTAAATTTTTCATTGGGGAACTTTCTGTGATGTAATCTGGTAACAACGGTACTGTAGGGATTTCCTCTTTTTCTAGTAAGTAGGGGGGTAATGACGTTAGTTAGATATCGGCACTACCGACCCCATAGGCTCCGGACTATAAGTCTATAACCCTCGACATTATGACGAACCTCGTCAAATCGTCAAAAATGACGAAACCCCTCCATCTTGGTGGATATGATTTTTAATAAAAGAAGGTGAATATATGGCTAGTTATAAGCAATTATCTAAATACAATTGGAAAGTTACTGTATCCTTAGGCTTTGAAGGTGGCAAGAGAACTAGGGTTGCAAAACAAGGCTTTAGGACTAAGGCTGACGCTGAAAAATATGTAACAGAACTTAAACAACAACAAAATAAGGGATATGTTCCAACTAGTGAAAACAATATCCCTTTTAAAGATTTTATATTAAAATGGTATGAAGATTATAAAAAACATACTTTAGGTATATCTACAAGGGCCTCATATACTGGAAGAATAAATAATTATATAATACCAGCTTTAGGAGATTATAAGATAAGAGATATAACTCCCTCTGTAATGCAAGAATTTTATAATAGCCTAATAGAGAAAATGAAGCCAGCTTCAATAGAAAAGATATTTCAAATACTTATAAGCTGCTTTAAATATGCTAGAAAACAGAAATTAATATATGAGTTGCCTACTGATATAGATAAAGTAAAGGTTGAAGCTCCTAAGGTTGAATTTTGGGAAGATAAAGAACTTAATATATTCCTGGACAGAATAAAGGGTACATATCTATATAATGCTATCTTTATAGATTCATTAACTGGATTAAGAGTTGCTGAACTTTGTGGACTTAGATGGTGTAATATAGACTTGAAGAAAGGATATATCAACGTTAATAGTCAAGTTATCTACGATAGAGAAGAAAAGAAACTTTTATTTACTGAAATCTTAAAAACTGATTCAAGTAATAGAAAAGTAAGTATCCCACCTAAAACACTTGGAGTATATTTAAAAAATCTTAAAGATGAAATAAAACCACTTAATAATGATTTTGTTGTACCTGATAGAAATGGCTCCATGGCAAACCCTCGTAATTTATCCATGGACTTTACTAAGAAATTAGAAAAGTATGAGGATTTAAAACAAATATCTTTCCATGGTCTTCGTCATACTCATGCCACTATGTTATTAAGACATGGTGAAAATGTAAAGGTAGTATCAGCTAGACTAGGTCATAAAGATATAACTACTACATTAAATACTTATATGCATGTTATACCCGATATGGAGGCTAATACTGCTACCCTTCTAGATAATATCTTTCTTAATCATCAAGAAGACACCCCCAATGATAATAATTCACCTAAAGAAGAATAAAAAAGAAGACATCAAATGTCTTCATAAAACCTTCGCAGAATTTTCGTCTTCTTTTTGTCTTCTTATAATAAAATAAAGTGGCTTAACCCATTGATTTAAGCCATTTATTACAAATATATGGTAGCCTGTAGGGGGATCGAACCCCTGTTTCCACCGTGAGAGGGTGGCGTCTTGACCACTTGACCAACAAGCCTTATTAACAGTTTGATTACTTATTTTCTCTACCTGTTAATAATATCATACAATTTAATTTAATTCCATATTATGAATTATTTTATTATACAATAGATTTCTTAACATCTATTCAAATTTATAATTGAATAACTTTTTAAAAATTGTGGTTTTACACTAATGCAATTTCCTTATCTATATCACTATTAATATCTTTCGGATTGATATTAAGTTCCTTATGATCTAGTTGTTCCTTTGCAATGGCAAGCATAAGTTTAATTCTATTTTCCTGATTTACTCTAGTAGCACCAGGGTCATAATCTATAGGTACTATATTAACATCATGATGAATGTTTTTTATTTTTCGTACCATTCCCTTACCTACTATATGATTTGGCAAACATCCAAAGGGTTGAGTGCATATAATATTTTTATATCCTAAATTATTCAACTCTAACATTTCTGCTGTAAGAAGCCATCCCTCTCCCATATTATTACCATATCCAACTACACCCTTTGCTAACTTTTTAGTTTCTTTAAAGGATGATGGTGGTATAAAATCTGAATTTTCCTTTACTGAAGATATAAGTAAACTCTCAATTTTCAATAGGTAATTCATAAATTTTTGAACAATAAACTTAACTACCTTACTTCCACCATAAAGATTTATATTGTCTATTCTTTCATCTGTACAATAAAATACAAATCCAAGAATTCCTGGTATCATTACTTCACAATTCTGTGTAGCTAAAAATGCTTCTAAATCATTATTCCCTAAGCTTGCATATTTAATATATATCTCTCCCACTATACCCACTTTTACTTTAGGAGTTTTTTCAATTTTTATATTTGCAAAGTCTTTTGTTATGTTATCCATATTGGTCTTAATTTTTTTTAGAGAATAAGCCTTATTATTTTTAAATTGCAAAGTTAACTCTTCAATCCATTTTTTTATTACTTTATCACTTTCACCTTTACTTATTTCATAGGGTCTCACTTGATTGCTCAAATGCATCAAAAGATCTCCATAAATGACTCCTGATAACATTTTATGAATCATAGGCAATGTTATTTTAAAGCCACTATCTTTTTCCATTCCGGCTAAATTAAAAGAAATAACAGGAACCTGTCCATATCCAGCCTTTTTTAATGCCTTTCTAAGTAAGTATATATAGTTTGATGCTCTGCATCCTCCCCCAGTTTGAGTGATAATTAAAGCTGTTTTATTAATATCATACTTTCCACTATTTAAAGCATCTATCATTTGACCTATAACCAGTAAAGCTGGATAGCAAGTATCGTTATGAACATATTTTAGTCCTGTTTGTACTACTGATTCACCTTTATTAGTTAATAGTTCTATGTGATATTTACTATTTAGGAATACATTTTTTAAAATTTCAAAATGTATGGGTGCCATCATAGGCATTAATATAGTATAATCTTTACTCATTTCTTTAGTAAAGGTTACTTTATTTTCATTATCCATTACTTATTCACCCTCCCCTTGATGGATTGCTGCAAATAAACTACGAAGTCTTATTTGTATCGCTCCTAAATTAGTAATTTCATCTATCTTAATTTGGGTGTATATCTTATTTGACTCTTCTAAAATTTCTCTTACCTCATCGGTAGTTATTGCATCCACACCACAACCAAAGGAAACCAACTGAACTAAATTCATGTTAGGCTTGTCTGTTATATACTTAGCTGCCTTATACAATCTAGCGTGATATGTCCATTGATTTAACACCTGAAGGCTCACCTTATCTACCTTATGAGAAATCACATCTTCAGATATAACTGCAGCTCCATAGCTATTAATATACTTATCAATTCCATGATTTATCTCACTATCTATATGATAAGGTCTACCAGCAAGGACAATTATATCTTTACCCTCCTTTTCTGCTTTCTCAATAATTTCTTCACCCTTTGTCCTTACTTTTTTTAAATATCTATCATATTCTTTGTAAGCAAGAGTAGTTGCTTCCTTAACTTCTTTTAAAGATATGTCCTTAAAATATTTTAACAATATGCTATGCATCTTCTTTGAAAAATCCTTAGGTCTATGAATTCCTATATAATCATAAATATAGGTTACCTTTGAAACATCTGGCATATTTCCTTGAATTACTTCAGAGTAATATGCAACTACTGGGCAGTTATAACAGTTATCAGCTGAACTATCTTGTATATTATAGGTCATGCATGGATAAAAAATTGTATCTAATCCACCATCTATTAGTGACTGTACATGTCCGTGAATTAGTTTTGCTGGAAAGCATACTGTATCTGATGGTATAGTTGTTTGCCCCTTCAGATAAATTTCTCTTGAAGATGGTTCAGATTTTTCTACTTCAAACTGTAAGGTTGTAAAAAATTTATACCAAAATGGGTATAATTCATACATGTTTAATCCCATAGGAATCCCAATTTTTCCTCTTTTACCTGAAATTTTAGGATAACTATCTAGTAAGCTTCTCTTATACTCATATATGTTGGACACTTCTCCATGATTTTTATTACTTATAGGTCTATCACATCGATTTCCACCAATATACTTTCTACTTTCTCCAAAGGTATTTATAGTTAATCTACAATGATTATTGCAAAGCCCACAGTTAGTCATTTTTACTTCATGATTAAAATTCTCTAATTCACTCTTATTAAGAATAGTACTTTTATCATTATTTTTTCCATGAGCATACAAAGCTGCCCCATAAGCACCCATAAGCCCAGAAATTGTAGGCCTAAGGACTTGTACATTTAATTCTTGTTCAAAGGCACGAAGTACAGCATCATTTAGGAAAGTTCCTCCTTGAACTACAATATTTTTTCCTAGAGACTCTGCATTACTGGCACGAATTACTTTATATAGTGCATTTTTAACTACACTAACAGATAATCCTGCTGATATATCTTCTATGGTAGCTCCATCCTTCTGCACCTGCTTTACAGAAGAATTCATAAATACAGTGCATCTAGAACCTAAATCTACTGGATTTTTAGAGAATAATCCTAAGTTAGCAAATTCTTCAACTGAATATCCTAATGCATTAGCAAAGGTCTGCAAGAAAGAGCCACAACCTGATGAACAAGCTTCATTTAAAAATATATTATCTATAGCTCCATTATGTATTTTAAAACATTTTATATCTTGTCCTCCTATATCAATAATAAAATCAACATTATTCATAAAATGTTTGGCTGCTGTAAAATGAGCTACCGTTTCTACCATACCATAATCTACCTTAAAGGCATTTTTTATTAATTGTTCACCATATCCTGTTGCTGCAACTGCTGAAATTTTAACTTCGGGATATGTGTTATATATATTTTCTAAGTATTCCTTAACTACCTCTACAGCATTTCCACTATTAGGTCTATAAATTGAAGATACAATTTCTTTATTTTCATTAATAGCAACAATTTTTATAGTTGTAGAACCAGAATCTATTCCTATAGTTATTGGTGATTCAACATCAATTTCCTCCTTGGCAAGCACCTTGCTTTTTTCATGTCTAAGCTTAAATTCATCATACTCTTCTTTTGTTTTAAATAGTGGTGGTGCCATAGAATAAGTTTCATCTTCACGATAATTATTTAAAGTAATAATCAAGTTATCTATATCTATCTTTTCACTAGCATAATAGGCTGCCCCCAAAGCTACATAATATAGTGAGTTATCTGGACACTTTCCTGTTAAATTTAAAGTTTTGTCGAAGGCTTTTCTCAATTCTGAGTTAAAGCTTAGTGGTCCTCCTAGATATAATACGTTACCTTTTATAACTCTACCTTGAGCTAATCCTGCAATAGTTTGATTTACAACAGCAAAGAAAATACTTGCTGATAAATCACTTTTAACAACTCCTTGATTTAGAAGAGGTTGAATATCTGACTTAGCAAAAACTCCACATCTAGAAGCAATAGTATAAATCTTTTTATAATCCTTAGCAGTCTCATTCATTTCGTCTAATGACATATTTAACAAAGTAGCCATTTGGTCAATAAATGCTCCTGTTCCACCTGCACATGAGCCATTCATCCTTACTTCCATACCATCCTTTAAAAATAGTATTTTAGCATCTTCTCCCCCTAATTCAATGATAACATCCACATCATCTTCTAAAGTAGTTGCAGCAATCCTTGTTGCATAAACCTCTTGAACAAAGGGTACCTTCCATTTTTCGGCCATGCCCATAGCAGCAGATCCAGAAATGCTTAGTTCCATAGACTTCTCTCTTGGATACTTGTCTCTAATTTTCTTTAGCAGTTCTGAAGTCTTTTCTTTTATTTTACAATAATGACGTTCATATGATTGATAAATAACTTTTCCAAAGTTATTTAAAACAACAGATTTAATTGTGGTTGAGCCCACATCAATTCCTATTTTCATAGTAAATCCTCCTAAATAAATGCCATACTATATAGCTTTTACCCTCTTAAAAATAACAATTAAAGATTTAGTTTTATAAATCTTCTACATATTATCTAAACACCATATTATACCATATTATTTACTAAATAACATATATTTAACTATTATTTAACATACTGTAAATAACTATTTCTCTATCTTTAGAAATTATAGTTTTTCAATTTTATAAATATTACTTTATTATTAAATATTTATAAATATATAACCATATACTTTAATTTATATTACTTATATAAATTATTTTCAAGTTACTGTTAATGTGCTTTAAGTCGTTATTTCATGATATTTATAATAAAAAGCAAGATATAGAATAACTTCCTTTCTATATCTTGCTTAAGCTCTATTCATCCATTTTCATCCAAAAACTTTCTATTTCTCTTATATCATTAGTTCTATTTTTAATAGGGAGGGAATCAAACACTATATTTTTATACGGGCTATTAGACAATTCACCAATTCTAGAATCTAAGATTGCCACTATCCCCTTATCATCATGCTTTCTTATTACCCTTCCTACTCCTTGCCTAAGTTTTACTATCATTAATGGTACACTTACCTCCATTAAAAAATCTTCTGATAAAGTCCTTTTATATTCTATAATTGGATCTGGTACCGGAAATGGTAGCTTAAATATAATTAAATTCGATAATGATTTTCCAGGCACATCTATTCCTTCCCAAAATGTTCCTGTAGCTAATAATACGGAATTCTTATCCTTTTTAAATTCTTCAAGTATATCATCCTGAGAGGACATATGTTGCTGTTTTAAAATCCTATATTCTAAATTTTTATGTTTTAATATCTCATAAACTTCCTTTAGATCACTTTTAGATGTAAATAAAATTAATGCTTTTCCCTTTGTAATATTCAGAAGCTTTACTATTTTTTCTGCCCCCAATTTTATAAACCTTTCTCTCGCCTCTACTGGATGAGGCATATTTTCTGTATAATATATCATGGCATTGTAATTGTACGGAAAAGGTGATGGTTTTGGTGTTGATAAAAATCCTGTACTAGTTGGAAAGCCTGTACTTTTAATAAAATACTCATATCTCTCTTCTTCACTACCTTGACTCTTATCTGCAATAGTTGCTGAAGTTAATATAGTAGTTTTTAACTTATCAAAGTATAAAGAATTTATCTCCTTACTTATATTTTTAGGACATGCAAATATATGAATATCATTAAAATTTTCTAACCAAAATAAATCCCTACTCTTTATAGATATCAAACTTTTTATAAAGTCTTGAAGATTCTCTAGCTCTTCGAATACTTCTTCACATAAATTATCATCACTATAAAATTGTACTTTATAATTTATTAAATCAATTTTACTATTTAAAAGTAAAAGCTCTTCTCGTATTTCATCTATATTAATAAAATACTTTTCCATTTCTTCACCCTTAGGTGATGAGTTAATTTGTTTTTTTACTTGATTATTTAGTTTATTAGAAATAACATTCAAAATATGAGCTATATTATTAAAATTTTCGTAACTCTCTCTTCTTATAGCTGACATTTTTATGGTTTCAATTACATCTCCTAAAATAGATTTTATTTTATATTTGTTATAGCTTTCTATTAAAGATGCTCTAACTTTTTCCTCCAAATTATGAGCTTCATCTATAACAATTAAATCTATTTTCTCATTTAAAAGCCCCTTTTGACCTTTCTTTAACTTTTGAAAATGTACAGTTAATAAGTCTTGATTACATAAAATTATGCCATCAGTATTTAACATATCTCTTCTTAGAGACATAAAACTGCAATTATTATAATGTTCACACCTATTATGATCTGTTGCCTTTACATTCACATTGTCCCATATATTATTATCTACATCTAACTTTATATTTTTTCTATCTACTACTCCATTATTTATGTAATTACATAGTATTTCTAGATTATCATTAAACTCTTTCCTATTAATCTCTTTAAAATATTTATCGGCTCTACTTTTACATGCAAAATGAGTCATGCCTTTAGCTAAAACTATTTCTGGTTTATGATTAATATAAGAACAAATTTTTTTTACATCCTTAATTAGTTGCTCTTGCAGAGCTATAGTTGACGTAGCTATTAATACAGGTTTATTAAAAAGTTTATTATAATAAAGTAAGGGAACTATATATGCATAAGATTTTCCTATTCCTACTCCTGCTTCCACTATAGTATGTTGTCTGTCAGCTATAGCGTTACATATATCTAACGCCATATCTTCTTGTCCTTCTCTCTGTTCAAAACCTAGTTTAGGAATTTTGTTCATAAAAAAATTCCATACTAGCTGCTGTAATTCATCTTCTTTTGAAAGATTTTTATCTACCTTCTTACTATCTTCTGAAAACCAAAACATCTATATCCCTCCTTATTAAGACTTTTTGTAATATAGCTTTATTTTCACATTTTTCTCCTTAAAATACAACCGTAGATTTCCACATTTAATCTCTTAAACATAGAAAAAGATGTGATTAAATAGATAAATCCATCTAACCACATCTTAGTGCCATACTCTCATCTGTATATTTATTTATCAAGTAAATCTAAGTACTCTTCATACCCTTCTTCCTTCATCTTATCCTTTTGAATAAATTTAAGTGAAGCTGAATTTATACAATATCTTAATCCACCTAGTTCCTCAGGTCCATCACAGAATACATGACCTAAGTGGGAATCTCCACTTTTACTTCTTACCTCGGTTCTGACCATTCCATGACTTTTATCTATATTTTCTTTAATAAAATCTCTATCTATTGGCTTGGAAAAAGCTGGCCATCCACATCCTGAGTTAAACTTATCACTAGATATAAATAATGGTTCTCCTGTTATTATATCTACATAAATACCTTCTTCGTAAAAGTCAAAGTATTCATTTTTATAAGGTAGCTCGGTACCATTTTCTTGAGTTACGTTATATTGCTCCTTGGTTAATATTTTTTTCAACTCTTCCTTACTTCTTTTCATATATTTATTATCCATACCATATTAACCTCCTATATAATAGTTTTTTTATTTAATATTTAACAAATGTGTTTATCCTATCAATATCTTTCCTTCAGGATACTTGTAATTAGTACCTTTCTTTCTGCTAATTAGAGCCATTACTACAGTAAGTGGACCAACTCTTCCTAAATACATCAACATAATAATTATAATTTTTCCTGGTTCACTGAGCCTTTGAGTTACACCTGTAGTTAATCCTACTGTTCCAAAGGCTGATGTAGCTTCGTATAACACATCTAAAAAGGCTTCATTAGGTTCAGCTATAGTAAGTGCCATAGTGACTGTGGTTACTAATCCCATTCCTATTATTAAAAGAGTAACAGCTTTTAATTGTAATCCTCTTGGAATGGTCCTTCCGAATATGTCAGCATTTTCTTTTCCTTTAATTACAGAAATAGCTGTACATAAAATTATACCAAAGGTGGATGTTTTTAATCCTCCTGCTGTAGAACCTGGAGAACCTCCAATAAACATAAGTATAACAGTTATAAATTTTGATGTTGTAGTCATCTTATCTATTGGTACACTGTTAATTCCTGCTGTCCTTGGACTTATGGAAGCTACAATAGAGTTTACTATTTTGTCCTTAATATTCATATTTCCTAAGGTATTAGGATTATTATATTCTAGGATAAACATTACTATAGTTCCTCCCACTATTAATATAGTAGTTATTAATAACACTACCTTAGCGTGTAAAGATAACTTTTTTGTACTTTTATAATTATAAAGTTCTAACAATACAATAAAACCTAACCCTCCAATAGCTATTAATGCACTTACAGTTAAAAGTATAATGGAATTATCATAATATGCTGTATAACTATTAAAATTTCCAAATAAATCAAAACCAGCATTGCAAAAGGTAGATATAGAGCTAAATATACTAATATATATACCTCTAGCTACACCAAACTCTGGTATGAGCTGAGTGGATAGTATTAATGCTCCTATAAACTGTATTATAAAAGTAAATAACATAACCTTTTTAAGCATTTTTACTAACCCTTGAATATTAAAGGTATTCATTGCTTCTTGCATTAATAATCTACTTTTTAAAGTAATTCTTCTTCCTATTAGTACAGATATAAAAGTTGCAAAAGACATAAATCCAAGACCACCGATTTCAATTAATATCATAATAACGGTCTGTCCTAATAGGTTCCAATGAGTACCTGTATCTACTGTAACTAACCCTGTAACACAGGTGGCAGATGTAGCTGTAAATATTGAATCCAAGAAATTTGTGGCCTCTCCACTAGCAGATGATATGGGTAAACTTAATATTGTACCTCCAATAAAAATTACTATAAAAAACCCAAGGGCTAATACCTGTACTTCACTAAATTTAGTTTTTTTTAAAATTTTAAGACTTTCCATAAAGTAACCTCCAGTCTATAAGTCTTGAAATAAATATCTTATAATTTTATACTTAGTTTTTTGTAATTGATTTCCTTCATATATCATATATAATTTATACACCTTGTTAAATAGATTTTGTAACAAAACCTGATTATTTAACACGGATTTAACATTGCTATATATAAATTAAATTTAATATATTAACTTTAGTATACACAACTCTTTCTATATAAATGTTTGTATATTTTATATACTTATTTTTTAACGCTAAATAAAAAAGATAAGCTTACATTATTTTAATCAATAAAGCTCATCTTTTTTTATAAATTTATAATAAGATTTTTTAATTATTTTTATCTAATATATCTTTTATAATTGCTATTCTATCTTCCTCTAGAATATTTGCAATCTTTATTTCAACATCACCATTTTTAAAGAATCTTTCTACATTAGAATCTACAATTTTAATAACCTTATCTGATAATTTTTCATAGGTCATTAAATCATCTCTGTATAAATCTACAATATCTCTTAAACAAGCACCTAATTCCTTAGGGTTTTTATAAATTGTTCTCATGCTATAATCCTCCATAGTTTTACAATAATAAATATACTGTAAATATATTAGCAATAATTTATTTGTTAGCTACTATATTTACAATATACATATTATACCCTACATTATTTTTAATTACCAAGGTTATTTTACATAAAAATATGGATTATATCATTAAAATATAATCCATATCAAAAATGTTAAATTTTCTTGACTTATCTAGATTAGGTAAATATATTTTAGCCTATGAATATTATGATTTATACAAATATTTTTATACATATTTTTCTGATACCTGTCTTATATAGTCATCTATTAATTTTACAACTTCATCTCTAGCGAATATAATGCCTATAAGCTGCTCTTCAACTTTTCCTAAATTTATATTCTCTAAAGTGTCTGAAAATATTTTAGCCTTTACTATTTTTCCTGACTCCACTGATAAATTTATATCTATATTACCTATAACAGTTTTTTCTTCGAGAACTACATCATATTGTGGACTCTCACCATAATTCCACAACTTACTAGAGTATTTATCATATAATTTAGGTACATAACTACTCATATTATAAATATATGAGTTTTGCAACTCTCCATAAATATTCTTAAAGGAATTTACCAATGACTGAATTAAATTATCTACATTTAATTCACTACAAACCTCTATTAAATTTATAACCCTACTTTTTACTGATTCTATGCCTTTAGATTTTAATTTTAACTTAGATGGAGTAAGAACCTTTTCAAGTTTAGTAATATCTACATCAATCATAAGAGTACCATGATGAAAATAATTACCATCTTCACAATAAAATGCATGTCCTGAAAACTTTCTATTATTCAAAAGCAAATCATTTCTTCCTGAAAACTCAACCTTAAAACCATAGGACTCTACAGCACCTTTTATAACCTTAAGTTGTTTATCTAAGTTACTCTCAATTTCCTTTGTTATAAAAGTAAAGTTTAAATTTCCTAAATCATGAAAAACTGCTCCACCTCCAGAAATTCTTCGAGCTAATATAATATGGTTTTCTTTCATATAATCTAAATCGCATTCTTTATAAGGATTTTGATTTCTTCCAATAACTACAGTATTTTCGTTTTGCCAAAGATATAATATGGTTTCTTCTGACTTTATATTTCTTAACAATTCTTCTTCTAAGGCTAAATTATAATAAGGATTAACTTCCTTTGAAATAATTACTTTATTCATTATAATGTATTGCTCCTATAGATAATCCTAATACTGCTTCATGTATACCTTCACCTGTAGTTGGATGTGCAAATACAGTCTCTGCTATGCTCTCTTCTGAAATATTCTGCTGAATAATAAGTGTTAGCGTACTTATCAATGATGAAGCATCTGGACCTATTATTGACCCTCCAACCATTTTATCTGAATCTAAATCTTTTATTATTTTAATAAATCCATACTCTTGACCCATAGTTAAGGCTTTTCCATTGGCTGCAAAAGGGAACTTGCTTATTTTTATATTCATATTTTTATCAATACATTGTTTTTCATTAAGACCAACTGAAGCAATTTCTGGAGCTGTAAATATTACATTAGGAATACATTCATACTTCATTTCTTTATTTTTTCCTAATATATTATCAACTGCTACAATTCCTTGATGTGAAGCTACATGGGCTAATTGGATCTTGCTATTAACATCTCCAATAGCATATATTCCTTCCACATTTGTCTTTAAATTACCTTCAACCTTTATACCTCTATTCCTATCATTTAGTTCTATATCAGTATTTTCAAGATTTAGCCCTTCCATATTAGGCTCTCTTCCAATTGCTACTAATACCTTTTCTGAAACTAAAAGCTTCTCATTACCTTCATTTTCAAATATAACTATACCTTCACCTGATTCAGATTTTTCAATTCTAGTAACCTTTGAACTTGTATATATACCTATGCCCTTTGATTTTGCTATATCAAGTATTTCCTCAGAGACATCTAAATCCACCATGTTAAGGATTCTATTTTCGTATTCAACCACGTTTACTTTAACACCAAAATTTGAATAAAGGAATGCAAATTCCATACCAATAACTCCACCACCAATTATAGTAATTGATTTTGGTAATTCTGTGTTACTAAGAGCTTCTGTACTATTTAATACAAAAGGTAACTCTATGCCTGGGATACTTATTTTTGATATTTTAGAACCAGTAGCGATAATGATATTTTTAGCTTCAATAGTATACTCATCTTTACCTTTTTTCACTAATACTTTATGGTTATCTATAAAAGATGCTTCTCCCTTAATAAGTCTTATATTATTTTTATTTAATAAATAGTCTATGCCACCAACTAAATTATTTCTAATTTTATCTTTTCTAGCTATGACCTTTTTCATGTCTAGCTTTATATCTTTTATTTCAAATCCAAATTCTTCTCCATTTAATGCTTCATTGTATGCTTCAGCAGATTTAACTAGAGATTTTGTAGGAATACATCCTACATTAAGACAAGTCCCTCCTAAATTATCCTTTTCAACTATTATAGTTTCCAAACCTTTTTTAGCTCCATATATAGCAGAAACGTATCCTCCTGGTCCTGCACCTATTACTAAAAGGTCTATATTTAAATTTTCTTTTTTACCCTTTATTAAGCTACCAAAATAATCAACTTTTTTAGTTTCTTCTGCTAAAGCTTCTCCACTTACTATAAGTAATGTATCTCCAACCTTTACCTCTTGTCCCTCTGTAACCTTTATTTCTTCAATTTTATAGCTTCCTTTAGCTTTTACAGGTGAATTTCCTTTATTTGTTTCTAGCTGAAACAATACATCATTTAACTTAACCTTATCCCCAACTTGTATATTAATTTTACCTACTTTAGCAGACTTGCTTTTTCCTGATAGACTTTCCAACTTAATATCCATTTCAACCTCTCCTTTAATACCAAATATATATTAGTTTAAGATTCTGGATTTAAGACCCTGAGTATAATACTCAAGGTCTTAAATTTAAAATCTTATTTAGTTAAAATCTTTTTCAAATTCATCAACGGCATCTTTTAATAAAGTTACAGAATATGCCATACTAGGACCTCCACCAAAGGCAACAGATACCATAGCAGCTTCCATTATTTCAGCTCTAGTTGCTCCTGCTTCTAAAGCTTTGTAAACGTGGAAAACTATACAATATTCACATCTGTTATATGCAGCAATTCCAACACTAATTAATTCCTTTGTTTTAGTATCTAATGCACCCTCTTCATAAGTCTTACCTAACAGTCCCATGAAAGCGTTAACATTCTCTCCATTAGTTTCGCCTAATTCACCCAGTCCGTTCATAAAGTCATTTAACATTTCTCTTACATCTTTTTTCATATCTATACCCCCATATCATTTAATAGTTGCTAGTGCAATAGTTAGCACTACAAGTATTTATGATATAAAAATACCACCATGGGGTGGTATTGTCAATAGCTAACATATATTATCTGTCATCCTTTGCAAAACTTCTTTAAAAATCTCTAAATTTTCTTTCGATATTCCCTTTAATACATCATCTTGGAACGCTTGTCCTCTAGGCATAAGTTCTTCTTTTAAAAACTTACCTTTATCAGTTAATATTATCTTTGTTATTCTTCTATCTTCTGAACCCTTTCTTCTCTCCACTAACTCTTCCTTTTCCATTCTATCTATAAGTCTTACCATTGAAGACTCTTTAATATCCATATAATCCGAAAGTTCTTTTTGAGAAATTTCTCCTGCTTTACCTATATAAAATAAAGCTATCCATTGTACTCTAGTTGTACCATTCTCTTGTAATCTTCTATTAAATTCGTCAGCTAATTTCTTTGCACTTTTATTTGTTATAAATGCAATGCAATCATCTAAATCAAACATATATAATTTACATTCCCTTCTATACTTATTTAAAATAGCCAAATCATTAAAACCTATTACCTATTTAATTAATTATCTTACTAAATATATAAATAGTGGAATAGTTATTACGGATAAAAGTGTAGTTATAAATACACACTGTGAGCCATACTTACCATCTCCACCAGTAGATAATGCAATTACAGGTCCTACCACCGCTCCTGGCATAGCCATAAGTAAAGTGCATATAGCTACCAACATTGAATCTATATTAAACATATTCATAGTAAAATATGTTGCTATAGGAACTAAAATTAGTCTAACTATAGATAAATAGTATAAACTAAAATCTCCTATCATTTCTTTTATGTTAGAACCACAAAGCATAGAGCCAATGATTATCATAGATATTGGAGTTGTCATATTTCCTACACTTTTTACTGTTGAGTTAATGGCAAAGGGTAGTTTAATTTGACCTACAAATATTATAATTCCTATAATTACAGCCCATATGGATGGATTCTTTAAAATGCTTTTACTAGCTTCCTTCATAGATATTTTCCCTGTAAATAAAGATACCCCTATGGTCCACACTAAAGCAGTGAATACCATAGTAAAAATTGAAGCATAAAACACTCCTATTTCTCCAAAAATGCTGTTTAATACTGGATAGCCCATAAATCCACAGTTAGAAAAGGATGTTGTAAATATAAGTAGTGGTTTTTTTCTATCACTAGCCTTAATATAAATATATCTTGATAAAATAAGTAACACCAAATGTATAACTATGGAATAGAAAAATATCTTTATAGCATTTCCCATAATAGCTTTATCAAATTCTAAGCAAAAACTATTTATTATCATTAATGGTAAAGTTATATTTATTAATATTGCACTTAATCCCTTCTCTACTCTATCATCTATAAAGCCTTTCTTTCTAGCATATATTCCTATAACCATCATAATGGATAGAACTAAAACTTGATTTACTGCATCCATTAAATTATCCCCCATACATAAAAAAATTAAATTCCATACTAATTATACTCTATTTTCTTTGGTTTTTAATTATTATTTTATTGTTACCTTAATACTATTCTAATGGGCAAACCTCTTAAATCCGCATGAACACAACAAATAGTTAAATAGTTTTATAGCTAAATATTATACTAGTTTTATATGTATATAGTAACATAGTCTCATTCATAGTTTTCTTTACTTTTGCACAATTGATCTTCTACTATACACTTTTATCCTAATATAATTGTTTTAAAATTTAAGCGTATTATTGTGACATATAATCAAATATTTCAAATATTAATTTGCCTATATAAGAAATACTAAAAATCATAGTAACAATCCCTAAAAATTTATAATAATTCATAAAGAATTTATGCCCAAGCTGCTTACCTTCTTGTTTTGCACTTTTAGAGGATTCTTTAAATGCTATATATCCAAGTAATAGCAAAAATAATAGTAAAATTATATATGATATATTAATTATAATTTTATATACATCTTGATTTATATTGACCACCCCTTATTTAATAATGTTAAGTTACAAATTCTCACTTTAACTTTATGTCATCTTATGTTATTCAAGTAATGTAAGCCTATGAAAGAATATATAATTGTTAAAATCAAATATTTTATTCCCTTTTTAAGTTCATCTTTTCTTTTCTTCTTTTCTAAACTATCATCAAATGGTTTAAATGCTCTTTGAAAAGATATAACCCATTTCCAATTTAAATATATACTTATACAGAAAATAATAATATTCATAAAGATATTTATCATACTATTTTTCACTTCCCCTTTAGTAAAAGTTTCAACTCGATAATATACTTAACTCTATTGGTTAATTCCCCATAAAACACATCATTTCCTTCTAAGGTACATTTAAGGTTTACTTAATTACATTTTGAACAAAAATTTATTTTAACTTATCTTCTTAAACATAATTTTCTTAAACTCCATGTATACACTATTTCTATTTGACATTAATATTTCATGACTAATTATAGCATCATCTATTGGAGTTATTTCACTATATAACAAGACATTATTTTTGATGTTGTTTTTAATACTTAAATCTATATTATATTTAGTAACATTAATATATTTTATTAAGTATCTAATGTCATCATATCTAATTATCAATTCAACATTAAAAGCATCCTTTCTTTTTCCTTCATCTTTATAAAAATTTATGGATTCTATATTATAGTCATGGAAAGCATGCGTACTGTATTCTTTTACAAAACTATAAGGTAATCTATCCTCATATTTTTTAAAATTATTCCAATACGTTTCAAGATTTCCCATCCAAAGTCTGTCAGCAATTTCACGTTCTGACTCTATCATGCTATTAGATTTATCTAATAATTCTAAAGTAAAATACTTCATATAATATCCTCCTTTTATTATATATTATGGTGCCAATGCATTGCCAGGAATAGTCCACCTAAAGGCTGAGATTAATGAAGGTATCCTTCTTAACGTGTAGTGTTATCTGCTCTCCCATTGTATCCCTTTCCAAGGCCTACTTCCCCATACTTAAGTTTCATTTCTTCATTAAATGCTCTTTTTCCTTCTATATAATTTTTTAACATTCAATATCTTGTATAATTATTTTATTTTTATAATTTTATTCATAATTAAAATATCTTTAAAAATACTAGTAGTTTTAAAAAGATAAAAACGTCAACAGATATTCTAGTCTGTCGACGTTATAGTATTACTTTTCTAACTTACTCTTAGCACTTTTGATCTTATATATTTATACTACTTTATTAATGATATTTTTTATTTTCAGTTGCCCATTGCCTAAATATTTTTAGTATTTCCTCTAACTTATCTATACTACCTCCGCCTTTAAATACTCCATCTGCAACACTACAATGGATCCAATTTAAATCATCAATATATATTTGAACTTTATTAAATTCTACATCTTCTAAATAAGTATCTACCAAGTCTATATCTACTTTCCATCCTGGATTATCAAGTGTATCTATTTTTATTCCATAATAGTGTTCCCAATCACCATCACAATTGCTTTTGTACCATTCACTTAACCATGCTATCATATCCATCTTATTTACACCTCTTATTTTAAATTGAGTTATATAAACACAAGCTTATATAGAAGATTACCTGTAAAATATTAACTAAAGGAATATTTTATAGGTAATTATTAAGCTAATTATCTTTAATTAAATATAAAGTTTAATCTTGTCCTTCTATTAAATAAGGATAATAACAATAACTATTTTCAAAAAGACAATTATATACACTTACTGGAGGTTCTTTTAATTCAAGAGATATATTAGGCACTTCTCTCATTAGTGTATTATCATCAAGGAGAATAAGGTTATAATCTGAAATAAAATCATTTATTATCTTATGAAACTCCATATGTTCTTCACAATAAGGCATAGCACTAGTTTCACATTTTATTTCTTCATCCACATAGTATCTTAAATATTTAAATACACAATAAGGAGCTAACACAGAAATTTCTATAATAAGTATATATAAGTTTTTATTTTCTATAATATACTCATCAAATTCTTTAGTACCTATACTTCCTTTGTTATCTAATAAATTAATATACATAGAAAAACACTTATCATAATTAAACTCCGTAAGATTATCAATATATTTATTTGGAAAATATTCTTTCAACTTATCAATCCAATAATCTCTATCAACATATTTGAGCAACAAAGAAGATCCAGCTGGATTTCTATATAAACTTTTAACGATTTCTACAATATCCATTTAATCACTCCATTTCTATTTAACCGGATAACCGTGTATTGTACCTTTGCTAGGTGCATATTTAACATTAACTTTTGTTTCTCCATTTGCTCCAATTGGCCTTCCTGTGTCCCATACCCTTACATCAGGATTCTTTGTAACTCTCCCTTTTAACCTGTGTTAAATCTACTCCATTTTCTCCTTCAGACCATAGTGATTTATTTTTACCTTTCTGATAGGCTTTGCTTATTTGATGGTGTCCTATTACATGTTTACCTTGTTTGCCAGCATCTACAGGCGGTGCCCCTTTTATATTTCCAATTACCTTTCCTTGATTAGTTAAATTCGATGTATTAGTATTTCTTTTAGCCTTAGAATTATCATTTTTACTGTTGTTACTAGAAAAAGTTATAATTTCCCAAACAATTCCTATTGTTCCAACAGTGCCATACCATGCTCCTTTTACAGTGTCTGCCAACGCTCCACTACCAACCATAGCAGCGGCACCAAAACCGCATCCACCACCATATTCATTTGACATACAATGCGCAAAACCTAATGGATCTTTAAAAATTACGGGATTATTAGCACAATATGCAAACATATTATGTGATAACATACCTTGTCCTGTAGATACTAAACCATCAGCATTCAAGAATCTTCCCCACTCAGGATTATAATATCTTGATTGTAAGTAGTAATATCCAGTCTCTGTATCGTATCTATATCCTCTATATCTATAAGGATTCTTTTCTCCTAAGGCTTTAAGTGACACTCCAAATTTTAATTTGGTTAGTGGAACTTACTCATTTGAATGAATATGAAAAGGAGTTTCCTTTTTAATCCACAGATATTAATTTACCCCAAGTATCATAAGTATAAGAAACAACTTGTTTTCCAATAGAGTTTATTATTCCTATAATATCACTTTGAGCATTCCTAATGTAGAAATATTCTTCAGTATCATTTAGCACGAAGCCTACAAGACCTTTATCTCCATAGTTATATAAAATTTTATCTGATGACTAGTATCACTAAGTGCTACTACGCCCCTAGATAACGAGTTCTAACCTTCTGTGAGAGAAAACCATTCTCACACAAGCTAAGAACTCTGTTAATCTACATTACTTCCATTAGTTATTTCTTCATAAGCTACCTTGTTTCCTTCTGATATATAATCATATTTATCTCCATCAGCTAGTTTTCCTATTATACCATTCAATACAATATAATTAACTTTTACTTTAATTTACATAAAAAAACGTCAACAAGTATCAGAACATGTCCACGTTTTTCATTAACTTTAATAAGCTATTGTATCAAATTTTCACTACCTAAGTTATAATTTCCTAGGATAGTGCCCTAGAATATTTATTCTGATATTCAATTTGCATTTTAAGATACTTTTTCACTTATAAATTATCGTTCAATGCACTTTTATTATTATGAGTTGAGTAATAAAACTAATATTAATATGAAATAATACATATTAAATATGAAACTAATCATAAAATATTCTTCAGTAAGTTTTTCATAATTAATACCTCTATTTTATAAATTAATAGTTTTATTTTACTCTCTCAACTTTAAACTTAAAATTTTAAGAAGTTTATTTGCAAATGTATTATCTGAATCAATAATCAATGCCTTCTTACACCATACATAGGAATTCTTAAAGTCAAGTATTTTATAATAACAATGAGCAATATCTAGTGCATTATCAATATCGTCAGGTTGTAAAATACTAAAAGCATATAGTTCTTTTAGTGCTCTTTCATAGTCATTCATTTCAATATATACTAAGGCTTTATTCTGTATAGCTTCTACACACTCTCTGTCATATTTGTATGAATGGCTAAACGATTCTAATGCTTCTTCATATAATTTTAACTCAAAGCAACATATACCTAAATTTAAATAAGTTTCTGACTGCTCATTGTCTATTTCTAACGACTTTTTATAATACATCTTTGCCATTTCTAATTCACCAACCTGTTGATGATATACTCCTAAGTAATAATAACCATCTTCACTATATGGATTTATAGTAATTGCTTTTTTAAAGTTATCTAATGCAGTATCAAGCTCACCTAACTTCATGTAGGCTCTACCTAAATTAAAAACTGGTCTCTCTGAATTAGGACAATCTTCTATTATTGAGTTAAATATTTTAATGGCTGCATAATAATCTTTGATTCCTAAATAACAGCATCCGATATAATTTAAACAATCGTTAGACTTATTTATTTTATAGCAGTTCTCAAAATATTCTATTGCCTTCTCGTACTCTCCATTAATGTAATATTTCTCGCCCATATCGAAATTTTCTTCAAAATTCAATTGTCAGCACCTCCTCTTTAAACATCAATATCCTCCAAATGCTCTTATAATTAAAGCTCCTCCAGCAGTTATTGTAATTCCATCATTTGCAATGCCTAACCCACCAGTAGCTACATCTTCAACTATAGTCCCACCTATTATTGCTATACCTACGCCTACAAGTACAATTTTCTCTACAGGACTTATATAAAATTTGTGAAAATTTCCATTAACTAAATCGTCATAAGCCTTATTATTATAATTGGCATCACCATTTTTCTTCTTACTATTATGCAACTCTCGTGATTTCTGTTCCCGCTCCTTCGAGCCTCTTTTCCCTAATGCACTATCTATATCTCGTTTTTCCTTTTTCTTCGCATCAGATGGTCTCATTGTATTTTTTGCACGAGCTCTATCTCTTGCATTACGATTATATCCTTCAAAATCATAGTCATCATCTCCACATATTGGACCCGGTCTAAAATCGTTTGAATCTTTCATATTTATAACATTATTGTAACAACATATAAACATGTTACTTGATAACATTCCTTATCCTGTAGATATCAAAGCATCAACATCCAAGAATCTTCCCAACTCATGATTATAATATCTTGATTGTACATTGATTTTTTCTTCATGAAATGCTCTTTTTCCTTCTATATAATTTTTTAACATTCAATATCTTGTATAATTATTTTATTTTTATAATTCTATTCATAATCAAAATATCTTTAAAAATACTAGTAGTTTTAAAAAGATAAAAAACGCCAACAGATATTCTAGTCTGCCGACGTTATAATATTACTTTTCTAACTTACTCTTAGCACTTTTGTTCTTATATATTTACACTACTTTATTAATGATATTTTTTATTTTCAGTAGCCCATACTCTAAATATTTTTAATATCTCCTCTAACTTATCTATACTACCTCTTCCTTTAAATACTCCATCTGCAACACTACAATGGATCCAATTTAAATCATCAATATATATTTGAACTCTATTAAATTCTACATCTTCTAAATAAGTGTCTACAAAGTCTATATCTACTTTCCATCCCGGGTTATCTAGAGTACATATCTCTACTCCATAGTAGTGCTCCCAATCACCATCACAATTATCTTTATACCATTCATTTAACCATAATATCATATCCATCAATTTACACCTATTATTTTAAATTGAGTTATATAAACACAAGCTTCTATAGAAGATTACCTATAAAATATTAACTAAAAGAATATCTTATAGGCAATCATTAAGCTAATTTTCTTAAATTAAATATATAGTTTTACTCTACTTTGTTTATTGAATAAGGATAATATGAATAACAATCTTGAAAAAGACAATTATACACACTTACTGGAGGTTCTCTTAGTTCAAGACATATATCCGAAACTTCTCTCATTAGTGTATTATCATCCAAAAGAATAAGGTGATAATCTGAAATAAAATTATTTATTATTTTATTAAACTCCATATGCTCTTCACAATAAGGTATAGAACTATTTTCACATTTTATTTCTTCATCAACATAGTATCTTACATATTTAAATATACAATACGGTGCTAATACAGAAATTTTTATACTAAGTATATATAAGTTTTCATTTTCTAAGATATAATTATCAAATTCTTCAGTACCTATACTTCCTTTGTTATCTGATAAATTAATATACATAGAAAAGCACTTATCATAATTAAACTCCGTAAGATTATCAATGTATTTATTTGGAAAATATTCCTGCAACTTATCAATCCAATACCCTCTATTGACATATTTAAGCAATAAATAAGATCCAGCTGAGCTCCTATATAGACTTTTAACTATTTCTATAATATCCATTTAATCACTCCATTTCTATTTAACCGGATAACCGTGTATTGTATCTTTACTAGGTGCATATTTAACATTAACTTTTGTTTCTCCATTTGCTCCTATTGGCCTTCCTGTATCCCATACCCTTACATTAGAATTCTTTAATTTCGGCTCACCTTTTAACCATCCTTCCTGTGTTAAGTCTACTCCATTTTCTCCTTCAGGCCATAGTGATTTATTTTTCCCTTCTGATTCAAGAAATTTATTGTTCAGATGGTTTATTACATTCTTACCTTGATTACCAGCATCTACAGGCGGTGCCCCTTTTACATTTTCAAACACCTTTCCTTGATTAGGTAAATTAGATTTGTTATTATTTCTTTTAGCCTTAGAATTATCATTTTTACTGTTGTTACTAGAAAAAGTTATAATTTTCCAAATGGCTCCTATTGTTCCAACAGTGCCATACCATGCTCCTTTTACAGTAGCTGCCAACGCTCCACTACCGTCAATAGCAGCGGCACCAAAACCGCCTCCACCGCCATATTCATTTGACATACAATGCGCCAACCCTAATGGATCTTTAAAAATTACGGGATTATTAACACAATATGCAAACATATTATGAGATAACATACCTTGTCCTGTAGATACTACTCCATCCGCATTCAAGAATCTCCCCCACTCAGGATTATAATATCTTGATTGCAAGTAGTAATATCCAGTCTCTGTATCATATCTATATCCTCTATATCTATAAGGATTCTTTTCTCCTAAGGCTTTAAGTGACACTCCAAATTTTAATTTGGTTAGTGGAACTTACTCATTTGAATGTATATGAAAAGGAGTTTCCTTTTTAATCCACAGATATTAATTTACCCCAAGTATCGTAAGTATAAGAAACAACTTGTTTTCCAATAGAGTTTATTATGCCTATAATACCACTCTGAGCATTCCTAATGTAGAAATATTCTTCAGTATCCTTTAGTACGAATCCTACAAGGCCTTTATCTCCATAGTTATATAAAATTTTATCTCATGGCTAGTACCCCTAGATAACGATTTCTAACCTTCTGTGAGAGAAAACCATTCTCACACAAGCTAAGAACTCTGTTAATCTACATTACTTCCATTAGTTATTTCTTCATATACTACATTACTTCCTTCTAGTGTGTACTTAAGTGACACTCTAAATCTCTGATTTAGCTAGTGGAACTTACTCATTTGAATGTATATGAAAAGGAGTTTCAACATTTATTTACTGTTTTTTCTGCTCTTATTCCATCGCTATTATACTTATAACTAATGTTTTTACTATTTCCTGTTATAGAGTATAATGTTCTTCCACCTTCCCATTTAAAGGTATAGCCATCATAGATTAATAGATTTCCTATTGCATCATTGGTTATGGCTTTTCCATTGTAAGAGGTTAACTGACCCTTCCAATTACTATCACCATAGCTATAATCTACAGCTTTAGTTGCTGCTCCTAGTGTTGTGTTACTTGTTAGTACATATTCTGTAACCTTAAGAATGTTTCCACTTTGATCATAGGTATAAGATAGAGTTTTATTAAGTTCTCCATTATATTCTCTTACAACCTGTCCTAAACTATCATAATAATACTTTATTACTTTACTATTATTTACTGTTTCAATTCTTCCTAAGTCATCATAGGTATATTTTATTTCGCTATTGCCATTTTTTATTGATGATACCATTGAAGTCGTTGAACCTGCATAACCAGCTTTGTATTCATACTCTGTATTAAATGTTTTGCTATTATCTAGGTTTAATATTTTAGATTTAGTTCGTCCTATAGTGTTATGGCTATAAGGTAAGCTTTTTTTAATAATATTCTCTTATCTTTAGAAACTAAAATATCCTATAGAATTAGCTTATTAGTCAAGTTATTCTATAGGATATTTATTAATTAATCTAAAATTTTTGATTTATAGTATATTATAAATTTTTTAAAGTACTAATATTTATAATTATAATACTTTTAAGAACGATATTTATCTTTCAATTTAGGTGTAACTTTAATCATTATAGGTAATGCAATCATTAATGATATAAGTCCCACTCCACCTACATATAGATTATCAATAAATATACCTATAAACATAATTATGCCTGGTAATACAATAGGTAATAGTATTAGTGCTTCTAAAAACTTTTTCATTATTATTATCATTGATATTACTACTAATGTCAAAGCTACTGAAGCAAGTATAATACTTCCACTATTTCCATATCTAGCAGTTAAAATTCTATTCATGACAATGCCAAAAAAAACTCCCATTATTCCAACATACTTCACCTTATCTTTTATACAAATCACCCCCTTAGAAATATTCTTTTATTTTATATGAAGCTTTATCAATTAAAATATCTACGCCAATGCTTAATCCAAATCCTACTGCTCCTACTGTTAATGCTCCTATTCCAACTCATACAAGAATTCCAACAGCTCCAGCTACTATATCAACTACTCCACCAAATGTTTCACCTTTATCAAAACTACCTTTTGCATTCCATGCCGTCATTTCAACCGAACCTACAATACCTAACCCTTTCATTGCTACTTTGGCTCCTTTGCTATATTTAGTAACATATTTACCCATTGTTAAATAATCTAGATCCTTCCAAACCTTTTTTCCTTTTATAAAAAAAACAGCTGCCCATCCACCTATTTCATCTATTGCTCCTGAAATTCCTCCTTGAATAGCACTCTCTTTATAACTGAAGTTTGAACTACTTTTACTTTTAGTAGCATAATAATTATTCATAACCTTATACGAAGCATCTCTCATTGCAGCTGTTTCTTCTCCTTGAGTGTATATAGGTCTAAACCCATTATGATCTTTACCATTTACAGAATTATAATATCTTAAATGTACATTCATTATTTCTTCATTAAATGCTCTTTTTCCTTCTATATAATTTACTAACAAGTAATATCCTATATTATTAAAAAGTGATAGTTATTCCACTTGATTGGAACAACTATCACCTTCATAGGTATTTCCCTTTTATTTTTAAAATTACTTATTTTTATTTTATAGATACATAGGTTACTTCTTAAATCTCCATTTATCCTAATTTAGGGATTTCAGAAAAATGCCTACTTTATACTTATTTATGTTTACCTATATAATATACTTAAGATCGGGTGTATCACATATATTTTACGCAACCAACTTCATAATACTCCTTTATTTACCACATAAGTTTTTTCTAGATATTTCTTTCGACGCTTTATATAGTAAATTTTTCTTTATAAAAATATATTTTAAAAAAACAATTAATTTTTCTGTATTATATTTTCATTAAATATAATATTATTTCTACAATAAATTTAATTATTATCATTCCACAACCATATATAGAAAAACCACATAGTAATCTGAGCCAATTCATCATTAACTTATCTTTACCAATATATTTTTTTGATTTAAGGGATTTAGATGTTTCCTTAAATCCAACATAAGAAAGTAAAAAAATCATCAACATTAATATAGTATAAGCAATTTTTAATAAAATATCTCCTACAATATTCACGATAACCTCCCCCTCTAGTTGTTAATGTAATTTAATTAAAATTAAATTAGATATAACCGTATATATGATAATAATAATATACACTAATCCTATCTTTAATTCTTTCATTTTAACTTTCTCTCCACTTGGCAACCCCTTCATAATATGCTGTACAGCTTTAAATGTTAAAATTATACATGGAATTGTAATAAATATAATTATTAATCCAACTTTTATATTCATAATTGACATACTACCTACTTAAATATTCCCCCATTTTAGTATTGCTTAACTAATGTTTAATCCAGACTTTTAATGATGTTTCTAGACCAAAATTTTAAAAAAATTCTCCTATATAATGTATAATTACAATTTTATTTAATACGAAAAATAGAGACAGGAATCACTCCTGTCTCTCACATAATAATTGGTATAAATCAAATTCCTACTTATATTTTTCAGATTAATATATAACGATTCTCTACAGAATAGTTATATGTATCTTTAAGTAGCAACTAAGCTAGTTCATACTTATTTTATTGAATACTAACTATTAATTTTAGATGGGATAGGAATTTGATATCTTTTAAATAATCCAACTATGAAATTTCTTTCTTCATTTGTTATCTTCTTATCATAGTATAGAAATAACTCCCTTCCATTTCCAATTACTTCTTTTATGGATGGCACGGTGTAAATAGCATTGAAGAACATATTTTCATCTGCTATGCTATAAAATCTTGGTAGTTTATCAATCTTAACTTCAACAAGATTTTCTTTTTGTTTTGTATTCTCTTCTGTTTTGCTTTTGTTTAGGTTTATAAGCAAACTTTCAACTAACAAAAAAGCCCTTTCTTGAGTTGAAGCTTCTCTCCAATCATCATCAAAACAATCACTCGGCTGATTGTATTTATATATTTCTCCTGGAACTGAAAAAATTATATCTTGAATTTTTTTTAATAATTCATCGCTGTTCATTTTAAACCCTCCTAAACATATCTTTTATGGACAAGCAACATTTGCCGGAATTGTCCACCACAAAGGTGGTGCGAATGAAGGTGCCATTCGCGCTACTCTATAAGCTCCATATAGTAATAATGCCGTACCACCTATTTCAGTTGATTCCATAACTATTCTTTTACCTTCTGGTGAAAACTTACCTCTTGGACCACTTCCTTTTCTAACATGTCCATCAGGCGGATATACATTATCATACCCTCCATTTGGATAGTTTACATCCCAATGCTCTCCACCGTGAGCTAATGGATGACCTTCTGGTATCGGTACCCATACGTTGCCATCAGCATCTCCCCATCCTCTTTGCCCATTTGGCAACTTTACTGTTTCCGTTTTCCCCTTTTCTTTAGGTTTTTTGTATCCAACTTCACTTGGAGGTGGTTCTTTTTTTAGATACAGCATTCATAACTTGTAGAGATGTTTCTCTCATTGCATCGGTTTCTTCACCCGTAGTATATATAGGTCTAAATCCACTTGGGTCTTTCATATTTATAGGGTCATTCATTGAATATATAAACATATTGTGAGATAGTAATTCACCTGGTTGTCCTAAAAATATATCTGCATTCAAGAATCTTCCCCACTCAGGACTATAATATCTTGATTGCAAGTAGTAATATCCAGTCTCTGTATCATATCTGTATTCTCTATATCTATAAGGGTTCTTTTCTCCTAAGGCTTTAAGTGACACTCCAAATTTTAATTTGGTTAGTGGAACTTACTCATTTGAATGAATATGAAAAGGAGTTTCCTTTTTAATCCACAGATATTAACTTACCCTAGCTCTCGTAAGTATAAGAAACAACTTGTTTACCATCGAAATCTATTATATCACTCTGTAAATTTCTTATATATAAATAAAAAAATATCCTATACAACAGACTACTTAGTCAATTATAATATAGGATATTTTAATATTTGTGTTATTTATTTTTATTTTTGCACATTACTTTAACAATTATACATACACTAATAAAAACTATTAGCACTAATACAAGTCCAATATAAAATAAAGTTAAATTATTTATATATAGTCCTATAGTACACATAATGAATGGGATTAAGAAAGCCATTACACCTATTGCTATCACATAATATTTTTTCATCATAAAATATATGATTCCTAATATACACACCAATATTACCAATTCCAAAATGGTTATTGTAAACTTTTCATTTGCTTCCACCCCATATTTACTGCTTATATATCTTCCTATTAATATTACTAATAACGATGGGGTAATGTATCTCCACTTGTTATTGATTTTCAACTTTACTACCTCCCATAAATTTTATCTTTCCATTTCTCAGCTCCAAAATTAATTAAAGCAGATATCCCCATACCAAATGCTGTACCTATTACTCCAACTGCTATAGCTGGTGCTCCTAATGCAATTATTGCTGTTGATACTGCTCCAATTCCCAATCCTACTCCAACTCCAGCTGCTGTTGCTCCTAAATCAATGAATCCACCTGCTATTTCTCCTTTATTAAAGCTTTTGATTGCTCCTATAACACCCATTCCTACTCCAACTATTCCAAGTCCTTTCTCAACATGTCCTATGGTCCTTAAAGCTGAAGCACCTTTTACTGGAATTAATGTTCCTCCATGTCTCCAAGCTTGTCTATTGACACAATATTCAATATAATCCGGAATTTCTTTTAACCCATCGCCAAAGCTACCTTCTAGAGCTCCAATTATTCCTCCTATTATTGCATCCTTTACTGCAGTACTTTTTGACTTTGAATTATGATATTTAGTACCATAATATTGGTTCATAACCTTATACGAAGCATCTCTCATTGCAGCTGTTTCTTCACCTTGAGTGTATATAGGTCTAAACCCATTAGGGTCTTTACCATTTACAGGATCATTATTGCAATAAGCAAAAGTATTATGTGACAATAATTCACCTATACTTCCACCTAAGGCATCCGCATTCAAAAATCTTCCCCACTCAGGATTATAATATCTTGATTGTAAGTAGTAATATCCAGTCTCTGTATCGTATCTATAGCCTCTATATCTATAAGGATTCTTTTCTCCTAATGCCTTATCTCCTGTTATAGATATTAATTTACCCCAGGTGTCATAGGTATAAGAAACAACTTGTTTTCCAATAGAGTTTATTATTCCTATAATATCACTTTGAGCATTTCTAATGTAGAAATATTCTTCAGTATCATTTAGCACGAAGCCTACAAGACCTTTATCTCCATAGTTATATAAAATTTTATCTGATGGCTAGTATCCCTTCTTCACTAATGGCTACTACGCCCCTAGATAACGATTTCTAACCTTCTGTGAGAGAAAACACTCTCACACAAGCTAAGAACTCTGTTAATCTACTGTACTTCCATTAGTTACTTCTTCATAACCTACTTTATTTCCTTCTAATGTATATTTAAATTCAATAGCTGAATTCCGGGATTTAGTTATTAAAACTTACTTATACTATTTAAGGTGAAATTTACCTAAAAATACTTTTCAAACTTTTTATATAGAATTAAGATGACAAATTTATTATACCGTATATAAAATAAATAAAATTCCAGTATATTAAGTATACCGGAATTTTATTTCTAATTTTTTATTAAGTATAATACTTCTAAATTGTAACTATATTTTTAATAATACCCTTCTTATACATCATATATAAGTTTTAATTATAGAGTATCTAACTTCGATATTTTTTTATAATTATCAATGATATAATCACTATACCTAAAAGTGATAATATACCAACTGTTAATAGTATTAACATCAACACTTTGTATTCTGCTACATTTTGTGAAAAATAACTCAAGAATATAGTTACCATAATAGCACTAACAATCGCAACTGCGAATAAAATTGCAAATACTATATAACAAACCTTCTCTCCTCCTGTTAATTTTTTATTAAGTATCCCTATTAAAAACATAGCGTATGAAGCTGCTAATAAACCTATGATAATTGGTACTGGTATATTCTCTATTCCTAAACTTCCAAGTATAAGCTTCGATATAATAAAGACAGCTATTCCTACTACTGCATATATACCTTTATTATTACTATTCATCTTTCCTCTCTCCTCGTATAAACCTCTAATCAAACTTTTTAATAATCTCTGTGACTCCCCATTTTGCACCTTCAGTAATTATACCAATACCTAAACCTACACTAGCACCATATACCCATACTCCAATTTTAAAAATATAAAAATAATAAAGGTAAAGTTCATAAAATTTTCTATGTTCCTTACCTTTATGTAATGTGTTATTTATTTCTTTATCATATTAGTTTTCTTTGCAATAATTAAAAATATTACTACTCCCAAAATTGCTGCAGAAATTCCATTACGCATTTCAAGCCTCCTAAATATACTATTCAAATTTTATTTGCTCAATTTTTGAAATGATTTGTTATTCTTTATATTATACATATAATTAGATATTGCTGTAATGTATGATATGCTAAAACATATGGTAACACCTATCCCTATAATACTTACAATAAACAGTTTTAATTCTCCTTTTTCAATTATAATTGGGCTTGAATCTAGCACCTTAGCAATTGTTATTATTATCGCAGAAATAATTAAAGATAAAAATAAATCTTTTTTAATATATTTTATATGAGTGCCTTCACTTACACTAGTAATATAGGCTTTATCTTTTACTATTATTCTCTTATAAAAAACCCATAAATTTATAAATAAATAATTAAAAAATATCAATACTTTTGTAATTAAACTTTGAGGCACTAGTTGATTTACACAAACTAAATAAATAGATAGCAATGCTACAATTCCATGTATTGATCCAAATATATGATACGTCATATATATTCTTTTTTCATTTAGACTTAATATTAACATTACTATACCTAATATTATAGATAATCCTATTAATATTGGCGATATATTAGAATACACCTCTTTATCCATTAGTAATGCTCCATTAAAAATTAAACTTGCTATCATAAATGCTATAGAAACAAAAATACTTAATCTTTTCAAATCTTTAATTTCCATTTTTTCTTCTTGTTTAATTTTAGATGCTTTCATTTTCTTCTCCTTCTAACTTCCCGATATTATTGAAAATTTTATCTTTTCTACCGTCTTATTTAATAATAGACTTCCTCCCACTGCTAATACACCCACTGCAATACCAGTGGCCCAAACAGGAGCTGTTATTCCTATTGCCGTCACTGCAAATGCCACAATTCCTGTAGCCGCTACACCTATAAATACACCTGCTAAAGAATCTACTGCCCACCCTATTGCAGCGTGTTTAATATTTCCATCATATTCTATATAATTACTAGCAGCACTTGATACTAGTCCAACTGCAGCAAATCCTTTTATAGAACCTTTAAATGCATCTATTGTCTCACTTAATATATATTTACTTTTGCCGATAAAAGCATCAGTAATCCCTGCTCCGTAGCTCATTACTTTTCCGCTATGTGCCTTAGTTCCATTTTTAACAACACGAATAGCTCCTTTACCAAGATTGATTCCAAAATCATAGACGGATTGTCCCCAAAATGATCCTGATTTTATTCCATCTCTCGTTTCCTTGGTATCCTTAGTACCAACCCCTTCAGTGATTGAACTACAAAGGAATCCATTGTCATCTTTATTAGATGATGGATTATTTAAACAGTAAATAAACACATTATAGGATAATAATCCTTGCCCTGTAGATACCAACGCATCTGTATTCAAGAATCTTCCCCACTCAGGATTATAATATCTTGATTGTAAGTAGTAATATCCAGTCTCTGTATCGTATCTATAGCCTCTATATCTATAAGGATTCTTTTCTCCTAATGCCTTATCTCCTGTTATAGATATTAATTTACCCCAAGTATCGTAGGTATAAGAAACAACTTGTTTTCCGATAGAATTTATTATTCCTATAATATCACTTTGAGCATTTCTAACATAAAAATATTGTTCAGCGTCATTTAGCACGAAGCCCACAAGACCTTTATCTCCATAGTTATAAAAAATCCTATCTACTTTACTTCCATTAGTTATTTCTTCATATACTACATTACTTCCTTCTAGTGTGTACTTATGATTTACTCCATTTACTGTTTTTTCTGTTCTTATTCCATCACTATTATACTTATAACTAATGTTTTTACTATTTCCTGTTATAGAGGATAATGTTCTTCCACCTTCCCATTTAAAGGTGTAGCCATCATAAGTTAATGGATTTCCTATGGCATCATAAGTTATGGCTTTTCCATTGTAAGAGGTTAACTTATCTTTCCAATTACTATCACCATAGCTATAATCTACAGCTTTAGTTGCTGCTCCTAGTGCTATGTTACTTGTTAGTGCATATTCTGCAACCTTTAGAATGTTTCCACTTTGATCATAGGTATAGGCTATAGTTCTATTAAGTTCTCCATTATCTTCTCTTACAACCTGTCCTAAACTATCATAATAATACTTTATTACTTTACCATTATTTACAGTTTCAATTCTTCCTAAGTCATCATAGGTATATTTTATTTCACTATTGCCATTTTTTATTGATGATACCATTGAAGTTGTTGAACCTGCATAACCAGCCTTGTATTCATATCTTGTATCATAGGTATAAGCAACATCTAAGTTTAGTGTTCTAGATTTAGTTCTTCCTATAGAATCATAAATATAAAAATAAGTTTTTCCTGAAGGCAATGATACATTTTCAGTTTTTCCGTCTTTATCAAAATTAAAGCTTGTGGAATATGATTTTCCTGCTATATAGTTTTCTTTTTTACTAGTTTTATCAGTCTTATCATAATCATATTTAAACCAGTTTCCATTTGAATCCTCTGTTTTTACTAGTCTGTCTGCTAAATCATAGGTGTATTTATTAGTAATTCCGCTTTTTAAATCCTGAGATATAGCTAAATTCCCAGAATTATCATAGGTATATTTTGAAGCTGTCTTACCATCTAAGGTTTTACTAGTTACCCTATTTAAATTATCATAACCGTAGGCTACTGTATTGCCATTTCCATAGGTAGCATTTTTTAATACACCTGATACATTATCATAGTTATTGGTTATTAAAGTGCTACTTCCCACTGCTACAGATTTCTGATTTCCATTTCCATCATAGGTAAAGTTGTAGCTTGTACTATTGCTAGAAACCTTTGATAATCTATCATTATTATAAGTATAGTTATTCTGTCCTACCCTAGCAGTTACCTTTCCTCTTCCTTTAGTATACATTGATTTTACAGTATTGTCATCATAGCATTTGCTTGAAAGTATGAGTTCATCTAGATTTCCTTCTATTGAACTACCAGATAATTTTTGACCTATACATATATTAGCTCCTGAAAAATCTTTATAGGTACCTGAAGCTGATTTCTCTTTATTTCCATTAATATACATATTTGTTGTAAGAGTTGTTCCGCTTTTATTCCAAGATATTGTTAACATATTCCATTGTCCTATGGTTACAGCTGTATTTGATGTTATTATATCTACAATACTTCCACTACTATTCTTAACAGATAACTTTACTTTATTATCCGAAGCTAAATATGCCTCTATCACACCAATATTTTCTCTAGTTGTTCCAGAAAATATATATCTTGTACTAGTACTTGCACTAGGCTTAAGCCAAAGGTTCATTGTTCCTGAGTTGTCCCTTATTCCACTACTATAGTTAGCATATCTGCCTCCTGTAGCTTGCATAGTTAGCTCATTAGATGAATCATACTTGCTCTTATCTGTAAGTGCTCTAAGTCCATTAATACTTGAAGAATTTCCTCTTAAAGGAACATATTCATCCCAATTTTTGTAGTATCCATAGTTACCACTCTTCAATTTATTATAATGCTGCTTTAGTTCTGTTAAATTGTCTACCTCTGTAGAACAGTATAATTCTTCCACTTCTCCATTTAATGCATTTTTATTATTAAAATCTGCTCCAACTATAACCTTACCACCAGTAAAGTCTTTTACACCACTAACAGTAGCATTCTTTACTTCATCATCTATAGTTAATGTAGCTTTTAATCCTGAAGATGTATTTTCCCATTGTGCTATCATAGAATACCAAGTGTTAGCACTTATAGCTTTATTTAATACAATAGACTCTTTCCAAATTCCGCTACTATCTTTAAATGCCAAGCATAATTTATTGCTCGTATTTACATATACAGCTAAAGACCCACCATTAGGCGATGAACTGCAAAGTAAATACCTAAGACTACCATTACTTTGTGGCTTGAATTTTAATGCAATAGTCCCTTTATTTTTGCTTATCCCTAAATTATATGGAACTCCTCCTCCATCTTGAACTTTGAAAGTGTAATGCCCTTTGTTATCCTTAACTGGAGTAGCACCCAACCCAAGGGATTTACTTCCTAAATCTCCACTACTATTACCATTTACAAGGAAAGTTTCTCCTGTCTTTTTGTCACCATATGGGTTATAGGCACTTGTATTTATAAGCTTATCTGTTTCATCATATCCATAATAAGTAGAAACCTCTTGTGAATTAATAGTTACATCTAAGTTATCCTTAGATTCGCTATATACGTTCAGTATTTCGTTTCCACTGGTATCTATAGTTCTTTTTGTGTATCCTGCAGTATCACTTGAAATATTACTGCTTTCCATAAACAATCCACTTCCAGATATCTTTGATACTACTGAATTTCCATACTCATCATAAATAAAAGAACTTACAATGTTTTCTGCAGTAGTAGTTTGAATTAAATTCCTATTACCATCGTATGAATACTTAGTTGTATTTCCTTTTGGATCTGTAACAGAAGTTAATTTATCATCACCATCATATTTATAATTAGTTTTTTGTTTTATTAAATCCTCTGTAGACGTTATATTACCCTTATCATCGTACTGATAGCTTGCACCAAACTCTTCTTTATATAATTGGAATCCATCAAAATAAGCTATATTAGCATTTTTATAGTAAAGTCCATATACTCTTACACTTTTATAATCACTCTTAGCCACAACTTGTCCTGATACATATTGCCATGTTGATGAATCTCCATTAAAAGGAATAACAGTCCATTCATAGCTACCATCTGGTTTTTCTAATCCTACATCTAAAGCAAAATATCTACCATTGCCTATTAGAGGAAGTGATTCTGCCTTTGCCCAACCTCCTACTACAAAAACATCATCTTTTTTTCCTGAAACGTTTATTGTTTGATATATACTTTTATCTTTTTCTGTATTACCAGGCATCTTATAAACAGCTTTTATTTTATCTAGATTTGATGGATAAGTTGAATCTGTAGTTGTATATAATCCATTTGTACTTTCCCAGTTACTTGTAGTCCAAAAGTTGGCATTAGGTGCTCCATTAACTACAAAATTGGGATTTTCAACCAAATTATATCTATTAGCAACTTCTCCATCTTCTACTTGTAAGTTATCGAAATATGCAGTTCCTGATTCCTCAATTAACCCACATCTAATATATACAAGATTAGATGTCGCATCTGATGGCAAAGTAAATGTTATAGATTCCCTATCCCATCCAGTAGTTCCACTAATATATTTAGAATCTTTTGTTACATAATTCCCTGTATTATCAGTATAATTTACAAATAAAGCAGCACCTTTTTTATTAGTATTACTTATTCCATCAGTGGATACATATCCTGAAAATGTATAAGTCTTACCCTTTTCTAAGGTGACAGCTTGACTATAAAATCTCCTACTAGTTTTATTTGTCATATTTACCTTTAATGAATATTTTCCCATGTTAGCTTTTGTAGTAGTAAATTCATTAGTACCTGCAGAACCTGACCAAGAACCAGCACTCCAATTTCCATCCTTTAACTCACAATTATGGTTCATTAAATAATTATTGCTTGTCTTTTGAACCTTAGATTCCAGCTCCAATCTATTTTTAGCTTTATCTTTACTATCATATTTATAGTATTGTGCACTTCCATTAGAATCTTTAATAGATATTGTATTTCCTCCATTATTAAATTGATAAGTATTAGTTCTACCCTTAACATCCTTTATTTCAGTTTCATTATAGCTGTATTTAAAGGCTAGACTTTGCCCCTGTGTCCCAGCTGTATCTACATAAGTGGCAGTTTTAACTCTTGAAGTAGAACCGCCATAATAGGTATAAAGCAATTTAGCACCATCTAAACTTTTAACAGAAGATAAATTGTTATTACCTTCATAAGTATAATAAGATGCCTTACCATCCGGATAAGTTATTCTACTTAATTGTATTCCATTATAAGCATAGCTAGTTTTTCTTCCCGCCGGATCTGTGATACCAATTAACGTTCCACCTGATGTATATTGTAAAAGTGTAGTTCTTCCTATGCTATCCTTAACTCCACTTATTCTAGTTCCATCATAAAGTATAGTGTTATTGTTATTATTAGTATCTGTAATAGTTTTAAGGTACCCACCAGGAACAAAATATAATTTATTTCTATCTTTATCTGTAATCATATAGCTTCCATCACTATTTTTAGTGAATTTAATACCTTCAAGACTTTCACATTTATAAGTTTTAGATGCTAAATCATAATAAAAGTAATGATTAGTTCCATCACTGTCAAAATATTTATAGTAAGTTGTACCATTTATTACTTCTTCAGTTATCCTTTGTTGAATGTTGAGTTTCCACCCTTTTCCGTATCCTATATCAGTCTCTTTATCATTACTATTATAAACATGCTCTACCTTTAAAGCTAACCTACTATCTAATGCAGTGTAATCATTATGGGTAAAAATAACATTACCATTATAGTCATTAATATATCCTATTCCTGCTCTTCCCATATCCTGTGAATGATATGTCCAATAGCTCTCTAATCCTGTATTATTAACATACTGAATTTGTACTAATGGCCATCCAGAGCTATAGGCACTATGACAATCAGAAGATAAAAATGACGTATTTCCAGATGCAGGATTATCTCTTTTTAAAGCTATACCATAATTATTTCCTTCTGTATACCAACCTTTTACAGCTTTGGTGACATTCCAGGAATACCAACCATTCTTAACAGTTTGAATATCTAATATTCTACTTTCAACTTTAGGTTTAGTTTTCCATATTACTCCATTACTTTGTGTTGCAGCCCAGGGACTAGTAACAGTATATGCATTTATTTGACCATCAGCCCCACTATAGTTATCCTGCTTAAACAAAGCTAATTGTGCATCTACTACCATATCGCCAGCATTTAATTTTGGTAATTTAGTAAACTTAACATATGTTTCTGTAGTTCCTATGGTTTGAACATTTCCAACCCTTAGAAATAAGTTGTTCCACTTATTCTCAGTATCTGTTGATGCTATGAAAGTATCTTCTATATAATTAGTATTAGTATCTGTTCTTACTATTGGGTCTACTGTAATTGGAAATTCTCTTTTATCATCATTAATCCATTCATTATTTGGAACTATCTCTAATGTATATCCTCCTTCTTCTGCTTCTTTGAATATTAGCTCAATATCCTCAGACAATTCTCCCTTTGCATCATACATAAAAGGCTTATCTAATTGGAATACTTCAGCTCCAGTCTCTAAGTCTTCAAATATAATTATATTTCCTTCAACTCTAGGTTTTAGATTTTCTATATTCAAATTAAACAAAATTGAAGGATTATCTATTTTTTCATTTAATATTATATTTTCCTTTACTGTTTTTCCTATCAATTTATACTCTAAGTCAATATTTTCGTAAATAGACTTAAATTCCACACTTGATTTAACATTGGGTAAAAACTTCTTATCAATTTCCTTTTTAATCTTATCTCTTAAACTCTTATTATCACTAATTGATCTTTTTGCCCTTCTATTACCTCCAAGTTGTTGTTCCACCATTTCATCAATAACTTTATCTATATCTGTATTTTCTACTGATGCTTTACTTAGTTTGCTTATATTTCTTATTTTTCTATTTTTATTTTTTTTATTTAATTTATCATTATCTTTATTCTTATTTTTATCACTACTATTAGATTTTTTTACATCTCCATTAATATCATCTTTATTATTTTCTTTATTTTCTTTATTTTCTTTAGTTTCTTTAGTTTCTTTACTTACTTTCTCATCTTTATTTGAATCTTTATTTGAATCTTTTTCTTTATTCTCTTTTTCTTTTTCTTTATTCTCTTTTTCTTTATTTGAAGTGTTATCTATTGTAGTATTTTTTGATACTTTTCCTACTAAATTAGTTTTCTTTTTTAATTTAGTAGTTTCACTATCAATAGGTGAATCATCTACTCTATCCTTTATTTCTTCATTTGTAGTTGGTTTTTCTGTTTCTCCACCTTTTTTGTCTTCAGTAGATGGTGGTTCTGTTTCACCGTCTGTTTTGCCATCTAAAGGTGGATTATCTATTTCCCCTTCTTGTTTATCATCATCTGATGGTTTTTCACTTTCCTCACTTGGTTTATCCTTTGTTGATGGCTTTTCTGTTTCTTCGTTTTTCTTATTATCTATAGTTGGTTTTTCTTCTTCAACACCTTTATCATCTGATGCTGGTACTTCTTCTAATTTTTCTCCGATACCAACACCTATGTTCCACCATATTTTATACTTATCCTTTGATACAGAAATAAGCTCTTTATCACTGGCATTTTTACCTATCCTAACAGTGAATTCATTTTCTTTATTTTCATAATAATTCCCTTTATCATGCAATGAATTATTGATATCTATCCATTTGCCATTTTTTAAATAGTGTATAGGTTCTTCATATAATATTGCTTCATAAGTTCCATCGTCTTTTAAAAAGTACTTTGTATTCTCCTCTCTCTTCTCTTCAAGTTCTCTAACTATTTCTGCCTCCTGATTTTTTTTAGTAGTTACTTCTTCTGTGTCATCCGTAGCACTTACTATGATTGCATTTATTGGTGTCATTGTTACCAATAATGTAATTATAAGTAATTTACATACGTTTTTATAAAATTTCGTCACAATTATCCCCCAAATATTTATTACATTTTTACAATTCTACAAATTTCATCTTTTACCTTTTTATTTCCATGTACTTTCATGTTCAAAAATGATACTTTCATGCACATTTTGTATATTTGAATAACTACCTAACTCTAAAATATATTTTCTTCTCAAATGATTAGTTGTATTTTATTATTAAATTGAACAATGGGTGAGAGTTTTTTACATTGTACTTTTAACTAATACAACCCATTAAAATAAATATATCCTTATTGCTTTTTATTTTTATATAATATAAATTAAATATATAAATACTTTAGGAGGTCTTATGTTTAATAATTTTATTTTATACTTAATAGTAATAAACCTAATTGGATTTTTTATAATGTTAATAGATAAAAGGAAGGCTATAAAAAGACAATGGAGGGTTAGTGAAAAAGCTCTTATATGTATATCTATAATAGGAGGTTCCATTGGTATGTTAGCTGGTATGAGCACTTTTAGACATAAAACTAAGCATAAAAAATTCACTATTGGTATTCCTCTTATCCTTGTTATACAAATAGCTATATTAACTTATTTTATCAGCTTATAATTTTAGAAATGACTTCATACTTCTTAAACTTCCAACAGATTTACGCTTCCATTACATTGAAAAACCCTGAAACCCGCATGAATAGAACAAATAGTTAACTAGTTATATAGTTTAATAGCTTCATAGTTAACTATTTTTATAGTTCCATATAAAAATAGCTTCCTATACAAATATTTATATAGGAAGCCATTAATTCAATTTAAAATATAATTCTATAGTTTATAGCAAGCTTCTACTTCACCTACATATAACACATGATAGTCCTCTGCTGGATAGCTTGAGCTCTTTATAGCATCAGATAAAAACTCTGGATTCATTTCTTGTTTATAAACTATTTTACATTCATAAGTCAATACATTAGATTTTTCTATTATTGGAGTATCTACAGTTTTAGCTGGAATTAGTTTTAAATTACATTCCTTAAATTTATCATAATCTCTTCCTGATTTAGTACCACAGAATTTAATTTCCTCCTTTAAGCTATCATCAAGAGGAATTGTTACAGTAAAGTTATCAGCTTTTTCTATAATAGAAAAGGTATGTCTATGCTTTCTCACTAGTACTGTAAATATAGGTTTTCCCCATTGGAAGCCAACATTTCCCCAACCTATTGTCATAGTATTAACTTCATCTCCAGACTTTACAGTTAAAAAGGCACCTTTTTCATGCAGATTCCTTATTGCTACATTTAAGTCTTCAGTAAATAATTTAAAATCAACCATTCAAATCTCTCCTTAAAATTATTTTTTTATTTACATTATACACTTATTTATATAGGAGGAGGTCATTGAAGATAATAATGCTCCATAATCTACATCAAAAGAAATTATATCACCAACTTTGTAGTCAGCTTCACTTTCCGTTACATCTAGTAAAAGATGATCACTACTGCCACCTAATATTCTTATTTTTTCATCTCTAGGAGTTATTCCATCAATTTTTACGTCTTGTCTTCCCATTGAAATTATAGCTCTTTTTATTGTTCCTCTATCCTGAAAGGTTGGAACCTCTCCAAAGGCATCCATGCCAATATTTCCTATTGGTACTGATGGCTTATCCTTAATTTCTATAATTTCACCTTTTAAAGTAAACACATCTTTAAACATTCCTGGAATATCTCTTCCATAAGCGGTTTCTCTTCCTAAAACCACTGATTCCCCAAGTCTTAAATTATTAATTCCTTCTGGAATAGTTTTATTCATTACCATATATAAACTACTAGAATTTCCTCCTGATACTATAGGTATCTTAATATTTAATTCTTCTTCTATGGTGTTTTTTATTTCTAGCAACCTTCCTAAATTTACTTCATCAGGTATTACTCCTCCATAGCAAGTTAAATTTGTTCCTATCCCCATAAGCTTTATATTAGGCAATTTAATAATTTCCCTGGACATTTCTAGTACATCTTTCTCTAAAACACCTTCCCTTAAATCTCCTAAATCCACCATTAAAATTATTTTATGAGTTTTCTTAGCTCTTATAGCTTCCTTTGATAATGCCTTAATTGTATCTATCTCTGAATTAAGGGAAATATCACTATACATGATTACTTCTCTTACTTCACTAAGAGCTGGAATTCTAAGAAGTAGCTTTTCACAATTTAAATTTGCTATCTTTTTTAAATTAGCCACTCTTGAATCTCCTATGGTTTTTACCCCTGCATCTAAAACACCTTGAACTATATCGGGGTGTGAACAAAACACCTTAGTTACTACAGCGATGTCTATCATCTTTCCATTACACATATTTAATAAAAATTTAGTATTATAGGTTAATTTATTTAAATCAATTTCAATTCTAGGATATCTATCCTTTACTTCTTCTTTCCATAACTCTTGTTCAAGGGCAATATTATAAGTTAAATTTTCTTGATTTAATTCTACTTCTGAATAACATTTTTCCATTCTCTAACTCTCCTCCTTTACAGAAACTAAAAATCTAATTTGTCATTATAAATTTAAACTAGCTTTAAGCAATTCTATTGCAGCTTCTTTATTTTCTCTACTTAAAACTCCAGCACAGGCCATGATATACATATTATCTAGGAGTACCTTTGCCTCTTTTGTTGGACGCATAGTAATGTCTCCCTTAACATCCTTTATACTCTCTAGCATTTCCTTGCCTTTACCTAACCTAGTTAGAGCACCCCCTGTACCTATGATATATTTAACCATTGATAAATCCTTTCCATAGGCACTAAACTTTCTTCCTGAATTGTATACTCTTTTAATTTGCCCTACATGTCTATCTATAGCAGTGTTTACAGCTTTTTGAGTAAGTACCCTACTCCAATATTTCTCTTCTTCTGTAGTTGGAATAGGCTTAATGAAACTCCTTATACTATCCTTAGTTCTTCCTTCTAATTCGTATGCTTGTAAAAGCTCTAATACATTTTCTCTATTTACATATACGCCTAAATCACCTTCTACGGTACGCTTTGCTTTTGGTTCTGGAGTCACTAATATATCTAAAATTTCCACACTACCTTCTGTTACGGAATGAACATCTGTAGTAGCTCCTCCAACATCCACCACTATTACATCACCGATTATTTCATAGAGTAACTTTGTAGCTTCCATTACAGCTCCAGGAGTTGGCATTATAGCTCCATCCACCATTTCTTTAATTTTATCCATACCACCGGCTTTAACAATATTTACTTCAAAAGCATCTTGAATTATCCCCCTAGCAGGCTCCACATTTAGTTCATCTACCCTAGGATATACATTATCTATTACATAAAGTTCTCTACCTTCAAAAATCTCTTTTATTTCCTCTTGGTTAGCTATATTACCACAATAAACTACAGGGATATTCAGCTCAGCATCTCTTATAATCTCAGCATTGTCTAAGGCAGTTTCTCTCTCTCCATAGTCTGTACCACCTGCAATCATTATAAGATTAGGATTTATTTCTTTTATTTTTTTAATATCCGTTCTTCTAAGCCTACCTGCTGTTACCATTTTTATAATTCCGCCTGCACCTAGGGCTGCTTCCTTTGCAGCTTTAACTGTCATATCTTGTACTAATCCATGAACAGTTATTTTTAAGCCTCCTGCGGCGCTACTAGCACCTATCATTCTGTCATATTCAATGGATTCTCCTAGCTGCTTCTCCATTTCATTAATTGCATTTCTAAGTCCAATAGTTACATCACCTTGTAAAACAGAAGTAAAGGCCTTCCCTTGTCCTACAACCTCAACTCCTTTTTTAAAATTAAAGGCTGTTACTACAGTTGTTGTACTTCCGATTTCCGCTATTAAATATTCAACTCTCATAGCTTCCCTCCTAGTTTAAAGGGGATACCTCAAAATTTTACTAAGCATTAATCTATCCTTAAGGTAAACTTAGTTTAATTATTTGAGACACCCCCAGTACTTTATATAAATATCATATATTTTTTATTATTTAATCTAGTTTATCTAATAATAAATCTTCAAATTATTATTGTTCTTTTTTCATTAAGGTTTCAATGATAAAGGAGGCAACATTATTTCCATGAGTTCCTCTACCAAAGCCTGCATCCATACCATGAGCTACAGCAATTTCATTAGTTACTTGAGTTCCTCCACAAGCTATTATGAATTTGTCTCTCACACCTTTTTCTATGCATAGATCATGAATCTTTTGCATGTTCTTTGTGTGTACATCATTGTGAGTGATAATAGTACTCATTATTATAGCTTGAGCCTTTGTTTCAATGGCTGCATCTATTAATTTTTCTACTGGACAAGAAGTTCCAAGATATACTACATCTATACCATATCTTTCAATACCGCCATGCTTAATATCTATAATTTCTCTTAGACCAACAGAGTGTTCATCTTCTCCAACAGTAGCAGCTACTACTCTAATAGGACTATTCTTAACGTAATCTCTCATTACATCATCTGGTAAAAGCTCTTGCTTTTCTGGAATCTTAAGTTCATCTTTTTTAATTGCAAAGCTTACTCTACCTTTGATTTCTACTAAAGTACCTTCTGCATCTTGCATAACCTGTTTATGAATAACTTCTACGTCAGTTAAATTCATTCTTCTTCCTATTTCAAGGGCTGCAGCCTCTGCTATATTTTCCTCTTCAGTTAGGAATAATGTTGTAGATACATAGCCATCATTCTTCCACTCTACTTCTGGAATTATAGTTCCTTCCTCTTTACTATTTTTAGCCATTCTTACATTAACATTATCTTCTTCATCAAGTTCATCTATATAAACTATTTTGCTATGATTACATAATGTACATTCATCTATTGCATCACATGGTTTGTTATATTCTTCTGGAATATTATTATATCCAAAGTGAGCACATACTGGAGCAAAGTATTCTTTATCTCTTGGAACTACTGTATCAACAGCAATACCTCCATCTATCTTTCTTGCAATACCATCACTATTTCTTTCTGGATATTCTCCTGAATCTACAAAGAATCCATCTTCTACAGCTTTGAAATATCCACCATTTTCAATCATTTCCTCTAGGAATAATACTGCTCTTTCCTTAAGTTCTCTAACCTTCTCTGGAAGATATCCATCCTTTTTAAGCTCTATCATATCCATTAAGCCATCCATACCAATTAAAGCTTGCTTAGCTGTATTTACAGCATGGATATTATTATAATGCCAAGGTACATTTCTTCCTTCATCAGGAGTGATTGTACTTTGAATATCTGCTGAAGTAAGTTCAGATATTAACAAGTTTAATGAATGAGTTACTGTTGCTTCTCTAGTACAAGATGCCATGTATTTTGTGTTCATCTGTGCTCTCATTTTATAGTTTTTAAATAAGTCTCTAAGTGCTACAGCATAAGGTAAATCATATCTTAAACATGGAGCTGGTGGTGCTGTTGGTGGTACTGTAGATAGTGATATATTGCTTTGTTTCATACCAACCTTCTCAGAGAATTTTGAATTTATAGCATGTTGAACCATAAGTTCAGGCATTACCTTATAACCCTTCATTGCAGTTGCGTTTGCATTATGTGCTCCATCTATTTGTAAAATATCAGCCCATGCCATTATATGTTTTGCTACTGCTGCATCAACGAAGGATCTAACCATATTTATGTTTCTGTAAAGTACATTATATTGAGGATCCTGGTGAGCTCCATTTATTCCTTCCTCTGCAAACATTACAGCAATATCTGGACCTGCAACCCCTGATACATAGGAGTGGAAATTTATTGGTCTTCCTACTTCTTCCTCTATCATATCAAGAGCTTTTCTTGTAGCTCTAACTTCTTTTCTAGTTATTGGAACTCCTCCTGTTCCTTCTGGACTTCCTTCAATTAAACTATCATAGTGACTTTGTCCTGATGTTCTTATAACCATTATATGATCTGCACCATGCCAAGCTGCCATTCTCATTCTTCTAATATCATCTTCAAATCTTCCTGAAGCTATTTCCGAAGTTATTACAGCTTTTGGTTGAGGGTCTATATTAGCAAAGCTGGTTGCTGATGGAAGTGCTTTACTATTTTTTAGGGGTTTTGATATCTCCTTATATTCAAACTCTCCCATTGGCTCATTATATTCTTCTCTCCAATGCCAACCTCTTCTTTTAGGTTCATACTTATCTAAGTCCTTAAGTATTTCTGCTACATCTATTTTCTTATTTATATCTAGCATTATTTAACCCCCCCAAACAAATTAGTTACTTCATTCCAGCCTTTTCCTTCTCCAAGTTCTCTACCAGCTTCTAAATATGGCACACTCTTTAATTTTGCATATTTTAAAACTACATTTCCCATACCTTTTCCAAGAAGTCCTGCTTTTAAGCCTTCTTGAACTATATCTTGAGATTCTATGCTTGAAAAGCCCATTCTAAGAAGTACTGACCTTTCTATAGAGGATGAGGTATTTCCATATGCTAAATCCACCATAGGATTTACTATTTCTTCTGTCAATTTCCAAAACCTTTCATATAATTCTTCATCACTTAAACTTTCTAAATGTTTTCTTCTTATTTCAAAATCGTCTTCTCTTTTCACTACTTCTCTCCCCCTAATAGTTTTTTATTATTTCACACATTATTTATCTTTACCCTATTTACTTATTAACCCTATTTCACATTAACCCCAAATTCTTTAAGAATATCTATTACTGTTTCTTTTCTAAGTTTTGTTTCTTCACATAAGAAATCTAAATCTACCTGTCCAATTTCTTTTTCTTTTAAAAGCTTTACTGTGTTTTTAATTAATGATTTTCTATAATCGTCTAGCTCTTTATTATCTACTTGTAAATAAGATGGATCCTCTGGAAGTATAATATTTTCTCCTGGAACTTCATCCATTGGATTACCTCTAAGCACTTTAATTCCATTTTCCTTTGCAAAGGTTAATTGTGGAACTATATGCTTTCCAGCACCAGTATACTCGGTCTCCTGAACTACTAAAATTGCATCATCCTCCATCTCTTGAGCTATGACAAAGGCTGCTGCTAAAGAAGTATTTCCAGCTGGTCCTCTTTCAAGTCCTTCAAGCTGTGCTAAAAGCTCAGTCATGTAGAAAACTTCCCCTTGTGGCAAGGTTACATATCTATCTAAATATCTTAGAGGTCTTGCTGCACTTCTTGGTACGTCACTTCTATCTGGCCATACCATGAATGGAATACCAAATCCAGTGTGTCCAGTAGTGAAGGATTTTCTATTAAAGGCTTTATCACTTGCCATGTGAAGACCTTGTAAATTTACAGAAGCTCCAATAACTTTTGTATTATTTGCTCCTGCCTTTATAAGTCCTCTTGCAGTACCAGTAACATTTCCACCACCTGCATGGGTAATTACTACTGCTTCTGGATCCTTTCCAAATCGTTCTCTACATTCTGTAGCTATCTCATAACCTAAAGTTTCAACTCCAGCTATTCCATAAGCAGAATATAAAGATGCATTATAAAAACCTGTTTCTTCTAAAGTCTCTAGATAGGTGTAGAATAATTCTGGTCCTACTGTTAATTGTAAAACTTCAGCCCCTAACCATTCACATTTTCTGCCCTTCTCAAGAATCTCTGGTTGTCCTACTTTTTTAGAGTCATAACATTCTTGAACTATGGTACATTTTAATCCCTTCATAGCTGCTTGGGATGCTACTGCTGCCCCATAGTTTCCAGAAGTAGCTGATGCTACACCCTTATAGCCTCTTTCCTTAGCATCATACACAGATACAGATGCTCTTCTATCTTTAAAACTTCCAGATGGATTACAGCTTTCATCTTTAACAAATATCCTAGCTGCTTTTCCAGTCTTTGATACCTTTCTTGCCAAGGCAGTAATATTTCTTAATTCTAAGAGAGGTGTATTTCCAACTCCCACTTCTCGTTGAATTTTCATAATATCACTTAGGGAATATCCTATATCTCTCATCATTGCTTCATAATCAAAAGCTATACTTCCCTTTTCATATTTATCAAAATCCATTCCTACAGACTTAATCATAATTTGATTTTTTCTGCTCATAACCTCTTCATACTTATTCATATCAATCACCTACTTTCTGTATAACTATTTATTGAAAATCATTTCCTTAGCTTGTTTTCCAATATAGGCTATTTCACTTACATAGCTACCAAAATTATGAGAATATGAAGGTTCTACCACCTTAGCTATACCTCTCATAGTTCTTCCAATAGTTGTAGTGATTTCAACTTCATCACCCAGCTCACAATCTGAATTTACAAAACCCCTAACCCACATTTTAAGTGGAGTTTCCTTTGTATCGGCTGGAATTGCTGGTGATCTATCCTCACATTGTAATACCACTGTTTCTATTTCAATAAATGTGTCCTTCTTAATCAACACCTTCACCTCCTAAGTAAATTTCTATAATTAAATAACTTTATCTATCTATGAAATTTCTAAAGTCTCCCATTATAGCCCTTGGTACTGGTAAATCTATCATAGTTTTTAATCCTGGATTTGCATTAATTACATGTGGAATCATATTAACGCACATAGCAATTGTTCCAAGTCCTCCATCAACCTCTGGCTTAATTGACATATTAACTTCTGGTGTACCTTTTATTGTGATATAATCTCCAGTAAATGTACCTTCCATCTCAGGTTCTATTTGTTGTGGATGAATCATATCTATTTTTACCTCTCCATCAACATATCCTTGACCTGTCATATTAACACCTGCAACATCTCCAGCAGCTGCAAATCCATAAGGTGACTTTCTATCTACAGTAGTTACTATTGGAGCCATTTGTTGTTCAAATTTATCAACTTTCCAGCCCATAGAATCAGCTATCATATTTACAGATTCTATAAATCCAACATGCCCAGCTAAACTTCCGTCCTTAACTCCTGCATTAAAATCTTCAACCTTCATCCCAACTCCTTGTTCTTCCATAACAGCTGGTCCAAATGGTGATAAACTATTTACTCTCTTCGCTTCAACATGAGTTACTTCAGTCATACAACCTGTTAAACATACAACAAGTAAATCCATGATTAATCCTGGATTTATACCTGTTCCAAGAATTGTAACTCCATTTTCCTTTGCAATTCTATTTAACTCTGCAGCTAGTTCAGGATTTTTAGCTTGAGGATAAGACATTTCTTCTGCTGTAGAAATAACATTTATTTTCTTTTCAAGTACAGATTTCAACTTTGGAAAAGCATTTTTTGTGAAAGAATCTGTTGCACATAAACAAATATCACAGCATTTTTCTGTTAACACTTCATCTATGTTAGCTTTTATTATTACATCTTCCCTATCTCCTCTTTCTACTCCCAAAACTTGAAAAATACTTTTTCCGGCTCTAGCAGGGTGCATATCACAAACCCCTATTATGTCTACACCTTTTTTAGTTAATAGCATTTTTGCCATTCCACTTCCCATAGCTCCAAAGCCCCAAATTGCTACCTTAACATTTTCCATTGTAAAATCCCCCTCATGATTAAATTATTTTTATAAATTCTATATTTTACTAGAGCAATTTGCATGCCAAAGAAAATACATTATTTAGATGCTTTCATAACTTTAAATAGGTTAAATGTATATAATTTCATCACTTTTTAAAATTTACCGCAAAAAATTTTTCTATATTTACTTAGGTTCTATCCACTTAAAAAGCGTATGCAAAATTATTTGCATACGCTTTGCCGAATTTTAGGCATACATATTTCTAAATCTTTTTAATATTTAATTTATTCTTTTTATTAACATATTGTTTATATTATATCCTCATAAAAAATAGTTAACTAAAGTAATTTATATTTTTTAAGTTTATATTGAAGATTTTGTCTTGATATTTTTAATTCCTCTGAAGTTTTTGTTATGTTTTTATTGTTCTTTTTATAGCTTTTTTCTATTATATTTTTTTCAAGACTATCTATATATTCATTTAAAGGGATATCTCCTCTAAATCCATCTTCTGAAGTTACTTCTACTACAGAATTAATCTTATTACCAAAGCACTCCTTTGTTAATATTTCTCCATCTTCAACCATGTTCATAGCACTTTCTATATTATTCTTAAGTTCTCTTACGTTTCCAGGCCAACTATAGTTTAAAAATCCCTCCATAACATCTTCACTAATTCCTTTTACATTTCTATATAGAATACCATTATAATAGTTTATAAAAAAATCACATAACTGGCTTATATCTTCTTTACGTTCTCTAAGTGGTGGTATCATTACTTTAATTACACTCAATCTATAATAAAAATCTTTTCTAAGCTTTCCTTCTCTTATAAGTTTGTCTGCTTCCTCATTTATTGTTGCTATAATCCTTACATCTACATCAATAATCTTATTACTTCCTAGTGGTCTGATATATCCATCTTGGAGTACTCTTAATAATTTTGATTGCAAATAGGGATCCATAGAATTTATTTCATCAAGTAGAATAGTACCTCTATGAGCTTCTTCAAAAAGCCCTTTTTTATTTTCTGCTCCTGTAAAACTACCTTTAACCGTTCCAAAGAGCATTCCCTCTAACAGTGCACTTGGTATTGCTGCACAGTTAATAGCTATAAAGGGCTTGTCTCTTCTTATTCCTTCATAATGTATACCTTGTGCAAATAGTTCCTTACCGCATCCAGTTTCTCCATATATGAGTACTGAAGAATTAGATATACTAGCTCTTTTACTTTTTAAAATTTCTTCATTTAATACCTTACTACTTCCTATAATATCATTAAAGGTATAATAATTTTTCTTTGATTTACTTTTATTTTCTAACTGACATATAGTTTCATTTAATTTCTTTATTTGTGTCATATCTCTAGCTATCTCAATTACTGCTTCAACTTTTCCGTCTACCATTACTGGAATAGTAGAGTTTATACTGGTTATTATCTTACCTGCTCCATTACTATAGTTTTGTAAAGTATCTCTATAGGTGTGTCCACTTTTTAAACTTCCTAATATAGTTGAGTGTTCTATATCTCTAAGATACTCTTGAATTTCCTTTCCCATTACATCTTCACTTTTCATGCCTTCTATGTTTTCCATGGCATGATTATAATAGATGGTCTTTCCTTTACTATCAACTATGTGAATTCCTTCTTTTAAGTTACTAATTAGACTTTCTAATAATATATTTACATTATCCATAAAATCCCCCTTAGCTATCTCTTTAATTGACCCTAAACTTGAAAACAATATCATATTGAAAGTTGCCCTTGATTATTGTAACCTTATAATATTTGCCTATATAATAAATTTAACACAATATTGTAATATAATAAATTTATTATTCTAACAATTATACATTATCTTGTTTTTTGTTCTATAATATCTTTGATGAATGCTAATAATAAGATATTGTTAATATAACAAAGGAGTACCATTATGATTACTGATAATATAGTAAACTTGGCTGCAGAGGCCGGAAAAATAATGCTTGAAAATGGTGGTGAAACCTACAGAGTTGAACAAACAATAAATATGATATGTAAGTCTTATGGCATAGATAATGCGGAAAGCTTTGTATCTCCTACAGCAATAATCACCTCTACTATGGATGAAAACGGTAGGAATAGTACCATAATTAAGAGAATTACTTCTAGAGCCACAGATTTAGAAAAAGTAGCTTTAATTAATAACTTATCTCGACAAATACAAAGTCATCCTTTAACTTTAGATGAACTTAGAAAAGAATTGAAATATATACGCAGCTTTCCCAAATATTCTAACAGCATAAAAACTTTTTTTGCTGGAGTAACTACTGGTACATTTACCTTACTTTTTGGTGGTAGCTTTAGTGACTTCATTATAGCCTTTGGTGTAGGAATTTTAATTAATTTATTATCTTCTATGTTATCTCGTTTAAGCGTTAATGAATTTTTCATTAATGTGGCAGGTGGTGCGTTAGCCGCTATAATTGGACTTTTCTTCTCTTACATAAATCCCATATTTCATAAAGATGAAATAATTATTGGTTCAATTATGTTACTTGTTCCAGGCTTAGTTATAACTAACGCTATTCGTGATACCATAGCTGGAGATTTACTTTCAGGCCTTTCAAGAACTCTGGAAGCTATTATGATAGCTGGAGCCATTGCTATTGGAGCTGCTTTTAGTTTCAAAATATGGATGTCTATTATAGGAGGGATGTAAAATGTTTTTGCAAGTTATATATGCATTTATTGTTTCCTTAGGTTTTGGAGTTCTCTTTAATGTAAGGGATAAAAACTTGTTCTTTGCAGCCCTTGGAGGTGCCGTTGGATGGTTTTTTTACAGCCTTACTATGAACTTATCTGACTCTAGCATCTTAGCTATGCTTATAGCATCTATAAGCATCAGTATCTATGCTGAAATCTTCTCTAGAGTTTTAAAAAATCCTGTAACATTATTTTTAGTTTGCTCTCTTATTCCCTTAGTTCCTGGAAGTGGAATGTATTATACAGTTTTTGAAGCAGTTGAAGGTAATGTATTTGGTTCCTTAAATAATGGAATCGAAACTCTTTCTTTAGCAGGAGTTATAGCTGTTGGAATTATTTTAGTATCTACCTTGAGTAGATTGATGCAAAAATTAAAAATCAGAAGAAATCAACGTAAACTAGGAAATGTTGAGGAATAACAAAAGAGAAAAAACACATATAAACTGATGTGGTTTTTCTCTTTTATTACTCATACTTAATTCTTACTATTTTTTCTAATTACTTCATAAGTCTTCATTGTTCCATAGATTACAAAAGGCATCAGTACGATAGTTAAAATTATCTTATGTTTGTTAATGTCATGAGTCCTTTCATAACCATCTGAAACTATTTGTATTGAATCACAGTGAATATCCATATCACCACCATGTTCTTTGCAGGCTCTATTGAAAACCCCAGTAATTCTTACTGAATCTCCAATCTTATGATAATTTCCATAAGATTTAATCATTTCCCCATCTGTAGTTTTTAAATAAATACCTATGGCAGAGGTTCCATCATTTATATTAACAAATGAATATTTGCCCCTTTCTAAAAGTTCACCAATAGCCTCACCTTGAATATTTATAATTTTAGAGTCATATTCCCAACCGTTATCAATAAGCTCACTTACAGAAGTTATAGCCTCACTAGCTAATACTGGAAATGAAGAAAAAATCGCTGTAATAATTACAATTAACATTATTTTTTGTATCTTACACATAACTTTTTAATTCCTCCTATAAAATACCCTATTAATGCAAATACTGAAATAAACTCTAATCTCCCTAGATACATAATAATGATATAACAAATCTTTAGTGGTATAGGCATGGTTATAGAAGTTACACCTATAGATAATCCAACATTTCCAGATATAGAAGCTGCCTCAAAAGCTGATTCTACAAGTGAGTAGCCATAATATGTTCCAAGTAACGTTGCAAAAATAAACATAGCAATATAACAAAGTATTATAAGCATTGATGATTTTACTAAATCATTATCTAAAATTATATCCTTAATGTGATGAACTTTTGTAGTTAAAATCTTTCTATCAGAACTAAGAACTCTTTTTATATCTGCAATTATTCCCTTAAAGATAATCCCCATCCTTAGTCCCTTAAATCCACCGGCTGTTGAACATGCACTTCCTCCAATAAGCATTGCAATTGTCATAATAAAAATTGCAAAATCTCCCCATTCAAATAATAGCTGCCTAGCATAAAGGTTGCCAAATCCAGTGGTGGTATGTGCAGATAAGAGCTGATAAGCACCCTTTCTAAATAGAGAAACTGCATCTGTGTATACTCCTGTCTTTGATAAGAACATAACTAATAATCCTGCAAGAATAAAAGAAGTTATAAAAAAGCTTTGTGTTTCAACATTTTTGAAAATTTCCTTTCTCTTACCCTTTATAACTGCAAAATGAAGACCAAAATTTAATGAACCAATGATGAACAATACCATTGTAATTAATTCATATGAAAAACTATGATAATACAATATATTTTGAGACATTGGAGCAAATCCACCTGTACTCCAACTTGACGCAAATATAAATAGTCCATGCATAAATGAATTAGATGGTGATAACCCTATGAATAAACCATTAATTGTAAGTGCCACTGTACCAATTACTAAATATATTATACTAATTTTCCAAATGGCCTTGGTAGTTCCTTTAATATTAGGTAAAAGCCCAATATCTTTTCCTTCACCTACATACATCTTATATCCACCAGAAAAATTTTTAATTAGTATTGATAAAGCTAATACAACCATGCCCTGCCCACCTACAAATGTTAGTATATGTCTCCACATATTAAGTCCAAGGGACATATGATCTAGATCTTGCATAAGAAATACTCCAGTTGTAGTAAATCCACTCATCACATCGAAACAAGCATCTATATAAGATTTTGCATGTCCACTAAAAACATAGGGAAGGGCACATAAAAGCATTAGAATCAGCCATGAATATGATGCAATTATAAGACCGTGTTTCCATTCAATTTTGTTATTTTCTTTTTCGTCTTTTCCCGAAAAAATCAGTGAAAAGGCTATAGATAATCCAATAAATAGAGCAAGAATAAAATCTACAAGCGAACTCCACTCCTTATAAAAAACAGTTACGAAGATAGGTATAATCATTAATGAAATTGTTCCCAATATAATTATTCCAACATAATAATTTATGACTTTAAAGTCCTTTAAATATTTTTCACTCATTTAATCACCCTAAAAAACTCAAAATAAAAATTACTATTATATACATAGCTACAACTAGGATTTCAAATAATATTCCCTTAAAATAATCCGAATTTCTTACCATTACTACCATCTCCATAAATAGATTTTCTTAATTTATGAGATACACTGGTATTTGTTATCAATACAACAGTGTCCTCAAGTAAGATCTTTGTATGTCCCCTAGGATAAATAATCTCGTTGTTTCTTAAAATAGAAACTATTATACTATCATTTGGTAAAATTAAGCTTTTAATCTCCATATCTCTCCAGTGGGAATTTTTATCTATATAAGCTTCAATTATTACCATTTCTCCTCTATCTAAAGTTTTTACAATTTTAAAATTATCCTCTACAAGTTCATTTTCAATTAAAGTTGAAATAACTTCTGTACTACAAACAGTAGATGTTATACCTAATTTACTAAATAACTGTCTATTTTTAGGATTATTAATTCTTGCAATAGCACTTTTAATAGAGAAATTACGCTTGCTCATTTGGCAGATAATTAAATTTTCCTCATCTTTACCTGTAACTGCTGCAACAATAGTATTTGTTCCTTCTATAGCCTCTGATAATTCTTCTAAATTTGAACCATCACCACATATTACTTCAATATCTAGTTCATTAGATATTTTCTTACATATATCATAATTCTTTTCTATCAAAGTTATTAAACACCCAATGTTTAAGAGGTTTTTTATTAAGTAATACCCAACTTTACCTCCACCAATTACAACTGCTCGCATTTTATATCCTCCTTAATATTTCTAACAGCTAGTTTTATCGGATTAATTGTTCTAATGCCTAAGGAATTATAAATGTGGCCCCTATCATCATTAAATACTCTTCCAATTACAGTTGGAACCTTATAAATATTCTGTGCTATTTCACATGCAACAATATTTATATTATCGTTTTGAGTCAAAGCAAGTAGCACATCAGCTTCCTCAATACCTGCTTCTTCTAGTAAGTCAATATCAATTTCAACCCCATTTAATATCCTTCCATTAAACCCTGAACCTAGTTTATTCGTTTTCTCCTCATCCCTATCTATTACACATATATCATGGGATGTTTCAGCTAAATCTGCAGCTAATTTGCTTCCCATCTTGCCACATCCAATAATAATAATATACATATTTAAATTGCTCCTTTTTCTAAAAATTTATATAAAGTTTCTTTTGCATAACAATTAAAATCTATTACATCAAAAACTCCAATTGAAGCAAAAACATCTTTATTGTTTGAATTGTTAATTAATGTAATAACCTTTTTAGTTTCATAAAAAGTTTTACAAACCTTTGAAATATAGAAATTAAACTGATCTTTAGGTGTGATAATCACCACCACATCTGCTCTCTTTAATAAGTAATTATTAAATATATCGGAAGACGCGGGCGAAAGTTCTTGTGGTGAAATTACATTTGAGAAATCTAAGCTTAAACCTTCTAAACTTTCCTTATATCGATTAATGAATTTACTTTCACTTATAACAACAACAAACAAATTAAATTACCTCCTTACCTAATGGCTCAAAGAAATCTTGAAGATATAAATTTTTATTACCGTTGTTAGATATCTTTTCTAATGCTCTAAAATTATAAACAACTTGTACATTATCTAAAAATTTCAAATTATCTTCAATCATTAAATTTAAATAATCATCTTCTGTTATTATAAAAACATGTGATAACATTGCTTTCGATGACTTATCTAGTATCTGTTTCATATCAGTTATATTGACTTGATAATAATAAAGAAATTTATTCTTTATTTTAATTTCTTCTGGTGATTTATCATCAATCAAAAATACAATTTTTTCTTTACAAATAAGTGATTTAATTAAGTTGATACTTGAGTTATTGTAACCTATAATTAAGTTATACATAATACTACCTTCCTACGTAATTTTTACTACCTACTAATTCTAATCTTATTAGATATAAATATCAAAGTAAGCTAAAAGTACTATTAACAATTATCCATACTTCAGAAATTGGAGTTTTAAAATTAGCTTAATTAATCTTAGCTTTGCTATATTTTACTTTGCTTTACTATAAGAATTAACTTAAGGAGGAAAAACTATGGTTAAAACCTTAAATGGAAAACTATCACTTATTTATATTGTTATAATCCTAGCAATGTCATTGCTAGGATTAGTTTCAGTTAGAAATTTAATTACAATTTCAAATGATATAGATGGACTTTTAACTAACAATTATAAAAGTATTCAATCTGTTGAAAATATGAAAGATGCACTTTATAATCAACAACAGAGCTTATTTCTTTACATATCTGGCGATAAAAAAGAAGGCCTCGCTGAATATTCTAAAAATAACTCTTTATTTTTAGATAACTTTTACTTTGAAAAAAATAATATAACTGAAGATGGAGAAATGGAATATGTAAATAGTCTTGATACTTACTATCTTGAATATAGCCAGAATTTTTTTACCTTATCTGAAATCATTCAAAATAATGGTAAAGTATCAGGGTATAATTTTTTCTTCAATGAAATTAAAATTAATTATGATACAATTGTAAAGACTCTAGATAATATAAGTAGTCTAAATGAAACTATGATGATTAATTCAAAAACTAGAGTTGAAAATAAAACTAAAATTATAATAAATGCAACAATACTTTTTACTTTAGCTTCAATATTAATTTCATTTTTCTTATCAAGACATCTTCTTAAAAAGATATTATACCCATTAAATAATATCATTGATGCTATTAAAGATATAAAAACTAACTCTGCATATAAAGAATTGGAAATAACAACAAAAGATGAACTAGGAGAATTAGCAAATCAATTTAACTTAATGGCAAAAAGAATTGAAAGTTTTGAAAAAAGCACACTAGGTCAAATATTAAAAGAAAGAAATAATTCAAACTCCATATTAAGAAGCATAGATTCTCCAATGGTAGTTATTGATAAAGATTATAAAGTTACCATGGTTAACGAAAATTTTATTGATGCCTTTGATATTAGCGATGAAAAACCAGAAGGACGATATTTAACTCATTTGGTTAATGATAGAAGTTTTTTTTCAGTTATCTATGATATAACATTAAATAACTGTCAATGGGATTTTTTGAATATTATCACTCTAAAAAACAAAAATGGAGATATACTCTATTACAATATATCAATTAAAGAAATTAAAGAGGAAGATCTTCAAGTTGGCTATGTAATTTTATTAAAGGATGTAACACACTTAAAAGAAATAGAGCAAACTAGTAAGGATTTCTTTGCAACAATTTCACACGAATTTAAAACTCCATTAACTTCAATTATGATTGGTACAGGTCTACTAGAAAGTAGTAAATTAGGAGATTTAAGTTACGAACAAAGAAAAATATTAACCACTATTAAGGAAGATGGCGAAAGATTAAACTTACTTGTTTCAAATATGCTTTTATTATCGAAACTGGAATCTTCAACTGAGATTTATAATAAAGAGTATAATTCCATTGAGGATTTGATAAAAGCCTCAGTCTCTAGTAACAAAGGTATCGCAAATTATAGTGGAATTATTCTTGAATACAATGTAGATATAAATGTAAAACCGTTATCCTGTGACGGTGAAAAATTAGTATGGGTACTTAATAATTTAATAATAAATGCCATTAGACACTGCAAGGATGGCGATTTAATTTCTATACGAGGATTCTTAAAAGATAATAAATTAAATATAACTGTAACTGATACTGGTGTTGGAATTTTAAAGGATAATACTACAAAAATATTTGATAAATATACTCAATTAACTAATAAAGACATTAAAAATAATTCTGGTCTTGGTCTCTGGATATGTAAAGACATAATAGCTGCTCACAATGGTGAAATAACATGTGAAAGTGATTTAGGTGAAGGGGCAACATTTACAATTATTATTCCATATAATTAGGAGGTACTATGAAAAAAGCACTTGTAGTTGATGATACTAAAAATATAAGAAAATTATTAAAAACATCATTAGAACTAAATGAATACATTGTCACTGAAGCTCTAAATGGATTAGAGGCATTAGAAATATTATCTAGAGAACCCTTTGATTTAATCTTTTTAGATATTAAAATGCCAACATTAAGTGGCACTGAAGTATTGAAAAGAATTCGGGAAGATGGAATATTTTCTACGGTAATAATTATGACAGCTTTCCCAACAGTTAAAAATGCTGTTGATTGTACTAAATTGGGAGCTGTTGAATATTTACTTAAGCCATTTACTACAGACAAAATTAATTCACTAATCTATAGATTAAATAATCTTACTGAAGACACAAAAATTCTTGAAAATATAATAAAAGGAGTATCAAAGTTAATGTATCTAAAAAAATATGACGATTCAATACTTCTATTAAATAAAGCATTATCTATAGATGCAACTAATTCTAATATATATAAACTTCTTTCGGAATGTTATGAAGGTCTAGGTGATAACGCTAATAGAGATAAATTTTTAAATTGCTATACCACCTTTAAGAAGTAGTTGCTATAAAATCACAATACTTAGGTATTTAATAACTATTATGCAAATTCGCTATAATTATGTAGTTAGTTTAATTTATATGTATACTCTTTTATTCAATAGACTTATAATTTTTTACCTATTCTATTATTTATATTCCCTCTAGTGTTTCACTTTCTTCTTAACTTTTTTAATAATATCTATGGATGTAAAAAAAAGAGTAAATACAAAGTATTTACTCTTTAATATTAAAACTATTGATACCCACCGTGCCGTATTAATGATGTATTTGAACCCTGTCTACCAGGGGTGGAATCGCCTCACTACTTCTGGTACCAACTATAAAATAGTCAGTCAACACTCCATAATGAGAACATCAGCCACAACGTTTAAATGTTGGCTCAACATAAACCATTTCCACGCACACAGCAGAATATTCTTTAGTATTATTATATAGCAATTGTAATTAAATTGCAATTGTAAAATAAATATTAATCACTAAGTATCAATAGTTTTATAAAGTTATTATGTCCATATAACTTATTATTATTCTCTATAATAATAAAATCTTCTATTAAATTATTTTTCTACTTTACTTACTTCTATTCCTAAGTCAATTAATTGCTTTTTATCAACTACATTAGGTGCTTCACTCATTGGGCAATAAGCATTTTGATTTTTAGGGAAGGTAATAACGTCTTTTATGTTATCAGTTCCTGCAAGGAACATTACCATTCTATCTAAACCATATGCAAGTCCGCCATGTGGTGGTGGTCCATATTTGAATGCCTCTAATAAGAATCCAAATCTTTCCCATGCACTTTCATCAGTAAAGCCTAGAAGATTAAATATTCTTTGTTGAAGGTTTGTATCATGAATTCTTATACTTCCTCCACCAAGTTCTTCTCCATTTAATACTATATCATAAGCCTTAGCACGAGCTCTTCCTGGATTTGTTTCTAGAAGTTGTAAATCTTCATCCATAGGTGCTGTGAATGGATGGTGAAGAGCTACGAATCTCTTCTCTTCTTCGTCATATTCAAACATTGGGAATTCAGTAATCCATACAAAGTTAAATTCTTTGTTTCCTTCTAAGATTCCAAGTTCCTTAGCAAGTTCTAATCTTAAAGCTCCAAGAGATTGAAGTACTACACTATCAATATCTGCAACTATTAAAACTAAATCTCCTACTTCTGCTCCAGCAGCATTTAATAATTTAGCCATATCTTCTTCTGAGAAGAATTTAGCTATTGGAGATTTTATTTCTCCTTCTTTATAAGCTATCCAAGCAAGACCTTTTGCTTTATAAGTTTTAACAAACTCACCTAGTTTATCAATTTTCTTTCTACCCATGTCTGCACAGTTTTTAGCTACAATAGCTCTTACTGAACCACCATTTTCAATGGCTCCTTTAAACACAGCAAAATCTGTACCTCTTACTGCTTCAGTAATATTTTGTATCTCCATACCAAATCTTAAATCTGGCTTGTCACTACCATATTTATTCATAGCTTCTGCATAAGGCATTCTCTTTATTGGAAGTTGTACATCTACATCTATAACTTCTTTAAATACTCTTTTTAAAAGACCTTCATTTAAGGCTATGATATCCTCCATTTCAACAAAGCTCATCTCTAAATCTATTTGCGTAAATTCTGGTTGTCTATTAGCTCTTAAATCTTCATCTCTAAAACATTTAACAATTTGAAAATACTTGTCATATCCAGAAACCATTAATAATTGTTTAAATATTTGTGGAGATTGAGGTAATGCATAAAACATTCCTGGGTAATTTCTACTAGGCACTAAGTAATCTCTAGCTCCTTCTGGAGTGCTCTTAGTAAGCATTGGTGTTTCCATTTCTAAGAATCCATTTTCATCTAGATAATCTCTTACTACTTTTCCAGCTTTATGTCTAATCATTAATATTTTTTGCATATCTGGTCTTCTAAGATCTAAATATCTATATTTTAGTCTTATGTTTTCACCAGCATCTAAGTTTTCTTTAATATATATAGGTGGAGTTTCTGATTCTGAAAGTATTTTAATACTTTCCCCTTTAAGCTCTACCATTCCTGTTGGTAAATTTTTATTAGGAGATTCTCTTTTTATAACCTCTCCAGTAACAGCTATGCAGTACTCAGATTTAACTAAATCAGCTTTTTCAAAGGCTTCTTTATTTATTTCTTCACCAAATACAACTTGTAACAATCCAGTTCTGTCTCTTAAATCTACAAAAACTAAACTTCCTAAATTTCTTTTTCTTTGGACCCAACCCATAACAGTGATTTTTTCAGAGATATTTGATTCTCTTACTTCACCACACATAATGGTTCTTTTAAGTCCATTAAGTGATTCTCCCATTTAAATTCCTCCTATTTACTTATTAAGTCTAAAATATATTATAATATCATTACCCAAATGAATATTTCTTTAAAACCTATGTACATAATTGTTTTAATATAGAGTATTGAGTAATTCTATCTTTCTAGCTATCATCTCGTCTATTCTACTATTATACTCTTTTACATCCTTAACATTTGCAAATCTCTCTATTCGATTCTCATCTAGGAAAACAACCTTTGAAACTCCATCTGCTCCAAGAGCAATAATAGTTTGCTTTTCCTCTATCATCTGAATATTATATATACATATTTTTCCATCTCTACAATAGCCTACATTCTCCATGTTACCTACCATATTTTTTTGTCTATACATATAATACGGTTTCATATTTAAATCTAAAGAAAGATTTTTTGTAGCTTCATACATAGCATTTAACTCATGTTGATTAGGAATAGTAAACTTTCCCTTATTAACTAGATTTTCATGTAGTCTAGAGCCTCTTTTAATAGACATACCATGTATAGTTATGCTATCTGGATTTAGTTTAAGTATTTCTTCGCAACTTCTATTTATATGACTTAGCTCTTCTCCTGGGAGACCAACTATCATATCCATATTTATATTATCAAAGCCTAGACTTCGTGCTAGATTAAAGCAGTTTTCTACATCCTTACTACTATGATTTCTACCAATGTTTTTTAAAGTATCATCATTCATACTTTGAGGATTTATACTAATCCTATGAACCTTATATTTTTTCATAGATTGAAGTTTTCTTTCTGTTATACTATCTACTCTTCCACATTCTACAGTAAATTCTTTAACACCCTTACCTTCAACAAAGCACTTATATATCTTATTCATTATATCTTCAAATTCTTCATCATTTACAGAAGTAGGAGTACCTCCTCCAAAATAGACACTTTCAATAGTTAAATTCTTTTCAGATACATATTTACTTATAGCTTTTATTTCCTTGGTAATAGCATTAAGATAGTCTTTAACTAAAGCTGACTTTCCCCCTATAGGATTTGAGGTAAAAGAACAATAAACACATCTAGTTGGACAAAAGGGCATACCCACATATATACTTATAGTATCTTTATCTTTGTTAACTACACTTTTTTCGTACTTAGCTACATCAATACAAAGTTTTGTCTTCTCCTTGCTAGTTTCATGTCTATCCTTAAATTCTTTTATTACCTCCTCTTCACTATATCCTTTTTCTAAAAGATCTAGTGCTTTTTTAGAAGGCCTTATCCCAACTAAAGTTCCCCATGGAAGAACTTTGCCAGTAATATTTCTAAGATATATGAATAAGGACTTTTTAACTTCCTCAGAAAGCTTATAATTTCTATTAATTTCATAATTAAAGAATCCTTCTGTTCCTCCAATTATAATACTTCCCGTTTCTTCATCTATATCTATAGATAAGTCAAATTCCTCATTTACAAATTCTATATTAATAAAACTATAAAATAGATTTATCATAAGAAAGACATCATATCTAAAATTCATATTGCTTAGCTTTACTTTTATAGACTTCATATCCTTTATCATATTTATCAAATCCTTATTTCAAATTACCTTCTTATAACCCAATATACAGTTTAATTTTACCTATAGAAATGGGTTTTCCATTCTTTCTTGGCCTATGGTACTACTTGGTCCATGACCTGGGTGAACTGCCACACTATCACTAAGAGGCATTAAATTATTTTTTATACTTGTTATAAGCTCATTGTGGTCTCCACCAGCTAAATCACTTCTGCCAACAGATCCCTTGAATAGAGTATCTCCAGTAAACACATTTCCATCTACTAAAAGACTTATTCCTCCTGGTGTATGTCCTGGTGTTGCTAAAACTTCTATTTTATAATTACCAAATTTTAATATATCACCATGTTTTAATAAAAGGTCTGCTCCACCTTCAATAAGTGGTCCATAATACATTATATTATTTAAAATCATATCATTATCTTCTTTAGCCATAGCTACAGTTGCTCCTGTTTCAGCCTTTAATCCATCTACCCCTGTAGTATGATCAAAGTGACCATGGGTTAATATGATATATTTAACCTTAGCTTCTAGTTGATTAAGAGCTTTACATACATCATCTATATCTCCACCCGGGTCTAAAACTACAGCTTCCTTTGTTTCTTCATCAAATAATATATAACAGTTGGCAGCATAAACTCCTGCCATCATTCTTTTTATAATCATAGTATCACCTCAAAATGCCATATATTTCTTAAAATTTTAAAAATCCTTCTTACTCTCTAATAAAAGTGTTACTGGTCCATCATTTATAATTTCAACCTTCATATCAGCTCCGAATTCCCCTGTTTGAAGATTAGGTATTTCTTTTTTAAAGGCTTCAACTAGCTCATTATATAATTCTCTAGCAACATCTCCACCTTGTGCCTTCATAAAATCAGGTCTCTTTCCCTTTCTACAATCACCATATAGAGTAAATTGAGATATTATTAATAGCTCCCCCTCTATATCTTGAAGTGAAAAGTTCATTCTCTCATCTTCATCTTCAAAAATTCTCATTCCAAGAACTTTTCTTACTATATAATCTATATCTTCTTTAGTATCTTCCTTACTTATTCCCACAAGTAAGTTAATTCCTTTTCCTATTTCACTAATAACTTTATTATCTACTTCAACCTTTGAAGATTTAACTCTTTGTACTACAGCTCTCATATTAAGCACTCCTTTTTACTGTTTCTTTCTATAGACATCCTTAACATCCTTGATTTTCTTAAGTTTAGTTTGAATATCCTTTAAATGCTCTATACTAGAAATATTTATTTTTAGGCTTACAACTGCTATATTTTTTTTATTTGTTACAGCACTTATTGATAAAATATTAGCTTTTACAAGCCCTAGTATCTCTATAATATCTGTAAGAAGACCTAATCTATCCTCAGCTATTACTTCTATGTCAGCAATATATTTATCTTTATTTTCTTTTCCCCAAGCCACTTCAACTATTTTGTGACTTTCTTTTTCCTGTAAGTTAATTACATTCTTACAGTCACTTCTATGAATAGATACACCCTTGCCTCTTGTAATATATCCAATAATATCATCTCCATATACAGGACTACAACATTTTGCAAATCTTACTTGAATATTAGACATATCCTTAACTGTAACTCCAGAATAAGTATTATTCTTTTGTTTTTTACTTTTTTCCTCATGAATTAGCCTTAATTCCTCAAGTTTTAACTGCTTAGAGTTCTCTTTATCATAAGCATCCTTTAGCTTGCTTATCATATTATTAGGGTTTATGTCTCCAATGCCTACACCATGGTATAAATCATCCATGTTCTTTAGGTTATATCTTCTAATAATCTTCTCAATAATGTCCTCATTAATTACTTGAGAAAATATACAATTTTGCTTCTTACACTCTTTATCTACTAATTCTTTTCCCTTTGCTATGGTCTCTTCTCTATTTGCCTTTTTAAACCAAAGTTTAATTTTACTCCTTGCTTGATTACTCTTAACTATATTAAGCCAATCTATGCTAGGTCCTTTTGAATTAGTAGCTGTAATTACCTCTACAATTTCCCCTGTTCTGAGCTTATAATCTAGAGGTACTATCTTCCCATTTACCTTACCTCCAACACACTTATGACCTACTGCAGTATGGATAGCATAGGCAAAGTCTATAGGTGTAGAGTCATTTGGTAAATTTATAACATCACCCTTTGGAGTAAAAACAAATACTTCATCTGAAAATAAATCTATCTTAAAGCCTTCCATAAATTCTTCAGCGTCAGAAGTCTCTCCTTGCCATTCTAGCATTTCTCTAAGCCAATATAGCTTTGAATCTAGAGATTTATCCTCATCTTGAACACTTTCTTTATATTTCCAGTGAGCTGCAATACCATATTCAGCAGTTCTGTGCATTTCAAAGGTTCTAATTTGTATTTCAAAGGGTTTTCCGAAAGGTCCTATTACCGTTGAATGAAGTGACTGATACATATTAGGTTTAGGCATAGCAATATAGTCCTTAAATCTACCTGGTATAGGCTTATACATAGTATGTACTATTCCCAATGCAGCATAGCAATTTCCAATATCATCTACTAATATCCTCACTGCTGTAAGATCAAATATTTGATCTATGGTTTTACTACTTTTTATCATTTTTCTATAAATACTATAGAAGTGCTTTGGTCTACCTTCTATTTCTGCTGTAATTCCACCCATATTAAGATTTAATTTAAGTTGTGATATGATATGACTTATTTGCTCTTCTCTTTCATTTCTCTTATCTGAAATCAGCTTTACTAAGTCATAATATTCTGTTGGATTTAAGTATCTTAATGCTAAATCCTCTAGCTCCCACTTTATTTTTGATATACCTAATCTATGAGCTAATGGCGCATATATATCTAGAGTTTCCTTAGCCTTTTCCTTTTGTTTATTCTCTGGCATGTATTTTAACGTTCTCAAGTTATGTAATCTATCAGCCAATTTTATAAGTATTACTCTTATATCCTTAGCCATCGCAAGAAGCATTTTTCTAACATTATCTGCTTGTTGTTCTTCTTTTGACTTATATTTTATTTTACCTAGCTTAGATACCCCTTCTACTAAATCTGCCACTTCTATAGAAAAGATGTTACAAACATCTTCATATGTATATTCTGTATCTTCAATTACATCATGTAAAAGACCTGCCACTATGGTAGAGGTATCAAGTCCTAGTTCAGCCAAAATACAAGCTACTTCTAAAGGATGAATAATATAAGGCTCTCCTGACTCTCTTTTTTGTTCTTTATGGGCATTTACAGAAAATTCATAGGCCTTATTTACAAAATTGATATCTACATTGTGACAATTACTATTAATTTTTTCTATCAATTTATCAATCATTGTAATACACTCCTAAAATTAAAGGCTGGTTAATGAACCAGCCACCTATTTAAACTCAGTAATTATTATATACTATAACCCAAATTATTGCAATTTATGTTCAATTCTAAAATGGATAGTCTATAACAGACATAATATCATATTGTGCTATTTTTTCTCTACCTTTAAGTTCTGTTAGCTCTATTAAAAAGTCTATGGCTACAACTTCTCCACCTGATTCCTCAACAAGCTTTGCAACAGCAGCTACGGTTCCTCCTGTAGCAAGTAAATCATCAACAATTGCTACTCTCTGACCTTTTTTAATAGCATCCTTATGAATTTCTAACGCATCACTTCCATATTCTAAATCATAGGAAGTTTTAATAGTTTCATAGGGTAATTTACCAGGTTTTCTAACTGGCACAAAACCAGCTCCTAAAGCATAAGCTACTGGTACTCCAAATAAAAACCCTCTAGCCTCTGGTCCTATTACTATATCAATTTTTTTATCCCTCAAGTGATTGGCAATAACATCTATTGACTCTCTTAATGCCTCTCTATCTTGAAGTAAAGTAGTTACATCTTTAAAACTTATACCTTTTTTCGGAAAATCTTCTATTATTCTAACTTTATCCTTTAAATTCATTTTCTACTCCTCCTAAAGCCTTTACCCAAACACATCTTTACCATAATTAAATTATATATTAACCTTGATATTTAATGCAATACTTTAAAAAATATGTATATTTAAATGCTTATATATATTATTCTATTCTAAACTCATCATAACCTCTTTATATAAGTATTTTGATATTTGTTTTGCTCTATAACTATCATTAGTAGTAAAAAGTTCAACAATTATTCTTGCATTATCTAGCTTATTCTTGGAAATCATCTTTGGTAAGAGCTTTATAATACCTTCATCATAAAACTTCATTATACCACCATAATTCCGCTCATGTTCTCTTATCAACGCCCTAACTCCATAGTTATTAGTTTGTTTTAATTTCTTGCACCCTTCTTCTACAAAGTATTTATTCTCTTCTTCTATTTCTATCTCTGTTGTAATTATACCCATCATTACTAAATCCAAATACTTTTGTGTGCAACTTATCTTATAATAAGAAGCTATAACTTCTATGAATTTATATATAAGGGAACAAGCTGTAAAATCCTTAAAAGGATAATTACAATTTGTTTGATAGGTATTTATTGTTATACAATTATTATCCTCTACTATGTGATTATGATAATCCGTTACAATTATATCTATGTTGTTTTCCTTACAAAGTTGTATTTCTGCTTTAGATTTAACTCCACAACCAACTGTTATAATTAAATTTGCTCCAAGACATAATAAATTATTCTCTATATCTTCTTTATTTAAATTTCTATCATTTCTATATACACTGGGTATATAATACTCTACATCACTATTTACATATCGTAATACTAACATAAGAAGAGATATGGCACATACGCTATCAAAGTCATGATAGCCATATATAACTATCTTTTCTCTCTCATTGATAGCTTTCACAATTCTGTTTAATGCAATTTTCATATTTCCTAATAGAAACGGATCATTATCTTTCCTATTCATACTATACTCCATATGCGCTCCTCCAAATTAGTTCCATGAGTAGTTTTTTGATCCCTTATAATTTCATCATATATTTCAGTGATCACATTCTCCTTGAACAAAAAACTTCTAACTCCATATTACTTGTACATATTATGGAGTTTAAGAAATCTATTTATAGAAAACAAATATATTATAATTTAAAACTGACAATTTTACAAACAAATTATTATAAAAATGGCGAAAAACATGATAAAATGTTTTTCGCCATGAACTTTGTTTATATTATGCTACTACTTTAGCTTTCTTTTTTTGCTTTGCATTTTTAATTATTACCCATAGTGGTGAAGCTATAAATATTGAAGAATACGCTCCACAGGCAATTCCCACTATAAGTGGAAGTGAGAACTCTCTTATGGATGGTACTAGAACATAAACTGCCACTATAGTTATAAGTGTTGTTAAGGATGTATTTATACTTCTAGTCATAGTTTCTGTTATACTCATATTAGCAACCTCTGATTGATCCATCCTTCTGTTTCTCTTAACATTTTCTCTTATTCTATCAAAGATAACAATAGTATCATTAATAGAATATCCTACTATAGTCAAAATAGCTGCTATAAATGGTGAATTGGCTTGAATTCCAAATATAGCATAGAAAGAAAGTGTAATTAATACATCATGAAGTAAAGCTATAATAGATGCTGCTGCATAGCTAAATTCAAATCTAGCAGTAATATATATAAGCATAGCAATAGATGCAACTCCTAATGCTAACAATGCCTTTTTCTTTAATTCATTTCCAACAGTAGCTCCTATACTTTCCTTGCCAATAAGTGCACTATCTTCTAATGAATACTTTTCTTTTATTTCATCAATAAGAGCATTAGTTTTTTCTTCATTCAATACCCCTTCTTGAACAATAATTTGTATCTCTTTTCCTTCACTAGCTAATTTGGTAGAGTATTTATCTTTAGCATACTTATCAATAATAGTATTTACATCAGCCTTATTGAATTCTTTATTCATATCTAAAGTAATTAATGTACCACCCTTGAAATCTATACCATAATTTAAACCTTTAGTTGCTATAAATCCAACTCCAATAGCAATTATAATAATTGATATAGCAAACCATATTTTAGTCTTCTCTATTATTTTTAAACTAGTAAATTCATGTTTTTTTCCTTCTCTCACGCCAAAATATGATGGTTTATTTATCCAACCTGCATTTACAGCATTATTGAGTAGAAACTTTGTAACAAATAAGGCAGTAAATATACTTACAATAATACCTATAAGTAGCGTTACTGCAAATCCCTTAACAGAACCTGAACCTAGAAAATATAATACTAGTGCTGCAATAATTGTAGTTATGTTAGAGTCTAAAATTGACGATAATGCTCTACTATAACCAGCTTCAACAGAAGTCTTTATAGATTTACCTAATCTTAACTCTTCCTTAGTTCTTTCAAATATGAGAACATTAGCATCTACAGCCATACCAATGGTAAGAATTAACCCTGCTATACCTGCTAAAGTTAATACTACTCCAAATTGAGAGAATATTACAAGTAATAAACTTACATATAAAACTATAGCCACAGAAGCAATTATTCCTGGAACTCTATAGTATGCAACCATAAATAGTATTATACAAGCTATACCAATCATGGCTGCCTTTTTACTAAGGGATAATGCCTCAGCTCCAATAGTTGGTCCTACTGTTTTAACTGAAGTAGCTTCTATTTTTACTGGAAGAGCTCCCGAAGTTATGATACTAGCAATAGAATTTGCCTCTTCTAAAGAACTCATACCTTCAATAATTGCCTTTCCATCACTAATAACAGCATTAACTGTTGGATTAGTTAAAACTTCACCATCCATTTTTATAGCTATACTTTTATTTAAGAAAGTCTTAGTTGCTTCCGCAAATTTTGCAGTTCCATCTTCATTTAATTCAAGATTAACAACATACTTATTATCTTGAGATATATATGCTCCTGCTTCTTTAACCTCTTTACCAGTTAAAATTACTTTTCCATCTGGACCTTCAAAGGTTAATTCACCAGTTTTACCAATGGTATCTAAAACCTTATCTGTATCAAACTCTCCTGGTATTTCTATTCTAATTCTATTTTCGCCTTCTTGAGTTATAGGAATTTCGCTTACTCCATCTTTATTTATTCTCATAGAAATAAGTTCTATAGTTCTATCTATAACAGCTTGATCTACCTTCTCCTCCTTTATCTCCATTAAAAGAGAAGTTCCTCCTACTAAATCAAGCCCTTTATCAATACTACTTCCAAAGGTTTTGATTCTATAATTACCTAAATTCACCCCATAAAGACCAGCGTATGCAAAAAGACCTATTAATATTATTGCTATGATAACTACAATTCCACTTTTTCTATTTTTCCTCCTCATGGTTATCCCCTTCCTGTTTTCTAATTGTATTTTCTAATTGTCTATTTATTATTTATTTTACAGGTATTGTATGGATAAAATCAAGTACATATAACTTAATTTTCTGTATACTTCTTATTTTTTATCAAAATAAGGATAGAATTTTTAATTCTATCCTTTAAAACACAATTATTTATTCATTGTTTTCGCTTTTAAAGCAATAGCACACTCTATTCTCTTCTTTTGCATTTTACAACCTAATTCATATGGCACGTGAACATCACCATTAAAGTTAAAGTTGTTAGCTTGACATCCTCCACTACAGTAGAATCTTGCCCAGCAGTTTTTACATGTAGGTTTATTATATATATGAGCATCCTTAAGATTTTGAACTATAGAAAAGTCCTTAACCCCTTCATATATATCTCCCATAAGAAAGTCTTTATTCCCTACAAATTGATGACAAGGATATATTTCTCCATCAGGAGTAACTGCTACATACTCATGTCCAGCTCCACATCCTGAAATTCTCTTATAGATGCATGGACCTCCTTGTAAATCTATATTGAAGTGATAGAATTTAAAGGATTTTCCTGCTTCATATTTTTCAACCATATATTCATATAATTTATCATATTGTTCAAAAATTGTAGGAAGGTCCTCTTCTCTTAATGAAAGTTCATGGTCATCTGGAAGTACTACTGGTTCAATAGATACTTCATCAAAGCCTAGCTCCACCATATGCTTTACATCTTCAAAGAAATCTGTATTTTCTCTTGTAAAAGTACCTCTTACATAATAAGTCTTAGACTTATCTCTTATATCTACCATTTTCTTTATTTTAGGTAATATAGATTCATAGGTACCAGTTCCATCAAATCTTATTCTTACTTTATCATTGACTTCTTTTCTTCCATCTATACTTAAAATTATATTTCCCATGTTTTTATCAAGGTAGTCCATTATTTCATCATTTAAAAGAGTAGAGTTAGTAGTCATAGTAAATCTAATGTTTTTATTGTGAAGTTTTTCTTGTTCTCTACCGTAATCTACTATTTCCTTTATGATATCAAAGGCCATAAGTGGCTCTCCACCAAATAAGTCAATTTCTATATTTTTTCTTTTACCTGAGTTTTTTATAACAAAATCTATAGCGTCTTTACCGGTTTGTGCGCTCATGGTTTTTCTACAACCCTTATATTCTCCTTCATCGGCAAAACAATATTTGCACTTCAAATTACAATCATGAATTATATTAAGACAAAGGGCTTTAATGGCTACCTCTGCTTGTCCACTCATCATTGCTATATTTTCATATAAATCTTTAGAATAAAGCATTTCTTCATGAACTAAAGATTCTAATTCCTCATATACATCATCAATTTCTTCACTGGAGTATCTATCCTTATATATTTCTTTTAACTCGTCTTTAGTTTTAAGTTTATCTGAGTCTAACATGTCATATACAAGCTCATCTACTTCATGAACTGCACCTGAATTTACATCTATAACATAAAAATCATTGCCTTGTCTAAATTTGTGAATTAATTCCATTGTTTTTCCTCCTAACTAAACACAAAGCAGTAACTTTTTGTTACTGCCTTTAAAATGATTAGTTTTCACACTCTAAATTAGCTACTGTACAAGAAGTTTTGCAAGCTGATTGACATGAGTTAGCACACTCTTTACAACCTGGTTTTTTTAAACTTTCTTTAATGTTAGATTTGTTGATAGTTTTTATATGTTTCATTTTTATTCCTCCTAAAATTGATAATATCTATAGATTCACTCCTAGCATTCCTGACAATGATCCTGCTGCTAATGCTAAAATTAATCTAACTACGTCTTTTCCTCCTAATGCCAAGTCATTTCCAAAGCATAAGGATACTATATAAAGTATTAACATATAAAATACTGCTACTAGCAACCCCACAAGCCAACCTTTGCTTCCCATTTTTAATGTAGCATATATAGCTCCATATACCACACTAGCCAATGTAGCTATAACTAAAAATACTGATGTGACTGCGTCACTAAATGGGAAATATGAAGTAACTAGTGAATATACTAAAACGCAAATTACTGTTAAAATTGATGCTCTTAGCACCCCTACTCCTATAGCGGAATAATTAAACTTTTTATACATACCCAAAACCCCCTTATATTAATAAATATGTTTATATAAGGGGTTTTATGATGATTATGCCTTTATTTCTTCTGGTTCATTAGCTGATTTTGTAACTGAAGCAATACCTAGTTTGCTCATTTTTATTCTTGCTCTATCTGGACCACTTTCTAAAATAATATATTCTTCTTGAATATTTATTATTCTTCCCATGATTCCACCTTTAGTCATAATCTCATCATTTATAGCTAAAGAATTCAACATATCATTGTATTGTTTCTTTCTTTTCTTTTCTGGCATGAAAATCATGAAGTAAAACAACACAAGTACAAGTACCATTGGAAGAAACGCCATTAAGTTTTGCATAATATCTCTCCTTTCACTAGTTATGTATATATTTAAAAAATAGATACCTAATTATTTTTTTCCCCACTCTGAAAGTCTTTGATTTTTAAATTCTTCAAAGTAATCCCCATCAATTGCATTTCTTATATCCTCCATTAATTTATTATAGAAATATAAGTTATGAAGCACACAAAGTCTCATTGCCAACATTTCCTTGGCTTTAAATAAGTGCCTTATGTATCCTCTTGTATAATGCCTACAAGTAGGACAATCACATCCTTCATCTATAGGTTTTTTATCTAATTCATATTTAGCATTCATGATGTTTATTTTACCATACTTAGTAAACACATGTCCATGCCTTCCATTTCTAGCTGGTAATACACAATCAAAGAAATCTACACCTCTTGAAACTGCCTCTAATATATTTTCTGGAGTACCAACTCCCATAAGATAAATTGGTTTATCCTCTGGAAGATATGGAACTACCGCATCAATAACTCTATACATGTCCTCATGACTTTCACCAACAGCCAATCCTCCAATTGCATATCCATCCAGGTCTAGTTTTCTAATGGTCTTAGCATGTTCTATTCTAATATCCTCGTAAACTCCACCTTGATTTATACCAAATAGCATTTGCTTTTTATTTATTGTATTAGGATCTGCATTTAATCTATCCATCTCTACTTTACATCTTTCAAGCCATCTAGTAGTTCTTGCTACAGATTTTTCTACATATTCTCTTGAAGATGGATTTGGAATACACTCATCAAAGGCCATAGCAATAGTTGAAGCTAGATTACTTTGAATTTGCATACTTTCTTCAGGTCCCATAAATATTTTCCTACCATCTATATGAGAGCTAAAGTATACACCCTCTTCTTTAATTTTTCTCATGCTTGCTAATGAGAACACTTGAAACCCACCTGAATCTGTAAGAATAGGTCTATCCCAATTCATAAATTCATGAAGTCCTCCCATTTTTTTAACTACTTCATCTCCTGGTCTTAAATGAAGATGATATGTATTTGACAATTCTACCTGACACCCAATTTCTTTTAAATCCATGGATGATACTGCTCCTTTTATTGCAGCCAAAGTTCCAACATTCATGAACACAGGGGTCTGTATTGTACCATGAGGAGTAACAAATTCCCCACGTCTAACTTTTCCACTCTTTTTAAGTAATTTATACACCTATTCATCGTCCTTCCTATTCATGGATAAACATAGCATCACCAAAACTAAAGAATCTATATTTGTTTTCTACTGCAATTTTATAAGCATTCATCACTATTTCCCTAGTTGAAAAAGCACTTATAAGCATTATTAAAGTAGATTCTGGCAAATGAAAATTAGTTATTATGGCATCTACTATTTTAAATTTATACCCTGGATATATGAATATACTAGTATATCCTGATTGTTCTTTAACTTGACCTTCTTCATTAGCTATACTTTCAAGGGTTCTATTTGATGTGGTTCCTACAGCTATAACTCTTTTCCCACTTCTTTTAGCATTATTTATTATTTCAGCGTTTTCCTTATCTAAAATATAATACTCAGAATGCATTTCATGATCTTGAATATCTTCAGCTTTTACTGGTCTAAAGGTTCCAAGTCCCACATGCAAAGTTACAAAAGCTATATTAATTCCCTTTTTTTTGATAGCTTGTAGTAACTCATCTGTAAAGTGTAGTCCTGCTGTAGGGGCTGCTGCAGAACCTACTTCCTTTGAGTAAACCGTTTGGTATCTTTCTCTATCTTCCAGTTTTTCTTCTATATATGGTGGCAATGGCATTTCGCCAAGTCTATCTAATACTTCTTCAAATATACCATTATAGTAAAACTTTACTTTTCTATTTCCATTGTCTAAAACTTCTACTACCTCGGCTTTTAGTTCTCCATTTCCAAATACAAATTTAGCTCCAACTTTTCCTCTTTTACCAGGCTTAACTAAGGTTTCCCATATATCGTCTTCATGCCTATTTAAAAGCAAAAACTCCATTTTACCACCGGAGCCTTCCTTAGCTCCATAAAGTCTAGCCGGCATAACTCTTGTATCATTTAATACAAGACAATCTCCTGGATTTAAATACTCTATAATATCTTTAAACACTTTATGTTCTACTTCACCACTTTTTTTATTTAGAACCATAAGCCTTGATTCATCTCTTTTTTTTAAAGGATGCTGGGCTATTAATTCCTTTGGTAAATCAAAATAAAAATCCTTTACTTTCAAAGTCTATACACTTCCCTATTCTATCTATATGTTTATTTCTATAATATATGATCTGGAATAATCCTTCCTAAATGTTCATAGGCTTTCTTTGCCGCCATTCTACCTCTTGGAGTTCTTACAATAAACCCCTTTTGTATCAGGTATGGTTCATATACATCCTCAATGGTACTGACTTCTTCACCTATAAAATAAGCTAGTGTCTCAACTCCAACGGGTCCCCCATTAAAGTTATCCACTATAGCTTCTAATATCTTATTATCTAATCTATCAAAGCCTTCTCTATCCACTTCTAAAAGTTCAGCTGCTTGCTCCACCATGTTAATATCAATTACACTTATACCTTTAACCATAGAGTAATCTCTAACTCTTTTTAGTAACCTATTAGCTATCCTTGGTGTTCCTCTAGATCTCATTCCCAGACTAAAGGCACCTTCCTTATCAATTTCAACTCCTAATATTTCAGAAGACCTTAAAACAATTTCTTTAAGCTCGTCATCATTATAATATTCCATTGAACATAGTACTCCAAATCTATCTCTTAAAGGTGCAGTCAAAAGTCCTACCCTTGTAGTTGCTCCTATGAGAGTAAATTTAGGTAAATCTAGTCTTATAGATTTTGCTGATGCCCCCTTACCAATAACAATATCTAAAGCGAAATCTTCCATGGCTGGATATAAAATTTCTTCTACAGACCTATTCAATCTATGAATTTCATCTATGAATAATACATCATTGGTATTTAGATTAGTTAACAATGCTGCTAAATCTCCAGCTCTCTCTATAGCAGGACCAGATGTAATTTTTAAATTTCCACCCATTTCTTTTGCTACTATGTTAGCTAATGTAGTTTTACCAAGGCCTGGTGGTCCATATAATAATAAATGGTCTAAGGGTTCTTTTCTCATCTTTGCAGCTTTTAAAAATATATCTAACTTATTTTTAACTTTTTCTTGTCCTATATATTCCTTAAGTCGCTGAGGTCTTAAGGAATATTCTACTTCTATATCTTCCTCAATAATATTAGATGTAATAACTCTATCTTCCATAATCCCCCTCCTTAACTAAAAACCCTTAATAAGGTTATTATCCCATTAAAATTTTCAAACATTCCTTTATAATATCTTCAACACTATTACTTCTATTAGCTTTTTCTATTGCTTTTTCTGCCTCTTTATCTGAGTATCCAAGAGCTATAAGTGCCCCCACTGCTTCTGATAGTTTTTCATTATCTATGTCAATATCACTAATAGTAGTTCCCTTTGGCATGGCGCCTCCTACGGTTATCTTATCCTTAAGTTCTAATATGATCCTTTGAGCAGTTTTCTTACCAATGCCCGGTGCCTTAGTTATTAATTTATCATCATCGGTAATTATAGCATACTTTAATGTAGAAACATTGGCAATAGACATGAGTGATAGTGCCGCCTTAGGTCCTACACCATTAATGGAAATAAGAAGATTAAACATGGATATTTCATCTTTAGTTAAAAAACCATAAAGTCCAATGAAATCTTCTCTTACAATTTGATGAGTATAAATCTTTATTTGTTGATCTATAGCTGGCATATTAGAAATTGTACTACCTGATGTGAAAATTTTATATCCAATATTACCACATTCTATAACTATATATTCCTTTTCTATAGACTTAAAAATTCCTTTTATATATTCATACATGCTTTGTCACCTATCTTTTTTATTTAACCATTTGTTAATTCTTCATTACTATATAGTCATCATCTGCAAATTTAGACCTATAATCTATTATATACCTATATGTATTGATATTAAACTTCACTAATTAATTATATTACCTTACAATCGTAACTATATTATACTTTACCATCTACAATATAACAATTCAATAAAAACTATTTTAAACTTATTTCAAATTAAATTTATACCATTTCTACAATTTCTCATGAAAAAAGAGTGTTTCAAAATTCCTTTTGAAACACTCCCTTTCTGACACTATGTGCTACAAAGAGCCTGAGCATATTCCATAGCCTCTTGTATATTGGAAAACTGATAATCTTTATGTCCTTCGTAGAATGTCCTCAAAAGATTACCTCTGTTCTCTATGTCGTTAATTTTTAAATACGACTGTCCATTATCATCTTTAGGATTCAATATCTTCTCTTCTACTACTTTTATTGTTCCATTAGAATCCTTATTATAAATAACAATATTTTCATCCTTTATTCCTATAAAATAAGAATCTTCTTTGTAGGAATATCCTTCTATGTCCTTTACAAATATAATATCTTCTTTTGTGAATTTTTCTACCTTGTATCCAAAACTAGAAAATATCTTTTCAGCCTGCTCCTGATTAAGACCAATCAAATTATCTTTTTCTACATTTATAGTTTTATCTAATTTATCATTAATCTTTACCTTACCTAAAGAGTTTTTATAGTTTAACATGAACTCTATATTACTTTTATCTGAAATTAATACATCATTCATATTTAAAAAGCTTGCTTGAGATGCTTCGCCTAAAATTCCAGCTCCTCCATCTTTTGAACTTCTTAAGAATGCTATACTTACAGTATAGCTAAGTAAAAAAACTATTATTCCTACAGAGGCTATAAAAATATATAATCCTTTATTTTTTTTATATCTTTCAATCATACAATCCCTCCTACTAGGAATTGTATCCAGCTTTGATATGTTTATACACTATTGCTTACAAAAATTTATAAATTATACATCTCCATTCTTCTTCCATTAAAGAGTATATGGAATTAACCTAAAAATATACACAGATATTTAAATTCAAGTCACAGTTATTTAAATTCATGTCACAATTATTTAATTATATATCACAGTTATTTATTTACATATCACACTGTTCAACTTCTATTGCAAAATTCTTACAACTTTCACAGATGATAATAGATACTATATAACTTTCATCAATTTTTTTCATTCTCTCTAATTTGGAATAAGTAGTGGTTTCAAACTCATTACTTATATTACTAATTATATATTTTCCTTCTTTAGTAAAAATATAAAAATGATACTCTAAATATCTATAATGTTTTTTATCTATAACTTCACTATTTCCACATGCTTCACAGTTATCAGCATAATATTCATAGTCAAATTCTACTTTTTCTTTACCTTCTTCTAAAATTTCTAATGCTTTTTCTATGGTAAAATCTTGTACTTCCTCAGCTTCAATATAAGAAAGGTTATCTTCTGATAAAATAAACTCTTCATCCTTATGTTTAAATTTAAAATTATTCATATTATTTCTCCTCAATTCTTCAATTTGTTCCAAAATATCATACTATTATTATATATTATTTAAAACTATTTAAACAGTTTTATTCATAATATAAAACCTCTTATATTTTTAGTCCATAGAACTAACCAATGAAAACCTGAATTTTTAAAATTTCCATCTTGCTTTTTTAACACTAATTTCTCCTGTCAGCATATTCTATTATTAAATTAGGATAAGTTAGTAGGAGGCTACAAATGATTGAATTAACCGCAATACACTATATATATTTAATTTTTATTATATTAATTTTAATAGCAATGATAAAAAAATTAGACTGTTCCCTTATTTGCATTGTTGGAGTAGTATTAATTGCATTAATTAGCACTAAATCTATTCCTGCATCTCTAATTAGTATTTTTAATAGTTTTATCTACTCAATTACGGAATTACTGCCAACAATACTTATAATATCTATAATTGCTGGATTAAGTAAAGCATTATCCTATACTGGCATAAGTAAAGTTATGATAGAACCCTTTAGTAAGTTTATGAAAAATGATTTTATAGCCTTTTGGGGTATAGGTATAATAATGATGATTATTTCTTATTTCTTTTGGCCATCTCCAGCCGTTGCACTAGTTGGAGCTGTATTAGTTCCTGTTGCTATCAAATCTGGTCTCCCTGCCATAGGTGCTGCCATAGCTATGAATCTTTTCGGTCATGGTATTGCATTGTCTACAGACTTTGTAATTCAAGCTGCTCCAAAATTAACTGCGGATGCTGCTGGTATTCCTGTATCTGAAGTAGTTAAAGCTAGTATTCCTCTAATAATTATTATGGGAATTGTCACTACTGTTACAGCCTTTATCATGCTAAAGAAAGATATGAAAAATGGAACCCTTGAAAATCTCACCTACACTGAATATTCAGAAGAGGTTCAGTCTACAGATGAATCTCTTTTAAGCAAAGGATGGAAATCTTTTTTTGCAATATTAATTCCTCTTCTCTTTTCTATTGATGTATTTTTGATGGTTTCTTTAAACTTAAAAGGTGGAGATGCTACAGCACTAATCGGTGGTACAACCTTAATTATACTCATATTGATATCTATAAAATCTTATAAAAAGGCTTCTCTTGATAAAATCACTAGATATCTTGTAGAAGGTTTCCAATTTGGCTTTAAAGTTTTTGGAATAGTAGTTCCAATTGCTGCCTTTTTCTATGTAGGGGGTGATGGATTTACAGCTATTATAGGTAACTATTTACCTACTGGCTCCTTAGGTATAGTAAACGACTTAGGTTTTGCCCTTTCTAAGGCAGTTCCACTAAACAATTTTTTAAGTGCTTTTGGTGTAACTACTGTAGGTGCAATCACTGGACTAGATGGTTCTGGATTTTCCGGTATAGCTCTAGCCGGTTCCACTGCAAATTTATTTGGAACAGCCACTGGTGGAAATGTGGCTACTTTAACCGCTCTTGGACAATTAGGTGCTATTTGGGTAGGTGGAGGCACATTAATACCTTGGGCAATTATCCCCGTTTCTGCTATATGCAAGGTATCCCCTTTTGAGCTTGCAAAGCGCAACTTTAAACCAGTAGTTTTAGGTTTAATTGTTACTACCATAGTGGCCCTATTCTTCTTGTAATGTATAATTTAACTAAACTTCATAGAGAGGTTTACTCTCACTGAAGTTTAGTTGAGTTTAATTTTCTATATTACAACACAATATCTAAAATTAAAATAAGTTAATGTTTTAAATATATATTTTTTTATTTTTCATTGACACATTTGTAACTATATCGTATTATATGAATATAGTGATATGGAGGTGTATAAAACATGACTGAGAATGACACATTTTTAACTAACCCAAAACTTTTTGAAGAAAAAGCAAATATTTTAAAGGCATTAGCCCACCCCGTAAGACTATGCATTGTTAAAGGTCTCATTGAAACTGGTGGAAGCAATGTTACCAATATGCAAAATTGCTTAAATATGCCTCAATCAACTATATCGCAGCACATTGGAAAGCTAAAAACTTTTGGCATTATAGACTGGCAGCGTAACGGTCTTGAAATTATATATAGTGTTAGTGATGAGAATATAAAAAAGTTAATAGAAGTATTATTTTAACTATTAAGAAGTCAAAATTCTTTAGACTTCTTTTTTATAAATATTTTACATCGTATTATTATTATATATAAATATTAAGATTTAATTGTTCCTGAGTATTGTAAAGGTTATATTGTTTATACTATTTGTATTGTTTAATATTGAAAGGAGATTTTATTATGAGTAAAAAAGTTATTATCGTTGGTGGAGTTGCTGGTGGGGCTTCTACTGCTGCACGTTTAAAAAGACTAGATGAATCTTTAGAAATAATTATGTTTGAAAAAGGGGAATATATTTCTTTTGCCAATTGCGGACTTCCTTATTATATAGGTGAAACTATAAAGGAAAGGGATAATCTCCTAGTGCAAACAGTAGAAGGCATGAGTTCTAGATTTAACATTGACATAAGAAACTTTAGTGAAGTTATTAAAATTGATAAGGATGCAAAAAAAGTTACTGTAAAAAATCATAGTTCTTCTCAAGTTTATGAAGAAAGTTATGATGTATTAGTTTTATCACCGGGTGCTAGTCCAATAACCCCACCTATTCCCGGCCTTAAAGAAGCAACCAATTTATTTACTCTTAGAAATATACCAGATACAGATAAGATTAAAGCCTTTGTTGATAATAACTCTCCAAAGGAAGCTGTAATTGTTGGTGGTGGCTTTATAGGTCTTGAAATGGCTGAAAACCTTAATGAAAGAGGAGTTTCTGTAACTCTTGTAGAGATGGCAGATCAAGTAATGGCTCCTCTAGATTACGAAATGGCAGCAATAGTTCATGAACATCTACTTCAAAATGGAGTTAATTTAATTCTTAAAGATGGAGTTAAATCCTTTGAAAACCGTGGTAAAAAAGTAGTTTTAAATAGTGGTAAAGAAATTGTAACAGACATGATTGTTTTATCAATAGGAGTTTCTCCTGAAAGTAAGATTGCCATAGATGCTGGTCTAGAAGTTAACAATAGAAAAGCAATTGTTGTAAATAAAGAAATGAAAACTTCTGATGAAAACATCTACGCTCTTGGTGATGCTGTAGAAGTAATTGATTATATAAATGGTAATCCAACTATGATTCCACTTGCATGGCCAGCTAATAGACAAGGGCATGTTGTAGCTGATAATATCTGTGGTAAAAAAGCTGAATATAATGGTACTTTAGGTTCTTCTGTAGCAAAGGTATTTTCACTAACTGTTGCAACTACAGGCAATAATGAAAAAACTTTAAAAAGACTTAACTTAGAGTATAAGGCAATCCATTTACATCCAAATTCCCATGCTGGTTACTATCCTGGTGCCTTTCCTATCTCTCTTAAAGTTTTATTCAATCCAAAGGATGGAAAACTATTAGGAGCACAGGGTGTAGGTTTAGATGGCGTAGAAAAGCGTATCGATGTTATAGCTACTGCTATAAAAGGTGATCTAAAGGTTACAGATTTACCTGAGTTAGAATTATGCTACGCTCCACCATATTCTTCTGCAAAAGACCCTGTTAATATGGCTGGATATATAGGAACTAATATAATGGATAATTTAGTTTCTATAGTTCAATGGGATGAAGTTGATAATTTAATAGCTAACAATGAATTTATCCTAGATGTACGAGAAGAGATGGAGTTTGAAGTTGGTCATATAGAAAATGCTATAAATATTCCTCTAGGTACCCTTAGAAATAATTTAAATAAAATACCAAAGGACAAAACAATCTATGTTTATTGTCAAGTAGGTCTTCGTGGATATATCGGCTGTAGAATACTTTCTCAATATGGATTTAATTGTGTGAACTTAGATGGTGGTTATAAAACTTATGCTACCGTTAAATCTTCTTTAAATAATAAAGATACTCAATCTAACTTAAATAATAATACTGAAGACTGTACTTGTGAAACTAGTACTTCTTCTAATATAGAAGATTCTAGTAAAGTTACTGTAAGTCTTGATGCTTGTGGACTTCAATGTCCAGGTCCTATTAGAAGAGTTTTTGAGGAAATTGGCAAAATGAAGGATGGAGATATCTTAGAAGTTAAAGCTTCTGATCCAGGTTTCCAAAAGGACATCAATAGTTGGTGTAGTAAAACAGGAAATACCCTTGTAAAAGGTGAATTTGATAAAAAAGAAAAAGCCTTTGTAGCATTAATCAAAAAAGGTACCTCTCAAGATCTAACAAGTAGCTCATCGCCTATTAGTTGTGATATTTCTAAAAAGGATGGTGCAACCCTTGTAGTTTTCAGTGGTGACCTTGATAAAGCTATAGCTTCCTTCATCATAGCTACTGGTGCAGCATCCATGGGAAAACCAGTTACCATGTTCTTTACTTTCTGGGGACTTAATATCTTAAAAAGAAAAGATAAGCCTTCTGTTAAAAAGGATACCATGGAAAAAATGTTTGATATGATGCTTCCAAGCAGCACTGGAAAGCTTCCATTATCTAAAATGAATATGGCTGGTATGGGCCCTGCTATGATTAAAAACATTATGGCTAAAAATAATGTAGATGACCTTGATACTTTAATTGCTAATGCTCTTAAAATGGGAGTTAAAATCATTGCTTGTGCTATGTCTATGGATTTAATGGGTATTAAACATGAAGAATTAATTCCTGAAGTTGAGGTTGGTGGAGTTGCAACGTATTTAGCTTCCACAGAAGATGCTGGACTTAACTTATTTATCTAATGTATAACTCATATATTTGTCTACCTCTAGATGAATAGTTCCTTAATTAAAACTTTATGTTTCTATTTAAGTAAATGACTATCTCTTTATTGAGATAGTCATTTACTTATTCAAAATAACCTATACCTTACGTAAATATATTAAGCTATTCTTTTTCCTTAGGAGATTTAATTCCTGCCTTTGAAGATATATGATCTTTTACATTTCCAGTCTTAGGGTTACTTGGAGTATGTTCATGCTTTTTATGATTTTTAGCCATTTTTAATACCTCCCATATAATTTTATTGTCAACATTATTATGTGTCCAAACATTCAATCTATACCTTTAATAAAATGGTAATGTCTCTTTCTAAGGAAGCTAATCCTTTACTTTCCTTAATAATTTCTTACTTTAAGGACAAAATAATTGTGTAGTTATCCTTTATATCATTTAAGGAGGTGTTTTTATGGTTGATAATAATAAAAGTCGTCTTAAGGATCAAAAAAGAAGTCAAGCTGAACTAAGAAAAATGTATCCTAAGGATGGTGCAGATGTAGGAATAATAGATGGAGTTAAAATAGGCTCCTACGCTAATAGCAAAGATCATTCTGAGAAGGATGAAATAACTTATTAATAAAGATTAGCAGAGAAGTCTTTATATAAATTGCTAATTTACTAGATGTATTATTAAAAAATTTCCCTATATAACTATTTATATAGGGAAATCTTTAAATATATAAATATATGCCTATTTCGCTAGTTAACTAGTTAACTATTTGTTCTGTCCATGCGGGTTTCAGAGATTTTAATATGGGAGTGTTATGATTTTATATAAGAATTAATGCTTTGATTATATTTTTGACTTATTAACTTTTTCTCATATAATTTTTTAGATCACCTACATCCTTTTTTAGATCTTCTACATCTTTTTTCACTTCATCTACTATCCTTAATTTATCGGTAAGGTGTGATATCACATCTTGATAATTTTTTTCTCTTTCTTCTTGCTTCACATCTCTTTTTTCTTGAGCTTTTAGTATATAGAATAATAAAAATATACTTAGTACAGCCCAAATACCTTGGGATAAAGCTACCTTTAGAATTTCATTCTCCATCATTTATTTCACACTCCTTACTTGATATATTTATTTATTAGTAAGACTGTAATGACTTTTTGCTAAGAGAACACATTTTGGGTTTATTATTTATATGCCTAAAGCCTATAAATTAATATAAAAGTATTCTATTTTTATAGCTACAAATTATCTGATAATTCTGAAAATTAATTATCCATTTCAACTTCATTAAATATGAGTTTTATTTAGACTATAATAATCTAATATAAGGATTTCTTGATGTAATTTACTAATGTTCCCTCAGATAAGTTAAAGATATTCCCTAATTAAATAAATTATTTTTAGCACAGTCATATCTTAGCTTCCTTGGTAAACTATTAGTAATAGAATCAAATTTAATTAACAATGATTCCATACTATTCTTATCATAAGGTTTTGCTTCTTTCACTAGAGTCACTATTAATCCCATTCTATACATCCTCCTTAAGATTACTTAATAAAATAAGAAGTTATTTTATGTAAAAGACAACTAGTTCAATTATCATTTATGATATTTTGTTATAGTTTATGCTACAATCAATAATAATACAACTAATAAAGCCTAAGATGGATGAAACGCAACATGAAATTCAACAAGAGTATCATTAAGGGTATATTGTTATTAATAATGCAACATTAAAGTTAAATTATATGGTTGCAAGTTACTTACTATCCTATTTATAGAAAGCAACTTGCAATTTTAAACACATATCATTCATAATCATTGTATGTCATAATCATATTATTTATTAGTAATTAATGAATAAATTTCAAAGTTAGTAATACCAACGGTTACTCACTACTACCCTTCCCATCCTTCTGGGAATTCAGCATTATGATATACATTTTGTACATCATCATCATCTTCCAAAACATCTAACATCTTTTGGAATTTAGTCGCAACTTCTTCATTAATTTCAGTGTATGTGTCTGGAATCATTTTAACATCTGCTTCTAAGAATTCTATTCCGTTAGATTCTAAAGCTTCTCTCACAGTACCAAAGTCTTCTGGAGTTGTAGTTACTACAAATACTTCATCTTCAGCTACAAAGTCCTCAGCACCTGCATCTAAAGCCATCATCATTAACTCATCTTCATCTACTGAATCAGTTTTTTCTATGATGATTTCACCTTTACTTTGGAACATGAAGCCTACACATCCAACGGTTCCCATATTTCCACCTTGTTTAGAGAAGGCGTATCTTACATTTCCTGCTGTTCTATTTTTATTCTCAGTAAGACACTCAACTATAACTGCTATTCCTTCTGGTCCGTATCCTTCATAGATTATAGTTTCATAGTTTACTGCACTTAACTCTCCTGCGGCTTTTTTAATTGCTCTAGTAATTGTATCATTAGGCATATTAGCTGCTTTTGCTTTTGCTATAACGTCTCTAAGCTTAGCATTTGTCTCTGGATTAGAGCCACCGTTTTTAGCTGCAACAACTATTTCCTTACCTATTTTAGTAAATATTTTACCTCTCTTAGCATCTGCTTTACCCTTTTTAGCTTGGATATTATGCCACTTTGAATGTCCTGACATATTAACTTCCTCCTGTACTATATATATAATTATTAACTTTAGAATCAATGTACCTATTATAACATAATATGTCTAATAATTTCAAATTTCAAGAGCTATCCTTCAATAGCTCTATAATATCTGTATCCTTCTTTAAATAAATACTCTTCATCCTCTTCACATATAGTTACTTTTCCACTAGTAGCCTCTACAAAATCTGCAATTATTGTTTCCTTATTTTCTACCTCTGTGAACAGTGATAACTCCACTTTATCTGTATATATGGTATCTTCAATATGCCAATTATTTGTACCACATAGGTATTGTATTTTACCTATTAAATCATATTCTAAAGTAAATCTTAATTTTAAGCCCTTTACTTTTTCTACAACACCTGCTTCTTCAATGGCTGAAGAGGCTCCTTTAGAGTAAGCTCTTATTAGCCCACCTCCCCCTAAAAGAATACCACCAAAGTAACGAGTAACTACCACCGCTACATCGGTTAAATCATTTTTCTTTATGACTTCTAAAACTGGAATGCCTGCTGTTCCTTGGGGTTCACCGTCATCACTGTATCTTTGTATGCCTTTATTTTCTCCCACTATATAAGCATAAACATTGTGGGTTGCTTCTTTATGCATACTCTTTATTTCATTTACAAAGTTCTTTGCTTCTTCTTCAGTATTTACTCTCTTTATGTATCCTATAAATGTAGATTTCTTTTCTTGAAATTCTGAAGTAGCACTCCCTTTCACTGTAAAATAACTCATATTTAAGCCCCCTCTATAATATTTAAAATAGATTTCTGTACTCTAAACCATAATGAAGATTTCTCGAAGACTGTTAGCTCATAAGTATTATGGCTATTATGGTAAGTACTATAGCAGTAATCTCCTTCTTCCCTAACTTTTCTTTAAAGAATATAACTCCACAAAAGTTTGTGATTAAAATAGTTCCTGCACTTACCATAGGAAAGGCTATAACTGCTCTTACTTCTTCTAAGCCCTTTATTAAAAAGCTTGGCATTAATACATTAGGAATACCTACCATGACACCAAAACACATATCTATTAACTTTACTTTTCTATTTTTAATAATTAACATAATTAAGCTTATAGTAAATCCCGTTAGGAAAGTATAAAATAAATATAAATTTTTATATTGTACCATACCAAAGTTTTGAAATAGCTTTGTTACAAAATCTCCTCCACCAGCTAGTATAAAAAGAAGTATTAAATCTACTTTCATAGTATCTTTAACCTTTTGTTCTTCTTTGTTATTTAGATTTATAACTATTATAGCTATGATAGACAAGATTATTCCTAATATAGGTAATAATTCTATGGTCTCTCCTAATAGTATAACAGATAAAATTGTAGGTATTAATACTCCTAGCTTCATAAAAGTTGCAGATACAGATACTCCATTCTTTCCTACAGATTTTTGATATAGAATAAAACTTAAAAAATATAAAATACCTGTTATTATACCTAGAATTATTGCTAAAGCTCCTGTTCCTTCTTTAGAGAAAAGTTGTCCACTTATAAGTACCTGATTAAATTCCTGCATAAACATAGAAAACCAATTTATGTGGAAAATATTTAAACTTCCCATCATTATTATACTTGCCATCATTCCTGATAGATAATTTATGCTAGTTACCATATATCTATTACTTTCTCTACCTTCACTAAACTTAAATACAATAGCTATTAAAGAACTGCATAATATAGATAATAAAATATTAATCATTATTTTTATCTCCGTCACTTATATCTTGAAAATTTAATTCTTCATTATCTCTTTGCTTAATATAACCCTCACAAGCCTTTTTAATATACTCTTTATCAGTACTATTAAATAAAGCTCTTATTTTATCATCGGCTTCTCCACTGCTTATCTTCTGTAAGGACTTAACTGCATAACTTATTACTTGAGGATTTTTATCCTCCAAAGCTCTAATAAGAGCTCTCTCAGCTCTGGAATCACCTATTTTTCCAAGAGCTGAAATTGCCATTCTTCTAATATTTACATGATTATTAACCGTTGCCTTTATAAGTATGTCTACGGTGACATTACTTTTTAGTTCACCCATGATCCATATGGCGGCTTCTTTGTCCTTAAGACCTAGCTCCATATAGTTTTTAACTAAAAAATGAATTAGCTTTTCTTTATTAACTCTATCTAAACTATTCAAAACCAAAATTCTTTCTTCCTTAGCTGCTAAAATTAGGGATTTAAATAGATCTGATGACGATTCACTTTTAACTAAAAACCTGTATTTTATTTTGCAATTTATGAGATGTTTTTGAACTGTGGCTCTATCTAAATTTCTAATTTTACATATGGCTTCTATAGATTTTCCTTCTAAGCTTAGAAAATAGCTGATTTCTTCATCACTATAATTTTCAATGAAATTCCAATCATATTTAACTAATCCTGTACTCAAATTTTCTCCCTACTCTCCCCTTCAAATAATGCTCTAACTTCGATCCTAACAATATAATGATACTTTAGTTACTACTCTATAATATATTTTGAACTTTTGTTATAGACCTCATCATCACCTTGAACTACAAGAATAGTACCTTCTTCACCGTACTCTTCACTTTCTACCAAAGCATTTCTATGTAGATATGCAACTGATGATGAATCGCTATATGGTATTAATACCTTAAAGGTTTTTAATTTATAAGGAAGTATTTCTGTACATTTATTTAGCAACTCTTCAAAATTGATTTTATGTTTAGCTGAAACTTCTAAAATAGAATAGTTATTAAATGTTTCCTTTAAAGAATTTAAAATATCATCATTAGAATTATCAATTTTGTTGAGCACCAATAAAGTTGGCTTATCTCCTGCACCTAACTCCTTAAGTACTTCCTCTACCACTGTTATTTGCTTTTCTGCTGCATTACTAGATGCATCTACTACGTGAAGTAATAAGTCTGAATAAACTACCTCTTCTAAAGTTGATTTAAAAGCTTCTACTAAATCGTGAGGTAATTTTCTTATAAAGCCTACAGTGTCTGTTACTGTGGCAACTCTATTGTCTGGAAGAGCCATAGCCCTGGTTGTAATATCTAAGGTTGCAAATAACATATCAGCCTCAAAAACTTTTTCTTTTACCGTAGCTGACTTAACTGGTGAGTATTCACAAAGAGCATTTCTAAGGGTAGATTTTCCTGCATTAGTATATCCCACTAATGATATCTTAGAAATATTATCCTTACTTCTTCTTTCTCTTTGGGTTGCTCTTATACTTTTTATCTTTTCTAATTCTTTATTTAAATCATAGATAGTATCTCTGATCTTTCTTTTGTCTGTCTCTAGCTTTTTCTCTCCTGGTCCCTTTGTTCCTATACCCCCTCCTGTTCTTGAAAGCATAGTTCCTAATCCACTAAGCCTGCTTAATCTGTATTTTAACTGGGATAACTCTACCTGAATTTTAGATTCCTTACTTCTGGCTCTCCTTGCAAATATCTCTAAAATAAGAGTAGTTCTATCAATTACCTTTATTCCTATAGCTTGCTCTAGATTTCTTACTTGAGATCCTGATAATTCCTCATCAAATATTACTACATTGGCTCTTAGTGACTGTCTTAAATATGCTATTTCTTCAACCTTACCACTACCTATAAAATAAGCTGAATCAATTTTATTACGTTTTTGAAGTATTTCAAAAACTGGCTCTACATCACAGGCTTTAGTAAGTTCCTTTAACTCAGCTAGGCTTTCCTCATCTTCTATAGATACTAATATCGCTCTTTCTGAATTATCTTCCACTATGTTATCTACTTTAAAAACATCTTCAATATATCTAACCTTATCTAAAAACTTGTAGCTTAAAACTTTATTGATAGTTAAATTTTCAACTTCTTCTTCTATGAGCATGTTATCCTTCACATCACAGAAACCCATATTATAAATTAGAGGTTTATCCTCTGATACACCAATGGCAACTATACAATCTAGTTTTAATTTTAGAAGTGCAGATAAATCTAATGCGGATAGTTTAGGATTTCCATTGGGATGGGTATGGATTACTCTCACTTGAGATAATCTCCCCTCTCTAGTGTCAATCATAGGAACTTCAACTGTTGAGCTGTCTCCGATGGCAACACTAACAACACTTCCTTTTCTATCTATAGCAACGCTAACCTCTCTTTCAATTTCAAGGGTAACCTCTCTTAGAAGTTCTGCTAACTCTTCAGTTAATATGTCTGATTTTTGAAATCTCATATCATATATAGTATCTAACTTTTTCAAGATGAAGTTTTTAACTCCATCAGTATTTCCATTTATCATATAATCATCTCCAAACCTTATTTTTTCTTTATTAATAATTTTTCTACATTAAACAAACACTGCATTCTTATACATTTTATACTATTGACAATTTCACCTTAATTTTATACTATGAAAACATTAATGTAAATATAAATTGAGGTGTGATTACATGGAAGATAAACAAAGAAATGTTCTCTTTTCTAGAGAAGAAATCAATGAGGCTGTAGTTAAAATTGGAGCAAAAATTTCTAAAGACTATGATGGAAAATCTGTTTACGTATTATCTCTACTTAGAGGAAGCTTCATATTTGCTGCTGACTTAGTTAGAGAAATTACTGTACCTACAACTATAGGTTTTATGACTACATCAAGCTATGGTCATGGCGAAGAAACTAGTGGTACTTGTAAAATAGTTCAAGATGTACCTGATAATATTGAAGGTATGGATGTACTTGTAGTAGATGACATTGTAGATAGTGGTATTACTATGAACTTTGTGGTTGAACACGTTAAAAAGTTGGGTGCTAAAAGTGTAAAATGCTGTACTCTTTTAGACAAACCAGAAAGAAGAACTATAGAAATATCTCCAGACTATTGTTGTTTTGAGATTCCTGATTTATTTGTAGTTGGATATGGCTTAAATTATGGTGACTTATATAGAAATATTCCTTACATATTTAACTGGGAATCTAAATAATAACCTTACAAATGTTTTAAATACTTAATATATTAATAGAAGAAAAAACATGAAAACATACTAAAAGCTAATATTAACTTATTAACTTCTAGTATGTTTTTTTATTTATTAAATTATATATTTACATTACTATAATTTTCTACTTAATAGCCTCTACTATTAAAGGAAGAGCATTTCCTGTATAGGTACTTCTATTAAAATCATCGTAGCTCAAGGATTTTTCAAATCCAATTTCCTTTAACATTTCAAATAACTCTTCATTTTCTAACATAAATAGATCTACTGTGTTTTCTAAAATCTCATTATTTTCTTTATCAGTTATTCTTCCCGTAAACTTTACAATATCACTATCTGGTTTAATACTATAAAACCTTTCAAATTTAACTTTAGGACCATCAATAAGAGGCAATTCTTTAATATGCTCTCTCTTCACCTTATCAAAATTAATAGTTTGAATACATAATGGTGAATCCTTTTTTAATACTTCATAGCATCCTTTTAAAAATTCTTTTATTTGACTTTTTCCGCCTAGGTGAGGAAGTACATTCCCTATACATACAATACCATTAAACTCTTCTCCAAAGGACTTAGCTATAGTTTTCATATCCATAACTTCAAACTTCAAAGTATCACTTTCCTTATACCTATCCTTAGCTATTCTTATCATTTCTTGGTCTAAGTCTATGCCTAAAGCCCTATATCCTTGTGAAGAAATATATTCTGTAGTTTCTCCAGTACTACATCCAATATCTAAAACAAATCCACCCTTTTCTATATTCTTTAAAGCAAACTTCTTTTTACCTAATGGTGCTGGAAAAATATCATCATAATATTTAGCTAAGGCATTATAAAATTTTATACATTGATCCATATTACTCATCTCCTGTTCTTTAATTATTTATTCTATAGGAAATTCCTACTATTTAAATTAATTATATATTTTCATATATCTATATTTATTTACATAAATAGTATGATATATAAAGAATTTATTCAGTGATTAGCATCACACTTTCTAATTACCGTTAAGATCCATTTGTATTGCAGTACTTGGTACCCTTCCAACTATAATGGTTTCAACTATAGGTATTTCATTAACTATTTCTAACTCACTAGAAGATACTGCCATAATCATCTTTACTCTAGTGGTTGTTTCTATATAAATTTTATGCCTAGTTTGATTTATTCCTGCATCTTCAAATTCGGATATATATCTAGTAGTAATATGCCCTATTGGCCTCATTCTTATTTTTACATCTGGACCAAATCTACCTAAAATATTATTTTTAGTCACATATCCCATGGGTATCTTTATGTCTACTTTAGATTTTTCCTCTAATTCATCTTGTGCTTTTAATACAGTCAATGTAGCAATTTCACTTAGTTTTAAAGTATCTGCTGACATCATTATGATGTTTCCATCATTATCCTTATCAAATTTTATTATATCATTATAATTAAAATTCTTAGAGTATTCCTGGAAAATTGTTTTATTTATTGTATTAGTGACCTCTGCTCTCATCTGTGCATCTGCCACTAATTTTACCGTTGGCATTATAATTTTATCTAAAGTATATATAAAAGTTATTAAAAAAGTCATAATTAAAAAAGTTATTATGGTAAATTTTAACTTCAAAGATGATTTCATAGTATTACTCCTTTATAAATGTGGTATAATGTTAATAAATGTATAATATGTTACATAAAATTATTCAATATCCAATATATGTATATGTATAAGAACTTCATTGAAGAATACTATATTGTATTTATACTAGCATATAAGTTATAATATAGTATCGAAGATATGTTCATCATAAAAGGAGGAGAATATGGGAGAAAATAAAAAAATTAAACCTAAGCAAAAAAAGCCCAAGAAGAAAAGTCGTAAAGTCTTTAAAGTAATATATATAGTTTTACTACTTTTAATAATAACTTGTGCAGCTGCTGGTTTTGGTATTATATCTGGCATGATTAAAACAGCTCCAGAGCTTGATCTTGATATATTTTTATCTAATGGAGAAACTACACTTCTATATGACAATAAAGGAAAAGAAATGGATGAGTATAAGACTCCTGAAAAGAGAATCTCTGTAGATATATCTACAGTACCTAAATATCTACAGGACGCCTTTGTAAGTATTGAAGATCAACGATTTTTAGAACATAAAGGTGTTGACATAAGAAGACTTGGAGGAGCTGTAATCCAAGATGCTAAAATAATTCTTGGTTTATCTAATGATGAAATCCAAGGTGCATCAACTATTACTCAACAGTTGGTTAAGTATAAGTTTTTCCTTGAAGATTCTATAAATAATAGAGCTAATATAGAAAGAAAAGTTCAAGAGATTTATTTGGCACGTAAGTTAGAAAAGCTTCTATCTAAGGAACAAATTCTTAACGAATACATGAATACTATCTTTTTAGGCGGTAACGCTCACGGAATTGAAGCTGCTTCAACCATGTATTTTGGAAAATCTGTAGCAGATGGTTTAACCCTTAAGCAATGTGCATTTTTAGCAAGTGCTGCTCAGAATCCAACTATATCTTATATGAATGCCTATGAAGCCTTTGAAAAGAAAGAAGCCTTTGACTCACCAAGAACTAAATTGGTTCTTGCTAAAATGCTAGAGCTGGGAAAAATAACTCAAGAGGAATATGATACTGCTTTAGCAGAACCTCTTATGCTAAATTTCTCAACTTTAGAGGGTGACAAAATGGTTTATGAATGGTTTTCAAGACCTGTAATAAAACAAGTGGCAAAGGATTTAATGAAAACCTATGGATATACTGAAGCTGAAGCCTATGAAAAAATCACCTTTGGTGGTTTAAGAATATATACAACCATGGATAGAAAACTTCAGGATTCAGTACAAAAAATTATGAACAATTATCTTAAAGATACTCAAGGCTCTAAGGCAGATGGAGTTCAAGCCTCTGCTATAATAACAGATTATCTTAAGGGTGAAGTTAAAGTTATAATTGGTGGTATTGGTGATCAACCAGCTATGTCTTATAATAGAGCTATCTCTGTTGGAAAGGATGGTCAAACCTTCCTACGTTCACCAGGTTCTAGTATAAAGCCACTTACTGTATATGCTCCAGCTATTGAAGGTAAAACTTTAACTGCAGGGTCGGTATTTGTAGATGGTCCATTACCAACTTCTATTGGTTCTAAATATCCAGATAAAGGCAGTTCCTACGTTCCACAGAACTGGAATTATGTATTTGACGGATATATTACTATCCGTGATGCTCTTGCTCTTTCTAAAAATACCGTGGCAGTATCTGTAGTTGATAGAATAGGTTTAGATACGTCAGCATCCTATGGAGAAAAATTTGGATTAAGTATAACTGATAGAGATAGAACTAGTATTTCTGCTTTATCTCTAGGTGAAATAGATGGAACTACACCTTATGAAATGGCTCAAGCCTTTGGTACCTTTGGAAATCAAGGAAATATGACTACTTCAAGAATATATACTAAGGTTACTGATAAGAATGGTAAAGTTCTACTCGAGCCAAAACTTGAATCTAAACAAGTAATTTCTCCACAAACAGCTTATATTGTTTATGATATGCTTGAAGGTTCTGTGAACAACACAGGTCCACAAGCAAGATTTGGGAATATGGAAGTTAGGGGTAAAACTGGTACCTCTGAATCTACCAAAAACCTTTATTTCAGTGGATTAACACCTTACTACTCAGGCGCTGTATGGATGGGCTATGATAATAGTAAGGAATTACCTTTTACTAGTAGTAGCGTTCCAGCTGGTCTATGGGGTAAGATTATGGCAGCAGCTCATGAGGGGCTTGAATATAAATCTCTTCAGGCTCCTGGTGGATTAACTAGTGCTTATATTTCTAAAGATTCTGGAACCCTTCCAACGGCGCTTACTAAGAGGGATCCTAGGGGAAATAGAATTTACTCTGAAATCTTTATAAGTGGTACTCAACCAACTACTCTGGATAATATCCATGTGGAACTTGACGTTGTAAAGGCTGCTGATGGTAAATACTACTTACCTTCTGATAAAACACCTAAAGATAAAATACAAAAGGTAGTATTTATAACTCGTGATACTAGATTATATTCTGGTAACATGCTTGATAATAAATACCTAGCTCCAGTGGCTAAAGATCCTACAGAATATAAGGTTGAAGAAAAAGATAAAGATAAAGACAAGGATAAAGATAAAAATAAAGATAAAATACCTAATCCTAATAAACCTGGTGAAAATACAAATCCTGGTGATACAACTACACCTCCTGTAGGCCCATCTGATCCTGGTGGTGATACTGGAGATGAAGGTAATGAAGGTAACACTGGAAATAGTGAAAATAAGCCTGAAGCTTTCAATCATCTGTTAAATATCTATACTATGATCCCTAAAATATTTAGTAATAGTATAAGAGGCTAAATAATTCTATTATAAAACTATAAAATTAAAGTCTTCTCAAATACACAAATTTGAGAAGACTTTTTATATGCTTTACTTCGTTTTAGAGTCAAATAGTACTGACATTAGGTATCCAAATACTACAGCAGCCGCTATACCTGCAGAAGTAGCACTTACACCTCCTGTAACAATTCCTAATAAACCATTTTTATCAACTTCCTCCATAACACCTTTAGCTAAGGAATATCCAAATCCAGGTAGAGGAATCCTAGCTCCCGATAAACCAATCTCAGCTATCTTTTCATATATGCCAAATCCTTGAAGAACTACCCCTGATACTACAAAGATAACTAATATTCTAGATGGAGTTAATTTTGTGGTATCCATTAAAACTTGACCTATTACACAAATGATTCCACCAACTACAAAAACCCTTAGAAAATCTCCCCACATATTTATTCACCCCCAAACTCTAGAGCAATGGCATGGGCTATACCTGGTATAGTTTCACCTTGATAGTTAGATATGGTGCTTAGAAGAGCTCCTGTAGCAATTAGTAACACCTTTTTATACTTTTTCTGTATCATTCCTTTATAAATCATACTACTCATAACTGTAGCAGAACATCCTGCTCCACTACCTCCACAGTTGGTACTCTGTGATTTACAATCAAATATTTCATCACCACAATCAATATAATTTGATCCTATATTATAGCCATATTCCTTTAATAACTCAGTAGTTATTTGCTTACCAACAGAACCTAAATCTCCACTGACAATGATGTCGTAATCACTAGGCTTTCTACCTGTGTCTTGAAAATGTTGTTTTATAGTATCAACTGCTGCTGGAGCCATGGCTGCTCCCATTTCATTAGGGTCAGTTATTCCATAATCCTTTACCTTACCAAGGGTAATATGAGTTACACGAGGTACATTGTTTCCCTTTTTAGCTAATACCACCGCTGCTGCACCTGTAACCGTCCATTGAGATGATGGAGCTCGTTGACTTCCCATTTCTAGAGGTACTCTAAACTGACGCTCTGATGATGAGAAATGAGATGAAGATACTGCCATCATATGATTACCTATATCTGCTTCTAAACATATTGATGCTAGTGAAAGTGCTTCTATAAATGTTGAACATGCCCCATATAAACCCAAAAATGGAATATCTACTTCTCTTGCCATAAAACAAGATGGCATTAATTGATTTATTAAATCCCCGGCAAAAACATAAGAGATATCTTGTTCTTTAAGGTGTGCTTTTTTAAGTACTTCTTGAACTACATGTAGTTGCATTTTACTTTCTGCCGATTCAAAGGTCTTACAACCACATAAATCATCCTCTAGAATCTCGTCAAAATTATCCTTTAATGGACCTTCCCCTTCTTTGGGACCAACAACGGTATATGTAGCTATAAGTCTTGGTTTTGTCAATAATTCTACTGTTTGTAATCCTACTTTTCTTCCCATATTATTACCACCTAAAAATATAATATAATATTCCAAGTATAACAGAGGCACTAATGCTATAAACAAGCACTGGTCCTGCTATAGTAAACATCTTTGATGCAACTCCAAACACATATCCTTCTTTTTTAAATTCTATGGCTGGTGATACAATAGAGTTTGCAAAGCCTGTTATTGGGACTACCGATCCAGCTCCTGCATAATCTCCAATTCTGTCATATATACCTATCCCTGTTAAAAGGGCTCCTAGAAATATCATAATAACTGTTTCCCATGCAGTAGCTTGTAATTTATCTTGACCTAAATAAATCAATGTTTTAAAAATAATCTCTCCAACTACACATATTAATCCACCAGTCCAAAAGGCTCTGAAAGAATTCTTAAATATAGTAGGTTTAGGTTTGGAACTTTCATATACATTTTGAAACTTAGCTTTTATTTTAGTTTCTTTTACTTTCATTATTATCCTCCTAACATCAAAATTGTAAAAGTATTAATGATAGTATCTGCATTTTACTAAAATTTAAACAAAAAAAGATGCTTACGCATCTTTTTCAAATTTACAAATTAAAAACTTATGATTTTTTTAACCTTCGAAGAAGCTAAGAACTCTGTTTACCCAGATAGCCTATCTCTCATAATTTTTAGAACTTTTTTTTCAATTCTAGAAACTTGTACTTGACTTATGCCCATCATCTTAGCTACTTGAATTTGAGTTTTATCTTTAAAATATCTAAGTATTATAATTTGCCTTGATTTAACATCCAATTTATTTAAGGCTTCCTTCAATGCTAGCTTATCAATTACCTCATTATCTTCTTCATAATCCTCACTAAGCTTATCTATAAGTAATACTGGAGCTCCGTCATCTTGATGAATAGTGTCATATAAGTATTGCATGCTACTAGCAGATTCTAGTGCAGTGATTATATCTTCTTTATCTACTTTTGAATAATCTGATAATTCTTCAATGGTGGGTTCTCTTCCGAGTTCTTTGGTTAATGCATCCTTATCATAGTGTAACTTTCTAGCCGTATTTTTAATGCTTCTACTTACCTTTATCATTCCATCATCTCTTAAAAATCTTTTTATTTCTCCTATAATCATTGGAACAGCATATGTAGAAAATTTTACATTAAAGTTCTCATCAAAGTTATTTATAGCTTTCACTAGGCCTATGCATCCTATTTGAAATATATCATCGTACTCATAGCCTCTATTTAAAAACTTTTTGCTTATAGAAGAAACTAAAGGTAAATTCATTTCTGTTAAATATTCTAAAGCTTCATTATCTCCTTCTTTAGCCCGTTTTATAAGTTCCTTATTATCGTCATAATTATAGTTATTATTTCTATGAATTTTCTCACTCATATTTTTCACCTATCTTACAGTGTTGAAAGCTTTTTTCATTGTTACAGTTGTTCCCTCACCCTTTACAGATTCTACTATTAGGCTATCCATAAAAGTTTCCATAACTGTGAAGCCCATTCCTGATCTCTCTAGGTCAGGTCTAGATGTATATAGAGGTTGCATTGCCATATCTACATTATCTATTCCCGCACCATTATCTATTACTTTTACTGTAAACTCATTCTCAATAATTGTAGCCTCTAATTTTACAAAGTTACCTTCACTTTCATTGCCATAGCCATGAATAATTGCATTGGTAACTGCTTCTGATACTGCAGTTTTTATATCACTAAGCTCGTCTAATGTAGGATCTAACTGCGCAGCAAAAGCTGCTATTACAACTCTTGCAAAGCTTTCATTTTTAGATAAACTACTAAATTCAACTTTGATTTTATTTTCCATATCATTAATTCCTCCCACTAAATGTTCCTTAGTGCTTCTTCAACATTTTCATACATTGAAATTATTTTAAACATACCTGAAAGTTCAAATATTCTCTTAACTGTAGGTGTAACATTTGTTAAGCACACCTTGCCACCCCTTAAGGACATCTTCTTATATCTTCCTATTACTGCTCCAATTCCTGAACTATCCATAAAATTCACACCAGAAAAATTGAAAATTAAAGCCTTATATCCATCTTTATCTAAAATATCATCAATCCTAGTTCTAACTTCTTCTGCACTGTGATGATCAAGTTCTCCTTGAAGTGTAACTACGATTTTGTCATCTAATGGTTCAAACCTAAGTAACATACGCTTCCCTCCAACCTATATTATATTCATAAATTTTTACATTTAGAACATACACTAATTATACACTATATTGTTAATCCGTTACAGTTTTTTCCAAAATTTATTTGAGAAATTTAATACAAAAATATTTACTTGTCAACATATTTTTACATTCATCGCCTTCATTATTTTACATTTAAGCATAATTTTCATATTTGCACAAATAATATTGATTTAAAACTTAGCAACTTAGCGTAATAAAAATTAGTGGTATCGCTTCTCTGTATCTTATTAATTTAAAAATTATTTAGTGAGTTCTTCATATTTATAACTATATTTATAAATATAATCTTATTAAAAAAGAGAATGCACTCAATGGATATTCTTCCCTGAGACATTCTCTTTTATATAGTGTTTGTAATTATCTTAAGCTACATATGTTGATTTACAATAGCTAATATCTCTTTTTGCTTTTTCATACCATCTTCACTTAATTTTTTTAATTCACTTCTAATTTCCTCTGTATAAGCTTCATCCTTTATAGAAGAAAGATTTATTTTTACATTTAAAATTGCTCCTTCTATAGCACTTTGAGCCAATAATGCTGCTACACCACCATCAGAAATAGCGTTTTTATTACCATATTTAACGCATACAAGAATTCCTTCATAAATTTCATAGGATCTTCTTGCTACTTTTAATGGTACTTGTGTTGCTGCCTTATACCCTAATTGTATTTTACTACTTCTAGCAGCTTTTTCTTCATCAGTATCCTTAGGCATTTTAAATGCAGCCATAAGTTCATTGAAAGCTTCTGTATCTTCATTCATAAGGTCTAAGAATTCATCCTTTTCTCTTCCTGATACTTCTAAATATTTATTTACTAATGCTTTTTCTTCCTCATTTAATGCTTCATAAGCTTTTTTGCCTACAGTTAAGTTAAAAACCATTGATGATAATGCACTAGATAATGATGCACAAAGAGCTGCTACACTTCCACCACCTGGAGCTGGTGAATTTGAACCTAATTCTCCAATAAACTCTCTCACAGTTTTTGTATCTAACATAAATATTCCTCCTGTAATTACTTATTTTTTTCTCTATCTACAACTATCTTACCATTTTTTATTACCTTGTCTATAGAATTTATTCCAAAGTGATAAACTAGATAATTTAAGTTTTTGCTATTAAATATAGCTATATCGGCCTTTTTACCTTTTTCTATAGAACCTACAGATTTTTCTCTATTAATAGCACAAGCTGCATTTATAGTCATAGCATTGATTATCTCATTAGGAAGCATTCTCATTCCGAAACATGCAAAGGTCATAACATTTTGCATGGATTCAGTAGGAGATGTTCCTGGGTTACAATCTGTAGCAAGTGCAACGGCCACGTTATTATCGATCATATCTCTTGCTCTTGCAAACTTACCAAGCATTAAATAGAAAGCTGTAGATGGTAATAATACCGCTACCACATCATTTTCACTTAAAGCCTTTATTCCTTCATCCGAAGCTGCTATTAAATGCTCTGCTGAAATACATTTCAACTCTCCTGCAAGCTCTGCTCCCTTAACAGATTCAACTTCATCACCATGAAGCTTGAGTTTCATTCCATATTCTCTACCCTTTTCAAGGATTTTTCTACATTCCTCAGTAGTGAATACTCCTTCTTCACAGAAGCAATCTATAAATTCTGCTAAATTTTCTTTTGCTATACCTGGTATCATTTCTTCCATTATAAGTTTTATAAAACCTTCTCTATCACCTTTATATTCCTTAGGAATAGCATGGGCTCCCATAAAAGTAGATACCACATCTATTGGATGAGTCTTATCTAATCTTTTATTTACTTCTAATATTTTTTTCTCGGTCTCTAAGTCTAAACCATAGCCTGATTTACTCTCTACAGTAGTTGTACCGTGATTTAACATTATATTAAGTCTACTTTTAGCTTCTGCTACTAATTCATCTAGAGATGCTTTTCTAGTGTTTTCTACGGTACTTAATATTCCTCCACCCATATTTAGGATTTCAATATATCCTACCTTATTTAATTTTAGAGGTAATTCATTTTCACGACTTCCACTATAAACTAAATGAGTATGGGGATCTACAAGTCCCGGTGTAACTGTTTTGCCTTTACCACTAATAATTATGGTATCTTCATCTATATAGGATTTATATTCCTCATCTTTTCCTACAGCAGATATTATATCGTCTTCTATAAATACAAAACCATTTTCTATGATATTGGCATCATTCATTTCCTTGCCTTTTTTTCTATGGCTACCTTCACAGGTAACCAAGCAATCAATATTCCTAATTAATATAGACATGTCTTTCAACTCCTAAGCTATTTTATTCGCTTATTCTTCTTTCTAGTATTTGATCCATGGAGAAATTCTCTATTTGAAGATAGTACTCAGCACTATTGATTAAAGCAGCCATTGGTACAAGTCCTATAACTTCACTACCAACTACTGGTACTCCATAGCGTTTTGCTTCCATCTTAACCATTTCAAAAGCTCTGTATACTGCTGTTTTTTCATAGTTTACTAAGTTCATAGATACTTGTGCTATATTTCTATCTTCAAGCATTACTCCCATAGCCTTTGCAAATCTTAATCCACCACCTAAATGTCTAACTGTCTTAGCAATAGTATCTGCTATTTGTAAATTGTCTGTTCCTAAATTTACATTGAAGGCTACTAAAGGTTGTCTTGCAGCAATAGCAACGCATCCACCCTTAACATTAACTTCTTTTGGACCATAGTCTGGTGCCCATTTATCTTCTTTTATTTTTTCAAAGAAGCCTTCATATTGACCTTTTCTTACCGTTGCTAAATTTTCTCTATGTGAAGCTGTAGCAGCTTTTTCATATAAATATACTGGAATATTAAATCTTTCTGCAATTACTTTACCAACTCTATTAGCTATTTCTACGCACTCTTCCATGGTAATTCCATCGATAGGTACAAATGGAACTACATCTAGAGCACCCATTCTTGGATGAGCTCCTGTATGAGCACTCATATCTATATTTTCATAAACCTTTTCTGCCATATTTATTATCGCTTTCTCTAGAGCTTCTGGTTCTCCTACCACAGTAACAACAGATCTATTATGGTCTGCATCACTAGAATAGTCTAGTAACTTTACTCCCTCTACTCCTCTAAATACATTTACTATAGCTTCAATTTTTTCCTTGTCTCTACCTTCACTAAAGTTAGGTATACATTCTACTATTCTTGCCATAATTAACTCCTCCTATTTATTTGTAGTTGATACCAATACCTGTATTTATAGATATTGGTATCACCTTTTATTTTTAAATTATAATATACTAATTCTTTAAAGTCTTTAGGGTTGCATTAATAATTAACCTTAACTACTTCTTCAACTTTATTAGCTAGTTCTCCACTACGAAGAAGATCTGTAACCTTATCTATCTCTTTATACATAACTACATCATTTTCTATAAAGTTAACTACGTTTCTAACTGATTCATAGGCAACCTTAGTTCCTTTACCTAAAGTATAATCCTCTCTAAAATCGATAGCTTGACATGCAGCTAAAATTTCAGTAGCTACGACTCTCTCTGCATTTCTTATTATATCCCTTGCCTTTCTAGCTGCTATTGTACCCATGCTAACATGATCTTCTTGGTTTGCAGAAGAAGGTATTGAATCAACACTAGCAGGATGAGCAAGGATTTTATTTTCAGAAACTAAAGCTGCTGCTGCATATTGAGTTATCATAAATCCAGAATTTAGGCCACCATGTTTAACAAGAAAAGCTGGAAGATCATTTAATTGATAGTTAATTAATCTTTCAAGTCTTCTTTCAGATACATTGGCAATTTCACTCATAGCTATACCTAAGAAGTCAAAAGTTAATGCCATAGGTTGACCATGGAAGTTTCCTCCTGAAATAACGTCTCCTTCCTCTGTTACTATTGGATTATCTGTTACTGAATTAATCTCTATTTCTACTTTATGTTTTGCATAATTTAATGCATCCTTAGAAGCTCCATGAATTTGTGGTATACATCTTAAAGTATATGCATCCTGTACTCTAATTTCCCCTTGAGATGTCACAAGAGAACTTCCATCTACTAAAGCTAATATGTTCTTTGCTGTTTCAATTTGCCCTTCATGAGGACGTATGTTATGAGTTCTTAAATCAAACGCATCTCTTATTCCTCTTAGTGCTTCTACTGTTAATGCAGCAGCTATATCGCCACTCTTAATTAAGTTTATTCCATCCCATAAAGCCAAAGCTCCAACAGCAGTCATAACTTGAGTACCGTTAATTAATGCAAGACCTTCTTTAGCTATTAATTGAACTACTTCTATACCAGCTTTATTCATAGCTTCTCTACCACTTATTATTTTACCCTGATACTCAGCTTCTCCTTCTCCTAACATTGGTAATACCATATGAGATAATGGTGCTAAATCACCAGATGCTCCTAAAGACCCTTTCTCTGGTATTACTGGATGAACTCCCTTATTTAGCATAGCCACCAAGGTTTGTAGTGTTGATAATCTTATTCCTGAATATCCTTTGGATAAAGCATTAGCTCTAAGCAAAATTATTGTTCTCACTATATCTGTATCAAGGCTGTTTCCAAAGCCACAAGCATGAGATATAATTAAATTTCTTTGAAGAGTTTTGCAATCTTCACCTGATATAGATACATCAGAAAATTTTCCAAACCCTGTAGTTATTCCGTAGACTATTCTATCTTCTTCAACAATTTTATCTACAATTCCTCTAGATTTTTCTACTCTTTTTATGGCTTCTTCACTAAGCTCAACTTGATAATTATTTCTAGCCACATTTACTATATCTTCAAGTCTTAAGTCATTTCCATTGATTATTACTTTATTCATTAATATCTCCCCTTTACAATATACTTTCCTATATAATTACTATTCTTTATAAAATCAAAATAACCTTTTAATTATTACGTCTGAATATTATGAATATTTTTAATGTATTATCATTTTAACTTACTAAAGGAGCATTATCATCCTTATGATAAATTTATATAAATCTCATACATGGATGATTACTTCTAATATTTTAGCAATAAAAATACTATATTTTAGCAATAAAAATACTGTACCACATTGATATTTAAATCACTCTGATACAGTAACTCCTAAATTTTCATATACATTATATACTTAGTTAATCTACTTATATTTATAATAAAATAATTTTATATAGATTTTAATATTACTTCATACTCTTTTTTCAATTTTTCACCTATAACATTTAATGAATAATTATCCTCTACATATTTCTTTATATCTTCACTAGAAAATTGAGAATAATTTTTTACCATTTTATTCACTCCATAATATAACTCATCTACGCTTTCTTTTTCTACCAATATACCATTGAATTCATTAACAAATTCTTGAGGTCCGCCACACTTGGTAGCAAGAACTGGTCTTCCATAACTCATACTCTCAATGAGGACTGCTCCAAAAGTTTCCTTTATACTAGATGATATTACAAAATTACTTCTTTTTATATATTCTCCAACACTTTCATTTGGTATACTTCCAATAAAAGTACAATTATCCTTTATTCCAAAATTCTGAGCAAGATTCTCATAGCTCTCTTTATATGTGCCTTCTCCTATAAATAAAACATTAACCTTAAGAGATATATTTTTAATAAATCTAGCTAGTGCTGGAATAAGATATTTTATTCCTTTAACTTCATTTTCCTTCATACTTCCAATAAAAAGTATAGTCACCTTTTCTTTTATAGGATTATAAACAACTTTTTCTTTAGGAATATCTACTACATTTCCTATAACCTTACCATTAAAAACATATTCTAAATTTTCAAGTTCTTTTTTTAAAAATTCACTAACAGTTATGACACTCTTAGCGTTTAAGTATACTCTTTTTAGAATTCCATTATAGAACCTAGCAGCAAATTCCCTTGTATTTGATCTATGCTCCGTTAAAATATATGGTATGCTTTTATTCGTAAGATAATGTAAATATGCTATAACACCTGCTGGATATCCAACATGTGCATGAATTAAATCAATACTATTATCTTTAACTATTTTTTTTAGATCTCTAATGGAATTTTTAAAGCTATTAAATTTAGATAATTTACTATTTTTCATATAATCTGTATTAGCCCTGTATACCTTAATTGTATCTTCTATATTTAACCTTAAATCATTAGGTAAAATTTCATTATCAAAAGGATAATATACTATTGGATTAATACCAACACTTTTAAGAGCTTTAACCTGTTCTTTTATAAATATACCTCCAACATAATCTTTTTTATTTGGATACCACGCTGGTAATATCAATACATTCATATAAAACTCCTTTATTCTATATAATAGAATTAAATCTATTAGTCTTCTAAAGTAAAATTTCAGAGAAATATTTATTTATTTTAATTCTATACTATTCTTAATTTATATAAAATCCACCATACTATAATCCACTAGTATATGTTACTCTTTATTCTACATATAATAATTTCAATTAAGTTTCTATACCTGTATTAATCTTTAATCTAACTATATTAAGTAGCATTGATAAAATCTATTTATTGAATCTTATATATCGTACTATATAATTATAACTCATATATGCGACAAATTTCTATCTATTTATGAATCCATAATTACAAAAAATCACCTTATCAAAGTGATCCAATCATTTTGATAAAGTAACTCTTAATTTCTAACAGTATCCTTAGCTAGCTCAATCATAGCTAATATAATAATAACACTACCTATAATTATCTTAATAGATATGGCTTCCCCTAAAACAATTACACCTAAAACTAAAGATACTATAGGCTCTAAAGCGCCAAAGATTGCTGAGTTTGTTGGTCCTATGAGTTTTACTCCTCTTAAAAATGCCATCAAAGCAACCACAGTAGATATAAATGCAATTAGTAATATAGATATAATTCCATAAAAATTTATAGTGCTATTAAAGCTACTAGTTATGACTCCTGTACCACTTCCAACAACTGCAGAAATTATAGATATATAAAAGGTTATAACAAAGCTATTTATATTTTTAAGTTTCTCATTAGAAGCTCCAATGACATATATTGCATAGCAAAGAGCAGATAATAAAACTAGTATCACACCTATATTATTAACATTTCCAACATTGACATCCAACATTATAAATACACCTATAGTAGTTATAATTAAATAGAGAAATTTTTTCATCTTAAACTTTTCTTTATATATTACTATAGATAAGATCATAACCATTAAAGGATATGTATGTAGTATCATTCCTGCTATACCTACATCTATATAATTGTAGGCTAAAAATAATAGTATGGATGTCATTGAATATCCTACTACTCCTAAAAACAATATAAGCTTTATTTGTTCCTTATTTAATTTAAGTGAAAGATTTTTATTTTTTATATATATATAAAGTATTATTGATGCAAAAGTAAATCTTAATGCCAAAGTACTTATTGGATTTGCTCCACCTTTATATGCTAATTTAGCTAATATTGGCATTACCCCAAAAGCTATCGATGCTATGGTAATGTAAAAAATTCCTTTTATTTTTTCATTACTCTTGTCCATATTTTTTCCCCCCTCCTAACTCATAGTACATGCTAAAATTCTGTACCATGAAAGGAATATAAGAAATTAATTTTATATTTATAGCTACTACTATTTATATTTGTGTTCGTGCTATTATTATTTATAACTGCATATTTTTATCTATAACCCTAGCTCTAATACCTTTATTTTACTAATTCTCTCTTAAAAAGCGCCATCTCTCTTAAATACTTTAAAAACAGTAGTAAATAATATTTTTATATCATTCCATATTGAAAAATTACTTATATAGGTTAAATCATAATAAATGGTTTTTCCCAATTCTATCTCGCCTCTTCCACTGACTTGTGCAAGACCTGTTATTCCAGGTAATACTAGTAATCTTTGGTAATAATTTTCTGGATAATACTTTACAACATCAGGTATTTCAGGTCTAGGCCCAACCAGGCTCATGTCACCAAACAAAACATTAAATAATTGAGGTATCTCATCAAGGCTAGTATTTCTTAAAAAGCTGCCAACCTTTGTAACTCTATTATCGCTTTTACTTTGAAATACAAAATTATCCATATTACTTGGGTCTATCTGTAATTCCCTTTTACTTTCAGCTGATACTACCATAGTTCTAAATTTATATATAACAAAATCTTTTCTATTCTTCCCTACTCTAACTTGTTTAAATAACACTGGGCCTTTACTATCTAATTTTATCGCAATAGCGATAATTAAATATATAGGCAACAATATTATTATTCCTATAAGTGACAATATAATATCAAAAACCCTTTTCACAAAAAACTGAAATCGCTTATTTTCGATTTTTTCCTTTACATCTATTACTATATTGTTCTCCAAAATAATTCCTCCTTGTACGAACACAAAACTATTATATCATTTATTTGATAAAAAAAATATTTTTTAATTATTATGAATTTATTAATTTATATTATGTCAATATATATTATAGATTATAGATATTAAAGCTCATATTTCATACAATTTTAATTATTTTTAAAGATTTATAATTTAAGAACTTAATCCTACTTAAAAGAACTAAGTCCTTAAATTTAGATATACTCAATACTATATTAAATATATTTATTTGTGATTCTCTTTTATAATATCTGTAACTACATTAATTACATCTTGAACATCTTCATCTGTCATCTTAGGATATAATGGCAATGAAACTATAGTGTCAAAGTAATTTTCAGCAATTGGTAAATCACCTTCTTTATATCCATAGGTTTCTCTATAATAACTCATTAAATGTACAGGTATAAAGTGAACGCTAGTGCCTATATTAGCTTCCGCCATAAGTTCTATAAATTCATCCCTATCAATTGTAAGTTTATCTAATTCCAATCTTATTACATAAAGGTGCCATGAGTGAGTAGTATACTCTGCTTCTGGTGGAAGTTTAATTCCATCTAGATTAGAGAACGCCTCTTCATATTTTTTTACAATCTCTTTTCTTCTATCTTGCATGAAATCTAATTTATTCATTTGTGTTTTAGCCAGAGCAGCTTGAATATCAAACATATTGTACTTATGCCCTGGATATTCTATATCATATCTCCAAGTTCCACCTTTTCCATATCTATTCCATGCAGCTTTACTCATCCCATGAGTTGATATAATCCTTGCTTTTTCAGCTATATCTTCTCTATTAGTAGTAAGCATTCCGCCTTCACCTGTACATATATTTTTAGTTGCATAGAAACTAAAGGATGCACAGTCGCCTTTTTTTCCTATTAAATCACCTTTATAGTAAGTATCAATGGCATGCGCTGCATCCTCAGATACAAAAAGGTCATATTTTTCAGCAATAGCTCTTATTTTGTCCATATTACAAGCATGACCTGTATAATGCACCGGAACTATAGCTTTAGTTTTATCTGTTATTTTCTCTTCTATTTTATTTGCATCTATACAAAATGTATTTGGATCTATATCTACAAATACAGGTTTAGCACCTACATGAATTATAGTGTTGGCTGTAGCTGCAAAAGTAATTGGAGTTGTTATAACTTCATCTCCTGGTTTAACTCCTCCAGCTATTAAAGCAATATGTAATGCAGCAGTAGCTGAATTCATAGCGATAGCATATTTTGCACCTGTATATTCTGCGAATCTCTTCTCAAATTCAATAGTTCTAGGCCCCTTAGCTACCCATCCTGATTTTAATGTTTCTACTACTTCATTTATGTCATCATCATCAATTAGTGGTACTGAATAAGGTAAAAATGTTTCTCTTTTTCTAACCATATTAATTCCTCCTTACTTTAAGTCTAGTAATATATTTTCTAGTTTTCTTGCAATCGCTTCTCTAGAAAAATTATTCATAACATAACTTCTTCCATTTTTTCCCAAGTCTTCTCTTAGTTCTTTATTTTTATGTAGCTTTAAAATTGCTTTTGCAATTTCCTTTGAATTTTCAGGTTCAACCACAATCCCAGCTTGTGCATCATTAATTAAATTTTCTGCCTCACCTTCAACAGCTAATACAATAGGTATTTCTGAAGCTAAGTTTTCAAACATCTTTGATGGTAGTGCACCTTTAAATATATCTAATTTTTTTAATGGTACTACAGTTGCATCCATTGAAGCTATAATCTTTGGCATATCTTTTTTATCTTGCATAGGTAAAAAACTAACATTTTCAAGCTTCTTTTCTTTAACTTTATTCATAAGCATTGGCTTCTCTGGACCTTCTCCTATAAATACAATTTGTATTTCCTTTTCTTCTTTTATGATTTCAGCGGCATCGACTAATACTTCAAGTCCTTGAGCAATTCCATGAATTCCTGCATAAACAACTGCAAATTTATTTTTTATTCCTATACTCTCTCTAAATTCTTCCGACCTATTTTCTTTTTTGAAGAATTCTGTATCGACACCATTTGTTATGATATGAACTTTATTTTTATCAAACCCTCTAGAAACTATATTATCAACAATTCCTTTAGTTTGACCTGTAACCGCTGCAGCCTTTCTATAACAAAATTCTTCTAGCCACGTGGATGCTCTAATCATAGCTTTATTATTTAAAACACCTAATTTTACTGCTGACTCTGGCCATAGATCTGATACATTGAATATAAACTTAGCTTTTTTCATCTTTGATAGAACATATCCTGACCAGCCTAAAAATAATGGTGGTGATTCTGTTATTATCACATCTTGCTTTTCTATATGCTTTGCTCCATTAAATACACTACTCCAAGTAAATGATAAATAATTTCTAAGTCTCTTTACAAAATCCTTACTTTTAGTAGCATAAATTCCTGTTCTCACTATATCTATTCCATCAATAGTTTCTTTAACTATCTTCTTGCCCCTATATTCTTCAAATATTTCTCCTCTTGGATAGTTCGGCATAGCAGTCAATATCGTAACCTCATGACCAAATTTCTTTAATTGTTTGGCAAACTCAAAAATCCTATTCTGAGGAGCTCCTACTTCTGGAGGACAATACTGAGTTAAAAATAATATCTTCATTAGAATTCCCTCTTTACCAATCTTATTTTTTTATAATGCTACAAATCTTTTCAGATGATTTACCATCTCCAAATATATCCATTTGTGGTTGGCTTGGTATAAAATTAACTATAGCATCTAGTATCTTTTCTTTATCTGTTCCAACAATTCTATTCCAATCATTTTCTACAGTCTCCACCCATTCAGTTTCATCTCTCATAGTTATACATGGTTTTTTCATAAAGAAAGCTTCTTTTTGTACTCCACCGCTATCAGTTACTATTTTTACACAGTTACTTTCTAATGCAAGCATATCTAGATATCCTATTGGGTCAATTACTATTATATTGTCACCAAATTCTAAGTTATAATCGCTCATATACTTTTTAGTTCTTGGATGCAATGGAAGTACTATAGTCTTCTCACTGGCATTAAGGGCTTCTATTATATTTTTTAATCTTGAAATATTATTAGTATTTTCAGCTCTATGTATTGTAGTTAATATAAATTCTTTGTCCCTTAAATTCAATCTTTCAATTATTGTACTGTTTTTCTTAGCAATCTCACCAAAATGAAGAACTGCATCAAACATTACATCTCCCACATTATATACATTCTCTACTATACCTTCATTTTTTAAGTTTCTAATAGCTGTTTCCGTAGGTGCAAACAATTTGGATGATATATGGTCTGTAAGTATTCTATTCTGTTCTTCTGGCATAGCTTTATTAAAGCTCCTAAGTCCTGCTTCAACATGAACTACAGGAATTAACATTTTACTTGCAACTAATGCTCCGGCCAAAGTAGAATTTGTATCACCATATACTAAAATCATGTCGGGATTTTCTTTAACACATATTTCCTCTAGCTTTGTCATCATCTCTCCAGTTTGCTTTCCATGTCCTCCAGATCCAACTGAAAGGTTATAATTAGGGTAAGGTATGTTTAATTCATCAAAAAATATTTTTGACATATTTTCATCGTAATGTTGCCCTGTATGAACTAATATTTCTTCATGTTTTTCTCTTAACTTATTAGATACTGCCGCAGCTTTAATAAATTGAGGTCTAGCTCCAATAACTGTTATTATTTTCATAATTTATACTCCTTTTAGCTTACTTATGTTGACTATTTAACAATTCTTTATATATAACCTCTACCTTATTAAAATTATCTTTAACATTGTAATTATTAACAACAAATTGTCTTCCGTATTTTCCCATAGAAATTCTTAGTTCCTCATCTGTAATTAACTTTTCTATAGCTTTCTCAAGGGCAATAGTATCTTCCTTAGGAATTACAATACTACTTTTTCCAGGGCATGTCGCTTCTGGTAACCCACCTACATTGGATACTATAGTTGGGGTTCCACAAGCTTGAGCTTCTACAGCAGCTACCCCAAAACTTTCACTATCTAAAGTAGATGGAAATACTGCAATATCAAATCTATTAAATGACTGCACTACTTCTTCTGGAGTTATAAATCCTAAAAATTCAACTCTACTCTCTATATTTAATTTTTTACATAGGTTATCTAAATATTCCTTTTGAGATCCTATTCCCCCTATTTCCAGGTAAATATTATCATACTTTTTCGCTAAATTACCGAAAGCTCTTACCAAATATTCAATTCCATATTTAGCCTCTAAAGCTTTAATTGTTCCGATTACTATCTCTTCTCTATTATCATATTTATTTTCATTAGGTTTAAATAAATTAATATCTACACCGAATGGAGTTATTTCTATAGATTTATTAGTATATTTCTTGGTTTCCTCAGCCATTACTTTACTTGTAGATAGCAATACATCTGCTTTAGATAAGTTTCGCTCAACAAATTTTCTACATAATATATTCTGTTTTGGAAAATCATAAACATCACTTCCCCAAACAGAAATAACGTAAGGATGAAAATTAGTAGCTCCAGCTAAAAACGCATAACTAGTTGCATAGTGTGCATGCAGTATATCTGGTTTTATTTCATTAACTAAAGCTTTAACCTTCCCTGTATACGTAAGATATTGAATCTTATTCATAAAACTTCCATTTCTAACATTATCTAATTGTATTTTTAGACTATGTACAGTAACTCCATCTATTTCACCATCATTTAATGAAATTACATGTATATCATATCCCTTAGTCTTAAAAAATTTACACCACTTTTTTGTATGTATACTATTTGCATCAGATAAATAACAAATCTTCATTTTTTCACCTCTTATATCTACTATTTATGTAGGCTTCTTACCACAGCATAAGCCCTTTTTTCCCAAGTATTATTTTCAAAGGCTTCACTCATTGCTAGTTTCATTCTATCATAATCTTTGCTATAATTTTTTTCTACATATTTTAATATATTTTCAATATTCTCTTCATTATATTTAGTAGTATATCCTATATTGTTCTTCTCAATAAATTCACCACACGCGGTATTACTTACTCCTAAAATTGGTTTACCGTAAGAAATATAAGAAAATAATTTCATTGGTATTGCAAATTCCCAATAACTTGTAGGCTCAACTATTAAAGAAAACATATCCGCACTAATCGCAATTTTATCTAGTTCATTACCACTTTCATGTATGATTTTTATTCTATCATTTAAATATTCATAGTAGTACCCTTTATTAGCTTCCCATTCTTCTTGCCTACAGCAGATAGTTAAAGTAAATCTTTCATTATTAGCTACAGCTTTAACCATTTCTTCGATATTATAAAGCTCCCTATTAAGACCTCCAACATATAGGATAGAAAATTTATCTTTTGATATATCTAATTGTCCTGTAGCTTCTATAAATTCACACCCAGATGGTAATTCTAAAATAGGTTTATTTAGTTTTATAGGTATATATTTTTCCATTCTTAGGGATGGCAAATATAAAACATCTATAGAACTCTTATATTTTAATAAATCATAATAGTAAAATGTATATGCTATTGCCCTTTTAGGTGTTGAAACAGTATTTTTGTATTGACTGAATCTCCAATGAATATCCCTATAAAATAATCCTACCTTAATTCCTCTTTTTCGACAAAATTTAAGAAATTTGAAATCAAAAAAAGGATGAATTGGTATGTGGTGTGATTCTGTAAGAAGTGTTGGTTCTGTTGAGCTTTCCATGTAAATAAAATCAAACTTCTCACCGTTCTCTATTTTATTTTCAAGTTTTTTTATAGTATTTTTACGTTCAGCAGCATACCCCTTTATAACTTCAACCTCATACCCTAACTCTTTAAACCCTTTTACTATTTTTATTGGTCGTAGATTAGAAGCGCTCGGATGCTCTTCATGAATTTTAAAAGGAAAATATACAATACATTTCTTCATTTTATATCCTACTTTCTAATGAACTCTTACCCTTTATATCCCTTATTTATCTTCTTTTCTAAAAACTTACTTAAATAATTAACAAATATAAATAATAAAACTATTATTATTATATTTGCACTATATATAAAATCAAAAAAACCACCTTGTGTTATACTTGCTAATTCACTAGTTAAAATTCCAAATAAAGCTACATTAAGAGCCGTTTTACGAAATTTTTTAGTAAACAAATAGTATATCATTCCAAACAATAAAGATATATATACTATACTTAAAAGCAATCCAATTGCACCAAAGTTTGCATAAGCTTCTCCAATAAAAAGTGCATTCATTACTCCAGCAGTACCTTCATATACACTTCTTGAACCATAAAAAGCCATAATTACTTTGGCAGACCTTAGAGGCGTCAAATCTGAACTTAATACCTTAATTATTGTACCAGATAAACTTCTTCCCATTAAGAATGGAAAATGCTGAGGAAAGAAATCAAAATGATACATAAGGGTTCCTGCTTGTGTAAATATTACTCTACTTATAGGACCAGTGTGTATAGAAAATTCTAATGCATATCCCATAACTTTGTAAAGTAAAAAAATCACTCCACCCAAACACCCTACTATCACATATAACAAATGTCTCCTTATACCATCATTTAACATAATATATATTATTACAAATGTGAACAAATAAAATATAACTGGCGTCTTTGCAAAATTATACGTTTTAGTAAATAGTGAACATATAAATAAGACTCCAAATAGCACTATCCATCTTTTATTTTTAGTAGTATATACATATACAAAAGATATATATGAAAATACAGGTATTAAAGAAAGTATAAGTATGTTTTTCACATATTCATGTATTATTGTAACGTTAGATATGTTTATTCTAGCTGTTTTAAAGTTAAACCCTGGCTCAGCAAAAACCATCTTTAACAATGGTGCATATCCTATCTTTACAAATAACATAATCATTAATATTATAGAAATACTTGAAATCCCTAATACTATGTAAAATACTATTTGCTCATTATCTACATTAGTTTCTTTACTTAAATACTCACTATATATATAATTGATATCTACTTTTAATAATTTGTACAGAAAAATTATAATTAAAGGAAGTAGTACAGCTGTTAACAGTACATAAAAAAATGTTCTAGGTATGGTATCATTATTTAAAATATATGTAATAGTATAATGTTCTCTGTCTCCAAGAAATACTAAACTAGTACCAATATATGTTTGAAGTATAAATAAATAAAATGTATAGGATATTAAATTTAATTTTCTTACACTTAATGTTCCTGCTGCTTTTTTGAACAAGTAAGTACTTAATGTTAATCCTAATGCAACTATTAATATTTTTAAAGCCATAAACTTTTCTTCCTTTACTTATTGTATATATTATTTATAAAAAACTCTTTAGTTTTTGTATCAGCATTTTTAAATCTAGTCTTCATATCCAATAGTGGTGTTCTATCAATTCTATCATCTATATATAATTCATTTAAACTTGGTAGCTTTGCTAATAACTCCACATTTTCTATACTAGTATACCTTATTCCCAACTTTTCTAAGTTATCTAACTTACTTATATCATTTAAATCTGAAATGTCATTATAGGATACAATTAGATTTTGAAGATTTATATTATCTTTAATAAAACTTAAATTGCTTAAATTATTGTTAGATAACTCTAAAATCTGTAAATATTCAATGTTCTTAAGACTATTTATCTCCTCTATTCCATTTCCATTAGCCTTAAGTTCATTAAGATAAAGCAGATCCTCAATTCCTTTTAAGTTCATAATTGAGTTATTAGAAATGTCCAGGTTTACTAATTCTGTCATCTTAACTAAATCATCTACTTTAGTAATTCTATTATTAGCCAAATTCAAAATTTTTAGGTTTTTAAGATTCACCAATGAATCTATCTTACTTATATTATTTTTCGCTATATTTAAAGATACTACACCTTTAACTTTACCTAAAGGCTCAATATTACGAATATTATTAGTTGATAAATCTAAATCTAATAAATTTTTAAGGTTTGATAATGGAATTATATCTTCTATTTGATTAGAGCTTAAATTTAATATTTTAAGATATGTCAGCTCATTTAGTTGTTCTATGCTAGTGACTTTATTTTTACTTAAATTTAAATCAGTAAGAGAAATACAATATTGTATTCCCTCAATACTTTCTATTTTCTTTTCACTTAAATTTAAAGCCTTAACTTTTGCTAAATCACTTTCATATATTTTTCCTATATATTTATTTATTTCTTTTCTTATGGCTTTCTCAAAATTCTTATCTTCAAAGAATACACCCTTATCACCTTTATATTTCTCAGCATTTTCTTTATTATTAAGACTAACTTTAATCCCTACAAATATACATATTACAGCTAAAGCTATTATAGCTATCCCTATAGTAGCTATTTTTTTATTGTTCTTAATATAGTTTAAATATTTTTTCATGTTCCCTCCATTATCTTTTTAAAACTCTGCGTTTTACTTGTCTAATCATCTCTTTATCACTATCACTAAATAGGAATAATCCTTCAAATGTAAACTTTTCTTTTCTAATAAAGATAATTACATATATTATTCCATATGCAAAGTATGAAATACTTGAAGCAATAGCAGCACCATTTATACCAACAAGTGGTATCAACACTGCATTAAAAACAATATTTATAGCAAATACTGAAAAGGTTATATATAAGTGTACTTTTGGCTCTCCAGAACTTTGGAAGTATGATGACGAAATTTTTCCTATTGATGCAAATAAAATTCCTACAAATAATATAATTGTAGGTACTATAGCACCCATATACTGTTTCCCGTATAAAACTGGAATAATAGGCGTACATAGAATACCTATTATCATAATAAGGAATGTTACATAAAAAGTAACTTTTATAGTATTACTAGTAAGTCTAGCCCTTTCTTCCGGAGTATCGTTTTTCATATTATATAATCTTCCCAAAATTGCACTTGCTACACTACCAGGAATTAAAAATAGAAGTTCTGCTAGAGATACCGATACACTATAAACTCCTAATTCAGATGTTCCTAACATAAACTTTATAAAAAATTGGTCAATTTTATAATTCATGAAAATAAATAAGGTTGCTAGATATATGTTTATTCCAAATTTAAACTCCTTACTCATTAAGACTTTATTTATTTCAAATTTATACTTTTGTTTTGATTTTCTCATTAATAGTATTGAATTAAATATAACTGGTAAAGATAAAACTAACAAATAAGTATATATATTTAATAATTCTGCAAGCCATAATATTATAGTTAATGCTATTTTTATTATATTAGACGCTAAAGTAATTTTATTTACTTCAATAATTCTTTCATTACCTATATATACCGTTGATAAAAATTCAGCTATCATAGTAAATGCTAAAATTAATATTCCAAGAAATAAAGTTAAATAACTATATTCTTCAAAAATTAATCCAAAAGTCTTTGCTACAATCACAAAACTTGATTGTATAACACACATTAGCATTATGTAAGAAAAATTATTATTAAAAACTTCCTCACTACTATACTGTGTCTTCTTACTAAAATATGGTGTAGCATAAGTTATTCCAAAGTGACCATACTGTCCTATTGTTGTAAAAAACAATAGAAAGTATGCCACCTCACCTTTTCCTTCTGCTCCTAGCACTCTAGAAACTATAATGCTCACTATAAAGGCCAAAACTGACGTAATTATTTGAGTAACAAAGTTACTTGCTATATTCTTTTTATATCCCACAGTGAACCCTCACTTACTTATTTTTCATTTCCTTCATATCCATAGTAGAAAAATCGCCTAATGGAAACTTAACAGGCATTCCAGTTGCTGTAGACTTGTAAGCAGCTAATATTATTTCTAGAGGTTTTTTAGCCTCTTCTCCACTTACTAGTGGCTGTCTATCTTCTATGATAGAGTCTACTACATCTTTAAATAATAAAGTATGTCCAAATCCATAAACACTATCTGGATCTGCTTCTTGTGCTGCCAAAACTTTCTCCTCACTTTCTTCTGAGCCTTCAATTCTCCAAGTTTCAATTTTATTTACTGCAAGGCCTCCTATGCAAACAGCTGCCTTTTCCCCAAAAATACTTAATGTTTCCTCTAAATTTGTAGGATACACACAAGCACTTCCTTCTATTATCCCTATGGCACCATTTTTAAACCTTATTAATATAGCTCCAAAATCTTCTGCATCAATATCTCTTAAGAAAGTATCACATTGAGCATATACTGTATCAACATCTGAGCACATCATCCATTGTAGTAAATCTATATTATGGATACATTGATTCATTAATGTTCCACCATCAAGTTCATAAGTCCCTCTCCAAGGAGCTTGCTCATAATATCCCATGTTTCTATTCCAAAGTATTCTTGCTGTACCATTAACCATCTTACCAAAATTATTTGCTTCAACTTCACTTCTTAGTTTTTGAATAGCAGTATTAAATCTATTTTGATGTGATACACATAATTTAACATTATTTTCTTTAGCACAAGCTATCATTTCATCAGCATCTTTAATTGATAACGCCATTGGTTTTTCAACTATAACATGAATATGTTTTTTCATACAATTTATAGCAATTTCTGGATGATATCCACTTTCAGTTGCTATATACACTATATCTATATCTTCTTTTTCTAACATTTCTTTATAATCTTTATATATATTAACTTTAACTTCCTTACCTAACTTGTCAATATATTCATTTTTCTTTGCAATAGCTTTTTCTTCTATAGGGTCACAAGTTGATACCAACTGTAGCCTTTCCTTGTTATTAACCACTGCTTCTATTCCCTTATAGGATATCCTTCCACATCCAATAACAGCTACATTAAATAATTTCATACCAATTCCTCCTAATATATTTTAGGGATTAAGACTAAACTCGAACCCTTTAAATATGGTTAATTATTACCAATATTATCTATTAAATTTTTATTCATAATTATTAGATACAGCACAAAAGACATTGTAGTGCTGTATCTAATACACTTAATATATTAAAGTTTATTTATTTTATCTCTATTTTTTTTAACATCCTTTGTCGCATTTCTTGTATCATAAAGGATCTTAGCCTTTTCAATCATCAATTCATAGTCGTAACAACTGTGATCTGTAGTGATGATTACTATATCAGCATTATCAATTTCTTTTTCCCAATCTACTGATATATATTCAATACCTTTATGTTTAAAAGACGGAATATATGGATCATTAATCATTATGTCCGCACCATTTTTGTTTAATATCTCAAGGACTTTCAATGTTGGTGACTCTCTCATATCATCTATATCTTTTTTATATGCTGCACCCATAACAAGTACTTTTGCACCATTTAACGCCTTTTTATGTCCGTTTAAAAGCTTCATCACGTTCTCAACTACAAATTCTGGCATAGAATCATTAATTATACCTGAAGTCTCTATAAGTTTTGTATGATAATCATACTCTTTTGCCTTCCATTCCAAGTAGAATGGATCTAGTGGTATACAGTGACCACCAAGACCTGGACCTGGATAGAATGGCATAAATCCATAAGGCTTAGTTTTTGCAGCTTCAATAACTTCCCAAACGTCAATTCCCATCCTCTTACACAATATTGCCATTTCATTAGCTAAGGCTATATTTATATTTCTAAAGGTATTTTCAAGAATTTTTTCCATCTCAGCTACTGCTGGTGACGATACCTCCATAATTTCTCCATCCAATACACATCTGTATAAAGTTCCTGCAACCTCAGTGCACTCTGGTGTACATCCACCTACAACCTTAGGTGTATTTTTAGTGTTATATTCCTTATTACCGGGATCTACTCTTTCTGGTGAAAATGCTAAAAAGAAATCCTCTCCACATTTTAATCCACTTTCTTCAAGAATTGGTTTTATAACTTCATCCGTTGTTCCAGGATAGGTTGTGCTCTCAAGAATTATAAGCATTCCTCGCTTTAAGTATTTTGCTACATCTTTTGTTGAGTTAACTACATAGGATAAGTCCGGCTGTTTATAAAGATCAAGAGGTGTTGGTACAGCTATACATACTGTATCTACTTCTTCTATGAAGCTAAAATTCGTAGTTGCTTTTAGCTTACCCGCTTTAACAAGGGCTGATAAGTCATTATCTACTATATCACCTATATAATTTTCTCCATTGTTAACCATAACAACTTTTTTATCTTGAACATCAAATCCTATAACTTCATATCCCGCCTTAGCTTTTTCTACTGCTAGAGGAAGTCCTACATATCCAAGACCTACTACACCTAGTTTAGCTGTTTTATTCTTTAATTTTAATAATAATTCTTCCTTTAATTGACTCATAATTGTTCCTCCTATTAGTAATTTATTACATTACACAATTCGTTACATATCTTAGTCTTTCTTTCTTTTATATGTAGGAACTTTTTCTTCAAGCAATTTTATTATTTCTTCTTTAGTCATATTATCTACATTTCTAAACTGTTTTATAGCTTCTTCAATAAATTCTATAGTAGCATCTTTAGGTTTTTCTACAAAAATTTTATTATGCTCTGTAGATGTAAGTGCTACTTCATCCATTAAAAGCTCTTCATACAACTTTTCACCTGGTCTTAATCCCACATATTCTATTTTAATATCTACATCTGGCTTATATCCAGATAATGTTATTAAATCTCTTGCTAAATCAACCATTTTAACCGGTTTACCCATATCTAATACAAATATCTCTCCACCATCTGCAAGACCACCAGCTTGAATAACTAATTGAGCAGCCTCAGGAATAGTCATAAAGAACCTTGTTATTTCTGGATGGGTTACAGTTACTGGTCCACCCTTTTCAATTTGCTTTTTAAATAGTGGTATTACTGAACCATTACTTCCAAGAACATTTCCAAATCTAACTGCTACATAATCTGTTTTACTAACTTCATTAAAAGCTTGAATTATAAGTTCACAAAATCTTTTAGTGGCTCCCATTACATTAGTTGGATTTACTGCCTTATCTGTACTAATTAAAACAAACTTTTTAACATTATATTTATTACAGCATTTAGCTACATTATATGTACCTAAAATATTATTTTTAATTGCATCCCCTGCATTTCCCTCCATTAAAGGTACATGCTTATGAGCTGCTGCATGGAATACCACTTCTGGTTTGTGCTCGTCAAATATTTGATCTATTCTTATCATATCTCTTACAGAAGCAATAATTACTTGTTTATTTATTTCTGGATAGTTTCTGTTAAATTCCATTTCTAAATCATAAGCATTATTCTCATATATATCCAGAATAATTATTTTTCTAGGTGAGAATTTTGCTATTTGCCTAATAATTTCAGACCCAATACTTCCACCACCACCAGTAACTAGTATTGTTTTATTTTTTATATATCTTTCTATATGCTCCGATTTTAGCTTTATCGATTCTCTTCCCAATAAATCATCAATGTTCACATCTCTCATATGATTTACATTTATGCTATCATCAATAATTTTATAAATACCTGGCATGGTTTTAATATTTTTTGTCACCTGTTTACATATATCTAGAATTTCTTTCTTAGTATTCTTATCCACTGATGGCATCGCAAGCATTATTTCATCAACTTTGTTTTGCTTACAAAAGGATATAATCTTATTTCTATCTCCTACAACCTTTACTCCATGAATTCTCTTACCTATCTTATTTATATTATCATCAATCAACCCAACAATTTTATAGTGCAAAGTACTATTATTATTTATTTCTTTAATAAGTATAGCTCCAGCATCTCCAGCACCTATGATTAACAAATTCTTTTTTTTGTTAATCGATCCTTTATCTGTTCCATTATTCTCCATGATTCTATATAAAAATCTAACTCCACCTAAGCTTATTACGCTCAATAGCCAAAATATAATATGAACAGTTATTGGAAATCTAAAAAATCTACTTTTTAACATAGTGTGGCTTATAAAATAACCATAGATTATAAATACTATATTAGAAGCAGTCATAGAATATACTATCGATAGTAACTCCTCAACAGATGCATATTTCCAAATATTACTATATAGTTTGAATATCATATTAAATATAATTGTTAATGCTACAACTGGAACTATTGATAATATAAAAAACTCTCTATAATCAGGTTGTATCCTGAAATCAAATTTTAGTAATAAAGCCAAATATAAACTTATTGCGACAAGAATTACATCTAAAACTATATTTTTATTTTCTTTTTTCATAACTTCACTTCCTAAATCAATTATGGTAATCAAATACTTCAAGATGTTTTGAAATGCAAATTTCAAAAGTTTATCACAGTTATTATACTGTTTTTTGCATGTAAACACAATTGCATTCAAAGTTATTCATAAAATATTATTTAATTATTTATATTCTATTGATACATTCTTTTTCGTTTGATTATCCTAATGTTTCTTCAAGTTCCTTTACAATTTCATCCTCTGGATCTAATTTTTTAGCTATATCTAAATGTATTTTTGCTTGATTAAAATCCTTAATATTTATATAACACATTATTAAATTAGTGCATACCTCTATAGATTTGGTAACCTCAAATACTTTCCTTAAATACTTAATTGCAGTTTCGAAATCATTCAAGCAAGCATAGTTTATCCCAAGTTCATTAAACACCTGAACATAGTTACTATCTATAGATAATGCTTCATTTAAATAGTATATAGCTTTTTCATAGTTTTGTAAAATTCTATAAGAAACTGCAATATAATAAAATATCTCAGCGCTATCCCCTAATACATCTATTAGTGGTAATAATACTTCTAACGCTTTCTTTGGCTCTTCATATACAAGTTCTTTCCCCTTATCAAAAGAATTGATTATATCTAGATTCTCTTTTAATACCTCAACCTCTTCACTTACATTTCCTCCCAATGATATATATTGTTTAATATTAAAATGAGCTTTTTCAAAATCTTTATCTTCATAACTTACTAAGGCTGAATAATAATAGGGTTGTGGATAATCCTTAATCTCTTTTCCAATTTCAATAAGTTTAATAATCTCTTCTTTAAATACAATATTATTTTTTCTCATTCCATCAATTAAAATAAAAGCTTTATTTAAATTATCTGTTGTAATTTCAACTTCCAATAATCCTTTTAATAATATATATCCATCTTCATACTTTTCATTTTTAATATTCTCAAATATTTTTCCTTTTATATAATTAACGCTATTAGGAATGGATTCTATTATTTCCTTATATACATGATTAAATTTAAAGTTTTTATCTGCTCCTAGTGCATAAAAAATTCCCTCTATAAAAAAATTAACAGGAATATTAGATAAATCATCTCCTTCTTTAGTTTTGGAAACTATTTTATCTGAATTTACTGGTAGATATATATTATCTTTAAATACATATTCATTTATTTTGCTACCTTTTTTTATTTCAAGAAATAGCATTTTCTCAAGTTTTTCTAAAAAATAATTTTCATTACTCATAATGCACCTTCTTACTATTCTATATTTTTTAATTTATTCCACTAAACTATATTACCATTTATTTTATTTTTAATCATCTGTTTTTTGTATAAAGTAATATTTTCGTATTTTTTTTATTTTTTATATAACACAATTTAATAAACGCATAAAATTTATATGCTTTATTATACATTTATAATCTTATAACTCATATAATAAGTAAAACATTATAAATATTTAATTATAAACTAAAATCTTATTGCATTGATACTAATATTATTCTATAATAAATTTGTTTTATAACTTTATAAATATTATATTTGGAGTAAAATTATTATAGGGAGGTCATTAAATTATATTATTGATATCTCTATACTTTATAAATTAGAAAGAGGGTATGGAATTGTATAAGTTAAACCAAAATGAAACCCCATTATTTGATGCCTTAATGGAATATGTGAATAGAGACACTCTTCCATTCCATGTTCCTGGGCATAAAAAAGGTGTTGGAGTAGACATAGATTTTAAAAACTTCATGGGCGAAAATCCGTTTAAGATTGACGTTACAGTTTTTAAACTAGTAGATAGTTATCATCATCCAACAGGTCCTATAAAAAAAGCTCAAGAATTAGCTGCTGATGCCTACGGTTCAGATGCATGCTTTTTCTCTGTTCATGGAACATCCGGCGCTATTCAAGCAATGATTCTTTCTGTAGTAGGTGCTGGGGACAAAATAATAATTCCTAGGAATGTTCATAAATCCATTACTGGAGGAATTATCTTAGCTGGTGCTATCCCTGTATATATGCAGCCTGAGTTAGATAAAAAGATAGGAATTGCAAATGGAGTTACACCTGAAACAGTAAGAACTACATTGGAAGCTAATAAGGATGCTAAAGCTGTTCTTATAATCAATCCAACTTATTATGGTGTATCTACAGACATTCAGCAAATTGCTGATATCGTTCATGAATATGATATTCCTTTAATAGTTGATGAGGCTCATGGACCGCATTTAAACTTTAATAAAAATTTACCTATGTCTGCCATGGAAGCTGGTGCTGATATCTGTGCTCAAAGTACTCATAAAATTATTGGTGCTTTAACTCAAGGATCTCTACTTCAAGTTAACTCTAAAAGAGTAAGTATTCCAAGGGTAAAACAGGTTTTAAACTTAATGCATACAACTTCGCCTTCTTATATTCTAATGGCTTCATTAGATACTGCTAGAAGACAAATTGCATTGGGTGGAGAAGAATTACTAGATAAAACAATAGAACTTTCTAATTATGTTAGAGATGAAGTTAATAAAATCCCTGGTTTCTATTGCTTTGGCGAAGAAATCTTAGGAGTTCCTGGAGCATATGCCTTTGATCCAACTAAAATTACAATAACTTGTAGAGATTTAGGTATAACTGGTTATGATTTGGATATGATTTTAACAAACAAGTATCATATTCAAATGGAACTTTCGGATTTATATAATGTCCTTATTGTAGGTTCCTTTGGCGATACTGAAGATGGCATGGAAAGACTTTTAAGAGCTTTGAGAGAAATCAGTGATGACTATTATGGCAAGGGTACTGCTAAAGCAGACTTCATAGACATCCCTTCCATTCCTGAGCAAATACAGATTCCTAACGAAGCCTTCAACAGTGTTAAAACTTCTGTTAGAATTAAAAATAGCGTAGGCATGATTAGTGGTGAATTCCTAATGGCTTATCCACCAGGAATACCTGTACTATGCCCGGGAGAAAAAATCACACAAGAAATTGTAGATTATGTTCAACAACTAAAAGATACTGGCCTTTATGTTCAAGGTACTGAAGATCCTGAAGTTGAGTATATAAATGTAGTTAAAGATGAGGATGCAGTATTTATTAACGTTGAATAATAAATGTGAATTTTATATTATATAAATTATAATAATTAAAGGTATGATATCTCTCACATACATACCTTTAATTATTTTTATTAATCTTTAACTGTATTGATCTTTTAATTTTTTTTCTTATTTCTTAACTCTAATAATTTAAATTCAGCATTGGTTCTTCCTGAATTTACTATACTTTTTAAATACTGATTATAAGACATGTTAATAATGCTTTCATAAGCTCTAATTAAACTTTCAAAATAACCCATCATATAGTTTACCTTCATTAATGGATCTGTATAAGATATATTAAATCTTATAGTATATTTTTTCCTTACTTTCTCTGCCGCCTTTTTTAAGCAGTTATAACTTGAAGATCCTTTAGCTATGAGTATCACCTTTTCATAATTACATGCCATCACTTCTTTATATGCTGGCATACATGCTTCAATAATATTTTCATCAAAGTATTTCTGTTTTGATGTTTCTTCCTGTACTACCTTAAGAAAATCTTGTAATTTCAAGTTAGTTTTAGCTCTAAGTTCTATTAGTTTTGATAATATATCTTTAACCTTTTCAACTTCCTTATGTTCAATATCATATTTTTTATTCATTTTCTCAATGATTTCAAAGCCTTTCATCATTAATTCCAAATCAGTTTTATTTTTTTCTACTTCTTCTTCATTTTGAAGAGCCTTAATTATACTACCATTATCATCATTTAAGAATGCTTCCATGAAAAAGAATATTCTTCCTAGTCTCATTATTGTTTTCTCATCTTCTACTACTTTATTATTTGCATCAATATATATATATCCCTTTTTCTTACCAATTAAGCTGACAATACCTTTCTTTTCAAATATTACCTCTTTATATGTATTTCCCAAAAATAGCGCTGGCTCAGATATCTTAATATCTTCAAATAACTTACTATATTTTTTTATAGCTTTTTTTTCTTCTGAATTTGGTGCTTTGTATATTCCCATTAATTATCCTCCCATAGTAATTTTACTTATATAATTATGAATAGTAACCACTAAACTTAATATACTCTTATTATCATTAGATCTACTTTTCAGACTTTTACTATAATATATTATATCAGAAAATAATGAAAATCATATAAATTTATTGCTTATATAAAAAATATTAGCTTTACCTCTATATAATAGAGTAAAGCTAATATTTTATAGAAACTTATTCTAAACCTTATAATGAACAAGCTTCAATCATGAAATTAACTCTTCTGATTTTCCTCTATACTTCCATTCCTGCAACTAAAGCTTTCTTATTTAACTCTACAGCCTTTGCTGGCACTAATGAAGCTACAACCTCTTCCCAATTTACTTCCTTTATATCTAGGGCTTTAAGTAACGCTCCTAGTAATACAACGTTTTGTGCTTTCATATTACCTAGATCTTTTGCAATTTCTGCCGCTTTAATTATAACTGTATTTTCTGCTGTAGATCTTAGTGCCTCATTTACACCCTCTGGATACTTTTCTAGTCCTATTAGTACTGGTACAGGATGAATTTCATAATCATTTACTATTAAATGTCCACCTTCTTTTAAATAAGGTAGTGCTCTTAGTGCTTCACTTTTTTCAAAAGCAACTATGGCATCAGCTTTTCCTTTTTCTATTAAAGGAGAATAGACTTTTTCTCCAAATCTAACTTGAGTAGTAACACTTCCTCCTCTTTGAGCCATTCCATGAACCTCAGACATTTTAACGTCATAGCCATTTCTTAACAAGCCTTCAGATAATATTTTTGAAGCTAGGATAGTTCCTTGTCCTCCTACACCTATAAATAATATACTTTTTACTTCCTTCATATTATTCACCAACCTTTTCTATAGCATCAAATGGACAAACTTGCTTACATATTTCACAACCATTACACATGCTTTCATCTATTTCCACTACACCATTTTGGAATTTCAATGCTGGACATCCTGTTTTTAAGCACATTTTACACTTCTTACATTTCTCTACATCAACTTTACACTTTAAGTTAGCTCTTTTCTTTAATACGTCTTTTATCAAAGCACAAGGTTGTTTTGTAATAATTACAAAAGGTTCTGTGCTATCATGAGCTTCTTTTACAGCCTTTGAAGTTTCTTCTATTTTATATGGATCTACTACCTTTATATTTTCCTTTTTAATACCACATGCAAGGACTAAAGCTTCAATATCTACCATTGGAGCTTCTCTATTTTGAAGGGTTCTACCTGTTCCTGGATTTTCTTGGTGCCCTGTCATTCCTGTGATTCTGTTATCAAGAATTACAGTTACTATCGGTGTATTGTTATAAACACTTTCAATTAATCCAGTTACTCCTGAATGGAAGAACGTTGAATCTCCAATAAATGCAAATACCTTTTTATCTTCTCTATTAGCTACTATACTAGCTCTTTCCATTCCTACACCAGCTGATATAGAAGCACCCATGCAAATTACAGTGTCAGTTACACTAAGTGGTGCATTCATACCAAGAGTATAGCATCCAATATCTCCAGAAGCTATTACATCCTTATATTTTGATACTGCATAGAATATTCCTCTGTGAGGACATCCTGGACATAGCACTGGTGGTCTAGAAGGTGGATTAGTATCTGCTGTATAAGTTATTTTATTTTCTTCTCCTAAAATACCTCTTCTAATAATGGCTGGATTTAGTTCTTCACATATAGGAATAACTTCCTTACCTATGCAGCTAATTCCTAAAGCTTTAACTGAATTTTCTAAGTATGGATCATTCTCTTCTACTACATATAATTTTTCTACCTTAGATGCAAACTCTTTAATCATTTCATCTGGTAATGGGTAAGAGAAACCTATCTTTAGGTATGATGCATTATCTCCAAAAACTTCTCTACAATATTCATAAGAAATACCACTAGTAATTATACCTATCTTTGTATTGCCCATTTCCATTCTATTAAGCTTTGTAGTATTAGAATATTGTCTTAGCTTCTCTAATCTCTCTTCTACTTCATAGTGTTTAATTTTTGAATGACCTGGAGTCATTATATATTTTTTAATATTTTTTTCATATGGCTTCACTTCTACAGCTTGTTTATCTCCAACCTCTACTACTGTTTTAGAGTGTGAAATTCTAGTTGTAACTCTAAATAAAACTAATGTATCAAATTTTTCACTTATTTCATATGCTTCCTTCATATAGTCAATGCATTCTTGTGAGTTTGATGGTTCAACCATTGCAACCTTAGCATGAGGAGCATAAAATCTGTTATCTTGCTCATTTTGAGAAGAGTGCATTCCTGGATCATCAGCAGTTACAACTACAAAACCTCCGTTAACTCCTTCATATGCCATAGTAAATAATGGGTCAGCAGCCACATTAAGTCCTACATGCTTCATTGTAGTAAGCACTCTTGCTCCTCCAATAGATGCACCTGATGCTACTTCAAAACCAACCTTTTCATTTGGTGCCCATTCTGCATATACACCTTCATATAATGCAAAGTTCTCTAATATTTCTGTACTAGGTGTTCCTGGATAAGCTGATGCTACATGACATCCAGCTTCATAGGCACCTCTAGCGATGGCTTCATTACCAGTCATTATAACCTTTTTCATATTCACATTCCCCCATTACAATTTATCTTTTAATAATTAATTAACTATCCTACTTCAATTATTCCCCAATAATTGTTTACCCTAAAATACTACCTAATGCTATTGAATAAAGCTTGGATTTTGCACTATCTGCTCTAGAAACCAATACTACGGGGCATTTTGCACCTACAATTACTCCAGCACTTTCAGCACCAGCAAAATAAGTCATAGACTTTCCTAGGAAGTTTCCAGCTTCAATATTAGGTACAAGAAGTATATCCACTTCTCCTGCTACATCACTTACAATTCCTTTGTGGTGAGCCGCTTCCTTAGATATAGCGTTATCAAGTCCCAGTGGACCATCTATTATACAACCTTTAATTTGTCCTCTCTTATTCATTGCTGAAAGAGCTGCTGCATCTAAAGTTGCCTGCATTGATGGATTAATTACTTCTACAGCACAAATTGGTGCTACCTTTGGCATATCTATCTCTAGTGCTTTTGCCACTGTTACTGCATTCTTTAATATTCCTATTTTATCTTTTAATTCTGGATATGGCACCATTCCTCCATCGGTAAGAAGTAACAGCTTATCATAAGACTTTACATCATACACCATTACATGAGATAGTAAATTATTTGTTCTTAGATTTGCTTCCTTATTAAGTACAGCTCTTAATAAATCTGAAGTCCCAAGTAATCCTTTCATTACATAATTAGCCTCGCCCTTTGTAACCAATTCCACAGCCTTTGCTGCAGCCTTAGTTATGTCACACTCATTAATTATTCTTACTCTAGATAAGTCTATATTAGAATCTTTTGCTATAGTTTTAATTTTCTCTTCATTTCCAACTAATATAGCATTTATGATACCCATGTCCACTGCCTTTATCACTGCTTCTAGAACAACATTGTCTTGTGCTACTGCTACTGCCATAGTTTTCTTTTCTTTTTTCTTTGCTAATTCTAACAATTCTTCTAAACTTTTAACCATATTTTCACTCCTTATGTATAGGTTTACTAAAAAATTGAAATAAGTAGTAGATATCCAACACTTTTTTTATAATATTTTATATTTTCTTACTTTTAAGTATAATGTGTAATCCTTTCTGAGTCAATTTTAACTGCTAAAGTGTAATAGTGTATTTTTTATTTAAAATTAACAAAAATAGATATCTTAAATTATACAATTTAAGATATCTATTAAAAATTTTTATTACTTTAAAAAACTTTACTTATTCGATTATTTTCTTTGGAATATAATTCTCTTATCTATACTATCTACATCTTTACATCCCGTAAGTACCATAGCAGATTTCAACTCTCCCTTTAATCCATGAACATAAGTTTTTACACCATCTCTTTTACCACCAAAGGATGCAGTTACAAAAGGCCTTCCTATTAATACAGCATCTGCACCAAGGGCTAAGAATTTAAGTACATCTACTCCTGTTCTTACTCCTCCATCAGCTAAAATCTTAACTTTACCCTTTACTGCTTTTGCTATATCTTCAAGAACATCTGCTACACCTGGAGTTTCATCTAAAACTCTACCTCCATGGTTAGAAACTACTATAGCATCTACACCTGATTCTACTGCAAGTAATGCTTCATCTACTGTCATAATTCCCTTTAGTATAAATGGAAGTTTAGTACTGTTAACTAATTCCTTTATCTCCTTTACTCCTTTAGGCATTACTGGCTTCCCATGAAGAGCTAAAGTTATAAGTCCACAGGCATCTATATCCACGCCTACGGCAAATGCTCCTGACTCCTCAGCTAATTTTATCTTTTCAATTATATTTTTATTTTCCCATGGTTTTATAAATACAATACCTTCACCATTAAACTCCTTTAACACTTTTAAATTAGTTGTTAAAAATGTATCTACTGCTGTATCTCCTACCATTGGGTATATACCTGCATCTAAAGTACCTCCAATAACCCAAGAAATATACTCTTCTTCAGAATACTTTCCACCCATGTTAAGAGTAGTTCCTGAAACTGGAGCTGCAAAAACTGGTATATCTAACTTCTTACCAAAAATCTCAATAGCTGTATCTGGATCCTTAGCATCGTGAATTACGCGCATATTAAGCTTATATCTTTCAAGAGCTCTAATGTTTTCTGTAAATGCATTTCCAGTACCTTTTCCACCCATACCTGGCACTTCTCCTGCACAAACAACTCCATTGCATACATTACATACTTTACAGCTATTATTTAAATTAACTCTAGCTTCTTTTCTAACATCACTATAATTCATAAAATCCCCACCTAACTATAAAACTAAATATTATTTTCCTCAAAGAATTTATCCAATTCATCTTCAGTATAAATCTTTATATTATTTCTAATTAAAAGCTCTGCAGTTACTCCATTACCTGTTTTTTTACCACCTGAAAAAGTACCATCATATATAATTCCTTTTCCACATGATGGACTCCTTGCCTTTAAAATAGCTGTATCAATTTTTAACTCTCTAGCTATATTTAATGTTTCCTCTGCACCTTTAATAAATTCACCAGTTACATCATCACTTACATCTCTTCCTAAAACCCTACATTTTCCATCTAAGACCATAGCACCATCACCATTTACAATCTCATGAGCTTCTCTAGGAGTCGCCTGTCCTCCAAGTTGCTCTGGACATACTGGTATAGCCTTCCCTTGTCTTAAAAGTTCAAGAATTTTTTCATTTAAATTATTGTTACCGTCATATTTGCAGTTAATACCACAAAGACATCCACTTACCAAAATCATTTCGTCAACCCCTATACTCTAGTATTACTTTAACTCAACCACAGTAACTCCTGTTCCACCTTCTCCATAATTACCAAGTCTATAGCTTTTAACATGGGGATGATGTTTTAATAAATCAGTTATAGAACTCTTAAGTACTCCTGTTCCTTTACCATGAATTACTGTAACTTCGCCGAGACCACCAAGATAAGCTTCATCTAAATACTTATCTGTGGTATAAATAGCCTCCTCGGAATCCATACCCCTTAAGTCTACTGAAGATGATACTGCTTTTAGATTAAGCTTAGCTTCTCTTCTTTGAACCTTAGCTTTTTTCTTATCTTCACTAGACACTTTTCCCTTCCTTAAATCCTTAAGCTTTACAGAGATTTTCATTATTCCAGCTTGAACTTGAACTTCTCCCTTATTATCCACCTCGGATACTACTATAACATTCTGATTTAAAGATGGAAGATATACCTCCTGTCCTTGAGTTACAGAAGTTAATCCTTCTCCCTTAGGCTCATCTTTTTTACTTAATTTTTCTTCCATGTTATCAAGAGAATCCTTTATCTTCTTTCTTTCATTCTCTATTTTAGTTCTAGCTTCTGAAGAATAGCCTAACCTTTCAAGTTCTCTTATATTTTTAACAATGGAATCAGCTTCTTCCTTAGCAGCTTTTATAAGCTCTTTAGCTTCTCGTTGTGCTTCATAGATAGCTTTTTCTCTAACATTTTCGAACTTATATAACTTTTCTTCATATTTATTTTTTAGTTTTTCTGCTTCTGCTTTTAAACCTTCTGCCTTCCTAGCATCATTTTCTGCTTTAATGCTCTTTTGTTGAAGATTTTGTATTAACTCTTCAAACTTTAAGCTCTCTGTGGAAATATTTTCTTTAGCACTATTTATAATATACTCTGGAAGACCAAGCCTCCTTGATATTTCAAAGGCATTAGATTTACCTGGCACACCTATAAGCAAATTATAAGTTGGTCTTAAAGTTTCAACATCGAATTCTACAGAGCCATTTTCTACTCCAACAGTCTTTAAAGCATAACCTTTAAGTTCACTATAGTGAGTAGTTGCTATTATTTTTGTATTTCTATCCCTTAAGTTATCCAAAATACTCATAGCAAGAGCTGCACCCTCCGTTGGATCTGTTCCTGAACCAAGCTCATCAAAAAGTGCTAAAGTATTTTCATCTGCTTCATTAATAATATTTACTATATTAGTCATATGAGATGAGAAAGTAGATAAACTTTGTTCTATACTTTGTTCATCACCAATATCAGCAAATATATTTGAGAATACACTAACAGCTGAACCTGCTCTTGCAGGAATCATCATTCCACTCATAGCCATAAGCTCTATTAAACCTACAGTTTTTAGTGTTACAGTTTTACCTCCTGTATTAGGACCTGTAATAACTAAAGAAGTAAACTCTCTACCAAGATAAATAGTGCTTGGTACTACTACCTTTTGGTCTATTAAAGGATGCCTAGCCTCTATTAAATCTATAATTCCTTTATCATTTACCTCTGGACATATACAATTTAATTCATTGGCATATTTAGCTTTTGCAAATATAAAATCTAATTCCCATATAATACTTCCATTATTCTCTATAACATCAATGTTACCTGCAATTTTTAAAGTAAGTTCCTTAAGAATTCTATTTATTTCTGCCTTTTCTTTATTTCTAAGTTCTCTTATTTCATTATTAAGATCTACTAGTCCCATAGGCTCTATAAATAATGTAGCACCTGTACCACTCTGGTCATGGATCAAACCCTTAACCTGTTCTTTATACTCAGATCTTACAGGAAGTACATATCTATCTCCTCTTACAGTATAAAGACTTTCTTGAAGATATTTAGAGTAGGTCCTAACCATGCTATTAACTCTGTCTTTAATGGAAGAACTTTTATCTTTTAGTTTCTTTCTAATTATAAATAAAGTTTCACTAGCTCTATCTGCAATTTCATCCTCTCCAATAATAGCTCTAAAGATTTCATCTTCAATATTCTTAAAGGGAACTATACCTGCTATTATATCTTCCAAAACTCTATAAGTTGTTTCATCGTCCTTACTCTGTACATATTCCTTAAAATTTCTAGAACTTTTAAGCATATTACCAATTCTAAGTAATTCTACTGGCATAAGTGTGGAATTTTTCTTAGCTCTTAAAAGCGCTTCCCTAACATCATATATTCCTTCAAAGGGTGGTGCACTTTTTGTAGTTAATAAAATTAATGCTTCCTTAGTCTCCTCTAAATGCTCTTTGATTTCATAGAGATTGTTATATGGTTTCAGATTATCAATTAAATCTTTCCCCGCTTTTGTAACTGTATACTTTTTTAATATTTCCTTGATTTTATAATACTCAAGTACTTTAAAGGTCTTTTCATTCATTTCTTATCCCCTACTTTCTATTCAATTCCCCTCTTATAATGTCCTTTTGTAGTTTTCCCTAAATCTACATCTTCATCTTTAAATATATATTTCATCACCTTTAAAACCTGATTATAATCTTCATCTATAAAGTCAACTCTATAATTGTTAATATTATTTTTCCTTAATTCCTTAATGAATGGAACTATATTTACAGGTAATGTATTATATATATGGCTTCTACAATATTTATCCGTAGTAACCAGAAACTCTTCATTCATCCTATCTCTTAATACAAACTTATCCTTGTCACATCTGAAATTACAGTTTGAAGTAGAGCTCTTATCACCAAAGGTACTGCCAATTACACAGTATTCACTTACCATAAGTTCATACTTACCATAAACTACTACTTGCACTGGAGTTTTAATATTTTTAGCTATAGAAAACATTTCTTTATTGTTAAGTTCTACACTTAAAGCTGATATATCTGTATACCTATTATAAAAATCATAGCTTTCACTATTTAAAATATTTAACTTATAATCTCCAATTATGTTAAGTCTGTTTTTAAACACATTTATTATACCTAAATTAGCTGTAATTAACCCCTTAATTTTAGAAATATTCTTTTCTATAGCTTCAGTAACTAAATTAAATTCACTTTTTATTATATTAGGAACAATCATATATAAATTTTCATAATCTACTTCTTCTAAATTAAAACCTCCACCCTTTTTAAATAAATCTACTCCTATAGCTGGATCTATATCTGGATTTTCATCTATAAAACTTAATACACTTTTTAATTGTTCTAGAGTTTTAACGCATATTAGATACTCATCATTAAATATATCTTTAGCTTCTTTAGAATTCCTATTAAATTCTTTATAAGCCTTTTCTTCCACATGCCGTTTATCACGAATTTTAATATACTTCATTATATCTTCAATAAGCTCACGTCTTACACTATTTATAGATGATACCCTTAAAAATCCTTCTTCAAAGGTTTCAAATTCAATGTTTTCTAGTTTAAAAGGAGTATCCCCTAACTTATTGAGATTTTTAATTATGGCTTCCTTATCCATAGGCTTATTAGCTGCAACCTCTACATTTTCTCCATAGACTTCAAATTCTTTTTCCTGATAAACCGTAGATAAATAAAATCTTTCTCCTGGAGCAAATCTAACCTTTATAGTTAAGGGTAACTTTACACCATAAATATCTTCATAATTTTTTTGAAGTTTAGTTAAAAGTTCAGTATCTGAAGTTACATATACTTTATCTCCAACCTTATATTTAGTAGGCATAAGCTTCACTTTTTCGCCTTTAGAGGCTTCTTTAACCTTTTCTTTCCCCTTTAAAATATTTGTGATTGTAAATCCACTATTATCAGTTCTAACTCCATCCTGGGCTTTTATATCCTTTTGAAGCTGTATGGTTAAATCTTTTTCAACGGTGCCTAAAAATACACCTGTATTTTTGGGGCAATTATATGCCATCATGTCTCTTCCAATGTTTCCTCTAAGATATGCCTTTGAAAACCCTTCTCTATTAAATAATTGATTTAATATGGCCTTTTTAGGTGCTATCTCAAAACATTTGTTGTGATACACACTATCTATAGCTTCTCTATAGGTAGTTACAACACCACTTACATATTCAGGCTTTTTCATTCTACCTTCTATCTTTAATGATGAAGTCCCACTTTCAATTAAACTTTTAATTTCATCTATAGTACAAGTATCCTTTGGACTTAATAAATACCCTTCTCTATTTTCTCCACTAAATTTTTTTATTATAGTATAAGGTAATCTACAGGGCTGTGCACATCTTCCTCTATTTCCGCTTCTTCCTCCTATGATACTACTCATAAGGCATTGTCCAGAATAACTTATACATAATGCTCCATGGACAAATATTTCTGTTTCTATATCTAAGTCCTTTGAAATATATCTTATTTCATCTAGACTTAACTCCCTTGATAAAACTATTCTTTGAAAGCCCTCATTCTTTAAAAATATAGCCCCTTCTCCATTATGTATAGTCATTTGTGTGGATGCATGAATTTCAAAATCTGGTATAGCTTCTTTTATAATTTTAAATAATCCCATATCTTGAGTTATAATAGCATCTACACCAATTTCATATAGAAACTTCCCATACTCTAAAGCTTCACCTAACTCATCTTCTTTTATCACAGTATTAAAGGCTATATATACTTTAACATTATATAAATGACAATAATTCACTACTTCTATTAATTCTTCTTCATTAAAATTATTTGCATAGGCTCTAGCAGAAAACTTACTCCCGCCCATATATATAGCATCTGCACCACCTTGAACAGCAGCATAGATACTTTCTTTACTTCCACCTGGCGCTAATAATTCTATTTTATCCATATGTTCTCAACTCCTATCAATAAGAAATGTCTTTATTCTATATTAAAAAAGTCATACTTATTTTATTAGTACTTATTTTTTACTTCTCATGGATTATTATATCACAATTCTCTTTGTTACAAACTGTAAAAAATAATAGGAGCTAATACCTTTTTATTGGTTAGCCCCTATACATCTTAATTCATCAATTTTAAATATCCCTCATATATGCCTTCTAACATATTCTTCAAGTTATAATTATATCTTATATATTCTTTTAGTTTATTATTTTTTCTTTCTGCCCTACTTTTCTCTACTGCTAATTTTATACTATTATGATTATAAGGATCACAATATATTGCCATATCCTTAAAATATTCCTTTGAAGCCCCTTCCTCCGTAACCACTATGTTACATCCATAAGCTGCTGCCTTAAGGGATGATAAACTTGTAACTTCTGAAAAACTAGCTAATACGTGAGCACTAGAAAAGGTGTATGCATTATACAAATCATAGTCATTCATAAATCCTAAATAATGTGTAGTCGGATAAGCTAAACATTCTTTTAAGTAACGCTCCTCTGATGCCGTTCCAACTAAAACTAAGTCTACTCCTATTTCATTACATATCTTACTTAATTCTAATTGGTTTTTCACTTCACAAATTCTTCCTACACACAATATATAATTATCTAAATTATATCTCTCCTTAAAATTATATAACGGAACCTCATCATAATTTATATCTACTCCATTATAAACAACTTTAATATCTCCCTTTGTAGTGAAATCCTTGGTTATTAAAGACTTTTCGTATATACTATTGCAAAATATGATTTTACTCTTCTTCAAAATTAATTCCTTATAAGCTTTGCAATTATTCCATAGATTTTTTCGTTCCATATTATTACTATATTCGAAAAACTTCTCCATATTAAAATACATCGGTGATACTACTATACTACATTTACTATTACTAGCCAATTTAAAATGTTTATAAGCATCAAATATATTTTTAATATCAAATAGATGTACTATATCATAATCATCATAATTAGCCTCCTCATTGGCTCCACATATATCTACATTAACCCCTTTCTCTTTTAAAAAAGTGTATATTTTAAATATTATAGTAGTATCTCCTGAACTTAAATTTATATAATTACTTCTAGCACATAGCAAAACTTTCATGTATAATCCCCCTAAGAATTATGGTTTTACCTAATACCTATGCCCATAAAATTTTAATTATCACAATATTAAAGAATAAAATTATATTTAATTCATAAATATAGCTAATTATCCTAAAATAAAAAATAGGCGATAATATATAAATATAATATTATCACCTAAACTTTTACTTTTTTCTTACATTAACTTGTCCATTTTTCATAAGCTGAAGGTTTTTATCCTCAATCTCATGACTAAGTTGCTCTAGCTGTCTTACTCTAGCTATTTGGTCATATCTTAAATTATTATTTTCAGATAGAAGCTTTTTATTAAAGGTCATTTGTTTTTTATTATCCTTTTTTAACTCTTGAACAACTTGATCCATAAGTTCTAATTGCTCTTTAAGATATGTAACCTCATCCTTTAGCTTTCCTATCTCTTCATCTTTATCCGAAGTGTTAACTTTTCTTAAGTCTTCATTTTCTTTTTTTGCAGCCTGTAAATCTCTTTTTAGTCCTTCTACTTCGGAAATAAGATTTTTTTGTTCCTTTGCAATCATTTTATAATTTTCATTTGCCCTTTCGCAGGCCTCTTTATTTTTAAAAACCTCATCTCCTAAATTAATTGCTGCAAGAATAGTAGCATCAGGACGACTTATTTTAGAATTCTTAAACATTAGACTATTTATTTTATTATCTACATATTGAGCAACCATTTGTAGATACTCATCATTTTCTTCTCCTCTAAGGTTATATTCCATTCCATTTATCTTAACTGTTATAATGCTCACATAAACACCCTCTTAATTATAAATTTACATCTGCATAAACTTATAATCATTTTAACATATATTAGCTATTTATTAAATAAGGTATTTAATAAATATTCCAAATACTTGTCAACAATATGTTTCATAAAACTTAATTAAATATAAATATAATATATTATGGTACATATTTTATAATTATATTGTAAAATTTTACCATATTATCAAGCCACAGTTTTTATAAAAATTATTCTTTTCTAACTACCAAAGTATTGCAAATAAAAAATGTTACACAACTATTTCTTTATATTAGTTATGTAACATTCTTCTTATTTACCCTCTATAATCATTCCATCAGTAATAGTAATAATTCTATCTGCCATTTGTGCTATACTACCATCGTGAGTAATCATGATTAGTGTTTGATTATACTTTTCTATGGTTGATTTTAGTAGTTGCAATACTTCTTTACTATTTTTACTGTCTAAATTTCCTGTAGGTTCATCTGCAAATATTATGGACGGTTTATTAGCTAGTGCTCTAGCAATGGATACCCTTTGCTGCTGCCCTCCAGATAGTTCACCTGGAAGATGTTTTCTTCTTTCTTTTATATCAAGAACATCCATAATTTCATCAATATACCCTTCATCTACCTTTTTACCATCCATTAATACTGGAAGTTTTATATTTTCCTCTGCTGAAAGTATAGGAATTAAATTAAAAGCTTGAAATATAAATCCTACGTTCTGTCTTCTATATCTAGATAACTCATTTTCACTTAACTCATAAATATCTTGTTCATTAATAAATACCTTTCCTGCTGAAGGCTTATCTAATCCTGCAAGAAGATGTAGTAATGTACTTTTTCCTGAGCCACTAGGTCCTACTATGGCTACAAATTCTCCTTCTTTAATCTCTAAATCCGTAGGTTTTAACGCCTTTACTGCAGTTTCATTCATTCCATAGGTTTTAGCTAGACCACTGGTTATTAACATACTCATATTAATTCCTCCATTACTCTTCTACTCTACATCCCTAATACTCTCAACAATACTTGATTTAAATAATATTTTTGACGGTAATATAGATGATAGTAGTGTGATTATGATTGTAATTATTATAATTATAGTCATTTGGCCTATTGGTATATGCCAGCTTATAATCTGACCTAGCCAAAGCTCTGAATTTTTAGTTATAATTGCTGAAATTCCCAAAGTTAGCAGTACTGAAATTGCAGAAGATACTATTCCATAAATGGCCCCTTCCCACATTATGATCTTCTTCACCTGCTTTCCACTAAGGCCCATAGCTCTTAGGAATCCAAACTCTTTCTTCCTCATAATTGCGCTCATATTCATGATATTAATAAGATTTATTATGCTTACTATGGCTACAACAATAACTATACTGTACATGGCAAATATAATTTGAGCATTATTTACCTTTACTTTTTCTAGTTCTTCTCTGTAAGATAATAATGTAGCTCCCTTATCACCATCTACAACTGCTCTTAACTCTTCTTCAACTTCTTCATAGTCATATCCCTCCTTAACATTCCCTTCCCAATATTGATATTTAGTCATTTCCATATGTTTCTTCATGGCAGAGTCAGGTAGAATTATTGCTGATGAGTGTACTGTTGTGCTTGGAGTACCTAAAGGTAATCCTTTTATTGCATCTTCACTAACTATAGCTCCAACTTTAAACTCTGGATAAGTTCCACCTAAAAATTCTCCATTATCATTTAACTTAGTAAATGAAGGTTGTACAACATCTCCCACAGATAAATTAGTGTAGTTCAATCCATCTATATTTTGTACAAGAATTAATATATCTTCATTTTTCATCTTGTCTATATCTATCTCACCAGCAATGACATTTTTCTTTAAAGCTTCTAACTCCTCATCACTACGTCCTAAAATTGTAACTTCTATTAAATATCTATCCCTAGATATACACTGTGATATATACTGTACAGACTTTCCTAATTCTTCATAGGTTCTTAATCCTTCTTCTGTATAATTTTCTTTTTCAATATCCATAGTTGTGCCTCTTCTCTTAAGCTTTAAGGTTACATCCAATCCTTCCACAGAAGAAACCTTTTCTAGCGATAATCCACTTTTAGAATCAACTTTAAAATCTACCTTGAAGCTATCTTTAAAGATTGCCACAGGATTTGTAGAACCTACCACATAATTTACTGTCATAAACATGGTTATAGTTATAATTAAAGATAAACATGTAGATAAAAATCTTTTTTTATTTCTAATTATATTTATAAACGCCAAATTGATTTCAAAAGATACCTTTTTTAAAATAGATTTATCTAAGCTTCCTCTCATATTACTACTCTTTAAACTAGTATTTGCTCCTCCAGTTATAGCCTCTGTGGGTGATATAACCGAAGCTTTTCTAGCTGGAAAATAAGTTCCTATAAATGCAGTTAAAAGTCCCACTACAATTGCTACTAAGATAATTTTAGTATCCATTGTTCTCACTGTACCTAAATTCTCTATTCCAGTGACTATTTTTATAATATACCTAGTTATCCAGTTTCCTAATAAAATTCCTATAGGAATAAATACAATTGTTATAAGCATACCCTCAATTAAAATCATGGCTTTTATTTTCCATGGAGGACATCCCATTGCCCTAAGCATACCAAATTCTTTAGTTCTCTCTGATACACTAACATTAAATATGTTATAAACTATTACACTAGAAATTACTATTAATATTAATGAAACAAAAAACATTATATTATCATATTTTTCATATTCACTTTTTAATTGTAACTTAGGTTCGTTAGCAAAAAATCCTCCGGTAGAATATCTTGATTCAGTTAACTTTTTTACAGCATCCTCAACAGAGTAAGATGGCTTTATCATTATATATCCGTCAGCTTCTACACTTTGCATAGTAAGCTTTTTCTCTTTTAATATCTTTTCTCCAAATTCAGGTGTAATATATGCATTCCCTTCCTTTGGATAGAACCAGTTTCTATAGGTAAAATCATAAGTCCCTGTAAGTACGAACTCTGTTTCACCCTTCTCATAATAAAATTCTGTACCTCTGCCTCTGTGAACTATGGTATAAGGAATGATTATCTTATCTCCTATTTCATACTTTTTAGGAAACAAATCTAAAATCCACTTTTCTATAGCTATTTCATTATCCTTTTCTGGATATCTACCTTCTATCAATTCTAGATTTAATATATCTGTAGCATTTTCTTTAAATGCCGAAATTTGAAGACTATTATCTGTATTCGGCACATCATATCTGCCAATTGGCCAAACCGTAGTAACTTCTTTTACAACCTCTTCTTTTGCAACTCTATCAAAATCCACATAACCTAAAGTTCCTAAATAGATATCATGTATTCCTCCTGAATCATCCTTCATCTTCTGATATAGCGATTCCTTTAAAGCTTCTGATATAGTGCCTAATGATACTATTAGTGCCATAGATACTATAATACCTAAAGCTACAAAGATAATTCTTTTTTTCCCCTTTTTAATATATCGTGGAATAATCCCCCAAAAACTTTTCATATTTCACCTCCAAAATAAGAAAATAAATCTTTTAATATTAATATATAAAAGATTTATTTCCCTAAATTAAAATATTATTTTTGATAAAATGCTATCTTTGAACTTTTATAAGTTTACCATAACAAGAATCTCCACATGCATTCATACAAGTATAATCTTCACAAACTATAATTGTATGGATTGCCTTTTTAGCATTTTTATTCTTTTTTGAAACTAAATGTTCCATGATTTCACCCCCCTTAAATTTAATATATATAATAACATAAATATGTTATTCACTTTATATATATTTTAGAATAATCTCTCCTGTATAAACATCCACATATATATCCTCGCTATTCTTAATAACTAGTTCATATCTCCTCTCAATCTCATTCCACCACTGTGATATTTCTTTATCTATTACTTTTATATCTTCTTCGACTTTATCCAGTAAATCTTTTCTGCTATTATTATTTAAAATTAGCTTTAACTCCTCAAGAGAATTTTTTCTTTCTGTGTACACTTCAAAATCTTTTATGTCATTTGCATCAAGAATTGAAATTATCTTATCTTTTTCTTCCATTTAAACACCTCTTACATAACCTTAAAATATTCTATAGGATCTTTGTACATATTACTCTTTATATAATTGGAAATATGTTTTATATTAATTAAATTATTATTAATTAGTAGTTGTTGAAGCATACAAGACTTTTCTTTTTCTAGATTTGATATTAAACATTGTATTCTAGGTGACATATTAATTTCTTCAGTCATTAACTCATTAATAAACTTACAGTTTTTACAATGATAGCTATCACACTTTCCACACATAATTAAATTTTTAGATTTAAACTCTTCATTAAGATTTTTTAAAATTCCATCCTCTATACTTCCCATGTACTTATTCTCGTCATTAAAATACGCTGCTGGACACATGTAAACCTTGCCATTAGGTGCTAATGCATAGGTATATACGCCTGAACTACATCTATTATGTTCTTGTAATTCAAAGATATCTGTTAACACATTTATATCTATCACTTCACTATTCTTATAGATTTCTACTATAATTTTTATTAGTTTATCTAATTCATGAGAATATTTCTCTACATCTTTTTCATTCCAGTATGGAATATCTTTTATAATTAAGTTGATTCGAGAATAGTTTTCTTTAATTTTTCCTATAAAATTTGATAGTTCATGTAACTTTTCTTTGTATACATTAACAATGCAAGCATCATTGTAATCTTCACCTATAAGTTCTTCTGACATATTCAATACAGATATTCCATTTATACCTTCTATATCACTTGTACCCTTCATAATAGTTAATGAGCTGTGTCCATCATATTTAAACTTATTGTTATTATCTTCAAGTATTACTGGCATAAAATTATTATCTTCGCAAAAACTCAGTCCCTTATTAAAAATTTCTTCACTCATCACATGATCTCCACCACTGTTTTCATATAGACAATGAGATGTAGCTTTATCGGATGTTATAAATAGCATATACTTTTCCGGTGTATTTATTTTCTTTCTTTCCTCTTCAATTTCTCTTCTTGGTGATTTCATACCTGTAACTTTTTCAAACTTATCCCAATAATATTCATTTGCTCTAACATTAGCCTTATGCATTTCACATATATACGTAGCTTTTTTATATATGGTTCCATAACAATCATAATTAAAGCCTGTACATCCTGTACATCCTGTAGCTACTTCACATTCTAAACATTTGTCTTCACTTTCCTTTAAAGTATTTAATTCCAAAAATGGCCTTACCTTATCTAAATCCATCCCTTTATTAATATCCCCTACTTTTCTACCTTTTCTATTATTCATAGAAAGGTCCAAAAATCTAACACATGGATAAAAGTTGCCATCACAATCTATTGCAAGCATTCTGCCTGCTCCACAGCTATTACTTTTAAGTTCATTTTCTAAAAGTGGAAATCCCTTATTAGGATCAAAGAATGACACAGTATATTTATCCCAAATCTTATTTTCTAATATATAATCTCCTAAAGCTTTGAGTTGTTCTTCAAATATAAGCGGATCTTCTTCATCCCAAACTTCTTCAAATACCACATTAGCAGCAACTTGTGATATTCCTAAATCCCATAGATTTATAATACTATCTTTTAAATATTTTATATCTCCATGGGCAAAAGTTGCCTTTGTAGCCGCTTCTGGAAATTGTTCTAACCATAAGGGTACATTTTTAACTACATCATCATATGATCCAGTTCCATCTAATTTTACTCTTTGTAAATCATGTTTTTCTTTATTTCCATCAACACTTAATCCAATAGATACATGCTTACGATTCTTTTTAATATATTCTTGCACTTTAGGGTGATCATATAATATACCATTACTTGAAAAACTTAATCTATATTTATTAAACCAAGGATGATTTAATTCATAAGTTCTTACTTTTATATAATCTGTTATTTTATCAATCAAATCCATTTCTAAGAAAGGCTCCCCACCTATGAAGTTCCAGATTACTCCAAGTTCATTAAAAGTTTTTCTATCTTCTAATATATAATCAATAGCCTTTTTAGCAGTTTCAAAGGACATTTTTTTTACATTGTTTTTTCCTGTCATATAGCAATATTTACATCTAAGATTACATTCCTCAGTTACTGAAAATGTAATATCCTTTATTCTTCTGTCCCCCCATACTACAGGTAGTTTTCCCATTGAAATATTATTGTCCATAATTAATACTCCCCTTTTTCTAGTTTTCTCTTCCCTTTAAATATAAATTTTTATATAAAGACTCGTAACTCATTAACTCCTTATGTGATCCCGATTCAATTATTTGACCCTGATTTATAAGAAAAATACTTTTTGCATTAAATATACCTTTTAATCTATGCGTAATTACTATTACTATATGATCTATTGATATATAATTAATTAATTCATTTATAGATTCCTCTGTATCATTATCTAATGCGGATGTTATTTCATCTAAAAGTAATATTGATGTTCTTCTTAATAATGCCCTTGCTATGGCAATTCTTTGTTTCTGACCTACAGATAAACCAACTCCACCTTCTGAAACTACAGTATCATAATTATTAGGAAGACTCATTATAAATTTATGTATATTGCAAATAGAACATACATGTTCAATCTCATTCATATCACTACAAGAGTTTCCTAATAATAAATTGTCCTTAATTGATAAATTAAACAAATATGGTTCCTGTCTCACTACTGAAACATTATTTCGTAGTGAAACATCACTCATCTCTCTAATGTTAACTTCATTGATTAATATTTCTCCATCATAATTATCATAAAATCTTAATAACAAATTAAATATTGTACTTTTACCACTTCCACTTTCACCAACTATTACATATTTTCCAAATCCATTAAATGATACATTTAAATTACTGATAACATTTTTATCAGTATAGCTAAATGAAACATTCTTTAATTCAATCTTTTTTTCTTCTTTATGAATATCTTTATTACCAAATATATTCGTATTAAAATTTAAATTATTATTTAAATCATATATTCTTTTTAATGACACAATAAGTTTTTGAATAACAGCATTAACCTTAGTTAAGCTAGAAAGAGAGTTTGAAAACAAAATTGAGTATGATAAGAATGTTATGAATTCCTCAATACCAATTTTCCCTAAACTAATTAAAACTATTGCAATGAAAATAAATATTATCATATCTAGATAATTTACAGCTTGTACAAGCATATTACCTTTTATAGTTATATATTGGGACTTTATTGCTTGGTTAGTTGCTTTATCTAAAATTGATCCTAATCTATTCTCCATCTTATCTCTAATGCCTAAAGATACAATTTCTCTTATACCTGTAAAACACTGTGCCTCAACTCCATAGCATTGATCATTAAATTGTTTATAAAGTGAAATTTCCTTCTTAACTTTTTTTCCACTCCACTTAAAAATTCCTAAAGTTATAGGAAATGTTGCAGCAATTATTAAGAATAAATAGACATTTAAACTAATCATTGAAACGCCAATAAAAGTTACTACAAATAATGAATCTAGTAGTGATATAGAATAATTAGCAAATACATTTGATATATCTTCGATGTCGTTATTCATTCGTGATAATAATTCTCCTGTTTCTGTATTGTCGAATACCTGGATAGGAAAGTTAAGTATTTTAGAAAACAAATCACTTCTTATATCTTTACATACATTACAATCTACTTTAGTTAATATTCTAAATTTAAATGCTTCTGTCAATACTTGTCCTAAATATATAAATACTAATAGTAAAAGCATATTTATAGCTAAGTTATATTCAGATCGGAATAACAGGTTTATAATTTTAGCTTTTATTTTAGGTTCTATTGAAACTAGCAATGTAACTATAGTCATAAGAATAATCATCAAAGCTATTTTTCATGTATATGGTTTTACATAATTGAATGCCCATCTAATAACTTTTTTATCTTCTTTAGATAAAGTTTTCATATATACTCCTTTAGCTGATTTTCATTATACGTTCATAATTATTATATTTCTATAAACCATTAAAATCATTATTTTAATGATTTATAGTTTACTAACGCCTCATTACTAACACTAAATTGATAATTATATTTATTATTCTTTTAATAAATATCCCCTTTTACATTTATCAAAGTTAAAGTGCTAAATATAAATATTAAGAAAAACATACTAATAACTTCTTCATAATGTTCCATTCTTAATTTCTCTTATAGTATCTAATAAACTTTTATTTATATTTTTATTAGTTATCAATCCAACTAAAATATCATTAAGTAACTCTTTATGATTATCATACATATGTTTATTACGATTTAAAATTATTAAATATTGATTTGTATAATTTGAATTTAGTAACTCATCATGATAATCTTGTACTATATTTTCATATATCTTTGTTAGCCATAAAATATTATTATCATTAATACATAATTTGATCGCAGTATTATAATGTTTAACAGCAGCTTTAACATCAAATTTAATAAAATAGTTTTTTATTTTTATTAAGTATGCTATATATAAACTAGCATCCTCACTTTTAAGCCTATCGCCATTTATTTTATTTAAATAGAAGTTAGAACGCTCTTCATCTTCAACTAATTCATACAATGTAATTAAGTTAATTATTACACTTGAATTATCTGGAAACTCTTTGTGTAATTTTATATAACTATTTATAGACTTCTCTATATTACCAACTTCATAATTCACATTAGCTTCCAGTATGCTGCTATCTATAATAAGTTTTGACTCTACATATTCTAATTTTTTTATACTTTCTATATATTCTAACGAAACTTTATAATTATTAATCTCCTTATTAATCAAAGCTACCCCGTAATATACCCGTGACTCAATATCTTGAATGTTCCTAATTTCATAATTACTCCTTTTATAAACTAGCTTAATTAATATTTCTGCTTCCGTATAACTTTTTAAGCCTAATGCCCAATTGCATAGGCATACATGATCCCACCCAATTTTATTTAAAATATCTATGTAGGAATATTCTTCCAAGCATCCTATATCTTTTGCTTTGGTATAGAAATCAAGAGATTTTTGAAATTCATTTTGATTTCCAAAAATTTCACCTTGTAGTTTATAATAATCCTGTAAAATATTTTTAAGATTATACTGTAAACATATAGTTTCAAAATTTTCTGTATCTATTTTTTCTTTTTTTCTTAGTTCAATCTCACATAAATATCTTGCATAATCTTCATCCTCCATTACTAATTCTTTAGGATATACATTTAAGCTAATATTTTTATGTTTAGCTATGTAATTTAAATGATTACTTATTATTTCAGCTGTTCTATAAGTTATTTTTCTTCTTTTGGTTTCTATAAATTTAATTTGTTGTAATGATAAACTCTCTGTTACCAATTCCTTTTGACTAATATTTAACATATTTCTATAATATTTCAATCTATTTGTAACCTTAAAATTGCTTATCATTTGTTCCTCCTTTATTTTAACATGATTTCATATAAAAAATAGTCTTTATACAAAATTATATATAATAATACATATATAACCATAATTGTACATTAATGAGTTTACAAATTCAACATTTATAGACTATATTTTGTTTAAAATTGTAAACTATTCACTTCATAGAAAACTCCATAAAAAAATAAGTAGATGTAAATTTACACCTACTTATTTTAATTAATAATTATCTTAATTCTGCACCTAGCTTATGCTCTAAGCTTCTTAAAATCTTATCATGGACCTTATTTACTTCAGTATCAGTTAAAGTTTTATCTGCATGTCTATAGGTTATAGCATAGGCTATACTCTTCTTACCTTCTGGAATTTGACTTCCTTTATAAACATCGAATAGCTTAGCACTTTCTAAGATGCCGCCACCTTGTTTTTTAATAGTGTCTTCTATCTCTTGTACTAGAACTCTATCATCTACTAAAACTGCAATATCTCTTGTTACTGCTGGGAATTTAGGAAGTGCTTTATATTTTTTGTCTATCTTAGCACATTCCATTAATATATCTAAATTTAATTCAGCAACAAAACATCTTGTATCTATACCATAATTTTCACTTACATCTGGATGAATTTCACCTAAAACTCCAGAAATTTTATTTCTAAGTTTTAATGCAGCAGTTTTTCCTGGATGGAAGCTAGGATTCTCACTTTCTCTAATAAAAATTCCATTATCTATTCCTAAAGCATTTAGTACATTTTCTACCACACCTTTAAGTTCTAAATAATCTCCCGCTCCATACATTCCTAAGGTTAAAATATTTCTTTCTTCTGGCAACTTCTCTTCATCAGTATTTTTTATATATACTTTACCTATTTCAAAAAGCATTGCACTTTCATTACTCTTTACATAGTTTCTAGCTAAAGATTCCATCATTGATGCAAGAGTAGTAGTTCTCATAACCTTGAAATCTTCTCCTAGAGGATTTCTAATTTCAACTACATTTCTAAGTTCACTATCTTGTGGAATTAAAAGTTTATCAAAAATTTTATTGCTTACAAAGGAATAACTTATAGATTGATTTATTCCACTGGCTACTAAAGCTTCTATTATTTTATCTTCTAGCTTATGCTTATCTGATTTTCCAGACTTTATAGCCTCACAATGAGGAAGGGTAGATTCAAAATTATTATATCCATGAATTCTAGCAATTTCCTCTGCTATCTCCTCTTTTATATTTAGATCACTTCTAAATGTTGGACAATTAACAACTAAAACATCACCTTTAATTTCAGTATTTAAATCTAATCCATCTAAATATCTTTTCATATCTTCTTTTGATATATTACTACCTAAGAATCTATTAACCCAGTTACTATCTACTTCTAAGGTATGAGGTTCTATAACTTCATTATATATATCTATAACCCCAGTCATAACCTTACCTGCACCTAATTCTTCCACTAGGGCACATACTCTATCAATAGCTAACTTACATAGGTTTGGATCTAAATCCTTCTCAAATTTAGTTGAAGCTTCTGTTCTAAGTCCTAACTTTTTAGATGTATTTCTTATATTAAGACCATTAAAATTTGCACTTTCTAGGACTATCATAGAAGTATCTTCTTTAACCTCTGAGTTTAATCCTCCCATAACTCCTGCAAGTCCTATAGTTTTATCCCCATCCTTTATACAAAGCATAGAGCTATCTATAGTTCTTTCCTCTTCGTCTAAAGTAACAAATTTTTCTCCATCTTTTCCAGTATCAACTACTATAGTATTAGATACTATATCTCTAGCATCAAAGGCATGTAATGGTTGACCTAACTCTAACATAACAAAGTTTGTTATATCTACAATATTATTAATAGGTCTTACATCAGCTTCTAATAATCTCTCTTGCATCCACTGTGGTGATGGTTCTATCTTTATATTGCTAATTCCTTTAGCCATATATCTTCTACATAGTGGACTCTTAATTTCTACTTTATAACTATCAGTTATATTAGTTTTATCTTCTTCACTATATTTAAGATTTGGCATTTTATAAGTTAACCCTAGAGTCGCTGCTGTTTCTCTTGCCATTCCAATTATACTAAAGCAATCTGCTCTATTAGAAGTTATTTCAAAGTCAATAATAGCACTTTCAAGAGGTATTACAGACTTGATATCTACTCCAATAGATGTATCTTTAGGTAATATCATAAGTCCATGTACTGGCTCATCTCCAGCAATTCCAAGCTCTTCTTCTGAGCAGAACATACCGTTTGATACTACTCCTCTTAATTTACCTTTTTTTATTTTAAGTCCGCCATGCAGCGTTGCTCCGTGTAGTGCTACTGGAATAATATCCTGCTCCTTCATATTTGTAGCAGCAGTTACTATTTGTATTTCTTCCTCTTTGTTAATATCCACTGCACATACAACTAGTTTTTCTGCATCTGGATGTCTTTCTATCTTTGTTATCTTTCCTGTAACTACATTAGAAATTTCATCTCCTGTAAGTATAACCTCTTCAACATGAGACCCTGAAAGATTTAATGCATCTGCAAGTTCTACAGGGGAAACATTTATATCAACATAGTCTTTTAACCATTTAACTGGATACTTCATAATCTTCCTCCTTATATATTAAAACTGATTTAAAAATCTCATATCACTTTCATATAATAATCTAATATCTTCAATACCGTATTTTAACATTACAATTCTATCTAATCCAAATCCGAAAGCAAAACCGCTATATTTTTCTGGATCAATTCCGCAATTTCTAAGTACTTGTGGATGCACCATACCACAGCCTACAATTTCTATCCATCCACTACCTTTACAAACTTTACATCCCTTACCTCCGCATACAAAGCAAGTTGCATCCATCTCTGCTGATGGTTCTGTAAATGGGAAGTGGTGCGGTCTAAATTTAACTTTCATGTCATCTCCAAACATCTTTTGGATAAACATTTCTAGTGTTCCCTTTAAGTCTCCAAAGGTAATATTTTCTGCCACTACTAATCCCTCAATTTGATAGAATATTGGTGAGTGAGTTGCATCTACAGCATCTGAACGATATACCTTTCCTGGTGCAATCATCTTTATTGGTGGCTTTTGATTTTCCATAGTTCTTATCTGGATTGGAGATGTCTGAGTTCTTAATACTATATTATCATTTATGTAGAAAGTATCTTGTTCTCCTCTCGCTGGATGATCCTTGGGTATATTTAAAGCTTCAAAATTGTAATGATCAAACTCTACTTCTGGTCCTTCTTCTATAGAAAAACCCATAGATAAAAATATATCATTTACTTGATCAAGAGTTAAACTTAATGGATGTTTTTTCCCCATAGTTTGTTTCTTTCCTGGCATAGAAATGTCTATTACTTCACTATTTAATTTTTCAGTCTTTTCTGCACTTCTAATAGCTACTACCTTTGTATCAATGGCACTTTCTATTTCTTCTCTTACTTCATTAGCAATTTTACCTACCACCGGTCTTTCTTCTGCTGATAGTTTTCCCATACCTCTTAAGATTGCAGTAAGCTCTCCTTTTTTCCCTAGATACTTTACTCTAATATTTTCAAGTTCAGCTTTATCTGTTACTTGACTTAGTTGTTCTAGGGCAATTTTTTTAATTTGTTCTAATTGTTCTTTCATATTCTAAGCTCCTTTCTAAAATTCATGAGTTCATTTAAAATTATGGATTAAAACTTTCTTTGGAAAAAATTTCCATTTCATAATTAATGAAATTTCTACTTAATTCAAGTATAAATAATAGTTTCTGAAATTAAGTTTTTGCTTTATAGACATAAAAAAACCGTCCCTAAAAAGGGACGGAAAATCCGCGGTACCACCCTAATTGAGTTTTATTAAAACTCCTCTTAGTAAATCTATCGACCATAGCCGCTAATTACTACTATTACTTCATAATTAGTACTCAGAAGTGAACTTCGATATAATCCTATAAGAACAGCTTTCAGTCTTTGGCTCTTCATCCCTTATATAAAAATATATATCTACTCTCTTCGTCATTGTATAAATATTTTATTTTACTAAACCAGTTTGGATACTATTTCACTTAAATAACATTTAAATCCTAACTTGATAGAAACATTATACATATAATATATAAAAATTTCAAGTATTAATACTTTTTATTTAACTTTTGTCTTACACCTTCATATATCATAATAGATGCAGCTATAGCAACATTTAAGGATTCTGTATTTCCTAGCATAGGAATTTTAACCTTAAAGGTAGCTAAATTCATAACTTCATCACTAATGCCATTACCTTCATTACCTACAGCTATTATTGCATTATCTACTAGATTAACTTCATAAAAGTTTTTTTCTGTGTCAAGGGAACTACATACTAAATTATACCCTTCACTAATTAATCTTTTTGTGAAAACTAAATTTTCATCATGGATTATAGGAATATTAAATATGGAACCCATAGTAGCTCTTAAGGTTTTTTCATTGTATAAGTCTACTGTATCTTTACTTAAAATAACTCCCCTACAACCAGCACTATGAGCTGTTCTTATTATAGTTCCTAAATTGCCTGGATCTTGTATCTTGTCAGCTAAAATATACAGTCCTTCTTCTTTATTAAAATTTTCCTCTTTCATTTGAAGTACAGCTAAAACTCCTTGAGAATTTTCTGTACCTGAAATATTTTTAAATAGACTGTCATTTATAATAAATAATTTTTCTTCATATTTATTAATATAAAAAGAAAATTTTTCTTTAAATTTATCAACTGAGCTTTCCTTTATAAAAAGTTTATCTATAATAAAATCTGATTTAAAACCTTCTTCTAGAAATCTAAATCCTTCTACAATAAACTTCTTATTTTCAACTCTATATTTTTTTTCTTTTAATTTTTTAATTTCTTTTAATGTATTATTATCCTTACTTTTTATAACCTGCACTTATAAATCTCCTTATCTAACTAAACTTTCAATTCCGTTTAGCTCAGCAGTTCCTCCTATGGCTACTATTATATCGCCTTCCTGTATAACCTCATCTGCAGATGGAGATACCTCTATGTTATCATCTCTTTTAATAGCTACCACATTTACACTGTACCTCACTCTTAAATCTAGCTCTTTTAGAGAGTGACCTTCCCATTCCTTTGGGGTAACAATTTCTGCAATGCTAAAGTCTGGTGATAACTCTATATAATCAAGTATGTTAGAAGAACAAAGGTTATGAGCAACTCTAATTCCCATATCTCTCTCTGGGAATATAACTCTATTGGCACCTATTTTATACAAAACTTTTGCATGCAATGCATTATTAGCCTTAGTTATAATATGCTTAACATTCATTTCTTTAACTAAAAGAGTAGATAGAATATTAGCTTGAATATCAGAACCAATACTAATTATAGCCACATCAAAATTACCAATTCCAAGGGCTCTTAGGCTAACCTCATCATTTGCATCTACTTGAACAGCATGAGTAACTCTTTCTGCAATGTTTTGAACAGCTTCTTCATCTATATCTACAGCTAATACATCATTACCAAGTGCATATAAAGTCTCTGCTACTGAAGTTCCAAATCTACCTAAACCAATAACTATAAATTGTTTTTTACTCATTAATATATCCCCCTTTATCCAACTAAGATTTTATCTTCTGGATACTTAATAGAATTTCCTCTTTTACTTTTTCTTATAGAAATTGCTACAACTAATGTAAGTGGCCCAACTCTACCCGCATACATAGTTAGTGCTACTATAGCCTTGCCTATAGCAGTAAGCTCTTGAGTTAATCCTAATGTTAACCCAACAGTTCCAAAGGCTGAAGTAGCTTCAAATAAATAATGTTCAAACGGAGCACCTGATGCTCTTTCTGTAATAGATAATAATATGGTTGTAGTAAACACTAACGCCAGTGCTATTACTACTACTGCTAAAGCCTTATATACAGTTTCTTTATTTATTTTTCTTTTAAATAACTCTGTATCTTCTCTTCCATTTATAACTGATAGTATTGTCATAAAAAGCACGCCCGCGGTAGAAGTTTTTATTCCCCCAGCCGTTGATCCTGGTGAACCACCAATAAACATCAACATTATGGATAAAAATGTAGATGCCATAGTCATCTTTGTCAAATCTATAGAATTAAATCCTGCTGTTCTTGGTGAAACCGATGCAAAGAATGCTGACAGCACTTTTTCTTTAATCCCCATAGGTTTTAAAGTATCTGGATTAGAAAGTTCAAATACAAGAAACATTATAAATCCAAACAAAATCAATCCTGCACTTACAGCTATTACTAGTTTAGTCTGAAGTGTTAATCTTTTAGTACGTTTATAATTAAATATATCATTCCATGCATAGAAACCTAGTCCACCAATTACTATTAAAGAAGATATAGTAAGTATTATCAAAGCATTATCACTATAGGCAGTTAAGCTACCGTAATTTCCCATAAGATCAAATCCAGCATTACAAAATGCAGAAACTGCATGAAATATACTATAATATATACCTTTAATAATTCCAAACTCAGGTATAAATTCAAAGGAAAGCAGTAAAGCTCCTATAAATTCTATTGAAAAAGTAAAAACTAATATATATCTAGCTAATTTTACTATTCCCTGAAGAGATGTTGAATTTAATGATTCCCTTATAATTAATCTTTCTTTTAAAGTTATTTTTTTACCAATAATTAATGATAAAAGTGTAGCAAAAGACATAAATCCAAGACCACCAATTTGTATTAAAATAAGTATTACTGTTTTTCCAAAATAACTCCAATAAGTACCAGTATCTACAGTAACTAATCCTGTCACACAAACTGCAGAAGTTGATGTGAAAATACAATCTATAAATGGAGTTCCTACACCTTTTATAGTAGCAATAGGTAAGCTTAATAATAGGGCACCTGTAAATATTATAGTTGCAAATCCCATAGCTATTATTTGAACTGGAGTAAAGTTTTTACGCCTTAGAACATCCCTTAATCTTAACTGCATAAATAACACCTCAAACTTTTAAAAAAATTTATCACGATTATATATTTATATATAGTTTCCCCATTTCCTTATTAAAATATATATAGTATAAAAATGTAGCCATGGCTACATTTCTATACTATATATATCCATTTATTTATTATCTTTATTTCTTATATAAAAATAATAAATAATTATGTACATTAAAATTTAGTCTAACAAAATCCAGAGACATGACATAGTCATCCTCTGGCTTTTATTTTTTATATTTAATTAATCTTATAGATGCTTCTTAGCAACTTCTACTAATTCAGCAAATGCTTTTGGATCGTTGATTGCTATTTCAGAAAGCATTTTTCTGTTTATTTCAACTCCAGCAAGCTTCATTCCATTCATGAATTTTGAATAAGAAAGATCATTCATTCTAGCAGCTGCATTTATTCTAGCTATCCATAGTTTTCTGAAATCTCTTTTCTTTAATTTTCTTCCAACATAAGCATTTCTTAATGCTCTTATTACTGATTCATTAGCTGTTTTAAATAACTTGCTTTTTCCACCGTAGTATCCTTTTGCAAGTTTTAATACTTTTTTATGTTTTTTACGACTATTCATCGCTCTTTTTACTCTTGCCATTATATTTACCTCCTAGATAACTTCCTACTATAAGTATGGTAGTAATTTCTTCATTATTTTTTCTTGAGTAGTTGAAACGTATCCTGTTTTTCTAAGATTTCTCTTAGTCTTTCTGCTCTTCTTAGTTAATATATGGCGTCTAAAAGCTTTAGATCTTTTTAACTTACCTGTTCCTGTCTTTTTAAATCTCTTTGCTGCACCTCTATGTGTTTTCATTTTTGGCATTGTAAAGTCCTCCTCTCGGTTATGCTCTTTTTGGAGCTAATATCATTATCATATTTCTTCCTTCTTGTCTAGCTGGCTTTTCAATAACATAAACATCGCCTAATTTTTCTACAAAAAGGTTTAATATCTTGTGTCCTACTTGCGAGTTTTCAATTTCTCTTCCTCTAAATCTCACAGTAACTTTAACTTTGTCTTCATCTAATAAGAACTTTCTAGCATTATTAGCTTTTATCTCAATATCGTGATCTTCTATGCTAGCACTTAGTCTAATCTCTTTAAGAGTAGTGATTTTTTGTTTCTTTTTAGCTTCTTTTTCCTTCTTTTGTTGCTCATAAACAAACTTACCAAAATCCATGATTTTGCATACCATAGGTTTTGCATTTGGAGATACTACAACTAAATCTAATTCCTTTTGTAATGCAATTTCTAATGCTTCTTTTGTAGAAATTACTCCTAGTGCTTCCCCGTCTGAGTTAATAACTCTAACTTCTTTGTCTCTTATCTCTTCATTCATCATGAAATCTTTATTTTTACTGATAACATTCACCTCCGGCTTTTAAACCACATATTTTTATCTTATATAAAATAAAAAGGACAGCAAACGCCGTCCTGTTATTACAATCATTGTAAACCAAAATTTTACCTTACTAGCAGTACTGTAAGGTGAGAAACGGCAGTTTCTACTTGTTAATTAGTTATTTACTTTTTCACTAACATAGTTAATCTTACTACACCTTTATATTATTGTCAATAGGCATTTCTATAATTTCTTTAAACATTAAACATTCATTACAACCACTACAATGATAAATTCTATTCTCAAAAACTTTCTCTAGAGTATTAATTAGCTCCTTATTTTTACATCTATTAGCAGAATGTATTACTATTTTTTTCGGGCACATAGTTATTAGTCCACTTATAACTAAATCATCTTGACTAACGTCTACTATATTTTTATTTTCGCAAATTTCATTCAAAAGGGTTTCCATAATATTATTTCCAAATTCATCTCTGAGTATATATGAATCTCCTCTTTTTCCAATATACAAATCTACCTTTTCAGCCTTACTTTCTTGTATCTCAACAAAATACTTTAAAAGACTAATAAATTCATTATACTCCTTTTCTATCATATAACTTTCTACCACTTTTTCTATTATCGCATATATCTGTGGCATTAATTCCTTGGATCTAAAGTCCATAAACCCTTTAATATTTAATACGTTACCTTCTTCTATACAATTAATAATTCTATCTAAAATACTATTTTTCTTATTCATATAATATATCACAGTATCATCTATAGGTACTTCTTCTTTTAAAATTTTATATATATCCTTTTTTACAATACTTATATCGTTATAGTTAAGAAAGTTATATGTTTCATTCAGATGTTTATTAACCCTTTTTTCTAAAAATTCATTAATAATTACACCATATAAAATATTAGCTGTATAATAGTTAAATAATTTCTTAACTTCATCCTCAGTGTAATCACCATCTTCCCAATATATATGTATACATTCATCTAATTCATCATTTTCAATTTTCAAATTCATACTTTTCTTTTTTTCTCTTAAATACTCACTCATACTCTTAACTTGATTTAATACATAATCCTTATAACTATTATTTACAATGGTCAACAGTAGCATTCAATCACCCCACTTCATGTTAAGAATTTTATAGATACAGAACTTTACTTTAATATATTATGTATATTATGTGTTTTTATTTTTTACTATATACAATTTATTAAATCCAATTTATTCTACAAATAATATAACATATATGATATATTATTTTTAAGTTAGTAACAACTAACCTTAAGGTGGTGATATTTTTGAAATATGCTTTTGTAGACTTTAGAATTTCTTTTGAGGAATTATTTGCTTTAGAAAATTTAAATTGTAAAGTTATCCTTTGCGAACCATGCAATTCATTATATCCAGCTATATGTGGTCATCCTGATATTCTTATGCATTTCATTGACAATAATAATGCCATCATTCATAAGGATGCATCTTCTACCTTTGAAGAAACTCTAAAATCTCTAAATCTAACAGTATTGAGAAGCACTAGCACTTTAACTGATAAATATCCTAATGATATTATCCTTAATGCTGTAAATACTCCTGATTTTTTTATGCATAATATAAGGTATACTGATAAAACTTTATTAGAAAATATTAATCATAAGACATTAATAAATATAAATCAAGGTTATACTAAATGCTCTACTGTAGTATTATCTAATAAGGCCTTTATAACTTCTGATATATGCATTTACAAAGAATTAAATAACTGTGGATATGATGTACTCTTAATTCCACCAGGTGACATTCTTTTACCTCATTTGAATTATGGCTTTATTGGAGGAACTTGTGGTATGGTAGATTCTAAAACTATAGTTTTTTATGGAGACCTAGATTTATATCCTCACGGGAATTTAATAAAAAGATTTTTAGATAAGCATGGCATAACACCTATTTCTTTAGCCAACTCTCAATTAATTGATAGAGGTAGTATATACTTTTTAGATATTCAGTAACTCATCTATACAAAATACTACAATATGAATTTTTAATACTTAATTTTAATGCCTCTCTCTAAGAAGCACATTTATATAATGCACAAAAAAAATAAAAAAGCAAGTAAATAAATTACTTGCTTTTTTGGAGGCGCCACCCAGATTTGAACTGGGGATAAAGGCTTTGCAGGCCTCTGCCTTACCACTTGGCTATAGCGCCATATTGGAGCGGAAGACGAGATTCGAACTCGCGACGTTCACCTTGGCAAGGTGACGCTCTACCACTGAGCCACTCCCGCGTAATAATGGTGGCTCGAGCAGGAATCGAACCAGCGACACGAGGATTTTCAGTCCTCTGCTCTACCGACTGAGCTATCGAGCCAGACACAAATTTTAGAATTTATTGGCGACCCAGAAGGGACTCGAACCCTCGACCTCCGGCGTGACAGGCCGGCACTCTAACCAACTGAGCCACTGGGCCATATGGTGGTCGCAACAGGGATCGAACCTGTGACCCCCTGCTTGTAAGGCAGGTGCTCTCCCAGCTGAGCTATGCGACCAAAATTTAAATTTGTGACACCATTATTAAAAATAATCTTTGCTAAGCTTAAAAATCAATAAATCTTCCAAGTCTTAACAAAGACTATTATATTAAATTTTTAGTTTATTGTCAATATGGTTTTTAGAATTTATTATAGAAATTAGTCAATAGCTTCTAATATTTTTTTAATATCTTCTGGTTTAAAATTATAGGTTTTATTACAGAAATGGCACAATATTTCTTCTGTCTTGCCCTCATCATATATCTCTTGTAAATCATCTTTACCAATACTAATCAGTACTCTTTCAACTCTTTCTCTTGAACAGTCGCATTTATACGCTGGTACTAAAGCATCATATATTTTCAAATCCATATCTTCAAATATAAATTCTAATATTTCTTCTATAGTCATTCCCTTCTCTATCATAGCTGTTACTGATGGAACTTCTTCCAATCTATAAGTTATAATATCTGCTAAGAATTCTGATGCACCTGGCATCATTTGTATAATAAATCCCCCAGCAGCTTTTATAGATAAATCCGTATCTACCAATACTCCTAAAGCAACAGCAGATGGTGTTTGCTCAGATACCGTAAAGTAATACGCTATATCATCGCCTACTTCTCCTGTATATATAGGCACTTGACCTACATAAGGTTCTTTAAGCCCCATATCCTTAATTACTTTTAGATATCCATTTTTACCTATAGCACCACCAACTTCTAATTTACCTTTTTCATTTAAAGGTAAATCCACTTTTGGGTTTCCTATATATCCTTTAACACTTCCATCATGATGGGCAGTAACAGTAACACCTTTTGCTTCTCCACCACCATCTATTTGAATAGTTAAACTATCAGTATCATTTTTTAGCATAGCACCCATTAAAACCCCACCAGTTAACATTCTCCCTACTGCTGCTGAAGCTGTTGGCATACATTCATGAGTTTTAGTTGCTTCATTCACTAATTCAGTAGTAATAGCTGCAATTATTCTTACTTGACCATCCTTTGCAGTGGCTCTAATTAATTTATCTTTCATTACTCTAACATCCTTTCTTACTCAAAACATAGGTTATTCTTTGTGTATTCTCGCCTATGGCAACTTCTTCATAGCAATTAAGTTTTTTTTCTATGACAAGGTTTGCTTCTTTTATAAATTTTTCTATTTTACTCTCACTATAGGCTCTCTCTCTGTGATGTTCATCAAATCTATGATACACTTGTCCTTCTTTAACAAAAAAGGTTAAGTACATATCAACAATATCCTCTTGTAATTGATTTTCCCAAATATATACCACATCTTCTCTGTCATAGTTAAAGCTATTATTTCCTAATATATTTTTTATTTTGTACTCTGTATTAATGTCAAAAATAAAAACGCCATCATCCTTTAAGTGTTTATTAACTGACACAAAATATAATTGAAGTTTTTCATCCTCAATTATATAATTAGTAGAATCCAATCCACAGGTTATCAGATCAAACTGCTTTTTAAGATTAAAAGTACATATATCTTGGCACATAACCTTAGCTTTAATTCCTTCTGCCTTTAATTTTTCATCAGCAATAGATAACATATACTCTGATAAATCTATAGCCGTTGTAAATATGAAGTTTTTCCCAATTAACTTGGTAAAATTCCCTGTACCACAAGCTAAATCTAAATACTCTCTTCTTCCAACATTATATTCCTTGCAAATCTCAATAATTTTATCTGCCCAACCTCTATAATTGATATCTTCATTAATAAGTTCATCGTATATATCAGCAAAATCATTATAACAGTCCATAGGTTCACCATCTTTTCTATATAATCACCTATTTATTTTACATTACTTTTTTTATTTTGTCTAAGAATTCTTCCATGACCATGTAACAAATCTCATATCTATATGTTTATTCATGAACTAAGCTATAATTATATTTCTTCACTAAATTAATATAATTTATCTTAATTATTCTAACAAAGTCTTAGTTAAACTTGATTATTATTAGTATATTATATAAAACTAAAAAAACTCATCATTCTTGGGAATATTTAGACCCTTCTTCTTTTTGGTCATCATACCTCCAATTCTCCCCGTTTCTTCTGCAGTTAAACTACTCCATCCAAATTCATTTACTTTTTCAGCCAAACCTAATTCTTCTACTATATCATATTTTATTTGCTCTCTTAAAGCCTCCTGTGGAGTTAATTCTTTATTAGCTTTTAATTTAGATTTTATTACTTTTTTTATAGGAGTCTTACCCACAAGCTTCCACCTCCGCGTTATTAAAATATAGTTTTAATGTAATAACTATATTTTCTACCATAGACTTTTTTTTATTCATTTCCTTTATAAATTCTACATCAGTTATTCATCCATCCCCTATGTATTATCAAAATAAATAATTAATCTCATTACATATTTTCACTTAAATAAATATATTTACATATAGTAGTTTTTTATGTATAATTATATATTATAACAATTAAATCTAATTATTATTTTAATATGAAATATTCACTATATTATTTCATATAATTTCATATGAATTAATATTTTTTTCAATATCATTAATTATCTATCATCATTATTGTGAACTCTATTTCATTTTTCACTTATTAGCTTCACAAACTTTTATATTTGTGAAATATATATTTATAACTTTACCAAACCTTATTCAAATTAAATATAACCATTTTTAGTTTAACTTACATTACTTTTGCAAAATTTTTAATAATATCTCATCTTCGTTGATATGACATAATTCTTTAATTAGAGAATTATATTAGCATTGCTAATATTTTCATATTATAAATAGGGGGAAATATTTATGAAAAGCAAAAATATCTTAGCTTGTATTCTTACTTTATCCATAGCATCAACTATAATACTTGGATGTGGTAGATCAAGCAGTTCAGAGAACTCCGAGAAAACTAAAGAAGGCACTATTGATGAAAATCAATATATTAATGTACTGTTAGGTGCAGAACCACAAAGTCTAGACCCTTCAAAAACTTATGATGTCTATTCATCATACATCCATACTAATACTATGGAGGCTTTAACTAGATTAGGCGTAGATGAAGATGGTAATGACTTAGTTAAAGAAGGAATATCTAATAAATGGACTCAATCCGAAAATGGCTTAACTTGGACATTTAAATTGAGAGATGCTAAATGGAGTGATGGGCAACCTGTTACTGCAGATCAGTTTGTGTATGGTATCACTAGAACATTAGATCCAAATGTTGCTTCTCCAATGGGATATTTGCTTTATCCAATAAAAAATGCCGCTAAATTCAATGCTGGTAAAGCAAAAGCTGAAGAAGTTGGTGTAAAAGCCATTGATGATCACACTTTAGAAATCACATTAGAATCACCTTGTGCATATTTCTTAAACATGACTTACTTGAAAATAATGGAACCTCAAAGAAAAGACTTAATAGAAAAACATGCAGATAAATATGGCTCAGATGCAGACACTTTAATCTTCACTGGTCCATTTAAAATCTCTGAATGGGTACACAACAACAAAATTGAATTAGTAAAAAACCCCGAATATTGGGATGCTGAAAATGTAAAACTTGATAAAGCTACAATGAAAATAATTAAAGAAGAATCTGCTAGAATGAATGAAATATTTAATGGTTCTTTAGATTTAGCTAATGTAAGTTCCAAGGATTGGATTAACAAATTAAATGAAACCGGAAATTTTACAGTCAAAAAAGGTTACGATACTTCAATATGCTATAATTTTTTTAACCAAGAAAACAGATACTTCAAAAATGCAAAAATAAGAAAAGCTTTTCTCATAGCTGAAGACCGTGAAGGTGCAGTTTCAGCATTGTATAGAAACTTAGCAGAACCTTGTACAGCTTGGGTTCCACCATCAGTTAAAGTAGGTGAGGAAGAGTTTAGAAGTGCTACTGATTTTAATCCGGTAACCGAGCTAACAAAAGAAAATCCAGACCCTAAAAAATTACTTATAGAGGGTTTAAAGGAAGAAGGTTTAGATCCAGATCCTTCAAAGCATACTATTAAACTTCTTCAATCTGGCACTAGTTCTTACAGTAAAGAAATGGCAGAATTTTCTCAGGAGAATTATAATAAAACATTAGGAGTTAACATTGATGTAGATTATGTGGAATGGGCAATTTTCTGCGATAGGACAGATAACATGGATTATGAATTAGCAGGAATGTCAGTTACTGCCGATTATAATGATCCACTAACTTATTTTGATATGTTCCTTCATGATACTGCTTCCGTTAAAACTGGATGGAAGAACGATAAATATGAAGAGTTAATACAAAAAGCTAGAACCACTTCAGATCAAGAAGCAAGAAAGAAGTTATTCCAAGAAGCAGAAAAAATTTTTATTTATGAAGATGCAGTGTGTAGTCCAACTACGTGGAGATTCAAAAATACTTATATTTATAATTATGTTAAAAATTATACTTCTCCAACCTTTGGATCTTTAGATTTAAAAGAAGTGTATACAGAAGGTAGACCATAATATAGAATTATAAAATAAAACTGTGTTTATATTACTTAAAGAACCTAATTAAACACAGTTTTTTATTGTATTTGTTAAAAACTACAGAAAAGGCTATCTCAAAGAAATGAGATAGCCTTTTTAAAATTATAATACTATTTTATATTATTTTCTACCTGAAGTGTAAGTGTATTTTAAATCAACTGTTCCAAATAATGGAGCACTGTAACTCTTAATATACTTTCTTACATATGTGTTTTTAAATCTCCAAGACTCTGGACTTATAACAGCATCTTCATATAATAAAATTCTTTCTGCTTGTTTAAATAATTCGGTTCTTTCTGCTGGGTCTACAGTTTTTGCTGCATCAGCTATAAGCTTATCGTATTTAGGATTTGACCATCCTGTCATTACAACGTTAGCTCCAGTTACCCAGAAATCAAGGAATGTGTTAGGGTCATTGTAGTCACCGCCCCATGCCATAGCTGCTACTTGATAATCAAAGTTATCAGTTCTTTCTTGGAATTGTGCCCACTCAACATAATCAACTTTTACTTTTACACCAAGTTTATCTTCATAAACACGTTGTTGGAATTCAGCCCATACCTTATTTTCAGCTGAAGTACCTGATTCTAAGTAGTTAATAGTTATTTTAGATGGATCATCTCCAAGTCCTAACTCTTTCATTCCTTCAATTAATAGAGCCTTTGGATCTGGATTTTCATCTATAAGATCCTTAACTGGAGTATCACTTACTTTATCTCTGTAATCTTCTCCACCTATTTGTACTTTAGGAGGTACAAAAGACATAGCTGGCTCTCCTAGACCTTTTCTTAAAGTCTTAATTTTATTTTCTCTATCTTCAGCTACCATAAATGCTTTTCTTACTTTAGCATTACTAAATAACTTATCTTTATGGTTGAAGAAAGTATAAGTAGTAGAACCATCATATCCTTTTTTAGCCTCATACTCACCAGTTTTATCAAATTTTTCTATCCATTCTGGTTTAGAAACTGCTGCCATATCTAATGAACCATTAAGTAATTCATTCATTTGAGCAGACTCTTCTTTAATTATCTTCATTGTAGCTTTATCAAGTTTTACATTTTCAGCATCCCAATATTCTGGATTTTTAGTAAATTCAATCTTATTGTTGTGTACCCATTCAGAGATTATGAATGGTCCACTATATACCATTGTATTTGCTTCAGATCCATATTTATCGCCATGTTCTTTTATTATATCCTCTCTTTGTGGTTGCATTACTTTAAAGTATGTTAAATCTAAGAAGTATGAACATGGTGAATTTAATGTAAATTCAATTGTTTTATCATCTACAGCCTTAACACCTAAATCTTCTGCTTTAGCTTTACCTGCGTTAAATTCTGAAGCATTTTTGATTGGGTATAATAAGAATGCATATGGTGATGCAGTATTTTGATCTAAAGTTCTAGTGATACCATAAACGAAGTCTTTTGCAGTAATTGCTTTTCCATCACTCCATTTAGCATCTCTTAACTTAAATGTCCAAACAGATTTGTCATCGTTAGGTTTCCAGCTTTCAGCTATACCTTCTATGATTTTATCTTTTCCAGCTTCATCTTGAATAATTCTTGTTAATGCCTCTTGGCTGTTTGCAAGAACTTGTGATGAATACAAATCACTTGATTTTGATTGATCAATTGTCTTTGGTTCAGCCCTCAATAATAAGTTAAGATACTGTTCTTTATCCATATCTCCAGAAGCAGCAGTCTCTCCACCTTTGCCCTCATCTTTTTTGTCATCTTTACCACAACCTACTAAAGCAACAGAAGTTACCATAGATACAGCTAGTAAAGCAGCTAATATTTTTTTGCTTTTCATGAATAATCCCCCTTCATTAATCATCAATATAATAGATATAATGTCATATCCATCTGATTTAAATTTATTATATATTAACACTTTCACTATTGCAATACCCATTATCTGAATATTTATAAGATTACCTCAATTCGACTTATTATCTTATATAAGTGCAAATATCTTATGAAATATTAATGCAACCTCTCATTTTGATTAATTATATTAATATTTTTTTAATTAAAATTTATTTATTAATTTATTTTACTTTTTTTCGTTTGTTTATTTTTCTTTTTTCTTCTTTTTTCTCTATTAATCGGGTTTTATTTGCATTTAAATTCGAAATTTGTAATACGAATTTTATCATTTAATCACTACATATATTATATATATTATAGTATTTTAGATAATATTGACTTCTTTTCCCTAACTTTATAATGCATTAAATTAGAATTTTCTTATAAAGCCCACTTTTATAGGCAAAAACATCAAAGCATCTAAAAAAAGTGAAGCATTCGTTATTTGCTTCACTTTTTCTCATTTCATTATAATATTATTTTCTTCCAGTAGTATAAGTATATTTTAAGTCTATTGTTCCAAATAATGGAGCAGTGTAGTTTTTAACATACTTTCTTACATAAGTATTTTTAAATCTCCAAGCTTCTGGACTTACAACACCATCTTCATATAATAGTATTCTTTCAGCTTCTTTGAAAAGTTCAGCTCTTTCATTCGGATCATCACTTTTTCCTGCTTTAGCTATAAGTTCATCGTACTTAGGATTTGACCAACCTGTTGGTACAACTCCAGCTGTTGATGTCCATAAATCTAAATATGTGTTAGGGTCATTATAGTCTCCAGTCCATGCCATACCTGCAACTTGATAATCAAAATTATCAGTTCTTTCTTGGAATTGTGCCCATTCAACAAAATCAACTTTAACATTAATTCCAAGTTTTTTTGTATAAACTTGTTGTTGGAATTCAGCATATTCTTTAGCTACCGCATCAGTACCTGATTGTAAGTAACTAATGGTTATTTTAGATGGATCTTCTCCAAGCCCTAGTTCCTTCATACCTTCTATTAATAATGCTTTTGGATCTGTATTTTCATCCATTAATTTTTGAACTGGTAATTCATTTACTTTTGTTCTATATTCTTCTCCACCTATTTGTACAGACTTTGGTACAAAACCTAGAGCAGGTTCGCCAAGACCTTTTCTTAAAGTCTTAATTTTATTTTCTCTATCTTCTGCTACTATAAATGCTTTTCTTACCTTAGCATTACTGAATAATTTATCTTTAAGGTTAAAGAAAGTATATGTAGTCGAACCATCATATCCTTTTTTAGCTTCATATTCACCAGCAGAATCAAACTTTTCTATCCATTCTGGTTTAACTACTGTAGCCATATCTAATGAACCATTAAGTAATTCATTCATTCTAGCAGACTCTTCTTTTATTATTTTCATTGTAACTTTATCAAGTTTTACATTTTCAGCATCCCAATATTCAGGATTCTTAACAAATTCTACTTTATTATTATGTACCCATTCAGATATCATAAATGGTCCACAATATACCATACTGTTAGCTTCTGAACCATATTTATCACCGTGTTCTTTTACTATATCTTCTCTTTGTGGTTGCATTACTTTAAAGTATGTTAAATCAAGAAAGTATGCACATGGTGATGCTAATGTAAACTCAACAGTTTTTTCGTCTAGAGCTTTAACTCCTAAATCTTCTGCCTTAGCTTTACCAGAGTTGAATTCTACAGCGTTAGCAATAGGATATAATAGGAAAGCATATGGTGATGCAGTATTTTGATCTAGAGTTCTAGTAATACCATATACAAACTGTTCTGCAGTAACTGGTTTACCATCACTCCATTTAGCATCTCTTAATTTAAATGTCCAAGTTAATTTATCATCTGAAGTTTCCCAGCTTTCAGCTATACCCTTTTCAATTTTATCTTTACCATTTTCATCTTGTACAATTCTTGTTAATGATTCTTGACAGTTTGCAAGAATTTGTGAAGAATATGAATCACTTGATTTAGATTGGTCAATTGTTTTTGGTTCAGATTGTAAAAGCATATTTAAATATTGTTCAGCATCTGCTTCTCCATTAGCAGCAGTTCCTGCACCCTTTTCTTCGCCTTTACCACACCCAACTAATGCCGCTGATGTTACCATAGATAATGCTAATAATGATGCTAGTATTTTTTTACTCTTCATAAGTAATCCCCCTTAAAATAATTTGGTTTAGTTCAAAAATTAAAAATTTTCTTTCTAACCTCGGCTCATCTTTGCGTTATTCATTGTGCATATTTCTACACATTTCCTCATAACTTTTATTTATATTTATAGTACACTCTTTTTACGACAATGTCAATGTTGACCACTTCCACTTAAGACATTATAATTTTAATTTTATTCAATTATACGAATTATTACCTATATTTTTTACGTAAAATTCCCTATATTTCAACAAAGTATTATAAATTCACGAATGGCAATTGATTCTATTACCATTGGTACACCCTATCTTCAAGGTTTCATATTTTTCTTTGTCGTAATTTGTAGTTTTTTTCATAAATTAATCATTAAAAGAAGATATATGAATTTCGTTTTTTAATAAAATTCTTTTTTCTGTATTTTCTTTAAATAAAACTCAATTAAATTCAATATGATATTTACTACTAAACACCCATATATGACCTCCTTTTATAATATTATTAAAAGATATACGAATTTATATACCTGGTAATAAAACTCAATAAATGAATAAAATTGATAGTCATTGGATAAAGTCTTTGTTTGAAATTACAATGATTAAAAACAAAATTTGACTAAGCTTTTAAATAAAAAAATAAGAGTGCTTAAGCACTCTTATTTTTTTATTTAAATTATAGTATATGACATGCAGCAAAGTGATTTGGCTCAATTTCTCTAAACTCAGGAGTTTTTTCACTACATATAGGCTTTGCATATCTACATCTAGGTGCAAATCTACAACCTGGTTTAGGATTTATTGGACTTGGCACTTCTCCTTCTAAAGGTATTCTTGCTTTTTTCTTAGTTGCATCAGGATCAGGAATTGGAATCGCTGATAATAACGCTTGAGTATATGGATGTAAAGGCTTATCATATAAATCTTTACTACTAGCAAGTTCTACCATAGTTCCTAAATACATAACTCCAACTCTATCAGATATGTGTTTAACCATTGATAGGTCATGGGCTATGAATAAATATGTTAATCCTAATTCATTTTGCAATTTTATCAGCAAGTTAACAACTTGCGCTTGAATAGATACATCTAGAGCAGATATAGGCTCATCACAAACTATGAAGTCTGGTTCTATAGCAAGAGCTCTTGCTATCCCTATTCTCTGTCTTTGTCCACCCGAAAACTCATGAGGGAATCTAGATGCGTGCTCTTTATTTAGTCCTACTAATTGTAGTAATTCATAAATTCTAGCCTGTCTTTCATTACCTTTGTGAAGGTTATGAATATCTATTCCTTCCCCAATAATATCTCCAACAGTCATTCTTGGATTTAGCGATGCATAAGGGTCTTGGAATATTATTTGAGCTCTTCTAGTAAACTCTTTTTTCTGTTTTTTATCATATTTACTAATATCGTCTCCATCAAATAATATTTCACCACCAGTCGCTCCATAAAGTCCCATTACAGTTCTTCCACACGTTGTTTTTCCACAACCTGATTCTCCAACAAGACCTAATGTTTCACCTTTAAATATATTAAAACTAACATCGTCTACCGCCTTAAGTGTAGCATTCCTACCAACCTCGAAATATTTCTTAAGATTCTTTACTTCAATTAAAACTTCTTTTTTATTTGATTCAGCCATCTTATTCACCTCTTCTTAACGCTTCTGGAACTTCAACCTTAGGTGCCATTGGGTGTTTTAACCAACACAACACTTGGTGATCGTTCTCTACATTAGTTACTTCTGGCATTTCCTCTAAACATATTTGCATACAATATTCACATCTTGCAGCAAAAGGACATCCAACTGGTGGTTTAACTAAGTCTGGCGGAGTACCGTTTAAAGCGTAAAGCGTATCCTTATTTTTTGTCTCAAGTCTTGGAACTGATTGAAGCAATGCCCATGTATAAGGGTGTTGAGGATTTGCAAATATTTCTTCTACAGTACCTCTTTCGATAACTTGTCCCGCATACATTACTTGAATTCTATCCGCAGTATCCGCTACTACTCCAAGATCGTGAGTAATAAGTATAACTGCAGTTCCTAGTTTCTTTTGAAGATCTCCTATAAGATCCATTATTTGAGCTTGTATTGTAACATCTAGAGCAGTAGTTGGCTCGTCCGCAATAAGTATCTTAGGATTACATGCAAGAGCTATAGCTATCATAGCTCTTTGTCTCATACCACCTGAGAATTCATGCGGATATTGATGAGCTCTCTTATCAGCATTTGGTATATTAACAAGATCAAGCATTTTTATTGCTTCTTTCATAGCTTCAGCTTTATTCATACCTCTATGAATTATTAAACTCTCAGCAATTTGCTTACCAACTGTCATTGTAGGATTTAATGAAGTCATAGGATCTTGGAATATCATAGATATATCTGATCCCCTTAATTTTCTTAATTCCTTCTCGTTCATATCTAAAATATTTTTACCCTCAAAAATGATTTTAGAATCTTTTTTAATTTCTGCTGGCATTGGTTCTGGTAACAGCCTCATTATAGCCTTTGATGTAACTGTTTTTCCACAACCTGATTCTCCAACTATAGCTAAAGTTTCACCCTTATCAAGATGGAAATCTACACCTCTTACTGCTTTTACTTCACCCGCATAGGTATGAAATGAAACTTGTAAATTTTCTATATCTAAAATTCTTTCCATTTGCCATTCCCCCCTTATTGACGTAATTTAGGATCTAGTGCGTCTCTTAAACCATCACCTAATAAATTAAAAGATAACATTGTTAACGAAATCGCTAAGGCAGGGAAAATTAATTGATAAGCGTAGAACATTATAGTCTGTTGTCCTGCTGCTGCAAGAGCTCCCCAACTTGTCATTGGTGATTGAACACCTATTCCTAAGAAACTTAAGAAAGCTTCTGCAAATATAAATGATGGTATATCGAATGTTATAGCAACAATCATAACACCTAAAGTATTTGGTACTAAGTGTTTTGCTATTACTCTTGAAGCATTTGCTCCCAGTGCTTTTGCAGCAAGTACGTATTCTTGTTCTTTAATTTGTAAAAGTTGTCCCCTTACAAGTCTAGCCATATAACACCATCCTGTAATGGTCATAGCTATAATAAGTGGTATCATACTACCACCATCCATAATAACCCTGATAAGTATAACTAAAACTAGGTATGGAATACTTACTAAAATTTCTAGTATTCTCATCATGATATCATCAGCAATTCCACCAAGATATCCAGCTATACCACCGTAGATTGTTCCTACAACAGTGTCGATAACAGCTCCAATTAACCCTATAGCGATAGATATTCTACCACCTATCCAAACTCTTGTAAACAAATCTCTACCTAAACTATCTGTTCCAAACCAATATGTTGCGTTTGGTTTTAAGTTTAACATATCATTATTTGTAGCTTGATATTCAAAATTACTTATCATAGGTCCTATTATTGTCATCAATGTAATTATTCCTAATAACACCAACGAAAGCATCGCAACTTTATTCTTTTTAAGTCTTCTCCATGCATCTTGCCAGTAGGTCATACTAGGTCTAAGTATTCCCTCTGAATCTAGGTTATCACAACCTATAATTTGAAATTTTTCTTTTGAAAATTCTGCCATACTTATCCCTCCTAACGCTTTCCGCTTGATACTCTTATTCTTGGGTCAACTAATCCATAGATTATATCAACTAAGAATAATGCAACTATAAATAATGCTGATACAAATATTGATTGTCCCATTATCATAGTATAATCTCTATCAGTAATTGCTGATACGAAATATTGTCCAAGTCCCGGTATTGAAAATATACTTTCAACTACGAAGGAACCTGTAAATATACCAGCAACTTGTGGTCCTAGAAGGGTAATAGCTGGTAAAATAGCATTCCTTATAACATGTTTAAATACTAAACTAACATTAGAAACCCCTTTAGCCTTAGCTGTTATTATATAATCTTGTCCAATAACATCCAAACAGTTAGCTCTCATATATCTTGCATATGTAGCTATAGGAGCTAAACTTAATGCTATGGTAGGTAATATAGTATGCTTAAACTCGCCCCACCCTGTTGTTGGCAACCATGTTAATTTAACTGTGAAGAAGAATTGTAGTAGTGATGCTACAACAAAACTTGGTACAGATATACCAACTATGGCTATGAACATTACTAAATAATCTGGCCATTTTCCTCTTTTAAATGCAGCTACAATACCTAATAAGATACCTATTGTAACTCCCAGTATAAGACCTTGTCCTCCAATTCGTGCTGAAATAGGTGCATGTTTCATAATAGTCTCTGTAATATCTCTTCCCGGAGATGCTAGAGATTGTCCTAAATCTCCTTTGACAGCATTCTTAACGAATAATCCATATTGAGTTAAAAGTGGCTTATTTAATCCATATTTAGCATAGTAGTTAGCTTTTATTTGCTCTGGAAGCTTTCTTGCTGCAACCGCAAGTGGATCTCCAGGCATAGCATGGATAAGCATAAATGTTATTGATGATGCAATGAATAATGTCAATAACATATATCCAAATCTTTTTAGAGTAAATTTAAACATCGTCATCCCTCCATTTTTAAGTAAAAATATGCAATAAAATCCCCATCTACTGCATTTCCCCCAACATTAACCTTTTTCTACCTTAAGCACAATGAGACATTATTAGAAATTACATCTCTCCTATAGACTCCTATAAATGAAATGTAAATATTTAAGACACCGCTAAGCTTATTAATGATATCGTATACAAAGTCGTTGTTTTATAATTTGCAACATTATGTATTATGATATTATAAAACTTTAGCACTTTTTTATTCTTTTTTTGCCTCATATCAACTTTTAAAATGTAATGCATTATTTCCCCTTACTAACACCTCCCACACTAATAATAAAATCTAGTAAGGCTTCATTCCTTTAACATTACTAAAACACACTTAAGATGCTATTGTGAAATTAGCAAAAATGATTTATTTAAATAGTTAGTTCCTTTCAAATATTTTGACAATTGCCACAATATCAAAGCCACTTACTTTTCAAAAGCAACACTAAGAAATTAACTCTCAGTATTTTAATCATTCATACATATTTCATAGTTAATATGTGGTTATGTATTTTAGTAGTTATAATTGTTAAAAGTATGAAAATAAAAATAATAATAAATTCATTTTTTATAATATTAACACAGGGTTCTGTAAGTTGTCAAACTATTTTAATACATAATTTGTTCTTAAGATTACAAATTGCAACAAAATATTAGATAATATTTTAAATTCATATTATTAAATCTTCTATACACCTTCATATTTTTACATATTTAAACAAATGCATCTTTTTATTTAAAATATTATCTTGCGGATTTTTAATATGATTCATTTATATCTAAAATCTTATTATCTACTCTTTAAATTGACCTAACACTTCCTTACTTTCATCTTCCCCTTAACAATCTGGGCTTAATAATATCTACATACATTGTATTATGCTTTTACTTCCGTTGACATCTTTGGTATATATCTCTGCTATAATAAAAATTTTATATATAAATTTAATAAAGTTATATAACTTTATCTACTTAAGTTATATAATGTATTATAAATATAAGTTAAGTGAGGTGGTATTTTTGAAATACAATGTTGCTATAGTCGGGGCTACTGGAATGGTGGGAAGACAATTCATAAATATTTTAGCTGAAAGAAATTTTCCCATAGAGGATTTATATCTTTTTTCATCTGCCAGGTCTGCTGGAACTACTATACACTTTAATGGAAAAGATATATTGGTAGAAGAACTTAAGAAAGAAAATATAATTAACAAAAAAATTGATTTAGCTCTTTTTTCAGCTGGTGGAGATGTCAGCTTAGAATTTGCTCCTATATTCGCAGAACACAATACCGTGGTTATAGATAATAGTAGTGCATGGAGAATGGATCCTAGAGTTCCTCTGGTAGTTCCTGAGGTTAATGGTGAAGATATTAAATGGCATAATGGTATTATTGCTAATCCTAACTGTTCTACTATTCAAGCAATGGTTGCTCTTAAACCTCTTGATATTAAATATGGAATAAAAAGAGTTGTATACTCAACTTATCAAGCTGTATCCGGTGCTGGAGTTCAAGGGTTTAATGATCTAAAGGATGGAGTATCTAATGTTCCTCCTAAGAAATTTCAATATCCTATAGCCTATAATGTAATACCTCAAATTGATGTATTCTTAGATAATGGTTATACAAAGGAAGAAATGAAGATGATAAATGAAACCCATAAAATTCTTCATAATGATCAAATTAAAGTTACTGCTACCACAGTAAGGGTACCTGTATTCCATGGTCATAGCGAAAGTATTAACGTAGAATTTGAAAATACTTTTGAATTGGATGATATTTTCGACTTATTTAAAACTTTACCTGGAATTACTGTAATGGATGATATAAAAAATAATATTTATCCTATGCCTGTAGATATAGAAGGTCAGGATGACGTTTATATTGGAAGAATCAGACGTGATTTTAGTGTTGATAATGGTGTTAACCTATGGGTTGTTGCTGATAATATTAGAAAAGGTGCTGCCCTTAATGCAGTACAAATTGCAGAAGTTTTTATAAAAGAAAATTTAATAAAATAAATATAATGATTTAAGAGGTGTATATATGAGTATTTTTAAAGGTTCTGGTGTTGCAATTGTAACTCCATTTAGCAAAGACGGTGTAGACTTTCCTAAATTAAAAGAATTATTAGAATGGCATATTGAAAATGGAACTGACGCTATCATAGTATGTGGTACAACTGGAGAAGCATCTACTATGACAGAGGCTGAGAGAAAAGAAACTATAAAATTCACTGTAGATACAGTTAATAAGAGAATCCCTGTTATAGCTGGTACTGGTAGTAATAACACCATGGCTTCTGTTAAAATGAGCATCTACGCTGAGTCTGTTGGTGTAGATGGACTTTTAGTAATTAACCCTTACTACAATAAGACTTCAGTAAAAGGCTTAATTGCTCATTTTAAAACTATTGCTGAAGCTGTTAATACTCCTATAGTAGTATATAATGTACCATCTAGAACTGGCATGAATATTTCACCAAAGGCTCTCCATGAACTTTGTCAGCTAGATAATATTGTTGCTGTAAAGGAAGCTAGTGGAAATATAAGCCAAATTGCAGAAATAAAATATCTCTGTGGAGATAAATTAGATATATATTCTGGGAATGATAATGAAATTATACCAACTCTTGCTATAGGCGGACTTGGTATAATATCAGTTATTGCAAATATTGTACCTAAAGATGTTCATAATATATGTGAATTATTCTTTAATGGAGAAATAAAAGCAGCTCAAGAGTTATTTTTAAAAACAATCCCTTTAACTAATGCATGTTTCTGTGAAACAAACCCTATTCCTATAAAAACTGCCTTAAATCTTATGGGTAGAAGTGTTGGAAACTTAAGACTTCCATTAGTTGATATGGATGATAATAATTTAGAGACTTTGAAAGAAGCTCTAAAAAACTACTACTTATTATAAAGGAGACTATACATGGTAAAGATTTTATTAGTTGGATGTAACGGAAAAATGGGTCATATGATTTCAAAGGTAGCTTCTACTTCTGAAACACTAAATATTCAAGCTGGAGTAGATATGAATACAGAATCTAATTTTAATTACTCTATTTATGATTCCATAGATAAAGTAACAGAAGAAGTAGATGTAATTCTGGACTTCTCAAGACCTTCAAGTTTAGACTCTATATCAAAATATGCTTTAGCTCACTCATTACCAGTAGTATTTTGCACTACTGGCTATACGGAAGAACAAATAGTTCATATTAAAAATCTACAAAATTCAATTCCTGTGTTCTATTCCGCTAATATGTCTATAGGAATTAATATAATAAATAATTTATTAAAATCTATTAGCAATAAACTATATACAGATTTTGATATTGAGATAATAGAAAAACATCACAATCAAAAGGTAGATGCTCCAAGTGGTACTGCACTACTTCTTGCAAATACTATAAAGGACTCTATAGAAGAAGAAACAACCTTCAACTATGGTAGAGAAGGAATCTCTAAAAGAGAACACAAGGAAATAGGAATTCATGCAATCCGTGGTGGAAATATTATAGGTGACCATGAAGTTATATTTGCTGGTATGGGTGAAGTAATTGAAATTAAACACTCTGCTATTTCAAGAGAAGTATTCGCTGTAGGCGCTTTAAAGGCTTGTGAGTATGTTCATAACAAACCAAAAGGCATATATTCTATGGACGATGTAGTTAAATAGTAAATCAAATTTAGTTCAAATAAAAAGTGTTATGAAATCTATATTTTCATAACACTTTTATTTAATATTTACTTATCTTTTATATTTAACCCTTAGTTAAGCTTTATCTGATTTAACCACTGTTCCATTAAATCTAAAGATAATTTTAAATTTTCCATGCTGTAGCAATAAGAAATTCTAACATACCCTTCTCCACCTTTTCCAAATGCAGTTCCTGGTACTACGGCTACCTTAGTATCCTCAAGTAGCTTATCACAAAAATCTTCACTACTAAATCCAAAGGATTTTATACACGGAAATATATAAAATGCTCCCTGTGGTCTTATAACTTCAAGCCCCATAGAAACTAGTCTATCATAGACATAATCCCTTCTTATCTTTAATTCTGATTTTATATGTTCCATATGGTACATAGACTTCTTAAGTCCTTCTAAAGCTCCATATTGACCAATAGACGGTGCACATGACACATTGTATTGATGAACCTTTATTATGCTATTTAATATCCATTCCGCTGCACATACATATCCTATTCTAATTCCTGTCATGGAAAACATTTTTGAAAATCCACCTATAAGTATAAGTTTATCTTTTAACTTTCCATACTGTGATATAGAGTTAAATTCTCCAAATACAATAGAGCTATAAATTTCATCACTTACAATTAATATATCTTTATCTTTTAATATATTAAATAATCTATCACATTGATCCTTGGTCAAAAGTTGTCCTGTAGGATTTGATGGATAAGATACTACCATCACCTTAGGACACTCTTTCTCTATAACTCTCTCCAATTGCTCCATATCTAAAGATAAATCTTCCTTAATATTATAATTTATTACCTCTCCACCAAGAATCTTAACACAATTTTCATAGGCAGGATATGCAATGGAAGGTATTAGAACTTTATCTCCTGGATTTAATATTCCAGTAAAAGTAGATAATAATCCTTCACTTCCTCCTACAGTTACACATATTTCTTTACTGGAGAAACTTATATTTAAAGAATTTAGATACTTAGAAATTTCTTCTCTTAACTCTTCTATCCCAGCATTAGGTGTATAAGTAGTCCTATCTTCATCAAGGGACTTTTTCATAGCCTCTTTTATTTCCCCAGGTATTTTAAAATCTGGCTCACCTAGAGTTAGTGATATAGCACCTTCTATCTTAGCGACCTTATTATAAAATTTCCTTATTCCTGATATTTCTATATTGTCTATATTACTTGACAACCTCATAATTTATACCTTATACTCCTTAGAATTCTATTCCTCTTCTTGCTGGAACCCCTTCATTAAAGTAGTGTTTAAGATCTTTCATTTCAGTAACTAAATTAGCTCTTTGCATTATTGATTCTGGCACATTTCTACCTGTCATTATAAGTTCTACATCATCTGGTTTTTTATCTATCAATTCTATTAATTGTTCTTCTGTAATTAACCCATTAGATAAAGTTCCCATTATTTCATCCATTATCAATATATCACAATTTCCTTCTTCCAACTGTTTTATACAAAACTTATACGCTTCTTGAATATCCTCTTTTAGCTCTAACTTTTCTTGATCATTTAATGTCCAAAAAAATCCTCTAGGTCTTTCAAATCTATGAATAGTAAAATATGGAGCCATAAGTTTAGCTGACTCTAATTCTCCTGTTGCATCACTTTTTAAAAACTGAACCATACATACTCTATATTTATTTCCAGCAGCTCTAGTTGCAAGCCCCACCGCTGCTGTAGTTTTTCCTTTTCCGTTTCCAGTATATATTTGAATATATCCTTTGTTTAAGTTTCCCATATATTTACCTCCTAGGTCTACTTTTTTAATTTTATTATATCATTTACAAATAAAATATTCCATTATATATGATTTTTATGATATAACTATAGATATACTATATTGATAAATTAAATATACTAAGTATTATATTCAAAAATATCTTATTTATTTATAATTATTGTTGAGTTTTTAGGATAATATATAAATGAATATATATTACTTGTCGAAAGGAGTTAGAGGTATGGAATATAACTTTACTGATCCATATGAAATTGCTAGATTTATAAAGGAGTCAAAGAAATCAACCCCTGTGAAAGCTTATGTTAAAGGTGATCTAAAGGATTGTAACTTTGAAAATGTAGACTGTTTTGGCGAAGGCAGCTTTTATGTTTTATTTGGCGATAGCGCTGATATAAATAATTTTTTAGATGCAAATAAAGAAAAAATACATAACTACAGGCTTGAATCTGATAGAAGAAACTCAGCTATACCTATGCTTGATACAAGAAGTATAAATGCTAGAATTGAGCCAGGTGCAATAATCCGTGATAGAGTTTCTATTGGAAATAATGCTGTTATTATGATGGGTGCTGTTATCAACATAGGTGCTGAAATCGGTGATGAAACCATGGTAGATATGAATGCTGTTGTAGGTGCTAGAGGAAAGCTTGGTAAAGGGGTCCACCTTGGAGCTGGAGCAGTAGTTGCTGGAGTTTTAGAACCACCTAGCAAGTCTCCATGTGAAATTGGTGACCATGTACTTATAGGAGCTAATGCAGTAATCTTAGAAGGTGTAAAAATAGGAAATCATTCAGTAGTAGCTGCTGGTGCTATCGTTACAACAGATGTACCTGAAAATGTAGTTGTAGCTGGCTCTCCAGCTAAAATAATTAAACATGTAGATGATAAAACTAAGAGTAAAACTGAAATCTTAGCTGATTTAAGAAAATAATAAATTATAAAATAACAACCCAAAAGCTATCATGAANNTTCATGATAGCTTTTGGGTTGATTTATCTCATTAAATAACTTCTTTCTCTTCATTATCATTTAAATTTGTTTCTTGTATATTGTTACTCTCATCTGTAGATGGATCATTGTCCACTTTTCCTATAATAGTTACATTATCTCTATTTTCGTCAGTAACTCTTTCCATTTTAGAGATTGAAACTTCATAGGCAATTTTTTTAACTACTTCTGTATCTGAAACTTTCTTTTGATATTCCCTACTTTGTAATCTTCCCCAAATTCTAATGTTATCCCCTACTTCTAAACTCTTACAAAATCTAGAGTTCCTTCCCCAAGCGATAGTAGGAATGTAATCTGATTTATTGTACAATCTATTAACAGCTAATAACATATCTGCTATTTCTCTGCCAAATGGTGTTGTTCTGTAAACGGGTGCCTTGCAAATATATCCATCTAAGAAAATTTGATTTGGATTTTTTCCTCTTTCCTCAAGTTGGCGAATATCTCTTGCAAATACAGTTAATATAAGTCTATTGGCACCATCTACAAACTTGTTATAGGATCTAAGCTGTCCATCTATTACAAGCTCACTTCCAATACTTACATCAATTCCTGCAATTAATCTTTCTGATACTGTAATTACTAATATGTCAGAAGTATCACTAAGTCTTGAAACCTCAAATTCAAAATTGTAAAATCCCTCTCCATACATTTCATGGCTAAACTCTAAATCTGAGATAACTTTTCCCTCTAAGTAAATTTTGTTATTAAAAATATTATTATCCATGGTAACCCCTCTTTCCCTTGGTTTTTTAGTAAAATTTACTATAATTTATATTCATAAAAAATAAAAATATAACTATTTATAGTAAAAATCAAATATTTTTCTTATAGTTCTATTTACATTACCCCCGTGAATTAATTATAGAATAATTGTCTAAATTTTACAACATTTAATTTTCAAAAATTCACATTTTTTAGTCTTATAATTAAAATATGCAATAATTTTGTCAGTTTTCATTTAGTATTTGTTTCCCTGAATGATCTAGATAATAATTATCACTATATATTAAGTTAGACACTGTAATAAATTCATAACCCATAGCTTGGTATTTTTCAATTATTTTCGGCAAATTTTCTGTGGTGTACTTTCCATCATTATGAAATAGTAGTATAGAGCCTTCCCTTGCCTTTGATACTATTCTTTCATATTCTATATCTGCTCCATTAGCCTTCCAGTCAACACTATCAACATCCCACTGTATTGCCTTTAACCCTGTACTTTGTATAGCTTCTACTGAATCATCATTATATGAGCCTGATGGAAATCTAAACGTTTTAGGCATTTCTCCAGTCAAATTTAATATTTTAGCATTAGCTATTTCTAAATCCTTAATTATACTCTCCTTTGTCAGATTGGTATAATCAGGATGTTTATTAGAATGATTTCCTATTTCATGTCCTCTCTTTGAAATTTCTATTACTTTGTCTGGATAATCATCACACCATAATCCGATAATATAAAATGTGGCCTTTACATTATATTTATCGAGAACATCTAGAATTTCATTAGTTTTATCATCACCCCAATTAACATCAAAGGTTATAGCCATTTTCTTTTCTTTTGTGTCTACTGAATAAATAGGTACCTTTCTATCTGTTGGAATAAAGGTCTCCTTATAAAATACACGTCCCATAATACTTATACACACTATTAATATTAACAATGCTAAATAAGTTGTTATTTTTATCTTAATTCTATTAGATCTATCCATATTCCTCCTTTACTTATAAACATACTTTCTATAAAATTATATTCATAATCAGTTATTATATGCTATACTATATCATGTAAACTTAATTCATATTTAATAAATATGTGTTATAATTTAATATAATAAATATGTATAAAAGTACATGGTTTAAAGGAGGTTACTTTATGTTTGATAATTCTTTGAACTTAGCAGAAAACAAGCTTCTACTGTTGCATATAATAGATAAAGTTGATTTACCTATATCAAACATACAACTTACAGAAATTGTCCTTGAAAATAATTTTATAAATTATTTTACACTGCAAGAATATATAGATGATTTAATCTCGTCTCAACTAATAAATAAAATTAATTATAAAGATAAAGATAGATTAGTAATATCAAGTAAAGGTAAAGAAGTCCTATCTTTATTTAAAAATAGATTATCTAAGGATAGTTTAAGTAAATTAAATTCTTATATAGATGGGAAAATGAATCTAATAAAAAAAGAGGCTACAATTTCAGCTGATTACACCATTGAAAATTCCAATAGTTATGTAGTTAGCCTAGGTGCTTCTGAAAATAATATCCCTCTCATGGAAATTAAGGTAACAGTGGCATCAAATAAACAAGCCAGAGAGTTATGTTCCAAATGGAAAGCTAACCCCTCTGACTTATACACTAAGATTATTAAAGTTTTAACTGAGTAATTTTTATTAAGCTCATTATAAATCTACCCTTAGTATTTTCATAAATATTTTAATCTATAATCATCCCTGTAGGCTGGCCCTTTAATGGGATGATTAATTTTTCATGATTATCATTTTTATTAATCCTCATTATCAAATCATTGTAGCTATCTCCTACGTAAATATACCTTTCATCGCAAATTATTCCTCTAGGCATACCACCAATTCTTATACTCTTTACATTTATAAAATTTACAATATCAATAATGGATATAGTTCCATCACCATAGTTAGATACATAGCAATACTTTTCATCGCAATACATATCAAAAGGACAATTTCCCACTGATAATCTATGTATTACTTTATGATTTCTGCTTGATATAACACTTACACACCCCTTATCCAAACTACCTGCACTACTTTCACAAACAAGAATATAATCCCCATTTAAAGTAAATAACGCTTTTGTTGGTGCTTGCCCTACCTTTATGTTTTTAATGTCACTACCATATAACGAATCAAATACTGTAATTGTATCGTCACCATTATTGGCTACAACTATTTCATTGCTGTGATTACAACAGTCAATACTATGTGGAGAGTCTCCACAAGGAATAATCTCTATTATTTCTTTTTTATTCAAATCAAAAGTTACAACATTATTTGAGTCTCCGCAAATAATATATAAATGATTTCCCAAGGCACAAATATCTCTACAGTTTCTTCCTAAATAATAGCTATAGGATTTTAAATCCTTCAAATTAACTATAGACACTGAACCATCGTAACAATTTGAAGTGAATAATTGATCCCCTTGTATACATAATCCATGAGGACCTACTTTATTTTCATTAACTCCTTCTAACTTTATAACATCTTCTAATGCAAACTTCTCTATACCAATTTTGTTAATGCTATCTTGAGTTGTATTACAAATATATAAGTACCTCATTGGAATCCCTCCTCACATTATACTATGAAGGAACCTTCCATTATGCTACGAAAAATTTGTTACACCATAAATATATTATATTTAAAATTAATTATGATTTCTTATTATCTTCCTCATATCTCCCACCATATAAAGAGAACCAGATATGACTAGTAAAGTATCCTCATCACAATAGGAAAGTGCTTTAACGTATGCTTCTTCATAATCCATAATAGCTTCACACTCTTTATTGCAAATATTAATCTTCTCCTTTAAATCTTCACATAGCTCAGCTCTCTCACTATGAGGAGTTACAGCTATAATTTTTTCTGCTTTAGGACATATTATACTTATCATTTCATCTACTTGCTTATCTGCTAAAATTCCTATTATTAACACTAGTTTTCTATACTTAAAATAAATATCTATACTTTCAGTTAACTTCCTTATACCATCAATATTATGAGCACCATCAATTACCACTAAAGGATTTATTCTCATAATTTCTAATCTACCTGGCCATTTAACTTGAGATAAACCATTTGTTATACTTTCCTTTGTAATATTAACTCCAAGATCTATTAAAGCTTCACAAACATTTATAACAACATTACAATTTTGAACCTGATAAGTTCCTAAAAGAGATAATTTAACATTATAACTGTCTCTTTCTGTTATAATGTTTAAATTTTGAACCACTGTATTTCCCTTATACTCTCCTACTTTAACTAAAGATGCATTTTCTCTTTTCACTTTTATAAGTGGTGAATTTTTTTCTTTACAAATGTTCTCTATGACTTTAGTGACTTTATCTTCCTGTGGATATAAAACTACTGGAGTATTATTTTTAATAATTCCACCCTTTTCATAAGCAATTTCCTCTAAGGTATTTCCTAAAATATTCATATGATCATAGCTTACAGATCCAACTATAGATAAAATTGGTTCTATAACATTAGTAGAGTCTAGTCTTCCTCCAAGTCCTACCTCTACAACAACAAAATCAGCCTTCATTTTATGAAAATATAAAAATCCTGCACAAGTTATTATCTCAAACTCAGTAGGGTTACCATAACCTAAAGTAGTTACTTCTTTAACGGCCATTGAAACTTCTGTAACTATCCTAGCTAAATCTTCCTTGGGAATATTCTTATTATTTATCTGAATACGCTCTTCAAACTCTTCAATATAAGGAGATATATAGCATCCTACTTTGTACCCACTATGTATTAATATCTTTGTAATCATAGCTGTGGTTGAACCTTTACCATTAGTTCCTGCCACATGAATAGCTTTAATCTTCTTATGTGGATCTCCAAGGAGTTCTAGTATCTTTTCTGTTCTTTCCAAGCCTAGTTTACTTCCAAACTTAGCAGTATCCTTTATATAGTTAATAGCTTCAGTATAATTCATAATACCCCTCCTGAATTCTAATTTCATAACCTATTTTACCTCATTACATATCCATACTCAACTATATCACACTAGTAATTATCAATATTAAAAAGGATATCTGAAAAGTATAAGACTATAAATAAAATATATAGTCTATACACTTTTAGATATCCTTCTATTTATTAATATTAAAATTTATTTTTATATAAACATTCTTAAATGTTTTTTATTGTAACTTTTCTATACTCTCTAATACGGAATTATACATTTCTCTGTACTTTTCACCCTTAGTTTTTTCCTCTTCAACAACCTCAGCTGGAGCTTTAGAAACAAATCTTTCATTAGCAAGTTTTTTCTCTACTCTTTCAATTTCTCCTTGTAATTTAGCTTTTTCTTTGTTTAATCTTTCAAGTTCTTTCTCTACATCTACTAACTCTAAAAGTGGCATGTAAATCTCTGCGCCCTTTGAAACTACAGATACTATATTTTCTGGTGCTTCTTCTTTAGCGTTTAAGATTATAACTTCACTAGCAGATGCTAATTTTTCAAAGTAAACTTTTCCTTCTTTAAAAGCTTCTGCTGCTTCAGTTGCATATATATATGTTTTAGCCTTTCTTGAAGGTGGTACATTCATTTCTGTTCTTGCATTTCTTGTATTTCTTATGGCATCTATAATATAATTCATATATTCTTCTGCTTTGAAATCTTCTAAATCAGCTTCAAACTCTGGCCATTTAGCAATTGTAATAGATTCACTTTCTTTAGTTAAGTGAGTATAAATCTCTTCTGTGATATATGGCATTACTGGATGAAGTAATTTTAATCCTGAAACTAAAACTTTATTAAGAACATTTAAAGCTATTCCTTTAACTTCTTCATTATCACTATATAGAGATGGTTTAGCAATTTCTATATACCAATCACAGAATTCAGTCCACATAAAGTCATGAACCTTCTGAAGTGCAATACCGATTTCATATTTTTCTATATTCTCTGTAACTTCTTTAACTATATTGTTAAGTCTTGATAATATCCATCTGTCGGCTACAGAATAGTTTTTACAATCTTTATATTTCTCTATAAGAACTTCATCATTGTACATCATAACAAATCTTGATGCATTCCAAATCTTATTAGCAAAGTTTCTTGCTGCCTCAACTCTTGATTCATAGAATCTTATATCACTTCCTGGAGCATTACCAGTAACAATGGAAAATCTTAGAGCATCTGCTCCATAATTTTCTATAACTTCTAGTGGATCAACACCGTTATCTAAAGACTTAGACATCTTTCTGCCTTGATCATCTCTAACCATACCATGGAAAAATACTGTTTTAAATGGTACTTCATCCATGTTGTACAAACCTGAGAATATCATTCTTGCAACCCAGAAGAATATAATATCTCCACCAGTAACCAATGTACTTGTTGGATAAAAATATTTTAAATCCTCTGTATCACCAGGCCAACCTAATGTTGAGAATGGCCATAGGGCTGAACTAAACCAAGTATCTAAAACGTCTTTATCTTGCTCTAGATTTGTAGATCTACACTTACTGCAATGAGTTGGAGCTTCTGTATCAACTATTATCTCTCCACAATCTTTACAGTACCAAACTGGAATTCTATGTCCCCACCATAATTGTCTTGAAATACACCAATCTTGAATATTTTCCATCCAGTTATAGTAGATTTTTTCAAATCTTTCTGGAATGAATTTTATATCTTTTTCTTTTACGGCCTTAATTGCTGGTGCTGCAAGAGTATCCATTTTTACATACCATTGCTTAGAAAGCATTGGCTCAATAGTACATCCACATCTATCATGAGTTCCTACATTGTGACTATGCTCTTTAATCTTAACTAAATATCCGTGTTCTTCCAAATCTTTTATAATAAGCTTTCGAGCTTCATATCTCTCAAGTCCTGAATACTTTCCATAACCTTCAGATATAGTTCCATTTTCCTCCAAAACTACAACTTCATCTAAGTTATGCCTCTTACCTACTTGATAATCATTAGGGTCATGAGCTGGAGTTATCTTAACACAACCTGTTCCAAATTCCATATCTACATAGTCATCGGCAACAACTTGAATTTCTCTATTCACTAATGGTAACCTAAGTTTCTTACCAACTAGGTGAGCATATCTTTCATCCTTAGGATTAACTGCTACTGCAGTATCTCCAAGTAAAGTTTCTGGCCTTGTTGTAGCAATTTCAACTACTTCATCAATACCTATTACAGGGTAATTTATGTGCCAGAAATGTCCTCCTTGCTCTTCATATTCAATCTCCGCATCTGAGATAGCAGTCATACATTTAGGACACCAGTTTGTAATTCTATTTCCTTGATATATAAGACCATCTTTGTATAATTTAACAAAAACTTCTCTAACAGCCTTACTTAAATTTTCATCCATAGTAAAAGCTTCTCTTGTAAAATCAGCAGAACAACCCATTTTTTTAAGTTGAGTTTTAATTCTATCTCTATATTCCTCTGTCCATTCCCAAACCTTTTCTAAAAATGCCTCTCTACCAATTTCCTTCTTTTTAATTCCTTTTGCAAGTAAAGCTTTTTCAACTCTTACTTCAGTAGCTATACTTGCATGGTCTTCTCCCGGAAGCCATAATGTGCTATACCCTTGCATTCTCTTAGTTCTTATAAGTATATCTTGAAGAGTGTTATCTAAAGCATGACCAAGGTGCAGTTGTCCTGTGATATTCGGTGGTGGCATTATTACTGTATATGGCTTTTTATTTTTATCTACTTGTGGAGTAAAAAATCCACTTTCTTCCCACCACTTATATAGTCTTTCTTCAAACTCTTTAGGATCATAATTCTTTGCTATATTGTTATTTTCATCCATTGTTATTACCTGCCCTTCTATATGTTTTTATTTTTTACTTTTGATTACTTGTTCTAACAATTACAGTTCTTAGTAGCTATAATGTACAAAACCTTAACTAAACTATTACACAGAAATTAGCATTACATTTATTAATATACTTAATACTAGGGTAATTTAATAGATTAGTATAAAATTAATAAAAAAAAGCGCTATCACCCCAAAGGACGACAGCGCGCGTTACCACCTTTATTTCTCAAAATTACTTTTAAGACTCTCTTAATTTTAACGATGAGGAACCACCGTCTCTAGCTACTTAATTTCGCTAAAGCAACTCCGAAGCTACCTTCAAAATACTTCCTATAGAAAACCTTTCAGCCCATGGATTTTCCTCTCTTAATATTTCATATTCTTACTCCTCTTCATCACAGTCAATTTATTATGTATTATATATATTTCTCTTTTATAATATTATATACAATACAACTCTTTTGTCAATACAAATTTCAAAATATAATTTACATAAATTTATAAATGTTATAGTATATTTTAGAACAAAATGGAAAATATTAAGATAAAGTACTAATTAGGAGGTCTTTTCCTTGAATTATTTTGCACAAGGTAATGATTTATATAAACTTAAGGACTATAAAAATGCTATTGATATGTATAAAAAATCTGCAGAGTTAAAGGAATATGAAGCACCTTCATTTTATAATTCTGCTGTATGTTTTATTAAACTAAAAAACTATAAGGCTGCAATACCTCTTATTCATAGAGCTTTGAATCTACGAAAAGAAAGTAAATATTATTTCAACCTTGCTTATTGTCATGTAATGATGGATGAAAATAAAAAGGCCCTAAATTATTTTAATACTGCATGGTCCATAGATAATACGGATACTGAATGTGAAAAGGCCATAAGTTTCATACTTTCTAAATATAAAAAAACAAGCATATAAGCTTGTTTTTTTATATTTAACTATTATTTTAATTTCATAATACAAACTTTATAATATAAAAGTTATATAAATCTAATATAAAAGACTAATTAAAACTTAAGTTTTAATTAAATTTTTACTTCCATTCTCCTGCGATTTTTCTATTTCTATGCTCTGAATTAAAGGTATCATTATCAAAATAATTCCCTGCATTATAAAAAGTTGAATCCACATTTACCCATTTATCCATTTCCTTTATATACACTTCATTCCATGAGTGACTAACCCAAGACATTCCATTATAACCTTCTCCTACAATTAGTCTTACTGGTATATCATTTGCTTTACACATTGCAACATATAAACATGCATAGTCAAAGCAAACACCTTTTCCTGTATTAAAAGTATTTATGGCTCCAGAATTAATCTCTGTAGGTATGGGATTATTCATAACTTCTGTAGCCTTATCATCATCATAAATTATAGCATTCCCTATCCATTCATATAAAGATCTTGCTTTATCATAATCGTTATCATACTTACTAGTTATACTTAACGCAGTATTATCTATGATCTCATTAGATCTTATTCCCTCATCTAATGTTACTCCATTATAAAAAACTACCCCTTGAAGATATCCATTTACATCATCTACTATATTATTTTTCTCATCTACTACTTTAAATGAATTCTCTAATATATTGGGGAAACTTTTAGCTATCTCAGAATCCGTAACAGGCTCTATAATCTTTTTATTAATATAACTATATATGGTAGATGAATTTAATTTATTATCTAGCTTTGGATTATTTAAAAAAATTGATGCATAGCTAAGTAGTGCTGATAATATTATCATATAACATATAGCCTTAGGAATTTGAAACATTCCTCCTAATAAAGCTCTAGTACCTCTGCCTGTATTTCTAATACTGGTATCAATGGCATCTGAAGCTGGATATAAAGTAGTCCTGCTAATAAATTCTATAAGGGCTTTAAATATCTGATAAATAATTAAGAATGTAAACAATAGTATAATCCCATTAAATAGCTTAGATTTAGTAATAAGATAAGCAAAGGATGGAGAAATCTTTGAGGATATATATTCAACTAATCCATACTTATCTAATGCAAACACATTTTTTACCACCACAGTAGTTAGTATTATTGAACAAACCATTGCCATAGAAGTTAATACACCCTTAATTGTAACCACCATGCTTTTACTTTTCAATTTAAATACAATGCCCATTATTACAGGATATACAAATGCTATAACCAATACTAATGAAACAATATTTATATTATACTCCTCTAAAAATTCCATTCTATCCCTCCTTTTCTCTCCTGTTAGATTTTCTTCTAGATTTAATAATAGGGATCTTCACCTTTAATAATCTTGTTTAATACAGTTTTGATATCGCTGTAATTATAACCCTTTCTTAAAAGGAAATCCTGTAATTTTTTCTTTATTTTAATTGCATCCTCTTCTGACTTGCTAAGGCGTTCATATCTTTTCTCTGCAATACTGAGAAGTTCATCCCATTGATTTTCCTTAACCTGATTATAACCATCTGACCTAAAGACCTCTATATTTTCTTTTTCCTTGATTTCTAATTTATTTACTACTGATTTAATAGTATCAAAATTATATCCCTTAGATATTAAAAAAGTATTAAGTTTACTTTTTATTTTTACTATATTGCCTTCATTTTTACATAGCACTTTAAGTTTTTTTTCTGCTAGCTTTAAAGCCACTGTTTCTTCATCCTTAGAAGAAATTTCATTTAGTATGTTATTTATCATTTCCTCAGATATACCCTTTTTTATAAGTTTATATCTAATGTTTCCTTTGCCTTCTATTCTAATATTTTGTGTTACAAAAGCTTTTGCATAATATTCGTCATCAATAAATTTATATGCCTTTAGAAATTCCAAAACTCTGTCTATGACACTATCTTCATATTCTTTCCTTTGTAGAAATTCTCTCACTTGAAACTCACTCTTTAGAGCTCTCTCAATATACTTTAAAGCCTTTGTCTTTGCTGTAAGAAAATTATCTTCACCTATAACTTTCTTTAGGTCTTCAATATTAATTTCTTTTCCCTTAGATAAATTATGATAATATACTAACTCACTGCTACATCCAAAGGCAAATTCACCATTTATAAATATATTTACTCTGTTATCCTTTTTCTTTTGGGCTTCAATCTTAGTAATTATTTTACTCACTGTTCTTCCTTCCCATCATCTATAGAAATTTTATACCTTACTCCCTATCACATAGAAGCACATGAATTGTAGGCTTATTTAGTACCTTCTTAGCTACTTCATATAAATCTTGAGCTACTATATAATTCAAATTCTCCATATCTTCATTAAATTGATATAAATTATCCTCTTCCATAGCCTGATGTACTACATAATTTCCTAAATCTGTTGAATCCTCTAAAGTAGAAGCTATAGCAGTCTTAAACACCTTTTTCATTAAATTTATAGTATTACCATCAAATACAATTATTTCCTCTTTAATTTTTTCTATACAATTATTTATGGTTTCTATAGTTGCATCAACATCCTCTGGTGCTACTGCTGCATAGATATATAAAGTTTTCAAGTTGTTTGTTAAGTCAAGACTTGTATAAATATCATAAGCAAGTCCCCTATCTTCTCTAAGTTCTCTAAATAATATAGAATTAGAACTCTCTCCAAACTTGTGATTTAATATTCTTAAAGCTAACTCTTCCTTCTTAGTTAGATCATTAAATGTATATAAATATATTATTGTACTCTGCTCCATATTATCTCTATGCGTAATCTTAATTTTGTCTTTATTTTTTTCAAAATTTAAAATAGGCTTACTTACTTTTTTTCTTTTCCACTGACTAAAATATTTTTTAACTAACTCTATTACATATTCATGTTCATAAGATGATACCGCTGTTATCACTGTATTATTAGAAACATAGTGATTATTATAATATCTTATCAAATCTTCTCTACTAATTGACTTTACAATCTCTTCTTTTCCTATTACATCAACTTTTAATGGACTATGAGTAAATGCCATATCATTTATTTTTTGAAAAGATAAATCTTCTACATCATCCTTACCACTTCTTAATTCTGCTAATATTACTCCTCTTTCCTTCTCAATGTGTTCCTCTAAAAAAGTAGGATGTTGAAGTAAGTCACTAATCAATTCTAAACTTACATCTAATTCTTCGTTTAAAGTAGTAGTATTAAAAACAGTGGACATATAATCTGTATAAGCATTATACTCTCCACCTAAATTTTCTAAATCACTATTTAATTTTTCATTATCTCTATTTACAGTTCCCTTAAAAAGCATATGCTCTATAAAATGAGATATACCACGTTCTTGATTTTCTTCACAAACAGCTCCAACCATAACTCCGATATTTAAAGAAGCTATTTGGGTTTCTTTTTTTATAGTTATTAACCTAAGTCCATTTTCCAAATATGTTTCCATTGTATCAAATAAAAATTTTTTCATATATTCTCCTTAATTTAAAATATCTATATATAATTATACCTATAATTCTAATTATATCTACACATAATATAATATATGATTTTCTATAAATGTAATAGAGTTTTATATTTCCACCTGCATAATTTTTATTTATTTCATTATACTTAGGGATAAATACTTAGAGATAAAATTTCAGTTTACAATTGCTATTATGGATTTACTGTGTTACTATTAGATGTATTTAAAGAAAAAAGAGAAGAGGAATATGAATGATAAAAACTAAATTTGAAGAACTTGGACTTAAGGATTCCATATTAAAGTCTATAAATGACTTAAACTTTGAAAATCCTAGTGATATACAAGAGAAAAGCATTCCTGTAAGTTTACAAGGTTACGATATAATAGGTCAAGCGCAAACAGGAACTGGTAAAACCCTTGCCTTCGGAGCACCTATTCTTAGCAACATGGGTCCTAAGGGTGGAGCTATCCAAACCTTAATATTAGCTCCAACAAGAGAATTAGCTATTCAGGTTAGCGAAGAACTTTTGAAATTGTGTAAGTATGAAAAGTATAAAATCCTACCAATCTATGGTGGTCAATCCTTTGACAGACAACTTGCTGCTCTAAAAAGAGGAGTAGATATTGTAGTTGGAACTCCTGGAAGAATATTAGATCACATTAATAGAAGAACATTAAAACTTCAAAATGTTAAATTCTTAGTTTTAGACGAAGCTGACGAAATGTTAAACATGGGATTTATTGAGGATATTGAAAGTATCCTATCTAACTTAAATGAGGAAAGACAAACGCTTTTATTCTCTGCTACAATGCCAAGACCAATAAAAAACCTATCTAAAAATTACATGAAACCTGATGCTCAACATATTGTAATAGCTAAAAAATCCATGACTGTATCCAAAATACAACAATCATACTTTTTAGTTAACTCATCTAATAAATTTGATTCACTTTGTAGAATTTTAGACGTAGATAATCCAACTACAACAATAATGTTCTGTAAAACTAAAAAAGGTGTAGATGAATTAGTTGATGCTTTACATGGTAAAGGCTATAGTGTTGAAGGTATGCACGGAGATATGAAACAAAGCCAAAGAATGAACACATTAGCTAAATTCAAGAGCGGACAACTACATTTTCTTGTAGCTACTGATGTTGCAGCTCGTGGAATTGATGTTGAAGATGTTACTCATGTTATTAACTATGACTTGCCACAAGATATAGAATCTTATGTGCATAGAATAGGAAGAACTGGAAGAGCTAATAAAGAAGGTATTGCTTATAGCTTTGCTTCAAGAAAAGAAGTTTCTTTTATAAGACAAATAGAAAATCATACTAAAAGTAAAATAGTAAAAAAAGACATTCCTACTTTAGCTGATATATTCTCTGCTAAATCTGGAAGTTTAATAGAAAACATTGGGAATGTATTACAAGAAGACTCATACAATACATTCTTACCTATGGCTAAAGAGCTAATAAATGAGTATGGTGCTGAAGATGTTACTGCTTCTTTACTAAAACTAATGTTTGATAAAGAATTAAATTGTAACTATGCTGAAGAGTCTGTAGATGTAGATGATACAACAAGATTATTCTTATCTATAGGTAAGCTCGACAAGGCCAGAGCTAAAGATGTTATTGAATTTTTAGATAACACTGCCGGTGTTAAAGGTAAAGAAATTGGAAGAATTGATATCCTTGATAAGTTCTCCTTTGTTGATGTACCTAGCAATCTTGTAAATATAATATTAGAGAATTCTAAAGGAAAAATGTTTGGTAAAAGAAAAGTAAACATTGAAATATCTAATAAAAGAAAATAGATTTACATCTAATATATAGCCAAAATGCGGTATTTTACATAATACTGCATTTTTTATTTTTTTGCCAAATCTTGTATATCTATAGAAAATATAATGTTAAAATATAGTAAATAATATTTTAAAAGGAGGACATATGAAGATTTTAAACAAAATTCTATTAATAGTATTATTAATTTTCTGTGTTGTTCTAAGTGGTTGTAATAACAATAATAAATATGAAGAAGCCTCCTCTTTCACTGATGGCCTAGCAGCAGTTAAACTTAGAGGTCTTTGGGGATTTATTGATACAGAAGAAAATCTAGTTATAACTCCAACCTATGACGAAACACATTCATTTTATAACAATATAGCCCCTGTAAAAAAAGATGGATTTTGGGGTGCTATTGATAAAAAAAATAATGTGATAATTCCTTTTGATTATGAAGAAGCTACTATTATATCTGATACTCTCATTTCTGTTAAAAAGAACAGTAAGTATGGTTGTATAGACTTTAAAAACAATATAGTAGTTGATTTCGTATCTGAAACCCCAATTTCAATATATAATTGTGGAGAGGAAAATATAGCCATTATAACAGAAAACAATTACCAAGGCTTTATAGTTTTAAATACTAATTTAAAGGTAGAGCCCAAGTATACTGCCATAATGCCTAACAATTCTATAGTTCATCTTGAAAGTAATGGAAAATTTGGTTTTGTAAATCTAGAAAGTAAAACTATAGTAGAACCTAAATATTCTTATTACTTAAGCTTCAATGATGATTTAGCTCCTGTAGATATAGATGGAAAGTTTGGTTATATAAATACTAAAGATAAAATGATAATTAAACCTATTTACGATGGGGCTGATTCATTTATTAATGGACTAGCTACAGTATATCTTGATGGTAAGACTGGATGTATAGACAAGAATGGTGATGTTGTAATTCCATTTAAATATGATTATATAAACTCCTTTTGGGAAAGTGATATTTTGGTAGCTTCCTTAGATAACAAGGTTGCTCTTATGAATACTAAAGGAGAATTGCTCTTTGAACCTAAGTTTGAATACATAGAATTAGGTTCAGGAGATAATATGTTTGCTGCTAGCTATGTAGATGAAGATGGTAAACGTAAGAATGTATTTATAAATAAACAAGGTGAAATTATACTTAACACAGACTATACTGAAATTTATCCATTCTATGATGGCTTTGCTACCATTTATAAGTCAAGCAAATGTGGTATCTTAGCTTCTAATGGAATTGAGGTAGTTCCTCCTATTTATGATGAGGTTTATAATATTGATTCATCTAGAAATATATTTCAAGTATGCCTAAATGGTAAATGGGGGCTTATAGATAAAACCCAAAAAGAAATTTTAAAATGCGAATATAATATTATTGACCCCTACACTGAAAATATCTTTTTAGTAAGTAAAGATAATAAATGGGGGCTTTATAATAAATCCTCTAATAAGTTTACAGATATCATATATGATGAAATCACTCCTTCCTTCGGGGATATAGCCCCCATATCTGTAAAATTAGATAATCAGTGGTTTTACATTGATGAAAATGGTAATAAACTAAAGTAACTTTTAAATCATAGTTATATGAAATATTTTATAATTACACTAATACTTTAAAGAATATATAAGTTTTAAAGGATGCATGATGGATATATTTATTATGCATCCTTTTCATATCTCTCTAAAGCTCTCATAAAGTTACCCTCTACTAATTCACTTAACTTTTCAATAATCTTATGAGAATCTTCCTTCATTCCACCATTCATCCACTGAATTACCAAACCTGTAAATGCTAAAGTATAAAAATTTGCAATAAACTTTTTATTGTCTTCTGTAGCTCTCATATTCTGAGAAACTTCATTAACTACTCCAATAATTAAATCATAAGTAACTGTGTAAAGATATGAATCTAGGTGATTCTTTCCTAAAGAATTTAAAGTATTCATGCAAAATCTTCTATTGCTTTCTATATAGTTGAAAATCTTTTGAAATCCGTCAGTCCAGGTGTTATAACTTCTGTATTGTGATATGCTTTCTACGGCTTCTGTTTCATAAATCCATTCCAGTAGATTGTATATATCTTGAAAATGATAGTAAAATGTTTGTCTATTTAATCCACAGTTATTAACTATCTCTTTAACAGCTATCTTATTTAACGGTATAGAATTCATTAATTCCTTCAAAGATTTAGCTAATGCTTTTTTTGTTATTATTGAATTTGACATAGGTACTTATTTCCTCCCTATGGATTTTTTCATCTTTACATTTACTATACATTATATTATCTTTTTAATCCATTAATTTTCTATTACCCCTCTTTAAAATTTATAAATATTTATGCAATAATAAAAGCTATCTATAAATCTATTAAGTTAACAAATTTATAGATAGCTCCACACTTAAAATATATTCAATTATCACTCTATTATATCACCATTAGTTCCAATGGTTACTTCTTTGTAAGGAACTATTATTTGTGCTTGAAGCATGGCACTTTTAACTGAAGCTACTATTCCTGAGCAGCATGGCACTTCCATTCTAACTACAGTTATACTCTTTATATTGTTCTTCTTAAGTATTTCAGTTAATTTATTCTTATAATGTTCATTGTCATCAAGTTTTGGACATCCTATTACTGTAACTTTATCCTTCATAAAGTCTCTATGGAAATTTCCGTAAGCATAAGCTGTACAATCTGCTGCTACTAATAAGTTAGCATCCTTTAGATATGGCGCACTAGTATTTATTAAGTTCAATTGCACTGGCCATTGCATAAGCTCAGAGTTGTTTTCAGTAGTATTCTCTCTTTTTTTAGGCATAGTTTCCATAGTGATTATTGGTTTTCTTTCAATAGTTTTAGCCATTGTTCCAGGACATCCACATGGCAACTTTTCTTCCCCACCAATATTTATATCTTTAATCTCTTTAGACTTATTATCTAATTCTAAAATTCTTGCCTTTACTGCATCATCATCATATTCATCCGCTTCTCTTTCTATAATCTCTATAGCTGCTGTAGGACAATTGGGTAAGCAATCTCCTAATCCATCACAATATATATCGCTAACAAGTTTTGCCTTTCCATCGACTAATTCTATAGCTTTTTCATGACAAGCCGTAACACATAATCCGCAGCCATTACACTTTTCCTCATGGATCTTAATTATTTTTCTCTTCATAACAAATCCTCCTAAACCTATTATTTAATCTAATTTATCATATTTTTCAAAATTATATTTTTTATCACACTTATCTTTTGTTTAATTTTAACACCAAATTTAAATTAAACTATATTTAATATAGCTTAATTATAACTAGATTTCTATAATAGGTCTGTAACTTTTGTTACGCAACTAAATTTTTATTTATCTTACTAATTTTCTTGTTAAGGTACCTATTCCAACCCCCATCATAATTACTCCAACTATCATCTCAGTATTAGCTACTATAAAAGAAGCCGGTATTGGCGTTTCATTATCAGATCCTAGTCCTGTAAATACCTCAACACTTATATTTATACATTGATTTACTTGACTTAGAAATTCATTAAAGTTTTTTGGTAATCCTATACTCCACCAGTAGCTAATTATTTGATTTTGTGAGTTATATCCCAAGATCAAATACATAGTTGCAAAAATTAATATTAAAACTAAAGAGCTTATTAATGGATATAATATTCGTTCTCCATATCCACATGTAAACCAATAAATATAAGATATTGTTTTGGGTAATAGTTTTTTCAAACTTTTTCTTTGCATATTCTTACAAAGATAATAGTATTCTCCAAAGTTATTCTTCAAATTATTTTCATTATATTTATCAGCAATAGTTTCATATACAGTATATATTCCTTCATACTCTGTCTTTGTTTTTTTCTTTGGTTGAATTTTATCAAAAAAAGTTTTTGGATCTAGTTTGCTTTTTAATTTATCATTAAATTCTAAATCCTCAATGTAAGTTGATATTATTTTCCCTCCTGATAAATCCACATCCATTAAATTAATTCTTTTCATATAAGAATTTATAATTATAGCACTAGTCATATCTGTAAGTTCAAAAGATGTATCTTTAAGTTCACATTCATCAATTATTAAATAAGTGATATTAGAGCTTAAAAATTTACAGTATAATTTACATTTTTCAAAACTACAAGATAGATTATCCTTTTTATTTAGTGATGGTACATTATTAATTTCTTCTAAAATCATAGTACAGTTCTCAAAAATTACTCCTCCACCCCCAAAGTCACATTCTATGAACCTACAGGCCATAAATGTGCAATTTTTAAATTTTATATTATAAAATTTACACTTTATAAACTCAGTACATACGATACTTTTATCAGTAATCTCTAAAAAATCCCCCTCATTTTCAGTTTTAGAATTATTTATAGTTCTATCTTTAATGATTCTAAAACTATACTTTTCATCTTGTTGGATGCTAATTTTGTTCTTATTATTTTTTATTTCACTAAATAGTTTCTTATTATTTTCTATTCTTTTATATAGCTCTTCTTTTCCTTTAAACACTTCTTCTTTAAAGTTTATATAAGGCATAAAAGTCCTCTCCTTTTAATATCTACTATTTTTTATACTAATACTACTTAGTATGATACCTTTATATAAGAATTACTCATGTAGCTATATAGCTATTTTATTTTTTTCTTAGGCACCTAAAAATAAATAATAAGTCAAAGATGGGAAGTATATTTTGAGTTAGACAAGGAAACAGGTTCCTTAGATAGTAGCACTATCTAAGGGTTCTGTTGACGCAGTATAACACAAAATAGACGAGTATTCTGACTTACTTATTTTTTGAAGATGCCTTACATAGATATGCTGCCATAATTGCTGTTGCTGGTACAGTTAGAATTATTCCTATAGTTCCTGATAACCCTTGAATCAGTTCGGTGCCAAGGATATCTAAATTCAGTAACCTATTAGTTGTCATACTAGAAGAGTATAATAAAATAAGTATGTTTATAGCTCCTCCTGCAAATGCTAAAATTAAAGTATTAGCCATAGTTCCTATTATATCTTTACCAATATTCATACCACTTTTAAATAATGCTTTTATACTCATAGTCTTATCTATGGAACTTATTTCAAATATAGATGAGGATATTGACATAGCTACATCCATAACCGCTCCCAATGCAGACACAAGAATCCCTGCAAAAAATATACCCTTTATTTTTAGATTAGTCGTTTCTGCTATATACATTATACTTTCTACCTCTGACATGTTTATTCCTGAGAGATTTGTGGTTTCACCAAATATGTAGGCAAGTATTCCTGCTATTAAAACTCCTATTAAAGTTCCTAAGATGGCTGACAATGTTTTCTTATTTGTTCCTGATACTAGCACTAAGGTAATTGATGTACTTATTATAGCTATTATTATAGCTGATATTATAGGACTTACACCTCTTAGCATTAATGGTACCATCAAAAATATTACGCAAATCATTGTAAATAGTAATGCTACTATAGATTTTAAACCTTTAAATCCTCCAACCAATAATATTACTAGTAAAAATAAAATAACCATAATAGATAAAGAAGTGCTTCTCTTAAAGCTAGATATAGCCACATCATTAAGCTTATTGTCCATGAAGTACATGGCAACTATTACCTTGTCACCTTTTTTTACTACAGTATTATATAGTCTACTTACATTATTAGTTATTTCATATTGATTTTCCACATAAGGGCCATTTAATATTTTTACTGATACCTGTTGATATCCTAGTTCTATTTCCTCTATATACTTATCATCTTGCAAATTTTCTTTAAGTACATTTACTATTTCTGCTTCATAATATTCTACGCCAGCACTTAGCTTGTCCAACAAAAATCCATTAGTAAATATTAGTTTAGATGAAAAAACAATTAATATTCCTAATATAACGGTTACTGTTATTGTTATAATATCCTTCTTGTATTTATTTATATTCATTAATAACCCTCCTCTCACCTATTTTATTGTAAGGGGCTGTTTCAAACTTACTTTGAGTCAGCCCCTAAATTCAATGTCTAATTTTATTTTTTACTCTGCTCTGTATTCTCTCCTTTGTTTTTTCTCTTAAATAATAGAGTTACTCCTCCTCCAATTACTAAAACAGCTATAACTATTAGTACTATTGAAGAACTATCTCCTCCTGTTTGAGGTAAGTTTGAATTATTGTTTCCTGAATTATTTGGTTTGTTTGGTTTATTAGGCTTACTTGGATTTTCTGGTTTTTCGTTATCATCTTTACCTGGTGTTTCTTTACCTATTACAGTTACCTTTCTTGTCATAGTAGTATTATTTCCAAAGCTATCAGTTATGCTATAGGTTAAAACATACTCTCCAGCCTTACTTGTATCTACTGAACCTGTAATTACTATTTTTGAAGTTATATCTCCATCCTCTTTATCAGTAGCAATTACCCCTGATTTAGGATCAAAGCTATCTCCAACCTTTATTGTTATATTTTCAGCTCCATTAATCACTGGTTTTTCATTGGTTTCTTCACTTGGAATTAATATTATTTCTCCAGTATTTCTAACTCTAAGTCTTGCTCCTTCAGGATCCATTGAACCAAGTCCAATAGCTGATACTGTATCTCCAACTTTAATATTTTTATCCCATATTCCCTTTGTACTCTCATCTTTTCCATCCCATATATATCCTTCTACATATATCCTTGATTCTCCAGTGCCATCGTTAATATATAAATTAGATTTATCCATTCTAACTACCTTACCTTGCACCTGAATAAGCTTACCACCATTCTCAGCTATCATACTATTTCCTGTAGAAAGCTTTACTGGAGATATATCAACTGGGTTTTCATCAATAATTTGAATTTGAGCATCTTCATCCTTAACTTGAATTTCAAATTCACCCTGATATGCATCTACTGTACCTGTAACTCTAATTTTTTGTCCAACCCTTAATGGAGTTTTAGATACACCAAATATACAGATACCGCCTGTTTCATCTTCTATATACACTACTTCAAAGAAGGAATTTTTAGGAGTTACTGCCTCTGACTGAGAAGTTACTATACCTTCTATAGTAAACTCTTCTCCTAGTAAATCAGGTACATTGTCCTTATTTGCATCTATTCTAACATCTTTGATATTTACTTTTTCAGCTATCTTCTCTGGCATCATCCAACCCATAATATTTTTTACTATTTTAATATTTGAGTAAGATATTGCATTTTGCCCATCTGTTTCAAAATCTGAGAAAAATGTATTACCAGCTACTACTACCTTACCACCATTACTTAGCTCTTCTGCTCCAATAACTGATACCTTTCCTTGTGCTACTGGTACGTTATCTTTAGCATTATCCGCATCGCTAGTAGTTGTAGTTTCATAACCCTTTACTAAGAAATCTACCTTCTCTCCCTTTGCTCCATCTGAAAGGACAACTGAAGCTCCACTATAGAAGCTATATTGCTCTTTTCCATCTTCGATACCAGATACTAAATTGTATAATGGTGAACTGTATTTATTAAAGTATAATCTATAAGGTTGACCACCATTAGTAGTATTATCAATAACTTGGTCATCATTTATTCTAAGTTCTGTTCCTATAGCTTCAAGTAATGGATTAAGCTGCCTATCATTGCTATATTCACCTTCACCATCCTTATAGTCAGCAATAGTAGTTATTATTATATTTCCTCCAGCCTTTACATAATCAGCAATAGCCTTTATCTCACTTGTCTCTAACTTACTCTTAGTTAAGTTATATTCTGACTTATCAATACTCTGTGGGTTTGTAAGAATAAATAAATCTACTCCCTTGAGAGTATCTGCAGTTATTGTCTCTTTATTTAAAGAAAGTATTGTATTTCTCTGTTGTAACAAATTCTTAAGTGCTGTATATTTTCCTGCATAATTTCCACTTACATATTGATTTACGTGAGCACCATCTATTACAACTCTATAAGTGTTTTCTGGATTTCTAACTTTGACCTTTACACTATTAGTAAATACTTTTTCACTGCCTTCATGATTTATTGTTGCTTTAGCATAAATTGTATATTCACCTTGTTTAGTAGGTATCCAATCTATTTGAACATTTTCGGTTTTAGTTCCTTCCACTAAAGGAATAACTTTTTCACCTACTTTATTTTCTGTTTTAATTTCATTTGCAAAGAACTCCACCTTAGCATCTTTTAAAGCCTTAGCTTCATTATTGTAAACTCCTACAGAAACTTGAACCTTTTCATTAGGTAAAGTTATTTCATTGTCTACAGTAACTGTAGTTAAACCAAAGTTACTACTATCACCAACCCATACTGGTGCTGTAACAGCTATATCCTGATCACCCTGCACTATCTTTAAATAGTAGTAGGTATATTCTGGAGACAATTCAAACTGCCAGTCTACATTTTTAGAATTAAATTCTTTAGATACAACCTCAACTCCACCATTAGAAATAACTGATACTTTCTTTATAGTCTCATCATCAGTTATATTAACTTTAAAATTTAGTTTATCTACTTCACCTAAGGAACTTCCCATTAGACTACCATTTACTGTGTAATCAACAATCATATTCTCATCTTCTGAAGCATATACATTTAAATTTCTTATAGAATCATATATATCTCCTCTAGAGTTATCTGTGGCTATAATTACTGTTCTTGCATTATTAGCTGTAAACCACTTGCCCTTATGATTATCTTGGTTATTAGTTGGTGCAACATGCCATCCTTTATCAAGAGCTCTTGTATAATATTCATAACTTGGAAAATAACCTGAACCTCTTATTGGCCCCTCACCATTACCAACTTCCACTAAGTTTACAACCTTGTCTGTAGCCTCACTATAATAACCAAAGTCTGCAAAATCCCCAAAAGTCTTACCTGGATGATTTAATTGAGAAATTGACTGTGGTTGTGTTTGCAATGTATTGTAATAGTTTTGTAAATCCATGGCCTTATTTGATCTGGTTTCAAATCCTGGTGTATTAAATGTATTTATATGACCCCACCCTCCAGTAGAACCTGACCAAGTCATTTCATATCCATATATAGCTGTAAAATCATCTTCTTTATCATATTTATCCGCTGTAAACTGAGCATTTGTCCAAGCTTTGCTAGCTGAACCGTCTGCTAAGGAAGCTGCTGTATCATTATCAAACCAATTTGAGTGATCTGTTACTGCATAATAGTCAGCTCCATGATTCTTAGCCCAAGAATAAGCTTCATCTAAAGAACCTGTTCCATCTGAAATATTAGTATGTGAATGAAGTTGCCCGAAGTAGTGACTTAACTTACCTTTTTTGAAAGTCCATTCTTTACTTGAATAATTCCCCAAAGTATCTTTAGCTTCAATCTTTACTCTGTGACTTCCATCGTCTAAATCAGTAGTTGGTTTGTATAGAATAGATGTTGAAGTTATTGTAGCTTTTGAAGTTACATCTTCACCATCAAAGAATATTTTAATAGAATTTTTATCTACTCCTGTCCTATCTTTTATTGAAGCCTTTATTTCGGGTCTTGCTACATCTCCAATACCTACACCACTGTCTGGCACTAAATCATATATTTCTGGTCCAACTATATCTTCATTAGTTACTTCTACATTAAATACTCCTTCTTGTGGAATTCTTGTAATATTAGTTCCATCCTCAGCCACAAGATAATATTCTATACCCATCAATTTCAGTTCTTCTTTAGATATTAATGCCATGTAATTTCCTTGTTCATCTTTAGTCATATTTATAGCCTTAAAGACTTCTTCTCCCTTAACTCTATAGTTTAACATTGCACTTTTAACTTCTTTATTATCTTCAATAGAAGCTGTTATTTTGAAATCTTCCTCTATTGATGCTTTAAGAATTGGTTCATGTTTTATTATAGGCCCTTCAGTGTCAGGAGCTTCTACCTTTGTAAATGTACAAGATGAACCATATATTTGTACAGTTGTGTTGTATTTCCCCATAGTTCCTTTAACATTAACTAAGTCACCAGTAACTACATTTATATCAGAAGGTACATAGTATATGTCTAACTTATCTTCTCCTTGAGTTAAGGTCTTAGCTGCAACATCTATAACTGCATTAGTTATTTCCACATATTTTGAGTCATGCTTTCCTGTTAATAACTCTTTTATAGTATAAATTTCTGCAGTTGGCATACCACTATTAGATATAACCTTAATATCGCTAGCCTGAAGTTGAGCTAATCCTTTAAAGGTATCTCTGGTACCTTTAACTTCAACTAAGGCTCCATTAACTGCAGCACTTAAATCTATCTTAGTGGAGTTATTTGATATTGCAATTGCACCTGTAGCATCTTGAATATGAAGGGTTTTATTTCTATCATTAAAGGAAACTATTCCCCTAACTACAGCTTCAACCCCATTAGTTAAATCTCTAGCAGATGATATAGTTATGACCTCTGAAGTTGGTGGATCTATTGGTGGTTCTCCTGGATCTGTAGTTCCTCCTCCAATACAAGAAATTTCTATATCATCTATAGCTAAGTTACCTGATGCTTTATTGAAAGTAAATCTTATAGCTGTAACTCCCTTTTCTAAAGAAACTGAAAAGGTACTTTCACTCGTAACTGTAATATCTGGTCCTTTTATCTCTTGCCACACTTCATTAACTTTAACTTCTAATTTTAAAGTTGAAGTTATCGGACCATTTCCAACTTGCCCCTTATACCAAAAACTCAAAGTTCCTGTTGAAGGTAAATTGAATACTGGTGTTTCTAAAGTTTCAGTACTACTTCCACTCAATCGTCCAAATCCTAGTGAAGGTTTTGTTTTACCATAATTCCCATTTGTGTCATATCCATCTAGTACAGTAGCTTTTTCCCCATTTCTTGTAATTGTCCATCCTTCTCCTTCTGGTTTTACATTCTTTCTAGCTCCTGTAAAACCTTCTGAAAGGAGTATTGTTGTATCTTCATTATTATTAATAGCTATTTCTACTGCATAAACACTTATACTTGGCATAACAATATAAGTTACTAAGAATAATAATGCACTAATTAGGCTTAAAAGTTTATTTTTTTTCTTTCCCAATTAACTGCCCCCCTTACAATATTTTATAAATAATTATAACATTATATGGATATTATTTAAATTATTGTAATAAAACATTTAATCTTATATTATTCTATAAATTAACTATTTTTTTGAATTTATAAATATTTTTTATCAACTAATCAGTAAAATTTGTAATTAAATAATCTAATTAATAAAATATTATCAATAAGATTGAATAAAAATAAGGCTATTTCAGTCAGTTGAGATAGCCTTATTTCTATATGCAAAATTTATATCTGTACTTTTATTATAAATTTTATTTTAAATCCTTTTCTTTTCTGTAAATTTAGATATTACCATGGTACAAACCGTGTTACCTGCAGAATTTAATAAGGTTGCGGGCGCATCAATTATAGTTGCAATAACTAACATTATTGCTAAAGCTTCTGGAGGAAATCCAAATATACTTAATATTAGCATCTCGCCAATGGAACCACCTACTGGTATAGCACCAACAACAGCTCCTACTAGTAATCCCACCATGAAAATAATAGTTAAAGTTCCCAAGCTATTAATGTCTCTTCCGAATATCGCAAATAAAAACATTATCTTATATATTCCACCTATCACTGAACCATCCTTATGGATATTTACACCTAAAGGCATAACTATATTAGCTAAGGAACTAGATACTCCCATATTTTTAGCTGCCTGAATATTTACTGGAATACAGGCTGCACTAGAACATGTAGCTAATGCTGTCACTGATGGTCCTGTGGAATTTCTCCAGAAAGCTTTTATACCTTCTTTACCCCCTGCTATATAGGCATAGAGAGTAAAGAATATAATAAAATATACTATAGATACTATCAAATACAGTACAAATACCTTTGCATATCCACTTAATATTTGACTTCCTAATTGACCAACTACGTTGGCAAAATATGCTGCTAATCCTATTGGAGCATAATACATTATTATATTTATCACCTTATTTACTACTATAGCGCCACTACTTAAAAAATTAGAAAACTCCTTTCCTTCTTCTTTTGCTAACATAGTTCCAAAACCTATAAGCATAGAAAATATTATAAGTGCCAATAAATTACTTCTAGATAACAACTGTGAAAAATCCCCTACAGTAATACTAGAAACTATTTTTTCTAAAAATCCTACTTGCTCCCTAGGTACAACTTGAGCACTATTCATTAACTCTGTAAACATAGACGAATTTAGTCCCTGTGCAGGATTAAAAATTTTGAAACTAGTTACCCCTATTATTCCTGATATAATAGCCGTACATACAAATACTACTATTGTAATTCCAAGTATCTTTCCTAATTTTTTTGAGCTATCCATATTAGCAATAGCCGATGAAATACTAAAGAATACTAATGGTATCAGTATTGTAAATATTAAATTTAGAAATATTGTTCCCAGTGGTGCAAAAATACTTGCCCTTTCTCCCATGATCAACCCTATAACTCCACCTATAATAACTGAAATTATTAAAAATATCGAGGACTTATAATTTTTTAAAATCTCCATTTTTCCTCCTCCTTAAATAAAATAATATAATTAGTAATTTAATTTTCATATATGTTATAATCTTATTATATTCAACACTATGTACAATAAATATTGAATATACTGTTTAAAACATTGCAAAAACTGCTTTTTTAATAATATGATAAATGAAGTATATTTAGTTTTGGAGGTATCTTTATGGATAACACATATTCAAGTAACAAATCTGGATATCTTAATAAAGACTTTCAGCTTTTTCATATAAAGGACAAAAAAAATCAAGAATTCGAGTTTCATTATCATGACTTTAATAAAATAATAATCTTTTTATCTGGAAAAGTTACTTATTTAATTGAAGGGAAGGCTTATTATTTAAAGCCTTGGGATATTCTACTTGTAAACAATCATGATGTGCACAAGCCTATTATCGATTCTAATGAGACCTATGAACGTATAATTATTTGGGCTAATTCAGGTTTTATTGAAAATCATAATTATGAAGGTTGCGATTTATCAACTTGCTTTAAACTAGCAAAAGAGAAGAGTTTTAATTTAATAAGACTTGAAGATAAATTTCAAAATAACCTTAAAAATATCATATCTTCCTTAGAAGTATCATTTAACTCTCAAGATTTTGGAAGTAAACTTTTAGGTAACTCCCTCTTTATTCAACTAATTATATATCTTAACAGACTTTATCTTGATAAAACTTATATTACTACTAAGGATTCTTTAAAATACGATAAACAAATTGAAGAGATTTTAAAATATATAAACAATAACCTATCACAAGATCTATCCATTGAACTTATATGTAAGGAATTCTTTATAAGTAAATATTATTTAATGCATAAATTCAAAAATGAAACTGGGTATACTCTTCATAACTATATAATTCAGAAGAGATTATTTATGGCTCAAGAACTTATAAAATCTGGTGAGCCTGTAACTAAGGTTAGTTCCCTCTGTGGATTTAAGGATTACTCTAGTTTTCTACGTAGCTTTAAAAAGCTCTTTCACAAATCACCCCGAGAATATATAAATGCAATAAAATAAGCTGTCTCAAAATAAACTACTTCTGAGACAGCTTCTTAAAACACAATTTAACTATTTTATTTCATTTCCGTTGAAATCTTTAAATTCAGGCTTATTTCGAGGATCCCCAACATTGTTTTGATTCTCATGAAGCTTTTGTCTTCTTTTTCCCTTCTGAGCTGGATTGTTAGAACCTGATTTTCTCTTCATAATAAACACATCCTTTCCTTAAATAGTTTCTACTTTTTTTAAGGTTTTATGTGTTTAAATTAAGTGTTATCGCATCCAAGCCCCAGCCAAGGTAATTAGACCACTTCTTATTTTATAAGCTTCCATAATATCCTTTGCCTTGTACTTAATTCTGTTAGGTTCTATAAGCTGAACTCCTGGAATACATAAGGTTCCTTCTGCCATACCACTATCCATAAAGGCTATTTCTAACTCTACCTCATCATCTAATATGTTAGGTTCTACTAATTTATTATAAATAGCTTTTTCTGCTGATGATTCTAACATTTTATGAACTCTCTTTGGCTGTATGCATTCACCTACATATCTACTGTGAGCTTTTTTAACTTCTACAGCTTCTATATTCTTGTTAAATTCTTTAGCTTGACTTGTTAAAATGTTATCTCCTGATGTCATTACCACTGGAACTTTAAAATATCCTGCCAATAAGGAGTTAAATTCAAACTCTCCTACTACTTTTCCATTTAGTCTTATCTCTGATACCACAGAGCTATTATAACTGTGGGCTAAAACCCCTGAAGTATTATGTCTTCCATGATATCCTATCAGCATAACTGCATCAAAAGTATTATTTATACCCTCCATCATGCCAAGAATTTTTTTATTTCCACTAATTAATACTACATCTTCATCTAACTCTTCAATGAGAATACTTGTCATAGGACCGTGAGAATCATTTACTAGTATTTCTTTTGCACCTGCTTTTTTAATTCCTCTTATGACTGCATTTACTTCTTCTGTCATAAGCTTTCTTGCTCTTTCATAGTTATAGCCACCTTCATTAGTAAATCCCCAGTTAGTTACTCCACTGATTCCTTCAATATCCACTGAAATATAAATTTTCATAAAAATCCCCCTTATCTCATTCAATTTATTTCATAAGTTTTTTTACATTACTTAGATTTTTATTATTAAAAGGTGGAAAAACTATTGGAATATTTATTTTAGTAGTTTTTCTTACAACGCTTCTTCTATGAGAAAATGTCTTAAAGCTTTCTTTGCCATGATAAGCTCCTATACCCGAATTTCCAACTCCTCCAAAAGGTAACTCCGGATTAGCTAAATGAGTTATTGTGTCATTTATACAAGCTCCACCTGAAGAAATTTCTTCCAAAACCTTTTTCTCTACTTCATAGTTTTCAGCAAATAAATACAGAGCTAATGGCTTTGATAGTTTCTTAATTTCCCCTATTATCTCATCTAAATTACTAAAGCTTATAATTGGAAGAATAGGTCCAAAAATCTCTTCTGACATAGCTGCACCTTCCCATGAAGCATCTATAAGTGTAGGTTCAATATATCTTTTTTCTCTATTTACTTTTCCACCATATATTATTTTATCTGCCTCTTTATCTAATATATTTTTAAGCCTTATGAAGTGTCTATCATTAACAATTCTTCCGTAGTCTTTACTCTCCATAGCATCCTTACCATAGAAGCTTTGAATTTGCAATTTTAATTCCTTAATTAATTCATCTTTCACCTTGTTATTTACTACTACATAATCCGGTGCTACACAGGTTTGACCTACATTTATAGTCTTGCCCCAAATTATACGCTTAGCTGCCACTCTAATATCTGCACTTTCATCTACAATTACAGGACTTTTCCCACCTAATTCTAAAGTAACAGGAACTAGGTTTCTTGCAGCAGCTTCCATTATTATTTTCCCAACTTGAGCACTCCCTGTAAAGAAGATGTAATCAAAGGTACCATTAATCAATGAAGTGTTAGTTTCTATTCCACCTTCTACTGAGCGTATATATTCCTTAGGGAAGGTTTCAGTAATCATTTCTGTAATTACTCTTGATAAATTGGGCACATTTTCAGATGGTTTTAATACTACACAATTTCCAGCAGCAAGTGCTCCCACCAAAGGTTCTATCAAAAGTTGAAATGGATAATTATAAGGCCCTATAATTAGAACCGTTCCATAGGGCTGAGAAATTACAAAACTTTTTGCAGGAAATAAGTACAAAGGCGTTTTTACCTTTTCTTTCTTTGCCCACTTCTTTAAATTCTTTATAGTGTGACTAATACTACTTAATACAAAGCCTACCTCTGTAGTATAAGATTCAAACTCACACTTTCCTAAATCTTTATATAATGCTTCATATATTTTATATTCATACTTTTTTATAGCAGACTTTAAACTTCTTAATTGATTAATACGAAAATCTATATTACGACTTTTTTTTGACTCAAAAAACTTATAGTGATCTTCTATAATTTTATCTACATCAATTGAACTTAATTCCATAAACCTAATCACTCCTTATTATACCTATTTCAATAACTATATTTTATACTATTTTTACATATTATACTACATAGCTCCATAGCAAAGACCTACTTAAAAATTTTATTTTTAAGTAGGTCTTTCAAAGGGATAATTTATTTCAAACAGCTTAAGAATTTATAATTTAAAAATATTTAATATAATAAATATTAAAATTTTAAAAATTTATCTTATATAACTATTTAAAATTTTACCTAGGATACGATTTTAATATTTACCTATAGAACTATATAAATATTTAAATAGTTAACTAGTTGTTTACACCATGCGGGTTTGAGAGTTTTTTCATCTCGTTATATCCCATAAATACAATCCATACATAGGCTAAAGTCTTAGGTATCATAAGAATTCCTATGATCGGTAAAGTATTTGACCATAGTACAACAGGAATATAGAATCCAAAAGATAAAATTATTGCAATAGGCATAAATTTAAATCCTTTATCATTGTTTTCTTTAATTTTATTATGGAAAATCCATATGATTATAAGTCCTATTAATGCAAAAGGAATGTTACGATATATTCCCCAGGAAACTGGAGCATTATATGATAACCATTGGTTTTCTGGGAATGCACATAATATAATCCTAACAATAGCTAATCCATAAATAATATTAGTTAAGCCTTTTTTGTCTTTGACATCATAACGAATTCTCCAAATATGATATAGCACTACATAAAATATAGTCATTGTAATAGATGTAATTAGTTTTCCTACTCCTAAAGCCGTAGCATTAGCTTCTAAACCAGTGGTAAGTAATCCATAAGCCCTTGGAACTAGATGAAATGCATCTCCACATCCTAAAATCACTGCCATAATTCCAAATAATCTATATTGTTTATTTTGTCCACTTTTCTTAATCATAATAATTCCCATTATTATAACTGTTGAAAGATAAAGAATATCAAAAAGTGTTTCCATAATCCCTTGCATAATATATCACCTCTCATTTTTACTTGAACATAGTTCATTATTTATGTGTATAAAATGCTGTAAGTTAATACAGCATTTTTATTTAACTTTATTTAAAATAAATAATTCTCTTTAATGCTTCTATAAAAAAAGTTATATCCTCTTCCTTAGCTTTAAGCATAACTAACATGTTGCTAAAAATAAATTTAGCCACTTTTTCCTTAGTTAAATTGTCTGTCCAAGTTTCATCACTAATATTATCTTCTGAATCTAAGAGATTAACTATACTTTCACTAACTTTTTTAAAAAATTCGTGTTCTTTTTTTCTTCCTAGAGATTTTTCACTACTACTTAATAAAGATAACTGATCTATCCAATTTTCTTGAAATTTATCTAAGTAAACAAAAATATTATTATATAATAGCTCTATCTTTTCAAAAATATTTTTTTCACCCATTAAACATGTATGAAAATCAGTAAAGGCTTCTCTCCAAAAATCTTCAACAACCGATAACACTAATTCACTTTTTGTGGAGAATGAATTATAAACTGTACCTACTGAAATTTTACATCTACTGGCTACAGCTCTTATATTTATTGCTGCAATTCCATTCTCTAAGGCAATTTCTTTTGCTCCTTTAAGTATAATCTCTCTTGGGTTTTCTGAGAACCTATTCATTATATCTACTCCTTGTTTGAACTACGTTCAAGTTAATTATATATCAAATTTTTTTATAGGTCAATATGTCTTGTTATTTTAGCCTAACTGATTGAAGCTAAATTCTCCTTATATAAGTTAAGAATTTCCCTATATTTATATTATAATATAAAGTTATGAATAAAAACACACTGTTTACACTTAAAACTCCCCGAAATTTCTTACACCTACTAAAACGGGTAATTAAAATTAAAGATTAATTTAAATTATTGTACTATAATAAATATCTATAGCTTAGATGGTTATTATTTTTGATAAATATACCCAACTTGCTATATAATACATATGAGACAAAAATAATTAAGTTTATTTATATCAGGTTTATGTTAAAATTAGAAAGTGATGTGATATTATGGCTAAAACTACTTTTAAGGGTAGTATTATGCTAAATCCTGTTCCAGCAGTGATGATAACTAGTAGAAATTCTGAAGGAAGGGATAATGTATTTACTGTAGGCTGGATAGGTACAGCTTGTACTAAGCCACCTATGATTACAGTTGCTATTCGTCCTGAAAGATTATCCTATGAATATATAAAACAAACTGGTTCCTTTGTAGTAAATCTAGCTTCTAGTAATCTAGTTAAAGCTGTGGATTACTGTGGAGTTAAAAGTGGAAGAACCAATGACAAGTTTAGGGATATGAACTTGTCTCTCAGTGAAGCTAAGGATATTTCCTGTGGTATTATTAATCAATGTCCCGTTGCCTTTGAGTGTGTAGTAAAATCTATAACTCCCCTAGGTACCCATGATTTATTTTTAGCTGAAATAGTTAACTGTCATGTGGAAAATACACTTATCGATGAAAAAGGGAAAATTCACTTTGATAAAGGAGACCTACTTTCATACTCTCATGGTGAATACTTTAGTTTATCTCCTAAGCCTATTGGAAAATTCGGATATTCTGTGGCTAAAAAAACTACTATTAAACTTAAAAATAAAGGCATAAAAAAACATAATGAAACCACAAAAACTGCAATAGTGGAGAAAGAACAATTACATAATAGAAAAAATATTAAGAGTAATAAACCTAAAAAAACTAAAACTAAAAAAAGAACTCGTATATAAGAAATATATTTAATATGAAAGGTGCGATGTTTAATGAACTTTATAAAGGTTGGTTCTGCTTGTCCTATTACTAAGGTAGCAGATGTTGACTTTAACTTAAATGAAATAAAAAAATGTGTTGAAAAAGCCATAGAAGAACAAGTTAAAATTTTAGTTTTTCCTGAATTATCTATAACCTCCTATAGTTGTGCTGATTTATTCTTTCAACAAAAACTACTAAAAAAAGCAGAAGTAGCTATTGAAAATCTTTGTGTATTTTCTGAAGGAAGAGATATCTTATTTGCTGTAGGTGCTCCTTTTGAATATGATGATGTGCTTTATAATGCAGCTTATCTTATCTTTAATGGTAAAGTTTTAGGTATTGTTCCAAAAAGTTACTTACCAAATGCTTCTGAATTCTATGAAAAACGTTGGTTTAGCAGTGGTCTTAATATAACTTCTAGAATAGTTAAACTTCCTTTCCAAGACAATATATATTTTGGAACTAACCTAATATTTAGAAGTGGTGATATTAGTATTGGAGTGGAAATTTGTGAAGACCTTTGGGTTACTATTCCACCAAGCAGTTTCTTATCTTTAGCTGGTTGTAATGTAATATGTAATTTATCTTCATCTAATGAGTTAGTTAGCAAGGCTGACTATAGAAGAGCCTTAATTAAAAATCAAAGTGCTAGATGTATGAGTTCCTATATCTATTCTTCTAGTGGAGTCTTTGAATCTACTACTGATGTATTATTTAGTGGCCATCTTTTAATCAGTGAAAATGGTGGAATCTTATCTGAAAATGAAAGATTTAATCGCGAAAATGAAATTATTACAGCAATTATTGATGTAGATAAATTAAAGGCTGAAAGATTAAAAAATATAAGCTTTAGAGATAATAAAGTTTTAATTCCTTTTGATATGGAAACTATATACTTTGATTTTAACAATATAGCTATTAATAATTTTGATAAATATATAGATAAACATCCTTTTGTACCTAGTAATCCTCTTGAAAGAGATAAACGATCTAAAGAGATATTTAATATTCAAACTTCAGCTCTTGCTAAAAGATTTGAGCATACTGGCTTAAAGAAGGCAGTTATAGGAATTTCTGGCGGTCTTGATTCTACTCTAGCTCTTCTAGTGGTAGTAAAAACCTTTGATATGTTGAAAATGCCTAGAGAAAATATTGTAACCATTACTATGCCTGGTTTTGGTACTACAGATAGAACCTATAATAATGCCTTAGATCTTTGCAAGTATCTAGGTACAGACTTAAGAGAAATAAATATTGTACCTGCTTGCCTCCAACATTTTAAAGATATTGGTCATCCTGTAGAGCAACATGATGTAACCTACGAAAATGTTCAAGCAAGAGAAAGAACACAAATTCTTATGGACCTTGCTAATAAAGAAGGTGGACTGTTAATTGGGACAGGGGATTTATCTGAGTTAGCTCTTGGTTGGTGTACTTATAATGGAGATCATATGTCCATGTATTCTGTAAACTGTTCTATTCCAAAAACCCTTGTAAGATACCTAGTGGATTATGTGGCTGACCATGAAAGCACTCCTGATATAAGTAAAATCCTTATTGATATTTTGGATACCCCTGTAAGTCCAGAGCTACTTCCTAAGGACAAAGATGGAAACATTACTCAAAAGACTGAAGATATTGTAGGACCTTATGAACTTCACGATTTCTTCCTATACCATTTCATGAAACATGGTGCTTCTAAGGAACGTATAGAATTCTTAGCTAAGGCTGCCTTTAAGGGGATATATGATGACGAAGTAATTAGTAAATGGCTTAATAAATTTATGACTCGATTCTTCACTCAACAATTTAAGCGTTCAGCTCTACCTGATGGTCCTAAGGTTGGATCTATAAGCCTTTCTCCAAGAGGAGATTTAAGAATGCCATCAGATGCTAGCTATAACGGATTTCTTTAACTTTAAAAATATAATTAAATACCACTGGTAATTGTCTATTTATTACCAGTGGTCCTTAACTTAATATATAAAATATTAAATTATAGTATAACTTAATAATGAAGATAATTAGAGATATTAATTTATAATTATCTATAAATATCTACAATGAGACCTGATATTTCATCTATAGTGCTAGCTATATCTAAGTTTTCTCGTTCTTCATTAAGTAGCATCTGTGTTAGTTCTTCTAATTTATTGTCAATAGTCTCTACTGTAACAAAGTATTGAGTTTGCCAAAAGCTTATATCCTTTTTTATGGAATACATAAATGAAAGTACTGATTCTAGATATTCTTTTATTTCTTTTTTATAAGCTCTAACATCAGCATAGCACTTTGAAATTACAAGTCTGCTACCTTTAGATTTTATATTTTTAAGCATTTTCTTAAGATCTTCTTCTGACTTTTGCTCTCTAGCAAAGCTAAAATTTTTAGAGAAGTCCTGTTTGTTATTTACAACTTTACTTTCTCTTTGTATTGGAGTATTTCTTCCTACTTTTGATATCTCCATGTGAACACCCCCTTGTCCTTTAATTATATTATAAATAAGGTTAAGGATTTTAGCTATATTTTCTTACTATTTACAGATTAAATTAATTTAGGAGGCAATTATGAAAACTTTAATTAATATGTTTATAACCTTCTTTAAGATAGGTGCCTTTACCTTTGGTGGTGGTTATGCCATGATTCCACTTATTGAAAGAGAAGTTGTAGATAAAAACCATTGGATAGACAAAGATGAATTTATAGATATAATAGCTATATCTCAAAGCTTTCCTGGAGCCTTAGCAATAAATAGCTGTACCTTCATTGGATACAAAATTAATGGAGTTCTAGGAGCTATCCTAGGACTTTTAGGTGTAGCCCTTCCCTCTTTTATCATTATAGTAATTATAGCTATGGCCTTCAGTAAATTCAGAAACCTTTATGTCATTGAACTTATCTTTAAAGGCATCAATGCTGCCGTTCCCCTTCTAATTTTAGTAGGTGTAAATAGCTTGGCAAAGGTTTTAGATAAAACAGCTGTTAATATAATTATTGTAATAGTCACTGTAATTCTTAGTGTATTTATGAATGTTAATCCTGTATATTTAATTCTTATTGCTGCTGTATATGGAATATATATTAATAGAAATCACCACATTGATAATTATAAAAATACAAAGGAGGAAAATTAGATGCTATTACTAAAGCTATATTTAGCCTTTCTTAAAATTGGAACCTTCGGCTTTGGTGGTGGATACGCTATGCTTCCTTTAATTCAAAAGGAAATTGTGGACAACAATGCTTGGCTATCTCAAACAGATTTCATGGATATCATAGGTATATCTCAAATGACTCCTGGTCCTATAGCTATAAATGCTGCAACCTTTGTAGGCTATAAAACTGGCGGAATTATAGGAAGTGTTCTATCTACACTAGGGGTTGTCACTACATCCTTCATACTCATATCCTTTGCTAATTACTTCTTTAATAAATTTAAAAATTCAAAGATACTAGCTCATGCCTTAAAAGGAATGAGACCTGCTCTTATTGGACTTATAATTTCTGTATTTATAACTCTTAGCTACGAGTCCTATAGAGATTTAAACAGTTTAATAATAGCAGCAATTATTGGTTTTCTACTTTATAAAACTAAAATTCATCCTATATTAATTATTGTTATTGCAGCATTTTTAGGTATATTATTCTATGGAATGATCCCTAATTTGCTTGCTAAGTTTTAATAAAAAATATCTTGTAATTTATTAGTACATCCCTTATAATTAATGTATAAAATATAATTACATATGAGGGAGTAATTAGTAGGATTATCCTATGGCAATGTCAACATCTTGGCTTTAAGTCTGGCTTTGCATTAAATAATGAGACTCATGTATAGTGCTTACGCTATATATGAGTCTTTTCTTTTTACATACATTACCTACATATGTGATTATGTTTTTGCAAATATTAATAAAAGAATATCTTTTATTAAATCTATGTAAGTTTTACTAACTAAATCTTAGATTTAGAGTATGGCTTAACACTATTAATTATGAGGTGATTTTATGTATTTTAATGACTCTATTGACGATGTTATAGGTAAGTTTAACACCAACCCAGATACTGGTCTTACTTCATCTCAAGTTGAGGAAATTAGGTCCAAGTATGGGTCTAATAAACTGGCATCAAAAAAGAAAAAAACTAAAGTCCAACTATTCTTTGCACAACTAAATGATATTCTAATTTATATCCTTATAGTTGCAGCTATACTATCTGTAGTTGTAGGAAAAGAAATAAGTGATGCAATTATTATCGGTATTGTTATTTTAGTTAATGCAACAGTTGGAATGATTCAAGAGTCTAAAGCCGAGAAGGCCCTTGATGCATTAAAGGAATTATCAACACCAAAGGCTATAGTAAAGCGTAATGGAGAATTAATAGAAATTCCTTCAGAGGAAGTAGTCCCTGGTGATGTAATTATCATCGATGCAGGTAGATTTATTCCTTGTGATATTCGTCTTATAGAAAGTGCTAACCTTAAGGTAGAAGAATCTGCCCTTACTGGTGAGTCTGTTCCTGTAGACAAGAATGCAAATCTTATCCTTGAAGATGAAAAAGTATCTCTTGGTGATAAAAAGAACATGGTATTTATGTCTACCTTAGCTACCTATGGTAGAGCTACAGGTATAGCTGTAGCTACAGGTATGAATACTGAAATTGGTAAAATAGCTAAAATGCTTGATGAAGGTGAAAATGAGCTTACACCTCTTCAAAAGAAACTTGAACAACTGGGAAAAGTTTTAGGTATTGCTGCTATTGGTATCTGTGCTATTATGTTTGCAGTCGGTTTATTACAAGATAGAGCTGTTACTGATATGTTCATGATTTCTATCAGCCTTGCTGTTGCGGCTATTCCTGAAGGTCTTGCTGCTATTGTAACTATAGTTCTTGCTTTAGGTGTTCAAAGAATGATAAAGCAAAATGCTATTATTAGAAAATTACCTTCTGTAGAAACTCTAGGTTCTGTGAATATTATATGCTCTGATAAAACTGGTACATTAACTCAAAATAAAATGACAGTAGTTAAATACTTTGCAGATAATAAACTAAAAGAAGTTAAGGAATTCAATATAAATAATGATGGCGAAAAACTTTTACTTGAAAACATAGTCCTTTGTAATGATGCTACTTCTACGGCTACATCAAAAACTGGAGATCCAACAGAAATAGCACTTTTAGATATGGGAAATATGTTTAACGTTTTTAAAGAAGAGTTAGATAAAACTCATAAAAGAGTTGATGAAATACCTTTTGATTCTGACAGAAAATTAATGACTACGGTAAACTCTTATGAAGATAAATTTAATGTAATGACTAAGGGTGCTACTGATAATCTTATTAATATATGTACTTCTGCTTATATTAATGGTGAAGTTGTACCTATGACTGAAGAAATTAAAAATGGTTTCTTAAAAGTTGCTACAGCTATGTCAGACGATGCTTTAAGAGTTCTAGGTGCTGCTTTTAAAACTGTTAACTCTACCCATGTAGAAGTTGATGAATTGGAAAAAGACTTAACATTCATTGGTCTTATTGGTATGATAGACCCTCCTAGACTAGAAGTTAAAGACTCTATAGAAATTTGTAAAACTTCTGGCATAAAAACTATAATGATTACTGGTGACCATAAAAATACAGCCTTTGCTATCGCTAAGGAACTATCTATTGCAGAGGATATAAACCAAGTAGCTAGTGGTGCTGACATAGATAACTTAACTGATGAGGAACTTTCAAGTAGATGTGAAAATCTAAGAGTTTTTGCTAGAGTATCTCCTGAGCATAAGGTTAGAATAGTTAAAGCCTTTAAATCTAAAGGAAATATTGTATCTATGACTGGCGACGGAGTTAATGATGCTCCATCCTTAAAGGCTGCTGATATTGGTGTAGCTATGGGTATCACAGGTACTGACGTTGCTAAAGGTGCCTCTGACATGGTATTAACAGATGATAACTTTTCTACCATAGTAGCAGCTATTGAAGAAGGTAGGAATATATTTAATAACATAAAAAAATCTGTAATATTCTTAATTTCTTGTAATGCCGGTGAGATTGTTGCTCTATTCTTTGGTATTCTCTTCGGATGGGCTGCACCACTTAATGCAACTCATATATTATGGGTTAATCTTATAACAGACTCCTTCCCAGCTCTTGCCCTAGGTGTAGACCCTGGTGATAAGGATGTTATGAAACATAAACCAAGAAGTCCTAAGGATAGTTTATTTAAGGGTTCTTTATTTACTCTTTTATTTAATGGTGTGTTAATTGGTATATTAACCCTTATAGGTTTCATTTATGGAGTTAACAAATACGGAGATGCCGGAGTTACTCTTGTTAACATAGCTAACAATCCTGAAGCTTTGATGCATGCTCAAACTATAGCCTTTGTAGTTCTTAGTGGAACTCAACTGATTCATTCTTTAAATATGAGAAGTTCAGATAAATCCATATTTAAAATTGGTTTGTTCTCAAATATGTATTTAATCTATGCAATGGTTGTTGGTATCGCATTACAAATGGCAGTTATTTATATACCGCCAATTGCTAGAATGTTCAATGTTATACCATTAACTTTAGCAGATTGGGGACTTGTTATTGTTCTAAGCTTAATACCTTTAGTTATAAATGAAATAATTAAACTATTTATCAAAGATAAATAAAAAAAGACAAATTTCAATAAAATTACAAGTAACTCATAAAGGATAGTATTAATATCTTTTATGAGTTACTTTTAAATTATAATACATTTTAATTACTTTTTCATTTTTATACATATTTATACAATGAGGAGAGATTTATGACGTAAATTTGTTGTTACTTTTTATATTTTATTATTGTAATTATACATATTATGTTATAAAATATAATTAATTACTGTGAATGTATTTTAAATATATACTAATAATCATCTTATATCGACATGTAAACAATATTTCATCAAAAGTAACTGTTAATCGAATACTTTTTTAAGATACATTGTGCATTAAAATAATTCTCAATTTTATTTTGTTCATAATTGTAAAGCTTAATATAAATATTAATATTAAAGGAGTGAATTTTATGAAAACTAAACTTACTAAAGGTATAGTATTTTTATGTGCACTAACTTTAACTGCTTTTATCGGAATTTCATTATATGATATAGGTGAAGATGTTGGTCCAAGAGGACAAGCTCCCATATCTACGCAAGTTTACAATTTATAATTTTTGACTAATTAAATTTTAGCTATATTCATAATAANNTTATTATGAATATAGCTAAAAATACTAAAGGAATAATAAGTAAAATAATACATTTAAATATATATAATGTAACTAATTATACATTGCCTTTACATATAATTACCTATAAAATATAATTGATTGCATTTATTTAACTAAGGAGGTGAAGGATTTGGATTTCTTAAGTCCTGGAAAAAGATTAAAAGCTCTTAGACAACAATTAAATATCAAACAAGTAGAACTAGAAGAAATCGGTGTTTCTAGAAATTATATTAGTATGGTTGAAAGTGGTAAAAGAAATCTTACTGGAGTAACCTTAGCAAATTATCTTAAGTTTATGCAAAACAAAGCTGATGAGCTTGAAACTAATGTAAATTTAGATGTAAATTATCTGCTTCTTCCTGAAAAAGAAGAAGCACGAAACTATTGTAATATGAAATTAGATTCAACCTCAAGCCATAAAAATTTAGATGAAGTTATAAAAATAGGGGAAAAATACAAATTAGAAGATATACTTTTAAAATCTTACTTATTAAAGGGAAATCTACTATATGATGAAAATTCATATAATACTGCCTTTGTATATTACTATAAAATACTAGAAATTTATAATGATAATCAAGATAATAGTAATAAACCTTTTGCATATATTAAGCTTTCTAAATGCAAGATTATGACTCTATCCTATGAAGAAGCTCTCACATATTTATTTAAAGCCTATTCCTATTGTAAAGAGTTTAATAACGATACTAATCTTAGAAATTGTTTATATAATATAGCTCTTGTATATAAAAAATTAGGTGAATATGATAATGCTCTTATATATATAGATGAGTTGCTAAATATATGTAACTATGATACCAATTTAAAATTGTATATATCTACCATTATCCTAAAGTGTAATTGTTATATTAAGAAAAAAGATTACCACCATGCTTTAACTATATATTTTGATATTCTAAATAACTTTAGTGAAAATATTGGAATTCATTTAGGAATGATTCACAATAATATAGGATGTATTTATTATGAATTAAATGAAATAGATAAATCTATTGACTATTTTAATAGATCAATTAGCTTTAGAAAAGTACATGATATTAAAAATTTGAATCGTAGTATTATAGATATGTCTTTGGTATATGTAAAAGAAAATTCATATGATAAAGCCATAGAACTATTATATGAAGGTATAGCTTTATCTGAGAAATATTCTGATGCAGAGTTTTTAATAAGAGGCTACTCTATATTGGAAGATATTTATATAGAATTAAATAATAATAATAAACTTGAAGAAATATATCTTATATTAGTAGAAATTTTAGAAGATATTGATCTAAATAAAGTTTTAGGTATTTATATAAAACTGTCTCTACTTTATATGGATATGGGAAAACATGATAAATCTAAAGAAATTTTACACAAAGCTAACAATGTTCAAAAACTTTTATAAAAAGTGATTCAAAATTTTGAATCACTTTTTTATTTAAAATATGTATCTTTTTACAATCATATAAATTATTATAAATTTCTAGAACTTTCATGTTCAAAAAATGACATAATGATGACAACATAGGATTTGTAGTTACAACAATTTTCTATATAGTTAATTTTACCATCTTTCTTTATTTATACATAAAATTTTCCTTATATTTTTATGATATACATAGTATTTTATTATTGATAATTTCATTTCATTTCTATTATCCAAATGTTGCACTAATTGTTAAGTTACTATAGACTAATATATATGAATATAATTTAATTTGCTTAAATATGAGTAAAAGGATTTTTATTTTACTTGAATAAGGGGATGAATGATTTGATATTAAGTGAAGAAACTAAAGCTAGAACTTATTGCACTGGTAAACTTAGGTTAAATTTAACTGCTGATGAACTTGATGAGGTAATTCATATTGGAGAACTTAATAAGTTAATAGATATACTTCCTTTTCTGTATATTAAAAAGGGTAATCTCTTATATGATAAAAATCTGTTTAATGAAGCTTTTGTATCCTATGCTAAAACCTTAGAATTATATAATGCTATTCCTACAAAAGATGATGATATGATATTTATATATAATAAATTAGCTAAGTGTAAAATCAAAACCCTTTGTTATGAAGAAGCCTTAGCTTATCTATGTACATGCCATTCTTTTACCTTAGAAAATAAGGATAAAAATAATTATTATAATTGTACCTATAATATAGCTTTAACCTATAAAAAGTTAAATGATTTTGACAATTCTATTCTTTATGTAGATAAATTATTAGATAACATTGATATTAGTAAAAATTTAACCGAATATATTGACGGGACAATTTTAAAAGCTAACTGTTATCTTAGTAAAAATTCTAACTTTGAAGCTATAACTCTGTATAAGAAACTTCTTCATTTTTTTGGAAATAAATTAGGAATATATAAAGGATATATCTATAATAATTTAGCATTAGCCTATTCAAATGAAAATAATATTCATACAGCCCTAGAATATTTTAATAAGGCCTTAGACTTTAAGGCTTCCCATAATAAGCCTAGTCTTGACATTACCTTAATGTATATGGCTAAGTTATATATGAAAATCGATTCTAATAAAGAGGCTATATCTAAAATTAAAGATGGATTAAATCTGGCTAAAGAATATTCTCACAGTGAAGCTTTACTACTAGGATATAGTCTTTTAGAACAAATATATAGGGGACTAAATGATATTGAAGAACTTAGAACTCTCTATTCTGAAATGATAGAAACCTTTAAAGATGTTGATCCTAATATAACTATGGAGATATACTCAAAACTTTCTAACCTTTTGCCTGATGCTATTGGATATAATAAGTTAGACACTATTTTTAGAGTAAGTAAACTATAAATTAAAACTTAATACAATAAAAGGATTGGAAGTTCCAATCCTTTTATTTAGTCTTAAATCACCTGTAAGATTCGTATATTTCTAAAGTATTACCATCTAAAATAAATACAATAAAATCACTTTTATTATTTTTATCCATATAAAAATATTTAGCTTCTTTGCTTAGTTTTTCTATTACTTTTTCAGGATTACCATCAGATATACTAATTTCCTTATGATTTATTTTATCTCTATCTTCCAATAGCATAACACCATCATAGGATATTCTAAAAGGTATCTCCTCATAGTTAAACCACTGAAAAGAATTATTTAATTTCTCTAAGTCTTCTTCATCATGGTAAATTACTTCATTAATTTCATCTCCATCACCGCCAAAACCCCCTCTAGTACTTCCTATGAGAGTTAGTTTATCTGGTTTAGGTAATTTTATGTTCCAATTGGCTTCTAGGCATTCTGTGTAGGTTGGAAGTATTATAGGTCTTACTTTAATATAAGTTAATAGTAAAATTATCGTAACTACAATCCCTAATATTGTAGCTAAAACTTTCTTCTTCATTACTCCTCCTTATATTCCAATATATCACCAGGTTGACAATCCAAGGCCTTACATATAGCTTCTAAAGTAGTAAATCTTATTGCCTTTGCCTTATTATTTTTTAAAATAGATAAGTTAGCCATTGTTATGCCAACTTTTTCTGAAAGTTCAGTAGCGCTCATCTTTCTCTTAGCCATCATTACATCTACGTTAACAATTATCAATTAATCCACCTTCCTTATATAGTAAGATCATTTTCTTCTTGTAGTTCAATTCCATTATTTATAAGCTCTCTTACTACTGAAGAAATGATAAATACCATCATGGTAGCAAAAGTTATAACTATACAAATTAAATTTTTATATAAGAATATTGTTCCTGCTAAATAAGTAACAAAAGCTATGAATGAGCATATACTTATCACCTTTAGCGACTTTATACTCTCTTTACAAAAAGGACTTCCTTTTAATAGCTTTCCACTTAATTTCATTACTGAAATAAGTATTAATAAAAATGGTATATAAGTTATATATAAGAATATTTTTATTCCTCCACCTATATCTAACCCAGCAGTAGATATATTACTAAGATACCAATTTACTATATTAGGTAATGTTGCTCCAGCTATTATAGTTATAACTACTGATAAAACTGATACAATATATAGTATCTTTCTAAATAACATATTTTTCAAATTTATCACCTCTAACCAAAGCTTATCACAAGAGGCGTTTTACGTCAATAAATATTTATTGTTATTCAATAAATATAATATTACTTAAAAAGCTACCTCAAAATAATTCTGAGATAGCTTTTAACTTTATTCATATTTTATTTTAACCTAGTACCATTTTCATCTTGCTCTATAAGTCCTTTTTTCATCAGTGCCCCTAAAGATCTCTTAAAGGCATTCTTGCTAGCCTTAAAATATTTTTTTATATCATCTGGATTAGACTTATCATTAAATCTCATTGAACCTTGATTCTTCTTTAAGTAGCTAAGAATAACCTCCTCTAATTCTCCCATTTCCTCAAGACGAGGTTTTCTTGTGGTGATTTGAATTTTACCATCATCAAAGTATTTCTTTACTCTAGCCTTTATTTTATCACCAATGGAAATGTCGTCATAACATTCACTTTTTAATATAATTCCTCTGAATGTATTGTCTATAGCTACAACTAAATTTCCATTAGAATGTTTTCCATAAACTACGCCTTCTACCTCTTCTCCAACATTATAATGAGTAGTATCATGTAAGTATCTATCTACTCTAGTTGTTGCAGCTATTCTGTTAGTTTTATCTACATATAGATAAAATAAATATTTTTTGTCTACTTCTAATTCAACGGGTGCTTCCCTAAATGGAACTAATACATCCCTTTCTATACCTATGCTAATAAAGTATCCTATTCCAGTCTTATCTACTACTTTTAAGTAAGCTAACTCTCCTACTTGAGCTTCTACTGGCTTCATAGTAGCTATAGGTCTGTCCTTAGAGTCTCGGTATACAAATACATCTACTTCATCCTCTACGCCTATTTCACCCACTATATTTCCCTTTGGTATTAGTATGTCTTCAGAAGTTGTCTTTCCCTCTGCATCTAAATAATATCCAAATTCACAACTTCTTGATACTTTAAGAGTATTAATTTTTCCTAATTCTATCATTTATTTTCTCCTATCCACTTTTAAAACTTTGCTTATATTTATAATTGACTCCAATCAATATATTTATTAAGCTTATCTACAAATTTTATTAAATATTTCTCTTCTAATTCTGTAAATGTGTTAAATTCATAACTATCTATATCTAGTACTCCATAAACCACATCATCTTTTATTATTGGAATTACTATTTCAGAATTTGATGCCGAATCACAGGCAATGTGTCCTGGAAAATCATGAACATTATCTATTCTTTGAATTTTCTTAGTTGCTACTGCTGTTCCACATACGCCTTTTCCTATAGCTATTCTATTACAAGCTGGTAAACCTTGAAATGGCCCTAAAACTAGCTCTTCATTTTTTACAAAGTAAAATCCACTCCAATTTAGTTTATCAAAAATAGCATATATAATGGCAGATGCATTAGAAATATTTGCATATATATCTTTTTCCGAACTTAACTGGCCTTCTAAGAGGATTAACATGTATTTATATTTTTCTTCTGTAGTCATTTTTTTTATTACATCTAACTTTATCAAAACTATCTCTCCTAGCATAATTTTATTATCTAAAACTACATAAAATTCAAATTGCTTATTATAAGGCTACTTGTATTGCTTCAATAGCATTATTTCACTCTTGAATTTCTTTATGCTCTCTTCCCATATTAACATAATTCTCAGCTGAAGACTTTATAGATTTAATTTCTTCTTCTGTTAACTCCCTTACCACCTTAGCAGGGCTTCCTATACATAATACTCCACTTGGGATTATTTTATTTTGAGTTACAAGGCTTCCTGCTCCTATAATTGTATTATCTCCTATTTCAGCACCATTTAGTATTATTGATCCCATTCCTACTAACACATTATTTCCTACATTACACCCATGAATTATGCAGTTATGACCTATGGTAACATTATCTCCTATCCTAGTTGATATTCCAAAATCATTATGTACTGTAGAATTTTCTTGAATGTTAGTATTTTTTCCTATACTGGTGGTATCCATATCACTTCTAATTACCACGCTATACCATACATTAGTATTTTCTCCTATAGTTACATCCCCTATTACCGTTGCATTTTCTGCTATAAAACATGTATCATCTATAATTGGTGTATTCCCTTTAATTGCTTTTATCATTTTCCATCCATCCTTTATACTTGAAATTTCCATAATTTTCATTCAACCATTTTAATTTCTTAAAACTATATGAACACAACAATAATTATTATCTTTTATATAAGGTAATGATACCATAATTTAAAAGTCTATTGTGTAATAATTTATTTTTTCCTATTATTCATCACCTAATTACTGAATTATGTATTTATTTTCCCATATGTATTATGAAATTATATTAGTTTGTAATAATTTTTATAACTTTGTCATAAAATTTTATTAGTTAATCAGTTGAAGTGGTTAGGGTACTGAAATCTACTTAATTTAAGGCTATTTTCAGGTGTGAACAAGCACAGTTTAATGGAAATTTCAATAGTTGTAAGAAAAAAAATTATATAATATAATACAACATATAGTGCAAAAGCACATTTCGGACACAATATATAGTATATGAAGTATTTAGGGGGTGACTTGCTAATCATAACAGTGTGATTAGCTTTTATAATGAAGAGTATTAACAATATAATAAAAAGATACTACACAAAAGAGTTAGAAACTAATAAAGATTTGACAGTATACGATTTATTCCAGTGGAAAAAAGTTGACGTAATTTTAAAAGACTATAAAAAAGGTACCATTCTCGTAGATATGAAGGACTTAGAATTTCCAATTCACTATTCACAAAATGCTTGTGATATAATTGCTTCTAAATATTTCAAAAGAGCTTTAGTACCTAATGAAGTAGGCTATGAAAATAGTCTTAAAATGGTGGCACATAGATTAGTTAATTTTTGGTGTGCATCTCTAAAGGATGAAGGTTTAATAACTAATGATGAGGAGTTTACAATACTTTATGATGAATTAGTTTATTGCTTCTTAAATCAAATGTATGCACCAAATTCACCCCAATGGTTTAATACTGGATTAAAGCTTTCTTATGATATAGCTGGTGAGCATCAAGGTCATTTTTATTATGATGAGAACTTAAAAAAAGTTGTTAAAAGCGTAGATAACTATACTAGAACTCAAGCTTCTGCTTGCTTTATTTTATCTATACAAGATAAACTTTTAGGACCTCATTCAATTTCTGAGCAATATGTAACAGAAACTAAACTATTTAAGGGTGGTTCTGGATGTGGAACTAACTATTCAACTCTTAGAGCTAAAGACGAAAAGCTTTCTGCTGGTGGAATTTCTTCAGGTGTTATGAGCTTTTTAAAGGGCTTTGATAGAAATGCTGGAACTATAAAATCTGGTGGTACTACAAGACGTGCAGCTAAAATGGTTTGCCTTGATATAGATCACCCAGAAATTATAGAATTTATAAATTGGAAGGCTAGAGAAGAAGATAAGGTTCGTGCTTTAGGTAAAATGGGCTATGATGCTTCCTTTGAAGGCGAAGCTTATGAAACTGTATCCGGTCAAAACGGTAATAACTCTATAAGATTCAGCGATGAATTCATGAAAAAAGTTGAAAATCTATCTGAAAATCCAGATGAAGTAATAACTTTAAAGGGAAGAATAGATGAAAAAATTAATAAGGATGTTAAAGTTAGTGAGCTATGGGACGAATTCAACTTAGCTTCATGGCAATGTGCTGACCCAGCACCTCAATTTGATGATACCTTCAACGCTTGGCATACATGTCCCGGTGGTGAAGATGGAGACCTTGGTGCAAAGCATAATAGATTAAATTCTACTAACCCATGTGGTGAATATGCTTTCTTAGATGATACATCTTGTAACTTAGCTTCAATTAATATATATAAGTTCTATAACAAGGATAGTAAAGTATTTGATTTAGATGGATATGTTCATATGGTATCTTTGCTACAACTTATGCTTGAATCTTCTGTTCACTGGGGTCAATTCCCAACAGAAGATATTGCAAGAAAAACATATATGTTTAGAACAACAGGTCTTGGAATTGCAAACCTAGCTTCTCTTCTTATGGTAATGGGTTATGCTTACGATTCAGAAGAAGCTAGACAATTAACTGCTTCTCTAATTGGAGTGCTTACTGGAGCTTCTTACGTTACTTCTGCCCTTATGGCTGAAAAAGTAGGACCATTCGAAAAATATGACATTAATAAAGATGCAATGCTTAGAGTAATAAGAAATCATGGAAGGGTTGCAGGAGCACTAGATAGTGAATACGAAGACCTTCACTATAGCCCTGTGGAAGTTAATCATGAAATTCTTAAGGCAGAAGGTAATACTGAGCTATCTGAACTTTTAAAAACTCTTTGGCAAGAAGCTGTAGAGTATGGTGAGAAATTTGGATATAGAAATGCTCAAGTATCTGTAATAGCTCCAACTGGAACAATTTCATTTGCTATGGATTGTGGTGCTACTTCTATTGAACCATACTTCTCCCACTTTGTTTATAAAAAATTATCCGGTGGTGGATTTATGACTATAGTAAATCCAATTATAGAAGATGCCCTTGATAACCTTGGATACTCACAAGATGAAATTAAAGACATAGTAGATTATATTCTTAGAAAAGAAATGGTTAATGAAAATGGATATGAGTATGAAAAAATTATAGATGGTAAAATTGAAGGAGCTCCTCATCTTAAAGAAGAACATATTCACATTTTTGATACAGCAAACAAATGTGGAAGTGGTGAGAGATATATTAAGCCTATGGGACACGTTCTAATGATGGCTGCCATCACACCTCTTATATCTGGTTCAGTTTCTAAGACGGTAAACCTACCTAAAACAGCTACTGTAGATGACTTTAAAAAGGTTGTCCTTGATTCTTGGAACCTTGGGGTAAAAGGAATATCTCTTTATAGAGATGGATGCAAAGCTAGTCAACCTTTAAATACAGTTTTAGAAGAAGAAAATGATGCAGATTTAGAAAAGCTAACTTATGAAGAGCTTTTATCTAAAGCTAAAGAACTACAAAATCAAACTACTTCATCTACTGTATTTACTCGTGAAAAACCAATTGGTATTAGATTTGGAACTACTCATCCTGCTCAAATAGATGATGTTAAAATATACACTACAGTTAATAGAAGAACAAATGGGGAAATTTCTGAAATTTATATAACTACAGATAGAGAAGGAACTATAATAACTGGACTCTTAAATTCTCTTTCTAAATCTATTTCTGTAATGCTACAATATCACGTTCCTGCAGCAGATATTGCTAAAATGCTTAGAGGCCAAAAATATGAACCTTATGGCTTTGTGCAAAAACATCCTTACATTAAGCATGTTAGCTCCATCTCTGACTTAATCAGTAAAGTTATAGATATTGAGCTTGGTGACTATTCTCGTTGCCAAATTAAACCTAACCCTAAGGATATGGTAAAACCAATAATTCATAATAATGAAGTATCTACTACTTCTATTGACCATGGGAAATCAGAAATAAAAGGTGAGCGTATTTACTCCGAGGTTTGTTCAAACTGTTCAAGTACAAACTTAGTGAGAAATGGTACATGTAAGGTTTGTCAAGATTGTGGAACAACCACTGGATGTAGCTAAAATTATACATGATAACTAAAAAGCCAGGCAAATTATTGCCTGGCTTTTCCTTGGTTTATATACTACACTATTTACTTGACTTAAGTAATGAATTTACTTGTTCTGTCCAATATCCTACAAATTCTGCCATGGCCCATTCTGCCATAACTATCTCCTCATCACCATTTAAAGAAATAGTTAACTCTGGTGATTCACTGATTTTTCCATCTTCTATTTTATATCCATATAAACTTGATTTTGTCTTTATTATAGTCATATTTTTATTAGGGGACGATAATGCATCCTCCGCTGATGGAACCTGATTTTTAATTCCTTGCCATGATGTAAATAGCCTATCATACCTAGCTACATTCTTAGATACTTTTAAAGGAATATTTATATTATTTTCAATACTTTCATCCTTTTTACTATGAACAGTATAAATCTGCCATCTTCCTTGATTTCTTTTGATAGAAACATCTGTAAACTTATTTATATCTTCTATATGAAGTCCTTGTGCTTCATTATTAAACTTAGTTATATTTTTCTGTTCACTAATATTTCCTAAGGAAACTGCTCCTTTACCTTCCATATTCATAGTATCAATTAAATATGTCCCTACCTTTTCTGCCCTATGATCTTCTCCTTGTTCATGAATTTTAATACTTATATAATCATTTCCTATAAAATTTATCTCTTTAGATACATTTATATTTGGTTCTTTACTTACTTTTAGATCAGCTTGCTTTTCAGATGGATTGCCACTTAAAAATACAAATTCTATATTATCCTTATAATTGTTTTCAATATATTCTCTATGAATTGAAACCTTGAAAAATCCATTTTTACGTGGTAAAAGTAGGAATGGAACCTCTTTACTATATATTTTTTTACCATCATAGGATATCCAAAGAGTTTTATATGTAAATCCCTCATCAGTTTTATCTTTAATGCCTATTAATACTCCATTACTAATTTCCTCACTATCTGCTATTTCATCTACACCGGTTTTTTCATTGATATTCTCCATGGGTTTATCATCTACTTTTTCAAGATAAAGTAAAACATCGTCCTGTATTACTAATATACCTTTATCTATAACAATAACTTCCTTTAAATATGTATTTTTAGATGATATGGTTACAACTTCTACTTCCTTAGTATCTTTTAAATAATCAGGTATAAAGCCTATAGTATTATAAATGTATTGTTCACCATTTACTAATTTAGCTTTATAAGTTATGTTCTTGTATGCCTTATCAAACATAAATACTTCTTCATTACTAAAACTCACTTTGCTGTCTAACAAATTACAATTAAATACTTCCTCTTCTGTAATTCCCACATAATTTTTAACTTGCCATTGTCCCTTTAAAATAGAATCATTATTTGGTTTCTTTACTTCTATGTTAAATTTATTACAACCAGTAAGAATAAGTGCTAACATAAAAGTTATCAGTATTCTTATTAATCTTTTCATCTCATATCTCCTCTAGGTAACATTATAATAACCTCTGTACCCTTTTGTAATTCACTATCTATCTTTAAAATTCCGCTATGCTGAGTTATAATTTCTTCACATATAGAGAGTCCTATACCATTGCTTGCATTTATATTTCTTCCCTTATAAAATTTTTCTTTAACATGAGGTAGTTCATCTTTAGAAATTCCATAGCCATAATCTTTAATTGATATAGTTAAATATTTTTCATCTTCTACTAGCTTAACTACTATTTTAGAATCATTAGGTGAAAACTTTATAGCATTATCTAAAATATTTATTAAAACCTGTTTCATTCTATTTTTATCAACTTCTATAGGTTTAACCTGTAGTTCTTCAAATATGACCTCTATTCCTCTAGACAGTAGTTTAGGTTCTAATTGTCTTAATATATCTTGAGTAAATTCACCTATACTTATCACTTCTTTTCTTAAAGTGATTTTACCTGAAATTAACTTTGAAAAGTCCAATAATTCTTCTACTAGATAAGTTAATCTTTCAACCTCTGACTCTATAATTTTAAGACCTTCTCTTACTTCTTCTTTATCTTCTAAATCTGAGGACTCTAACACAATGGCCCATCCCTTAATAGAAGTTAGAGGTGTTCTAAGTTCATGGGATACAGATGATATAAATTCATTCTTTAGTCTTTCATTTTTTAGTATCTCCTCAGACATATAGTTTAGAGTATCAGCTAAACTTCCTATCTCATCCTTAGAGTAATTTGGTATACTCTCTTTAAAGTTACCCTTAGCCATCTTTTCTGCTCCCACAGAAACTAGTTTTAAAGGCTTCATTATACTATTAGAAATAAATAAACTTATAGTAGACGAAATAGAAATTACTAGTATACCTAATAAAATTATTATAAACAATATTTCCCTTATGCTTTTATCTATACCTTCAGTAGAGGCGCTAAATCTCAATATTCCATCTACATCTGTATCAAAAGAAAGTGGATATGCTACACAAATAATCTTTTCATTCTTATTTTCATTTTGATATATATTAGCTTCCCCTTCAGTATTACCACTAGCTGCTGCTTTAACTTCTCTAGTTAATATTCTGTCCTTTGAAATATATCCTGAAGAATCCATCATAACATTACCTTCTAAGTCTATTATTTGAACTCTACAATCCGTATTACTCCAAAATGTATCATTATCATTAAATATATTCTCTTTTACAGTATTGGAGGACAAGTATGTATTATAAAAATCTGATGATATCTTGATTTGGCCATATATAGTATCCTCTAGATTTCTATAGTAATATCCTTTGATAGCTATGTAAACCATAATTTGAACTATGAATATGGTTATAGCTATTACAATTATATTACTGCTAGAAATCTTAGTTTTTAAGGATTTCACTTAATCTTCCCTCCACTTATATCCTGTTCCCCAAACAGTTTCAATATATTTAGGTTTAGATGAGTTATCTTCTATCTTACTTCTAATACGTCTTATATTTACATCAATAATTTTATTTTCCCCTATGTAATTATAGCCCCACACCATATCTAGAAGTTCATCTCTGCTAAAGGCCTTGTTTGGATTTTCCATAAACATTTTTATAAGCATATATTCTTTAGGGGTTAATTCTATCTCTACTCCACTTTTATATAGTACCTTACTATCCAAATCTATTTTAAAAGCTCCAGATATAATTTCTCTACTCTTAAGACCATTTCCTAGTTCCATTCTTCTAAGTAAAGATTTAATAATAGCTATAAGCTCTAATGGGTTGAAGGGCTTTATAATATAGTGATCTGCACCAAACTCTAATCCCATAATTTTATCCCCATCTTGCGCTCTAGCAGTAAGCATTATTATTCCCATCTGTGGATAACTTTTCTTTAAAATTTCACACACTTTATATCCATCAATTCCAGGAAGCATTATATCAAGTATTACAATATCAGGGCTCTCTTTTGCAACTTCTTCAATACCAAGTTCTCCTGTTTCTGCTTCTACTACCTGAAAGCCCTCTCTCTTAAGGCTTATTTTTACAAACTTTCTTATATGTTCTTCATCTTCAATTAATAATATTTTCTTCATTATATTCACCTCTAATGTACAAAAGCACCAATAGTAAAATAAATTAACATCGGTGCTTCTTGTTCGTAATTCTTATTTTCTCTTTAACTATTCTTCCTTATCATTACTTTCTTCATACTCTTCTACATCTACAATAGTAGAATCGCTATAGTCTATATAAGATTCTGAGTCTGGAGTTACATTGGCACTATTGCTACCTTGTGGCCTTCCATTCTCATTAGAAGAATAAAATTCGTTAGTTTCCTTTTTCACCTTATATTTTAAGTACATTATACTAAGGGTTATTATAATTACAATCCCTAAAATAAGCCATAAAATTCCTTTGAATACAATTCCTAAAACTCCAAAAATCAATGGAGAAAATATAAATAACAGTATACATACAAATATAACTTTTATTAATGTTTTCATCTCAACACTATTCATAAATTCTAATTCCTTTCTATATGTATCAATTAAATAATTAATATACTATCTGATTTTAAAATTATTATCTGCTTTAAAGGTAAATTTAAAAGCCCCCGTTTACATTTAGTATTTCCCCTGTGATATAGCTACTATCCTTACTAGCTAAAAATACAGCAGCTCTTCCCACTTCTGATACACTTCCAAATCTCCCCATGGGTATTTCCTCTGTTAATTCCACTCTTTCTTCCTCTTTCATCCACATGTTCATCTTAGTTTCGATAACACCCGGTGCTATGGCATTTACTTTTATATTACTTAATGCTAGTTCCTTAGCTAAGGCCTTTGTAAAGGAATTTATAGCTCCCTTTGATGCAGAATATAAAACTTCGCAGGCAGCTCCTTCACCTCCCCAAACTGATGATATATTAATAATGCTACCTTCTTTTCTTGAAATCATATGATTAACTACAGAGTTTGTAGTATTAAATACTGACTTAAAATTTACAGACATAATTTTATCAAAATCTTCTTCAGTGTCATCCATAAATAGTCCTATTTTAGAAATAGCTGCATTGTTTACTAATACATCCACTCTGCCCAATTTCTCTAGAGTATATTCTATTAATTCCTTAGAAAAGTTATAATTACTTACATCTCCTTTAAATAAAGTACAATAATTTCCCATGGAACTAATTTGATTTAAAGTCTCCCTTGCACTTTCATCATCGTTAAAATAGTTTAGTACTAATATTGCTCCTTCTTTAGCAAATTCTAAGGCTATTCCCTTACCTATACCTCTTGTTCCTCCTGTAATTACTACCACTTTTCCCTTTAATTTCATTTTCATACCTCTTAAAACTTCTTTAATTCCCATTGTAGTTATTTTAACATTTGTTTTTTTATAGCACTAGTTATATGTACTGAAAATAAATTAATTTAAATAAATGTTAATATATTTTACATTTACTTTAATTAGTTCATTTATTAACTATAAAATTAATTTATTTCTTGTATTTTTTATTATATTTAAATATAAATCCTCTTTATTATTATATCATAATATGGTATGATAATCATGATTTAATAGTAAAGGGGGGTCTTTTTCATGGCTTATAAAATAGTAGATACTTGCATCTCTTGTGGTGCTTGCGAATCTGAATGTCCAGTTAGCTGCATAAGTGCAGGAGATGGATTATACGTTATCGATGCTGATTCTTGTATCGAATGTGGTGCTTGTGCTAGCGTTTGCCCAGTTGGTGCTCCAGTTCAAGACTAATTGAAATAAAAAATAGATGNNCATCTATTTTTTATTTCAATTTTTTATCTTAATTTTTTATTTTAATTTACTTATAGCATTAGTGTCTCTAATAAATATTAACCCATCAAAGGTATCTATAGGCTTTAATTTCATATAATAATCTTCTTCATACCCATTATAAAAAATAATGTTATGCATTAGTATTGAAGATGATAATATTTTTTTAACATCCTTATCCTGTGATGAAGATTTAAAATCTATAAAACTATTTGATATTTCTGTAAGGTTAAATATATTAGAAAACATTTGAGGATTTCCTTCTTCTATATTATAGATTTCATACTCACTACCTACACCACTACTGTCTATAGGATACGCTCCAAAACTACCTTGATGAAATTCTAATGCTAATGAATAATATTTATCTTTATACATCTCCTTTAAATTATACCCCATGCTTTTATAATCTTTAGAAATATTGCTTATATGTTGATTTCCACTCCAAAGAACTATTTTATCATTTCCATTTTTACTCTCACGATCTAGAATCCATTTAATATTATCAGCTAATAATTTTCCTTCCATATTCAAAGCTTCTTTAATGTTATGCTCTGGTCCACTGTATATGGCTAATTCTATGCTTTTCAAGATAGTCTGAAGATATTTCGAAGCCTCTTCATATTTCTCTTCTGAGGTACTTTTTACAAGTTTCTCTTTATTTTCATTAAATATATTAATTAGAATTTCAACCTTTTCTTGTTCTCTTCTTAACTCACTTGTAGGTATATTTCTAACGGGTCTTCCTCTTACTTCATCCAATTCACCATCAAACTTCTTGTATAGATCTTCATCAATATCTCTTAAATAATTTATTACAAAATTTGAACTATCTTCAGCATTAGTAACTTGAATACCGTAAAACTTAATTTTTTCCTTATGATTAGAATCTTCATTATACTTTCTCATCCATTCTATTAACTCCAAAGACTCCACCGTTGACCAAGAATAACCTCCATTTATCTTTGTTTGTCTTACTATATTTTCAGCATTTCCTTCCCCATTCAATATATAATTATTAATTAATTCAGTTCTTCCAAAATCCACATCCATAGCAAAGGTTCTATACCCCATTTCCTCTACTAAAAATTCCAGCATACGATGCTTAATTTGAAAAAACTCTTTTGTTCCATAGGTTGCCCCACCTAAGGCTATAATTTGTTTATCCTTAAATATATCCTTAAATTCCTTTAAATCTTCAAAGCCATTGCCAACCTCCACAGTGTTTAAAGGAACTAATTTTTCTTTTATAATTTCAGCCTCCTCATTAGGACTAAGTTTTCCCCAAAATAATCCTACGCATACTAGTCCGAGAATTATTATAACTGAAATTATTAATAATACCTTATTTCCTCTTTTCATCTTCATATACACCCTAAATACCTATTTTAACCCTTAACTCAACATTTTCAACTTATGGTTATATATATATTATAGAAAATTTTAGAAATATTTCAATTTTTATCTAGGTCATCTTAGAGTAATGGACAAAATTCTTCTTATTTTTAACTATATAGCATAAATACAATAAAAAATCAGTAAATCCCCCAATTGAAATTTACTGATTATATAATTAGTCTAGTATATTACCAAAGCCTTCCCCTAAAACCTCATGGACATTATGGGTTATGATAAAAGCACATGGATCCACTTCTTTTATAAAATTTCTAAGCTTAATAAACTCCTTTTTACCCATTACAGTTATTAAAACATCACTTTTTTCTAAATTGTATGCTCCTATAGCACGATAAATAGTAGCACTCCTACCTAGCTCTTCAATAATAAACTTTCTTATCTCTTCAGTTTTAGAACTCATTATTTCGATTCTCTTAGTTATATTAAGTCCATCTATAACAAAGTCTACCATGGAGCCATTTATTATAACACCAAGTAAAGCATACATCCCTGTAGTAGCTCCAAATGCTATAACTGCAAGTAAGGTTATACTAAAATCTATAATTAAAAGTCCTTTTCCAATTTCTAAATGAGCATATTTGTTTAATATTTTAGCAGGTATATCCGTTCCCCCTGTAGATGCATTCCTATTAAACACTATAGCCATACCTATAGCTCCAATTAATATACCAAAAATTAAATTTATAAGTATATCCTGTGAAATAGGTTTACTAATAGGTGCTACTTTTTCTAAAAGGGATATTATTACTGAAAGCATAAGGCTAGAATATATAGTTTTTGTTCCAAATGCCTTTCCAATAAAAATAAAACCTATGACAAAGAAAAATATGTTCCCTATAAGCATTATAATACCAATACTAAGGTTAGGAATATAATGGTTTATTATCATAGCGAGCCCAGTAAGTCCTCCAGCTGCTAAATTGTGTGGAACTAGAAAAAAATGAATACCTATAGCTATTAAAGTTAATCCAAAAGTTATTATAATATAATCTTTTATTTCCTTTTTCAAACCCATTCCTCCTCAATTCACCCTATTGATTTTTGTAAAAACTATCTTATGTTTTTCAATTTTATGTTAACTCTCTTTATTTAATCATATATCAATAGATAAGTTATTACAATATCTCTCTTTTTCTTATATATGTTTCACTGTTTAAACACTTATATACGTAAAAAACTACTACTATAAAATTTAACCGAACTTAATCAGAAAATTTCATAATAGTAGCTTGTTCTTTATATTTACTTATAGTATTTTTCTTTACTTGCAATGAAATGTAGCACACTCTGTTTCTTTTGGCTTACATGCATGGTCTCCAGAAATACAAATTTCTGAAGCATCACATTTATGGTTTTCGTTATAAACACAATTGGTAGCTTCACATCCTACTACCATTTCTGGATTAGGTCTTTGATTACTATTTGACATAGCTCCGCTTTTTTCTGCAAAACTATCACAACAAGTAGATGATTTATGAGTAGCTTCTCTTCCACCTACTTGAATAGAATCAATGCAGCAATAATAATCATTATTATATGCACAACTACATGCATCACATTTTAATTTAGTCATAAGAATGCCTCCTAAAGTTTATTTCAATAATATTGTTTCAATTTAGTAGGCAAATTATTCTTACATAATTTTATTGTTCTTTTACTTTATCTTTACAAATACGGAAAATTGAATTTCTGTAGACTCTATATGGTCATAATTTAAATCCTTACGACCAGAAAAGTTATCAATTTTTATTTTAATTTTAACTTTATCTGTTTCATCTTCAAATTGCATATCTTCTACAGGTATGGAGTTTGTTTTATTAACACCATATTTATCTATTATTCTATTAAAATACTCATTTAAATTTTTATTATATATCTGTTTACCTTTCTCTAATATCTTAAGTTCATTAGATGCTTTATTATAGTCAACTGTAATTCCATAAGAATTCTTATTAGCAGCACTTTGATAACTTATAATGTTAAAAAGGTAATCATAGTCCTTTATTTCTATAGGCTCTGATATTTCTTCACTTATAAAATAAAAATGTTCATATCTACTTTCATAATTTAAATTAGAATAAGTTATTCCTAGTACCCTCCCTGTATCACTTATAGTAAAATTATCTGGCAAATATTTAATATCCTTTAATTCATGTTTTCTATTAAAATAATCCAAAATACTATTGAGTTCTATTTGATCACCTTTAGAAACTGGATCTATAGCTTTAACTATTTTACCATTTTCAATCATATTATTTTTTATAAGGAACTTTTCAAATCTTTTATTTTGACTATACTTAGATAAATTATAACTACTCAAAGGTCCACAAATTGATATAAAAGTAATTATAGTAAGAGATATTGGGAGTATAATATTTTTTACTTTCTTAATTATTGAGTAATATATCATTATTCCAAAGACCCAAATCCCTAGTGCTAAAACAAAATATCTATTTTCAGTTATTCCATAGGCATTAACTCTTATTCCCATAGAAATAAACATAAGTACTATAAGAGGAAGTATTGCCTTTGGAAACATCTTTACAAACTTGCTTACCCAAGGACTATTTTCCTTTACTGGTGAAGTTAAAAACAAGGTTCCTGCTGATATTACTCCATACCATAATACTAAATGAGAAACTAATCCTTCAGGCCACTGTCTAGTAATAATTATCTTAGCAAAATATATATATAAGATTATTGTGTATATAGAAATTAATGGCATAATTATATAAATCATTAATATTTTAAACACCTTTGGATACTTTTCAACCTTTATAACTTCTTCCTTTTCTGGGATTCCTCCAAGAAAGAAGCATTGTGCAAAAACTCCTACAACTATAAGCCATGTATAATAATATATCTCATATTTAACTTCTATTCCAAAAAGATAATCTACGGTGAACAATATTGCTATTAATCCTAAATATAAAACTATAGAATATAAAACTGTTGTAAAAAATCTTCCTAAAACCTTTATTACATACATCTCAAAACTTCCATCCTTATAAATATATGGAGTAAAAAAGAACCCTGTAATAAATATTATAATAAGACCAACATATCTAGTAATCTGAACCATATTTAAATCTCCAAGACAAAAATATCCGTAGACTGCTAAACAAATAGCTGCAATAATATAAATTAGATATTTAAACTTCTCATTAGATTTATTTCTTCTTTCAAAATATAATTCAATGCAAATATATACTGGAATACCAAGTACTAAAGTCATCACAACACGTCTTAATTCCTCGTCACTTCCAATACTTTCTCCCATATAGATTAAAGTTATAACTGCAGCTATAGATAAAAATATGGGTATAGGAAATCTTTTTACTGAATCTTTTATAGAATTTTTCCATCCATTTACCAAAATTTTAATATACAATAATATGCCCCCTTTTATTATAAAATTATTTTTCTATGTTTTATAGTTACCTTTAGATAACTATTTATGTACCACTGTAAATTACACCCATTATACCATATCATCTAAATTAAAACATTTATCTATTACACATAATATTATCATATATGTAAAGAATATTCCTATTAAATATAAAGGAGGTGACCTTTAGTTTGAAGCCCATTGCTTCTACTAAAGAACTTAATGTTTATTCCTAAAAGAATATTATTTGAAAAAGGATCCTTGGATTATGAAATAGGCAAAAATATTTATAACACTTTTAAGGATAATAAAAATATTGAAATAATAAAATTAACTTCTAATAAGATTAAAGAGCGAATTCCTGGTGAAAATTTGCATAGCTTTTATAGTGAAGGTAAGAATACCCTAGTTGTGGGTATAAAAAAAAGAAGTAAATTTCAATCCTGTAAACCTTCTGCTAATTGGCAGTTACCCCTAGTGTCCGGTTGTATTGCCCATTGTCAGTATTGCTACTTAAATACAAATCTAGGTGATAAACCTTATATAAAGATTAATGTAAATATAGATGATATTCTAAATCAAGCAAATGAATATATTAAAGAAAGATTACCTTCTAAAACTTTATTTGAAGGTTCTGCCACCTCTGATCCTATACCTATAGAACCTTATACTAATAGTTTAAAAAAAGCTATAGAATTCTTTGCTAATAGCGATCATGGACTATTTCGTTTTGTTACAAAGTTTAATGATGTTGATAGTCTATTAGATATAGATCACAAGGGACATACAGAAATTCGATTTACTCTAAATACAGATAAAGTAATCAGTGACTTTGAAAATAGAGCCGCTTCTATAGATAAAAGAATAGAAGCTAGTGTAAAGGTGGCTAATGCTGGGTATCCTATAGGTTTTATTATTGCGCCAGTATTTCTTTATGAAGGTTGGAAAAACGATTATAAACAACTTTTATTAAACCTTAAGGATAAGCTTCCTGATAACTTAACTACTCCTGTTACCTTTGAAATAATATCTCATAGGTATACTCCTAGAGCAAAAAATATAATTCTAGAAGTATTTCCTGAAACAACACTTCCTATGGTTGATGAGGAAAGAAAATATAAATATGGACAATTTGGATATGGTAAATATGTATATACAAAAGAGCAGTTAGAAGAGATGAAAGAATTTTTTAGTTTAGAAATTGACTCTATATTTAATAATAAAGTTATAAAGTATATAATATAATGTTAAATGCAAAAGCCAAGCTATATTACCTTATATAACTTGGCTTCTTTAATGTTATAAAATTGTTTTTATATCTTTTGATTTATTCTATGTTTATATATTATTTAATTAATTTCAGCAAATTCTTCTAAGGTTATTCCATCATTATAAATCTTTTCTGACATTTCACTACCCACATATCTCACATGCCAAGGTTCATAATTATATCCTGTTATATCTTCTTTTCCCGACTCATATCTTACTATAAATCCATATTTATATGCATTATTAGCTATCCAATTAGCTTCTGGACATCCTTCAGATATCCATCCAGAACTAGTTGCTAAATCCATAGCCTCTCCTAGTTGATGCTCACTTGCTCCAGGCTTTGCTACATATTTATCTGAATAAGATTTTCCTTGGGTTTCCACATTATATTCATATAAATTTTTTTGTGTTTTGTAAGATCTATAGCCTGATAAACCACATAAGTAAACCCCATCCTTTGAAGCAGCATCTACTAGTTCCTCTAAAGCCTTAGCAGACTCCTTTGTCATATATCTTTCTTCTTCTGTGGATTCTGGTAAGAATTCTATATTTACTGAAACTAAATCCTTTGGCTTATAATCTGATGTTAAAGCATAATTTTTATTTACCACTACTTTATCATAATCATTAATAATAAAATATCCCTCTGATTTCAAATGAAATTTATTGATTAAATAATTTGTAGCACACATGCCTAATATAACTATTACTAGTAACTTCAATATAACTCTTCTTGCTTTTCTAACCTTTTTCTTTTTTCCCATAAGACCATCTCCTTAAGTTCATATACTTATTTTAAACCTTATGAGATTATTATTTATTACTTAAAGCTTACAAATTTATTACTTATTTATTAAGACATGAAATTTAAACTATTCTCCTTCTTTAGTAAACCAACCTCTACTATTATTAGCTATTCTAACAAGGGTAAGCATCACAGGTACTTCTACTAATACACCTACAACTGTAGCTAATGCAGCACCTGATTGTAATCCAAATAATGAAATTGCTACTGCTACTGCTAATTCAAAAAAGTTACTTGCTCCAATCATTCCTGCTGGTGCTGCTATAGAATGTGGCAACTTCCAAAGTTTTGCCCAAATATAAGCTATTCCAAATATAAGGAAGGTTTGAATTATAAGTGGTACTGCAATTAATACTATATGAACAGGATTATTTAAAATAGTATCACCTTGGAAGGAGAATAATATAATCAAAGTCAGTAATAATCCTATTATAGTAACATTATCAAACTTCTTTAAAAATACATTATTAAAATAATCTATTCCTTTGTTTTTAATTATTAATGTTCTAGTTATAAATCCCAGTGCTAATGGTATAACTACAAATAAAACTGTTGATAATACAAGAGTTTCTATAGGTATAACTACATCTCCAACACCTAGTAAAAAAGCTACAATAGGAGCAAATGCAATTAAAATAATCAAGTCATTAACTGCTACCTGAACTAAAGTATAGGAAGGATCCCCTTTAGTTAAGTGACTCCAAACAAATACCATAGCTGTACATGGTGCAGCTCCTAAAAGCACTGCTCCAGCTAAATACTCCTTAGCAAGTTCTGGTGCTATTATGCCCTTAAATACTATAAAGAAGAAAAATGCTGATATAGCATACATTGTAAAAGGTTTAATAAGCCAATTAGTTGTACAAGTAACTATAAGTCCCTTTGGTTTTCTAGTGGCATTAATTATACTTCCAAAATCAATCTTTAACATCATAGGGTATATCATTAACCATATAAGTATAGCCACAGGTATTGACACATTATAATACTCAAACTTATTTAGAGTATTAGGTATCATAGGCAAAAACTGACCAACCAATATTCCCACTACAATACAAAGGGCAACCCATAGAGTTAAGTATCTTTCAAAAACACCTAACCCTTTTCCACTATTTTCTTTATTATTACCCATAAGATAAACCTCCTATAATTCAATTTCTTTATTTTTTATTCTCTTAGCTAAATTTTTAATTTTTTCTTCAACAATTTTAGCAGTTTTAATAAATTCTTCATCTGACTTTCCAGTTGGATCCTCTAATCCCCAATCCTCTATATGCTTTCCGGGTAAAATAGGACATACAACATTACAACCCATTTTAATAACTATATCTACCTCAGGTATATCTCCTAGCAGTTTAGATTTCTGAGTCTCATTCATATCAATGTTATATAGCTCATTTATTATTCTAACCGCATCTTGATTTATTGTAGGTCTTAGTTGGGTCCCTGCAGAATAACTTTCAAAAACCTCTCCTTCATATAACTTTCCTAAGGCCTCCGCCATTTGAGATCTACAAGAATTGTGAACACATATAAATGCCACCTTTAGTTTCATATTAACTCCTCCATTCTTAATTGGTTAGTGTATGGTTTTCACACTTTTTATTTTAAAAATATCTATATATAACATGGATTTATTTACATCTACACTTTTCTTTTTCTTTGCAAATACACTCCTCTTTATCTGTTGTAACACTTGTTAAAAACAATATTAATTTATTACAATTAGTATTATTTAAAGAATAATGACTCCACAGTCCATCCTTTCTACTCTCAACAAGACCACAATCCATCAACACCTTCATATGATGTGAAAGAGTTGGTTGTGTAAAATCAAAATGTTCTAGAATATCACATGCACATCTTTCCCCACAGGATAATATGTCTACTATTTTTAACCTATTTGGATCAGATAATGCTTTTATAATTTTTGCATTTTCTTCATAATTCATTTTAACGCCTCCTTATATAGATAACTGTCTATGTTTATAATATAGACCATCACCTATATAGTGTCAATATGCTTATTTAATTTTTCTCCCTGTGCTAGATTTATTCTTAACTATGTAGAATGATTTATTTGTATAATTAAAAATAAGTAACTAAATTTAATATCTAGTTACTTATTCTAAAACTTTTACTATATAGATTTTTTTATTAACTCTACTATTTGTTTAGTAGATAAAACTTGTCCCATAGCCTTTGGTTTACCATTTATCATGAGAGTAGGAGTAGTCATAACTCCTAATGAAATAATATCTACTAAAGATTCAACCTTAGTGACATCAGCTTCTATCCCTAACTCCTTTAAAGCTTCCAAAGTATTATCATAAAGTTTAGTGCATTTAGAGCACCCTTCTCCTAAAACCTTAAATTCCATATGAACTCCTCCTAAAATTCAAAACTTTAATTTTTAAGTTCCATTTTTTCTCCTACAATTTCATTCCAATTATTAATTATAGGCTTTATTATATTAGGTCCTATTTTAGATATAAACACTAGTTGTGAAACTTCCTTTGGTTCACATGGCTTATAATCTATATTTTTTCCTACCACATCTATTTGTTGCCATCCATCATTTAAGTTAAAGAAGCCTTTTATTCTATAGCTATACTTCTTTATAGAATTTAAGAATTCTTCCATTTTATTTTTGCTTACAACACTACTAAAATTCATAGTTAAGCTTTTTGGCTTATTTTCCACAGTATTTGTAGACTCTTCTCCTTCAGCCCACTGATTTACTAATAGATCCTTATCTAAAAAGTCCATACTAAACTCTCCAAAGGAACAAGTTTCTATATCACACTTTGGATTTACCAGTCTAACTTCTTTAATTACGTTCTTTAGCTCTTCCTCTTCAATTAAATCTACCTTATTTATGATAGCCATATGACAATGCTTTAATTGACGATTTACTGTTTCTAAATCTTCTAATTGCTCTCTAAAGTTCATTCCATCGATTAAGCATAATACTCCCTTTAAATCATAGGTTGTTTCAGGTGATAAAACCTTTACACCTTTAAGTATCTCTTCTATATTAGATGGATCTGCTAGGCCTGAACTCTCTACAAAGACATACTCTAAATCCTGTTTACTCATTTCAGCTAAAGCTTGAGCAAAGGATATTTTTAAACATGAGCAAAAGATAGATCCCCTATTAATCTCTACCATCTCAATATTATCTCTTTTAAGTATAGTTCCATCTATGCCTAGCTTCCCAAATTCATTTTGTATAACTCCAACCTTATTTCCTTTTAACACATCTAATAGCCTTAAAAGTACTGTAGTTTTACCTGAACCTAAAAATCCAGTTAATACATATAAATTAATTTTTTTCTCCATGGTTTGCCCTCCTGTAGATTAATAATATAAAGAAATATCCTTAGATTTTTTAGTTCTTAGAGTTTAAAAAACTTCTCAATTCAGTAATTCTCTCTGAATTTAATGTATATTTCATCCAAGAGCCATCCTTGTTACCAAGAACCAATCCACTATCTGTTAAAATCTTCATATGATAAGATAAGGTAGGTTGAGTAATATTAAAATTCTCAAGAATTTTACATGCACACAATTCCTCTGATTCTGTAAGCATATTAATAATTTTTAGTCTAGTCTCATCTGCCAATGCTTTAAACATTTGAACATATTCTGCATAATCATATTTCATAAAATTCTATCTCCTAATCTTCTATTTATAAGTATTTTATATCCCTATTATATCCTTCATATAGATATTTGTCTATATGACTTTTTAATCTCAATTATTACAAATCCTAAAAAACAATATGTGATTCCATTAAATGCAAATAGCTATCTCTATATAAGTTTTTAGTAATTTTGAGATATCTAAATTTCTTAAATCCTAAATTTACATTGTATATGTATTTTTCCCTAATGATTTAGATAAATATAACTTTTCATCAGCTTCTTTTACTAAATTATATATATCCTCTTCATTAATTATTCTAGTAATTTCTATACCTATACTAACAGTTATTCTATCGCTAACTTGTGAACATTCATGAATAATATTAAGTTCCCTAAGATGCTTCATAAACCTTTTTATATTTTCAATAGTCTCTTTCTCATCCAGCCTAGATATTATTGAGAATTCTTCTCCCCCATACCTGCAGACTACATCCTCATTAAATATATCTTTCAAAGCTTTTGATACTACTTTTAAAATCTTATCTCCTTGAACATGCCCATAGTTATCATTGTATAGTTTAAAATCATCTATATCTACCATTAGAAACGTAATAACTTCTTTATTCTGACAGGCTTTTAATAATTCCAAATGCATAAATCTTCTATTATATGTATCCGTTAAAAAATCTCTCTCACTTATTAGTTTTAGCTCCTTATTTATTATAGATATTGCATTGTTTCTTATACCTAATACAAATACTGTAATAATTAAAAATATATTTATAAACTTACACAGACTTTCTTCTTTGATGAATATTATACTAACTAATAGTAGCAATGGAAATAGTACTATTAGTTTTTTTTTATATTTTCCTAACTTCATAAAAACTACTCTTATCGCTCCTCCCCATTCTGGGTAAAGTATGATAATTTTCCTCTCAACTATTTCTGTAAATAATGATTTTGCTCCGTCATAACTTTAACCTACAGATTAAACATTCGTACAATAATACTAAATCATTAGACTAAAAATTTAAGCTTTAGTATATCCTATTACTATGCATCTATAAAAATAGACAACCATAATTTCATATTGGATTGCCTTCTAAATATATTGTAGCAATATTTTCATTAGTTAATTATGTTATCTAAGTAATTTTATTTTGTATAAATATTATCCTTAATATTTATTAAGTTAAAATTTTATAGTTAGTATTTATTCTAACATTTGAATAAATTATTTATTCTACCGTTTTTCCATTTAGTCTATAGTATATTTTTATCATTTGTTTATATAACTTTTAATCTAAGAGATCCTTCAAACTAACCTCAAGTGCAATAGCCAAACTATTTAGAGTTTTTAGAGATGGCACTGTTCTTAAATTTTCAATATCAGATAAGTATGTGTTAGATATACCTGATAATTGAGCCAATTTATTTTGATTTATGCCCATTGATTTTCTAATAAATTTGATTTTTTTTCCTATTTCCACTCTATCACCCCAAACACTATTTTACGCTAATAAAGTAAAAAATCAATAGTTTTATGATTTTTTTACTGTCTATACATATTTTTTGTTCGTTTACTTATACTAATACTTAAACTATAATTTTATTATAAAAGTACGTAAATAACGTACTTTATTGGAGGTATATATATGAATTCAAGAAAAAAACTTAGAGACCTTAGAAAATCTAAAGGATTAACTTTAAAAGAATTATCTACTAAAACAAATTTATCAATATCGTTTATAAGTGATATTGAGCACAATAGAAGTAATCCTTCTATATCTACTTTAAAAATACTTTGTAATGCTTTAGATGTACCTATATCCTATTTATTAGAAGATGATAAAACTCCATCTAATTTAATATGTACTGATTTAGATGCAGTATTATCAATGCTACTAAATGACTTCTCATCTTGGAGTTATGATGACAAAATAGAACTAATCTGCTATCTAAAAGCTAAAAAACATGTTCGAGAAGCACAAAAAAAGATATGAATATATAAATTTATATAAATAATTTTAATACTATTTAATCAAATTAAACTTTAAATCTAATTTATGTTATTACTTAATTTATTTTATATTATTTATAACATCCATCCCGTATTATGGCTTTTTTTGTAATATTTGTTTCATTTTTCTTCATTCCATTATATAATTGAAACATAATATATATTCTTAAATAGGAGTGATTGCTGTGTATAATAATCTTTTCAATAAAACACACCTAAATCAAGAAACTATAGATGTATTAATCCCTATTTTAAATGAATTTGATGATTGTATATGGATAAAAAATATAAATGGAGAATATCTAGCAGTCAATAACGCATTATGTAATCTTCTAGGAGAGGATAAAAATACTTTATTGTATAGTAACGGTCTTGATATCTTCGACTACTCTAGTTTTAAATTTGTCATTAAAGATGATTTAAATGTTATTAATAAAAAGAAAAAAAGTATTATGAATGAATATTTATATATAAAAGGTAGAGAAGTTATTTTACAAACTCACAAAATTCCCATTATAAATTCGGACAATAGTTGTTACTCCTTTTTAGCTATTGGACAAGTTATTAATACAGATGAACTATACTATAACAATTTTATTATAGACAATAAATATAAAACACTATGCAATCTAATTACTGAAAGTGAAGAAAAACGTGAACAAGTTTCTTATGAAGAAGTTCATGAATATCTTATGGATATATATGAAACCCTAGACATAAATGGTACAAGCCTTTGGATCTATGATGATTCTAAAAAAATGTTAATAAAGCAAATGTCACTAGGAGTTACTGAAAGCATATCTGGCAATGATACCTTTTCTATAAGTGATTTCTATAAAGACGAATTAATAAATATTTCTACTAAAATAAACTCACCCACACCTTTAAAAAACTGTGAAAATTTTTATTGTAATAATGGTTTTTGTCAAAACTATAAGTATGTTCTTAAAGATAATTATATAATTGTTATACCTATAGTCTATAATAACTCCAGACTTCTAGGTGTTTTAAATTTATATTATAATGAGTCATTTGACACAGAATCTAATGCTAAATATATTGTAAGGACTTCTAAGCGATTAGCCTTATTACTAAAAAATATATATTTATCTACCCAATTGACAGATCAGTTACAAAAAAAGATTAAACTTGAAAATGAATTGAGTAGATTTCTTAATATAGCAGTTGATTTATATGCGATTATAGATACTAAGGGATATATTAAAAAAATAAGTTCTAATATACCTTTCATATTGGGCTGGGACTTTAATGATTTGAAAAAAATTCCTATTCAGACACTAATAAAATCAACAAATAATAGTATAAATTTCAAAGATATTTTGCATACCTATAACAAAAAATTTTATGGTGGAATATGTGAAGTAAAATGCAAAAACAATTCTTTCAAATTAATTGAATGGTATTATTATCACCAACAAGAAACACAGGAAATATTTATTACGGGTAAAGATGTAACTAGCTTTTCAAAACTTGAAGAAAAAGTTGCCTCTTTAGAAGAAAAAGTAGAATGTGAGAAATTTAAAACAGATTTTCTAGCAAATATCTCCCACGAATTTAAAACTCCTTTAAATATAATATTAGCAAGCATTCAGTTAGAGCTTAATGGTTATAATAGTATAAATGATAATAATAGTATTTACTATAATCGTCTTAATATGATAAAACAAAACTCATATAGACTTCTTCGATTAGTTGATAACCTAATTGATGTGACCCAAGTTGATAGCACCAATATAAAGCTATACAAAGAAAATGTTAATGCTATTACCTATTTTGAAGATGTGGTGAACTCAGTTTCTCAATATATAAAGAAAATGGGTAAAAATATAATATTTGATACTAATGAAGAAGAAGTATTTCTGGATTGTGATCCTGAAAAAATTCAAAAAGTAATTTTAAATTTAATTTCTAATTCCATAAAATACACAGAAGTTAATGGCAACATATGGATTACACTAACAACTAACTGGGATGAGCATAGACTATATATTTCTGTAAAGGATGATGGTGTAGGTATACCAAAGGATAGTTATGATATTATATTTGAAAGATTTAAACAGGTGGATAATTTATTCATAAGAAGAGCTGAAGGAAGTGGAATAGGATTACCCTTAGCAAAATCCTTTATCGAACTTCATAGTGGCGAAATATGGGTAAATAAGACTATAGACAAAGGTTCAGAGTTTATCTTTTACTTACCTATAACCTCTGAAAAAGATAGTAAAATTAATTATTTCTATAATAAAGTTATAGACTCTAGAGGTGAGAGACTTAAGATTGAATTTTCAGACATATATTCTTATCCTAATTAAAATAATTTACAAAGAATAAAAACAAAATGGGATCCCTTATAATAAGGAATTCCATTTTTTATTTGTATTCTTAAGCTACAATTTCTTTATCATTTTCTTCTTTTATAAAATCCTCAGCTGTTAATCCTTTAGATATTGGTTTACTTTCATCTAATGGCTTCATTGCAAATCCCGTATATCCATATATTGCAGATATAATAGGATTAATTAGTCCCAAGAAGTGGAATGGTGCATAAGCAAAAGCACTTACTCCTAAAGTAGTAAAGTATACTGCCCCACAAGTTGACCAAGGCACCAGCCCTGAAGTTAAAGTTCCTGCATCTTCAAGTACTCTTGAAAGATTTTTAGGATGTAAATTCAACTTTTCATATACTGGTTTATACATTTGACCTGGTATAACTATTGCCATATATTGATCAGCAGCCATAAAGTTCATAGCGATACAACTTATAATATTTGATAGAACAATACTTCCTCTGCTGTGACAGAAAGTAAGAATTTTAGCTATTATAGTATCTAAACAACCTATTTGCTTTACAAGTCCACCAAAACATAATGCACACATAACTAAAGAAATAGTTTCCATCATTCCAAGCATACCGCCTCTATTAAGGAGTGAGTCAACCATTGCATTTCCTGAGCTTATCTCAAATCCATAGAATAATGACTGTACAATACTTGAAATAGTCTGTCCTTGTCCTAGTGCAAATAAAACTCCTATAATAGTTCCACCTAACATTCCTGGTATTGCTGGAACTTTAAATATAATCATTAAAACTACTGAAAGTGGTGCTATAAATATTATTGGACTAATATTGAAGCTTCCTTGTAATGTTTCTAAAATAGCATTTATTTGACTAGTATCAGCAACTGCTGTATTTCTAAATCCTAAGCCTATTATCGCAAATAGAATTACAGCAATTATAAAGCTTGGTACTGTTGTATACAACATATGTCTTATATGATCAAACACATTTACTCCCGCTACACCTGCTGATAAATTTGTACTATCTGAAAGTGGTGACAGCTTATCTCCAAAAGAAGCCCCTGTAACAACTGCCCCTGCAACAATTGCAGAAGGTATTCCAAGACCAGCACCTATACCCATTGCTGCTGTTCCCATAGTTCCTGCTGTAGTCCATGCACTTCCTGTTGAAACAGAAACGATAGCACATATTATTGGAAGCAAGAATAAAAACATAGTTGGTGTAAATAATTTAAGTCCATAAAATATCATTCCCGGAACTACTCCACCCGCAATCCAAGCTCCTACTAAACAACCAACTATCATAATAATAAAGTTAGCTTGCATAGCCATGGAGTTTGTCTTTATCATTGACTCCTCCATATCTTCCCAACTATGACCTAAAAATTTCCCTATAATGGCGGTAATAGCACAACATATAACTAATGGTATCTGTGGTGCTGAATCAAATACTAGTACACCTAATAGCATAAAGCAAATTAAGCACACAAATGGTATCACTGCTATTAGCAGCGATGGTTTTTTAATTTCTTTCCCCTTATTCATAAATTAGTCCCCCTTGTTAATTAAATATTTATCTTTAAGTATTTTCTTATAAAAAAATACTTATAAGCGTGAATTAAATAATTTATCTATAGTTATTTTATACCCCTTTATATGTAATAAATAGTAAAATATATAATTATATTTAATTTAAATATAATTATGAATAAATATCCACTTAATATATTGAATATATCATGAATTTTGTGAAATTTCAATAAAGTTTACCGTTTAATTTGTTTATTTATTCATTCATTTTGTATTTTTATGTATTTTTATGTATTTTTATATTTCTATTTACATTAATTAGTTGTAAGTTTTTTTAATAAGAGATAATTGTTAACTTTATAACTCTTATTTAAGTTATTTTTAACAATAAAAAGCCTCAGAAACTGTTGATAAATCTATTTATTCTATCAATGACTCTATTATATTATTAATGTAAAAAAGGTATATCTCAAAAATATTTTGAGATATACCTTTAAATTTTTATTTAGTTACTTTAATATAATTTCCAACAAAAGACGTAGTTCCACTTTGCTCAAACCTAATATAAGCATTGTCAATTTTATCTTCATCTACTGCGTAAACTAAATGAGTTTCTTTTGTTTCATTCGGTGAAAAATCACTGAAGAAAAAGCTTTTTCCTTCATAATCTGATTGATCAAAGTATATTGGTGCATTATCCATTTGAAGGTTATTACCATTACCCCAATAATCACTTAGAAATTGGAGATTACTATTTGATGCTTTCTTCATAAACCCAATTCTCGGATAAATATTTATATCTTTTAGTTCTTTATCAAAAGGATTCTTCATGGTTAAAGTTACATAAACATACTTCATTCCTACTGTTTCAGTAATAGTATTCATTTTATTATTTTCCCATTTTTCCTCGTTAACTCTTTCATAATCCTTTAGTGTTCCATCTTCATTTATAAATGTAAGATACTCATTATAGTCAGAGAACTTATTTTTATCTAATTCAGGTAACTTATCTAATACTTCAATATTATTTACAGTAAAAGTTGGGTTTTCATCTGGGAACGCTTCATCACTTATTTCTTCATAAATATTAAATACATGATCAGTTGAAATTCCAGGTTCTACATATTCTATCTCTTCTTTATCATTATCTACTACATCTTTTAGTTCATCTGAAAATGCAGGAATCACAATAAATTCTCCAGGAATCTCTTCACATTTAATATTTTCTGCTACTTTCTTAAGTTCTTCTAAAGAAGTATTGTCAGCACCATAAATTGTAACAACATATCCACCTTTTTCATAAAACATATTGATAATATGATTGTACTCCAGTCCTTCCCTTGTAAGAATTTGTGCCTTTATGCCACCAAGGGTAGTTTCTTCTACATCACTTACGTAAATTTCTTCAAAATGCGTAGTATAGACAGGTGGACAAATAGTAATTCCCCCTACACTAAGGTCACCATTAGGATGATATTTTCCAAGAGCATTTTCAGTCTCTATATATCCTTCTGGAATATAGCCAGGAACCACCTTCATTGCAGGTACTTTAGTAGGAGCAGATTCTGTTTCAATATCACAAGTAAGTGTTCCTGTTTCTTCATTCTTACTTGTTGTAACTAAATAATGTTTAACTGCACCATAGGCTGTTGCAGATATTGCTAATGTAGCTGTAATAGCTGCAATAAGTACTATTATCTTTTTCTTCATAATTTTTTTCCCCTTTTTATTAATACTCTGAATAGAGTCTGTATTATTATCCCGTTGAATAAAATCTTGATTTTCAATGATGTTAACTTTTTGATTTTTATATTTTTGAGAAAATTCATGAGGCTCAATAGTACGTTTTAACTCTTCTACAGCATTTTCTTGCCCTAAAAGATACATCAATTTATCAAGATCTGGTTTATTATCCATACAATTCATCTCCTATCATTTCTTTTACCATCTTTTTGGCACGTTCATATCTTTTTGTTGCAACATCTTCACTAATGTGTAGTAATGATGATATTTCTCTATAGCTAAGTTCATAAAAGCAACGATACTGAATTATCTCACGATATTTTGATGGTAATTTAGAAAGTAATTGTGTAATCATATGTCTATCTTCTACTGTTTTTACAGAAGGAACTCCCTTTTGGTTTTCACTTGTCACTTTTTCCTCTACCTCTTTAGTGAATAACTGAGTTTCTTTCCTATTTCTACGATATAAATCAATGGATATGTTTTTTATTGTATATACAACCAATCTCTTAGTTTTTAAACTTTCTACCCCATGAATAGTCGAGATATATGGAATTAGCTTTATAAATGCATCTTGAACTGCATCCTCAGCTTGTTCTACATTATTTAAAATCGAGTATGCAATACCATACATCTTATTTTCATAGGCATCATAAAGCTGTGCTAGCATATTATTTTTAAAATTTTCATCCGATGAAATCTCCACCTAATCACTCCTTGCTGTTTAAGAGTCCTCTTACTAAACATAACGAATGAAAACTTACAATTCTGACATTTTTATCTTAAATTCAAAATAATTACCACTTATATAATAGTATAGGTTACTTTTAATAAATTCCACCATTGTAATTAAGTTTTAAAGTAGAAATTTAAGATAGAATTTTACACATAAAAAAAGAGCATTTATACCAGAAATACTCTTTTTTAATATTAATCTATTATAGTAACTTCTCCAAATTCTCCACTAATTCACCTATTGCATTAACATAATCCTTTATTATTCTATCCGCAACTTCATTTGCTACTATTTCTCCATCTAAATTCAAAAAATCACCCCTTATATTATATAAAACCTATAATGTTATATGATTTATCTTACCATTTTTAAAAAATTTTATAATATCATGTCCTAAATTAATCATTATCATTTTATCATAAACATATTCATTTAAATACTTTTATCTATTCTCCATAAAACTTAGGTGAAGCCTTTGAATCTTTAATTAACTCTAACTTAACATGCTTTCAGTATCTTTTAATATGTATAAAATCCTTGAAACCCCTATGGCGCCTACAAATAGTTAAATAGTTTTATTGTTAAATATAAAGCTAGTTTCCTATAAAAATATTAATATAGTTATAGTTTTACATAGTTAAGATTATAATTTAAAATTTTTTTATAAATTAGACTGTGCTATTAAATAAGTTGATATATGCTTAAACACAAAAGAGGGTAAAACTTTCGTTTTACCCTCATATTTATTCTATTAAATTTTCTCCTAGAATTCTGCAGTTCCTGTAGTTCTTGGGAATGGTATTACGTCTCTGATGTTGCTCATTCCAGTTACGTACATTATCATTCTTTCGAAGCCTAGACCAAATCCAGCGTGTTTTGTGCCACCAAATTTTCTTAATTCTAGGTACCACCAGTAGTCCTCTGGGTTTAATCCTAATTCGTTGATTCTGTCTACAAGAAGATCATATCTTTCTTCTCTTTGGCTTCCTCCGATGATTTCTCCTATACCAGGAACTAATAAGTCCATAGCTGCTACAGTTTTGTTGTCATCGTTCATTCTCATGTAGAAAGCTTTGATTTCCTTTGGATAGTCAGTAACGAATACTGGTCTTTTGTATACTTCCTCAGTAAGATATCTCTCATGCTCTGTTTGAAGGTCACAACCCCATTCTACTGGGTACTGGAACTCTTTATCTGATTTCTTTAATAATTCTACAGCTTCTGTATAAGTTACATGACCAAAGTCAGAAGTTGCAACGTGGTTTAATCTTTCAAGTAATCCCTTATCTACAAAGCTGTTGAAGAATTCCATTTCTTCTGGAGCATTTTCAAGGACATAGTTTATAATATACTTTATCATATCTTCTGCCAATGTCATGTCATCCTTAAGGTCTGCAAAAGCTATCTCTGGCTCTACCATCCAGAACTCTGCCGCATGTCTTGCAGTGTTAGAATTTTCAGCTCTGAAAGTTGGTCCGAAAGTATAAACATTTCTAAATGCAAGAGCATAAGCTTCTGCTGCAAGCTGACCACTAACTGTAAGGTTTGTTTCCTTACCAAAGAAGTCATTCTTATAATCTATTTTCTTATCCTCAGTCATTGGGATGTTCTCAAGATCCATAGTTGTAACTCTGAACATTTCCCCTGCACCTTCACAGTCACTTCCTGTAATTATTGGAGTGTGAGTATAAACAAATCCTCTTTCATTGAAGAATCTATGAATTGCATATGCAACTAAAGAACGTACTCTAAATACTGCTGAAAAAGCATTACTTCTAGGTCTTAAGTGAGCTATAGTTCTTAAATATTCAAAGGTGTGTCTCTTCTTTTGAAGTGGATACTCATTACTTGATTCACCTTCTATTACTATTTTTGTAGCTTTAATTTCAAAAGGTTGCTTACTTCCTGGAGTTAATACAAGCTTTCCTTCAACTATTATAGATGAGCTAATACTTAACTTTTCTATTTCTTTAAAGTTTTCAAGGCTATCCTCGAATACAACTTGAAGGTTTTTAAAGAAGCTACCATCATTAACTTCTATAAAACCAAAAGCTTTAGAACTTCTTAAAGTTCTAATCCATCCTGAAATACAAACATCTTGGTCTGCGTATTTTTCACTTTCTCTGTAAAGACTTTTTACTAAGACTGTTTCCATAATAAAATCCTCCTTTTATAATTTGATTATTGCCTGTTGAGGTAATATGATTCTATTTTAAGACAATAAAAAAACCTTTCCTTCCCTAAAAAAACAGGGACGAAAGGATACATTCCGCGGTACCACCCAAATTATCATATTGATCAACTCAACAAGTACAAAGATCTCTCTTGATACTCTTCTCTTTTAACGGTGAGCTTCCGTCTAAGTCTACTTTCCTAAGATTTCGGTTAGAAACTCCGAGATGTTCTTCAATAAGAGCTTCATATTGACCTTCCACCATCGTCAACTCGCTTTAACTACTTCTCATATCTACTCTTCTCATCACAGTCTTTATTTTCATCTATTAACTAGTATTTTCAAATTTATATTATTTATTCAAAACACTTGTTATCTATTATTATATGTGCATGATTTTAGAATGTCAACTATTGGTGAAAAATTTTGTATTTGTTATAATATAACATTTGTTATATTATTATATTATAGCTTAATATCTATTAATTATTTATATGTTTGGAGGATATTCTATGAAAGAGAAAGTCCCTTTTACTAAATTTCAAAAATTCCTTGAAACTCTAGCTCTATTAATCTTACTAGGCTCAATAATCTATCTAATATTCATTTGGAGCACCCTTCCTGATACTATCCCATCTCATTATAATGCTAAAGGAGTTGTTACCAACTGGAGTGGGAAGGGTATGCTACTTATAATGCCTATAATTTCAATAATTTTATATACAGGACTTACAACCATAACACTGTTTCCTAATATATGGAATGTACCTGTAGAAATCACAGAAAAAAATCAAAATTTTGTATATACTAATCTAAAAACTATGCTGATAGTTTTAAAATTAATCTTAGTTTCTGATTTTTCTTATATGACAATATGTTCAGCAACTCAAAGTTCTTTAAGTGTTTTATTTACACCTATAGTTTTAATTGCTGTATTTGGTACACTTGCCTTTTTTATCACTAGAATAATTAAAGGAAGCAAAAAACTTCAATAATATACTTAGAATATATACAAAATCTTAATTAAATAAAGGAGCCTAGATATTAATATATCTAAGCTCCTATTTATTGTTAATTAAGTTATTACTAATTAAGATTTAATATAGAATCGTCAGAATTAAAGGTATTTACATTATATAAGAATAATATATCTGTTATATCCTTCGACTCAATTAACTCTTCCATATTATCCATGTAATACCTAAGATCTACCACGTCTATCTCTCCATAGTGGGAAGTTAAAAAAGGTAGAAAACTATTGGCATAGGAATCTTTAACTACTAATAGCTTCTTCTTTGGATCTCCTAAAGATTTAATATTAATATGTGGATGATTTCCTCCTGTAAAAACTTCATACTTATCCTTTTTATCTAAATTCTCACTGCTATACAGGGTACTAGTTCTCTTTTGCTCAGTTATATAATTAACCACCATTTCTCCATTTTCTTTAGGTATGTATACATTTATACAATCTGGCTTTCCTCTCTTATCTCCTATTTTTGAAGTTAAGCTTCCATAAAAATCATTAGCAACTAACTCAACCTGAAAATCTCCCTCTTTTTTAGGCTCTAGCCCCAAACTCTTACAAAATTCCACATAGGCAAGATAAGCCCCTTTGCTAGTCCAGTGATGGTCTGTCCTATAGTATAGATACTTATCCTTATTATTTATAAGTGCATTATAGGGATTAATATATTTTACATTAGAACTTAACTTTCCTTCTATGTACTTCATATATTCCAACTGATTATCCACTGGTGCGTATTTAGGTAGCCTATCCTTTAGAATCTCTGTAGCTGTTGGTATCAGCATAAAGCTTGTATTTATATTTTCATGTTTCTTTACAAATTCATTAACAGCTAAAACCTTATGGTCAGTTTCTTCTTTCGCTCTCTCTTCAAAGTCTTCTATAAGTTGATTATTCTTTCCTATAAATACATCATTACTTTCACTTTTACCCATTAGTTTATCTACCTTAGCCTTAGTATTTATAAATAAACCTCTGCCTGGAAATTGGTCTGATATATAACTCTCATAATGTTTAATATAGTCACCACTAAGAAGTGCTCCTAAAGAAAACTCTGGTCTACTAGCTAGATTTCTATTTTCTTCTTCTGAAAATGCTTTTTCTCTTCTTAATATATTACTTACAGACATTATAGCTATAAATAAGAGAAATACTACTACCATTAGCCTTCTATTTACCTTGTTACTTTTATACATTTCTCTCACTCTGCTTTCTTTAAAATCTAAAATATAGGAAAGGATTATAACTTTCACTAACTAAATAAACTATAGATAAAATTAAAACTAACATATTCATAGCTATAACTATATATACGCCCTTTAACTTATACTTCTTTTTTATATATGCAATTAAATTTTTAATCAACGGCGTAGAGCAAATAATTGCTATTACTATAAGTATTAGATTTGTTTTCAAAGTATATTTAGCCATATTATCCATAAAAATATTTTTTCCCATTCCAAACATAAGCTTTATGTAATTTAGTGCATCTTTAACCTTTGATGTATCAAAGAATACCCAGCTTATAATTACTAAAACTACAGTATATATATGAGTAATAGCATCAGGGACTTTATTAAGAATTTTTCCTAAAAATAATTTTTCAAGGAATATGAATACTCCAAAATATAGGCCCCAAATTACAAAATTCCAACTAGCTCCATGCCATAGTCCTGTGGCAAACCATACTATAAGTAAATTTCTAAATTGCACAGCCTTCCCTCTTCTATTTCCTCCTAAAGGAATATATATATAATCCCTAAACCATGAACCTAAGGATATGTGCCATCTTCTCCAAAACTCACTGATACTCTTAGACATATAGGGATGATTAAAGTTCTCTAAAAATTCAAATCCAAACATCTTTCCAAGACCTATTGCCATATCAGAGTAACCACTAAAATCAAAATATATTTGTAGTGTAAAGGCAATTATACCTATCCAAGCTGTTAATATAGATAATTCTTCAATAGGAAGCCCCTTAATAGAAGTCCAAATCATGCCTATATTGTTAGCAATAAGAACCTTTTTTCCCATACCTCCAATAAATCTTTCTACCCCTTCTCCAAATTTATCTATAGACTCACTTCTGTTATTAAGTTGATCTTCTATATCATTATATTGGACAATTGGTCCAGCTACTAGTTGCGGAAACATAGTAATGTATGCCCCAAAATTTATAATGTTTCTTTGTGCAACCACCTTTCCCATATATACATCTGCTACATAGGATATGAGCTGGAATGTGTAAAAAGATATTCCCAGTGGTAAGGGTAAATTCCTTATTTGAAGATTAATACCAAAAATTCCATTGATATTATCAATTAAAAACCCATAATACTTAAAGAAGAATAAAAAACTTAAATTTAGTACAATTACAGTAATAAATATTGCTGTTCTTTTTTCACTATCTTCCTTATTTGCCTCTATCATAAGGCCACCTATATAATCAATTAATATGGATCCTATCATTAAGAAGATATATATAGGTTCTCCCCAAGCGTAAAAAATCAAACTCATAATAAGAATTACTAAATTTTTAAATTTCCTAGGACATATATAATAAATTATTAAGGTAATTGGTAAAAACATAAATAAAAATATCAAACTACTAAAAACCAAATTAATCACTCCAATTAAAATATACTTACTACTTAAATTCTTTATTTATTGTTGCTTCTATGGTTGCCGAATCTTTTGAAATGATCAATATTAAGTACTTTCCTTTTATATCTAATACACGATTACTTATTATGTCATATTCCTCAGGCCTATAGCTATTAAAACTATCGGACTGTTTTTTTATTCTTCCCTCAACTTTGACCTTTAACTGCTGTATAACTTCTTCACTTTTCCCTTTTAATACGAGAACCTCATTAGCATCCATATTGCTCTTAGGTGCGTATAAAATAAAATCTTCTACTTCATTTTTACTTATGTAATATAACTTTCTTAGCTTTGAACTATCACCTATATCCATCTGTTCATCATCTATAACCTGTGAAAGATTCTTTCTTAAGCTATCCATATCTGCATCTTTAACTTTAAGAACTTGGTACAGGGCTATAAATGTAATTAATACTGTTGCTATCAATATATAATAATAATTTTTATACTTTTTCATATTTATCTCCTAATTATTTGATGTAATTCCTTGGTGTAAATAAGATAACCATTTTAAATAAAAATCATATTTTAAGTGTATTCCATCTTGCTCATAGAGCTCACCTTTATCCCTTACCAATACATCAATATTTAAATAATTAACTGCTGTTTCTTCACTTACTTCATAAGCTAATTTTCTAAACTCATCTAAATTAGTATTAGTAAGCCTTCCATTAGTTTCTATAGCCCTATCCATAACTGGTAGAGGTGCTTGTATATATATATTAGTATTAGGTAATTTTGTCTTAATATCATTTATAAATTCTATGTAATGAGCCTTAAACTTATCTGGACCCCCAGGTCCACCTCCATCAAATTCTATTACATCATTCATTCCATATAAAAGTACTACATTCTTGGGCTGTAAAGATACAACTTTATCTATGTTTTCTTTACCTTTAACTACAGTATCTCCCTTATTACTTATTACATTATATTGATTTACTAATTCCATCTCCATAAGACCTTCTGTGATAGAATCTCCCATAAACACTGTATTCTCATAGAACTTATAAAAATCAACATCTTTATCCTCTACCACAACTTCAGGGGTATGATGTTTCTCTATCTTATCCTGGATTACACTTAAATCAGCCTGTTCTAAATCTTTCAAGTGCTTTCTCCCTAATAGTACTCTTTGTTTTTCATTCATCTGGACCTTTTTATTCTCTATAAAGGTATGCATACCTATTGCTGCTATCATTACTACTAATATTATTCCTATAATTGTAATAATTTGAAAACTTCTTTTCTTCATGTTATCTTCCTCTTCTGTCTAATATTTATCTTCCTTAATCATTCTAATACAACAAATTTAATATTTGGTTACAAAATCCTTACGTTTCAAAAAAACTTTACTTCACATAAAGAAACCTAAGCATAGACATACTTAGGTTTTTTCATCATTATAATAATATATGGTTCTCAAAATTTTAATAATTATCCGATTATAGGTTATCCTAGTTAATCTTTAATATATCACTTAAATTCTCATTTTTAATAATAAATTTAAATACTAAAACTCCTATAATTGAAACTACTACAAATTCTCCTATGGCAACTTGTAATACAGAAAGCCAAAATGGTAAATTTATCATGTAGTAAAGCTCAGCTCCTATAATTAAAGCATTTGATATAGTTGCCCATAAAGATGCTATAAATAGTACAAGTATTTTATTATAGCCTTCTTTTTTAGTTAAAGCCTTCTTAGTTTGCCAAATTAAAACTACAGCTATTAAACTAGCTAAGCTTCCAAATATCATATCTACTATTGCCATAGGACTTAGTAGAAAATTTGAAATGGCACATCCTATAGTTAAGGCTGGAATATATAGTGGGTCTATAAATGCCAAAAGTACCATTACCTCTGATAATCTAAATTGAATATTTCCAAAGGCAAAGGGTGCAATAACAGCAGTAACCGCTACATAAGTAGCTATAATTAGAGCCATCTTTAATAATTTTTTAGTATTGTTGCTAGTATTCATAAATATAATACCCTCCTCATTTTTTAATAGTGTAAGCTCTTAGCCTTACTAGATTCATATATTGCCCTATTTAACTCCATACAAACCTACTAATAAAATAATGAGTCTAGCTATGTCACCTCACTAGCTCCGCACCTATCTTTAACTCAGCATTTTCTTTATCCAAAAAATACCACGCCATATTTATTGGTGATTAAAATATATACTCCTATAATATATATTTATATATCTTATAGAAAAAATAAAGGCCGTCATCCAAATGACAGCCTTGTAATCCTTGTACATAAATAAAGCTCTACCTTTTTATGATGAGCTAATTAAAAGATTTCAATGCCGTAGTTTTATTTAAAGACAGGAGGCTTACGAACTGTCACTCTTATTTTGTTCAATCTTATTATATAATGTAAAGTGTTGAATTTCAAGTGTTTCAGAGATCTTCAGAAGATTTATTTTATTATTTATTCTCATGTAATATTGATATTTTCTATATTTTTCGTTAGAAACTTTGTTAGAATAGTTTTTCCAATGAAATTTATTAAAATATTATATTACTATTGATTTTTACATCCTTCAGTGGCATGGTTTGTGTGCTAAATGTACATTTAAACCAAACTTATACATACACCTCTAATTTATCTTAACATATCAACAATCTCATCTTTAGATTTTATCTTATCTTTATATTCACCTTCAAATTCTTTTGGTATTTGTTGCTTCCATTTAGAGTCTTATAGCTTGTATTTTCCCTGATATTCACCTACTGGTGCATAACATGGCTTACCATCTAATGGTGGTGTTTGTAAAGCAAATATTATTACATGCTCTTTTATATCCATAGGTGCAATCCCATCTGTTATGAGCTTGGTTGGTTTCATATCTTTTAATGAAATGGCTTCATTTGAAAACTTCTTCTTATGTTCATTTAATAAGACTTCTGGTGAGAAAATTCCTTCTGTTTCTATAACGCATATATTTTTCCCTTTTTCTAATGTGCCATCATTTTTAAAAATTTCTACTATTTCTACCTTTGAAACTGTATAAGGTATATCTTCTATCATGGGTGAAGTTGTATTTTTAACAATCCCTTCTACGATTATAGTTGAATCTTTTTTTAATTCATTTATACTATTGTATTTCTTAGTTAAACTTATATGTGAGTCTATAATGTCATATTTAATATCGTCATTAATTACCCCTGTTGTATTATTTGAAACTACTAGACTATTTGCACCTAAATTCCATTCTGAATCCTTAATCTTACTATAAGCATTAAAACAAAACACCGTAATTACTAATACTATTGTTATACTAAAATATTTTATTATTTTTTTCATTTTAGTTTTCTCCATTCACTTTATTAAAATAATCTATTTATAGCTCTACAATCTTCCACACTAGGTCCTCTGTCTAAAATTCCTGGAAACTAATCATACATATCACTTTATTCCAATTCCAATTTTGTATCCAAGGTTTTATATTAGAACCTCCCACGATAAAATATGTTATTCACACTCAATAAGAATATTGTTCATTTTTACATTAATCCTCCTTTGCTCACTTTTTATACTTATTATAGCTTGTACATTTATAACTTATATTCACATATTATAGAAATAAAATTCCAGTATATTGAGCATACTGGAATTTTATCCCTAAATCTTTTTATAAATTATAATTGCGAACATAAAAAAAGCCAAGAATTAAATTCTCAGCTTTCTTTCTTCTAAAATATCCTTTAGAATTTTTATATGATTAATTAAGTCTTCTTCCAATTTCTTCGAGGCAAGCTTTTGCTTTATTCATTATTGGAATTAACTTACCCTTTTTATCTTCTTTAATTTTACTAATACTTTTATCTAAATCTTCATACTTTCTTTCCATAATTCGCTTTGTAATGTCTGGATACTCCTTTAGCAGCTCTATATCACTTTCATTTATATTATCATACATAACCATGTCATTTATGGCGTCTGCCACTCTATTATATATATTTATTTTAATTAAGGTTGGTGAATCATCCTTTGCACGATCAAACTCCTTTTTCCTAACAAACCATGGTTCAGGAATATCTTTTTCAAGGTTATCAGCTTCACTTTCAAAAATAACTAGATTTTTAATGCCCTCTCTATGTTCGATGACATCAAAATATCCTAAATATTCAGTCTTCTTAACTCTTTTTATTATTTCTTTAAATTCCATAAGCCCACTTCCTTTCTTATATTATATAATTCTATGCTTCTTTAAACATTCCTTCTATATTATATACATTATTTTTCACTAAAATACACAAAATAAGTTAATGAAGTCTTTTAGACCTTTGTCCTTTGTTAAATTCATGTTAATTTTTCTTTATCTATTGTTAAAACTTTCTACTCTTTGTTAAATAAAAGGTTTTTGTGTTACTATTAAGTTAAAATTATTGTATCTTTAATTGTGTCTTTAGAATGAATATTATTTGAATACATATTATTTATTGGAGGTTTAACACTATGGAATCATTGTTTTTAATTATTAACCTTTTAGGAGGTCTTGGAGTATTCCTATTTGGTATGAAAATCATGGGAGATGGTCTTGAAAACCTTGCTGGCGAAAAGTTAAAGGGGATCTTTGATAAAATTACCTCTAATCCACTTAAGGGTGTAGCAACAGGTGCTATAGTTACTGCTATAATTCAAAGCAGTAGTGCTGTAACTGTTATGGTAGTTGGATTTGTTAATGCAGGTATTATGAATTTATCTCAAGCAGCCTATGTAATCATGGGTGCTAATATTGGAACAACTATAACAGCTCAATTAATTACCTTTGATTTTGATGCTATAATTCCTGTATTTATTGCAATAGGGGCCTTTTTGGTACTATTTACCAAAAAGAAAAATCCTAAAGAATTAGGTCATATAATTCTAGGATTTGGTATTTTATTTTTAGGTCTTATTTTAATGTCTGACGCTATGTCTCCTCTTAGAGAGTCACCAGTATTCACAAAACTTATTTTAAGTCTAAAAGGACATGTATTCTTAAGCCTTTTATTAGGAATAGGAATGACTGCTATAATTCAAAGTTCCTCTGCAGTTACTGGAATTTTAGTTGCTTTAGCTTCTGTTGGAAGTCTTCCAATTGATGTAGCTATACCAATGTTATATGGAACTAATATTGGTACTTGTGTTACTGCTCTAATATCCTGTTTAGGAACTAGCAAGACTGCTAAAAAGGCGGCATTAATTCACTTATTCTTTAATGTAATAGGTAGTATAATATTCCTAATTCCTCCAGTTTCTAAATTACTATTAACTACAGTAACAACTCTTACCCCTGGTGTAACTGGAGGAGTTGTGGCAAAACAAATTGCTAATGCCCATACAATGTTTAATGTAGTTAACACTATATTAATATTACCATTTACAAAATACTTAGTAACTTTAGTTAATTTCATACTTCCAGGAGAAGATGAAAAAGAAGTTGATGGAGTTAAGTATATAGATGACAGACTCTTAGAAACTCCAACTATAGCCTTTGGTCAAGTTACTAATGAGATTATTAGAATGGGTACTTTAGCTAAGGAAAATATAGAAACAGCCTTAATGGGCTTTACTGATAATAATGAAGATTCAATTAACAAAGTATATAAGAATGAAGCTTTAATAAATCTATTAGAAACAGATATAACTAGATATCTAGTTAAACTATCCAATTCTGATATTGGAGATGAGCAAAGAACTACTATAGCTTCATATTTCCATGTAGTTAATGATATAGAACGTATCGGAGATCATGCTGAAAACATTGCTGACCTGGCTAAAGATAAACTTTCTAAGAATGTTAAGTTTTCTAAAGATGCCATTGAAGAACTTAAAGTAATGGTGAATATTTGCATAGAAGCTTTGGAGCATAGCATAGAATGTTTCTCTGACTATAGTGATAAAAAGGCTTTGGATGTAAGGACCTTAGAAGAAAAAATAGATACTTTAGAAAAAGATTTAAAGATATCACATATCAAAAGATTAAATAATGGTTCATGTGATGCAATTGTAGGTACTATATTCTTAGATCTTATTAGTAACCTTGAAAGAGTGGGTGACCACGCTGTTAACATTGCTGAAATACTTTCTTAAATATAAATATGTCCCTAAAGTAAATTATTAAATACTTTAAAAGCTACAATTCAAAATTGTTGAATTGTAGCTTTCCCCTTTTATATAGATTACTTTTTAAATTTCCATTCTTTAAACTATTATGGTGTTTATGCATCCATTAGCTCTAGCTAATGATTCTAATTCCTTCATATAATCATTAGTAGGTACTGTAGTCTCAAGTAATTCCTTTCTTACTCCCATAGGTCTATATTTAATTAGCTTATATTGAATATTAGGATTAATTTCAGCTAACAGCTTACTTCCCATGTCTACAGTATAATTATTATTAAGAACTTCTGGTACTACTACTGTTCTAATTTCATATATTTTATCAAGTTTTCCTAGCTCTCTTATGTTTTTTATTACCGTTTCATTAGTGAGGCCTGTAAGCATCCTATTTTCTTCTGGAGAAAAAGCTTTTAAATCTATCATAGTTTTATCTGTTACTTCTAAAAGTTCTTTATCCTTATATATAGGAGTGGAACCATTAGTGTCTATAAAAGTTGTTAAACCAAGACTCTTTACTTTTGTAAATAGCTCCTTTAGAAAATCTCTTTGAAGAGTACATTCGCCTCCTGAAACCGTTATTCCTGAAATAAATAGCTTTACCTTTTCAATTTTTTTCATTAGTTCTGAGGCAGTTATTTTTGTTATCTTAGGGCTACTGTTTTTCCTACAAGTATCAACACAAGCATCACAATTAACGCATTTATCAATATCATACTCTACCTTACCATCTACCATTGATAGGGCTCCATATTCACAGGCAGGCACACATTCGCCACAATTGATACATCTATTTATAGTTTCTGGATTATGACAATAAAGACAGTTATAATTACATCCTTGAAGAAATATGGCCATTCTATTGCCTTCTCCATCTACATTACTAAAAGGTATTATTTTATTAACATAGCCTATAGTTTCTTGCTTATCATTCATACTTCTTCCCCCAGTTCTCATATATTTTCTTTTCCTGATAATATAGAACCGCTCCAATACTATAAGCTTTTGCTACAATTGTATCGAAGCGGCCTTTATTATAAAAATCCTTTTTATCCTATGACTACCAACTCTAATGATAAGAATTCTATTTATCAGAACTTCTTAATTTTCTTTCAAGTATCTTGGAGTTTTTAACTGCTCCATATCCAAGGGCTACTGTATCTTGAAGTACTTGCTCTCCCCTATCTAAAGCTTCAATATCAGAACGCTTAACAAGATATCCTGTAATTCTTATAACGTCACAATCATCACAGTATAGGGAGAAATATCTCATATTTAGTGCAAAGGCACCTTTGATTATATCTAAAATTGACTTTGGATTCTTCTTAGCCATTTCATCAAATTTAAATATATCACCAATTCCAGATGGGAAGTATTTGTGGAATACTGCACTTTGAATCAAGTGTTCTGGTAATGATGGCTCTTCTCCTATTGGAATTCTACATCCTGGACTTGTTTCAGTATCAGAATCAATTCCAACTTGAGAATGAAGTAGATAATGATTATCTGTAACTTCACAATATTTATTTTCATGGGCATTAACCATAGTATACATTTTATTTATAATAGTTTCACCTAGCTTGTTAGCTCTTTCACCATATCCAAATCTATCCTTTTCATCTGTTGCTCCTAGAAGCGTATTTACACATTCTGCAAGACCAACTAATCCAAACATAGCAGTAAATCTATCTCTTGATAATAAACCTTCTCTTACAAGGAAACTTGACTCAAAGAAATTACTTTCTTCTACTATGAATTTAACTCTATTATCCATATAATCAAGCATTGATTCTACAGCATCTGGTAATACAGTGTTTAAAAAGTGTTCTTCATTATACGACATCTTAGCTAGTTTTGAAAGTAACATTCTAACTAATGTATAACTTCCACCGCCAAGATTAAGTCCATTATAGCAACTTACTATTCCATACTTTTCTCCTAATTCTGAGCTAAACATTTCATGGTTAGCAAAGCTTGGCTTAGCACAGGTAAGAGCTGTTTTTATTGCTTCAACTGCAAATTCTTCACTAGTTTCCTTTGAGTATTTTAAGGTTATATTAGGAGTAGCATTTTGAAGTTCTCTCTCTACTTCTAAAATTATTCTTCCTGCTTTAGTATCCTTAGGTCCAATATTAGCATGACAGAATGAATCAGTTATTGTTCTGTCTATATGCTTTAAGAAAAATTTAATTGCTTTATATGCTTCTTCCTCATCTTCTATATATGGATCTAAAAGGGTATCAATATTACCTACATATACTGGGAAAGATGTAACTGATGGTACATGTTTATATAGAATAAGTAAATTATTTACTGCATCCCATATATCCTCTGCAGGAGTTAGGCTTAAAAACTTACTTCCATTTTTCATAAACTTTTCATAGTCAGGTACAATGTATCTAGGTCTATAGGGTGCGTTACCTTCATTAAGGTCACATATAACACCTGCATTTTCGTACATTTTTGTTTTGTCAGATTTATTTAATACATCTAAACTATTTTCTGACTCCCTAGCTAAATTTAAAACTTTCATTTCATAAGTTAAAGTCTTGTCTTTAATAATATTCATTATACTATCTTTCATTTTATCACTCCTATGACATTTTGAAATTAAGTAAATATTATTATGTTGTTCCTGCTTAACTATATACATAAATTAAATATAATTAAGCCATACTTTATTACAATAATGCAATGTTTATAATAAATTTATCTTAATTATAGTATACCCGAATATAAGAGTTTTTTCTACTATTTAATGAATAATAATTATTGATTACATTAACTTTTTAAGTAACATTTTAATTTTATCAGTATTTTTAACTTGTGTTACTTTTTTAAGAAAAGTTTCAATTAACTGTTTAAATATAAACTACACAAATAAAATTTTATGCTTATACTAATAATGTATATATATTTTTTAAGTGGAGGTGAAGCTTAAATTGAAAATCGGAATTATTTCTGATACTCACATGAATAAACATTATTCAAGACTAAAACATATACTAGATGATAAGTTAAAAGATGTAGATTTAATAATTCATGCAGGAGATTATACCTCCCCTGAAGTAATATCTATGATTAAGGAAAAATCAAAATTTATAGGTGTTTATGGAAATAATGACAAATCTAATTTAAGAAGTTTAGTTCCTGAAAAACACATATTAACTTTAGAAGGTTATAAAATTGGTATTTGTCACGGGGATGGTACTAAAAAGCAAACTATAGATAATGTGGTTGATACTTTTAAGAAGGATAAGCTTGATATAATAATATATGGTCATAGCCATAAACCTTGTATTTTTACTAAAGGAAAAACAATGTATTTAAATCCTGGATCTTCTACTAGCAAAAGAAAAGAACCTTGGTTTTCTTATATAATTTTAGAGCTTAATAAAAATTGTCCCATATCAGCTTCAGTAAACTTTTTTAAATAGCTAAAAAATTCATTATTCCATAGAGTAAAAGGATTGAGCCTATAAAATAGACTTCAATCCTTTTAATTTATTAGTTTAAACATATCCATAGATTCCTCTTACAGATACTTCTCCAGATATTACTCTATTAATAGTACCATCTTTATGTTTTACTATTAATTCTCCTTCATCATCAATATCTATTACCGTACATATGACTTCATTATTTCCATTAATTACTCTTACCTCTTTATTTATAAGTAATGAGCCTTCTCTACAAATTTCTATAACTCTACTTATATCTCCTGTATTTTTAAAGTCTTCGTAAAACACTTCAAAATTATTCAATATATTAGCTACAAGTTTTTTTCTATCAACTTCATTTCCTAATTCATTTTTAAGGGATGTGGCTTTTTCCTTTAACTCATCTGGAAATGATTCCATATTAACATTTATACCAATTCCCATGATGACATAATTTACTCTTTCTATTTCTGCATTCATCTCAGTTAATATGCCACATATTTTTTTGCCATTAATGACTATATCGTTAGGCCACTTTATTCCTACAGAAATGCCCATCTCCTTTAGAGCAGTATAAACTGCTGCTGCACCAATTAAAGTAGCTCTAGGTGCTACCATAGGAGATATATTTGGTTTTAATACTATGGACATCCATATTCCTGTTCCTTTAGGTGAAATCCAACTTCTACCCAATCTCCCCTTCCCACTAGTTTGTTCCTCTGCAGCAACTACCATTCCTTCTATAGGATTATTACTACACTCTCTTCTGCACTGAACATTAGTAGAGTCTACTTCATCAAAATAAATGAAGTTTCTCCCTATATACTTAGTTGTAAGAAGAGGTAAAATCTCTTCACCATCTATAATATCCGGAGTACTTATTAGTTTATATCCTCTATTGGAAATTGATTCTATAACGTATCCTACTTCCTTTAAGCTTTTTATATGCTTCCATATTCCAGCCCTAGTAATTCCTAATTCCTCACTAAGTCTTTCCCCTGAAATATATTCATCCTTACTTTTTCTAAGTATGTTCAATATCTTCTTCTTCATTAAATACTTACCTTCCTAAGCTTTCTTATTTCTCAGGCAAATTATATGTCTCTGCCATTCTTTTTCTCTTATCAATATAATTCTGGCACCTTTCTAAGAAAATTTCAATATTTCTCTCTTCTTTTCTTACTTCCTCTTCGGTCTTTGGCCCTCTCCCTAATCTATCACATATTCCAAGAAGTCCTATATCCTCAATGTATCCACTTTTAACAACTCTATTAAGGTCTGCAAACTCATTATTTTTTACTACGAAAAGAATCTGCATATGAAGTCTAACTAGATTTACTACATAATCATAAAATCCTTTATCTTCATGAAGCTTTAAATGGGTTAAAAATTCTTCTGCCATTCTTGCTCCAACTTTATCATGGTCATAGGCAGTGAGGTAGCCTCTTCTTAACTTTGTAGTAGTTAACTTACCTATGTCATGTAAAAATGCTGCCCACATAAATCCCTTTGGCTCTTTGCTTCTATCTCTTCTTTTAGCAGCTTCATCTATAACCATCATAGTGTGAATCCAAACATTGCCTTCTGGGTGATGTTTAGGATTTTGCTCCACATCTTTTAACTTTAAAACCATGTTATAGGGATATATATCTGGATAACCATTATTTTCTACTAAGTTATTAAAATATATGGATGGCTTTTCATCTTCTAAAAGATGCTTTGTAAATTCTTCAAAATAATTCATTTAACTTTTCTCCCTTCTTATCATACCTATATAATTAATATTATTTACATATATAATATTTACTATTAATATAATAGGTCATGAAATTTTTTCTTATGCTGTTATACACAATATATTTTTATTAACATTATATTGTAACCAATTATTTAAATTCAATTAAATATTTACTATGATAAAATACCCTACAGTATAGACGGATATCTTGTCTATCTATAGGGTATTGATTATTCAAGAATAAATATCTTTATTTTTTCTTTCATTTCTTTATCATAATTTTAGTTACCTGCAGGTTTATCTGTTGGCTTTTCAGCAGGTTTTTCTGCCGGCTTGTCTGCTGGTTTTTCTGCTGGTTTGGTAACAGGAGCTTGTTCTACTTTTTTAGTACCTCTTTTTATTATTTTAGGTAGTGGTATATAAGTATCAGTATTCATAAGCTCTGTTGAAACTACATTACCATTTTCATAAGTAGTTCTATATGCCTTAACCTTATATCCCTGAGATCCATTCTGAGTAACCTTTTCTGTTCCTATAGGTAAAGTTGGATCATCCTCATATTTTACTGTTACAGGAATGGTCTCATAGGTTTCTGAGTTAAAGCTATATGTTTTTCCACCCTTAGCTGCAGAGTTAGAATATATATTAAAGGTTACATTTCCACCACTAGTATATCCTTCAATATATATTGGATATTTGTATGGATTTGTGAATACATAATCTATTCCTCCATAAGCAATAGTTGCATCAAGTCCTAACGGAACATATCCTACTGCCATGTTATGATTTAATCTTTGATCTGGAAGAATTCCTGAGTCTAATACTGCATTGTGAAGTGTTGAGGATACTTGGCAAATACCTCCTCCATATCCAATCTCCACCTTATTTCCTACATAAACGCCTCCTGGTTGATAACCTTTATCTGCTGTAGTGTCACCCACTGTAGTATTAAAACTAAAACTTTCTCCTGGCATTAGTACTATACCATTTACAGTTTGAGCTCCTAGTGATATATTGGTACTTCTACTCCAATCTGAACTTCCAAAGTTAGTAGTTTTGGTTCCAATTCTAGTGTTAATCGTTGATAATTTTTCTTTTGTCTTAGTAGGTACCTCTTTTTTTATAGTTGCAGTTACTTCTATGTTTCCTGCTTTACTTTCTGATACTTTAGCATTTATATCCTTAACTAATGCTTGTACATCCAAAGTCTTACCAACTACTTCTTCAGTAATGTTAAATCCTGAACCTGATTTTGCTATAGTCGCATCTTTTTTAGCAACATTAATTTCACTTTCCATTTTTTTAGCAACAGTATTTATAATTTCGTTATTATAGGTAAATGTTATTGGAAAGTCTTTTTTTTCAGAACTCTTTATTGCTTTAAACTTATCTAAATACCCAAGATCTCTATTATGGTTAAAAGCTTCGTTTACAGTTTCATCTATATTAAACTCTACATGTAAGTCAGTGTAGTTAATATCATACTCCTTATCTCCAGCTTTAATTTTAATACTTCTGTTCCCAATTTCGTCGTTATATTTACTATTTAGTTCTTGTACAACTTGGTCCTTGGCTTTACCACTTACATCTATTCCTTCAACCTGCACACCTGGCATAATTAAATTCTCATATTTTGATACAGTAGTATGGATGTATGTTGTTGTACCTAAAAATACTAAAAGAACTATAGTTATTACGGAAGAAATTGCTATGATCTTAGCTTTTTTATTAGATTTTTTATTCCCTGGGGTTAGTGAAAGCTTCGATCCATTCTCACCCTTCTCTAGATTCATATCCATAGTAACATTCCTTTCATTTTACAATTAAAAAATTGATTTAACATATAAATTATATCATATGTTAATCATATTTTCATTTATATTATTATTACGATTTCATTACATAATAATTTTCTATTGTAAAATTTTAACATAAGCATTGTATATATGCAATTCCTTCCCTATACCTCTATCCATTTCTTCTGATGATTTTATTTACAGGTTCATATATCTCATCATATATTACCTCTTCTTTTACTACCTTCTTATTTTCTAAGGTTTTTCTATAAACCTTTATCTTATAACCTTTACTACCTTGATTCTCAACTATTTCTTCCCCTTCATCCAAGTTTATGTCCTTTTTATATTCTATCTTTTGAGGTATTTCTTTATAGACTTTACTAATGACTTCATACTTTATATTTTCTAATTCTTTATAAGAATATATATTAAATGTTAATTTATTATTTTCTACTATACCATCTATATAAATGGGATATGGTAAAGTATTTTTAAACTTATAATCTACAACATTATAATAAATGGTTGCATCCATTCCTTTATCAACATACCCTATTGGCATAGAATGATGCGTTCTCTCCATAGGCAGAATTCCTGCTCTTATTATTGCATTATGAAGAGTTGTAGATACCTGACAAATACCTCCACCTAATTCAGGTTGAAGTTTATTATCTTTTATAACAGGTGCTTCTACATATCCTTTTTCTTTAGTGCTTTCACCTACTAGTTTATTAAAACTATATTCTTCCTCTGGCATTAAAACTATACCACTTGCTGCTTCAGTTGCTACTTTAATATTAGTAGCTCTAACATCACCTACAAAGTTTGTACTAAAACTAGATATTATTATATTAATCCTTTTCAAATCTTCAGTGTTTATTTCTGGATTTTCAATACTAATAGGCAATTTGAGAGTAACATCACCTTTATTATTCTCAGTATTACTTTTTACAACTTCTTCAACCTTAGAAATAAAATCTTTTCTATTTATTTCTTCTTTTGAAGAACTTTCACTTACTTTTAGTTTTCCATCTTCCTTGATGATAGTTGCATTTTTAACTTCCTTGTTGAGAGTTTTTTCAATTTCATCCAACAATGAATCTACAAAATTTGTATTATAACTATACTCAATATCAAAATCTACTTTTTTAGGATTTTTTATCAACTTATAACCTTCTCTTACAGATAAATCCTTTCCATAATCCAAAGCTTCCATAAGAGTTTCCTGTAAGTTGCTTTTTATATTTAAGCTTTCATAATCAATCTTATATTCTTTATCTTTTACCTTTACCTTAATATCATTATTGATAAGTTCTTTGCTTTTTTCATTTAAAAGCTTTATAGATTCCTCCTTAGTTCTACCACCCACTTCAATTCCTTCTACAAAAACTTGAGGATAAATTTTATTTACATAACTACTTACGGTACGCTTCATATATCCGTAATAAAATAGAAAATACACTACAATAAAAACAACTATTAAAGCAATAATAGTAAAAAAAGTATTTTTATTTCCTTTTCTTCTCTGATTTCTTTTTTCCATATAAAATTCTCCTCTCATGTTATTTAAATTAGCTTGTGTAGTATTTCATGAAATATTCTAGCTAAAATAAAAAATCAGCTCATTGTAAATTTACAATGAACTGATTTTTTTATTTATACTTAAAAAGTTATAGCTAATTAATATTTTTCTTTTCTCGCTTTGCTCGCAGGGACACTCCTTCTCACATTCGTTCGAAATGTTAAACCAAAGATTTTCTTTTCTCGCTTTGCTCGTAAGGACACTCCTTCTCACATGCGTTCGAATGAGTAAGTTCGAATACCCAAATATAAAATTTGGATTCTCACTTATCTTTCTATTACTATTGCGATTCCTTGTCCGCCACCTATACATAGTGTAGCAAGACCTTTTTTGTTATCTCTCTTAATCATTTCATAGATAAGAGTAGTTAATATTCTAGCTCCTGATGCTCCAACTGGGTGTCCAATAGCTATTGCTCCACCATTAACATTTACTTTATTCATGTCAAATTTTAAATCTTTAGCTACTGCTAATGATTGTGCTGCAAAAGCTTCATTAGCTTCTATTAAATCTAAATCTTCAACTGTTAATCCAGCTTTAGATAAAGCTTTGCTTGTAGCTTCGAATGGTCCATATCCCATTATTTGTGGATCAAGACCTGCTGATGCATAAGATTTTATAGTTGCAAGATAGTTAACTCCTAGTTGTTCAGCTTTTTCTTTAGACATAACTATGAACATAGCAGCTCCATCATTTATTCCTGAAGCGTTACCAGCAGTAACTGTTCCACCTTTTTTGAAAGCTGGCTTAAGTTTTCCTAATTTCTCTATTGTTGAACCAAATTTAGGGAACTCATCTGTATCAAATACAATTGGATCTCCTTTTCTTTGAGGTATTTCAACTGGTACTATTTCATCTTTAAATCTTCCTTCTTTTACAGCCTTTTCAGCTTTTAATTGGCTACTTAAAGCAAATTCGTCTTGCATTTCTCTTGTAAGACCCCATTTTTCAGCTATGTTTTCTGCAGTAACTCCCATATGATAATCATAGAACGCATCCCAAAGACCATCTTTAATCATAGTGTCAACCATTGTTGAATCACCCATTCTTTGTCCCCATCTAGATGTTGGTAATACATATGGTGCATTACTCATTGATTCTGTTCCACCACAAAGGATTACATCTGCATCTCCTGATTTAATTGCTTGAGCTGCTAATGTTACAGCTTTTATTCCTGAACCACAAACTTTATTAATACTAATTGCTGTAGATTCTTCTTTTAAACCAGCCTTTAAAGCTACTTGTCTTCCAACATTTTGTCCAAGCCCTGCACTTATAACATTTCCTATAATAGCTTCATCTATAATAGCTGGATCTATTCCTGCTCTTTTTATTGCTTCTTTTGCAGCTACAGCACCAATTTCAGCTGCTGATAATTTTGATAATGAACCTCCAAATGATCCTACTGCTGTTCTAGCAGCACTTACAATAACAACTTCTTTCATTTTTAACTCCATCCTTTTCTTAAAAATTTTTTCTTTAAATAATTCGTTACGTTAGAAACTATTTTATCCCCTGCTTATATATCTACATAGGGTTACAAAGTCTATGTTTATTACTCTTATTTATATAGCAGTTTCCATGCCAACTTCTACAATCCCCTAAATATCTACTTTCTCGTGAATTAGGGAAAATAACACTGTAAACTACAGTTTACGGTTTTTCCTTAAACAAATCTTTGTTAATATTATAACTTCAATGTTAAATAAATCACCTAAAGCAAAATCAATAATTAGCAGATTTTTTTCATCATTTATTAATACATTTAATCTATTTAAAGGGTTAATTCTCCAAACTAAAGCACACATGTAAANNTTTACATGTGTGCTTTAGTTTACACTTTTTTTTAAAGTTCCATATTAAACCTCTTCATTTTTTTATAAAGACCTTGCCTACTAATACCCAAAACCTTAGCAGTTTCATTTTTATTACCATTAAGTTTCTCTAGAGTTTCTGTAATTACCTGCTTTTCTATTTCTTCTACTATATCTTTAAGTTGTTTATTTTCATAATCAACCTTTCTTTTGTTACAATCTAATATCTTTGCGGGTAAATGCTCTGGTAATATTTTAAGCTCTGTATTAAGTAAATTTATTGCTCTTTCAATAACATTTTCTAGTTCTCTAACATTACCTGGCCAGTTATAACATTTAAGATAATCCAAGGTTTCTTCTGATATACCTTCACTATATATTCCATACTTATTACATAGCTTAACTCTTAATGCCTCTGCAAGTGGTCCCACATCTTCAATTCTTTCTCTTAGTGCTGGAAGCTTAACATGCATAACATTTAATCTATAGTATAAATCTTGTCTAAACTTACCCTCTTGAGTTAACTGTAATAAGTTTTTATTGGTAGATGCTATAATCCTAACATCTATCTTTTTTACATCATTACTACCAACTCTTACAATTTCTCTATCTTGAAGAACTCTTAATAACTTCACCTGCATAAAAAGAGGCATATCTCCTATTTCATCTAAAAGAATAGTTCCTCCATCTGCAAGCTCAAATTTACCCTTCATTCCTGTTTTTTTCGCTCCTGTAAATGCTCCTTCTTCATAGCCAAACATTTCTGATTCAAATAGTTCTGTTGGTATAGCTCCACAATTTATTTTAACAAAGGGTTTTCTGGCTCTTTTACTACTATTGTGTATGGACTGTGCAACTAATTCTTTTCCTGTACCACTCTCCCCTGTAATTAATACAGATGAATCTCCTCTTGCAATCTTCTCAGCAAATTTTATAGCAGTTAAGAAGCTTGAGCTATTTCCGATAATTTTATCAAAAGTATAGGTTGCTTTATTCTCTACAGTGAGTTCATTTTTATAAAATTGAACCTCTTTTTCTAAATGGGATATCTTACTACTTAATATTTTAAAATTATCTATATCTTTAAACATAACTCTACCTATGGCGCCTCTAATTTTTCCATTAATTATTATAGGAACTCTCATAGATATCATTTTATGTTCATTAACCTCTTGAATATCTCCAACTTCTTTAAATCCATTTTTAGCTATAAGATGTAATTTTGTGTTTGGAATAACCTTAGTTACATGCTTACCCTCTGGTTCTTTACACCCTAAAAACTTCTTGTATCCATCTGTCATCATTGTTATAATTCCATCTTCATTAACTACTACAATGTATTCATTTAAACTATTAAATGCAAAATTGAGTATTTCTTCATCAACTCTCATATATTTTTCCTCCTAAATAAAATACATTATTTTATGTTTCTATCTATTAAGTGTAACTATATCCTTATTTAATATATTTATATCCATTTTAGCTATTTTAATTAAACTTATTTTAAAACCAATTGTTATTTACACCAAAAACTTTTTTTAAATGTTCTACTGCAAAATTGCCTGTAATTCCAACAAATATGCCAGTCCCTATCCCTGCCACGCTCATAACAGGTAAATAGAGCATAACACTCATGGTTTTTACTATTAGTGATGCTGCAAGTAATTGTCCTACATTATGAAATACTGCCCCCGCACAACTTACTCCTACAATACTTATCTTTTCTTTTCCAAGGTGTTTTGCAAATACCATAAATATATAACTTAAAATCCCACCAGATAAACTATACATTAATCTAGATATACTTCCTCCAAACATTACGGAAAGCAAAATTCTTAAAAACATAACTAAAAAAGTCTCTTTATAACTTAAGGTGTATAATGCTATTACCGTAATAATATTAGCAAGACCTAGTCTTGTGCCCGGAGTTATAAATGGTACTGGTATCATATTTTCAAATATGTGTAGCACCATGGACATTGCTACTAATAGGGATATATATATCATTTTTCTAATATTTTTACTAGCTTCTTTACTATTCATTTTCTTCACCTCAACGAGAAATTACATCTTCCCCTTCACTACTCTTTTGTTCCCCTACTATTTCAATGATTAACCTATTAGGCAGACATACTATTCTTTCTCCAACCGCTCCTATAAATCCTTCATTTACACATATTTCATCCTTACAATCTGCATCTACAATTCCTATTTTCATTTCATGAATTACAACTCGATTAAATCCATAGGAAGATTTAATAGTAAATTCTTCATCTAACCCTGTGGTTAGTTCCACTCTCTTTGTCTCTTTGCCATCTATAGAAATAACAGCATAATTTATTCCTTTATAATTACTCTGATAATTTTTTAGCATAATGTAAGGTATAAATGACACTATTAGTAACACTACAATTATTACTATATCCATTCTCTTCATTAATTTCATATTCATTCTTCTCCTATCCAACAATAGTTTAAACAAAGTAATTTTAATCTTTTATTGTTATTATATCAATATGTTCACCTAAATTCCTTAGTGATTAAAAAATTTCAGAAAAATAATCTTTAACCTATAATAACAATATACATACTCTGATGTATTTTTATGTTATTAATGTTAACTTTAATCATAAATTGTAAATAATTTTTTAACAATTTTCCTGGAAATATATTTACTATTATTTTAGTTTAGTTTATAATTAAATCATAAAAATAGTATGTTTCTTAAACTAGAAATATTTTTAGGAGGTAACATTAATGAATAAAAAAGTTCTAGCTTTATTATCCTCAGTAGTTTTAACTGCTGGAATGTTAGTTGGTTGTGGTTCAAAAGGAATGAAAGATGGAAGCTATAAATCTGAATTTGACACTTTTGATGATCACGGTTGGAAAGGACAAGTTGAAATTACAGTTGCTGATGGAAAAATCACTGATGCTAAATTCGACTATGTAAATGAATCTGGAGATCTAAAGAGTAAAGATGCCGAATATCAAGAAAAAATGACAAAAGTATCTGGAATTGGCCCTGTTGAGTTCTCAACTCAATATGCAGAAGCTCTTGTAGAGAAACAAGACCCTGCAACAGTTGATGCAATAACTGGAGCAACTACTTCTGGAGATGATTTTAAACTTTTAGCCGATGCAGCTATCCAACATGCAAATGATGGTAAAACTGAAACTGCTGTAGTTAAAGCTAAAAAATAGTATTTTCATAAATAGTATAGTAATAAGACTTTAGGATATCCTGAAGTCTTATATTTATTTCTCCATATTTATATAGTTATTACTAGTTTAAAAAATTCTATGTATTTTATATTTAAAAGTTTCACCTAATAAATTATAATGTTATTATTAATATAAAGATATAATTCACTTTAATAATGTTTTAACAATATATAAATTTTTTTATTTAAATATTAAAACTTTATATTACTATGCATATAACTAAGGAGGTCCCTATGAAACTTTTTAAAAAACTTTCTTGCATTTTAGTTCTATTTATAACTATTATTATTGTTGCAGGATGTGCAAATCAAAGATTACCTATTAAGCCAATTAGTAAAACAGAGCTAGTCATTGGTACAGTGTGTACCATAACCATATATGATAAAAGTGATACAACTATAATAGATGAATCTTTTGCTCGTTTAAGAGAACTAGAAAATATATTAAGTATAAGTAAGTCTAATACCGAATTGGATGAAGTAAATAATATGGCAGGAATAGAACCTGTTGAGGTTAGTAATGATACTTTTAATGTGGTAAAAAAAGGACTAGAATATTCTAAACTGTCTGGTGGTTCACTAGATATCACTATTGGACCTTTGGTAAAGTTATGGGGAATTGGTACAGATAATGCTAAGCTTCCCTCAGAAAAAGAAATTAATGAAAAAAAGGCTTTAATTGATTATAATAAAATTCAAATAGATGAATCAAAAAAAAGTATATTTTTAAAAGATTCCAATATGATTATAGATTTAGGTGCAATTGCAAAGGGGTATGCTGCTGATGAAATAGTTAAAATCCTAAAAAATGCTGAAGTATCCAGTGCAATTATTGATTTAGGTGGTAATATTTATGTACTCGGTGACAAGATAGATGGTACCCCTTGGAAGGTAGGAGTTCAAAACCCTGAAAAATCCGGTAGTGATACTATTGGATTTGTAAGTGTTAGTAATAAATCTATTGTAACCTCTGGAGTGTATGAAAGATACTTTGAGCAAGATGGTAAAAACTATCACCATATTCTAAGTCCAGATACAGGTTATCCATATGACAACAACATCTTAGGTGTGTCTATATTATCTAATAACTCTATAGATGGTGATTCTCTATCAACTACTTTATTTGCCCTTGGGGTAGATGAAGGTTTAAAACTTATTAACTCATTAGATGATGTTGAGGCAATTTTTATAACTAAGAACCATGAACTATACCTAACTAATGGCTTTAAAAAAGCATTTACCCTTACAAATAATAATTATGAAATAAAAGAATAATAAATGGCTATGGTAGTCCCATAGCCATTTTTTTAAACTAATTTATAGCATTTACTATTATTATATACCATATTATGATCAAGTTGTTTGATATATTTTAATACCTCTACATCTACAAATTTCATAAGAACTTCTAATTCCTCATTCTTTTTAGTAATCTCTTCATGAGATTTTGTCATATCCATCTCTGCTTGCTCAACTATATTTTTATCTATTGTAATATCATTTAGAGTTCCTTCAAATATATCTTTTATTTCTTCCTTTAACTTGTCTGAAAGTCCTCTTAAGTTTTCCATTATATTATTGCTTAATATAGCAGCAATATTATCCTTATTTTCTATGACTTGATTTTTAATTTTTATTCTAGTACTTTCTGCCTTTTCTTCTGACTTCATAAACATTACCTTAATTCCACCAGCTACTGTACTTAAGAATTTCTCATTTGGTATTACAGTAACTTCATAATTAATACTATTTAAGAATTCATCATGTAATACTAAAAATTCCTTCAGTAGCTCTTCAAGTGGTTTTATATCTATGGGTTTAATTTTACTTGTAAAATCACCATAGGCAGATATTACAGTATCTCTATTATCCTTTATCTTTTCTATAGTCTCTTGATGGTATCCATAGAGCTTTGAATACTTAGTTATATAAACCTCAAATTGCTCTAACATTAAATCATATATATTTTTATTACACCAATTTACAATAGTTTCACTAAATATCTTTTCAGCCTTATCCTTTAGTGTTGAAGTTTCTTCTAAGTCATCTATAGCATCTAGTTTTTTTTCTATGAGATCAGGGATAATTATTGATATCTTTTCTTCAGCATATTTTCCTAAAAACTCTATATCACCCTGAATTTTTGTAAGAAATTCATTATAGTTTGATTTAACTTCATCTGCTAGGTTTATATATTCTGATACACATTCCTTAAGGGTATATCTTCTTTCCTTATAAACTGCATTTTTAAATTTTATGTCTTCTCTAATTCCATCTAAAGTTTTATTTATATTGGTCTTAAAGTCATTAAATTTCATATTTATTATATTTTCTGAAGTTTGTCCTATAAGTGTTTCTAATAACTCTCTAGAATCAAAAAAGTCTTTTTGGTCAAATAATATAATTTCTCTTTTATAATCTAGCATATTTTCCAATAAAGCTTTATTATAACTTAATGCTTCAGCCTTATAATCACTACTTTTTGTATTAATAAGAATAGCCAATATAGAATTGTTACAATCTTCCAATATATGTTTAATATAAGTTACATCAATATCCCTTAACTCTTTATGACCATCTATTACAATAATATTTTTATCTGCCATTTTACCATGAATAGACTTATCATAAGTTATAATACATTTATTAGGATCTCTTAATAAATTATTCTTTGTAATAACTTCACAACTATAATAATCTTTAATATATGATTTTAACTCAAGTTGTTTATTGCTAATAAACACAATATCCTTATCTTGTAAAAAGATCTTTTCTCCAACAATATTGTTTAAAGTTTCTTCTACCTCTCTATCTTGAATTGCATTAATACCTATTATTGTTTTTTTACTACTACTTCTAATAAAGTCACTAGTATCAAATTTAGATTCTATACCATAGCTTGTACATATATCTTTTACATTATTATATAAGTATAGCCAAGGATATTCTCTTAAATTATAGTTTTCCCTTTTAGTTCCATCTATAGATATTTCTTTACATTCTTCTATATAATTAAGTAGCTCCTTATTTATATTAAATATATTGATTATGGAAGATAACTTAGTTGAAGTTTCAATTGCTTTTTCATAATTATTGTTTTGAACCGCAGCATTCATTAAATAAAACGCAAAGTCAAATTCATACTCTCTTAAAAATACTTCTTTATACTTTCTTATTCTTATATCTTCATAAATTTCATTTAACACACATACTGCTTGAGAACAATTTATAAAATCTCCGTGTTTATAATCTATAATTTTAAAACTTTGTCTTAGATAACTTAATACTTTAATAAGTTGTTCTTCCTCTTGTCTGATACCTTTGTATAAGCTTAAAATTAAAGTACTCCATTCTACAATTTTAAGCTCTTCCATTAATATATTACAGAACTTTATAATCTTATCTACACATTCTATATCTAGGGATTGTGCTTTTGTGCATATAGTATTCATTGCATTTATCCAATGAGGGCTACTATCCTTACAATATTCCTCTATTGAGATATCTATGGCATTAGAGTAAGATTTTTCTGTTGTAAAATACTCTACAACATCTATATTTATTCCTTTAAATGAAGATAATATTTTTATTACATTTCTAGCTGCCTCATTTGCTTTATCTATAATGTTTAATTCTTTACTTGCTCTATATACGCAATAGTTTTTTTGTATGTATAATATTTCTTCTTCTCCAATTATACTTTCATATAAGTATAAAGCTTCTTCAACTTCAACCATATCACCAAGATTTTTTCTTGCCCACATTAATAGTTCAAAAAATACTACTCCACTTTTACATTGAATTTCTTCAGTTTGAAATTTATTTCCACTTTTTAAGAATTCCTCCATAACCTCTATTACTTTAGAAAAGTAATCCTTTGACAATTCAAATTCTTTTCTCTCAAAATATATTTCTCCTAGTGAGTAGTATGATACTATAAGATTTCTAAAATCCTCATACTCCATATTCCCAATTACTTTATAATCTAACTTTTCTATAATTTTTTTAAAAAACTCAGTAAGGTTTACTTCATTTACATCTATTCTAAATATATTTTTAACACACCAGTTATAATAATGCTTTACCATTAAGCAGGGTTCACAGGTAATCTTACTGTCTGTAATATCTAGATAAAAATTCAATTTACCTAAATTGTTTTCACACTGCTGAAGGAATTTCATCTGTTTTTTTAAAGACAATTCATTCACTCTCCTTATTTTATTTAGTCATACATGACATTTGTCTATATTTTATATGATGTTACTTTTGCTAGTTGCTGCAGGATTAGGAACACTTGCAACTAAAATTTTGCATATTTTATTAGTATAGTTTGCATAGTTATGATTAATAGAAGATTTAAAATGTGCTGAATCACCGGGGTAAAGATACTGCTTTTCATCATTTATGAATAAAGTTATAATTCCTTCTAATACATATATAAATTCTTCACCTTCATGCTGATAAGTATTTAAATTTTCCTCTGTATTGGTAGGCAATATTTCAATTAATCTAGGCAATATAGTTTTATCTTCAGGATTATTTGATAATACATAATTAATATGAAGGGCATTATCTATTTTATATATATCTCTTTCGTAACTCTTTTGTATAAATCTTTCTCTCCTCTTACTAGTTGATAGTAAAAAGTAAGATAATTCAACATCTAAAGCTTCTGCTATATTAAGTAAAGAATCTGTAGCTATACTGGTAAGACCTCTTTCTAATTGAGATAAAAACCCAGTAGATAAAGATGTTTTTTCGCTTAGTTCCTTTAATGTCATCTTTTTATTAGTTCTAAGTTCTTTAATTTTGCTTCCTATGATTTTATTCAACCGTTCCACCTCTTTGTTTAATTTAACTTTTTATATAGAGCCTAGCTGCTTTAACACTGTGGTTAGCTACTATGTAAGGAATAATAATGTCATCAACTAGAGCTACTGACTATTTGAGTATATGTTCAACTAAACTTCAATGGAGATAAAACTCCCTCTAAGCTAAGTTTCACTTGATATTAATATTATTACTCAATACCTAAGTATTGTCTAGCTAAGTTTATAATTTATAAATAAATTTGATAAATATAAATAAATGTTTATAAAATTTTCACCAAAATAAAAGACATATTAAAACTTCTATAATAATAAATTTTATATTTAAATGTTTTTATAAAATAAAGTCCAGATATTATTTATCTGAACTTTATAATCTTTAGAACATATTCTTCAATGCAAATTTTTCTTAATTATTTTTCTTTAAGTTCTTTTCATATCTAGCAAAAAGTACTAAGGCAACTATTGAAAAGAATATTGGTCCTGCAATACTCCATATAGTTTTAGCCATATCTCCATTCATAGCTGGCTCAATTATTGAGAAAAAGTTAGCAAATCCAACTGTAGCTGTTACTACAATAGTTACGAGTATTATAAATCCTTTACCTTTGAAAACTTGGAAAGGTTTCTGTATTCCTGCTCTTCTTTTAAATGATATAAATGCTCCAGACAAGAACATATATGGAATTGTCATAGCTACATTAGTCATGGCTACAAGAATACTAAAGAATTCTTCCATAGCTTCTCCACCAAATCCTACTAATAAAATCATAATTATTACTACTATAGCCTGAATAAGCATTGCATTTACAGGCATACCTTTTTTCATTTTTGCAACTGAATCGGGGAATAACCCCTTAGGAGTTCCTGCTATTAATTGCTTAAGTGGTGCATATGTTAAAGTAAAGAACGCTCCTGTAAGAGCAAGTAGCATTGATAATCCAACAAATCTAGCTATCCAGTTACCAATTTGTACTGAAATAGCTTCAGTTGCTCCAAAGGTTACTCCAAATTGATAACCCAAATTATTCATTATAAGATAACCTACATTTCCCATGTGAACTATATCTCCATACTTACCATTTGTTCCAAGTATAGCATCCCAATTTGTAAATATTCCAACACAGAATAATCCTACTGCATATCCAACAGCTATGATTATAGCAGATATAGCAAGACCTTTAGGAAAGTTTTTTTCTGGTTCATCTGTTTGATCAACCAATCCTCCAACTACCTCAATACCACCAAAGGCAAATAAAGCAAATACCATAAATGATAATATTGATATTGAACTTTGATAAGCTGGGTTAGGCGATGATATGAAAGTTGTAGAATTAACTATAGGTTGTGCTAATTCTCCACCATTTCCTATTAATATAACTATGGAACCTAGTATTAACAATATATTAAGTGCTGCTACAGCTGTACCTCCTACTGAAGTAATCTTTTTAATTTTTTCTATCCCCTTAGTTGACACGAAGGTAACAAATATAATCCAAAGAACAGCAAGTATGGCAAGAGTTTGACGCCCTCCAAAACCAAATATACTCCATGTACTAGTTGTATCTGTACCATAAATTGCATTAGATAAAGTTACCCATATTCCAGAAGATACATTAACCATCCATATTACCGTTGACGTATACCACATAAATGTCCCTATAAATGCATACTTAGCATTTACCGACTTCTCCATCCATGAATATATTCCTCCGGTTTCATTTTTAAATGCGGCTCCATATTCAGCCATCATAAATGCAAATGGAATAAAGAATAATATTGCAGCTATAATGAAGAAGGGTATTGAACCATACCCCATTAAATAGTATGACCTGGGCATATTATTAAAGCCATATACAGATGTAAAAATCATTAATATCAGTGCTGTGATAGATAACTTTTCTGTACTACCTTTCTTTGATGACATTATTTTTCCTCCTTTGTAGCTAAATTAAGTTTAAAAACTTAATTTTATCTAATTACTTATTAAATAAGTAATCTTATTTTATTTTTCACCATAATAAAATAAATATGTAAGAAAAATAAGAAACCACAAATATCCATTGTGGTTTCTTACTTTTTTTAAATCTCTTTGGTTGCATTTCTTAACCATAAAACCTCATCCTCTAATAAATAGGGACTTAACTTTTCTAATACTTTTTTATGATAATCATTTAACCAAGATTTTTCATCTTCATTAAGCAAAGATATATTTATTGCATCTAGTTCATAAGGACATAAAGTTAAATCTTTAAAGCACATAAATTTTCCAAAATCATTTTTTTCTTTTTCTTGAACAGCTATTAAGTTTTCAATTCTTACCCCATGTTTATCAGCTTTATAAACTCCAGGTTCATTAGATACTATCATGCCTTCTTCTAAAGCAATTGGATTTAATTCTCTTCTTATCCCCTGTGGACCCTCATGTACATTAAGTAAATAGCCAACTCCATGTCCTGTTCCATGTTTAAAGTCTAATCCTTTGCTCCAAAGAGCTCTTCTTGCTAAAACATCAAGACTACATCCCGGAGTTCCTTCCAAGAATATTGCTGTAGATAGATTTAGATGTCCTTTTAAAACTAAAGTATAATCTTCCTTTTCTTCTTCTGTAAGTTCACCTAGGGCTATAGTTCTTGTAATATCCGTAGTTCCATCTAAATATTGAGCTCCAGAATCTACTAGGAACAATCCTTTTGGTTGTAGTTTCAGACTAGACTCTTCAGATGCTTTGTAGTGAATTATAGCTCCATGAGGACCATATCCCGCAATGGTATCAAAGCTTATGTCTATAAAATCCTCACCTTCTGCTCTAAGTTTTTTTAGTTTTTCAGCCGCTGATATTTCTGTTATCTCTTCATTATTTACATTTTCTTTTACCCACTTTATGAACTTTACCATAGCTATTCCATCTTTTATATGGGCATTTTCTATATTTTTAAGCTCTACAGAATTTTTTCTAGCTTTTAAATCCGTAGTTATATTCCTTTTTTCTATTGTGTTAACTTCTTTATTTATAGATTCCTTAAGCCATACATTAGTTTTGCTTGGATCAAAGGTTATATTTCCTTTAATTAACTTAAGATCTGATACTATGTCATTATAATCTTTTATAGATATTGATTTACTACTTAATAGATTTATAATTTTTTCATTTAATTTTTCCTTATCTACATATAGAATATACTTGTCATCACTAATTAAGAAATAACTTAAGAATACAGGATTACATTCCACATCTCCGCCTCTTAAATTTAGAAGCCATGCTATATCATCTAAAGATGCTAATAATAAGTTATTTACATTAATATTTTTCATTTCTTCTTTTACTAAAGTTAACTTTTCTTCTACAGTTTTTCCTGCATAAGAATCTTCATGAATAAATATTTTATTATTAGGCATAGTTGGCCTATCTTTCCAGATAATATCAAAAATATCTTCTTCAGGTTTTGTTTTAATCCCCTTTTCTTCAAAAGCTTCTTCTAAATCATGAAGCTGAGAAACTGTAAACACCTTTCCATTAAAGCTGACAGTATCTCCTGATTTCACATTATCACAGATCCATTGTGTATAGGTTTTAACACCTGGTTCACCCATACGTTCTAGTATGTATTCTGTACCTTGAATTTGTTGTTCTCCTTGAAGAAAATATCTTCCATCTACCCATAAATGAGCTTCTTTCTCCGTTATAACAACAGTTCCAGCAGATCCAGTAAATCCTGAAATCCATTGTCTCACTCTAAAATAGTCACTTACATACTCACTTCCATGATTATCTGAACTTGGAATAATAAAAGCGTCTATACTTCTTTCTTTCATTAAACTTCTTAAACTTTCAATTCTTGATTTAATATCCACTTTAACATCTCCTTATAAAATAAATTTTATTAATGTTTAAATATCAATCTTATTTTTCAGTATAATAAACAACTCCTACAGTTTTAGGTCCTACATGACAGCCTATCACAGGCCCAATGCATTGTATATCTACATCTATACCTAATATTTCTTTGATTTTATTAGCTAGAGCCCTTCCTTCTTCTTCACAGTTTATGTGATGAACTATTACCTGTCCAAGTCCTCTATTTTTTATATCCTTTTGCAATTTTTCTATAATTTTAAGTATTGCCTTCTGTTTTGTTCTAACTTTATCAAAAACTGAAGTCTTTCCAGCTTCTACAGTAAGTATAGGTCTAATTTGAAGAAGTGCTCCAAATAAAGCGGCTGCTCCTCCTATACGACCACCCTTTTTCAAATATTCTAAAGTATCTGGTACAAATAAAAACCTACTCTTACTCTTTATAGCCTCTACTCCAGCTATAACTTCCTCCATAGATTTACCTTCCTCAGCCAGTTTTGCTGCTTCTAAAACTGCATATCCCATTTGCATACAGTTAGATGCTGAATCTATAACTTCCATCCTAGCCTTAGGATATTTGTCCATTATCATTGTTTTTATTAGTTGATTACAAGTAGCATATGTACCACTCATTTCTGATGATATAAAAACTCCTAATGCTTCATGTCCTTCACCTATAACCTGGTCAAAGCTATTAAACAAATCATCTACACTTGGTTGAGATGAAGTAGGTATACTATCTAACTTCTCCAAGGTTTTATAAAACTTATCATTTTCAATTTCTATTTCTTTATTAGCTATATTATTTATAACAACACCTAAAGAAACTACAGTAATATCATATTTTTCTATGAGCTCCTTTGGTATATAACTAGTACTATCTGTTATTATTTTTATACTCATAAATCTTGCCTCCAAATAACAATAATTATATGCTTATTATTAATTATAATCATAATTAATATTTATTTTTATATTATATTTAATTCTAATATAATATTCTAATTTTCAAAAATATAAAACTCTCTACTGAGCTAACATTTAAGTAATATAATATTTAAATTAAGTTTGCATCCTAAATTTAAAATTCAAGATGCAAACTACAATATTAATTATATACAATTTTCTAAACAATATTATAATTATATCAATACCAGATTTAAAAATATATAGATAACCATTATTTTCTTAAAAAATCATACTACTAATTAGTATAAATAACGCTAGCTCAACAATTTCATTATTGGCACCTAGGGTATCTCCAGAATGCCCTCCTATTTTGCTATTACAAAACAAATTAAATATTATAGTAACTATAAGTCCGCCAAGTAAAAGTATAATAATATATTTAATATTAAAGAATAAACTTCCAATAAGTAAAGTAAGAGTTAATGCTCCTGTAAAATATATACCATTAGTATTTCCAATGTAAAAATTCCCAGTACCTTCTTTTTTAGCTGACTTTCCTATTAAAGCAATAAATACAGTAAATAATCTACTTATCATTGGTATTACTATTATCATATAACCTATAGATTTTGTTCCTATATAATATATTCCTAAAGCCTTAACTGCTATATCTATAATCATGGCTAATACTCCAAAAGAACCTACTCTACTATCCTTCATTATCTCAATTATTCGCTCTCTACTTCTAAAAGAAAAGAATCCATCACAGGTATCTCCTAGTCCGTCCATGTGAAGTCCACCTGTAATAAATATTCCAACTATAACTGTAATTATAGCAACCATAGGTAATGGCAACCATATAGATGTAATATAAAAAATTAAATATTCAATAGCCCCAAGAATGGCTCCTACTACGGGAAAATATAAAGTAGCTTTTTTAAAGTTTTCTTTCTCACAAGCCAAAGATATATTTACCGGTATTCTAGTTATAAATTGGAATAGTAAAAGAAAATTATTAAAGAAAATCTTTTCTTTTCCTATGGCTCCTAATACCATAATAGCTATTATAGCTAAAATTATCAAATTTTTAATCATAACTCTGCTCCTCGTCTATCCCTTTATTTTTAATCCTTGTCCACAACAAACTAAATATACCTCATCACAAATATTTGCTACATGCTGATTTATAAACCCTTGAATATCTCTAAAAATTCTAGATAATTTATTTTCAGGCACTAATCCCCATCCAACTTCGTTGGTAATTAATACAACTTCTTTATCTAACTCTTTACACTTTTCTAAGAATAATGTAAATTCATTCTTTATGCTATCACATATTTTATCTATTTCATCATCACTTATATTATCGTAATTTGTAGTGATTTCAAACATTAAATTGGTAGTCATTATAGTAACGCAATCTAAAAAAATATATCTTTCAGTAAATCTCTCTATTTTTTTATGTAAGTCTTTATAACTTTCTAAGGTTTGCCACTTTTTATTTCTGCTTTCCTTATGCTTTTCTATTCTGTGCTTCATTTCATCGTCTGTTACTATAGCTGTTGCTATATATAATACATCATCAGTATGTTTAAGTAGATTTTCTCCATATTTACTTTTCCCACTTCTACATCCACCAGTAACTAAAGTTAATTTACTCATTTTCTTTCTCCTCTTCTTTTATCCTCATAAACAAATTAATTAATATTAAAATTCTACTGGAATTATACTATCAATATAAAAGTACCCGTATTCTAATTTAATTATGGACAAATCTGCATTTTTAGAATTAAACCTCCAATAATTATCTAAACTACCTTCCAATATATAAGTATATATTGTTCTTATAATTCCTCCATGGGTACAAATAAGTATATTTTCAACTGATTCTTTTTTTAGTTCTTCCATAAAGCTTTTCACTCTATTATAAACCTCTATAAAGCTCTCTCCATTCTCTATGGAATACTCCTTCCAATCATTTGTCCAAGTATCATATTCTAACTTAAATGAATCTTGTAACTGCTTATAGTTTTTTCCTTCAAAGATTCCAAAGTTTCTTTCATTCAATCTAGAATCTACTTTAACTCCTTCTCCTTCATATATTTTTTTAAGGGTTTCCTTTGCTCTTTTTTTTTCACTACAAAACACTTTATCAAAGTTTATATGCTTCAATTTTTCTCCTACTAATTCTGCTTGCTTAATTCCCTTTTCTGTTAGTTCACAGTCTATATCTCCATAGTAAGTCTTTTTTATATTTTCTTCTGTTTCCCCGTGTCTAACTATATATATTTTCAATTACTACACTCCTTTATAAAAAGCCGTATATCAATAACCTATCTGCACCGGTTCATATTCTATTGTTTTCTTATATCTATATAATCCTTTTTATCTATGCCAGCTTCATTAAAGGAATCCATATTATTCATAGTAAAAACAGCACTCTCTATTATTCCAAAGGCTATTGGACATCCACTACCTTCACCTAATCTCATTCCTAAACTAAACATAGGTTCAAGTCCTAAAGTTTTCATTGCATATTGTGATCCTGGTTCTGCTGATAGGTGAGATGCAAACATATACCCTGAAGTCTTTGAACTTAATTCCTTTGCACAAATAGCTGCAGCTGATGATATAAGCCCATCAATTACCACTGGCACTTTATATATAGCACCTCCTAAAAATACTCCACAAAGGCCAGCTATATCAAATCCACCTACCTTACTAAGCACATCTATTGCATCATTTTTGTTAGGCTTATTTATTTCAATAGATTTTTTTACCATAGCCTTTTTATGGGACAATCCATCATCTGTTAGACCTGAGCCTTTACCAACTATTAAATCACTATCAATTCCAGAGAATACACTTATTATAGCTGCAGAAGTAGCTGTATTACCTACTCCCATCTCACCAGTTCCTATTAAATCATATCCTTGATTTTTTAACTCCTTAACAATATCAATTCCTATCTTTATAGCTTTGATAGCTTCTTCCCTAGTCATTGCAGGACCTTTAGTCATATTACTTGTACCATATCTAATCTTTCTGTTAATTATTCTAGGATCAGTAAATTCCTTATCCACTCCTATATCAACCACAGTAGTATCATTATTGTAGTATCTACTTAATATACACACTCCAGTAGTACCCTTTACAAAATTTTCTGTAACTGTAGCTGTTACCTCTCTTGGGCATGAAGAAACCCCTGATTCTTGAATTCCATTATCAGCACACATTATAACTATATTTTTCTTTTTTATTTCTTTTATATGCTCACCCTTAATACCACTAAGTTTTACAACAATCTCTTCTAATACTCCTAAACTTCCTATAGGCTTGCTTAAATGATCTATGTAATTCTTAGAATTATTCATTACTTCTCTATTTACTTCTTCAATGCCACTTAATAACTTTTTTAATTCATCCACTCTTATCACTCCATCTAAATTTATTCTGTAAAATTTATTCTTTAAATAGTTTTATTATAACTAAAAACACCCTTATCCTCTAAGATAAGGGTGTTAATACACATAACTAAATTTATTAAACTAAAAAATAGTTTGATATACTCTTCCCTCCGAAGGTCTCAACTAACAAAGTTTTAGGCAGGTCTCCTGGCTCACGGCTTATCCTCATCATTTCCTTCCCAGTAAATTACCAGTGGTATCATGACTTGTATCCGTACACAGTAGCGGGGGCTGCAGTGGCTTTTAACCACTTTCCCTATTAAACTTAATGTACCTTAAACTATTATTCATTTAACTTAAATTATATACTACTAGCATAACTTATTCAACAATCTTTATGGACTCCATATTAAATAATACATATAACTTTAGGTTATTAACTATAAATATAAATTAAATTTACATAACATTCGTAAATATCCCTATTCCCTTGAAAAATTTATGAAATAGTGGATAATTATAATTGATAAGTAATATCATTTGAATTGCATTTATAACTTTACTATGATACATAAACTGTATTTTAAAATAGTTTATAAAAATTAACTTAAGATTGGAGACGTACTATGAGTAATAGAATTAAAGGAATAATATTAATTATTTTATCTGCCTTTGGCTTTGCAATGATGTCTGCCTTTGTAAAACTATCTGGAGATTTACCCTCTATGCAAAAGGCTTTTTTTAGAAACATAGTTTCTTTTGTCATAGCCCTTGGTATGATTATATATCACAAAGAAAGTTTCTTTGGCAAAAAAGAAAACCAAAAGCTTCTTATTATGAGATCCACTTTAGGCACATTAGGAGTAATATTAAACTTTTATGCTATAGACCATCTTATTCTTTCAGATGCTAATATGCTTAATAAGCTAAGTCCTTTCTTTGTAATACTTTTCTCTGCTATCTTTTTAAAAGAAAGATTACAGGTAAGGCATATTACTATCATTGCTATTGGTTTCCTTGGATCACTACTTATTATAAAGCCTGCTTTTAGTGTAGACATAATTCCTTACCTCATAGGGCTTTCATCTGCCATATTTGCTGGCTCTGCCTATACCTGCGTTCGAGCCATTGGAAACCGTGAAAAGCATTATACTGTGGTGTTTTATTTTTCTTGCTTTTCTGTAATAACAATTTTCCCATTTATGATATTTTCTTATACACCTATGACTTTGATTCAATTTACCTACTTAATATTAGCCGGTATCTTTGCAACTATAGGACAATTTGGAATTACTCTAGCCTATAAGTATGCACCTGCAAAAGAAATATCAATTTTTGATTACTCTAATATAATCTTTTCAGCTATTATAAGCATGGTAATATTTAACCAATCCCCTGATATCATAAGTATTTTAGGATACATAGTTATATTTTCTGCTTCACTTTACATGTTTATGTACAATAAAAAACTAGATAACCTTAAATAATATTTTTAAAAGTGTTGTCTCAAAGTTAATTCTTTTGAGACAATCCTTTTTATTATATATCTAAGGTCTTTATTTCTCTATTTAATATAGTAATTTATTATTAATTTATGTTTAGCTTAATAATTTCCTCCAAATCTTTAATAAATCTTAAGATTTATTAAAGGTATTTCTTAAGATTTACCATGTAAAATAAAACCATAGTAAAAATTATGTAGAATTAATGGGGGGTTTAAAATATGAAAATATTAATTCTTACAGGAAAATTTGGTATGGGCCATTATTCAGTATCTAAATCTTTATGTGAACAAATTCAGTCTAATCATCCTAATGCATCAGTAGTTATAAAGGATGTTTTTGAATATTCTTTACCAAATTATTCCAATGCACTTTATAAGGCTTTTAATGTTATGGTGAACAAAGGTAGTGTGTTTTATAATCAAGTTTATAAAATTACGGAAAATAGAAAATATAATATGAATCCTATGTTTTTAAAATACTTTCTTCCTAAGCTTGATAACCTAATTAAAGATGTAGAACCTAATATTATTATTTCTACTCTACCCTTTTGCTCTCAACTAATATCAAGATATAAGATGAAATATAATCCATCTCTTCCGCTTATAACTTGCATAACGGATATTAGTAGTCATTCAGAGTGGCTTAATGATAATACTAATTGTTATTTAGTTGGAAGTAACTCTTTAAAAAAGGATTTAATTTTAAAAGGTGTTCCTGAAAACAAAATATTTATTAATGGAATACCAGTAAAAGAGGAATTTAAAAAATCTATAACTAATAGTTCTTCTAATGAAAAACAGCTCCTTATTATGGGCGGTGGATTAGGGCTATTACCCAAGTCTATGGAATTTTATAACCAGCTTAATTCTTTAGAAAATGTAAAGACTACAGTTATTACAGGAAAAAATACTGAAATCTATAATATGCTTTATGGAAAATATGAAAATATTAATGTACTTGGATATACTGATGAGGTTTATAAATATATGCAAAAAGCAGATTTAATACTTTCTAAACCTGGTGGAATAACTTTATTTGAAAGTATTTTCTCAGAAACACCTTTAATTGCCTTTAAGCCTTTTCTTCAACAAGAAATTAATAATACTAACTTTATATTAAATAATGGTATTGGAAAGGTTCTTGAGACAAGTCCTGATAAATGTTTTGATAAAATAAAAAAAATTATTTTTGATGATGCAATACTAGATAATCTTTCTAATAATATAAAAATTTTTAAAAAACAATTTGATTGTACATCAATTGAAAAAGTATTACTTACTTTAGAAGCTAATATGGATGGAGCGTGTGCTTAATGTACTTTACTACTTTAACAGCTATTATTATAATTATTTTTCTAATTCATTCAATTATACCAACTTTATACAACAAATATATAAATTCAAATATTATTAAACTCACTAATAAAGATAATGAAATAATGCTAACTTTTGATGATGGCCCTGATGAAAGATATACTAATAATCTTTTAGATGTGCTTAAAGAAAATAAAATTAAAGCTACTTTCTTTGTTGTTGCAGAGAATGCTAAGAATAATCCTGAAATAATCTATCGTATGCATAAAGAAGGGCACACTATAGCACTACATTCTTTAGCCCATAAAAATGCTCTCTTTTATAGCTATAAATATACGAAAAAAGATTTTAAAAATAGTATAGAAATCATGAAAAACTTCAATTATCAAATCAACTATTATAGACCTCCTTGGGGACATAGTAATATCTTTACAAACTTTTTTGTTAAACAGTATAATTTAAAAATGATTTTATGGGATGTTATGGCAGAAGATTGGAGTAAATATGCTACAGTAGATTCTATATCTTCAAAGTTAATACTACGCACTGATAGAAATTCTATTATATGTCTACATGATGCAGGAGAGAATTCAGGGGGTGCCTCCAATGCTCCTCTTAAAACCATTGAAGCATTATCTACAGTTTTACCTAAGTTAAAATTAGTAGGTTATAAATTTATAACACCAGAAAGGTTAGGACATTAATTGTGCAAAAATCTATAAAAAAAGACAAGTTTAAAAACTACTATGGAAGTTTAATTTTTATGTTCTTACTCATTGCTATTACTTTTTACTTACTTTTTAAAGATACTTCGATAACTTCACTAATCCCTGTAATAAACACAATTAATCCTATTTACTTATTCATAGCATTTTCTATGATGTGTCTATTTATAATTTTTGAAGCTTATGTTATTTATATTATACTTAAAAATTTAAATATAAAAGTACCTTTTAAAAAATGTATTGGTTATTCCTTTATTGGATTTTACTTTAGTGCTATTACTCCTTCATCATCTGGTGGTCAGCCAGCACAAGTATACTATATGAAAAAGGATAATATAAATATATCCTATTCTTCTTTAACTTTGTTAATAGTTGCCATAGTCTATCAATCAGTAATGCTTTTATATGGACTACTTATGTATCTTTTTAAATATACTTTTATAATAAATAATATACATGGCATTAAATGGTTGTTAATTTACGGAGTTATGATAAATGTATTTATAATAGGTTTTATATTTGCAGCTATATTTTCTAAAAATTTAGTTGGTAAATTTATTAAATTTATTGTTGAACTCTTATCAAAATTTAAAGTTATAAAAAATACAGAGTATACTCTATCTAAAATTGATGTTCACCTTGATGAATATACTAATGGTGCTAATTATATCAAAAATAATCCTTTACTAATTGTTAAGGTTTTAATAGTTACAGTTTTACAAATCACAGCCATGTATTTAGTTCCATATTTCATATATAAATCTTTTGGATTAAGTACTTATGGCATTATAGATGTACTTTCTATACAAGCCTTATTAACTATAGCAGTCTCTTCTTTGCCTTTGCCTGGTGCAGTAGGTGCCAGTGAAAGTAGCTTTATGATATTATTTAAAATATTCTTTTCAAAAGAATTATTGCTCTCTGCAATGCTATTAAGCCGTGTAATTAGTTTTTATGCCTTTCTATTATTAAGTAGCATAATAACAATAATTATTCATATTAAAGTTAATGGTAGACATAAAATTCAACATAGTCATCTATATTAATAATAAGCTCAGATAGAAATTACAGTAATAGAATATTTAATATTCTATTAGTTTATATTTAAACTAAAAATACAGACTATATCTAAATAAAATTTGGATATAGTCTGTATTGGTATGTTAATTAATTTATTAGTTTTGAGTTGCCCAATCTGCTGGATATGTTACATATATGAATCTAGCATAGTTTGGAACTGAGAATTTAATTGTGCTTCCTTTTGGTATTAAAATTAATTCTCCAGCATCTGCAGATACAAGTCTTCCATCTATTACTATGTCTAGATGTCCTTCTATAACATAATCTATTTCATCATAGTTTAAAGTCCAATCGAAGGTTGTTTCTTTCATCTCCATTATTCCACAACCTAATCTTTTACTTTCCTCAAGAGTGAATAAATCTTTTGTATATACTATATCACTGCTATTTCCAGTATCAAGTCTATTTGACTCATCTACTCTAACTGTTGGTAGTTTAACAGAGATAATTCCACTTACATCTTTATTTCTTACAAAATCTACAGAATCATTAGAAGCTCCTGTAAGTTTTTCTTCTATTATTTGTCTAACTAATTTTTCTAATAAGCTTTTATCGATATTTTCCATCATTATTTAGCCTCCTCCTTTTTAGCTGCATTGTTTGCAATAAATATAGCTACAAATACTGCTGTAATTCCTGCAACTAATTTACCAACTATCATTGGTAATATCATTTCTGAATTAAATCCTGCTGTAAATCCTAAGTGATCTCCAAATACAAAGGCTGCAGATACTGCAAAAGCAACGTTAATTATTTTACCTCTGTTATCCATATCCTTCATCATTCCGAACATTGGAATACTATTAGCAAGCGTTGCAACCATACCAGCAGCTGCTATATCATTCATTTTTAAAACTTTACCTAATCCCATTAATGGTTTTTGGAATACTTTCGTAATTACATATACTAGTGGGAATGCTCCAGCAAGAACTATTGCTATTGCTCCAACAGTTTCAATACCATCAGAAATTGGTGCCATTCCTGGAATTACAACAATTCCTGTTAATGCTTCAATTACAGCCGCTGCTAATCCTAAAGTTATAACTATTACTACAAACTTCCCGAAAACTGTAAATCCTTTAATTATTGCATTTTCAAATTTCCAAAGTCCTAAAGCTATAAGTGCTGCAATTATTACTATTGGAATTAAGTTTTTTAGTACCATAATTATTGGGAATCCAGCTACAAGACCACCAACAAAAGCTCCTAATGGAATTGTAATAACCCCTGCTAATACTCCCATAGCTAAGAATTTATGATCTTCTTTTTCTATTATTCCAAGGGCAACTGGAATTGTAAATACTATAGTAACACCCATCATTGAACCAACTATTAATCCGCCAAACATTCCTGCTTGAGAATCTACTGCAAGAGCTTTAGAAAGCGAAGCTCCTCCCATATCGTTTGCAAGTAATGTACCTCCAAACATACCGGGGTCTGCTCCTAAGAAATTAAATACTGGTACTATTACTGGTTCTAATATATTTGCAAGTACTGGTGCAAGACAGATAACTCCTATCATTGCAATTGCAAGAGAACCCATAGCCATGAAACCTTCTTCGAACTTTTCTCCCAGTCCAAACTTATTTCCTAAACACTTATCTATGGCTCCAAGGGCCATAAATACAACCATGATATATACGATTATCTCGTTAATTCCCATTGTTTCATCTCCTTAATAAGTTAATTCTTTATTTATTCAATTTATTTATACTGTTAACTGTGTAAACTAAAGTTTAAGCTTTTATGTTAAATACTTAATGATAAGTTCATCTGGCGAAGGTATTACTGATGCATGAACAATTCGTTTTTCTTCTATAGCTTCTTTAGCTATATTTATTCCATGCTCTACATCACTAAGCCCACCAGAAATAATATAAACAAGTTTACCACTTATTCCAGATGCTACTTGTAGTTTTACTAAATTTAAATTGGCTCCCTTAAGAGCAATATCTAACGCTTTAAGACCACTACTTACGCTATTGGTCTCCATTACTCCTATGGCCCCATTAGCCTTAGTTACAAACCTACTTTTCAAAGCTTGTATAATATTATTATGGACACTATTTATAATACAACTATCTATTATATGCCCCTGACCAGAGAAAATCCCGTGGTCAAGGGTTGTTCTTATAGCACCTTCATCTCCTGTTAATATCACTAAAAACCTTCCAGGACATATAGTTTTAATATATAGTACATCAACATCAGCTTTTTTCACCATTTCATCTGCAACTTCAATGCCTTTAGCTATACTTTTAAAATCAATTGCTCCAATACTTTTACTCATTTTCCACCTCTATTGAATCAATTATTCCTATTATAGTTGCATCCACAGGTACATCTCTTTCTCCTAGTGATACTCTAGCTGCACCACCTCTAGTTATAAGTACATTGTCTCCAGTACCTGCACCTACACTATCCGCTGCTACAAAAAAGCCTGTTTCTTCTACATCTATATCTTTAAGTAGCCTCACTATTAAAAACTTTTGACCATTTAGCTTTTCATCTTTTCTAGTTGCCCATAATCTACCAACAACTCTACCTATAACCATATTATCCTCCGCTAAACTCTTTTAACTTTCAGATTATGAATTCTTATAAAGTCGTTAGCCAATGGAGTGATTATGCTTTTTTTATCTATTACCACAGATTTCATTCCATTCATAAATGGCTTCCTAAGATCCATCTCACTAATAAGTTTCTTATTTCTAATTTCGAAGCTCATCTCTTCTGATATAAAATTTGAAGTTTCTAATATACTAATATCTTCAACTTTTTTATACTCTTCTTTTCTTGTGGTTTTATCTTCAACTTTTTCAATAAACTCAACTATATCAATTCCATAAACTTTAAGCTCTCTTTCAAAGCTTAAATACTTATTATATAGTGCTCTTGGAGCAGTATTTTTATACTTTCTATACTCTAGACCATTTTCAAGGACATATACCTTCTTACCTGCTAATAGCATATTAATGATAAAGTTTTCTTCTTCATTAATACCAGTTAGCGTAGCTATATTTGCCATGGACTTTATAGATAGTGTAGAAACTATGGCTATGTCAGCTTCTATTTGTTCTTCATTATATGAAGTCACAGTATATTCTTCATCTAAATTAGATTTAGTAATAGGATCCAACTCTACATCTCCAATTATTACAGCTATCTTATGTTTTACAATATTTTTATTTGTTTCTTCTAACTTTTTATAAACTTCTTTTACTATTAAGTCCACAAGTTTATCATAGTTCATTTATATACCTCCTTTTTGAGGCCTACTTAACTATTCTACAAAGAGTTCCCTTCGTAAATCCACAAGCATTAGCCTCATCATAGTCTATATGCATATATGTTCTAAAGTCTGGGCTTACTCTTATGACAACATCATCAAATATTAGGGGTCTATTACCATAAACCTTTGCTTGAATGATTTCTTTATCTTTCACACCAAACTTCTCTGCATCTTCTGGAGTTATGTGTATGTGCCTTTTAGCAACAATTACTCCTTTATCTATTGTAAGAGTAGCTCGTTCTGTAGAAATTGTAATTCCAGGAGTACCTTCTATTTTACCACTCTCTTTAACAGGAGCCTTAATTCCAAGAACTGTTGCATCAGTTAATGAAATTTCTACTTGTGTAGATTTCCTTGCAGGTCCAAGAACAACAACATTCTTTAGTGAACCCTTAGGTCCTGTTATAGTAACTCTTTCTTTACATGCATATTGACCTGGTTGTGATAAGTCTTTAACCTTATTTAAGTGATAATCACGTCCAAATAATATGTTTATATGTTCTTCACATAGGTGAACGTGTTTTCCTGAGGCTTCAACTTCTATAAAAGCTTCTTTTTTTACTCTCTTTATTACTTCATCTATGATATCTTCTACTAAAAGATTATTCATATTTCATCCTCCTGCTTTAACTGTATTCTCCAGTTCTATATTTAAATATCATTATCCAAAACAAGGATGATAATCTATTTAATGCCTTTATTATATCCGGCCTTTGAACATCACCATACTCCCCTTTAAATGCGGTATAAGCTAAAAGTTCAGTTTCTCTTATAGTTGTTCTACAAGAATTTAATGCCACAACAGCCTCACCCATAGAAAACGCTACTGGCTCATGACCAATCCCATAATATTTCTTTGGATAATGAGATTTTTCTCTCAATTCTTCTGGAGTCATACCAAGAAGTTTAAATTCTCCTACTGGTTCATTAACTACTTCACATCTAAGGAGACATCTTACAAACTTTAATATCTCTTCAAGGTCTTCTGTTAGCTTTGAAGCTCCTAATTTATGAGTAATAACTTGAGTTTCCAATATCTTAGACTCAAGAGAATCTAACTTTCCTCTCAGCGCTATTATCTTATGATCTTTAAACACTAATAAGTTTCCATTTAAATGTGTCATATGCTCAGGTTTTTCCATTAATTCAGCACCAAATACAGTTATATATTTACTTTTTTCTTCTCTCGTTTGTAACTTTACAGGTACTTCTTCTTTTACCTTTTTTACTTCATGCACTACTTCCTCTAAAGAATCTACATACTTCAATTTAATATTATTTTCTGACAAAAATGATTTTGCAGATGGGGTTACTATTTGCCCTTTTAGAACTCTAAATTCGGTATATTCCTTAAAGTCTGTTCCCTTTAACTGTCTTCTAACTTCACTTTCAGTTAATACTGACATATCTTCACATCCCTCATTAGATGTAAGAGACGTATTGCTTATTTTAGCAATACATCTCTACACAAACCTAAATTAAACTGTTTCCTGTGTTTTTGGTAAAACAGCATCTACTTCAAAGTGTGGTCTTGGGATTACGTGAACTGATATTAATTCTCCAACTCTTTCAGCAGCAGCTGCTCCAGCATCTGTAGCAGCTTTAACAGCTCCAACATCTCCTCTTACAAGTACAGTTACAAGACCGCCACCAACTTGTTCTTTTCCTACTAGTTGTACGTTAGCAGCTTTAACCATTGCGTCTGCAGCTTCTATTGCTGCTACTAATCCTTTAGTTTCAATCATTCCTAATGCATTTGCGTTTGCCATTATAAATTCCTCCTTAAATTTAACCAATATACTTTGAAATTTTATTTTATTATCTTAATTCACTTATTATTTTCTTAACAAGTAAATTAACAAGCTCTTCTGTGTCTGCAGATGAAAGTGAACTATTATTTCCATTAACTGAATTGCTACTTCCACCTCTAAAATGTTCAATTTCTCTAACTCCATAAGCTACTTTTTTGATATTTACAAGGTGAAGTGGTCCTACATTATCAGATGTTGCACTTCCACCAATAGCTCCACAACCTAAAGTTAAAGCAGGTACTATATTTAGAGAAGCACCTATTCCTCCTAAAGTACTTGGAGTGTTTACTGGTATTCTTGATACCGGCATACTAAGAGCAAATCTTTTTACTAGTTCCTTGTCTTCACAGTGCATTGAGAATGTGTGACCAGCGCCTTCATTAATAAGTATTTCTCTACACTTAGCTTCTATATCATCTACACTCTTTTCAACATAGAATCCTAGAATTGGAGCTAGTTTTTCTCTTGAATATGGAACATTGTGTCCTACTTCTGTTTCTTCAGCAATAAGTACTCTTGCTGAAGAAGGTACGTTAGTTAAATTAGCAAGTTTTGCAATAGTTTCTACACTCTTACCAACTATTTGTGGATTCATACTTCCATTAGCTCTCATTATAAATTTACCAAGTTGTTTTGCTTCTTCTGGGCTTAAGAAATATGCTCCTTGATTTTTGAATTCAGTCACCACTCTATCTTTAATAGCTTCTTCTATAATCACTGATTGCTCAGAAGCACAGATTGTTCCATTATCAAAAGTTTTAGAATCCATTATTCTCTTAACTGCAACTTTAATATCAGCACTCTTATCAATAAATGCTGGACCATTTCCTGGACCAACTCCAAGGGCCGGTGTACCTGAAGAGTACGCTGCTCTAACCATTGCTGAACCACCAGTTGCAAGTATCATAGCTGTATCTTTATTTTTCATTAATTCATCTGTAGCTTGAAGGGTTGGAATTGTAATGCATCCAATAACTCCTTCTGGGCATCCAGCCTTTACAGCTGCTTCATTAATAATTCTAACTGTTTCTAATATACTTTTTTTAGCATTTGGATGTGGTGAAAATACTATTGCGTTTCCACATTTTAATGATATAAGAGCTTTATACATAGTTGTTGATGTTGGATTAGTTGAAGGAATTAATCCTGCAATTACTCCCATAGGTACTGCAACATCCATAACTTTTTTCTCTTCATCTTCTGCAACTATACCAATAGTTTTTAGATCCTTGATATAATCATAGATATATGTAGACCCAAAAATATTTTTAATTACTTTGTCCTGCCATATTCCAAATCCAGTTTCTTCAACTGCCATTTTAGCTAGCTTCTCTGCATTTGCTGCAGCAGCCTCAGCCATAGCCTTAACTATTCTATCAATCTCATCCTGAGATTTTTTAGCCAATTTTGCTTGAGCAGCTTTAGCTGTTTTAATTAGATTTCTAACCTCTTGTATAGACGCTAAATCTTTATCTGTAAGTTCCATTATTTTTCACCTGCTTTGTTATATTCTAGTATAGTTTTAATAAGCACATCCTTTTTGGCAAATTTAATTTGTTTATTTGTCATATTCGGAATTTTTAAAGTTCTAACTAATCTTCTTAACTCTTCTACTTTCATAGAGTTATAATCTATATGATCTTTGAAATCATTTTTTATAATTTCTTCTATTTTGTTTATTTGAGGCTCTATTTCCTTACTTTTTTCTTTGGTTTCTTTTTTAGCTTCTAATTTTTCTTCTGTAACTTTTTCTACAATTTCCGCTTCAGAAGTTTCCACTTTTTCCTTGACTAAAGCCTCTTCTTTTTTATTAACTGGAGTTTCTGTTTTTTCCTTATCTTTTGTATCACTTTTTTCACTGGATGATTCTATAGGTACCTCTTGTGGTTTTTTATGTCCTTCAAAGAATAAACCTTCAACTTGTGAATCTACTCTTGGTATCACATGAGCAGTTCTAAAAGTACCTAAACTTTCTACAGAAGCCTTGGCTGCATCAACTGCAGCCTTTACCGCTCCTACATCTCCAATAATTTTAATAGTAGTTATTCCACCTTTTATTTTCTCTAGTCCAATCAAAGTAACATTTGCAGCCTTTAGAGCAGAATCTGCAGCTTCTACTGCTGCAACGTATCCTCTTACTTCTACTAGACCTAATGCTTTACTCACTTACTAAACCTTCGCCTAAAAGTTTACTGGTTGTTGAGCAACTGATTTGACAGCTTCTGCAAAAGCGTCACATGCTGCCTTACATGCTGATTGACTACCTGTAAGTAATCCACCACCATAGTTTGTTTCAGTTGGAGGTCCAAAGAATTCTTTCATTTCAACATCTGCTGCCTTAAGAGCTGCATCTAATCCATAGATAGCTTCAAGTGGTGGAGCTACTAGATAAGCTATTGCTTCTCCTTCTTTAACTCCTGCTACTTTTGAAAGATAAGTTCCAGTTCTTGAAACACAGTGTGCATAGTAAGCTATAGAGTTATCATCATTAGCACTTACAAAGTGTGATCCATTTTCCATGAAGTCTATAGTAGCATTTAAACCACTTCTTACTTCTGCTGGACTTGGTCCAGCTATTATTCCAATAACTTCACCAGCAAGTTTTGTAGATGCATTAGCAGCACCTGCATACATTGATCTTGCATATACTACATCAACTTCAGCAGCTTTTGTAGCTTCATCAAGGGCAGTGTAAGTTACGTCATCACTATCAGCAGTAATGATACCTAAACTTTTATGATGAGGTTGTAATTCTAATTTTTTAACTAGTTCTGGGCTTACATTTGAAATTATTTTAACGCTTAATACGGTTGGACGTAATGCTTCATTAATCACAATAAATTCCCCCTAAATTATATTTTTAAATTTATTCCTGATGCTTTTTTATCAAGCATTGTCTTTATAAGTTCAGCTATATGTGCTCCAGCTTCAACTGCTGTAGTACCACCTTTATGGATGTTTGATATAACTGTTCTGTTAGCCTCTGGCATATTAGCTGTTGGTCTATAAGCTATATAAGCACTCATTGATTCAGCAGTAACAAGACCTGGTCTTTCACCTACTAGCATACAAACAACCTCTGCTCCTGTTGCATCACCAATGGCATCCATAGCTCCAACTCTACAATGTTTAATGAATAATATATCTCCAATTTCAATTCCATACATTTTTAAACCTTGCTTAATTGAAGGAACTGAATCTTTTAGGTTAGCTTCAATAGCTGCAGAAGAAAGTCCATCTCCAACTACTACTAACACTTTTTGACCTGAGAACTTATCTTTTATAAACTTAGTAGTTTCTTCGTCAAATCTTCTTCCTAGGTCAGGACGAGTTATATATTGATCTTTATCAACACACATTGTATTTACTGGTATTAAATTATTCTCTTTTATAAAGTCTTCAGATACATAAGAGAATACAGAGTCTTGTGCAGCAGCATGGTCAGCTCTAACTCTTAATTGAGTTATAGTTTTGTATCTTGGACCTGATCTTCCAATACCTATTCTTGCTGGAGTTCTTTCCTTCATTTTTAGGTATCCTTCTCTATCATGAGGGTTTTCAACTAAAAGTTGTTTTTTAAGGTCAATTTCTGTGATATCTGGAATACATCCATTTTCATCTACTGAACCTATTACAGCACTCATTTTATTTGCTACTTGATTTACTATGTCAGTACTACCTGATTTTTCTACCATTTCTCCTAATAACTTTTCAACCATTAATTTTAATTCTTGTTCGTTCATCAGTAGTCCCCCCTTATCCTAAAAATATTGAAGCGTCGCCAGCTCTTCTGGTTAACTTGCCATTTTCTATAATTCCCATTTTTTCCATCCACTCTTCAAAAGGTTTAATAGGTTTTACTCCTAATAACTCTCTTAATGTAGCTGTCTCTTGATATCCAGTTGTTTGATAGTTAAGCATTACGTCATCACCATGAGGAATTCCCATGAAGTATGTACATCCTGCTGTAGCAAGTAATACCGCTAAGTTTTCTATATCATTTTGATCAGCTTTCATATGGTTTGTGTAACAAGCGTCACATCCCATTGGGAGTCCTGAAAGTTTACCCATAAAGTGGTCTTCAAGACCAGCTCTTATAACTTGTTTTGCATCATATAGGTACTCAGGTCCTATGAATCCAACAACTGTATTTACTAAGAATGGTTGGAATCTCTTAGCAAATCCATAGCATCTAGCTTCCATTGTTACTTGGTCAGCACCATGGTGTGCATCTGAAGAAAGTTCTGAACCTTGACCAGTTTCAAAATACATTACGTTTGGACCTGTAGCAGTTCCTTCTTTAAGTGCAAGTTGTCTTGCTTCTTCTATTGTTGCAGCAGTAAATCCAAATGCTTCATTTCCTTTTTCAGAACCAGCAATTGATTGGAATATAAGATCCGCTGGCGCACCTTTTCTAATTGCTTCCATTTGTGTAGTTACGTGCGCAAGTACACAAGTTTGAGTTGGTATTTGCCATTTTTCTTTAAATTCATTAAATCTCTTTAAGACTTTTGTTACGCTCTCTACAGAGTCATCAACTGGGTTTAATCCAAGCACTGCGTCTCCAATACCATAGCTTAATCCTTCCATTAAAGATGCAAGTATTCCATCTGGATCATCTGTTGGATGATTTGGTTGTAATCTAACAGATAATGTACCGGGTTCTCCTATAGTTGTATTACAATGTGCTGTAACTTTTATTTTCTTAGCTGCGTATACTAAATCCATATTAGACATTATTTTTGCAACAGCAGCCACTATTTCTGATGTTATTCCTCTTGAAACTCTTCTTATATCTGCTCCTGTAGTATTATCATCTAGTAGCCACTCTCTAAATTCTGCTACAGTCCAATTTTTAACTTCTGCATATATTTTTTCATTTACGTCATCTTGTATTATTCTAGTAACCTCATCTAATTCATAAGGTACTGCAGGATTATTTCTTAAATCAGACAATGTAAGGTTAGAAAGTACAACTTTTGCTGCAACCCTTTCCTCTGCTGACTGTGCAGCTATTCCTGCTAAGTTATCTCCTGATTTTTCTTCGTTTGCTTTTGCCATAACTTCCATTACTGAATTAAACTGGTATACTTTTCCGAATAATTTAGTTTTTAAAATCATGATAATCCTCCTCTCGGTTAATTAAATACTAATGTTTTTATAACTACAGGTAATACTTTACCTTCCGCTACGGGTTTTCCTATATCTATATAATCTCCATTTTCCACCTTGATACCATCTATACAAACTATGTCCTTATCAAGATGTAAAAGGGAGTAAATAGCCTGACCTAATACCTTTGCCATATCATTTTCAACAATTATAATAAGTGGAAGCTTTCTATCAATCAGTTCTTTCATCCCACCTACTAGTCCCTTTGCCATATCTTGTATTTCTGCAAAAGAAGGATTCTTCTTTCCATGTAGGGCTATGGCAATACTCTGAAGTTCATTTTCATATTTAAACCAGTTAATTTTTTCTGATATAGCTTTTTCTAAAACTTCAGAACCTCTATTCTCATCTTCTAAACTGAGCTTTAAAATTGGTAAATTTTTTATAGGGAAGTTGTCATGGGTATATGTAATTGTACTTCCACTAATATCCATAGTGTGAGAGCCAGCTCCCACTACTGTTGCTCTTATAGTTTCTATTGCTCTCGCCAATTTTAATTTTTTACATAAGTCTGAGTTTTTAATAGCTTCTCCAAGAAGTATTCCTATATCTCCATACTTAAAATAATCTTCTATAGGAGATTCATTATATACATAGTCAGCTACTCCGCCTGAAAAAGATATACACTTAATCTCCTCATTTAAGGCAATAGACTTATTAGTAACTATCATTTCAAAGATAGATGTTTGAGTCCTAATTCCTACGCTTTCCTCTAAAAGCTTTACCATTTCATCAATAACTGGAATCAACATTTCTTTAGTTGCTTTATAGCCAACTTTTATATCAAAATTATTTTGATTTATAATATTTTGTATTTTAGGTGCTATATATACTATATTATTTGTGTCTTTATCAAGTTTTATAAGTCTTCCACCTATATCTAGACATCCAGTTTCCTTCAAATCTCCTCTAGTAAACACAGCTAAATTTGTAGTTCCTCCACCAATATCTAGATTAACTACACTTGTAGAATGTTCACTGGAGTAAATGTGAGCTCCTGCACCTTTAGCTGCTATAATACTTTCAAGATCTGGACCTGCTGTAGCAACTACAAAGTCTCCTGCAAATCCACTTAAAGTATGCAGTACTTCGTTGGCATTTTCTTTTCTAGCAGTTTCACCTGTTATAATTACAGCTCCTGTTTGTATTTCATCCTTATTGATACCAGATTTTTTATATTCTAAAGATACTATATCCTTAACTTTCTCGGCATCAATTTCTGTCATAGATTTAAGTGGCGTAAAATAAACATCACTTCTATAAACTACTTCTTTATCAACTATTGATATTCTAGGTACTGAAAAACTTGAAGCAGTGTTTTCTATGATTAGTTTCGAAAATACAAGTTGAGTTGTACTAGTTCCAATATCAATTCCAACACTTAAAAGTTCTTCTCTCATTAAATCACCTCCAAATACAAATATAAAAAGGCTTAAAGCTATCAAATTAATCTTTCAAATAACTATGAAAATTAATTTTTTTAACTTTAAGCCTCTTTGCTTAAATCAAACTACTTCAATGTAGTTCTATTTTATTCAAGTTTTATAGGAAATCTAAATTTAATTCTAGTTCCCTCATCATTAGAAAATATATCTATATCACCTTTTAATTTATCAGATACGTAGTTTTTTACTATAGACATTCCTAAGCTAGAAGATTTATCTATGGAAGTATCAAAACCAACTCCATCGTCAGCTACTGATATTTCTCTAAACTCTTCCTGCTCAGTAACAATAATTTTTATAGTGCCACATTCCCTATGATTAAAAGCATGATCATAACAATTTTGTATTAATTCATTAATTATAAGAGATATTGCAGTAATTCTATCTGTATCAATATAAAAATCATCACCTGATACTTCTATGTTAATTTCCTTTTGAATGTTTAAAAAACATCTTTTAGCATTATCTACTATAGCATTTATAACCTTCATAATCTTTACCTCATCACTTATATCCTTAGATAGAAGTTCATGAGTTGCTGCAATAGCTAGAATCCTATTCACACTTTCTTGAAGACTTACCTTTGCTTCCTCACTATCACATCTTCTCCCTTGAATACGTAAAAGTGAAGCTACAGTTTGTAAGTTATTCTTTACTCTATGATGAATTTCTCTTATAGCAACAGATTTAGAGATTATTTCAGCTTCCTTATTCTTTATATCTGTTATATCTTGAACTATTTCAATAACTCTCAAGTCTTCTTCCTTAATCAGTATTCTTTTTATTCCATAATAAAAATTACCAACTTTTATTTCCTTTGTTATTACTTTATTATCTTCTGTAATCTCTAAGATTTTATTAATATTAGTAAATAGGGTATTATCTAAGGACAAGTCATCATAATGCATTCCTTCAAGCTCATTATATCCCCTACCTATGTAAATCATATCAGCTTTTCTATTTTTAATTCTTAATATTCCATTTTCATCATAAACTAAAATGGCAGATTCTAAGTTATCATTTATCAATCTATTGGAATTTATCAAGTTCATAAGCTGATGTGTCTTTTGTCTTTTGCTTTTGGAGCCATCATTAGGAATAGTAAAATCTTCTTTTATTTCATTACTTATATCATCCTCAACAATAATTACTCCTATTATTTTTTCCTTATTATAAATCGGGTATACCTTTTGCCTTACAAATCTATTTTCTTGTGTTAAAGCTCTTACTCCTTTAAAAACCTCACCGGTTTTTAGAGTTCTTATTACACCAGGCTCATTAATTCTTAAAGCTTTTTTCCCTACTACAGAATTAGTATAAATAGATTCTTTTTTTCTTCCTTCTGAAACCACTATAGCTTCTTCTGGATTTTTTGATGGCACATCTATAAAAGCATCACATTCCTCTAAATTAGCTATTAACTCAATAGAGCTAGAAACCTCTATGATTTTATTAACATCTTCATCAGTAAGATTAGTATAAATATTACATAATTCTTTTATCTTATTCATAAGCCACTATTAAAGTTTTTGCAATATCTATCATAGAGCATCTTCTATCCATACTTAATTTTCTAATGTATCTGTAAGCTTCTTCTTCATCGGAATTTAATTCTTTCATAAGTATACCTTTTGCTTTTTCTATTAATTTTCTTTCGTTTAACTTTGATGTAACTTTCTCCAGGTTATTTTCTAACTCTTCAAACTCTTCTACTTTAGCTAAGCACATTTCCACTGTTGGAATAAATGATTTTTCATCTAAAGGTTTCACCAGATATCCATATGCTCCTACACTTTTAGCCTTTTCTATAAATTCAGTATCATTAAAGGCTGTCAATAAAAGTATTCCACCTGCAAGATGCTCAAGTCTAATTCTTTTACTGGCTCCTATGCCATCAAGTATAGGCATCTGTATATCCATAATTACTAAATCAGGTTTATGCTCTTTACAAAGTTCTACAGCACTAAACCCATCTGAAGCCTCTGCTACTACATTGTAACCCTCCGCTTCTAAGATATCTCTGATATCCATTCTAATAATAGGCTCATCGTCGACTATTATGATTTTTTTACTCATATTTAATTATTCTCCTCTATATTATGAACTTAAATATTTAATTAATTCCTCTATGCCAGTTCCATCTAAAGTATTTACTTCAAATATTCTAGATACTCCAGCCTCATTTAAGATTTCCTTAGCATATTTTATTCTATCTTTGTTTTGAGCAATGTCTATCTTTGTCACTATCCCAATACATTCTTTAGCAAACATACTACAAAAACCTGGTGCTATGTACGATTCTTCTGAAGTACAATCATATACTAGTGCAATTACATCTGCATCTGCTGATGTTACTATCAAAGCTTTGTAGTAAGATCTATTTTCTAGATATTCTCCTGGAGTATCTATAGACTCATCATAAATTTCTACCGATTGAGTCTTCTTATATTCTAAATCTAAATCGTGAATCTTTTGACACAAAGTAGTCTTTCCACTTCCAGTCTTTCCTATAAATATTACTTTTTTCATGTTACCTCCTAGGTTCTAGTAATTTTTGTAGAGGTAAATTGTAATAATCCTTCAAGTACAGAAGTAACTTCCTTTAATGCTGATTCTACAGAACTAATATCTCCTGTTATAACAAGTGAACCACTAAATCTGTCTACAAACCCAAGATTAACTCCAGCAGCTTTTGTAGCTACATCAGCAGCAATTATAGAACCTTCACTTGGAGTTATAGTTAAAATACCAATAGCATCTCTAGTGCTTGCTACAAGACCTAGCTTTTTATAAAGCTCTTCTGTAGGATTTGCTATTATATGTGCAAGGGTTACTTGTTTTCCTGGAACAAACTCCTGTATGATCCTTTGCTTATCGTCACTCATATACTCACCTTACCTTTGCATTTAGAGACAACACTAAAATAATATTTTCATATAAATTATTAGTCTTAGTATTACCTGTGTTTTAACAACTATTCTTAAATAAATCTATAATTTTATAAAAATAATAAAGGCTCCTCGAAAACATAATATTTTCAAGAAGCCCCTTTGCTTAAAACCATTACACTACTTTGTGTATATTTCGATTATATATTCAAAATTTTATACTGTCAACCCATTTTTTGATGTTATTCTTTAATTTTTCCGATAATTTCAATAACATTAAGAGGAGTAGGTATTTTAGGGTTAGTTGCAGTACATGCATCTAATAATGCACTGTTTGCAATTTCTTCTTTAAGCTTTTCTAATTCTTCCATAGATACACCACAAGCTTTTAAAGTGGTAGGCATATTCATTTCCTTTTGTAATTTTTTAATTTCATTTACAATACTTCTAACTCCTGCTCTAGCATTACTACAAGGTAATCCTAATAATTTTGCTATGTTAGCATATTTAATAGCAGCTCTAGAAAACTCATTATTCTCATATCCTACTATGTCAGCATTAAAATCAACTATATAAGGTAATAATAAAGCATTAGTTCTTCCATGAGGTACATGGAATTTGCCGCCTAGAACATGGGCTATCCCATGATTTAATCCAAGAGAAGCTGAATTAAATGCAATTCCAGCAAGACATGATGCATTATGCATTTTTTCTCTAGCTTCTATATCTTCACCATTACTATATGCTCTTAAAAGATATTTAAATGATAGTATAAGTGCTTTTTCAGCTAAAGCATCTGAAAAATCAGAAGCATTTGTAGATACATAAGCTTCAAGAGCATGGGTTATTACATCCATACCTGTATCTGCAGTAATTGATCCAGGTACACTTTTCACTAGTTCTGGATCTAATATAGCCACATCTGGTAATAGATCATCTGAAACTAATGGATACTTTGTTCCCTTAGTTTTATCTGTTATTACTGAGAAAGATGTAACCTCTGAACCTGTACCGCTTGTAGTTGGGATAGCTATAAATTCCATATCTGTGACAGATGTAATTTTCTTCGCAAAATCCATTATTGCTTTAGCTGCATCTATTGAAGAACCTCCTCCTAGAGCAATCAACACTTCTGGCTTAACTTTCTGAAGCTCTTCTATACCTTGAACTATAAGCTCTATAGGTGGATCTGGAACTATATCACTAAATATAGTTATGTTAGCACTTTTTAATTTTTCTGTTATGTTATTAATCATTCCTGATTTCACCATGAAAGGATCTGTAACTACAAAAACTTTTTTATTTCCTACTTCCTCTAACCGTTCTAAAGCTCCTTGACCAAAATAAATCTGAGTTTTAATTTTAAAATTGTTCATCTTAAACTCCTTTCAAGACTATCTTATTTACAATATAGTCTTTAAAATTAATTAACTATTTATGCAGTAAGTTTATTAAAAGAAAATTCATTATTAAATTTACCCTAAAAACAACCACAAAAAGCTCCATAGGAATAATCCTATGGAGCTTCACTGCTCTTTAAGTACTTCATTGTACATATTTTCAATATACTATTTTAAAAAATAAAAGTCAATAAATATTCAATTAATTAAAATGTAAACTTATTAATTAATTGAATATAATATTTATACTATAATATTTATCTCTTAAACTACTATTTTCTACAGCATTTTTATTTATATTAATAAATATTAAAAAATTTTTCTGTTTTAAATATTTTTTATGATAAAATCCTCTAAATTTGCCGTTAAATATTACATTTTCTCGAGTCTATTATACGTTTACATATGACTATTTTTAAAATATAATATTTGTATAACATTATAACCCTTAATACTAGGAGGACGGAATGAAAAACTTTTTTTATAAAACTAATGTAAAAAATAATATTATTACTTTATATCCTAAAGAATCTAAATGTAATGTTTGGTATATTATTTCTATAAGTTTTCTCATTGTTTTTATGATATTTAATATATTCTTTTCAAATCTATTAGTCCTAGATGGTAAATTTCCTTTGCCATGGATTGTATTATTATGTATAACTGTAATTATAACCATCACTAATTTTAATGAATTTCACTCTTCTAATTTTATTATTATCAGTTATATTATAACCATTCCAATGATTTTAAATTATTTATTGTTTAAATTATACATATACATACCTAGTCATATAATTCTTATATTATCTTTAGGTATATCTATAATCTACAGAGTTACAAAAGAATTCCATAGTAAAAAATATCTAAAAATTATTATGGTGATTTTATCTATATGTACTTTCTTTTCAATTAATTATTACATATATTCTAAGAGAATTATAAAAGATTCTAACCTTAATACTACTGTAAAAAAAGCCATAGGTATGAATTCATATTCTTTAAATTCTTTGAATAAAACTGAACTTTCAAATGTAAATATACTTAAAATAAAAAATGTATCTAATCTAAAAGGCTTAGAATACATTGAAAATTTAAACACCTTGGATATTAATGATGATGGATTAATTTTAGATTATTTACCTATTACTAAGTTGTATAATTTAAAGACTTTAAGTATACACAGATGCAACTTAAATGTCTTAAGTGAAGTAGCCTTATTTGATAAAATAGATACTTTTAAACTTATATATCCTAAAACTGATTCTATAAATAGTCTGCCATTATTCCCAAAGGTAAAAAACTTAACCATTAGCTTTAGCAGTGATTTTCAGCTTTCAACTTTGAAAAATTTTCCTAATGTAGAGGAATTCTCTCTATGTTTAGAAGGTCCTTTAATTGTAGATGGAATAGAAGTTATAAATAATCTAAAAACCTTGAATCTATCCTACGCTTACATATCAGATTATTCTAAACTTTTTGATATACCTACACTGAAAACTATTAGTTTAAAAAATTGTTATATTGTAAATTTAGAGGATTTCATAAAACAGGCTGAATCTAAAGGTATTAAAGTCATTATGTAGTTTTACATAATGACTTTAATCAAACTGATCATCTCTTTAAAATACATACATATATTATCTATATAACTATTTTTACACTTTCTCCTTCATTGGTTTTTATATCTACAAGAACTAAGCCTTTATATTTTTTATTAAGATACTTAATTGCTTTTTTTAAGTTCTTCATTTCTTTATTGTTAATTGCTACCTTGGTTTTACTATTATTTTTTTTCCTATACATAGATTTTAATGCTAAAGGTAGTACAAATATTCCTAGCGAAATACAAACCCTTGGTATACATATATTTTTACTCTTATTTTCCCCTGTTTCTTTTATATTGATAATCATTTACTCAAATCCCCTTAATATATTATTTTAAGCTATTTCTATCAATATTTTATCTCCCTCATCTGTATCTACTTGTACAATTGGTCCTACAACACCTTTATCAATAGCTTCTAATATCATATCAATTTTGATATCATATTTGTCCATACTTTCAATTACATTACTACCAGCAGAAGCCATTATTTTTATAACCTCTAGTGGTATTGTAACTTTAACATTTTCTCCATCGTGAGATTTAATCCTTATATAAAGCATTCTAGTCCCGTTAGTTGATTTTGGTATTTTAAAGAATTCATCATCATCTTCGCCTTTTACTTTATCTCCATCGTTCTTTTCTAAGGTTTCTAGAAGTTTACTTGCTTGCTCCCCTGTAAGCTTTCCTTCCTCTACCATTTTTAAAATTCTTAACTTATCTTCCATGATTACTCCCCCTAATTTATATTTTATTTAAAAGTTCGATAGCTTCATCTGAAGTTATCTCACCATTTTCTAACTTTGTAATTACATGTTTTCTATCAATTTCATGCTGTTTTTTACTAGATAGCCCTAATACTTCATTTATTTCATCTAACTTACCCCTTACTGTTGGATAAGAAATTCCTAATGCCTTCTCTACATCTTTTATATTTCCTCTATATTGTAAAAAGGTTTCTACAAACCTTAATTGATCATGATTTAACTTCTCAAACTTTGAAAAAGTAAAATTATTTTCAATTACAGTATTACATTCATCACACTGTAGCCTTTTTATATTCAATTTTCCTGAACAAACAGGACATCTTGTTAATGCCTTATACATTCTTGCCACCTCCTAAATAAAATTATACGGCATATTCTTTTAATTGTAAATATATACATTGAAAATAATTAATATTATTATTCAAAAAATTAATTTTCAATAAGCATTATATTAATATAATTAATTTTAATATTAATATAATTAATTTTACTCGTTTATTGATAATATATAAAAATCTTATTATAAAATATTCATTACAAACCTTAGAATAAATATACAAAGATCTAATAACATAAATCTTTTTAAATTGGTAATCATAATTATTGATAAATTTAATATATTTATTAATGTATAATCAATAAATATTGTATACAAACTATAAATGATTTAAATATTCAGTAAATTGATTGAATAATCTTCAAAATAATGGTACAATAATAATTAAAATATATGAGAGTTAAAATTGAGAGGGAGTGAATTTTTATGATGGTAAAACTTACTGTAAGAAGCATTATGAATTTAGGACTATGGGGTAGACTTTGTGAATATAAAGGGTGGGATAAACTTATAGTTAGAGAAGGTTTAATCTCTCTTGATAGTGAAGTTGAATTTGATGATGAATTTTTAAAGAAAGATGTTGTACCAATAGAGAAATTAAATGTATTCTTATTTAATGTGGATACTGAAGATGCTAGATACTGTGGAACATTATTAGCAAGAGACTTAGAAGATGCAAAAATTAGAGTTGGTATGATCCACAATGTAACTAAGATTACAACTATTCAAGAAATCACTAAGGAACAGTTATATAATATGAAAAATAAACATATGGTTCTTGCAAGAATACCACTTTAGTCTATAAATGATACTAAAATAAGAAAAATCCCCAGTTAAATTGNNCAATTTAACTGGGGATTTTTCAAACTATAATTTAAATTTCTTTAAACTGCACATTATGTGCATAATGAAGTAGTAGATCTCTTTGTACTTCTATTATGGATGTATTAATATTTTCTCCATGAACCCTTAAAGTTACATCACTATGGTCTCCATATCTTTTTAGAAATTTATCCATATCTGAACGTTTAATACTAATTGGCAAAGTATCTCCATTACTTCTAAGTATCATTCCCACAGTTCTTCCTTCATTTCTAAATTTTCTTCCCTTAATTTTTAAATCTCTTAAACTAGCATCTATTATCATAGTAACCCCTCCATATTTACTTAAGTATAATTTTATATATTATATTTAAGTTTATGGAATAATATTACTTTAAATGTTAAATATTAATTTCAACTTCTACTGGACAATGGTCTGAACCTAATATCTCTGTATGTATCTTAGCTGAAATTAAATTTTCCTTTAATCTTTCTGAGGTACAGAAATAATCAATTCTCCATCCTGCATTTTTCTCTCTAGCTTTAAATCTATAAGACCACCAAGAATATGTTCCTTCTAAATCAGGATAGAAATTTCTAAAGGTATCTATAAATCCAGAATCTAATAATTCAGTGAATTTATTTCTTTCTTCATCAGTAAATCCTGCATTTCTTCTATTATTTTTAGGATTTTTAAGATCTATCTCCTTATGAGCTACATTTAAATCTCCACAGACTATCACTGGTTTATTTTCATCTAAATTTTTAAGATGTTTTCTAAATTCATCTTCCCAAACCATTCTATAATCAAGTCTTTCTAACTCCGACTTAGAGTTTGGAGTATATACTGTTACAAGATAAAACTTTTCAAACTCTAAAGTAATTACTCTACCTTCTTTATCATGTTCTTCTATTCCAATACCATAGGATACATTCATAGGTTCTATCTTTGTAAATATAGCAGTTCCTGAATATCCTTTTTTTTCAGCATAATTCCAGTATTGATGATATCCTTCTAAAGCAAGTTCTATCTGCCCACCTTGAACTTTACTTTCTTGAATACAAAACATATCTGCATCTACTTCTTTAAAGAAATCTAAAAATCCTTTTTGAACGCAAGCTCTAATGCCATTAACATTCCACGAAATCAACTTCATATATACTACCTCATTTCCAAAATAAATTTTAAGTTATAATAACTTATAACTTAAAACTTATTTTATTATTAGCTATAGCTTATCACTATAAGTTTAATGTGATTCTATTACCTTACTAATTATTGTAACATATAGTATATATTTATTTACACTACTATGGAGTAAATTGTCTACTAATTGATGCAACTATACTATTTTTCATATCCACTTTACATAGTAAAGCTCTTTCTGCAGAGATGTCCTTCTTATACTTATCTATATGCTTTTTAAAAGTATCATAATTAACTGTTTGAAAATCAATCTTATTATTATCTGGGTTTACTTCATAGGCTAATAAGTTCATAGCTACATCCTTAGATACTTCATAAACCTTTGTTTCAACTACAGAATTTCTAATATAATAGTCATCATAAACTATATAAGTTCCATCCTCTTCTTTTATAGCTTTATTATCCTTTTTAGCTTCTACTAAGGCATCTTCTCCAGTATAAAATTCTACTTCATCGAAGGATATATAAATAACATTATTATCTGTGTAAATATCTTTTACATATCCAATTCTACTATCATACATATTCTCTTTTATATTTAAGGTAGCATGAACATTTCTTCCATATTCCTTTGTCACCCCATTGTATGAATATTGTCCAGGTTGATTTAATATATCTATCTTTGATTTTTCCCAAAGAACATAATCCTTTATCTTATTGTTATCTACAATTACTTCTACCTCTTCTGGTAAAACAAATGAAAGGTCATCTTCATATATATCATAAGATAACTCAACTCCTTCCATTTTTACCCTTATACTAGTAAGAATCTTTTCCATATTTTCTGTATCAACCTTATTATCAATAGCTAATTTTATAATATAGTAAGCATCATCGTACCTCTTTTTTTTTATATACTCATCCTTTATATCTGTATATATCTGCTTATCATTCTTTCCTTTTGTTATTGCAGCTTCATAGGACTTTCTAGCCTCTGCATATTTTTTTTCTTCTAGAAACTTATTGCCCTCCTTTATATACTTTTCTATTTCATTTTCCTCAACTTGAATATCTTTGGCTACATTTTCAGATAAAACAATCTCTTTATCTTTATTTTTGCATCCTCCCATTATAACTGTACCAGTGACCATAACAAAAGCTACAGAACACAATAGAAATTTATTTATTTTCATTTTCAAGCACCCCTTACTTAATAACTTTAATATAAGTATATGATGAAAATTTTAACAACTATAGTAAAGTTATTTCCAAGTTATTAACAAGGTTATTTTATACTTAATGGCATATCTACTCTTACAGTAACCTTTTCTCCATTTATAATATCTATAGAACCTCCATGATCTTTTATAATTTCACTGCATAGGTATAATCCGAGTCCTCTACTTTCAGATTCTGAATACTTATTAGATTTTATAAAAGCTTCAAAAATATGATCATATATTTCCTTAGGAATAACTCCTGACATACTCTCTACTTCTATAATATATTTCTTCCCTTCTATTTTCCCATTTATATAAAGATACTCTTGTGATTTAGAATATTTTATACCATTATCAATTAAATTTATAATAAGTTCCCTAATCCTGTTACACTGTGCTGATACTATACCACTTTCTAAATTTCTTATAATTTTCATAGAGTATTTTTTAGCTTTTATACTCATGTCATCACTTATCTCATCTATAAGTTTATCTATTCTAATATCCTTAAATTCTTCTGTAGTATAAGATAATCCCTTGGATATTTCTATTAACTCTATAATTAAGTGATGTAATCTTTCACTCTCTAGATATATTCTTTCTATAGCTCTTTTCTTAAAAGCCTCATCCTTTACCATCCCATCATTTATCATCTCTGCATATCCAGAAATAGCAGTTAACGGTGTCTTCATTTCATGAGTCACATTATCAAAAAAAGCTTTTCTACTTTTCTCTAATTTCTCTACCTTTTGTTTTTCTTCTTTTATTGTATTTATTTGTTCTTTTATTTTTTCTTTCATACTATTAAATTCTCTTGACAATATAGCTATTTCATCATTTCCATGAGCATCTATATAAAAACTATAGTCTCCTCGTCCAACTCTTTTTACGCCTTCTGTCAATGTTATTATAGGCTTAGTAACTTTAGTTATTATGAAAAAGCATAAGCTAAATATAAAGAATAATATAATACCTTCTACAACAGTTATAAATAAAAGCATCCTATTATTTTCACCATAAACCTCACTATAATCTTTTATAATACTAAGAACCCCTAGATTATCTTCATTCACAAAAATAGGATAGGACAGAATTCCATAGAGTTTTTTATCTTCATATTTAAGATTAACAATAGCAGTTCCAGATCCAGCATTTTTATTTCCACTATTTAATATTTCCCTAAAAGATTCATCTACGTTCTCACTTAATATCTTGCCATCTGTATCACTTATTTCTACAGTGCACTGGAAATTAGATGATATATATCTATTTAAGTAATTGCTTTCTTTAACTAAGCTATCTTTTTCATACTCTAACTCTGTAGCTAGCAGTCTATATTTTATAGCTTCTCTAGTACTATACATAATTTCATTTAGTGAATTACCTATGGATGTCTCCATTCTAATAATTAATATATTCCTTATGGATAAATTCAATATTACTCCAAAAGTTATAATTATAGATAGTATAGAAAATATAAATTTTACTCTTATTTTCATATTATTACCTCATCACATATCCTACCCCAAATACTGTATCTATAAGATATCTCTCATTTTCATTATCTAATTTACTTCGAATTCTTCTTACATGAACATCTACAGTTCTAATATCTCCATCATAATCATATCCCCAAACTTTATTAAGAAGTTCTTCTCTTGAAAATACTCTATTCCTATTCTTCACTAAGAATTCAAACAAATCATATTCCTGTGGTTTCAATCTGACTTCTTCTTCATCCTTTAATACAATTCTACTATCTATATTTATTTTTATATGATTTGAAACTTCTAAAAATTCACTTTGGCTCTTCACTTTGTACTTTTCTACACATCTAAGAGCAGTTTTAACCCTTGCAAGGACTTCCTTTATATGAAATGGCTTAGTTATATAATCATCAGCTCCTAGCTCTAATCCTAAAATTTTATCTACTATATCATTTCTTGCAGTTAATATTACAATTGGAATTAAATACTTACTATTAATTTCTTTACATAACTCGAAGCCACTTTCATCTGGTAAATTTAAATCTAACAAAGCTAAATCAGGTTTATAATTTTTTACTAATTCTCTGCCTTCTTTAGCCGTAAATCCACATCTTACATTATATCCTTCACTTTTTAATGCAGTATATAATATATCACTTATAGATATTTCATCTTCTACTATTAAAATCTTTATACCCATATCTCTCTCCCAAATTAAAAATTATCCACTAATTATAATATACAGCTTCATATTATATATGGCAAATATATGAAGTAACTGTCTCAAATAAAAAATCCCCATCTATATTAGATAGGGATTAAAACTATATTCTTTCTACACTTTCTCTTATAACTAATTCAGATGTATACCTATACTCTGATTGTTCTCTTGGTTGTCGTAAAATTATAGATATTAACTCTTCAGTGGCTTTTCTAGCCATTTCTTTTATAGGTTGTTTAAACGTTGTAAGTGCTGGCGTTATAATTTCAGAAAAAACCAAATCATCAATACCTATAACAGATAAATCATATGGTATAGATATCTTAACCTTATTAGCAACTTTATAAACTCCATAAGCAATAACATCAGAACAAGCTACTATAGCTGTAACCTTACTTTTACAATTTAAAAGTTTTTCCGCTCCCTTAATACCAGTTTCTACATCATGCATAGAAGAGTGTGTCCATTCATCATCTATTTCTAAGCTATGATCTTTCATAGCTTGTCTATACCCTTCCATGCCATCTCCACAATTTGCTAACCAAGGTGTTCCATTAATACACCCTATATTTTTATGTCCTAATTCAATAAGATATTTAGTTGCTTCATAACCATCCCTATAACTATCTAGATATACATTGCAAACGTCTTCACTACTACTAATGCTACGATGAATAGCCACCATAGGATACTTAATTCTTAATAAATCTTCAAATTGCCAACTCTCCTTTATTAAACTAGGCGCAATTATAATGCCATCTACACAGTGCTCTCTCATTAGGTTAATATACTTATGTTCATTTTCTGCATCATTATATGTACTGCAAACTAATATGCTGTATCCATGCTCCTCTGCCGTTTCCTCAATACCCTTAATTATTCGTGAAAAATAAAAACTAGAAATATCCGGCAAAATAACCCCAATAAGCTTAGTTTCTCCATTAACCAAACTCCTAGCCATGGCATTCGGTTTATAGTCAAGCTCCTTAATTAAATTTAGTATTCTCTGTTTTGTCTCCTCTGTAGTTTTTGCTGTCTTTCCATTAATAACATTAGAAACCGTAGTTGCCGACACTTGGGCAATCTTCGCAATGTCCTTTATTGTAACCCCCATACAGATTCCTCCTACTTTATGTCATTTATTAAGCTATAAATATATTATATATGATACTCTATTAAACTACAATAGACCATATGCTCCCCCACATTTATCAAGTAAGCACATGGTCTATGTTAATTATTTTATCAACTTCTACTATTTCTTATATTCAATATGTCTAGCCTTAAAATTACAGGAACAAGATCTATTTATCGTAGTACTTGTCATATATCTTCTAACCTTAAGATAGAAAAATATAGTAGCACAAATAAGTATAATAAAACCGTATAAATAATTATATCTATATCCCAAGTTATTCAAAATAGTTCCACCAAGAAAATTCCCTATAGCTAATGAGAATCCATTAGCTAGCATCTTTAATGATGCAAATATATCTCGATGCTCTATGGCTATATTACTCATCATCAGACTATCTAAAGAGTAAATTATAAGACCAACAGATATACCTCTAATAACTAAGAAAAGTATAAACAATTCACTGCTAGAAACCACTGCTAACATAAAACAACTGATAATTGCAATTATAAATACAGTCAGGTTAAATTTCTTTACCCCCATCCGTTCTATAATCCCTGGCATTAAAATAAGCCCAAACATACTTAAAATAGTTAATGAAAAAGTTATATAAGATATTATATTATTTCCTAAACCAAAATAATTCTTTAATATTAAATTATTATAAGGTGCTACACCACTAAATCCTATGGCGTTAATAAATAAAAGCATAGAAAAAAGTCTAATTTGCTTATCAGACTTTAAGCATTCTATTGTTTTCCTCATACTTTTCTTTACTTCTTCATTCTCTGCTACATTAGTTATATCCTTAGGTAGCAATAAGCATCTAATAGTTGAAGTCACTATTAGAATTATAGCTGCTAGTAGAAATAACTTTTTATACCCTATTCTCGCAAAATATTCTATTCCTGTTATATTTCCAGCTATTAGTGCTCCTACAGCTCCGGCTATTAAATTTACGGAATACTTATAGCTATAGGCACAACATTCCTTTTTACCTATAGTATATGAATACAACAATTGTAACTCTGTAACATTTATAAGACACGTACCTATATTTATAAGAATTTGACCAAACATAAGAATTATCATTGCTCTAAACCCCATATGAAACCCAACTCCTATGGCACAAATTAATAATCCTATACATAAAATTCTCTTTCTTCCAAGTATTTTAATAAATGGTCCTACAAAAAAGCCTGTCAAAGTAAATAGAGAGCCTAGAGAAAATATTGTTCCTATAGCTTCAGCTGATAAACCTATAAAATCATAATATAAAATTTGCAAAAAGAAAAACATTCCCATGCCCAGAGCACATAGAGCTTCACTCGCTACCATTATATGTATATTTCCAGGAAATGTCTTTATTATTTGTAACGTCTTTAATTTACCCATTTTATGTCCACCTTAAATAATCATTCTCTATTTAGGGTAAACAAAATTTCAATACTTATACAAAAAGAGAGCATTATTGCTCTCTTAAAATTAATTATATTCAACTTCTTTTAAGCATAATCCTTTAGCCTGAGCCATTGGTCCAGCTTGTGCTCTCTCTTTTGCCTCTAAAATTTTAGCAACATCACTTGGCTTTAACTGATTTTTCCCAACTTCTAAAAGAGTTCCAACTATTATTCTAACCATATTTAAAAGGAATCCATCTCCATTGACTTCTATTTTAATAATCTCATCATCCTTTGTTATATCAATATAATTTATAGTTCTAACAGTGGATTTATTATCTGATTTTAAGCTTGTGAAACTCTTAAAATCATGGGTACCAACCAAAATATCTGCAGCTGCCATCATAGCATTTAAATTTATTTCTTCTTCAATGTGGTATGTAAATTTTCTATTAAATACATTTCTATATTTTCCATTGTTTATAGTATACTCATAGGTTTTTGCCTTTGCATTATATCTAGAGTGAAATCTTTCGTGAACATCAGTTACTGATTTTACAACTATATCCTCTGGTAAAAATTCATAAAGATAGTTCAAAATATCTTCATTGGTAAGGGTAGATTTAGTATGAAAATTAGCTATATAGTTTTTAGCATGTACTCCTGTGTCTGTTCTACCACAACCTATAACTTGAATATCTTCATTAGTCATCTTACTTAATACATTTTCAATTTTACCTTGTATAGTAGCAACATTATCCTTTTGCTTTTGCCATCCTTTATATCTAGTTCCATCATATTCTATTACCATTTTTAAATTTCTCATAAAATCTCCTTTATTATCTCTACTAGTTAAATTCTCTATAGAATAAACAGAGTTCTAACTCTTAGCTCATTCCAATTAAGTATATACTCTTTACTAAAATAAAGCTATAAAATTATGTAGTTATATTATTTAACTGTCTTGCAATTTTTAATTATCCCTTGGTAGAGGTATTCTAAATACTCTACATCCACATTTTCAGCCTTTAAACTATCAATTCTTTCTCTAGCCTTTTCTATAGCCTCTTTTGCTTCTGCATAATCCCTTTGTTTTATAGCATTACTGGTATATTGAAGCAAATAATCTACTTTTAATACAATTTTGGCTAAGTCTTCTCTATCATCATTTACTAAATCCAATAAAAGAGAATATATCTTAGGGGATGAGCTATTTCTATGAGTATTTAAAAAGTCATTATTTTTACTATTTTTCTTTGCCATAATATAATTTCTCCCTTCTTAATCCTAAAATTTTTATCTATTTTCAAACACAACTTTTCCTTTACATAGAGTCTTTACAATATTATACTTATTATCTAATATTACTATATCACAGTCCTTGCCTTTATCTAAACTACCCTTCCTATGAAGTATATTTAAATTTCTAGCTGGATTTGTACTTGCCATAGTGACAGCGTCTTCTAAGGTACATCCAGTGAATTTTATTATATTCTTTACAGCATCTATCATAGTTAAACAACTTCCAGCTAAGGTTGTATCTTTAAGTCTAGCTTCATTTCCAACTTTAATAACCTTTTGTCCACCAAGTTTGTACTCACCATCTTTTAACCCTTTAGCTTCCATAGAATCTGTTATTAATATTATTTTTTCCCTTCCCTTTATTTTATAAACAGCTTTTATAGTGTCTTTGTGAAGATGTATTCCATCACATATTATTTCTACACCTAATTCATCAAAAGTAAAACCAGCAGTAACTACTCCAGGTTCTCTATGATGATGAGAGCTTTGTCCATTGTGAAAATGTGTAACACTGGAAAGACCCTTTTCTACTGCTATTTCTATTTGAGAAAAAGTTCCATCACTATGCCCTACTGATGGAATAATGTTATTATTTGTAAGACATTTTATAAATTCGAACTTATTGTCTAATTCAGGAGCATAAGTAACCTTTTTAATGTTATTGTGAGAATGTTTTATAAGCTCCTTCATTATCTCACTATCTGGGGTTAAAATATAATTCTCAACCTGAGCTCCCTTATACTTTTTATTTATAAAGGGACCTTCCAAATGAAGTCCAATTATTTCTGCTCCATCTACTTCATTATTATCATTATGGTTTTTAACCTTTAAAGTATTATCAATAGCTTCTCTTATTTTTTTCAAACTTGCAGTCATGGTGGTTGGAAGAAAAGCTGTAACTCCTTCTCCTGGCAATTTATTAGTTAGATTTCTTAAACCTTCATAATCAGTGTCCATGACATCTATTCCGTATCCACCATGGGTATGCTCATCTATAAAGCCAGGTACTGCATAACATCCTTTTTCTATAACTAAAGACTCTCCATGGTCTGCAATTTTTCCATCTTTAATATATATTGTTGTATCTGTTAATACCTTTATCATTCCCACTGCCCCTTAAATCTTTATTTTTCATTAACAAAGCAATTATTAATATTCATATTAAATATATTTCCAATTTTACTATTTAAATGAAAAAACCTTGAAACCCGCATGAATAGAACAAATAGTTAAATAGTTTCCTATATAGCTATTTAGCTATTTGGCTATTTACCTATCTAAATAGTGAACTATGGAAATAGTACGATATTCTACATTTCATTATAAGATAATCTTACTAAAGGTTAAACATATTTTTATTACTATAGTAGAAAAACTTTTTGTATTTTTTATTAACTATAAACACATGCTATTCGTATATTAATTACTAAAGTCACTAATGATATTCTAAAAAGGAGGATTAATATGAGTAAAAAATTTATATGTAATTTAAGTTTAGTCCTTGTAATTATAAGTTCTTTTATGTTTGTTGGATGTACTTCTAACACAGGGTCTACCTCAAACTCAACTACAGACAAGGATGAAAATAAAAGTGTATTTAATACTGTGAAAGAAATTGATGATGAAATAATTAAGGGAGCTTCTCAAAATGATCAGAGAAATCCTTCATCCTCAAAAGATGATTTAGCAGTTAAGCCGTCAGAGGTAGATGAAAATATATCCAATGATAGCTCTAATAACCCATCTAATGAAGATCCTGCTCCAATAGCTTCAAAAATAGATACTACTAATCTTAGCAATGAAAAAATAGCATGGTGGTTTAAACCAAATAAACAACATGTGACACCAGAAGTAAATTTAAATTTAAAGTTTGATTTAAATAAATATGATGCTCATTACGTAGGAGATACTAGTAAAAAGGTACTTTATTTAACCTTTGATGAAGGTTATGAAAATGGATATACCCCTAAAATTTTAGATATACTAAAAGCAAATGATGTTAAGGCTATATTCTTTGTAACTTCACCTTATGTAAAAGATAATCCAGATATTATAAAAAGAATGGTAGAAGAAGGTCATATTGTTGGTAATCACACAAATCATCATCCTTCTATGCCAGATGTTACTAGATCAGAGGAGAAATTTAATAATGAATTTTCAGATGTAGAATCAAAGTTTAAAGAAATTACTGGTGAAAATATGCCACTTTATTTCAGACCACCAATGGGTGAATACTCCGAGAAATCTTTAGCTATGACAAAAAATCTAGGTTATAAAACATTATTTTGGAGTTTTGCATATCATGATTGGGATATAAACAAACAACCTGATCCAGTTAGAGCAAAAGATACTATAATGAACGGCTTACACAATGGCGCAATTCTTCTTGTTCATGCAGTTTCTAAGACCAACACAGAAATCCTTGATTCTATACTAAAAGAAGCCAAAGCACAAGGCTATGAATTTCAACTATTCCAGTAGATTATAAAATATATTACTTTAAAGATGCTCTTAAAATATTTTCAAAATGCATTCTTCCTAAAATATAATAAGCAAGAAAAGGAGTATTAATACATTTGTAAGCAGTATTAATGCTCTTTTCTTATAATTATCTTCAATCTTTTCTTTACAATGTCATTACTTAAATATATAATTATTGTATCGTTACAATAATTATATTTAGAATAATGAAAGGAGTATTAATAATGAACTCTATTTCAATAGAATTAGATAAATCATCTACAATACCTATGTACCTTCAAGTAGCTAATAAAATTGAAGCATTAATAAAATCTAACACTTTAAAAATTGGTGATAAGCTTCCCCCTATTCGTAAATTAGCTAATGAATTAGAAGTTAATAATGTAACTATAGTTAATGCATATAAACAACTTGAGATAAACGGATACGTTAACGCTATAAAGGGAAGTGGATATTATGTAGCAGAGCAAGATAATATCTATATGAGTTATGATATTTCATCCTCCCCATCCAATAGTAGAGGTATAAATTCTGAAAATCTAGATTCACATAATACCTATGTAGCTTCTCCTAACTACCAGGAAGACTTTAAGCTTATGTCTAATGGTCAAATTGCTATGTCTTCAACTACTATTAACTTTGCTAGTGCTACTCCTGATCCAGGTATCTTCCCTTTTGAAGCCTTTAAATCTGCTTTAAATGAAGTCCTAGATAGAGATAAAGGTTACGCATTTGGATACCAAGAAAGCAATGGTTATGAACCTCTTAGGTCTTCTTTATGTGATTATTTTCTTCAAGAGTATGGAATAAATGCTACTTCAGATAGCATTCAAATAGTTTCTGGTGCTCAACAGGGTATCGATATAATTGGTAAAGCTCTACTAAGTCCTGGTGATTATGTTATTACAGAAAATCCTACTTATACAGGAGCTGTTGCTGTATTTAAATCTAGAGGAGCTAATATCATCGGTGTACCCATGGAAGCTGATGGCATAAACTTAAAGTTATTAGAAGCAAATATTAAAATATATAAACCTAAATTAATATATGTAATGACTCAATTTCAAAATCCTACTACAGCCTCTTATTCTGAAGAAAAACTTAATCAGCTATTAGCTTTAGCTGATAAATACGATTTATATTTGGTGGAGGATGATTCTTTATCTGGACTTTCCTATGATAGTTCTTTTAAGAGCAAAACCCTTAAATCTATGGATAGTAAAAATAGGGTTATCTATATCAAAAGCTTCTCAAAGCTTTTAATGCCTGGACTTAGAATAGGATTTATAATTTCTCCTAAAGCTATAAAAGATGAACTTTTAGCAGCAAAACATACTACTGACATTTCTTCTTCTGGATTAATTCAAAGAGCACTGCAACTTTATTTTAAAAATGGTTACTGGGAAAAACATCTAAAATATATGATAGAGATGTATAAAATAAAATATGATGCCATGAAATCAGAACTAAAAAAGCTTAAAATATATGGCATAGATTTTATAGATCCTAAAGGTGGTCTTAACTTTTGGGTAAAACTTCCTAAGGGCGTTTCTGCTAGTGAGCTATATGTTCAATGTTCAAAAAAAGATGTATTAATTGTTCCTTGCAATGTATTCTATGTAAATAAAGATAAAAATATAGATAACACTTTAAGACTTAGTTATGCTGCCACTAATTTAGAAGAAATTCAAGTTGGCATGAGTATAATCGCTGACTGCCTATCAATGCTTATAAATAAAGGTAAAAGAACCTCTTATATAAGTCCTCTTATATAAGAAAAATAGGTTCTGTATGCAAATAGTAAACTATTTATACAGAACCTTTAATTTTATCCCAAAAGCTTTCCTTCTATATTTATATACTCATGTGCAGCCTTTAATCCTTCTTCTCTCGTATTAAACACCGCTTCTTCACCTAAGGATTTTACAAACTCCATTTTAGTAAGTGCTTTTTTAGGTTGTAGTTGTAGATTGGATATTATCAGTTTTATATTGTGCTTATTACAATGATTGTGTAACCTTTCTAGCGCTGAAATTGCACTGGCATCTAATGCTTGAGTATGCCTCATGTCTAATAATAATACTTCTGCTGCAGTCTCAATTTTACTTATCATCTTAATAAAATCTTGAACTACTCCAAAGAAGAAAGGTCCGTTTACTTCATATATTAAAATTTTATTATTATCAATCTGTATTACTTCTCCATCTTTATTTCTTTTGCTTTTTATTCCTTGAACTTTTTTAATATCTGTAGTTTCAGCTAATCTTCTTATCCATAAGAACATAGCTAGAATCATTCCTATCTCTATAGCTACTACTAAATCAAATACTATAGTAAATATAAAAGTTAAAAGTAAAATTATAATATCACTTTTTGGTGCTTTAAGAAGGGATTTAAAGGTTGACCACTCACCCATATTATAAGAAACTACAATTAATACTGCTGCCAAAGTTGTCATAGGTATCATTTTAGCTAAAGGCATAAATAATAGCATTATTAATAATAAGGTTATAGCATGTACCATTCCTGAAATTGGACTTCTACCACCATTTTTAACATTAGCTGCTGTTCTTGCAATGGCTCCTGTAGCTGGAATTCCTCCAAATAAAGCTGAACCTATATTTCCAATACCTTGAGCAATGAGCTCCATATTTGAATCATGACTATCATCTATCATTCCATCAGCTACAACTGCTGATAGTAATGATTCTATAGCTGCTAATATTGCAATAGTCATAGCTGGCTTAAATAAAACTTTTATTGTTTCTATTTCAAACATGGGAATTGAAGGCACTGGTATACTAGATGATATTTGTGCATATCTACTACCTATTGTTTCTACTGGTAAATTAAATAACTGAACTGCTAGAGTAGATACAATAAGTGCTATAACGGAACCCGGAATAGTTTTATTTACCTTTGGCCAAAACACCATTATCAGTATACATCCAATTCCAACTAAAAGTGCAGTAATATTTAAAGTGCCCATATTAGAAAAGTAGCTTTGCCACTTAGGTATAAACTCTGCTGGTACATTTTTAATATTAAGTCCTAAAAAATCTTTAACTTGTGTAGATAATAAAGTTATGGCTATCCCACTAGTAAAACCTACAGTTATAGTATGTGGAACATACTTTATAAGATCTCCTAATTTTAATACTCCCATTATAACAAGCATAATTCCAGCCATAAGGGTTGCTATTATAAGACCATTAATACCATACATTTGTACTATAGTATAAACTATAACTACAAAAGCTCCGGTGGGACCTCCTATTTGCACTCTACTTCCACCTAAAAAAGAAATTATAAATCCAGCAACTATAGCAGTGATGAGGCCTTTTTCCGGAGATACTCCAGAAGATATACCTAGTGCAATTGAAAGTGGTAATGCTATTATAGCTACTATAATTCCAGCCATAACATCCTTCATTACTTGCTCTTTAGTAATCTTTTTCTCTTTAATAAGAGTAAAAATCTTTGGTGACATCTTTTCTCCATCCTTTACTTTAGCTTTAGTCACTCAACAATATTCTATTTTAATACTTATTTCTACCACTAAGTACTAAAGTAGAGTATCGTGGCAACGAACATAGCCTCAGGGGAAGATTATCGTCCTCTGAAGCCTAATGCTTATGCTATTATTTATGGGTGCAAAATAAGCTTTACACCCATAGATATTTTATACCTTGCTATTTGAATTGTCAAATTTATATTCTATATGGAATAATTTACATTTTATAAATTGATAAGGTTCGATCTAAAATACCTGTTAAATATGCAAGTATAACTCCATAGTTAGTTATAGAAACCTTCTTATCTTTGCACTGATTTATTCTGTTAATAACAGTTTTTCTATTTATCATACATGCTCCACAATGAATTATCAAATCATATTTTTCAATGTCCTCTGGGAAATCATGACCAACTCTATATTCATAATTAAGATCAAATCCTACATGCTTATTTAAAAGCTTTGGAATCTTAACTTTTCCTATATCTTCATGAGACACATTATGAGAGCAGCTTTCTGATATAAGTATTCGTGAATTTTCATTAAGGTCTTTGATTTTATTAGCCCCCTCTACAAATACAGATAGGTCTCCTTTATGTCTTGCAAAGAGCATAGAGAAACTAGTTAATTTAATATTAGATGGAACTATTTTATCTACCTTCTTAAAAGCTTGGGAATCTGTTATTACTAAGTCTATATCCTTAATATCTACCAGAGCAGATTCCAATTCTGTATCTCTTACTACATAACTTTTTATTCCATAATCTAAACAATCTCTTATGCATTGAACCTGAGGTAATATTAACCTTCCTTTCGGTGCTTCTGAATCTATAGGTACTACAAGAACAACCTTACTATTATAAGGTAATAAATCACCTATTATGGGAAGTTCCTCTTGATTCTCTTGTACCATAGCTATAATTTTTCCCTTTAAAATTTCAATTCCTTCACCAGTTATGGAAGATACAAATACACCTTCAGAAAACTCATTTTTCAAATCTATTATTTTATTATTATTTAAAACATCTATCTTATTAATGACAAGGATATGTGGCACATTATACTTTTTAAAATTTAACTTTACTTCTTCGTAAGCTTTTATGTCTATATCATCAGAATCCATAACATATAGAGCTAAATCTGTCCTCTTAACTATTTCAAGAGTTTTCTCACTCCTTACAGCTCCAAGCTTGGTATCATCCCAAAGTCCTGCTGTATCAATAAATAGAACTGGACCAATTGGAATTAACTCCATTGCCTTTGAAACTGGGTCTGTAGTAGTTCCTCTTACATCTGAAACTATAGAAATTTCTTGTTTAAGAATTTTATTTAATAATGATGATTTTCCTACATTAGTTTTACCATATATAGCTATATGCGTTCTATTAGAATTAGGTGTAGTATTCATTCTCTCTCTCCTTCTAATCTATTGCTTACGTATCCAGTCTAAATTATCTCCTCTAGTAATATCTAACTGGAATCCTGCACTTTTTATTCTATTTTCAATACAATATCTACATTCTGCTGCTTCATCTCCAGTGCATATCTTTCCATCATAAAGAGAATATTTCTCTCTCACACTTCTTGGTGATAGGTTAGGCATAACAACATTTGCTCCAGCTTTAATTCCCATCTCCCTTCCCAAAGGATTAATACTACCTAGTGCTGTAGTAGCAGGTAATAAAATATTTGGGACTAAAAGTCTTACTAAAGCTAGCATAGTAATAGTTTTTTCTAAAGTTCCTGATTTACAATCCTTTAATACTGTGTCCTTATGGGGTATAAAAGGACCCAATCCACACATATGAGGAGATAGTTCTTTTATAAATCTTAAGTCATTAACTAAATCCTTATTTTCTTGTCCAGGTAACCCCACCATAAATCCTGCCCCTATTTGATATCCTATTTCCTTTAGGTTGTATAGGCATTGTCTTCTATTCTCAAAGGTAGCACCTGGATGAAATCTATCATAAAGTTCTTTTGTAGCAGTTTCGTGTCTTAATAAGTATCTATCTGCACCTGCATCATAAAGTTTCTTATAGGATTCATAACTTCTCTCTCCTAAAGAAATTGTTATAGCATTTTCAGGATATCTTTGTTTTATAGCTTTAATAACCTGTACTAATCTTTCATCTGTATAATATGGATCTTCTCCACCTTGTAATACAAAAGTTTTATATCCTAGTTCATCTCCTAGGTCTGCACATTCTAATATCTCTTCTAGAGTAAGTCTATATCTATCAGCATTTTTATTTTCTGCTCTAATTCCACAATAAACACAATTCATGCTACAGTAATTAGTGAATTCAATGAGACCTCTTATATATACTTTATCTCCATATACTTTCATCCTAGTTTCATGAGCTTTTTCTATTAAATATTTTTTACTTTCTTCATCCAAATTATCTAATATGTACAATAACTCCTCTGAAGATAAATTATTAGTTAAAGCTAACTTATCTATTAAATCTCTTATCATAATTTTCCCCTTTACAATATAATTTTATAATATACTTAACCTAAAATAAAAGTCTAGCCATCTTAATATAGAAAGAAAGCTAGACCCATAATATATAACAATAACTATGGTTCTGGTTTTATAGTTTTCTTTCAGATTAGATTGTTTTATCTTTTCCGTTAGATTTTTAAACCTTTACATTTATTTTTATGAAAATTTAAATTTAGTATTCCATCTTTAGAATAATACTTTATTATAATAAATTCAAGCCATTTATTGCAGTGACTTGAATAAACCAATTATTTATTGATTATTATATAATCTATTATAATAAGTTTCGTCTATAGAAGGATTCTTTATAATAATTACTCCTTGAAAATAATCAGTAGTTACCCCTGGTTCTTTCCCTATAATTCCTCCAACTTCTTCCCCAGCTACATCTTCTTGTGAATATAAGATATCATCTGGAAATGGAAAATATATAGGAGTAAATTTTCTTTTATATGGACTTCTTGAGTTGTTTAAATCTATTACCATATCCTCTTTATCTAACTTTATTTCTTCGAGGAGCGTATTTAAATCTTCTCTTGCTGCATTTATTTGCATATGTGTATTATCAAAATTAAATTTACCTTTTTGGTATATAACATTAATCCCTAAAACCTTATCCTTAAATTTCTTATCCTTTGCAATTTTTGCTCCTAAAAAATCTACATCTAAAATTTTATGTTGATAGCTATATATCTGGTATACATGGATATAACATCTTTTCATATTCATATCTTTATAGAAACTATTCAAATTATCATATAAATATTGAGAATACTTTTCATTTCCATTTGTATTATTTGAATCATCTTGATGATATGTTTTCATAATTTCTTGCAAATTTCTTATATTATCTAAAACAATTTTTATGTTATTTAAATCATCATTTAAAGCTTCTTTATATTCTTCTTCATTGGCATTAATATCACTATAAAAATTATCAATATGCTTTAAAATTATTTCATTTCTTTTTTCTAATTCCTCATCATTACTTATATTTGTTATAATCTCTTCACTTTTTAAGTTTTCTAAAATATTATTTATATTTTCTATCTGCTTATCTGTTAAATCAGGATTTCTACTAATTATCCTTTTAAAATATAAGTCAACAGATTGAACGGACTCATTTATTCCTATTCCCATTATATTTAATTTTTTATTATCGGGAAGCTGACTATTTTTTATGTATAATTTTTTTAGCATTTCCTGCTTTGAATCTCCAATAAATGCATATCCCATAGAACTATTATTATATGATTCTAGTAAGGCTTCATCTCCAGTCTGCAAGTATTCATTTATAATTGCAGCTTCTGCATACCCTACATCAACTAAAAAATATTTTAACTTCCATGTATCCATTAAGTAAGATATAAATTTATATTGAATTTGCGCATTCTCCTTTATTCCAATTTCTTCATTAGTCAAAACTATCTTTTTATCCTTTACACTATCATCAAAAATTTCTAATGCAGAATAATCCTCATAATTAGTGAAATCTATATTAGAAGAATTTTTGCCTATATAGCTTTTCTCATTAGCTGGCAATGATATGTACATTCCTCCTATTAAAAGGATAAATCCTATCACAAAGGCAAGGGTAATAATAATTTCTTTTTTTATTTTATAATTCAATATGTCTCCCCCTTTTTATCGTAAAATTCATATCCATAATATATCTAAATTATACTTAATATTGAATTATATGTAAACCTAATTATACTTTGCTTATATGTTGTTATAGATTTTTCAATATCTTTAATCATGGGGAAAATTTCTTGTAGAAATAAGACTCAACCTACCATATCTAATGATAAATTGAGTCTTAATAACTATCTTGTTAAGTAAGCATATAATAATTTTATTGTTCCTTCTAAAGCTGTGTAGTGAGTTCTTTCCATTCCATGGGAAGCATGAACTCCAGGTCCTATTAGTGCACCTTTAATATTATTTCCACCACTAAGTGCTGCTCCAACATCTGAACCATACATTGGATAAATGTCTACAGCATATTTTATTTCGTTGCTTTTAGCAAGATTTACTAGGTCTGTAGTCATATTAAAATCATATGGCCCATTAGAATCCTTAGCACAGATAGAAACATCATATTCTGTACAAGATAAATCTTCTCCAATACATCCCATATCTACAGCTATCATTTCTGTTATATCTGATGGTATATAAGCTGAACCATGTCCAACTTCTTCATAAACAGATATAAATACTTTAGTAGTATAGGTAGGAACTATCTTTTCGCTACTTAATATATGAAGAAGATTCATTAAACATGCAACGCTACCTTTATCATCTATAAATCTAGATTTCAAAAATCCACTTTCTGTTATAGTAGTTTTAGGATCTATAAATATAAAATCTCCAGGGCATATTCCTAGTTTTTCTACATCTTCTTTAGATTTTACAACTTCATCAAGTCTTACTTCCATATTCTTTGGATCACGAGCTTTAGATTTTGCATCTTCAAATACGTGAGCTGCTGGACTTGTACTTAGGAATGTTCCATTATATATTTTTCCTTCTCTAGTTCTAACCTTACAATATTCAGCATCTAAAGTAGGAACTATTGGTCCTCCAATTAAAGTAAACTTTAAAGTACCTTCGCTAGAAATAGATCTTACCATAGCTCCTAATGTATCTACATGTGCAGATAACCCTATTACTTTATCACTACTTTTTCCTGGAACAGTTATAACTCCACAGCCTTTAACAGTCTTTTCAAAAGCATAACCTAGTTCTTCTGTCATTGATTGGATTTTGTCCATAACGTCATAACAAAATCCACTTGGGCTATCAATAAGCAATATTTCTTTTGCTGTATTTAGAACCTTTTCTTTGTTTACTGTTATCATTTTTCGCCCTCCCGATAATATAAATTTTATATTCCTATTATTCTTTAATCTTAGATATAAAAGTAATTAATTTTTAAAATATCTAAATAATTATAATAGTCATATAATTTAGTCTCTCTAAATATTATAATATTCATCTATAAATTATTAAAGGGTTTATAATAATATTTTTTGTAAAGTTTTCTATTCAATAAATCCCTTTTCTTTCATATTTTCAGCATTATTAAATAAAGCCATACCAGTTTTCATCTTTCTAAAATTAAAGCTATTATAGAATCCTTCTTTTCCCATAGCAGCATATAAAATCACATTGCATCCTGGCAATGACTCAAGTATAGTGCTTACAATTAACTTTCCTATTCCTTTACCTTGATACTGTGGCAATATGGCTACATCATAAATTGCACCTTGATAAACTCCATCTGATAATGCTCTTCCAAATCCAATAAGATTATCATTATCATATACAAATATAGCAATATAGCTGTTTTCAAAGGCTTTCTTATGGGTTGCTTCATCAAAATACCCCATACCTCCCAGCTTTAATATTTCTGGAATCAAGCTCCAATCTACATTATCACAGTTTTTTTCTATTTTTATATTCATAATATCGCTCCCAATTATGTTCTTTCATGTTAATTATTCATTCTTATATTTATCAATTTTTAAGGTTTTATATAAGCATAGCATTATTCTTGTTTCTTTACAATTTCTTCTTCTTTGCTGCTCATATTTAAGCCGTTGATGTATTTGTCTGGTCATGGTAAAATGATAAAAAATACAACCATGCAAATATTTACTAAAAGGTAGTTGATGAGATTTACGCTTATAAATTGAATTTATATGATAGGTGGTGATTATTTTGAGCAAAGAGTTTGAGATACAAGGCTGCGTAGAAGTGCCAATGAATCTATCTGAAGATGAATTTTTCAATAAATTTATTGGTTTTATTGAATCCAACAACTGGTCATTTGGTGGAGGTATCAATGAAATCATTGATGGATTTTATATTAATGCTGATGGCACAAAAGGAAAATATGTACTTGAGGATATGTCCGAAAACTTGTATGATAACCTAGCAAATGAGTTGTTTCACTATCATTCCTTAGCTGCATTGTTATATTTGATAAATGCAGGGCGTGAGCTTGAGTTTTCATACAAGGAGATAAAATGCTTTATTTCAAAAAACGGCTCTGCCAAGACGGTTTCTTTGTGGATATCCGAGGATGAGCAGGCATTTGATAGCATAGAATCCCTAATTGAAAATGCTGTGTTCTGCAATCAACAATTTATGCATATATTCCATGACACTACATTAGAAACTCTTTTTAGGAGGATGGCTTATGATAATGAAAGACACACCATTTGTAATTTCTTGGTCAAATCTCTGCTGGATTGATGATTCTGAAGACGCTCCAAAAGATTTATGCCTACACGGAGATGTTACAGTCACAATCGGAGATACACGGTTAGATTACTCATGCTGTACAAGTGCTTCTGCACTACAGATGCTTAGAACCTTAACACATGATCATGCGATTACTCCTTATGAACAGATGCTTCCTTGTTGTGGTAACAGTTTATTTGCATCTGACACTTTGAGTGAAGTAACAATAATTGGATGCGATAATGGTATTGATTATTCTGTTACGCACAAGACAGATGTGGTTGTTATCCAAACGGAAGAAGGAACCACCTACACGGTTTCATTGCTAAAATATCGAAATGAGGTTTTACGATTTTCTAGGGCTGTTGAGAAGTTTTATAACCAGTGTTCACCTAAAATTTTACCAGACGAACCTTATGAAAGAGATGGATATTTTGCCTTTTGGAGCGAATGGTCACATCATACGTATGAAGCAATTGGAATGTTTAGAAACCAATTGTTAAACCAATCATTATTAACTACCCACTTCTGTAAAGAGTTTCCATTAGAATGTGATAATCCCTATGATGATGCTCTAAATGCAAGAACGGAATATATTGATACTTGCTCTCAGCTTGCCATAAAGCTCTATATACAGAAACATTTTACTAATAATTTAGCCGTTATTTATGAAGATAAATACAATCGTGCGGTAAAGAACGAAAAAGAATTTGTTGAGTCATGCCTTGCAGCGGCCGAAAACCAAACCATTCCCTTTCATTGGACTGACGAAGAAGAAACCTTTCATGGTATAAGATATATATGGAAAACCAATAAAATTGATATTGAAACACTTTTTCGTAAAATAATTACCTCTGATTTAGGGGATAACACAGAGCTTGATTGTTCTGTTTACATCATAGACCTTGAAACAGGAACTGTGTTTTTCTTATATGACGACAGAGGTATTGATATTTTTGAGGAATTAACTCAGTACACTTAAAGTCTCTATTACATTAAAAATATAATCTGTGCTCCCCAAATTATATAAGAATAATCATATTCTTCTTATTGGGTTTACACAGATTATTTTATACTTTCTTATAATGTTCCATAATTATCTTTATCTAAAATAACTAAAGCTCTAGTTAATTCTTCCACATGTTCCTTTTCATCTCTAGTTATTTCATTTATTATTTTAACTAAAGTACTGTTATCTAAGTTTCTAACAAATTGTTCATAAAGCAAAATAGCCTCTAACTCTCCCTTTATTCCCTCTCTAATAGTTACAAGTAGATTAACATCCTTATCATATTTATTAGTATAATCTTTATACTTTTCCTTAGATGATATATTTACATGTTCCCTAGCTTCTTCTTCTAAAGCAGCTTGCTCTGGATCAATACATCTTAGAGCATTTAAAAACATTGCATAATGTCTCTTTTCATCTTCCATAATATGATGAAATAGTTCCTTAAGTTCTTTATTTTCTGTAATTGTTATAAAATGACTATAATCATTTATTGCTACAACTTCTGCAACAAGCCCTTCTCTTAAAAATCCTTCTGCACTTTTGGCAATACCTTGTGGTTGTCTTTCAGTAGTATAACTCATAATAGCCCCCTTAATTATTTATCTATGTTATATATATTATAAATAATTTTATCTTATGAATGCTTCTTCTACATTTAGACGTATTGCTTCTATATCTAAAGGGATTTCATATACACATTTTTAGATAACTCATTAAGTCTATCCTCATCTAATATATATATTTTTTTATTATCACATTTTATAATTGATTTTGATTCAAGCTCTTTAAATGTTCTCACTAAATGCCTATAAGTTGTTCCTAAAAATTCAGCAATCTCTTTAAATGATGAGTTTAAAAGAATATAATTTCTATCATCTTCTAAATGCTCAACTAGGTAGCTAGCTAGCCTATTTACAAGAGGATATACAAAGTTATATGAACTATTATTAATGGTTTCATGAAGTTTTTCACTTAAAGAACCTACTAAATGATGTAAAAAGTTCACATTATCAATATAATTTGCTCTAAGTATAGTTGATGGTATGGCAATTAAAAAAGTATTTTCTATAGCTTCAACATTACATTGTATGGGCTTATTTTTTAAAAACTCTAAATCTCCTATAGTATTAAAGTCTTTATAAAACTTTAATAGCATTGATTTACCATTTTCAAAAAGATATGATATTTTAATTTTCCCATCTACAAGCAAATAGTAATATTCAAGTTCATCCTCCGCTTCTAATATAATTTCATCTTTTTCATAAAAATGGAGTTGAGCATAGTTTATTATATCCTCATCAAATAGATTTTCTATATTATACTTAGTAAAATACTTGTTTAAGAGTTGCTGATTCAATATTTTTTTCATAAATTCTCCTTATCATGACATATGTCCTATAGATATATACATCAATATGGTAACTTATGCAATAGAGGATGTAAAGTATAGATGGAGGTTTATTATGAATTACGAAGTTATAATTTTTGATGCAGATGAAACTTTATTTGATTTTAAAAAATCTGAGAGATACGCTCTTAAAAATACTATGATTGAGTTTGGCATAGATTATGATGAGAATTATCATTTAAAAGTATATAAGGATATAAATACAATTATATGGAAAGAGTTTGAAGATGGACTTATCATTCAGAGTGATTTGAATATTGAAAGATTTAGAAGACTATTATATAAATTAAATGCTAAATTTGATGAAGTTAATTTTGCAAAATCATATGTAAAACATTTATCCAGTGCATCATTTTTATATGATGATAGTATAGCTCTTATAGAAAGTCTACATAAAAATTATAGGCTTATTATAATCACTAACGGTCTTAAGGATGTACAAGATAATAGAATAAGAAAATCTGTCATAGGAGGATACTTTGATGATATAGTAGTATCTGATGAAATTGAAGTATCTAAGCCAGATCCTAGAATATTTGAACATACTTTAAAAAATATAAATCATACTGATAAAACCAAAGTATTAATGGTAGGCGATAGCTTAACTTCAGATATACAAGGGGGAATAAATTTTGGTATAGATACCTGCTGGTTTAATTCTAATAAGATTATAAACAAAAGTGCTATAAACCCTACATATGAGATTTCCAATCTTATGGAGCTTAAGAGTATAGTTGAAAAATAGATAATATTAATTCATAACTAGCAATATAAAGTTTATATATTTATCTTAACAATGGATGTAAAAGTGGATTCACCAAGAATCCACTTTTACATATGCAAACTATTTTTTCTTTAATTTTAATCTTAGCTTCTAATACTCATTATCATGCACTCTTATGTTTATACTATCTGCTACAATATTCTGCTAATATTGATTGTACTTCATAAATGTTACAACTACTGCTAAAGGTCTTTTCTATAGGCATGCTCATCCCTGAAACAAATATTTTAAGTTCTGCATCTAAATCAAAATGTCCTGATGTTTCCACTTTGAAATTAGTAATTGCTCTATATGGTATTGAATGATACTCTACCTTTTTACCAGTAACCCCTTGCTTATCAATAATAATTAATCTTTTATTTGTAAATATAATCATATCTCTTACTAACTTGTATGCTTTTTCTATTTGTTCATTAGAACCTAATAATTTCATATAGTCTTCCTTGATTTTATTGATATCCACCTCTGACGCATTTCCTATTACACTACTAAATAATCCCATTACCATCACTCCCTTTATAAAATTAATTTAATTATACCCTAAATAACAAATATTAGTAAATATTTTTATATAGTTTATCTTACCTTAAATGTGTTTTTTGTGTCCCTATATTTCCTTTGTATATACTGTAATTAAATTCTATCGCCTAATTTAAATAATCTTATACAAAAAATAAGCTTAAAAGCTCTTGTTTACTTACATTTCCAAAATAATTCTTTATATTAATATTATCTATTACTCTATGAATTTCTTCAGTATTATGCTTTTTACCTATAAGAGCTTTTTCAATATCTTCAATATTTCCTTCTCCAAAGAAATCTCCAAAAATTCTTATGTGCTTCATTATACCCTTTTCAACATCAATACTTAATTCTATAGTACCAGCAGATAATTTTTTCTCATTATAAAAATTATATTTGGGCGACTGTCCAAAATTCCACTGCCAAGTTTCATATTTAGTTTTAACTAGATTTTTAATCTCTTCAATTTCCTCATTATCTAAAGTAGTTATAACCTTATCTTTTTCTTCTCTACCGATATACTCGAATATTTTATTTTTAAAATCTATAACACTAAAGGATTCCTGTAAATGTTCACTAATATTTGTAATTCTACTAGATACAGATTTAACTGCTTTATCTGAAAATTTTATGGGTTTAGAAATTAAAGCATCACTTAAGTTAACTATGTCAGAAGAAAATAATAAAGTCCCATGATGCATTACTCTATTTTTATATTTACATTGAGCATTTCCAGAAAACTTTTTACCATCTATTAAAAGATCATTTCTCCCTGAAAACTCTGCCTTTACTCCTAATTCATTTAATACACCTATGATTGGAATAACAAAGGTCTTAAAATCATTGAATTTTTTTCCATCATCCTCAACTATAAATGTAAAGTTTAAATTCCCAAGGTCATGAAAAACAGCTCCACCTCCACTTTGTCTCCTTACAACTTTTATATCATGCTTTTTAATGTATTCCTCATTAATCTCTGATAAAGTATTTTGATTTTTTCCAACTACTATACAAGGTTCATCTCTCCAAAGTACAAAATATTCACCATTCTTTTCTCTTAATAAATACTCCTCTAGAGCTAAATTGAAATAAGGATCTGTGCAATTATTATCAATATATCTCATTTTTTCTCCTTTTTATTTTGAATATAATATAATGCATATTTTAAAAATAGTAGTTACCTATTTATACTGTGTATAGCTTCTTTATTTAATCCTAAGACAGCTTCATGTAGTGCCTCACCTAACGTTGGATGACTATGAACCACTTCTTTCAGCTCTGACACCGTCATTTCCTTTTCAACCATGATAGTGCCTTCTAGTATTAAATCTGACCCATGGGGTCCAAGAATGTGCACACCTAAAATCACATTGTTTTCATCACTTATAACTTTTACCAAACCTTCACCTTCACCTAAAGCTAAAGCTTTTCCATTGGCACCAAACATAAATTTATTTTTTTTATAGTTTATTCCCTTTTCTTTAGCTTCTTCTTCTGTAATTCCTACTACTGCTATTTCAGGGAAAGTAAAAATACAAGAAGGAATCACTGCTTTATGACAAGGTTTATTTAATAATATATGTTCCACAGTTTCCACCCCTTGGTGAGAAGCTGCATGAGCAAGAAGTGAAATCCCATTAACATCTCCAACAGCATATACACCCTTTAAAGAAGTTTCATAATTTTCGTCAACCACTATGCCTTTTTTATATATGTTTATTCCTAATCTATCCACATCAATACCTTCAAAATTAGGTTTTCTTCCTTTTGCAAGAAGTACTTTCTCCCCTCTTACTTCAAAGTCACCTTTCTTACCCTGACATTGTATAACTATTTCTTCAGCCTCTCTAAAACTTATAACTTTAGTTGAAGTAAGAATCTCTATTCCAGACTTTTTTGCCATAGCTGAATATCTCTTTGAAATATCTTTATCTATATCGTATAGTATAGAATTTCTCGCAACTATCACTGTAACTTTACTTCCCATAGCATTAAAAATGCTGGCAAACTCCATTCCAATTACTCCACCACCTATAACTACTAAGGATTTTGGTATATGATTAAAATCTAAAAGTTCAGTGCTTGTTATAATATGTTTACTATCATATATTCCTTCAATGGATGGGATTTCAGCTTGAGATCCAGTAGCTATAATTATATTTTTTCCTTTAATAGTTATTTCTTCTTCACTGCATACTGTTACAGTATTTTTATCAATTAATGTAGCTTTACCCCTTATAAGTTCTACATTATTTCCCTTTAAAAGAGCTTCTATTCCAGTTACTAAGGTTTTTATAATGCTTCCTTTTCTTTCTTGAATTTTATCTACATCTATTTCAAAATTATTTGCTTTAATACCAAAGTCTTCAATATGACTTAAGTTATTAAAAAGTTCTGCAGTTCTATATATGGTTTTAGTTGGAATACACCCATAATTTAAACATGTCCCACCTAAATTTTCTTTTTCTATAAGGCACACTTTTGCTCCTAATTGCGCTGCTCTAATGGCAGCCACATAACCACCAGGTCCTCCGCCTATTACAATTATATCTTTCATAACTACACTCCTCGTATTAATATGTTCTGTATGAATTACTATATTAACTTTATATGCAAGCTTATTTTAGTTAAAACTTTAACAAATATTTATAAAAAGGCATTAATATAATCTTTGACATTATTATATTAATGCCTATAAATTTTAATTCTTAAAAAGTTACTTACTCCACTTTAAGATTGGTGTTCTTGCTGCTTTAACTTGATCTAACCTTCTTACTAAAGCATTTTGAGGAGCTTCATGTAAAACTTCTGGATTCTCCTTAGCTTCTATAGCTATTATCTTCATAACTTCAACAAACTCATTGATGGACTCTAAGCTTTCACTTTCAGTTGGTTCTATCATAAGAGCATCTTCAACTATTAGAGGAAAATAAACTGTTGGTGGATGTACACCATAGTCAATCAATCTTTTAGCTACATCTAAAGTTGATATATGATTTGGGTTATCTTTTAAACCAGCAAAGATAACTTCATGCTTACATACCTCATCTATAGCTACCTTATAATAATCTTTCAAAGCTTCTTTTATATAATTTGCATTTAATACAGCATTCTCTGAAGCAGCTTTCAGTCCTTCACTTCCCATAGTTAGTATATAGGTATAGGCTCTAACTAACACTCCAAAATTCCCATAAAAACTTCTTACTTTTCCAATAGAATCAGGTCTATCATAATCAAATACAAACTTCTCTTCTTCCTTTTTTATAATTGGAACCGGAAGAAACTTAGAAAGTTTACCACATACGCCTACTGGACCTGCTCCTGGACCACCACCACCATGTGGTGTTGAAAATGTTTTATGAAGATTTAAATGACACACATCAAATCCCATATCACCAGGACGAGCTTTTCCCATAATAGCATTTAAGTTTGCTCCATCATAGTATAAAAGTCCGCCTGCTTCATGAACCAACTTACTTATATCCTCTATATTTTTCTCAAACAAACCTAAAGTATTTGGATTTGTAAGCATCAGTCCCGCTATTTCATCATTTAAAACTTTTTTTAGTTCTTCTATTGAAACCAATCCATCCTTATCAGATTTAATTTCAACTATTTCAAAACCTGCCACTTTTGCACTTGCAGGATTTGTACCATGAGCTGAGTCAGGAACTATTATTTTTTTACGTTTAAAATCATTTCTACTTTCATGATATGCTTTTATTAATAAAAGTCCTGTGAATTCACCATGAGCTCCAGCAGCGGGTTGCAATGTAAAATCATCCATACCTGTAATTTCACATAACTTTAAGGAAAGGTCGTGGATAAGTTCTAATGCACCTTGTACATTTTCTGCTGATTCTTTAGGATGAATTTTACTAAAACCAGAAAACATAGCCACATCTTCATTAATTTTAGGATTATATTTCATAGTACAAGAACCTAGAGGATAGAACCCCTTATCTACACAATAGTTTTTATTAGAAAGAGCAGTGTAATGTCTAACTACATCAACTTCACTTACTTGTGGAAGATATGCATCCTCTTCTCTTAACATATTTTTAGGTATAACAGACTCTATATTTATATCCTCCACATCTATTTGTGGAAGCGTATAACCTACTTTACCCTCACATGATAGTTCAAAGATAACTTTATTATAACTTTTCATTATATCTCCTCCATCACTTTAACTAATTTGTCTATTTCATCCTTCGATCTTTTTTCTGTTACACAAAGTAACATAGAATTCTTATATTGAGGGTAATCTTCTTCTAAAATATATCCACCTAAAATATTATTATCTAGTAATTTGTTATTTATTTCACATAAGCAAGTATCAGATTTCACTGCAAACTCTTTTAAAAATGGTTTATTGAATAGTGGCTTATATTTACCACTCTCTATTAATTGATTAAAAGCATAGTGAGACTTTTTGATGCATTGAGCTCCTATTTCTTTTATACCTTCTTTTCCTATTGTAGCCATATATACAGCAGCACCTATTGCCATCAATGTTTGATCAGAACATATATTAGAGGTAGCTTTTTCTCTTCTTATATGTTGTTCTCTTGCTTGAAGTGTTAATACATATCCTTTGTTACCATGACTGTCGTCAGTTTCTCCAACAATTCTACCTGGCATTTTTCTCATAAGCTTTTTAGTAGTATTTAGAAATCCTAGACCCGGTCCTCCAAAGTTAATATTAGCACCAAGACTTTGACCATCCCCTATAGCTATATCTGCCCCTAGTTCACCAGGGCTTTTTAAAACACCTAAAGATAATGGATCCACACTCATAATAAGTAAAGATTTATTTAAATGGATATCCTTCTCTAATTCCTCTACCTCTTCTATAATTCCAAAGAAGTTTGGACTTTGTATAATAACTCCTGCTACATCTTTATTTAATAATGATTTTACCTTCTCAATATCTGTAACTCCATTACTTTCATCAACTTCTAATAAATCGTACCCTTTATATTTTAGATAAGTTTTTAAAACTTGTCTTGTGTCCGGATGTACTGTTTTAGAAACTATTATGGTATTTCGCTTTGTATTTTCTATAGCCATTACAGAAGCTTCTACTGCTGCTGTAGCCCCATCATACATAGATGAGTTTGAAACTTCCATACCTGTTAAGTTACAAATCATAGTTTGATACTCAAAAACTGCTTGTAAAGTTCCTTGGCTAATTTCAGGTTGATATGGAGTATAAGCTGTATAAAATTCTGTTCTTCCAGTTAAATGTTTACATATAGAAGGAACATAATGATCATACATGCCTGCACCTAAAAAACAAATAAAATCTTCTATAGATTTATTTTTATTAGCTAAGTTAGTCATTATTTTCTCAACTTCTAACTCAGATAAACCTTTATCAATGTTTAATTCTCTATTTAATTTTAAATTATCCGGAATATCTTTAAATAAATCCTCTATTGATTTTACAGAAATAAAATCAAGCATTTGTTTTTTTTCTCTTTCTGTAATAGGAATATAAGGAAACATATTATTCACCTTCTTTACATAGGTCTTTACATAATTCTTCATACTCTTCAGCTTTTAATAAATCTTTTAAATCATCTTTATTTGATAATTCTACACAAATCATCCAAGCGTCATATGCATTTTCATTTACTAGAATAGGATTATCAGTTAACTCTTCATTAACTTGTAGTACATTACCACTTGCAGGCATGAAAATATCTTCAGCAGCTTTAACAGATTCAATTGTTGAAAAAGCTTCTCCCTTAGAAAACTCATCACCTTCTGATGGTAAATCTACAAAAACTATATCACCTAATAATTTTTGTGCACAATCTGTAACTCCTATATAAGCTTTATCTTCTTCTACTCTTATCCATTCATGATTCTTTGTATACAATAAATTTTCCAATACTAACATGATTAATCCCCCTTATTTTTGAGTTTTTTTACTATAAAACTTCTTATTGACAACCATTGCCTTTAATTCTTTATTTCTAACTTTTATAAAAATTTCTGTACCTAATGCTGCGTACTTAGCATCAATTAACGCAAATCCTATTGTTTTGTTTAAGGTAGGAGACATATATCCAGTGGTTACATGTCCTATTTCTTCATTATCCTTAATTACTATATAGCCATGTCTTCCTATACCTCTATCTATCAATTCATATCCTACTAATTTTCTGGTTACTCCATTTTCCTTTTGTTTTATCAAAACATTTTTACCAATAAAATTTTCTTTATTAAGTTTCACAAAAAATCCAAAACCCATTTCTAATGGAGTTATAGTTTCATCCATTTCATTCCCATACAATGGAAGGGTAGCTTCAAATCTTAGTGTATCTCTAGCGCCAAGTCCAATAGGTTCAACACCTTCATTTTCTCCAGCTTTAAGTATTTCTCTCCATAAGACTACTACATCCTCAGGTTTTGCATATATTTCAAAGCCATCTTCACCAGTGTATCCTGTTCTTGAAATTAAAACTTTTTTATTACATATGTCTATATCATCTTTAAACTGGAAAAATCCTATATCTGATAAATTAAGTTGTGTTAATTTTTGTAATACTTCTTGAGCTTTTGGCCCTTGAAGTGCCAATTGAGCAACACTATCAGAAATATCTTCAATGGTTACCTCAAAATTATCTTTGTTATCTAACATCCATTTAAAGTCTTTTTCTTTATTGCTTGCATTTACAACTAAATAATAATAATCTTCTGAAAATTTATACACTAGTAAGTCATCTACAACACCACCATTTGGATAACACATGAAACTGTATATGACATCTCCATTTTTTAGTGTTTTCACATCATTTGTTAAAAGATAGTTAACAAATTTTTCAGCATCCTTTCCCTTTACTAGCACTTCACCCATATGAGAAACATCAAACAAACCTGCTCTTTCTCTTACGGTTTCATGTTCATGTAGAATTCCCTTAAATTGAGTAGGTAATTCATACCCAGCAAACTCTACAATTTTTCCACCATTCTTCTCATATTCTCCTCTTAAAGGAGTAACTTTTAAATTGTCCAATTAACTCCCTCCTTAAATTAAAAATAATGTATATAAGTCTATTATAACGCTAATTTATTTATATGCAATATTTTACTCAAAATACAATATTTAAGAATAAAATAATTCATAACTATATTAATCCTCATATAAATTTCAAAACTAAAGTGGCTATAAGTTCTATAGCCACTTTGTACAAAATCTACGATCCAACATTTTTTTCTAATAAATATTCTATATTATTTCCACTTAAAACTAATATATCACCTTGATTAATTAGTGTAGAGCCTTTTGGAACTATTATTTCACTATCTCTTTTTATCATTACAATAAGTATCTCCTCTGGAATATCCGCTTCCATTATAGTCTTTTCTTTCCAACTACTGTTCGAGTCAACATTATACTCTATTAATGTTGTAGACCTATCTTCTTGATAGTCGGTAAATGTTTTTAATACTGTTTTTGTATCATCTACTAAATCTAACTTTCTAGCTACTTTAGGGATTAATGTGCCTTGAATAGCTACTGATAATAAAGCTATAAAAAATATTATATGAAATATATCATTTTCTAATGGTATCCCTGATGTTATTGCATATATTGCAAAAACAATTGAAGCTGCCCCTCTTAATCCTACCCAAGAAACAAACAACTGTTGTTTAAATGGTATCTTAAACCAACTTAAAACGCTAAAGGTTGCGATTGGACGTGCAATTATTATCATAAATATTGATATTAATATAGAGCTCCCTATAACACTTGGTAATTCAGAAGGAAATGCTAATAAACCTAATACAAAAAATAGCATAATTTGCATTATCCACGATACTCCATCAAAGAAATGAACTAAGCTTCTCTTGTGTGGAATTTTGCTATTTCCAATGATAATACCAGCTATATAAACACTTAAATATCCATTACCGCCTACCCATTCACTTAATGCATAAGATAAAATGGCAATTGCCGTTATGAATATTGTATAAAATCCATCTACTTCAAAATTTGCATTTCTCATTATATAGACCGTTAGCTTAGATAATATCACCCCAATTAATATACCAAAAATAATTTGTCCAATTACTGTAGGTACTATTGAGCTGATACCCCCATTATTCATTAATGTTAAAACTATTAATGTTAGCATATATGCAATAGGGTCATTACTTCCACTTTCAACCTCTAGTATAGATGCAATTTCTCCTTTTAAGTTTAATTTCTGTGAACGTAATATAGAAAATACTGATGCTGCATCTGTAGACCCAACTATGGAGCCTATTAGCAACCCTTCTAAAAGACTTGTTTTAAGGACAAAATAACAGAATAATCCTGTCAATCCTGATGTGATTATTACCCCAAATGTAGACATTAAAATGGATTCTCTTGCAACAGGTTTAGCTTCTTTCCAATTGGTACCAAACCCACCATAGAACATTATAAATACCAACCCAAAGGAACATAATTCTCTTGTAAGCTCATAATTATCAAAATATATTCCTACTACACCATCTGAGCCAAATAACATTCCTAAAATGATGAATATAAGTAACATTGGTACACCAAACTTATATAATACTTTACTGGATGTTATGCAAATTAGTAATACTAATCCACATATAATCATTAACTCAAGCATATTACCTCCTTAATTTATATTATTTATTATAATTAATTTTTTTAATTTTAGATATTCTCATATATATATTATACAATAAAATTGAATTCAATACATAAAAATTCCTCCCTAATCAAATTATATTTGTGTAAAGTCTATTAAATTTAACAAAAATTTTAATGAATTTTCATCATGATATAAAAAATAGTAGCTCACCATAAATATGTTAGCTACTATTTTTATACTATTTTTATACTATTTAGATTTTATTTCAATCCATCTTTCATCATAAAGCTTAATGTTGTCACCAAGGTCTATGAATGATTCACATTTATCAAGAAGAGTCTTATCTGGATAAGCTACTGGATTAGATTTAACATCTTGTGAAAGCATTTCAAGAGCTGCTTTATTTGGTGTAGAATATCCTATATAATCTATGTTTTGGACAGCATTTCCCGGCTCTAACATAAAGTTTATAAATTTCTCTGCATAATCTTTATTTTCTGCATCTGTTGGTATGCATAATGCGTCTACCCACTTATTGGTACCCGTTTTAGGGATTCCATAAGCTAGATTTTCATTTTGTTCCATAAGAGTTATTGCATCTCCAGAATAAACTATTCCCATAGCAGCTTCTTCTCCTAAAAGTCTATCTTTACCTTCATCATTAACATAAGCACGAACTAAAGGTCTTTGAGCTATTAATTCAGCCTTAGCTTTATCTAGTTCTTTTTCATTTATGCTATTTTGAGAATATCCTAACTTCATTAAGGCAATAGCCATAGTATCTCTAACTGAATCAAGCATTAGGATTTCTCCAGAGTATTTCTCATTCCATAAAATGTCCCAACTATCTACAGGATCACTTACCATATTTTTGTTATAAAGAATACCAAAAGTTCCCCAGAAATAAGGTACACTATATTCATCATTTTCATCATAGCTAGGCTTTTTAAAGCTTTCATCTATATTTTTATAGTTAGGAATATTAGAATAATCTATCTTCTGGATTAATTTCTCATCCTTCATCTTTTCAATCATATAATCTGATGGAACTATTAAATCATATTTTGATCCACCACTCTTTATCTTTTGATACATGATTTCATTGGTATCGTAGGTTTCATATACTACCTTTATACCAGTTTCTTCTTCAAACTTTTCTATTAGAGATTCATCTATATAATCCCCAACGTTATAAATATTTAAAACATCACTAGAGGATTTTGTCCCACAACCTGTAAGCATAGCTGTCACCATTACCCCTGTACATACTAGAGCTATAATTTTTTTTAATTTTTTCATCTTATTACTCCTTCCCTACCATTGCTTGCTTTCTGTTAGATAATAATAATAGTATTAATACTGTTATAAACATTAATGTAGTCAGTGCATTAATCTCTGGTTTAATACCTCTCTTTGCCATAGAATAAACCTCGATTGATAAGTTAGTTACTCCATTTCCAGTGTTAAAAAAGCTTATAATAAAGTCATCTATAGACATAGTAAAAGCAATTAAAAATCCTGAAATTATACCTGGTTTTATCTGTGGAAGTATTACCTTTCTAAGGGTATACATAGGTTTTGCGCCTAAATCCATAGCAGCTTCTTCTACATTGTCTGGAAGTTGTTTTAACTTTGGCAATACAGATAAAACTACATATGGTATATTAAAAGTTATGTGTGCAAGTAACATAGTTAAAAATCCTAACTTCATATTAAAAAATATAAAAAGTATCATAAGACCTATTGCTGTTACTATATCAGGATTTAATACAGGTAGATAGTTTATATTGAGAAGCATTGCCTTTTTAGGCCCCCTCATTCTATCTATCCCTATAGCACTTATTGTTCCTATGACTGTAGCTATTGCTGATGCCAATATTGCTACTACTACAGTGGTTATTAAAGCTGAAATTATTCTATCATTATGAAACAATTGCTGATACCACTTAAAAGTAAACCCTTGCCATCTTGCCATGGATTTTGAATCATTAAAAGAAAATAGTGCTAGGGCAAAAATAGGAGCATATAAAAATATAAATATTAAAATCAAATATATATTTGAAAATATTTTTTTTGCTTTTACCATAATACTCTACCTCCTCCTTTTTCATCATCATCTGAAAACTTAGAGGTTAATCCCATAGCTAATAAAATTAATATCATCATAAGGATAGATATTGCAGAACCAAAGTTCCAATCTCCAACAGAAGTAAACTGCTGCTCAATTAAATTTCCTATGAGCATGTGCTTTCCACCACCTAAAAGTTGCGAGATTACAAAGGTAGATACCGCTGGCATAAATACCATAGTTATTCCTGAGATAACTCCTGGTATACTTAAAGGAAAAATTATCTTCATAAAAGCTGTAATTTTTCCGGCTCCCAAATCATAAGCAGCATTAACTAAATCTTGATCCATCTTTAATAGCGATGTATATATTGGTAGTACCATAAATGGAAGAAAGTTATACACCATTCCAAGAAGCACTGCACCATTTGTATATAGTATATCTACTGAGTTTAACCCAATGATATTAAGTAAGTTATTAAGCAAACCATTCTTTCCTAGAATTGCAAGCCATGCATAGGTTCTAAGCAAGAAATTCATCCACATTGGAAGAATAAATAACATTATAAGCATTCCACGTTTATTCTCTGGTTTTCTTGATATCATATACGCAATGGGATATCCCATTACTAAACATAAAATTGTTGATTGTAAGGCTAAGCTAATAGATCTAGTAAATACCTTTATATATAAAGGATCCATTAATCTTTTAAAATTATTTATAGAGAATTGGTAGCTTCCGCTCACTTTTTCTGTAAAGCTAAAAAATACTATTAGAAGAAGAGGTACTATTATAAACAAGGAACTCCACAATACATAAGGATAAGCTAAATATGATTTCTTTTTCATTCTACGCTTCTCCTGACTTTTTCATTATGTGAATGTCTTCTGGATAAATATCCATTCCGATTTCTGTACCTATAGAAAAGTTTTTAGTATTATGAAGAATAAAGTTCATACTCTCTTCCTCTACTTCTAATTCATAGTGAACTCCTTTAAATACAGAAGATTTTACTATCCCTTTTAAGTTTCCTTCTTCTTTATTTACTATTTTTATATCCTCTGGTCTTATTACCACATCTATATATTCATCTTTATCAAAGCCTTTATCAACACATTCAAATATACGTCCACAGAATTTAACCTTAAAGTCTTCTAACATTATTCCGTCTGTAATATTACTTTCTCCTATAAACCTAGCTACAAACTTATTCTCAGGTTCATTATATATATCTTCCGGAGTACCCATTTGTTGAATCACTCCCTTGTTCATTACTACCACAGTATCAGACATAGTTAGTGCTTCTTCTTGATCGTGGGTTACAAATACAAAAGTAATTCCCAATTGTTTTTGTATTCTTTTAAGCTCTATTTGCATTTCTTTTCTAAGCTTTAAGTCAAGAGCACCTAAAGGCTCATCAAGAAGTAATACCTTTGGCTCATTAACAATAGCTCTTGCTATAGCTACTCTTTGTTGCTGACCACCGCTTAGAGATTCAATTTTTCTTTTTTCAAAGCCCTTAAGATCTACTAATTTTAAAACTTCATTTACTTTTTTATCAATTTCGCTTTTAGAAAGTTTTTTTATTTTTAATCCAAAAGCTATGTTTTCATATACATTCATGTGAGGAAATAGTGCATATTTTTGAAACACTGTATTAATCTGTCTTTCATATGGAGGTAAGTCATTGATTTTCTTATCTTCAAATATAACTTCACCTTCATCGCAAGTTTCAAAACCTGCTAAAATTTTTAATGTAGTAGTTTTACCACAGCCACTTGGACCAAGTAATGTTATAAACTCATTCTTTTTTATCCCTAAAGTTATATTGTCTAAAACTTTGTTGTCTTCAAAGGTTTTAGATATACCTTTAATTTCAATTATATTATCACCCAACATAAACACCTCTTTTATAACATAATGCTAATTATACTTTTGTGTCACCTTATTAAATTTGTCTACTTAAAATGACGGTGGTGTACTTACCCATATTACTGTTGCCTCAGTTTTTCCTGTATTTGAAATATAATGATTAGACTTTGGCTTAAAATAAAAGCTTTCTCCCTTACGTATTTTATATACCTTATCTCCTAAATGCAGGTTTACAATACCATGAAGCACAAGTCCAAATTCCTCTCCCTCATGAGGAGTTTCTTCTTTGTATTTTCCATTTGGTTCTAATGTGAGCATTATAGGCTCCATCTGATTTTTTTGAGCATCTGGTACGAGCCACTTTAATCTATACTTTAGATCTTCATCCTCAGTTTCAAACATATCATCATTTGTAAACTTAACTCTTTCATTAATTTTCTCACTAAAGAATTCATTTAAATTTGTGCCTAGTATCTGAAGAATATCCATAAGTGTTGCAATAGATGGAGATGTGAGATCATTCTCAATTTGAGATATGAACCCCTTGGATAATTCACATCTGTTTGCAAGTTCTTCTTGTGTTAACTGTTTTTCGATTCTAAGACTTTTTATCTTCTCTCCAATTTGCACGATTCCACCTCAATCTTATGTATTATACTAAACCTTAAGTTTACATTTACTAAACAAACAATATTATTCTATATTTTTTTTATTAATAAATCAATAGATTTATTAAATTTTTTTTATATTTTCATGATTTTTTTTTCATAATGAACCTTTGAATATACCTTATGTTTATGAAAATATGTTTATATTAATATTCTTCATGTTTAGTAATACTAAGTATATTCCATAATAAAAACTTCCTAGTATTAATTGTACTAACCTTCTACCAAATACTAGAAAGACAATTTACTTTAACTATTTTAAAAAAATACTTTATAATCACAATAAATGCTATATATTTTTCATTGTAAAATAATGTAATTATTAACATTTTCCACAACTCTATCCACAATATAATTAACACTAAGTGGATAAATCTTAGATTATCAACCTTTTTTCTGAAAATTTACTTTATTTTATCCACAATTTATAAATTTTAAAAAAATAATAAACAACTAAGTAATTAACACCTTAGTTGTTTATTTTTCATTTGATTCTACTAGTTCTCACTTAATTCTTCCAAAAGCCTATCAAATTCTCTTATTTCAACCCAATCATAAAGATTAATGTTTTCCTTTGAATGATATACTCTGAAATCTTCTATGGATACTTTAACTTCATTTTCTCCATCAGTCGTGAACCATAGGTATTTTTCATTACAAGAATTCAATTCTTTTATTTCGCTAAAAGGGTTAATATCATCCTCATAATAAAATCTAACTCCACTTTCAGCAAGACTTGTATAGATGTCTATTATCCTATTATTAAGCTCATCCATAATTTTCCCTTCCTCCTAGGTTACAAATGTTTAATTAGTATTATAACCTACTTTAGCTAGAAATCTTCATTTTATTTTCTAGAGCATTCATAGCCATTATATATCCATATTCTCCAAAACCACATATCTGACCTATACATGCTGGAGCAGTAACTGATTTTTGTCTAAAATCTTCTCTATCATAAATCTGTGATAAATGAACTTCCACAGTATCTATGTTTACACTTTTTATAGCATCATAGATTGCATAACTATAATGGGTAAAGGCACCTGGATTAATTATTATTCCATCATATTTTTCATAGTATGCCCTTTGGATGAAGTTAATAATTTCTCCCTCTATATTGCTTTGTAACATCTCTATGTCATGTCCTAAGGATTTAGAGCATTCCTTTATGTAATTTTCAATCTTCTCAAAGCTTTTTGAGCCATATATATGTTTTTCCCTTATGCCCAAAAAATTCAGGTTAGGTCCATTTATAACCATAATTTTCATAGCAATCACCTCTTATAATTAACTAAACTCTCTATTTAAAATTTCATATATATCTTTAATTACTTGGTCATCAATAGAATTCTTTTGCCATATTTCCTGTGCTTTTACGCCTTGTCCTATGAGCATAGATAATCCCCCTACAACTTTTTTTCCTAACTCTTTTCCCTTTAATAAAAATTTTGTTTCTGATGGATTATATACTATATCTACAACTGTTTGAAAATTATTTATGATAGTATCATTAACAGGAGTGGCATCTTCATTAGGAAACATACCTACTGGAGTTGTATTAATTATCATATCTCCTTGAATTTCTTTTAACTGCTCATAACTTATTAGTTGAACTTTTTCATGATTTATTCCCTTATTTTTTTCTGGTGTCCTACTTACTATATAAACATTTTTAGCTCCATTGTCTAATAAATAACACACAGCAGCCTTTGTAGCTCCACCATTTCCCAAAATTACAGCTATTGAGTCTTGTATCTTAACATTATATACCTTTAACATATATCCAAAGCCATAGTAATCTGTGTTATAACCATATAGTTTATTATCCTCTAGTGATATTGTATTAACAGCACCTATCCTTTGTGCTTCTGGTGATATCTCATCTAAATACTTAATAATTTCTTCCTTGTAAGGAATAGTTACACTGGCTCCTTTAATTTTTAAAAGTTTAAGTGCATCTATGAATTTTTCTAAATTTCCTTTAGGTATTTCAAATAGTTTATATGCACCTTCTACTTCCATAGCCTGAAATATTATCTTATGTATTCTTGGTGATAAGCTATGTCCTAATTTCTCACCTAGTATGCCGTAAAACTCCATAACATTACTCCTTTATATATGATTAATTTAAATAACTTTACTTATGCTTTTTTATAATGCTCTCTTGCAAACTTCTACTTAACTCCATTATGCTTAAGAAAAATCTTCTTGCTAATAAATCATAGTTCTTATTTTTTAAATTGTCTACATTTTTTTTAATAACCTTTGATTCTCTCTCCTCATCATATATCGGTAAATCATTTTCTTTTTTACAATTAGCTACTCTTATAGCAACATCCATTCTTCTCTCAAATAGATTTATAAGTTCTTTATCAATCTCATCGATTTCTTTTCTACATTGCTCTAATTCATTCACTGCAATTCACCCTTTTCTAAATTATCTATATACATTAATTAAATTTTACTAATATATAATAACACTTATTTATATATTATTTCCACTAAAAATAAATAGACTCCTATAGGAATCTATCTTTTTATCTATATATTTTTACTTTACATAATATTTATTAAAGTTTTTTTATTCCAAGTTTTCTCTTTATTCTTCTTGTATTTCTAGCTATCCAACTTTCCTTATTTTTTTCTTCAAATTCTTGTAATTCACTGTCCATAGCCTGTCTTTCTAATTCTTCGATTAATTGATATCTTGCCATTTCAAAAATAGGTTCTAAAAGATTTTTTGTATCATAGTAACCTCTTTGAATTCTCTTGTTTTTAGACTCTTCATCTAGATTTAATAATCCATCTAATATTTTTGTTTCTATATCTGAAGGAATTAGTTCTATGATTTTTGCATCTGGAAAATCTTCTCTTTTTATTTTAGCTTCTTTAGATAATAGTACAGCTATTATTATATCACACCCTTCTTCATATACTGGTTTTATAGGAGTATTATCTACTAGTCCCCCATCTAAATATGTCTTTCCACCAATTTCTTCACTTTCATATATCATAGGAAGACAAGACGTTGCTAATAATATACTTCTAGCCTTTTCTTCTTCATAGTCATTTATTTTAAAATATTTAGCAGAGAACTCCGGCATTTCAGTACATGATACATAACATATTTTATTTGACTTTTTTAATTTATCAATATTTATATATTTCTCTATAATATCCTTAGCTCCATCCCTAGGAATATCACCCTGCTCTAATTTCTTTGTCATATATTTTTTTACTAAATTCATGTTTCTACTACCAATAGCGAGGGTTACGCCTTTCCTTATTAAGACTTTACTATTTACTGGTAACAACTTCTCTATAGTAACCTCTTGCCACATTTTCTTAGCTTCTTCAAAATCATCTTGAGCAAATAAAGCTGCATTTATAGCACCTATAGAAGTACCTGAAACTACTTTTATGTATTTATCTATATTTAACTCTTTTATAGCTTTCCATACTCCTATCTCATAAGCTCCTTTTCCGCCTCCACCAGATAATACTAATCCTACTCTCATTCCCCTTCATCCCCCATTAAAATATTATCTTGATTTTAAAATATTTATTAGCGACTTTTTATTATTATATCATTTTAAGAAAGTTTTTTACTTCATTTTCATATTTCTCTTGGTTAGTGGCATAACAAGTATTATGCTTAGCTCTTGGAATTATACATAAGCTTTTTATTCCCTTTTTAATTTCATACATTTCCATAGACATATAACATGGTATTAATTCATCTTCATCTCCATGAATGAACATAATTGGTACTTTGCTTTCCTTTACCATATCCATTGGACTTATTTCTCCTAAAGAAAAGCCACATACTTTTTTTATTTTATGATTAGCGAGATTATAGAAAGGGAAAAATGGAATCTTGTATTTATTTAACTTTCTTTTTATAACCTCTATTGCATTTGCATAAGCTGATTCCGATATTATAAAATCTATTTTATTCTTTCCTAAAACTGAATACATAAGACCAGTAGCAGCTCCCATAGAATGTCCATGTACACCTATAAAGCATTTCTCCCCAACTTTTTGTCTTATACAGCTTACCCATAAATCTAAATCTTCACACTCATATCTTCCATAGGTAGCATAAGTTCCTTCACTATTACCATGACCTCTTTGATCTACTAAAAGAATATTAAATCCTTCTTTTATAAAAAACTTTATATATTGGCAAGACCTGTAGTGGCCAACCAAGTATCCATGCAATAATATTATTATTTTTTTTGAAGGTAAATTACAGTTTAGATAATATCCTTTTAACTTATATCCATCTTTACTTTGTACAATTAGCTCTTCCAATTTTAACTTTTCATACTCATCAAGAGAATATAATCCCATGGTGTAAAGACTATTAAAGGTTTCTATCTTATCACGCTTTTTACCAAGAGTAGCATAATAAAATAAACAATTTATAGTTTTGATAAATATTATAAAAAGTACTGTCATTACAATTAATATATTAACTATTATCATAATTTGCTCCTATTATCATCTTATAATGTTTTAAAATAAAAAAACTTGTATTTAAAATACAAGTTTTTATTTTATATATTTTAGTAATCCCCTACTTTTTATAATTAATGCACCTTTAATTTCTTTTATAATGTCACATTATTTAATACTAAAGTCATAGACCTAAATCATTTTTTCTCTAGTAAAAACTAATTTAGTATTGCTACTTAATTCTTTATTATAGCAATAACCTTCTTCTTTAAAATTCTTTAAATCTTCTATATTATCTATATTATTTTTAACAATATAAGTTACCATAAGCCCCCTAGCCCTCTTAGTATATGTTCCTATAATCTTATATTTTCCCTCTATGTTTTCTTTAAATTCAACATCATAGACATTAATAGTATCTAGCTTACTTTTATCTATGGATTTAGAGTACTCTAGAGAGGCCAAATTCAAAATTGTCTTATCTTTTTTAAGATTTAAATCATGAACTATATTTTGAGTAATCTTTTTTGTCCAAAATTTATATAAATTCTCTTCAGGTATACCTCTTAACTTTGTAGCCATTTCTAGCCGATATTCTTTTATATTATCTAAAGGTCTTAAAACCCCAAATAAACCTGATAAAATCCTAATGTGCTTTTGTGCAAACTCTATGTTTGATCTGTCATATTCAAAAGGATTTATAGCTCTATATACTTCCCCACTAAATCCAAAAATAGCCTGTCTAGTATTTACTTGTTGGTCATAAAAGCATTGAAATCTATTATAATTTACCTTTGATAACTTATTACTAATTTTCATTATCTTAGCTATTTCTTGTAAATTGTAATTTTTAATTATATCTACTAATTCTCTTACTTCATTCATAAATACAGGTTCGGTACTTTCATCTATAAATATTTCTTTTTCAAAATCTAAAGATTTAGCTGATGATATTATTGTTATCATATGTTTTCTCCTAACTTTAAATATCCTAATTAAAATTCATTACTCTGGCAGTCTCTTTAATACATCTATTCCTTAATTACAATCCCTAAAATTCTCGAAAGCGATAGTGCTTGCATTGGAGTAACTACTATTCCATATAAATCTCTTACATCTCCAATAAGTCCTTCTATATCACTATTTCTAAAATCAATTCCTTTCACCATAGCCTTAGATATATCAATTTGCCTCATACTTACATTTTCAAAGTTTACTTTATTAAATTTACTATTTTCAAATATTACATTATTAAATGACGAATCTATAAAATTTACATTTTTAAGAGTAGAGAAAGATATGTTACTATAGTCACCGCTACACTGATTTAATGTGACATTTTGAATATTTGTATCTGTCAAATCTATACCTATAAGCTTACAGTTTTTCATTTCTACCCTATGCAGAATTCCATTATTTAAATTAGAATTTGATAAATCACAGTTTTCAAACTTTACATCTATAAATTCAATATGAGGAAATTTTACATTTCTAAAATCTACATTTTTAAATATAACTTCCGAAAATTCAACATGTGATGCACACTCATTACTTATGTCACAATTAAGCATCATTACATTATTAAAATAATCTTCATCATCTATATTCTTCTCTAAAGAATATACCTCTTCATTTATTGCTGTAATTTTAGGTAATAATACATTTTTTACTTTTCTTTCTTCCATATTTCTTCTAGCTATGTACTATATATACTTAACATAGCTAATCTTCACCCTCCTTCACTGTTTTCATTTAATCTAATTATTATCTATCATATTTAAATATTCCCCAGGTAATCTCAAAAACCTTCATAAACAGAGTTCTTAGCTTCTATGATGCTTAGAAATCGTTATCCAGGGACATAGCAGGTCTTTTACTTCCACTTTGAAAAAGGTGGGAGTATTAGAGCTGGTAGTCATCGGATAAACAGAGTTCTTAGCTTCTTTATAAGTCAAAGATATTTTAAAACAGATAATAATATATTCACATACCTACATAATCATTAATACAATAATCATATAAGCTACAACGGAGGTGTCTAATGTCTACATTCAGAATTATTGTATTTGATGGTGGAGGAATTCGTGGTGCCCTATCCACACGTATATTAAAACGCATTTATAATAAATATCCTGATATCTTAAAGTATACAAACTTATTTGCTGGTACTTCTACAGGTGCTTTAATAGCCTTAGCTCTAGCTTCTGGAAAGGATGGAAATTATGTTGATAACTTGTACAACTATGAGACTGTAAAAAGTATATTTTATCCTTCTCATCTTAACCTTTTCAGACCTAAATTTAATAATAAAAACTTAAGAGAAGTCATATTATCTGTATTTACAGAAGACCTTACCCTTGGGGATCTTGAAAAATATGTATTCATCCCATCCTTTAATGTAAAAGGTTTTTCATCCGATAACTGGCAATCTGTATTTTTTAATAACCTTTCTCGTGGTTCAACATACACATCTAAGGTTGTAGATGTGGCTTTAGCTAGCTCTGCCGCTCCTACTTATTTCCCTTCATACAAGAACTTTATAGATGGAGGTGTAATTGTAAATAATCCTACAGCCGCCTCTATGATTTCCGTAATGAAGCTCCTTAAGCCTAAACATTCACTATCTGATTTTCGTATATTATCTATTGGTACCGGCTCAACACTTAACCAAATAAAATCAGATACATCTTCTTGGGGTGCTCTCCAGTGGATGCTCAGACCAAAATGTAATGTTAAAACACCTTTGGTTTCAATTCTACTAAATGATACACCTCTAGAAGACTTATATTGCAAAGAGCTTATCGGTCCAAACTACTTTAGAATAAATCCTATACTAAAATATAAAATTCCTCTTGATGACTATTCAAAAGTTCCATTACTTAAAGATGCTGTGGACAATCTAGATCTTTCCGATACCTTTAAATTTATAGAAAATAATTTTTTACATTAGTACAGAATTAATTTAATATAAAAAGTTATTCTATAATAATTCCTTTTATCATTATAGAATAACTTTTTTATTTTTATGTACATTTTCTAATTAACTAACTTTATATAACTAAGAATAATTTTCATATTTTACAAGTTTATTTTTCCCTTCAGCTTTAGCTATATATAATGCTTCATCTGCAAAATTAATACATTGATCAATGCTCTTCTCTTTACCTGAATACATAAATACACCTAGGCTAGATGTTACTTTTAATTTAGATTTTTCTCTATAATATATATTAGCTCTTTCAATTGATGTTCTTATATTGTCACAGATTGAATAAATCTTTCTTTCACTTATACCTTGTAAAATCACTAAAAATTCTTCCCCACCATATCTCCCTGCAACTCCATGATTTTTAACATTATTTTTAATTATGCCTCCAACCATTTTTAATACACCGTCTCCATAACTATGTCCATACTTATCATTGATTAATTTAAAATCATCAATATCTATCATTATGACAGCTAATTTCTTTCGTTCTCTTTGACAATCCTTAAATATTTTTTCTCCCTTTTCAAATATTTCCATCCTAGACAGTAATCCCGTTAAAAAATCATGAGAAGAAAAATATTTAGTTCTATTATAAAGACAGGAATTCTCTAAAGCTATAGCAACATAGGATGCTAATATCTTTAATTTGTTTAAATCATTTTCTGTATATGCATTTTTCTTATAACTTTGTACATTTAAAAATCCTCTAACCTTATCCTCTAGAATTAAAGGACAATACATTGCTGATTGAGTATTATTATCACTTACTTTTACCTTAAGGGTTGGTACATACTTTTTATATTCTTTATACAGATCATTAATTAAAATAGTGCTTCTATTTCTAACACAGTAAGCTCCTATGCTTGTTTCATCTTCTATATGAACATTCTTTAAATTCAGCTTATTTCCTCTATCTATAAATAGTGCATAATCTAAAATCCCTTCTGATTCCTTAAGGGTAGAAACACCAACCACTTCTGCATCAATAATCATTGATATTTCTTTATGTATATTTTCTAATATATTATCAAAATTAAGATCTGAAGTTATTTTTTGCCCTATAGTTGATATTACTTTAATGTCATCATATAATGACTTGAATATAGCTGCTTCTTGCTTATTCTTTTCATTTTCTAAATCAGCAAGACTTAATTCACTAGTTATACAGTTCAATTCATTATTTATTTCAACATACTTCTCATAATACACTAATGCTTCCTTATATTTATTAATCTCCTTGTTAGATAAATACAGTCGTTTATATATATTTCTACTAATTAGTACGTATTTATTTTTTTCACATATTTCTAATGCCTTTACTAGCTTATTAATAGCTTCATCATATTTATTATTAATTAAATCACTCTGAGCCCAAGACTCTAATATGCTAGCTTGAACTTCATAATAATCCCTCTTTGTGGCATGCTCTAATGCAGCTGAATAATCTTCTTCTGCTTCCTTTTGATTGCCAGCCTTAAAATTAATTTTTCCCCTTATCCTTAAAGCTTCACTTCTTATAATTTCATAATTCAGCTTTTCTCCAATTTCAATAGATTCATTAATAAAATTTATGGCATTTTCTAAATTGCCAAGTTCACATTCAATTTCAGCAATAACTTGATACATATTTATTTTCAAATTATCATTATAACCATAAGGTATGTCTTGCAATGAATCTATAATTTTTTTAGCTTCATTATATTTTTCCAGATTTAGATAATTAACACAAATATTATTTAATATTATTAAAAAAAACTTATCATTTTTTATTTCTTTTGCTATTTTCAAAGCAATCTTTCCCCATTTTGTACTCAATTCACATAATCCTAATTGAAAGTAGGCACTCATAAGACCATTTGATACATATAATTTCCCTTTTTCATCACTTATGCTTTGAAATAATGTATTAGCTTTTAATAGCCACTGTACTCCCTTTTCATATGTACCTGAATAATTAAAATACCACCCTATAGTTCCACTACACCAAGCTATTCCTTTGATATTTTCATTTTCAGTACATATTTTTAAACCTTCATCTAATATACTTTTAGCGTTGTCTAGGTTAATTACTAGCTGTTCGTTAATATAATCTATAAATTGGTCTATGTAATCTGAATCTTCCCTAAGTCTATTTAGTACATCTTCTTTTGAATCTTTATACATAGATTTCATAACCCCCTATTTTTATTATGTTATAAGGTATTAATTATTCCTCTTCTTCTATGGCAAAATCTCTAGTAACATCTCTTACCCATTTCCCACTACTTACTCTTACTATACTAACCAAAGATTTTATTATCTCATCACACCTAATTATAAAAAATACAGCTACTATTGGTAACCCTAATATATCTACTGCTATGAATCCTCCTGGAATAGCTACACACCACATAAATATAATATCATTTAATAATACAAATCTTGCGTCTCCTCCACCTCTTAGAACTCCCATCATCATATTACTTCCTAAAGCTTGGAATATAACAATAATAGAGGTTACACTCATGATTTCCATAGCAATTAATTTTGTGCTTTGTGGAACATTGTAGAAGTTTACTATTACGGGCTTAATAACATATATTATTCCGCTGGCAATAAGCCCTGTAATTACACTAAATACACCTATTGTAAAGGCATATTCCATGGCTTTATTCTTTTTACCTTCACCTATGGTATTACCAATAATAACAGCTGCAGCATTAGATAATCCAAATATAAACACTGTTACAAATTGTTGTGCAACTCCATTTATACTATTAGCTGCTACTGTACTTGTTCCCATTTTTGCTACAATAACTGAAATCATAGAGGAGCCTGTAGACCAAAGCAATTCATTAAATAATACTGGTGTACATGTAGATACATAATCCTTTAATATAACCTTATCCACCTTTAATAGATGCTTAGGTCGTAATTTTATCTTCTTCTCAAAATAAATCATAAATATTATAACTATTATAAATTCTGTGATTCTTGCCATAACGGTAGCAATAGCTGCTCCTCTTATGCCTAATGCTGGGAATCCAAATTTTCCAAAAATAAATATCCAGTTAAAAAAAGCATTTACCAACAATGACACACTATATACTAACATTGAAATTTTTACCGTTTTTACAGAACGAAGCATCATTATTGTACAGTTTGTTAAACCATAGAATATGTATCCTATGCAGACTATTCTAAGATAGCTAGCCCCACCTTGTATAACAGCTATATCATTAGAAAATATACTCATGAACTGTGTTGGTAATAGTGCTGCTATGGCTATAAATATAATTATTATAACAGTACAAACTCTATACATAATTGCAAGTATCTTATGAATAGAATTTACATCTTTCTTCCCCCAATATTGAGATATCATAATATTTGATCCACTAGCTAGTCCAAAAAGTAGAATCATCAAAATAAAAAATAAATTATTTGCTAAAGCTACTGATGATAATTGGACTTCGCCTAAAGATCCTACCATTAAGGTATCTATCATACTTACTGCAAAAGTAATTAAGTTCTGTATAGCTATGGGTACTGATATACTAAAAAGTAATCTGTAAAATTTCTTATCTGTAGTTATTTTCATATAAATATTCTCCGTATTAATCCAATTTAATAAAATAATTATACCATATTTCACATATAAAATAACCATACATATTTCTACAAATGTGCATGGTATGTATGGTTATTTTAGAATAATAAATATATTAATGCAAATTTCTTTATTATGAATATATTAATAAAATTATTTATGCTCTTAGAAAATTTCATCAACTTCCAAAATACATATTTTCATCTATCTTCTTATTCTAGCTTTTCTTTCATTTATTCTCTCTTTAGCCTTTCTACGTTTTTCTTCATTAGCTATTTCTTTTTTTATTTTTTCATAACTTATAAATCTCTCCTTAGATAATTCTCCTCTTTCAATGGCTTGTTGAACAGCACATTTAGGTTCACTTTTATGCTTACAATCTGAAAAGTGACACTTCAATGCAAGATCTTCTATATCCTTAAAGGTGGCTTCTACGTCTCCCTGACTTAGCTGAAGTTCTCTCATTCCTGGAGTGTCTATTATAGCTCCCCCTGTTGGCAACACAAACAACTCTCTATGGGTTGTAGTATGCCTTCCTTTGTCATATTCATCAACTTCCTTAGTAATTTGTACTTCTTTTTCTAATAATTTATTTATTATAGTAGATTTTCCAACCCCTGAAGATCCAATAAAAACTACAGTATCATCGCTTTTTATAATATTCCTTACTACCTCTACACCTTCACCAGTTAAAGAACTTACACTTATCTTATCTATACCTAATGCCACCTGATCTAAGGATAATAATTTATCTTCTAAATCCTCACATAAATCTAATTTAGTTAATAAGATAACAGGTGTAGCACCACTATCCCATGCTATATTAATATATCTTTCTAATCTTCTTAGGTTAAAATTATTATTTAAAGACATTGTTATAAAAATCTTATCTATATTTGCAGCTAAAGCCTGTTCTTCACTTTTTACTCCTGCTACCTTTCTACAAATAAGCGTTTTTCTTTCTTGAATCTGATGTATTATTCCTTCTCCATAACCAAGCTCTTCATAATTAACCCAATCCCCTACAACTGGATAGTCCTTTTTATTAATTAATTCATATTGTAACTTCCCCGATAGGGTAGCTGATATTTCTCCCTTTTCAGTTATTATCTTGTATAAATTTCTATGCTGAGCATACACTCTTCCTATTGAATATTCATTTATATTATTTTCTCTCAACTATATAATCTCTCTTTCTAACTTTATACTTTAATTTATTTTCATTTAATAACACGTTGAACTTATGCCCTTTAGCTTTTTTATAATAACCTTATTGGTTAAAAAACTTTATTTTTGCATACAAAAAAACCTTGGATTAGGCTACTCCAAGGCATAAGTTCAAATTAAATATAGTTATAAAATTAGGATTATAATATTATTATACTTCTAAGGTTTTAAACTGAATATAATTGTTAATATTAATCCACTGAAACTAACATTTAAATCTTAAATTTGGAGCGGCTGTATATACTTCATCTAATATTAATCTTTCTCTGTTCATCATAATACAACAACTCCTTTCAAATTCGATTTATATATTTATAATATCAATACATATATTAAGCATACATCAAATATACATATTTGTAAATAATTAAATGACAAATTTCTATAAATATTTTTCATTTTTAGGATTTTATATAATTTAAAATGCTTATATATCCATCTTTATTATCTATTTATATAAATCTACGGCTAAACTTCTAAGTATTTCTTCATTAATAATTTCATATCCGTAATTGTCTTTTTTTAATACTTCCCTATTTATTAAATTATTTATAGTCCTTAATAGATGTCTATAGCTAGTTCCTAGCAACTCAGCAATTTCTGTTAATGTTTCATTAAATACAACTCTATTTCCTTCTTCCCTTGTTGCCATTATATAGCTAGCTAATCTGTTTTCCAGTGGATATAGTAAATTAATTGATCCATTCCTAGAAACTGTGTCCATTTTATTGCCTAATGAACTACAAATAAATCTTAGAAATTTAGCATCATTAAGTAGTTTTTCTCTTACCTTTTTAAAAGATAAGCCAATACAATAGGCCTCTTCTATAACTTCCATATTTGTAGTTGCCATTGTAAAATTAACTAGCTCTAAATCCCCTAGTACCATAAGTGGATAATAAAAACATATTAAAAGCGATTTACCATTTTTTAAACTAATATATACTTTAGCCTTCCCTTCTACAAAAAAGAATAAATAATCTATAGGCTCATCTTCTTTACATAAAAATTCATTTCTCTTAAAGTGAAATAATTCCATATATTCTCTCATATCACTGGTAAAGATATCATTAATATTGTATTTATTTATATATGTGTTCATAAGTTCTGAGTTATTTATTTTCTTCATATTTATCTCCTAAATCATATAAATTACTTATTAAAATTATTTCTCATCTTAAATACTTTCTTAATACAACTATGACATATGTCATAATACTTCTCAACTGCTTTATGATAAATTCAATATGTAACTAAAAGGGGGATTGTCATGAATATTTTTATTTCTATATTTATAGGTGCATTAATTTCAGTAATGCTTGTGTTTAATGGAACCTTATCAGGGACTATTGGTAATTATTCTTCCAGTGTACTCATTCACATAGTAGGTTTAATTACTATTATTACTGTATTATTTGCTACTAAGTCAAAATTAAAAATTCAAAAAGGTATTCCTATTTTATGGTACAGTGCTGGAGCCGTTGGAGTATTTACAGTGCTTTTTAGTAATATAAGTTTTATGGCTCTTGGTGCTTCTTTAAGCATTTCTCTAGGATTACTTGGTCAAGCAATTTCTTCTATTATCATTGATAACTATGGATTACTTGGAATGAAAAAGATTAAATTTAACGGTAAGAAGTTCATAGGTTTATCAATTATGATTATAGGTATCGTAATTATGACTATTTTTAAATAATGATAGGAGGTGAACTTTAATAAGATTATTTATTCTATAACCTTATTAAAGATAAATAATGATATATATTATAATTTCTATTTTAGCTGGTGTAACTATTGTTATAGGTAGAACTATAAATTCTAAATTAGCAGAGAAAATCGGTATATTTCAAGGAACCTTTTTTAACTATGTAGTTGGACTGTTTTTCTCAGTAGTATTTCTTTTATTCAGCAAAGAAACCTTTCCTTCAACCTTTAGTAGCTTTAGCACAATACCCTTCTTAGCATATTTAGGAGGACTCCTAGGAGTTATAACCATAGTTATTTCAAATTACATGACTCCGAGAATATCTTCTTTTTATCTAACTCTCTTTATATTTATTGGGCAATTATTTATGGGTATAGTAATTGACTATATCACCTTAGGTAAAGCATCTACAGGAAAAATTATTGGAGGTATTTTAGTTCTTATAGGGTTGGCCTATAATCTTATAGTAGATAAAAATGACACTACTTGTGATGAAAGTGAAATTCTCAAAGCATAGTCAAATGAATACATTCAAATTATTCATCAATAATAATAAGTCCAAGTATAAGTAATTAAAATAAAGATTACTTACGCCTGGACTTGAATTATTTTATAGATATCCTTTTATTTTAAATGCTCAATCCGATATCCGATTTCTTTATTGGCTAATCGATATCCTTCTTCTATTAATTCTTTCTCTGTAGGTGCAGTTCCAAGGATAGTATCTATAGTAACTTGATCTCTATCACTAAAATATTTATCTAATAGATTTCTTTCCATATCTTCCTGAGAAGCTAGAGAATAATCGTCTAATATATGTCCTACAGTGAATCCATGATCTCTTAAAGCTCTTCCCACTAAGATGCTTCTATGACATCTTATAGGATCTTGCATCGCACCTAATAATGCTATTCTATATCCTTTTTCACAGCCATCCTTTAGCCTTTGAATACCTTTTATAAAATCCTCTTCATATACTACCTTCTCGAAATCTGAATACCCTTCATCATAATAGGATATCCTATTTTCTCTCTTAGCAGCTAACTCTTTAGCCATATAGATATAAATAAAGCCTTCCTTCTTCAAAGTTTCCCTTATTGTTTCCTTGTCAAATTGAATATTATACTTTGAATAAGGAGTTCCTCTAATATCTACTACACAGTCAATGTTATAATGTCTTAGCATATGAATTAACTTCTCTACAGTATAATTAGAATGTCCTATTGTAAATATTTTCATAATCTTTTCTTCCTTTATTAGTATAATCTATATTATTCATCACTCCTCTCTTTTCATACCCTTGATAATACTTATTATACTATAATTATGTAACCTCACAAATTTATGAGCATAATATGATTTTATAGAGTTATTGGAAGTGATGTTATGACAGGTGTTATTCTATACACTTTAGCTTTAGTGCTACTTCTTATTTCTTTAATCAAAGATAAGAAGAAAACTATTAAGGCTCTAAAAATTTCCCTTAAATCCTTTGAAAACATAATGCCTCAATTTTTAGGTATCATTATCACTGTAGGAATTCTCCTTGCTATAGTAGATGCAGCTACCATATCAAAATTAATGGGTTCTAATTCTGGGTTTTTAGGAGTTATTATTTCTTCTATTACTGGTTCCATAACTATGATGCCAACTTTTGTAGCCTTTTCATTAGGTAATACACTACTTGAAAGTGGAGCGGGTTATCCACAAGTGGGAGCTTTAATTTCTACTCTAACCATGGTTGGTATCATGACATATAGCTTAGAGTCAAAATATATAGGTAAAAAAGCTGCCTTTCTTAGAAATTTTATAGCCTTTGTCTTTTCCTTTGTAGTAGCTTTCTTTATTGGAAAGGTGGTGACTTTATTTTGATTAGACTACTTAACTTTCTAAAAAGGTATTCCTTTTTCCTTTTAAGTTTATTAATACTTATCTTAGTATTCGTCTTTAATTGGGACTTAGGAACTAAAAGCTTTATTAATGCTCAATCTAGCTTTATTCAGATGTTATCTGTACTTCCACCTATTATGATTCTTCTTGGCCTTATTGATGTGTGGGTTCCAAAAGAAGTATTAATGAAATATATGGGGAAGAACTCCGGATTTACTGGTGTTTTAATTGCTATTCTTATTGGCTCTATAGCTGCTGGCCCCATGTATGCTGCATTTCCTTTTACTGCAGTGCTTTTAAAAAAAGGAGTTAAATTTAGTAATATTATTATTTTTATGAATGCTTGGTGTGTTACTAAAATTTCTACATTACTCTTCGAAATTTCCGCTATAGGTTATGCCTTTACCCTATCTAGATTAGTAATTGATATACCTGGAGTCATCATAATGGGTTATTTAGTTGAAGGGCTTATGAAAAAAGAAGATATAGATAATCTATATTTACGTTATGATACTTAAGAAGTATAAAAATTAAGGAGTTACTAAGTCAACTAAGGTTTTAGTAACTCCTTTAATTCTGATTTAATTTTTATACACAATACAATCAAATAAGCAATATAGACATAATTATATTACTTATTATAAATACTATAAGTCCTCCCACAGCTATCCAAGACTTTGGATGAGCAAAGTTTACTGTCCAACCTACACCCAATCTTTTCTCTACCATCCAAGCTGGATCATTTTTATTATAATAAATGCTTCCTAGTATCCATTTATCATCATCATCTTTATATAACTCATCTTTTTCACCTTTTGTTTCGATATTTCTTCCACCTTGACCAATTTTGATAAAAATAATGATAAATATAATCATAGTTATCATGAAAATTACCATAAATACATAGTTAATTATCATAGGATCAAAGTTAAATAATATAGATGCTTGAATTAACGAAAACATAATAAGCATTTGTAGTATCATTACCATCATTAATATTGACCCTATTTTTTTAAACTTCCTCTTTCGAATAATGGCCTTCTCAATACTTCCACTATTTAAATCCACCTTAGAATTAATAATCACTTTGTTTATTCCATATAATAATGCTGTTAAAAAAATTTGAACAATTGGAAATTGATATATTATAAAATGACCTCTTAAAGTCTCCTTTTTAAACACCCCAAAGCTAGTATAAGGAATCTCCATCACCTTAGGTAATGCATCATATCTATACATAGTTACTAAAATACTTACTAAAGGAAAGATAAATAATAATAAAAACCATTTTGAGTCTATAGGTTTTATCTTTTCATCCTTTTTAGGCTTTCTTAGAGTAGTCTCTACCACTACTACATTTCTTTTAGTATAAGTCCAGTCTCTATGCTTTTTTAAGGTTTTAACCTTTTTATAATATGGAATATATACTATAAAGCTTATTATTAAACTACCTATAATAAGTATTGCCATTATAAATCCTAAAGTATTTTCACTATAGTTATCAAGATTAAAGAATAAAATATTTACTCCTAAAAGCATAATAAAAAATATGATTGAAATAATTATTCTATAAGATTTTTCTATATCTTTTAGCTCCTTTTCTTCTTGATATTCCTTAGGAAATCTCACTCCAAAGAAAATGCCACTATTAGATGTTTTGTTCACAAAAAAACTAGTTAAAAATATAAATAATAACATAAAATTCATAAATACTAAGAATAACCATTTATCCATATTAGCTATCCTCCTTCTTAAATCCACTAAAAATAGCGTCAATATAGCTCTTTATATCTTCTTTACTTATGCCTCTATTAAAGCATTCAGCCATATAATACTCTAGTTCATAATTTAAACTTTCTCTAAACTCCTCATTAGAGCTTTTTAAGCTACGAGATACAAAAGCTCCTTTTCTTCTATCTATTTTAATATAACCTTCATCCTTTAAAAGTGAATATGCTTTATTAACTGTATGCATATTCACTCCAATATCATCAGCTAACCCTCTAACGGATGGAAGTTCTTCGCCTTCTTCTAGTTCCCCTCTTGCTATACCTTCAACTACCTGATTCTTTATCTGGACATATATAGGTATATCTGAGTCAAAGTCTATTTTTAAAATCAAAATCTCATCTCCTATTTAACTCCTTAGTTTATTAAACAACTTTTCTCCCTTAGTTTTCAATATTGTACATACTAATAATATCAAAAGTACTAGTAGTAATGCTATAACCCCTAGATATAAATTTATATTTGTAATCGCAAATACCTTGTTAATTCCAATAGTTATAAAAATCACTACAACTACAAGCACTGCTCCCATAAGAATACTTATCATAGAACTTAAACTTTGCTTTACAACCTGTACTTCTGAAGTCCAGTCTAACTTAGGGAAAAACAAGTTAATCAAAAGGCCCCCAACTGATACTAAAATAGCTAATAGTGTAGGAATTAATATAGTCCACATAAAATTTATTAGGGTTAACTTAAAGGCTATGGCAAACATAATTGAATCCACTACTATAGTTGGTATTAGTAAAAGAATATTAACTCCTATCTTACCAATGAATATATCTTTAACTTCTAGTGGAGATGATTTTAAAATCCACAAATTTCTTCCTTCAATTGATATAGATGAACCTGTAGTGCAAGTTAATCCTATACCAAAGGATAATATTATAAGTGGTGCAAATTGCATTACCTGTTTTAATAGTGGTGCTAGTACCTGAAGGTCTGAATCACTAGATTGTGCCATCTGATCTATGAGAAAATCTCCTCCCATAACTAGAGATGATACAGCTGCTACCGTTACTAAAACTATACCTATTATTGTATTTGTAACATATACAGAAGATGAAAAATATCTCTTAAATTCTTTCTTTATTAAGGCTCCCCTTAAAGTATTTGTTTTTAAGGATGTTAATTTATAATTAGATCTTTTAAAAGTTTCTCCTAACCTTAAATTTATTGACTTAAAGCTTTTAGCAAAGATTATTAAAAATATTATGAAAGGAATTATAGACCATAAAATAAATTTTGTCATAGATAATAAGCTTAAATTAGCTAAAGCATCCGTAAAGTAATAAGAAGGTGGATAAATAGTTTTTATCCCTTGGATTATAGATGTACTGTTCTCTATAACTATATTTATAATCTTATCCATTTTAAATGAACCTATCATTACTACAACTACAACTATCAAGGTTCCTATATTTAAAATTAAAGTTTTACGTTTCATTCTTGAAGATACATAGCTAAGAGCAAAGGCTATAATAGCTGCCATAACTATAGGTATAAGCGGAATAAAAATTATTCCTATGAATAAATAAATAAAAAATATAATACTTGTACCTGATTTCATAAAATAAACTATAGCTGGTGGAATTGTTACTAGTGCTACAAATAAATAATTCAATAATAATAATTCAATCATCTTACTAGCTAAGATTATACCTGGTTTTATAGGTAAACTCATTAAGGTTTCAAAATCCCTTGATGAAAAAAGAACACCCTGAGCCTTGTATACAGATGTAAACAATGAAAACATAGTACTAAGAAGCATTGCACTCATCAAAATAAGACTTAAATATCCATACTGACCCAATTGCTCTACTATAGCCAAGGAATACATTACAATTAACATACCTATAGAAAATATGCCTAGTAGTATTGCTAAAAATATGGATATGTTTTTTACTTTTTCACTCTTTGATTCTTCCTTTAGGAATTTATTTATTCCCCAAGTATTCCTAATGTTATTTTTTAATAGAACTTTTAAATTACTCATTGTCAATCAACTCCATAAATATTTCTTCTAGACTACCATCACCTTTAACTTTATTGGTGTCTCCTGAAGCTACTATCTTTCCACCTTTAATGATAGCTATCTTATCACATAATTTTTCAGCAACTTCCAGTACGTGGGTAGAGAAAAATATAGCTCCCCCTTCATTACATAATTCTCTCATGAATCCTTTTAAAATATGTGCTGCTTTAGGATCAAGTCCAACAAAAGGTTCATCTAGAATTAGTAATTTAGGCTTATGAATAAGTGCTGATATAAGGGCTAACTTTTGCTTCATCCCATGAGAATAGGATGAAATTAGATCTCCTAGAGATTTTGTAAGTTCAAAGGCTTCACTATACTTTTTTATAAGTGTCTCCCTTTCTTCCTTTGATACCTTAAAAATATCTCCTATGAAATTCAAATATTGTATACCTGTTAATGAATCATATAAATCCGGGTTATCCGGAATATATGCTATATCCTTCTTACACTCTATTGGACTAGTCTTTATAGAATTACCATTTATTAAAATTTCTCCTTCTTCAAAATCTAAAATTCCTACTGCAGCTTTAATGGTAGTAGTTTTTCCAGCACCATTATGACCAATAAATCCAAATATATCTCCTGGTTTCACTTCAAGAGATATACTATCTACAGCTTTTTTACTACCACTATAAGACTTTGAAAAATTATTTATCTTTAACATTTTACATACCACCTTATTTGTTATATCTGTTATATATAATATATAACAGATGTAACAAATATTCAAGTGCCTAATAGATCTTTTCATAACTTACTTTTAATAGTTTTTCTAAATAAAAAAGGGCTTTCACAAAATATTGCTAATCTTTATAAAGTGCTTCGCATTTATATAAGATTTAGTTCATTTTGTGAAAATCCCTTTTAATTAAGGCATCTAAAAATAAATAATAAGTCAAAGATGCGCAGTATATTTTGAGTTAGACAAGGAAATAAGTTCCGCATATAGTAGCACTATCTAAGCATTCTGTTGACGCAGTATAAACAGATTTCTTTGCTTCAGAGGGGGTTTTTACTCCCACTGAAGCTTATTAACTGAACTCCTAGTATCAGTATTTTCGATACTTAGAATTCGTTGTCCTTTAGGGGAAATCGTTAGCTAGGGGCGTCTCTCACTTTGAAGTAGATGTGAGTATTAGATCGGGTAGTCATCAGATAATATAAAATAGACGATCATTCTGACTTATTTATTTTTTGAAGATGCCTAACCTATTCTATATAAATAGTGCTTCCCTTTGGAACATTATCATATATCCATTTTGCATTTTCCTTTGCAAGCCTTATACATCCATCAGAAATCCTCATTCCTAATCTTCCATCTCTCACTGTTCCATTTAAATTATATATTATAGAATGAAAAAGGTAATTTCCCTTGATTTGTGTATAATAATAGCATTTATAACCATGCTCTACTCCAAAGTATGGTCCTTTTATACCGACCTTAAAGGTACCTTTTATAGTTGGTGTAGATGATTTTCCTATTGAACATATATAAGACTTTACTAAAGACCACTGATTACCCTTCTTTTTAAATACATTAGTCCTAAATTTATTAAGCTCTACATATATTAAATATTCAGTATCACTTTTCAATTCTTTTGAATTTACTAGTTGTGTAGCTGTTGTATTATAGTCACTCCTATATACCCCCTGTATTCTCATTCTTATAGAGTTTACTTTACATTTAACTAAACTTAATGTACCTTTTACATATTTCATAATTACTCCACCATAATACTATATAATCATATATTATGTACTCAATTATAAAATGCCAATGCGAATTAACATTAATTCTAATTTCTATTTTATACTATTTACCTTTTATCTTATTTATAGCATAATCTAAAGCTCCCTCTAAGTTGTTATTATTCTTTCCACCACCTTGAGCTTGATGACTACTTCCTCCACCTTTACCATCAATTAAAGTGATTGCATCTTTTAATAGTTCATTCATAGATATTCCTTTAAAATCCTTTGATGCTGCAAAGATAAGGTTTGCTCTTTCTCCATTTTTAATTGCCATTAATGCTATAGTATTGTTATTTTCAATAATCTTTGAAGTTACCTTATTTACATATTTAATATCTTCATTATCATAAACTTTTTTAACTATAGTTATATTTTCTACTTTCTCCCCTTTTTCAACCATGTCCTTTACTTCATAAGCAGCCACTTCTTCACTTAGCTTTTTATTTTTATCTAGAGCAGCTTTAAGATTTTCGTTCATATTTTTTATGCCATTTATAGCCTCATCTTCACTGGCATTTAAATATCTACATACCCTTGTAGTAAATTTATCTTTTCTAAAGGAATCTTCTATTGCTCTTTTCCCTGCTACATATTCTATTCTCGTTGCTCCTTTATGTTTTTCCCATCTTCTTACCTTAATCATTCTTAGTTCTAAGGTTGACTTTGGATGTACTCCACAACATGCATTAATATCTAAATCTGAAATCTTAACAACTCTTATTTCTTCATTAGTATTAGGTAATGCTCTTCTTAATCCCATCTTCTTTAACTCTTTTTTATCTGGCACTAAAAATTCTACTTGAAGATCATCTCCTATAATTAGATTTGCAGCCTTTTCAGCTTCTCTTATCTTTTCTTCTTCTAATATTCCCTCTATATCTACAGTACATATTTCTCTTCCCATATGAAAACCCACTGTATTTGCATTAAATATTTTATAAAAACACCCTGATAAAACGTGCTGTCCGAGGTGTTGATCCATGCCATCCCTTCTTCTTTCCCAATCTATAGAGCACTTTAATTTATGAAGCTTTATAGGCTTTTTATTAAGAACATGATATATAATTCCTTCTTCTTCGTAAACATCTATTACTGGTTCATTTTCTATAAATCCTAGATCACAAAATTGACCTCCACCTCCTGGGAAAAAAGCTGTTTTATCTAAAACCACATGAAACTTCCCATCTTTCTCTTCTACCTTCTCTAATTCAGCTACAAATTCTTTAATATATTGATCTTTATAATAAAGCTTCTCCATTGTATCTCTCTCCTTTAACCAATGTATAACTAAAGTTCTAACTTTAGCCTTAATTTAAATATTACTTTGTCTTTAAATCTCTATATCCTGTAGATAAGTTAACTACATTCCTGAGTTCCTCTCCCTTTATAAAGCGTTCTAAATTATTAACAGCAATTTTAACTATACGATGATGGGTTTCCTTTAGATTATAATTTCCAGAAACATGAGGTGTAATTATTGCATTTTTTATTCCCCAAATCCTATGATCCTTTGGCAATGGCTCAGGGTCTGTCACATCTAAAGCTGCTCCTAAAAGTTTCCCACTTTCTAAAGCATCACAAAGTGCTTCAGTATCTATAGCTGTACCTCTACCTACATTTATAAGTACAGAATCCTTTTTCATCTTAGAAATTTTATCTTTAGAGAATAATTTATAGGTTTCCTTAGTTTCTGGTAAACTTAATGCTACCACATCTGCTTTAGGCAATAACTCATCAACCTTATCCATAAGATATAATTCATCTAAATATTCAGGTTTATTAGTATCACTTCTTCTTACTCCTATAGTATATCCACCTAGAGCTTTTATTCTCTTGGCAAAGTCTCCTCCAATATCACCAAGTCCAATAACTAAAGCAGTACATTCACAAATAGATTTAACTTCACCCTCATTCTTCCAAAGACTATTATTTTGATTATCCCTATAAAGGTATAACTTTTTATATATAGAAAGTAGTACACCTATCATATGTTCTGATATAGCGAGTCCATAGGCTCCAGTTGAATTAGTTAGTTTTACTCCCCTTGGAAGCACCCCTTCTTTTACAAATAAATCAGCTCCTGCACTATCAAGTTGTAACCACTTTAAGTTTTTACATCCTTTAACCATATCTAATGGAGGATTACCTATAATTATGTGAGCATCTTGAAGAGTCTCCCTATTTATCTCTTTAGCTGAAGTAAATATAAAATTAGATCCAGGTGCCACTGACATTAAATCAATTTTATGGCTATCGTCCATAGGCATTAACACAACTACATTAATTTCTTTTTCCATAATTAATCACTCCTAATATATTAAATTTCTAATAATATTTATTTAAGACAATGAATATGTTCCTTAACTTCATACCAAGGAACTGCATAACCTAAACCCTTAGCACAAAAAATTGAAGATGATGTGTATTCAGGATCTACGTCCTTGTTATAGCTTTTAGCTTCTATAACCTCTTCTGGATTATGACATATATCATACCCATGAAATACTAGACTTAAGCTGCCCTTACCCTTTGTGAATGCTTGAAAGTCCAAAGCATAATTCATAAAGGTAGCTACAGGACCTCTTCCTTCAATTATAACTCTTTCTCCATAACTTTTAGGCTCATTAATGCTACCACTCATTTTTTGAATATCACTGATAACTCTACCCATTAAGTTTATCTCTACATCTATTTTAAATTTGTAATAGGGTTCTAGTAATAGATTTTTAGCACTTTCTAATCCTTGTCTAAGGGCTCTTTTAGTTGCTTCTCTAAAATCTCCACCTTCAGTATGCTTTAAATGTGCTCTTCCATTCATAAGGGTTATTTCTATATCTGTAATTGTACTTCCTGTAAGTATTCCCTTGTGATCTCTTTCAAATATGTGAGTTCTTATAAGATTTTGATTTCCTGTAGTTAAAAAATCACTGTGACATTTATTTTTAAAAGTAATCCCTGATCCTCTAGGCCCTTCTTTTAACTTTAAATAAACCTCTGCATAGTGACGAAGAGGCTCAAAATGTCCAAAGCCGTCCACTTCCCCTTCCATGGTTTCCTTATATAATATTTCTGGGGTTCCAAAATCCACTAATAAGTTAAATCTATCTTTTAATATTTCCTTTAAGACTTCTAGTTGTATTTTTCCCATTATACTAATATGAAGCTCTTGTAACTCCTCGCTCCACACTACATTCAGACTATTTTCTTCACTTTCTAAAATTTTAAAGCATCCTAACACTTCTCTAGGGTTTATACTTTTATCAAACTCTACCTTTGCTCTTAAGGTTGGAATCATAAAAAACTCATTTAAATCTAAAACTCCTATGCCCATACCAGCTCTTAAAGAGCTTATGCCTATAATTCCAAAAATTTCACCTGAAACAATTTTATCTTTACTCTCAAATTTATTTCCATTATAACTTCTAATTTCATTTATTTTTTCTCTTATCTCTTCTCCATTTGTACTATATATAATTTCATCCTTTACCTTTAACTCACCCTGTAATGCTTTTATAAAGGTAATTCTATTACCTTTTTCATCATATTTAATCTTGAATACTCTACCTTTGAAGCATTTATTATCTTTTATCTCTTCATAGTTAGTATAACTAAGACTATTAAAGTTCTCTAAAAACTCTTTTACACCTTCATCTAATAAAGCTGACCCTTTTAAAACTATAAACATTTTTTCTGACTTAATAAGCTCCTTTAATTTATCTACCCATAAGTAGTTGTCATAGCCTTTACCTAGATAGGTTTCCAGTAATTCCTCATTTCTTTCAGCTATAAATTCTATATTTTCATTACTTAAATTATATAAATCTTCTTCAACTAAACAAACTTCACTACTTAAGTTATTTCTTATCTCATGGATAACCTTTTGTAAGTCAGCACCTTCTCTATCTGTTTTATTTATAAATATAAAAGTAGGTATATTATTTTTTCTTAGTAGCTGCCATACTGTCTCTGTGTGACCTTGCACTCCCTCTACTGCACTTATTAAAAGGATAGCATAATCTAGAACCCCCATAGCTCTCTCCATCTCTGGCGAAAAATCTATATGTCCTGGAGTATCTATTAAATAATATTCTGAATCTTCATAATTAAAAATTCCAATATCAGAAAAAACTGTAATACCCCTTTCTCTTTCTATATTATGACTATCTAGAAAAGCTTCTTTGTGGTCAACTCTTCCTCTAGTTTTTATACTCTTTGTATGATAAAGTAATTGCTCAGAAAATGTAGTTTTACCTGCATCAACATGAGCAAAAATTCCTATGGTTTTTTTCACTATAAACTTCCCCTTTATTGTACAATATCATTAGATTTATTTTACCACAATATTCTTTTATGTTTCAGTTATAAATGCAACTTCCCCTAAAACTTTATTTATATAAATAACTTTTTACTAGTAGATATATTATAACAATCTAATATTGTTATAATAATTAAAATCCCTATTACAAAAAACCACTCAATTTGAATTTCTTCATATTAAGTGGCTTAATTTATTTATTCAACTTTGTATCCATATAAAAAAACATTCATTGTAACAAGTTTACTCTCACAGGTTGTTTCAAAACTTTTTTCAGCTAAACGTTCAAACCCTTGACTATCATAAAAACCATAATTACAGGTTGAGTCTGTGTATAAATAAATATGTTTTGTGTTGTGATTTCGTAAATAATCACAAAGATTTGAAAGTAGTTTCTTACCTACACCCAATCCTCTACAGTCTTCTGTAACGGCAAATAGTGTCAATACTCCATCAAACTCCGCCTCTCTACCAGCAAGAAGCTTATGATAAATGTGATGCATATTTCTATAATCACTTATATTACTTTTATATTGTATAGCTTTTAATGTCGTTATTGAATTATACAATACTACTCCTAAAATATTTTTTAAATGAGTCAATATTTTATAATCATTTTTAGACTTTCCTAAAATCACACCAACAATATTTCCGTCTTTTTCTGCAACACAGCTAAAGGTTTTCTCTGCTAAACAGCTTTGTAAGTATAATTTTAAAAGATTTTTTAATACCTTTTCATTATCAATATACCTATAAAGTCCAAAACTCTCATTTATTATAGATTTAACGGTTTCATAATCATCTTTTTTGATTTCTCTATATATTATCTCATTCATTGCTAATTTCCTCTTTTTTATTAAATTCTCCTGCCCACTCAAAAGCCTTTTTAGATGCTATAACTGCGATAACCTCGTTAATAACCGCTGCCGCCGCAATTGTTCCTTGGATGACCTTAGCGTATTCTGGTGCTGGTCCTGATAGAACAGAAACAGCTATACCTGTAAATACGAGAGATACACCTGAATGAGGAAGCAATGTGAGTCCTAAATATTTTTTTACGGTTTCTGGTGAATCTGTTATAACAGCTCCGAATAATGCTCCACCATATTTACCTACAGCTCTTGAGATGATATAAATTGCAGTAAATAGTCCGGCACCTAAAATCAGATGATAGTCAAGCGGTGTTCCCAGATTTAAGATAACTACAATCATAGAAATACCAAGAATAGGATTAAATGAGTTCATAATCCGCTCTAGACGTTCTTCTGAAATCATATTAGAAAACGTTGCTGAGAAAGCCATACCAATAAGCATAAAGTTAAGTACAGGCTTTGGTAAAACTAAATCATTAAATATAAAACCAACACCTGCTGATATTAGTATGGTTGCACTCAGTAGCAATACAGTTACTTTTGTTGAACGTTCTCTTTTCAGTACAACTCCTGCAAGCAATCCTACAACAATCCCAATAATAATTGGTAATAAAACTACAAGTAATATCATATAAGCCGGTAGTTTTTGCTCAGATAGATTGGCAGATATAATAGAAATAGTTGAAAAAAATACAATTACTCCTACCATATCGTCAAGGGCTGCCATAGGAATTAATGTTTTAGTTACAGGTCCGTCTGTTTTAAACTCACGCACAATAGAAAGTGCTGGTGCTGGTGCAGTTGCAAGAGCAATACCTCCAAATATAAATGCAAGATAAATAGGAAATCCTACAAAATAAAATACAACCCCAAATACCAAGCTCACAACAAAAAATGTTCCTAATGATTGGGTTAATGTTGTTATGATAATTTGCTTGCCCGATTTTTTAATTTTCTTCCAAACAAGCTCCGTGCCTATTAAAAGTCCCACTACACATTCTAAAATATGCATAATTGGTTCATACCAATGAGCATTTAAAACTGCATCATTTACAACTCCAAATGCATGTGGTCCAAGTATCATACCTGTAAGTAACCATCCTAGAATAGCAGGCAACTTTATCTTTGAAACAAGCTTACCTACAATAAAAGCAATTGCAATTGCCACTAAAATCCTTAAAATTAATAATATCATTATTTCTACTCCTCCTTTGAAATACCATAAAGCATAATATTTAGTATTTTTGACAGTTTCAGTTGGTGCATTTCTATTAGTGAATTAAAGTCCAGATTTTCATAAGCTTTACTTTGAAAATAACCATTGAACATTTCTTGAAAAACAAAGAAGTATTCCATTGCTTCTTCTTCTGTAATATTATCTCGTAGTGTTACATTACTTAAGGCCATGCGATAGTGACTTATATTAAGTGTGTCAAAATTAGCTCTTAAGTCTTTGACTTGTTCTTTCAAATGTACAGGTGGTTGTAAAATTGCATGAAAGAATATATGACTGTAATAATTATTCTCTTTAAAAAAACGATACCTTAAATCAAAATAATTTTGCATGTACTTCTGAAAATCCAATTGGTCAAATTCTTCTTTACTAAGATAATCTACAAGCTCATCAAAGCAAACCTTAACACATTTTAAAAATAACTCATCTTTATTTTTAAAATAGTGATAGATAAGTCCCTTTGAAATTTTGTTATCGTTGCATATATTATTCAGCGAAGCATTTTCATATGTCTTTGTTCCAAACTCCGCTATGGCAGCATTTAATATTTTATCTTTACTTATCTGACTTTTCTCTTTTTGATTCATAATACCCTCCAAATATAAATATTGACCACACGGTCTATTATATATTATCAAAAACAAACCACGTGGTCAATAATATAAATTATTAAATTTTTTAAAGACCTTCAATTAAATTTTAAGTTTAAATTTACTGATAATTATTAATAGACATTTATTCTTATCTATTTTTAACCTTAACTGCTCCATCTTCCATAAAAATGTTTTAAATTACATAAATAAACTTATATAATTGAATGGCATCTTTACCATTAACCCTAACTATCTTAGGTGGCCTAGAATACTCTATACTTATTTTTTGAGTTTCCTCTTCTAATAATAACCCTCTAACCTTCATAGCATTGATTAAACTACTCTTTCTGTTATTAGGAAATATTATATAAGCAACACTTTTTCTATCTTGCTTTAACAATTCAACAATATCATTTGCTAAAACATCCAATTTGATATCGAATGGTGGATCACATATAACTCTATCAAATTTTTTTAAATATTTATTCTGTAAAAATTTTGTTAAACCAATATTCAAATCAAATTTTACAAATTTTAGACCACCATTTTCTCTAAATCTGTTATCTCGTTCAAAAAGGACTATGTTTTTATTTATCTTATATGCATACTGTGCTACGGATGGAGTAACTAGACATGCTGTATATCCTTCACACAATTCCGCTAGATTTGCTGTAGTTTCAACGGAAAAGAAATATTGCATATACTCTAAATTCTGATTTAATTTAACATAGGCTTCAGAATTACTATAGGAGAGCTCCACATATGGAAATATTAAATTATTCCTATGAGCATACAGTCTATCAATGTTGTTATCATGCATTAAAGATAGTATATTCCTCTTATGCAATTCCAGATTAAAATTTATATCTCTTTTAATGAACCTTAACCAAATAAATCCATTAGGATGTCTATTACTATCAACGTATAGACTATAGCTATCATATTCTAATTGTAAACCAAGGTCATGAATTAAACTCCATAACTTTAATATCCATCCTGGTTTCGTAAGTACTACTAATCTTCCATCTTTTTTTAACAACTTACTGGACTTTGCTAATAACCTTTCAAACATCTCATATTCTATTCCAGTTTCAAGACTAAACCTGTTTATCTGTACTTCTTCTGAGATATTAATTAAATTAGCAAAACCCAAAATTGCTACGTCAAAAGATTCCTTCTCATATTCTACAAGTCCTATATCAAAATTAGAGCTAATAATTTCTGTATATTTATAACCTGATAAAAGTTCATTGATATTTTTAAATACTCCATTATCAATACCACAACTTATATCTGAAATCTGTGTCACTAACTTTTGTGGTGCATAGATATATGATATTAGTAATGTGGTAATCTCTAAATGTGAGCCTATTGTAATTACATTATCAGTATCATTAATACAAGCAAAATTAATAAATGATAAGGCTTTATTTAACCCAAATATATTTGAAATTAACATATTTCTGATTTCATGTTCATAAACTAACTCCATTGCACAAATTACATCTTCTTCATGTGCAAACTTCAATGTTTTATCCATTGATATAGCCTCCTTAAAATAAGTTTTGAGGCCTAACCATTGATTTATTAAATATAAAACAAAAGGCTACAAAAAAGCACTGCTTTCTTGTAGCCTAAAAATCTGTAATCAATTTTATACTTAAATAAGTTTATCTAATAAGAACTATATATTTAATGCAATAAAAATAAATATATACAATCTCCAATTACTATAGCTCCTGTCCTAATAAACTTAACGTCTATATAAAACATAAATACAATTTTAGTTCTATAAGAGGTATGTCTTTTAATTGCCAATTTAAAAGAAGTACACAAAAAAACCTAATGATTAGGCATTTTATTCTTTCTTTCATCAATTTTCAATTATGAAAATTAATTAGCAATTACACAATTTCATTGTTGTACCTCCTATATTTGATAAAATCACTATAGCAAATATTTGAAATTAAGTCAATAAATAATAATGTAGTTTCAACAGAAAAGAAATATTGCATATACTCTAAAATCTAATCTATAATTGAGAAAACTTCGTAACATATATTTACTTTCTTATACCACACATACTAAATAACTGATATGGTTGCTCCTTACCTTCACTTTTCTTCATTCCTGAATAAAATATTTTTGAACCTATGACTTCAAGCCCAGCTTCTTCTATTAAGCCTTCCATTTCTGTAAGCTTAAATCCATTATGTCCACTAAAATCCTGTACTTCATCATGGAAACCACCATTATCAGGACATAGATCTACAACTATTAATTTGCCCTCTTTATTTAGCAAATCATATAGCTTCTTTATTACCTTTGGTAGATCTTCTATATGGTGAAAAACCATAGATGTATAAATCACATCAAACTTTTTATTATCGTTAAATTGAAATAAATCCCCACACCAAGTTTTCATATTTTTTATTTTGTTTTTTTCTATTTTTAATTTTAACTGTTCTATCATTCCTTCAGATAAATCCATCATCAATATATCAGAAAATCTATGAGTTAAATTTTCTGATATAAGCCCTGTACCACATCCAAATTCTAAGGCTCTTAAATTGTTATCTTTATCCAAATAGTTTTCTATTTCAGTACTAATTTTCTTTGCTCTTTGAACCCTACATTCTGTATCCCATTTTTTTGACTCCTCATCAAAGTGCATATCTTCATCCCCTTAAAATAAATTTTTTCCTTTAGTTTATATTTCTTCTTTGCTTCTATCTTTTATAAATAATTTATTTATAAGGATATAGCCTCCAAGAATTATAACTATTCCTAATGCCCATTTAAAAATCTCTGGAATATCTACATCCCTAAGTAAATATCTAAAGCCATCCGCAAGTAAAAATCCTATTATCCAATAGAATATTGATTTAATATCCTTCATTTTAACTATATAGATTTTGCCTTAACATACATAAGACAAACCATTTCCCCCTTTTAATTAAATACTATATACATTTTATCATATATTGAAACATAGATTAAGTAAGGTAAATCTAATATTTTATCTTAATAGTCTTAAAATAAGCTCAGCTGTTCCTCTTCATAATTCTTTCTATAATCCTTGATTATATCCTTCATTTTGTATATAATTCCATATTTATTACATTCTTCAGTGAAGGTCTTCCAAAGCTTCTTTCCATTAGAAGATTCACATTCATATCTATCACCATAGGTATGAATATATTTTCTAACTAAGTTCTCCCTTTGAAATAGTCTACTTAATTGTTCATAGTAATAGGCCCTTTGATTCCCTCTAAGGGTAAGCCCCATTCCATAAGCAAATATAAATTTAGCTCCTGAATTATGAGCTTCTCTAACTATATTTCTTATATTATCTTCTGAATCATTAATAAAAGGAAGAATTGGCATAAGCAATATTCCTGTATATATCCCACTATCACTAAGCTGTTTTATAGCCTTAAACCTTTGGCTACTAGGTGCCACATTAGGTTCTATCCTTTTACATAAATCATCATCAAAGGTAGTTACAGTTATTTTTATTAACACAGGAGAGCGCCTTGAAATCTCCTTTAATATATCAATATCTCTAGTAATTAAAGGGCTCTTGGTGGCAATGGAAACTCCAAAATTATACCTAGTAATCTCCTTCAAAGCTTCCCTTGTTAGCTCATATTCTTTTTCAAATGGATTGTAAGGATCACTCATAGCGCCTGTTCCTATTACACCTTTTTTCCTTTTCCCTTTAAGTTCTTTTCCTATAGCTTCTACAGCTTTTTCTTTTGCTCTAACTCTATCAAAATCTTCTATTTGATAACATTCACTTCTGGAGTCACAATAAATACATCCATGGCAACATCCTTTATAGATATTCATATTATAATTGATATCAAACCATGAATTATTAGGTATATATTGAGATATTAATTTTTTTGCTTTTATGTATTCTATGCTAATCACCCCCTAACTTAAATATAAACTTTTAAAATAAAGTTTATCTTCATACCTTTCATATCAATAATTAAAATAATAACATTATATTTTATCTAAATCATTTTCTGTATAGACTTCAATCCCATTTTTCATTAATAATTCTGCTACTAATCCATTGCCTTCTATTAGTTTTCCTGAAAATGTTCCATCATATACCATACCGTACCCACATGAAGGACTTCTAGACTGTAGTATTGCCTTCTTTATACCAGCAGCTTTAATAATTCCTAAAGTTTTCTCTGCTCCCTTTAAAAAACTTTCGGTTAAATCTATACCGTCCTTACTAATTACTCTTTTATTAGAATTTTCATCTATAAAAATCTCACAACACGCCCTTGGAGTGGGCAAACCAGCTAATTGTTCTGGACATATCGCTATAGCTTTTCCTGCTTTTACTAATTCGGCTACATATTTATTCTCACTATTACTTCCATTATATCTACAATTGACTCCTGCTAAACATGAACTTACTAAATACATATATAGTCCTCCTTTGTTTTTTATCTATAACTTATACTACAATACCTATTAGTAATTTATAGATATAATTATATCATAGCTTATTTTCAAATTAATATATCTTAACTTTCTATGGAGATATAGGTATAATAAAATATGGAGTTTATTCTAAAGAATCATAATTAAAATAATATCTTAATTTAATTATGTAAGAAAACAATCTAACAAATTTAATTTTAAGGAGTTGACATCATGAGTAGTTTAATTCTTGAAGGTGGAACCTTTAGACCTATTTTTAGCGCTGGTATAATGGATGCCCTTTTAGATAATGATATTATGTTTCCTTATTGCATTGGCGTTTCAGCAGGTATTACCAACGGCTTTTCATATATATCAAAACAAAAGAAAAGAAACTATGATATTCTAATTAACCATAGACATGATAAAAGATATATAGGCTTTAGAAACTTTTTTAAATGTAAAAGCTTATTTGGTTTAGATTTTGCTTTTGATGAGTTACCTAATAAGATTTATCCTTTTGATATGGATACCTTTAAAAGCTATGAAGGTAAAATTTTAGTTGGTGTGACTAATGCTAAAACTGGAGTTACCGAATATTTAAATGGTAAAGATTTAGATGAAAAATGCAATATGTTAAGAGCTAGTTGTGCTATACCTCTTTTCTTTCCTCCAGCTATAATTAATGATAATGAATATTTTGATGGAGGCATCTGTGATCCTATTCCTGTATTAAAAGCCATGGAAGATGGAAATGAAAAGCATCTAATTATTCTAACTAGACCTAAGGGGTATATTAAAGAATTAGGTAAAGGCAATATTTTTGCTGCTAAAGTTTTAAAAAAGAAATATCCTAATTTAGTAAAGCCTCTTCTTACACGTCATGAGCTTTACAATGATAGAGTTAAGTATTGTGAACAACTTGAAAGAGATGGCAAAGCTATAATTTTAAGACCTACTGCAGAAGATGGTATTGATAGCTTTGAAAAAGATCTTAATAAAATTAAACACGCCTATAACCACGGATATAATATAGCTTTAGAAAGAATTGATGAAATAAAAAAATTCTTTAGCATTTCATAAAAGTATATTAATAAAACTATTTAAATATTTACCTATAAACCTATAAAACTATATAAATATTAATATATAAAACTAGTTAACTATGAAAATAGTTAACTAGTTCTTCTGTTCATGCGGGTTTCAGAGAATTTACTATTTAGAATATATAGTTATTACCCTCTTTAAAATAGGAAAATCCACATCTAAAATTAGTATAAACAGACTTATATCCCACCATAAATTATTCCTAGTATTATTACCAATACTGTTATAAGGGTAAACCCATATTTTGAAAACATAAAAAATTTATTTCCTAACTTTCTCTTAGCACCTCTATTTATTTCTTCTAACACCTGTTCTTTGTTGTACATAAAGTAAAATACTATAAATACTAACAGTGCAGCTAATGGTGATATTACTATAGTAATTACATCTGCAAAGTTGCTAAACAAATTCATATTTAAATTTAAAGGTATTGATAATACAAATGACACTACAGCTATTAAAATAGTAGCTGTTTTTCTGCTTAATTTTGTTTGTGCCATAAAAGATTCTACTGGCCCTTCTAGCATATTTATTGAAGAACTAATTGCTGCAAATAATACACTTAAAAAGAATAGTATCATAAGTATTTGTCCACCAGGGATAGCTTTAAATATAGTTGGTATTGTTATAAATAATAGAGGTGGACCTGCTGCTGGATCTAAGCCAAAGGCAAATACTGCTGGCATAATAACAAAGGATGCTAATAATGCCGCAATAGTATCAAGTACAGCAGTACTCACTGCAGACCTTGGAATGTCTAAATCCTTCTCTATGTAACTACCATATACCACCATTCCGCATCCATTTAAAGATACTGTGAAGAAGGCTTGACCAAGTGCCATTACCCATGTATTTATTTTAAATAGGTATGACCATTGTGGTGTTAATAGGTACTTCACCCCATCTATAGCTCCAGGTAAAGTTAATGATCTAATAGCTAACAATATAAAAATTCCAAAAAGTATAGGCATTATAATTTTATTTATTTTTTCAATTCCCTTAGATATACCCATACATACAATTATCAAGGCTAGTACTATTGCTAGTAAATTCCATGGTATAGTTTGGGTGCTTCCTGCAAAACTTTCAAAGTACTTAGGTATATCAATATTTTTTATATTTCCACTAAGGCTAAGTCCTAAATACTTAATTATCCAACCTACTACCACATTATAAAACATAAACACTCCTGCAAGTCCTATGGCTGGTATAAATCCAAAGAGAGTTCCTCCCTTTAAACCTTTATTCTTAAATCCTTTTTTAATTCCTGTTAAAGCTCCTCCCTCAGCACCTCTTCCAAAGGCAAACTCTGTAATTAACCCTGTTGATCCTAGTATAAGTACAAAAATAAAGTATGGTATTAAAAATACAGCTCCCCCATTTTGACCTAACCTGTAAGGAAACATCCATATATTTCCAAGTCCTACTGCTGCTCCAATACAAGATATCACAAATCCTGCTCTACTTGTAAAGTTCTCTCTGTTTTTCATGTTCTAATCTCCTTCCTAAAATAAATAAAACCACATAGATTGATTCCATGTGGTTTAAATAAGAAGGCATCAAATATAAAAACCACATAGATATATCTATGTGGTCTAATCACTAAACATTTGAGTATAGCAAATCTTCCTAACCATCATAGACACAAACCAAATTTGTTAAACTGGCTTGCATCTATAATTGTTTATAAATACAAACCCTATCTATAATAGCTAAGATAATATGCCATATTAACTTTTGTTGATTTAAAGTTAATTTCTCTACTCATTTTAATTCTCCTAAGTGTTATATTTTATTAAATACTACCATCATTATATATGTATGTCAACAAATTTTCTTAATACTTTTATTATATAATAATAGTAAATCATAATTTTTATTTTATTAAAAACCTAATTAACTTCTGCATCATATGGCGTATTTCTCCACTTGCATACATTAGATACTAAACCTATAGCTAAAATATTAATTAAAAGTTGGCTTCCACCATAACTAATAAATGGCATGCTTACTGAAACTGTAGGTGCTAATGTCAAGCTAACAGAAATACTTAGTAAAAACTGCACTATAAATAATGCACAAAATCCACTTACTAGTAATTTACCATAGGTTTCTTTAGTACTTTTTCCTATTATACCCATTCTTATTATGAATGCTAAAATTAAAGAAATTAGTATTATTCCAGCAATCCATCCAAAAGAATAAACTATATAGGTAAATATAAAGTCTGTATGAATTTCTGGCAACATATTTGGTATAAAATTTGCTCCCTGTCCAAACAATCCCGCCGATTCCCTTAATTTAACTAGTTGATTATAAATCCATCCCATTCCATCTACATCTAATGAAGGATTAAAAAGCACATGAAATCTTTTTATTCTGTAAGGTTCACTAACCATACAAGATAAAAAGATAACCCCCATAGCTCCAAAGGAAGTTATAATATGTTTTAATTTCACACCTGATATAATCATCAAAGTAATAGCTGATATGGCATATATAATAATGCTAACTGAAGCATTTCCAATAATAAAAAATATTATTGGTACAAAAGCAATAAAAATCCCTTTTAATATACTTTTAATCTCATTCCAATTCCACTTATCAAGCATTCCAGCTAAAGCAATGATTAGAAAAAAAGGTGCTATATTAAAAGCATTAAAACTAATTGGCCCAATAACTATCCAGCCAATTTCTCCATTTATATAGCCTGTATTTATAAAGATTTGGGATATTAACAGAATTATTACTCCACTATAAACATATTTAGAGTACTTTTTTAATTTTCTATAATCAATTTTAAGTAAAACTGCTGTTAATATAATTCCTCCTGATGCATAAATTATAGTCTTACCTAAAAAATTAGCATATGAACTGTGTGTCAATGCATTATTCTTCTGAATGAAGCCTAAAGTAAATATGCTAACTAATATAAATATAGCGGTTATACCTAAAAGCATCCAATCAGGAGATGCTTTATGAACCATATTCAAATCCCTTCCTATAACTTCGTATGAACCCATTTGCATAATAGCTTTATCTATAGCTTCCTCCTCCGTTATTCCAACATCTCTGTACTCTTGTATAATCTCTTCTATGTGATCTATAAGTTCCTCTTTTATATTTTTATGAACTCTTTTATTTTTAACTAATCCACATACTTCTTCTATATACTTTTCTACCTTCGGATGGTTTACTGTAGACATAAATCTCCCTCCCCTAATACTTCATTAACTGTAGAACTAAACAATTTCCATTCTGCTTCTTTTTCTTTGAGAATTTTGTTACCATTTTCCGTTATCTTGTAATATTTTCTCTTACGCTTTCCTTCGCCTTCATCCCAGTAAGCTTCTATAAAATTTTCATTTTCTAAACTATGAAGAATAGGATATAGCGTTCCCTCTTTAAAAGAGAAAATACCCTTAGACCTTTCTTCTATCTCCTTAATCATTTCATATCCGTACATATTTTTTCGATTAAGTAGACTTAATATAAGTATTGTCGTGCTTCCTTTCAAAAGTTCTTTATTTATTTTCATAATTCCACCCCTTACCTCGGTTTACTATACATAGTATATCTATGTATAATTATATATGTATATATTTACATTGTAAAGTATTATCTATTCTAATATTTTATGAATTTTGCTTTTTCCTTAATATATGTTATCATGGTATAAGTATATTTAAGGAGGTTGATGCATATGTGGGCTTTGTATAAGCTCTGTGTGTAATTAATAGTGCTTAGATTCATTTATATACTGAGCTTAATAAATCAACAAAAAATTATTAAAAATAAGTGAGGGATTTATTATGAAAAGTACAACATTTAAAGTATATGAAAGAAGCTCAAAGGAGAATTTAAAGAAGCTTAGAAATTTGGGAGAAGTACCTTGCGTAATCTATGGTGAATTTTTAGAAGAACCTATCTCTGCTAAGATGAATAAAACTGAACTGTTAAAAATGTTAAAAGGCAGTTTTAGTGGTTCTATCATACCTATTGATTTAGAGGGAAAAACTCTAAACTGTGTAGTTAAAGATATTCAAAAAAACAATCTACACGAAATTATACATTTTGATTTACAATATGTTAAACCAAATGAAGTAATTAAACTAACTATTCCTATAAATTATATAGGTCAAGAAAATTTGGAATCTAAAAGACTAGTTTTAGAAACCTTTAGACCATATCTTGATTTTCAAGGAAATGTAGAAAAGATTCCAGAATATATTGAAGTTAATGTAGCTAATATGCAATTTAATGATAAACTACTAGCTAAAGATATTAATATTCCAAGTGAAGTAACCCTTCTTACTCCTGAGGACACTATCTTAGCTGTAGTAAATGGCTAATGCAAAATGAAATTTAAATTTAAAAAAGTGCTGATCTTATAAAAGACTAGCACTTTTTTCTTATATTTATTTAAATTACGTCTTAAAAAGATAACTGTTTAAATCCCTTTCCATGAGCTTCATTCACATTCATTATGGATATCACTGCATTAGCATCAATATCTAGTATAGCTTTCTTGGCCTTTTCCACTTGTTTAGAACTCATTATAGAATATATAACTTTCTTTTTCTCTCCTGTAAAAGCACCTTCTCCATGAAGAAAGGTAACACCTCTTCCCAAAAGTTCCAAGATAGAATTTTTTATTTCCTCTGGATTATTACTTATCACTATAATTAATTTTCTCTCATTAGTCATAGTAATAGCGTTATCTAGAATATAGGCTCTTATAAATAGAGATATTAACGTATAGATAGTTATAGTTAGATCATTTAAAATTAACCCTGTAAAAACAATGACTCCATTTAATATAAATGTCATAGAAGCTAAATTAACACCATACTTTTTCTTTAAAGCAATAGCTATTATATCCGTTCCACCTTCTGAAGCCTTATTTAAAAATATTATGGCCATACCAAAACCACATAAAACTCCTCCACTTATGCATGATATTAATAAATCATCTACTTTAATAAATCTAGTTATATCTTCAGTTAATATTAAAAATATGGACATTGATATCATACCAATAAAACTTAAAAACCCAAATTCCTTATTAATTACCTTAATTCCAAAACAAAATATAGGTATATTGATAAACAATGTAAAATACCCTGAAGGAATATCTGTTACATATTGTAAAAGTAATGCTATCCCAGCTACTCCCCCACTTAAAAACTTATGTGGAACTATAAACATATTTACACTTAAAGAATAAATTAAACTTCCTAAAAGAATTAATGATACTTGACCTAGTTTTTCTTTGATATTACTATCAGAGATAAATTGTTTAGTTACATATATACTACTCATTGTAATCTCCTTGTCTTAGCTAATATTATTAATGACCTTAAGATTAATCACTCCCCTGCATTTCATGTATATAAACTTATGTTTTTATACATGAAAAAAGACATCCTATACGGGATGTCTAGTATAACAATTAAAAGATTTACAAAAGTAGTTTCTCTTATGAAAAGCACTAAATACATCTTTCATGTTAGACACCTCCCAGTTTCCCCGTGGGTTTTTTGGTCTATATCCTATGGCAGGTCTCCTGACTTCATATCAACATGTATTCTAACCTTCCCATTAACTAAGTTAACAGTGGCTTATCTAGAATACACTCCTTGTTACAGTGACGGGTTCGTGTTGGATTTTCACCAACTTCCCTTTTAATTTAAAGAATAAACTTTAAAACCATAAAATATATTTAATTTTATACATTCATTATATCATTGTTTATAGTGAATTTAAAGCCAAATCAATGATGTTATACATGAACCATATTTATTATTAAGCTTTATTTGCTTCACCTGCTTTAAATATTGCAATTTTAGTACATAGTGGGCCTATTAACTCATATATAACAGTTCCTGCCAATATTATAGTTCTAATTTGGGTACCATAAGCTGGTAATTCATTTTGAACTATAAGTGCTAGTCCAATAGCTACTCCTGCCTGTGGTACTAAAGTTAATCCTAAGTATTTTTGAACTATAGGTTCTGATTTAGCTATCTTAGCTCCTAAATAAGCTCCTAAAACTTTACCAATAACTCTAGCTATTACATAGCCAGCTCCAATTATACCTACAGTCTTCAAAACTGACATATCTAGTTCTAATCCTGATATGGTAAAGAATGCTATAAATATTGGATTAGTAAATTCATCTAATACAGTAAGTAATTTAGTTTTACCATCGGTAATGTTACTAATGGTTCCACCCATAACCATACAAGTTAATAATCCAGACAAATGTAATTTGTTAGCTAGGCCTATAGCTAATAAAATTACACCTATAGCCATGCTCATAGTTTGCTCTCTACTGTTAGATAACCTATTAATAAATGCTAACACAAATCCTAGTATTATTCCTAAAACAGCAGATCCTATAATCTCTATAAAAGGATTCATTATTGACATCACTGTCAAAGCTCCTGTACCATTTGTTAAAGCTTTTGCAATAGATAAAGCTATTCCAAAGGCTATAACTGCAATGGCATCATCTATAGCAACTACTGGTATAAGAGTATTTACTAAGGGTCCCTTAGCTCTATATTGCTTTAGAACCATAATTGTAGCTGCAGGTGCTGTTGCTGAAGCTATTGCGCCTAAAGATAAACTAAAAGCTAATGGTTGCTTAAATACTGTTATCATAACTAAAGTTACAACTACTACTGCCATAAGTGCTTCAAATAAAGCTATAATTATAATTCCAGAACCAATTTTCTTTAAATCCTTAAAATTAAGAGAACTACCTATACTATAAGCAATAAACCCTAAGGCTGCCTCTGAAATAACTGTTAATCCATGGATAGCTTCAGTAGGTACAATCTTTAAAACAAAAGGTCCTATTATTATCCCTGCTACTAAGTATCCTGTTACCTTTGGTAGTTTAATATAACTTACTAGTAATCCTAAAAATATACCTGCAAGTATTACTATCCCTAGTACATATAACCAATTCATCTTTAACTTCAGTCCCTCCTATTTTTGTTGAAAGCTACCTCCAATTACTCTATTAACCGGAATTGTAAATGCTATTCCATTACCTGGACCATTTAATCCTCCAGTTACTTTGTTAATAATTTCTAGTGCTTGTTCTATTCTTTCTTTCTTTAAAACGGTAAATACTGTTTTATTAGATGACCTTCCTTTGTTTAATAACAATTGAAGTGAAGAAAACATACTTGCATCTTCACAACTAGATAAAATATTAGCCATCCCTACAGTATCAATAATTGTAGACCCACTTATACCTATGTTAGTGAATTCAACCATTATTTCCTCTAAATCTCTTGGGTCATTTAATACAAATATAAGAACTTCCATTTATATCCCTCCTCTTCCTTATATATCTATTATATATTTTCGGTTGATTAAAATCAAATTTACATAAATTTTATTTAATTAAACTAAATTTAACAAAGTGCATAAAATATTTATATTTTGCGTTCACATACCAACTTACTACAACATATTATAAATTATATTGTATCAATAAAATGGAGTGTATTAATATGAGAATGGCTAATGATAAATTTAGTATTAACGATATAATTATGAATCATGGTATGCCTGAACCAACAGCTTATGCAGTAATTGAAGGTGGACCTTTAGCTCCTGAACTACGTGGCAGAGCATTATTTTGCTGTTTAGATGATGGGATAATTCTTAGAGTATATATTACTGGTATTCCAAGATACAACTCTGAAGGAAAACCTTCACTTTTCCATGGATTTCATATTCATGAGTTTGAAAGTTGTAATATAGGTGATCCAAGTGATCCTTTTAAAACTACTGGTGGACATTGGAATCCAACAAATGAACCTCACCCTTATCATTATGGAGATCTTCCACCACTAATGTCATCAAATGGTATTGCTGCAATGGATGTTTATTTAAGCAGATTTTCTATAAAAGATATTGTTGGAAAAGCTATCATAATCCATGAAAATGCTGATGACTTTACTAGTCAACCTGCTGGTAATTCTGGGAAACGATTAGCTTGTGGAATAATAATGCCTACTTAGATACTGTTAATACTTATTAATTGTTAATACAAATTCTATATATCAAGCTTATAAATTTTATACTAAAGTAAAGAACTATATCAAAACATATCTTGATATAGTTCTTTACTACTTTATTTTACTACTTTACAATATTTCTTTTTAAAAATTCTTTCTTACTGTTTATAATATCATCTAAGGTTATAAAATTTATACTATCTCTACTAAATTCTTCATCACATATTCTAATACTCTGAGTTCTTATAAGATTATCTAAATACTGTTTTATCATTAATCCATTTTTTATTACTAAATTTGGATTACCGTATATGTCTATTATAGTTTTATTAATTTCCTCTTCTGCATCCTTCGATAAAGAATATCCCTTTTTACTTAATATACTTAATGCTATATTACATAGTCCCATATAATCATAATCTTCAAAATCAAACCAAGTTGGAAATCTATAGTTAAAGGCTGGATTAGATAATACTAGTTTTTTCATCCCTTCTTTTTCTCCTGAAAGGATTAATATAACCTTATTATTTTTATCTAAGAATTTAATGAAATCTGATACTATTTTATTATATTGCTGTTCCTCTAGGAGAAGGTCTACCCTATTTAGAAATAGCATTTTCCCTGAAAATTTACTAAATATATCTTCAATTTTTATTCCCTTATTAATCATTGCCATGAATTCATATTTATCCATTTCTACAATGTTTTTGGCTTTAACTATTCCCATACTATAATACATTTCTGAGAGAATATTAGCTACAGTTTTCTTCCCTGTTCCATTTTCCCCTGTAAATATTATATTCATATATCTATTGATATCTGAGCCTAATCCTAATTTCTTTCTTCTTTCTCTAACTTTTAAAAGCTTATATTGATTTTTCAAAAATTCCTTTGCATCCTCATTACCAACTAATAGCTCTAATCTACTATCTAGATTAAAGATATTATCATCTTCAATAACATTTATATTTTCTACATCCTTAGCAGTTATAAGGTTCATCTCATAGACACTGATATCCTCTTCTACAATTCTTATGCTTTGATTTCTGATTAGTTTTTCCACATAATTTCTAACCATCCTTCCATTTCCTGATTGTGCATCTGAGTTATTGTAGATTTCAACAAAGCTTTTCTTTAAAGCTATGTATCCATTCTTAGATAACTTAAACCCCTTTGCTTCAACAAGCTTTACAGCCATCTCAAAAAGTTCATTGGGATTATAGTCTGCAAAATTAGTCCATAATGGAAATCTTGACCTTAATCCAATGTTTACATCGAAGAATTCTTCCATTTCTTCTTCATACCCAGCTAATATCACTATTACTTCTTTAGAATAATCTTCAATTAACTTTAACAGAGTCTCTATGGCTTCAATTCCTAATGAATCATTGGCAAGGGTATATGCTTCATCAATAAATAATACTCCACCTAAAGCTTCTTTAAACTTCTCTTCTGTTTTCTTTGGGGTTTCCCCTGGAATTTCTGATACAAAACTTGATCTATCAGTTTCTACTAGTTGGCCTACCTTTAATAGTCCCATACTATTTAGCATTTCAGCTACTAATCTTGCTATGCTTGTTTTACCTGTACCTGGATTACCTGTAAATACCATATTTAAATTTTGCTCTATCTTAGTATTTACTCCAACAGACTTCCTTTTTTCTTGAGCAACTATAAGCTTATATTGACTTCTTAATAGTTTTTTAACGTCATCAAGTCCTATTATTTCATTTAATTTTTCTTCTAAATCAAACTTTGCATTTGCTCTAAAGTTAAAGTTATCTCTATCTAATAAATCAATTTCCTTATCACTATTAGTTAGATACTTTTTAGAAGCATCAATTATTGCATTTTCCACTATGTTTCTTACAAACCTAGCATTACCTAAATCATTTTTGCCTGTAATTTGGTTTCTTGTAAATAAATCTATTAACCCTGCTTTTACATTTTTGGTTATTCTATACCCCTTAGATTTAGCTATGTTAACTGCTATTTCATACATTTCTACTGGATTGTAATCTTTAAAGTGTATAGTATTTGAAAATCTAGATTTTAGACCTTGATTTATAGTTAAAAATCTTTCCATATCCTTTTCATAACCAGCTAATATGACTATTAAATTATCTCTATTGTCCTCAATGCCCTTAAGTAATGCATCTACTATTTCCTTACCTACCTTATCTTCTTCACTTTCACATAAGGAATATGCTTCATCTATAAATAGTACTCCTCCTAAGGCGGAACTAATTATATCATTTGTTCTCTTAGCTGTATCATTAATGTTCTCTGTAACGAAATCTGCTTTACTCACCTCTACAAATACACCTTTAGATAATATACCTAAGGCGTTTAAATATTCAAAGGTAACCCTAGCTGCATTAGTCTTTCCTGTGCCTGCATTTCCCGTAAATATCATATTCATAGATATCTTTGAAGTTTTTAGTCCAAGTCTTTTTCTTATTTTTTGTACCTTCCAATTATTTTCAACATTTATTATAAAATTCTTAAGTTCCTCTATACCTATTATAGAATCCAATTTATATTTTACTTCTTCAAGGGTAGGTACTAGATAGTTTTCTAACTTGTATATTTCATCATCTGATTTGCAATATATCTCATTCTTATCTACATATATTAAAATCTGACTTTCATTATAAAGTCCTTCTTTTTGTATTAGGTTCATAATTGGTTTGTAAATTTTATAGGATATATATTCACTGATTCCAAAATTGCTATCTTCTATGAAGTTTTCTTGTAAGAAACTACAAATTCCAAAGTTATCTTCCTCTTCATCTTTATTCTCTATTCCAAGAACTATATTTCCTTGCATATGCTTTTGTATACCATCTATTGACCTTAACACTTCTCTTCTAATTACTTTATTTTGTTCCTCTTCTGTAAGGCTTTCAGTATATAATACCTCTTCCCTATTATCTAAAATTCCATCTCCTATTACATTATCATCACTATTATAAATAAATATGAAAAACTTATTATGACAGATAAATTCTCCTATATTGTCTATATCCTTAATCTTTGCTTCAATAAGAAACTTATTTTTCATAATGTAGTTATCTTTTAACTTTAAACAAGTATTAGGATATATTTCTGATAACACATTTAAAATATTTTCTGAAGCTTTTTCAGTATTTTTAAACATTATTACCTGTGAACTACTATTTAGTTTTTCATATAAGTCACTTAAAAAAGCATTATATCCTAAATTAAAACTGTAAGAAGCTAAATCTATTTCATCTATATGATAATCTTCAGTTATTCCTTCCTCATTAAGTTTTTCAAATAATAACCTTACACTAGCTTTTTTAAAAGTTCCTCGTTTACCAGCTAAAAGTAATATGCCCTTCTTATCTTCTTCAAACTTTTCTTTAAAATAATTGCACAATTTATGAATGAATTCTCCTTGCCCTATTATTTCATTATTCATTTTTTTTACTATATTTAAAAAACCATTACTTAAACTTTTGTCTTTCATATATAACTTCACCCTTTCTTTTGTTTATGTTGTTATCTTTGTATTATAATTTCTTTACTAATTATATAGTTCTTCTAAATCTTTTAGTAATTGAATTTTACCTCTTGATATTAATAAATATCCTTTTTTCTCTAGTTCCTTAAGCTTTCTGCTTATTACTTCTCTTGAAGAATCTAATTCAAAAGCAAGTTCCCCATGGGTTGTATAAATTATTTTAGTATTCTTACTAAGTAATAATTTAACCAATCTACTTTCTAAAGATTCATGAATTCTAGCTTCTTTGTTTTCTATAACCCCTCTAAATTTTGAATATAAATCTTTATATATAACTTGCATAAATCTAAAATCACTTAATAAATAGGCTTTCACTATATCTGATGGTAAAATAGCAATTAAAGAGTCTTGCATGGCTATGCCTTCTATATTTAGTGATTGACAATTTACAAAGCAGCTTAATGCTTCATGACATAGCTCACCACGCTCTACATTGTATAAATTAGTTTCATTTCCCTCTTCTGTTACTTTTTGAACCTTTATAATTCCACTTATAACAAATAACATACCTATGCAGTTTCCACTATCTGTTTTTAAATACTCCTCACTTAATAAACTTTTAAAAATTACATTTTTTCTTATAATTTCATGGCTATCATCTATTTTTTTTAATACAGGATAAGCATCATACAAAGCTTCAAGTCTTTTATTAAATACATCTAAACTATTTAACATATTATCCTCCTAAAAAATTGCTTGTGTGACTATATCACATATTTTCTTTTAATTATACAGTTATAATATGCTTACTACAACATTTATAAAACAGGAGGATATAAATTTATGGAAAAGAAAATTGTTAAAAGGAAGGCTTATGTGGATACTAGCTACTGTGTAGCCTGTGGTGCTTGTGAAAAAGTCTGTCCCCTTGGAGCCATTGCTATTAACAAGGGTATTTTTTCAAAGGTTGATTATGATAAATGTGTTGGATGTGGAAAATGTGTTAAAGCTTGCCCTGCATCTACTATAGAAATTAAACAACTAGGAGGCAACTAATGAAAAGGAAGAAAAAGCATCTTTATGAATATCTTTGGATATTATCATCCCTATATTTAATTTTAGGGTTATTTAATATACTCTTTGCTTGGCTAGGGTTAATTTGCTTTATCGTACCTTTATTAATTTCAATAGTTAAAGGAAATAAAGGCTATTGCAATAAATATTGTGGTAGAGGACAACTATTAGATTTATTAGGTAATAAATTAAAATTATCAAGAAATAAGCCTATGCCTAAATTTTTAAAATCTAAATATTTTAGATACGGATTTTTAATTTTCTTTTTAACTATGTTCATTAGTATGGTATTTAACACATATTTAGTTTTCCAAGGGACAAATACTCTAAAAGAAGTTCTTACTATACTTTGGACCTTTAAATTACCTTGGAACTTCACAGATTTATCCTATGTTTCTCCTTGGATAGTTCAATTTAGTTTTGGCTTCTATAGCTTAATGTTAACTTCAACTTTCCTAGGTATAATTACCATGGCCCTTTATAAACCACGTTCTTGGTGTGTTTATTGTCCAATGGGTACCATGACTCAAGGAATTTGTATAATTAAAGATATGAAAAAATAGAGGGCTAACCCTCTATTTTTATTATATCTAGAATCTAAAATCACGTTTTCCTTCATTAAGTTCTTTTAGGTGTTCCTCTACAATACCCTTAACTTTAGGATTAGGAATTTTCATAGCTTCATTTTTTATGACTTCTTCGCCTTTAGCTTTTGTATCTTCAGATGCATAATCCTCTAGATACTCTTTTAAAGTCATTAGGGCGTTAGGTAAACAACAGTTAGAAATTTGACCTGATTTTACTAACTGCATAAATCTGTCTCCTGTTCTACCTTCACGATAACAAGCAGTACAAAAACTAGGAATATATCCCATGCCAAGTAACCAATTTACAATTTCATCTAGAGTTCTTGTATCACTGATATCAAATTGTGCTGAATTTTCTTCTTCTTTTTCCTTCTGAGCATATCCTCCAACACTTGTACATGAAGCTCCACTAATTTGAGAAACTCCAAGATGAAGCACTCTTTCTCTAGATTTTTGAGATTCCCTTGTAGATACAATAATTCCTGTATAAGGTACTGAAATACGTAAGATTGCAACAATCTTTGCAAATATATCATCAGAAATTCCATTAGTAAAATCTTCTGGATTTACTTCATCAGCAGGACAAATTCTAGGTACACTGATAGTATGTGGTCCTACTCCCATGGATGCTTCTAAATGCTCTGCATGCATAAGTAATCCAACAAAATCATACTTATACATGTTTAATCCAAATAAAACTCCTATACCAACGTCATCTATACCACCCTCCATAGCTCTATCCATAGCTTCAGTGTGATAATTATAATCATGCTTTGGTCCTGTTGGATGTAATTCTTCATATAATTTTTTATTATAAGTTTCTTGGAATAATATATATGTTCCTATTCCAGCTTCTTTTAATTTTCTATAATTCTCAACAGTAGTAGCAGCAATATTTACATTTACTCTTCTTATAGCACCATTTTTATGTTTTATGCTATATATAGTCTTTATACTTTCTAATACATATTCTATAGGAGAATTTATAGGATCTTCACCTGTTTCTAGTGCAAGTCTTTTATGTCCAAGATCCTGTAATGCAATTACTTCCTTTTTAATCTCTTCTTGAGTAAGTTTCTTTCTAGCTATATGTTTGTTTCCATGGTGATACGGACAGTATATACATCCATTAACACAGTAATTAGAAAGGTATAATGGAGCAAACATAACTATACGATTACCATAAAATTTATTCTTTATCTCCATAGCTAGCTCTTCTATCTTTTTATTTTCTTCTTCTAAATCACATTCTAATAGTACTGCTGCTTCTTGGTGGTTTAAACCTTTACATTCTCTAGCCTTCTCTATAATACTATTTATTAACTCTTTATTATTTTTATTTTTCTTAGCATATTCAAGGGTTGATAATATTTCTCCATCTTCAATAAATTCAGTTGCTACCTTAGATTTTACATTATACATACATCTACTCTTCTTTCTTAATAAGATTTTAAGTGCTTTATTCTAATATATACCTAATTCGTTCTGATTTTATATATTTACTCTACTTCTTTGAATAGATCGTTTTTACAGTAATACCATCGAGCATACCCAACTTACCAGATAATGAACTAATAATATCATTAGTTGCATCTATAATTACGCTGATAACACACACCTCCTTGTCGCGATATGGTACCCCCATTCTCCCAACAATATATTGTCCATAGTCATGTAAAATATTATTTAATTTTTCTGTAGCTGTAGTATCCTCTACTATAATTCCAATCAATGCGATTCTTGTTTCCAAAGCTTAAGCTCCCCTCAAAAAAATACTCTCTGCGTCCCAATAGAGAGCAGAGATAGTATATCGCTATCCTATGACACCGCCTTATCATTTGGGCTAACCCTCATGTAATTCAGAACGATTTAAATCTATTACTCTTCCTCCTTGGATACTTCCTTAGAGTAAGACTACATTTTTATTTTAACACCTATTACAAATATTATCAATTATTACTTATACATTGAAAAACACTTTAACTTTGTATACAATTAATTGGGACAACCATATAAAATATGAGAAATAGATTAACAAAATACTAGAAAGGATATTAATTATGGGAAATTTGATTTTATCAATTAATGTAGTTTTACCACTGTTTCTTACCATGGCTTTAGGATATATATTAAAGCGATTGAAAATGTTTGATGACAATACTCTAAAGGTTATGAATAGTATCACCTTTAAGGCTTTTTTGCCTCTATTGTTATTTTATAATATATATAAAACAGATTTAAAAGGAGCTATAAATCCGAAACTTATTTGCTTTGCACTTATAAGTGTTACCCTTACCTTTATAGTACTATGCATTCTCATTCCCCTTATTGAAAAGGATAATAAAAAACGTGGTGTTTTGATACAAGGTATATTTCGTAGCAACTTTATAATATTTGGTCTACCTGTAGCATGTTCCCTATTTAGTGAAGACAAAGTTGGTGTTGTAGCTATACTAATAGCCACTGTTGTTCCTTTTTTTAATATGTTAGCAGTGATATCCTTAGAAATTTTTAGATGCGGAAAGCTAGATATTAAAAATACTCTAAAAGGAATTATTACTAATCCTTTAATTATAACATCAGCAATTGGACTATTATTTCTTATCTTTGGAATAAAACTTCCAACAGCTATTGAAAAATCCATAAGTGATATATCACGAATTGCTACACCTCTTTCCCTTATTTTACTTGGTGGTTCCTTTTCTTTCACCGATGTAAAAGCTCACTTGAAACAAACTATTATAGGTGTAACTGGTAGACTTATTGTAGTTCCTAGTATTCTTATGCCTATAAGTATATGGTTAGGTTTTAGAGATATAGAACTTATAGCGTTAATGCTTATCTTTGCATCCCCTACTGCTATTTCTTCCTTCACTATGGCTCAAAAAATGGATGGTGATAGTGAATTAGCTGCCCAAATAGTAGTATTTACTTCAGCCTTTTGTATACTTACAGTATTCCTGTGGATATTCACATTAAAACAGTTTAGTTTAATTTAGGGGATAGATTAAATATATAGTTGGACTATGTAAAAATAATCCGTCAACATGTTATAGATTGTATATTCTATCACTATAGTTTTCAACAGAGCCATTATTAAAAGAACTGTATGAAAATAGANNTCTATTTTCATACAGTTCTTTCAATTCTTAATTATATTTTAATGATGGTCACATCCATCATGATTACAAGTATGATTCATAGCGAATTCTGACAACTCACCATTTTTAAGCTTCTCTAAGTTTGTATTTATAGTTCCTTCTGCTGCTCTATATACCTTTATTCCTTGGGAGTTTAACTTAACTATAGCCCCTTGACCAATACCACCTACAACCACAGCATCTACTACTTCTCCTGATAATGCTTTCATTGGTTGACACATACCATGCTGATGACCTAAATCACCATTTCCTATAGTCTTAACCTCATTAGTTTCTAAATTACATACTACAAACATTGGAGCTGTTCCAAAGTGTCCATATGGTACACTCTCCATACCTTTATTAGATTTAACTGGAAAACAAACCTTCATTACTCTTCCTCCTTTAATCTCTCTTTACAGCATTTCTTTACCACCTTACAATTTTTTTCACATTGTAAAGCATGAAAGCTCTCTAAACTTACATTAAACTTATCATCTATTGAGCATATGTCATCAGTAATTAATACATTAATAAATTCTATAGCTTTTTCTAAAACTTTCTTATTTAAGTCATAGATTACATGATATCCTCTTTTGTAACCTACAATTAAATCTACTTCCTTAAGAATTTTAATGTGTTGTGATACTGCAGCTTCAGAAATTTGTAAATGCTTAGCTATTGCCTTTGCACAAATATTCTTCTTAGATAATAATATTAGTATTTTTATCCTTGTCTCATCACCAATAGCTTTAAAAACTTTTACACTTTCTATCATATATACTCCTTTTATAATATAATTTAATTAAGCATTAACTTAATTAAATTATATTACTCTTAAGTGATTATATCAACTACAAATTAAAATATTCTATACAATAATTAAAGTTATTTTCTTTTAGCCCCTTTATATGCTCCAATACCACCTCTAACATTAATCACATTAAACCCTTTTTTAGTCAGTCTCCTACAAGCAAGTGAGCTTCTCGAACCTGTTTGACACATAAGGTAATATTCATCTTCTTTTTTAAGATATCTATCTGGATTGTTTAAAAGATTTCCCATTGGAATATTTCTAGCTGTTTTTAAACTTCCATTTCTATATTCATATATTTCTCTAACATCAATTAAATTAATCTTACCTAACAAACTATCTATATCATTAATACTTATTACTTTTCCATTATCCCTTTTTAAAAAGTTAAACATTGTAATGCCTCCCTATATATGATAACTCAAAATCTGCTTTTTATTATACATATATTTTACCCTTTTTAATATTTTATTTATGTGAGTTAATCACTTATTGTTTATTATTAATGGTCAGATGGATTTTGCAGTCACTAAATTTAGATTTAACTAATTTTCATATAAAATGTAATAAAAAAATAAGAACTATAAAACTGAAAGTTTATAGCTCTTATTTTTTAACAGCCTAATGTTATATATTGTCTTCTTTCTATTTTAGCGCTTCACATATAATTGATTCATGAAAATCAGTATTCAATATATCCATGAAGACTTCATCAAACTCATTATTTCCATATATAATAGAGTTTCTTCTTCTTCCTATCTCTTTAAAGCCAATCTTCTTGCATAAGTTAATGGCCCTTTCATTAAAAGAAAAAGTCTCTATCATTATGTTTCTAAGATTTATCACATTAAAAGCAAAATCCAATATTAGCTTTGTTGCTTCTGTTCCTATACCTTTATTTCTATGATTCGAATCTCCAATAAACATTCCAAGAACAGCATTTCTGTGTATGTGGCTTATTCTCATAAGCCTTATGACCCCTATAGCCTCGTCGTTTTTAGAGTCAACTATATAGAAGGCATATCCTCTCTCATTCATACTATTTAAATACTCTCTTTGAGCATCAACTGTTATCATATCTGATATATCTCCAGTTCTTAAGGAAACCCTCAAGTCATTACTCCATTGAGCTACCTTATCTGCTAGTATATCATCCACTGGAGAAAGATAACATTTATCTCCAACTAATTTCTTTAAAAATTTCATCATATCTCACTTTCTTTTATGCATGCTAAATCTATTGTATTTTATGGAAACTCCTTCTCATATATATTCGAATGAGTAAGTTCAACTAACTAAATCATAGATTTAGAGTCTCACTTAAGTTCCACTGACCAAATATAAAATTTGGAGTGATGTTGCTAAAGCAACCTTTCGCTTCGCTCTCGAAGAAACTCCTTCTCACATGCGTTCGAATGAGTAAGTTCCACTGACCAAATATAAAATTTGGAGTGTCACTTATATTTCGTAGATTTCTCCGTATTTTTTATTTAGGTACTCTAAGAAATATTTAGGATTTAACTCTTCTCCTGTTACTTTTACAATAAGCTCCGATGGAGTATAAAGAGATCCAAACTGATGTATGTTTTCTCTTAACCAATCTTTTATCACTGCAAAATTACCATTTTTAACTTCTTCGTCATAGGTAGGTATATCTTGTCTCATTTTATTTAAAAATTGGGCTCCATATACATTACCAAGAGCATAGCTTGGGAAATATCCAATTAAACCTGCACCCCAATGAGTATCTTGAAGAATTCCTTCTGAATCATTTTTAGGCTCTACACCTAAATATTCCTTGTATTTTTTATTCCAAGCAGCTGGCAACTCTTCTACTGTGATTTCATTATTCATGAAAGCTCTTTCTAACTCATATCTAATTATAATATGAATACTGTAAGTTAATTCATCTGCTTCTGTTCTAATTAAAGAAGGTTCTACCTTATTTATAGCTTTATAGAAATCTTCTAAATTAACTCCTTCAAATTGAGGGAATCTCTTTTGAGCCTCTGGATAAAAATAAGCCCAAAATTCCTTACTTCTTCCTAGAATATTTTCATAGTATCTAGATTGTGATTCATGTACACCCATAGAAGTTCCACCTGAAATACCTGTATATTCTAAATCATCTGCTGAGTTTTGCTCATAAATACCATGTCCACCTTCATGAATATTGCTAAAGAAAGCACTTCTAAAATCATGTTCATCATAATTAGTTGTTATTCTAACATCTTTATTTCCGAAGTTAGTTGTAAATGGGTGAACAGTAGTATCTAGTCTTCCTGCCTCAAAATCATATCCTAATTTTTCTAAAACAAATTTACCAAATTCATCTTGATCTTTGATAGGAAATTGCTTTTTAAAGAAGGACTCGTCTATACTTACCTTAGAGGCTTTAATCTTCTCTAAAAGCTCCACTATACCATCCCTAAGCTCTTTAAATACTTTATCTACCCTATCTACAGTCAATCCTCTTTCATAATCATCTAAGCACTTATTATATATATTTCCTTCATATCCTATATATTCAGCAAATTCCTTATTAAACTCTATTATCTTTGCTAGATATGGCTTAAAGCCTTCATAATCATTGTTAGCCTTAGCTTGTTTCCAAAATGCTTCTGATGTTGAACATAACATTTGATACTCTTTATTTCTTTCAGGTGGTATCTTTATAAGTTCATCATAGTTTCTTTTTAAATTTTCTATAATCTTTTTATCCCTGAAAGATAATTTGTCCATTTTATCTGAGAAATACTCTATCCATTCCCCTATTCTTGGAGAAGTCATAAGTTTTATACACTCTGAATATAGATATCCCACTACTTCAATTCTTCCATCTATAGCTTTAGATGGTATTCCTGTTTGCATATCCCAATGTATTAAGCTTTCTGCATGAATTAAATAAGTTACGTTTTTAATATGCTCCTTTACTTCATTTAATTTTTCATTAATAATCTCCATTCTCCCCACTCCTTATAACTTGTATTACATAATTTTCGTTGTACTAATTATATCTTTATTTTCAATATAATTCCATAGTTATTTATTAAATTTATATATTATTGCTTTATGCTACTTATTTCATTAAAAAACTTTATTCAATTTATACACCTAATTTTTAATCACATTAATTTCCTTCTAAAATTATTTATAATCTAATCATAATTTTGTCACACAGATGTCACAATATACCCTTATTATAAATATCAACAGGAGATAATAAATATTTCGTAAGTAATTCCCCAAGATTATATAAGAGATAATTAATTTCCTAATATTTAAAGCAAATAAGTTACACCCTGGAATAAGTATCTCCACTTTTAATATTACTTTTTAGTAATATTAAAAGTGGAACCCCTAAGTATTAAGTAAAAAGTACTTCATAAATAATCCCCCGATTATAAATGAAGCTAAAAATTAACCCCTCAAATAAGAAAACCCTGTGTAAATCACAGGATTTTCTTATTTACATTGATTTTGTAAATTTTCTTGATTATAATGAATATAATGTAAAGCAATGGTTTTAATTTATAACTCATTACTTTATGTTTCTAATTAATCTTGTTAATAATAAGATTAATTCATATATAATATGTGAAATTAAAACATATACTAAATCAAAGATTGAAAGGAGAATAAATTATGAAAAAAGGTATGAAGGTTTTCCTTCCTATAATAATTATTGTGATTATTATTGCTGTATTTTTAGTTGGAAATTACAATAATCTTGTAACTCTTAAACAAGGAGTTAGTGCAGCGGAATCAAATATTGATACTCAGCTTCAAAGAAGATCAGATTTAATCCCTAACCTAGTTAATACAGTAAAAGGATATGCAACTCAAGAAAAGGAAATATTTACGGAAATAGCTGATGCTAGGGCTAAACTTGCAGGAGCTACAAATATCTCTGACCAAGCAGCTGCAGATACTGAACTATCTAACGCTCTTTCTAGATTGTTAGTAGTGGTTGAAAATTATCCTGACTTAAAATCTAATCAAAATTTCTTAGATTTATCAGTGCAATTAGAAGGAACAGAAAATAGAATTGCCATTGCTAGACAAGATTATAACAATGTAGTAACAAATTATAATACTAAAATCTTAAGATTTCCTACCAACATAATTGCTTCATTATTTGGATTTGACGAGAAACCATTTTATAAAGCAAGTGCAGGTGCTGCAGAAGTCCCTTCTGTAGACTTTTCTAAATAAAGATGAAGAGTGCAATTAAATTTTTAAAACACTGTCTTTCTTTGCTTATTGTTATACTACTACTCTCTTCTTTTAGTGCATTAGCACAGGATACTTATCCTAGTCCAACTGTATATAAATATCTAAATGACTATGTAGGTATTATAGATAATGAAGATGCCAATAAAATTGTTTCTCTAGGTAAGGAGCTTGAGGATAAAACAGGTGCTCAAGCTGTAGTTGTTGTAATGAACACCCTAAACAATACTCCAATTGAAGATTATAGCAATAGTCTCTTTAGAACCTGGGGAATAGGTGAAAAAGGCAAAGATAATGGTCTTTTAATTCTTGTAGCCATAGATGACAGGGAGTGGAGAGTAGAGGTAGGAAGAGGTCTTGAAGGTGCAATACCTGATGCACTTTCAAGTAGAGTTATGACTTCCATCGCAAAACCAAGTTTTAAAAGTGGAAATTATAGTGAAGGAATTCTAAATAGTTATAGTGTTTTATGTGATTATGCTAGTAAAGAATACGGTGTCACCTTAGATAAGTCTTTGAATGTGACAATGCCTAGTGAAGAAGATTATGAGGATAATGATGGTTTTAATATATTTATATTTATAGCTATCATCATCATTGTATTTATAGATTCCATCTTCAATAGGGGTAGATTACTACGAATGTTGTTTTGGACTAGTAGAGGTGGAAGAGGTCCTAGAGGTGGCGGTGGCTTTGGTGGCTTCGGCGGCGGTGGTTCTTCCGGTGGCGGCGGCTTTGGCGGCTTCGGTGGAGGTTCTTCCGGTGGCGGTGGATCATCTGGTAGTTGGTAGTTATAAAAAAAGAGAACAAGTTCATTTTTTCAATGAATTTGTTCTCTTTTTTTATTAAAGTTATCATTTAATTTAAGCTACTAAGGTAATAACCTTTGTAAATACTAACACAGCAAGTAGTACTCCTACTGCTACTCTGTATATAGCAAATACTCTCATAGGCTTTTTCTTTAAGAAAGTAACAAATTTGTCCATAACTATTATTGATACAACAAAGGCAACAATAAACCCAACTATTAATGCAACCCATAAGGTTGGAGTCATAATAGAATAGTTAAATTCAAATAAATCTTTAGCTGATGATCCTACCATTGCAGGTACTGCTAGGAAAAATGAGAATTCTGCTGCTACTGGAGTGGAGAGCCCTGCAACCCAACCTCCCATTATGGTAGATGCACTTCTTGACATTCCTGGCCATACAGCAAGAACTTGGAATATTCCTACCTTTAATGCCTGCATAGGTGTTATATCATCTATGTTTTTAACAGCTTTACTTTTTCTCTTTCTAAAGAAGTTTTCCACTATAAGTAGTAAAAATCCTCCTACTAATAATCCAACAATTACTGATTGAAGATTAAATAAACTTTTAATTTGCTTATAAAAAATTACTCCTACTATTCCCATTGGAATACATCCAATCAATACATTAATTCCAAATTTAAATCCAGTTTGACCCTTCTTACCAAATGTGAATATGAATTTAAAAAATTCTATTACACTATCCTTAATCTTATTCCAATATAATACCACTACTGCAAGTATGGCCCCTAGTTGAATAACTACCTGAAACATATCAGCAAACTCACCACGGAAGTTAATAGCATTACCAACTAATATCATATGTCCTGTAGATGAAACTGGAATAAACTCTGTTAACCCTTCTACTATTGCAATAATTATTGCCTTTAATATAAATATCAAATCTAAACCCACTAATTTTCACTCCTTGCTACTTGTACCCATTTTTGACATACATATAGTTTACCTTACATGTATAAATAGAACAAGAGGATAACCTTACATATATCTTTCAATGATGTAAGGTTGTCCTCTCTAACACCTATAAACCTTGTATTTACACAGGTCTTGTAATTTTAAATTTTATGTTAATTAAATATTATGTATATTTAATTTCAACTTCTTTATCATATTCTTTAAACTTTATCCATCCTCTTTTAGATATGTATTTTAAATAAGTTACTAATCTATATAGCTCTCCATCTACATTTTCTTTATAAATTTCTGCCATGAGCTTTGCAATATCATAAACAGTTCTATTTCCATCTATATACTTCCATACTGTAGAACATCTCTCATCTAGTTCTAATTTAGTTTCAGGAGTTCTTTTAACCATCCAAGCTAGAAACTTTTTAACTGGATCAGTAACTTTTATATGGATAACAACTTTACCATCTTTTTCTTCCCAATTTTGTTGTTTAATTTCAGGTACATAAAGGGCAAAATTATGCTTTGTATCTTGAGCTTGTTTTTCTATTTCTTCTTGCTTTTTCTTATTTTTCATGAAAAATTCCTCCTAACTTATTTATAACTATTAAATATAAGATATTCTTTAATTCATTTTATTATTCTTTATTATATAAATTAATTTGTTACCAATTATTAAAATCGCTTGTCCACAGATAGACTTTACCTGTGGCAAAGCGATTTTAAGTTGTTTTATGATTTACTATTTAACGGCTTTGTCTTTTTTACAAGAGAACATGTAAATCCATAATCCTAGTAATAAGAACATTACACAAGCAAATAGATTACTTTGAGTTATTCCTGTTAAGAAATTCTTACCGAATGCTATATTTACATTAGCAGCTACTAATCCAGCTACTACTATACCCATCAATGCATCTCCTGCAACTAAACCTGATGCAAGAAGAGTTCCTTTTTCAACAACTTCTCCTCTTCTATCTTGATCCTTAGCAAATTTTCTCTCAACGATTTCTCTGATTATTCCACCAACTAAGATAGCAGCATTTAAAGTTATTGGAAGGTATATACCTAGAGCTACTGGTAATACTGCTATTCCAGCTAATTCACAGAATAATGCAATTGCAGCACCAATTATTATTAGTGTCCATGGCAATTGAGCTGTCATAATACCTTCAACTATCATTTTCATAAGTGTAGCTTGAGGCGCTGCTACATCTGCAGAACCTATTCCATAAGCAGTATTTAACATGTTAATTACAAGTGCTGCAAAAACTCCTGCTACTGAAAGTGCAATAAACATTCCTATTTGAACCTTTTTAGGAGTACCACCTATAATAAATGTAGTTTTTAAACTTTGTGCTGCTCCACCAGCTACTGCTATAGCGACACAAACAACTCCACCTATTAGTACTGCTTTAGTCATATACTCTTGGCTTACTCCACCAGTTAATTTAATTACAGTAGTTACAAATAACATTGTAGCTATAGTCATACCAGAAACTGGGTTGTTTGATGCTCCAATTATACCAACCATTCTAGCTGAAACAACAGCAAAGAAGAAGCTGAATAAAACTGCCATGATTCCACCTACAAATCCACCATTAACCATTGGTAATAACCAAGTTAATGCAAATCCAAAAGCAGCTGCTAGAATAACCCAAGTAAGAGGTGCTTCTAAATCAATTCTACTTACTTTATCATTTTTACCTGCACCTATTCCACCCATAGCTTGTTTAAAACTTGTGATAATAGTAGGAATAGACTTAGCAAGAGAAATAAATCCTCCCATTGCAACAGCTCCAGCACCTATATATTTAATATAGTTAGCCCAGATTTCGTTAGCACTCATTTCAGCTATAATTTTAGTAGCTGGGAATAAAGGCTCTGCTAGTCCAACTCCTAAGAATTTGATTAATGGTATAAGTGCAAACCAAGCTATAACAGAACCACCAAACATAAGTAATGATGCTCTAGTACCAACTATAAATCCAACACCAAGAAGTGATGCTAAAGTGTCAAATCCCATCATTGTACCTTGATAACTTTTAATAACATAAGTAGCTTGCTCTCCCCAAAGTGCAAATCCACCTGAGAAAAGTTTATATCCAGCTCCTACTCCAAGACCAGTCATGACTGTTTTGAATCCTTGTCCACCTTCACTACCAGTTACAAGAACTTCAGCTGCAGCCATACCTTCTGGATAAACTAAATTTCCGTGTTCTTCCACGATTAAGTATCTTCTAAGGGGTGTAATGAAAAATACTCCCATAACTCCACCAATTATTGTAACAATAACAACAGTTAGAATACTTAATTTTAATCCCCATAAAATTAATGCTGGTAAAATAAATATAATTCCCCCGGCAATGGATTCTCCCATAGCAGCTAAAGATGCTACCATGTTTGCTTCTAAAATGTTATTTCTTCTAAACATTCCTTTTAATACTCCAGTTGCAATAATAGCACCTGGAATACCAGCTGATATTGTCATACCAACTTTCAGACCAAGATATGTGTTAGCTGCTGCAAAAACGCATGCTAAAATAATACCTAAAATAATTGAATAACCTGTTGTTTCTGGCATTGCCATTGATGTTGGAATAAAAGGAACATATTCTTCACCTTTGCATCCACCATAAGCACTTTGAGATAATTTTCTTTTCTCTTGGCTCATAAATTTTTTCTCCTCCTTTGTAACTCTTTAACAAGGCACCCTAAAAAAGCCACTAATTACTATGTTTAAAAGTTTAATTTATCTACAAGCTATATCTTTATCTTTAATTAATACTATTGATAAAAATATAAACACATTAACTAGTACTCTTCAGGATGCCTAAATCAAATTGTTTATTTTTATATTAAATATCTAAAGTAAAATTTACCTTAGGCATTTATTTAATATTTTCTAATAGTGCTTTTATAAAATTCCATACTCTTTCAACAGATGATATACTCATATGTTCATTTGGAGTGTGTACATCAAATAAATTTGGTCCAAAGCTAATCATATCTACATCTGGCATTTTTTCTTTTAAAAGTCCACATTCAAGTCCTGCATGGATAGCATCTATTTTTGGTTCTTCACCAGTAACATTTTTATAAGTTTCTATACATAAATCTCTTATTGGTGAGTTTGGTTCATACTGCCATTCTGGATAATCAGAATCATTAATAACCTCAGCACCAACTAATTCTGCTACAACATCTATTCCATCTGTAATGGCATTTTTTAATGTTTTTACAGAGCTTCTCACTGCAGAAACAAAGGTAACTTTTTCTTCACTAAATTCTATAACTCCTAAGTTAATACTACTTTCTACTAACCCTTTAATATCTTCACTCATAGTTTGAATTCCATTTGGAGCTACTACTAAGTAAGAAACTATTTTTTCAGTTACTTCCTTAGTTAATTGTTTGCTAGTTTCTGATTTTTCAACTATTACAGTTACATCTGGATCTTGTATTCTTAACTCAGTTTTAAATATTTCTAATGATTTTGTAGCTATTTGTTTAACTTTTTCTACATCCTTAGCTGCTACTGTAATTGTAGCTTCTGCTTCACGAGGAATTGCATTATTTTTAGCGCCTCCACCTATATGAGAAATATTAAAATCTACCTCTTTTGATATAGCATTTAATAATCTTCCCATAAGTTTATTAGCATTTCCTCTTTGTTTTATTATTTCCATACCAGAGTGTCCACCTTTTAAACCTTTAACTTCTAGTTTTAAAGCTTCATTAGAGGCATCTTCCCATTGAGTATTTATATTTACATAGTTAGTAACTCCACCAGCACAGCTTACAAGGAATATTCCTTCTTCTTCTGAGTCAATGTTTAATAATATTTTTCCATCAAGATTTTTAGGATCTACTGCTATAGCTCCATACATACCTGTCTCTTCACCTGTAGTAACAAATAGTTCTATAGCAGGATGTTTTAACTCTTTTGAATCTAAAATAGCTAATCCATAAGCTACTGCTATTCCATTATCTGCTCCTAGTGTTGTTCCATTAGCATAAAGATAGTCCCCATCGATTCTAAGCTCTAATGGATCCTTTTCAAAATCATGTACCTTATCCTTATTCTTTTCACAAACCATGTCCATATGACCTTGGATTGTTACTACTGGTGCATTTTCATATCCTTGAGTAGCAGGTTTTTTAATGATTACATTTAACTCATCATCTTGTATTACTACAAATCCTCTTTCCTTACCAAAGTTAGCCAAATAATCGCTGATAACCTTTTCATTGCCTGAACCATGAGGTATTTTAGTTAATTCTTCAAAATAGCCTAGAACCTTTTCTGGATTTAATCCTTTTAATATAGACATAAAAATCCCTCCATTTTTTTGTATTTACTTTATAATTAATATGTACTTTATATATATTTCAATATATATTTCAACATTTTATTACGTTCTTCGACTTGCAAATTTATATTAATTTTATACTTATAAATTTATAAAGTCAACATATATAAAATAATTATTTTTGAAATATTACCTATAACCCATTTAATAATTCATTTAAATTTTTTATATTTTATATAATTAAAAAAAGTATTTATAAAAATAGTATTATTTATTATTTCTTAAAATATAATTCTATATAATACCTATGTTAATAGAAAGAATTTATGCTACCTTTTTATAACAACTTTTTCTAATCTCATAATTATTATATCTTTTATGAATTAATTTCATACATTTTAACCTAAGAAAAGCAACATACTCTTTACATTTTAATAGTATATTGCTTTTTCTTTTATATTCTAATATTTTAATATGTCGTTATTCTATAATTACTTTGATCAATGGCTTCAATGAATTATATTTATAAATAGTGTAATAATTGCAGAATTTACGAAATCTATGAATAAGCATCCTACAATTGGTACGACAAAATATGGGGTAGGTGCAAATCCAAATTTATTTGAAAGTGCATCCATATTAGCTACAGCATTAGGTGTAGCTCCCATTCCAAATCCGCAGTTTGCAGATGCAAAAACTGCCGCTTCATAATCTCTCCCCATAATTCTAAAGGTTACAAAATATGTAAATACACCTATGAGAATTGTTTGTGCTATTAACATAACAACCATAGGAATTGCTAAATCTAGAAGTTCCCATAACTTTAATCCCATAAGAGCCATAGATAAAAAGAAGGATAAGCTGATACCTCCAAGATTTTCAATTTCTTTTTCTACTAACTCAATATTTGTGGCATCACAAATATTTCTTATAATTGCAGCCACAAGCATAGCTCCAATATAAGATGGAAAAGTTAAACCAATTCCCTGAATAAAATTAGATATTATAGATCCTATTCCCATTGCTATAAAGATCCAAGATGCACCTGACATTAATCTTTTATGACATAGTATATCTTGATTATCTTCATTAAAATCTCCTAGTGGCATACAGGTATTATCATCATCCTCCTTCATAGGAGTATTAAGCTTATGACGTATAATTAATGTTCTAGCAACCAATCCTCCAATTATACTTCCCATAACCAGTCCAAAAGTCGCAGAAGCAAAGGATACAGTTGTGGCACCTGCAATTCCCATTTCTTCTAGAATAGGTCCAAATGACCCCGCTGTACCATGTCCCCCTATCATAGGAATAGAGCCTGTACAAATTCCTAATAAGGGTTCTAAATTAAACAAAGTTGCTAAAGCAACTCCAACTGTATTTTGTAGAATTACTAAAAGCACTGATATAATTAAGAATGTTACTACTTTTATACCACCTTTTTTTAATATTCTAATACTAGCCGTAAATCCAACGCTAGTGAAAAATGCAGTCATAAAAATATTTTGAAGAGTTGTATCTAAATTAATAGTTATGAATCCTGTCAGCCTAAATATAAGCATAAGTATTGCAAAAATAAGACCTCCTACAACTGGTGCTGGTATGCAATACTTTTCTAATATAGATATTTTTTCTTTTAAATATTTTCCAAAATAAAAAACCATAGAAGCTAATGCCATTGTTTGAAATATGTCTAATGTCAATTCCATAAATTTATCTTTCCTCTCATCATATGTGTATCTTAGTGCGTAAGTATTAAATTTTTAAATCATTGAGTTATCTCCATATTATGAAACACCTTATTCATATCGTAATGTCCATAATACCAAAAATACTCGTTTATACTTGCACTATCATCCAAGTGTAAAATGTTATCAATAATAACTTGTTCCTTCCCCTCCCTATTTCCCTTAATTAAAGAAAATTTATTTTCTTTATCTTTTCTTATAAATACAAATTCACTATCATCATTAATATAGTTAGGATAAAAATCCCATCCTACAGATGAGTTAGTCAATTTAGTAATTTCATTATTTTCTAAGTTTACTTCATATATATGTTGATTGTTGGAATTTTCCCATTGCTGAAGATTTTCACTATAAGTTGAGGCTGAATAAACTATATTTCTACCATCACTAGAATAACTTGGAGTCATAGCTACTTCTCCATCCTTAGTGATCTTTTTAAAACTTTCATCTTCTAAATTTAAGATTCCTAAAGTTTTATCTACATTCATAAACCTATATGCACCATTTATAATAGCCACTAAGTTATCATCTATTGGTGATACAGACATCATATCCTCATAAGTTAAAACTATAATCTCTTCATTAAGTACTTCTCTACACTTGTTACTTTCATCATTATAAACTCCTATAGGCACCCCATCTGCTGTCATTGATGCAGAATTAGGTCTACACCATACAATTAAATTAACTCCATTAATTGAGATGGTAGCCATCTTTGGATCCAACCCTAAATCATGATTTTGGGAACTTATAGGTATATATGGTATCACTACTTTTTCTGTTTTAGTTGCTAAATCTAACTTAACTATTCCTAGCGGAAAAGGATAATTATCCGAATTACCTTTTTTCATAATATTCTTTGTGGCAAATAAAGAGTTATCTTTTCCTAATAAAATTTGTGTATAAAACTCTTTTCCTCCAGTGAAAATTTCTTTAGTTTTATCTTTAACTCCAAATATATATACTCCACCTGTGGACTTAGAATAAATTAAATTTCCATCTTTATCCCATTGATATGCAGTAATACTATCATCTACATTAGTAGTATTTTCTACTTTTTTATAAAAATCTATTTTTGTTACATATAAGTTATTCTTAATATCCCTATAGGCTACATAACCATTTTCACTTATATTTGGCTCTCTATAAGCCCCTTTGTTAAGCATTATTTTCTCTGAAGGGTTATTTATATTCACTGCCCAAATACCATCATCTTTTATAACTACTGCTACCTCAATTTTATTATCTTCTTTTCTAAGTTCTAAGACATAACTTCTATCCTTAGCAAAAGCTATATCATATAATATAAAATTGAAAATAAGTAATACAAAAATAACTCTAAGTAAGTTTTTCATGGATGAACTCCCCTTTTAAATTTCGTACTCTTATTATTATTTTTATTATAAAAATATATACATGTTTTAAAAGTAAAGTCCCAGTCTTAAAGAGAGTCTTTAAAAGTTCACTGAGCTATATAGAATCATTGCCTGTTATATTATCATTTCACCTACAGGAATTTTAGGGTTTTTATATTTCTTTTTATTAATTGTATATTTTCCATATTGGATGGCTTCCTTAGGACAATAACTTATACATGCTAAACATTGACAGCAGTTATCTCCCCATTTAGGAACTTTATCAACTTTAATGCATTTAGTATTGCATACCTGTTCACAAAGTTTACATCCTATACAATCATCTGTAACATAAAACTTTTTAGTATTTATAGCTAACTTATTGAATATAGGATTAGCTATAGCTGTCATAACCTTAGGCATTGGTCCTGTTTCAACTTTAAATACATCCCTAACTTTATCACCTATAAGATTATTTACTTCTCCAATGGTCTCCAAAGCCTTAGACATCTTACTATTCACAATATCATCTTCATCTGCTCTTCCAAGGATAATATAATTATTAGGCATAACAATTGAAAATCCACTATTTAACTTTAACCCCTTAGCTCCTAGCTTTTTCTCTAGTATTTTCATGTTATTTCCTATGTTCTCGCCACAGGTTACTACTGCTGATAAATAATTGTTCTTATAGTTATTTAATTTTAATTTACTAATGAATTTAACTACTGGTGCTGGTGATGCCCAAGCATAGATAGGATAAACAAATATTATCTTTTCTCCTGGTTTTAAGTCATATTCATAAAAATCTTTATCTTGTTTCATTTCCTTTGAAATTGCAATTAATTCTTCTCCTTGGTTACTGGATAAATTTTTTGCTACGTATAAAGAATTTCCTGTGCCTGAAAAATAAAATATCATGAATAAACCCTCCATATATATTTTTTTGCTATTGTTTTAATATACCATATAGATATATATTTATGAAATAGTCTTTTTAAAAATATTAAACTAGCATCTTTATATTTTTAATGCTAGTTTAATATTAGTTTAGAATTTAGTTTTTATCAGGTCTAGAGACATTTAAATTCCTATCTATCCACATATTCAAAACTACAGTTATCACTTTCTATATCAAAGACTAAATTATCCTCTATATAAAACTTATAGTTAGCTGAGCAAGCTGCATTTTCATGAATAGTTCTGCACATATTACCACTTGAGGGTGCTAATAACTTTTGTGGATTTCCATCAGTAACTTTTATCTGTAGTTCATACTTACCTCTTTTTAACATTAGTGACTTGCAATTATATTTAAGAATCTTAACTCCATTATAGGTGGATAATCTATATTCTCTTCCTTTATAATATACAACGCATATACATCCTTTAAAATTTATTCCCATAAAAGGTATATCTGCTATAGCTGCCATTATAGATATTTTTTCATTTTTAAAATCATTACACTGGGTCCATAAATAAGTTTTGGGGAAAGAGTTGCCTCTATCTGTTTCAATATATCCAACTCCATCATTAAAACTTACATATTCACCATTAATAATTAAATTCCCCCTTAATTTATGATATAAACTAATAATGCCATGGCTACATTCCATAAAAGGTATAAAGCTAAAAGGTCCCATGATGTCATATTTTACAGGAGTCAATAAGTCATATTCTATTTTTCCATCTATTGTTAAGCCCTCATCTTTAATGTGGATTTCAATGCCTTTAGATGAAAAAGTACTATCTCCAATTTTTATTCTTAACTTATCTTTATAAACTATAAATTTAGAAAAACTATAATTTATATTATATGAATTTCTATTAGTTATCACTTGTATAAAGGCTGATCTATTTCCTTTACTATCTATATTTATGCCAGGTATAAAGGATATAGTATCCTCACCCTTTTGATGTTTAAAATACCAGCCCTCAAAAAAATTCTTTTTCCTTGTATAACATTTAATTTTATTCATGGGATAATCCCCTAATAGCTGGACTTTCTATCCAATTACCCTTGTAATCAAATCTAGAACCATGACATGGACAATCCCATGATAACTCATCAGGATTCCATTGAAGCTCACAGCCTAAATGAGGACATTTTGTAGTTACAGTAAATATATTACCATCATTATCTTTGTATACCCCAACTTTCTCTCCATTATATTCTACAATTCCACCATGACCAGCTTCTACCTTCTCTACCTGCTCACTTGGAATGTGAATTTTTTGTGCTATAAAATTCTTTGTAGTTTCTATTACATCCTGGGTTAGGTTTTTACTTGATGCTGACATATCAAATCTTGTAGGAGAAAATATCTCTGCAAAATCATTTTTATTTCCGGATATCATATCAGATAAAATCATAGCTGCCACCATAGAAGATGTCATTCCCCATTTTTTATAACCCGTTGCCACATATACATTAGGAGTTTCAGTGGAATATTGACCAATGTAAGGTATTTCATCTATAGGAATACAATCTTGAGCAGACCAATGATATTTTTCCTTAGCATTGGGATATAACTCCTTTGCTACCTGTCTTAATTCTTCATATTTACCACCAGCTTCATTCTTACCAGTTCTATGAGAACCTCCACCAAGCAATAATAAGTCCTTATAATTTCTAAAAGAGTATCCCCATTTATCAATACCAATGTACATTCCATTGACATCTTGAGCATTCTCTAAAGCTATAACATAGGATCTTTCTTGATGCATTCTAATGAAATAATACCCAGGTGTATTCATAATTGGATAGTGAGTAGCTACTACTATTACCTTAGCAGCAACCATCCCTTTATCTGTAACAACTAGCTCCTCTTTAATTTCTAAAGCTTTAGTATTTTCGTAAATGGTTAAGTCTTCAGTAATAACTTCTAAAAACTTAAGGGGATTAAATTGACCTTGGTTATAAAATTTCAAAGCTGCCTTAACCTTAAAAGGAAGCTCTGTATTTTCTAAAAGTTTAGCTTTTATTCCTAACTTAGTTGCCGCTTCTAATTCTTTTTTTAAAGCTTCAACATTGTCCATAGTATATAGATAAGCATCCTTCTCTTCAAAATCACACTTAATTCTCTCATTCTCTATTATTTCTTTATATTTTTTTATAGCTAACTCATTGGAACTTGCATATTGTCTTGCCTTCGCTTCTCCAAATTCCTTAATTAACTTATCATAAATTAAGGAATGCTGAGAAGTTATCTTCGCAGTAGTATTTTTTGTATTTCCACTACAAATCTCTTCAGCCTCAATTATAACTACATCTATTCCTTTTTTCTTTAGCATATAGGCAGTTAATATTCCTGTTATACCAGCTCCTATAACTACTACATCTGCCTCTATATTTCCATTTAAGGATTCCCTCTTTTTAAAATTACAGCTTTCACTCCATACAGATTTCATAAAATCACCTCATAAATAGTATTCCACTTTAGTGATTTTATACACAATTAATTATTAATAAAGGTGATATATCCACACAACTATAACATTTTGTTGATATATCACCTTATATTATCTTTTTCCTAATATATATTCTAAGGAATCCATATTAAAATTTAAAACAAGTTTCTCTGGGAAATCTATCTCCTTAAGTAACTCATAGCAGGATGAAAATTCTCCTACATCATAATAAATATGAGCGTCACTGCCCATGATTATTTTAACTCCATGTTCTTTACATAAGTTTAGAAGAGTTATTTGATTTTCTCTAGCATTTCTTCTAAAGCTCTTTGGAGATATGGATGTATTATTCATTTCAAAAACCATATTTTTTTCTTTAGCCGCTAATACTACTTTTTCATAATCTAAAGGAAATCTACTATCATCAGGATGACCAATGATTTTAACATAAGGATTATCCATAACCTTTATTAAAGCATTAGTATTTTCTTCAATGGTTCCTGGTGCTACACAAGGTGGATGCATACTAGCTATGACATAGTCAAGTTCTAGTGCCAGCTCCTCTTGTACATCTATTCTACCTTCATAATCCATTATGTTAGCCTCTATTCCTTTTAGAATTCTAACTTCCATAATTTCATCCTTAATCACCTTTAAATTATTAAAATAATATTCATGAGCTGTACCTGGCATAGATATAGCATGATCTGAAACTCCAAGGACCTTTAGCCCCTTATCTCTAGCTTCCTCAATATTTTCCTTTAAAGTACTATAAGCATGCCCACTAGAAATAGTATGGGTATGTAAATCCATTAAAGCCTTCATTATATCCCTCCATTACTTTATTTTTCTTTAGTCCTATCACTATCCTCTATATTACCCCAAAACTGCATAATAAAAAAGGGATGATTCTTTCTATGTATTGCTCTATGAGTTATTCACATATTGAAAATCACCTCCAAAATAAAAAGCACATAAGCTTAACAATCGAACTTACGCTGTTAAGCTACGTGCTATATCTATATTATATCAAGTAAAAAATTTTATTTTAAAGCTCGTTAAAAAAATTTTAACAATTTATTATGCTGACTTTTTCTTTTTCTTAGCAATATATCCACCTAATGCAATTACCACAATTCCCATAATTGCAAATGCATCTGGGGTTAATGGAGCACCAGTTTGAGGTAATTTGCTTGGATTGCTTGGTTTACTTGGATTATTAGTATTTGGAGTTGATGGCTTATTTTCTTCTTCTGGAACATTAGGTTCTGTTGGTTTTTCTTCTGTAGGCTTATCTACAGTTGTATCTTCTCCTGCTACTAATACATTAAAATCTACTTTAGGGACACCATTTTGGTTCCAGTCTTCAGCCATTGCATCTCTCATAACTACATTTGTGTTAACTGCATTTATAGCATTAGAGAAATCATATTTATCTCCACCTGTTAACATAAAGTCATTTATTGCTATCGAATAGTATTTATCCATATCAATTTTAGTTCCATCATTTAATCTTATAGATGAAACTTTGCCATCTTCTGGATTACACCAAACCTTTATACCTGCATATTGACCCCATGCAAATCCCTCTGTATTAATTCCATGTTCTATGATGCCATATAAGTCTGAACCCTTAACATCAAGAGTTACTATAGTGTTATCAAAAGGAAGAATTTCGTACATATCACCAATAGTGACATTTCCTTGTTCTAGACTTCTTCTAATTCCACCACCATTAGTTACAGCTATCTCAGTTCCTACTATTTTTCTCATAGTTTCTGCTACAGTTACACCAAGTGGAGTTACTGCAGTGTTTTTATCATCATGACTTAAACGCTCTTTAAGTGAAGTTACCTTTTGTCCTAATATTTCACTTAAACCTGAATTCATATCATTTACTTCCTTTAATACATTTTCATCTACTGGAAGGGTAGCCTCTTTACCTAAAAACACATCCACACTAGGCTCTACGTCTATAAGTTTGTTGCTATGATCAAAGGTAAATGTAAGCTTAGCTAAGGCTCTACCATTATATCCACCTTCTACTACTGGTACTCCATTTACCTCGCCTGAAACTACAGAATGGTTATGACCTGCAATTACAGCATCTACACCTTCAACTTTTGCTATATCAGCAGCTTCCCCAGTTATTTCTTTTGTATTAATATCTTGATACGCTCCGGCATGCGCTATAACTACTACAGCATCAACCTTTTCTGTTTCCCTAAGTACTTTGTTCCACTTAGCAACAGTATCTACTGGATCTAAGAAATCTACATCTTTTACATTTTCAGCTAAAGTAGAAGTTGCTGTCTCTAGAGTAGAAATTCCTATTAACCCTATTTTTGCTCCATTTCTTTCAACTACTTTATATGGTTGCGCATAGCTTACTCTTTCTTCAGTACCTTTTTTAACTATATTGGCAGCTAAGAAGGAGAATCCACCTTCTTTTGACCAAGCATTTATATTATTAATGCCCCAGTCAAATTCATGATTACCTATAGCAGATGCTTCAAGTCCCATAGCTTTTAGCATAGCTGTTACTGGTTTACCAGTGGTAAGATTAGAAATTGCTGTCCCTTGATATAAATCTCCTGCTGATACTGGTATAACACCATATTCAGTAGTAGCTTTAGCTTTATATTCATTTACAACTCCTACTAATTTTGCAGCTCCAATGTTTTTACCAGACTCTAATACATTGCCATGGAAATCATTAAAACTTATAATGTCAACTACCTTGTTAACCTTACTTAAATTAGTCTCCTCTAGTAATTGTGTCTCTATACTGTTTTCGTCACTAGCTACAGCTTGGCTATTATTTGTTTTATCATTATCTTCTGCATATGCCTCAGTAATATTTATTGGCATTACTAAGGTTGCAAATAAAAATAATGACATTATAAACGCCGTAAGTCTTTTTTTCTCTTTCATACCCTTTCCCCCTAATTATAATTTAATGGAACATAGTTAACTATATTCCTTATACCTTATATTGTATTACCCATTATTTTACTTTTCAATAGTTTTATTCCTTACTTGTAATTTATGTCATTACAGAATAATTAAATTAAAAATAAAATTCAATAGGATTTTAACCATAAACTATTTAAATATGAAGCTATAAAACTATGTTCCTATTTAAATATATACCTATAAACCTATTTAAATATTTACCTAGTTAACTAGTTGTTGTGCTCATGCGGGTTTCATGATATTAGGTTACTTAAACTATAAAATTAAATGTATATTTAATTTTATATTGTGATATATGTATATTAAAAAAATATAAAAACGTCTCTTAAAAAGAGACGTTTTCTAATATTATTTAACTTCTTACTTCTTCATTATTTCTAAATTGACTATTATAAAGTTTCTCGTAAAAACCACCCTTTATCATTAACTCTTCATGAGTTCCTTGCTCTATAATATTACCTTCATCTATAACTAAAATTAAATCCGCACTACGGATAGTTGAAAGTCTGTGGGCAATAACAAAGCTTGTTCTTCCCTTCATTATATTCTTCATAGCTTTTTGAAGTAATAGCTCTAGTCTAGTATCTACAGAGCTTGTTGCCTCATCTAATATCAATATGGCAGGATCTGATATTATAGCTCTAGCAATAGTTAACAATTGCTTTTCACCTTGAGATATATTAGATGCTTCTTCATTAAGAAACATGTTATACCCATCAGGGAGAGTCTTTATAAAGTGGTGTACATTAGCTATCTTAGCAGCTTCTATTATTTCCTCTTTCGTAGCATCAAATCTACCATACTTTATATTATCGTAAATTGTACCATTATACAGCCATGTATCTTGAAGAACCATTCCAAATATTGAACGTAGATCTTCCCTCTTCATGTCTCTAATGTCTACTCCATCTATCTTTATAGCTCCCTCTTTGATATCATAAAATCTCATAAGCAAGTTTATAAGAGTAGTTTTACCTGCTCCTGTAGGACCTACAATGGCTACCATTTGCCCACTCTTTACCTCTGCACTTAAGTCCTTTATTAATGGCTTGTCGTCACTATACCCAAACTTAACATGTTCAAAGATAACATTACCACGTGGATTTTCTAATTTTATTGAATCTTCTTTATCTGAAATTTCTTCCTCCTCATTTAATATTTCAAATACACGATCAACTGCAGCAAAAGCTGATTGTATAGCTGAGGATAATTGAGTTACCTGTGAAAGAGGTTGATTTATCTGCCATATATAACGAATAAATGCTTGTAGGTTTCCAACAGTAATGGCACCTGCTATGGCATTAATTGCACCTAATACTCCAATGGCTGCAATTCCTAAATAACTTACTAGAGAAACTAGGGGTGACATTATACTTGATATAAATTGAGCTTTAAATCCAGTACTACAAAGTTCTTGATTTATATCTCCAAATTCTCTTATAACATCATCTTGCTTTCCATATAATTTTATCTCATTAAAGCCCGTATACATCTCCTGAACCTTACCATTTAGGTTTCCTAGAGCCTTTTGTTGCTTATAAAACAGTTTCTGTGATCTTCCAACTATAACTCTAGATATCATATAGCTTATAGGTATTATAAGTATAGCTACTAGTGCCATCTTCACATTTATTGTAAACATCATTATCAAGGCAAAAGTTAATGAAAGAACTGCATTAACTACTTGAACAAAACTTTGCTGTAATGCATTAGATATAGTATCTATATCATTGGTAATACGACTTAATACATCTCCATAGCTATTTTTATCAAAGTAACTCACTGGTAATTTTCTAATTTTATCTTGAACTGCATTTCTTAAATCCCTCATGGTATTTTGAATTGCATTAGTTAACATGAAGCTAGCTGCATATGTTGATGCTGTACCTCCTACATATACAAAGGCTAAAACTATTAAAATTTTTATTATATAATTAAAGTTTACTGAAGCTCCTGCTACTCCTTTCGCCATATCAAAGGCATCCTTGGTAAGCTGAGTTATAATTAATCCTTCTGTCATGGGAGCTAGAGCAGTAAAGACCGCTGCTATAATTACAAATATTATGGCCCCTATAAAAGGCCATTTATAAGGTTTTACAAAGGGAGAAATTTTACTTACTGTATTTTTAATCTTCTTCATTATGCCAACTCCTCCTTTGTTAATTGTGATGATGCAATCTCTTTATATATATCGCAATTTTTCAGTAACTCTCTATGAGTTCCTATTCCAACTACTTCACCTTCATTTAATACTATAATTTTATCAGCATCCATAATAGAGCTTATCCTTTGAGCAACTATCAATACTACAGCCTCTTTAGTTTCATTTTTAAGCTTAGCTCTAAGAGTAGCATCTGTTTTGAAATCTAAGGCAGAAAAGCTATCATCAAAAATATATATTGCAGGCCTTCTTATTATAGCTCTAGCAATAGATATTCTTTGCTTTTGACCTCCAGATACATTACCTCCCCCTTCACTTATTAACTCCTCAAACTTCTTAGGTTTTTTAATTATAAAGTCATAGGCTTGGGCCACCTTTGAAGAATATTCAACCTCTTCTACAGTAGCTTTCTTTTTACCAAATCTAATATTTGTATCTATACTTCCTGTAAATAACCTAGTCTTTTGAGGTATAAATCCAATTTTTTTACGTAAAGTCTTTAAATCATATTCTCTAATATCTATCCCATCTATCTTTATACTTCCTTCAGTAACATCATAAAATCTAGGAATTAGGTTTATTAGTGTACTTTTTCCACTACCAGTACTTCCTATAAACGCAATAGTTTCTCCCTTTTTAGCTGTAAAGGAAATATCTTTAAGCACAGGTACTTCTCCATCTGGATAAGTAAAGGTAACTTTATTAAATTCTACATTTCCTTCATTATTACTTTTCTTGATTCCATTCTCAGGATTCTTGATAATAGGTTCAGCATCTAATAGCTCTTGTATTCTATTAGATGAAACTTGTGCTTTGGGATACATAACAAATACAGTTGAAAATAACATAAGTGAAAACATAGCATGGAATAAGTACTCTATAAAAGCAACTAATTGTCCTACTTGAAGAGTTCCGACATTTATCATGCTACTAGAAATCCAGAATATGGCTATGATTGCTAAATTAAGCACTAAGAAAAAGCTTGGCTGAGATATAGACATAAGCTTGAAAATCTTCTTTGAAATCTCAGTATAGTCCTTATTAGTTTTAGCAAATCTTTCTCTTTCATGATCATCATTACCGAAAGCTCTTATTACCCTTATTCCTGTCAAATTTTCTCTAGATATTCTGTTTAACTTATCTAAATTTTTCTGTTGAATCTCTGACCACGGATGGGAAATTTTAGCTATTATGAATACACCAATAATTATAAATGGTAATGTAACAGCTAATATACTTGATAAGGATGAACTTGTTTTAAGTATCATCACTAAGCTTACTATAAACATTACTGGTGTAATCAACGCTAATCTCAGTAATATATTTATAAATTGCATTACTTGAAATGCATCGTTGGTAGTTCTAGTAATCATTGATGATATACCAAATCTATCATATTCACTATGAGAAAACTCTTGTGATTTCTTAAATATATCATTCCTTATATCTCTAGTTACATTTGTAGATATTTTAGATGAACAATATCCTAACAATATTGTCCCTAAAACCCCTATTATAGATATAACTACAATTATAAGTCCCATTGTTTTTATATATTCTATATCACCATTAGCTATTCCCTTGTCGATAACTTTAGCCATAATAGTTGGTATTCCAAGTTCAACTAAAGCAAAGCCAAATACTGATATTATATTAATCATAAGAAGCATTTTATAATTTTTTAAGTATTTTAAAATTAATTTCATTTTATAATTCCTCCTTTGTAAATATTTTTTAATACTAATAATATAAATTAATAATTTAATTATCTGTTCTATAATTAACTTTAATTATTTACCACTATTAGAACATAATACCCACAGCTTAACTATGAAGTCAATGGAATTTATAACCGTGAATACAATTACATAAAGAATTATTAATATTTATTATTTTATTTCCTCTATGTGTGTTGCAACTTTCCCCTTTTTAATATCTTCTAAAATTTTTCACCATTTAATACCACATCAAAACACATCTTCCTCGTTCTCAATTTTAATTATTTCTGCATCTGTATTTTCTTCTATAAAATTTATTATATTTTCCATGGTAGAATGGACCTGAGCTGATGTTCCACAAACTCCTGCAATACCTATAACTAATGTTTGATGTATATCTTGTTCATCAACTTCGCCAACAGAAATATTAAACTTATTTCTTAGTCTTTGCATTAAACTCTTTATCACCATTCTCTTTTCCTTTAAAGAATGTACCCACGAAGCTCTTAGTGTCACACGCATTATTAATATTTTCATTATATTATCACTCCATTGATTTAATATTTTATATTAATTTCTCCAGTTTCAATAATGTTATGTTCTTACATGGTAAACCCATTGATATTACTGTAATTAAGGCTCCTAGAGCAAATCTAATCAATTACCTCCAATGTACCCTATTATTCTAATTTTATCACAATATTCCTATATATATCCTTCGTTGCTCTTCTTTTACATACATCCTATAATGATAAGGGGATTTTTTTATCTTAAGGTATATATAAACTTAGTTTTAAATTATAAACTTTAGATTAAAATCTATAATTATATCATTTGAGGAGGTAAACTATTATGAACTCTGAAACTATCACTAAAAGGGATAATAAGATTAAAGATAGTTCTATCACTGATATGACCATTGGAAACCCTTTTAAAATTTTATGGACTTTTTCTCTTCCCATGTTACTTAGTTCACTTTTTCAACAACTTTATAATATTGTGGATAGTATTGTAGCAGGAAAATTTATAGGAGTAAATGCTTTAGCTGCTGTAGGTGCTTCTTATCCTATAACTGCACTATTCATCGCCGTAGCTGTAGGCTCTAGTATGGGATGCTCTGTTGTAGTTGCACAAATCTTTGGTTCAAAAAAATATACTACTATGAAATCTGCAATTTCAACAGCTATAATATCTCTAACTAGTCTTAGCATTATTTTAACTATCTTGGGTAGTATTTTTTGTAAGCCTCTTATGAGACTTCTTCATACTCCAGAAAATATATTTTCTGATTCTGCCCTTTATTTACAAATATACATAAGCGGAATTATATTTTTATTTTTATATAATACTGCCACCGCCATATTTAACGGTTTAGGAGATTCCAAAACACCTTTATATCTTTTAATTTTCTCTTCTATATTTAATATTATTTTAGACCTAGTGTTTGTTATAACTTTTAAAATGGGTGTATCTGGAGTTGCTTGGGCTACTTTTATTGCTCAAGGTCTTTCTTCTATACTAGCTATAGTGTGCCTTATTATGAGATTACGTAAAATTGAAGTCACTGAAAAGTATCCTTACTTTAGTAGTTACATTTTAAAGCGTATAAGTAGAATTGCCATACCAAGTATAATGCAACAATCCTTTATATCTGTAGGTCAAATTTGTGTACAAGGTCTAGTTAATAGTTATGGAGCCATAGTCGTAGCAGGATATTCTGCTGCCTTTAGAGTTCATACCATTGCTCTTACTTCTATGAGTACTATGTCTAGTGCACTTTCTAGCTTCACTGCACAAAACATTGGTGCAAAGAAAATTTCCCGGGTGAGAGAAGGATATAAAGCTGCAGTAGCTATAACCTTAAGTATATGTGGTGGAATTCTTATTCTATTTTTAATCCTTGCTCCAAAATTAATTGGATTGTTTGTAGATTCTAGTGAGAGCATAGATGTAATTAATGTGGGTACTGAGTTTCTAAGAACCCTAGCACCGTTTTATTTAGTAGTAGGTCTTAAGATGGTATGTGATGGTGTTCTACGTGGAGCTGGAGCTATGAAAGACTTTATGTTTGCCACCTTTTCTGATTTAATACTAAGAGTAGCCCTTTCCTTCATTTTAGCTTCAATAATAGGATACTCCGGTATCTGGTGGGCCTTCCCTCTTGGTTGGATAATAGGAACTGCGTTATCTGTATACTTTTATTATAAGGGTACTTGGAAACCTTCAATTAATTAAATATATAATTATATTTAGGCTATGTTTTACTTAATAATTAATTTATAATCAAAGTAATACATAGCTTAATTTTTAAAATGGAGATATACAAATGAAAATAGTACAAATTTATAAAAATCAAATTATAAAATTCTTTAAAACCGAGACTATATTAGTAATAGCTATAACTTTAGCTATTCTCTCTTCCTTTATAGCTATACCCAAGATAGAGTATATAGATTTTAAGGTTTTATTTTTATTGCTAAATTTAATGATTATTGTGGCAGCCTTTAAAGATTTAAAGATATTAGACTTCATTGCAGTGTCTATATTAAATAAATGTACAAGCTACACATCATTATGTTTTTCCCTAATATTTATAACCTTTTTCTCCTCAATGTTAGTAACTAATGATGTAGCTCTACTTACCTTTGTACCGTTAACTATAATAATTAGTAAAAAGATTAAGGTTAATCCATTAAAACTAGTAATTTTTCAAACTTTAGCTGCCAACTTAGGTAGTAGTCTAACCCCTATGGGAAATCCACAGAATCTTTTTATTTATTCCTTTTATAATCTAACTCCTGTGGACTTTTTTAGGATAACTCTACCTTTAGTTATAACTGCTATTATATTTTTAACTATATTAATTATAAATAATAAAGAAAATATTAAGGTTCCTAGTCTAGATAATATTTCCGGATTCAACACAAAAGGTATTATTATTTTTACTATTTTATTTATTATAGCTATTTTATCTGTATTTAGATTTATAGATTATAGAACTTCCATGGGGGTAACCTTGATATTAACCTTGATAATCAATAAAAATCTATTAAAGGAAGTGGATTACTCCTTACTTATTACTTTTATAGGTTTCTTCATATTTATAGGCAATATTTCCTCTCTAGGTGTTGTAAAAAGCTTTTTATCACAAATACTAAATAGAGCTAATAATACTTACTTTGCATCTATTCTGCTGAGTCAAGGTATAAGTAATGTACCTGCTACAATGCTCATTGCAAACTTCACAAATTATTATAAAGAGCTTTTACTAGGTGTTAATGTTGGAGGAATGGGCACAATAATTGCATCTATGGCAAGTGTTATATCATTTAAGTTATATGTGAAGGAATTTAAATCCTATAGTGGTAAGTTTTTAAAGAAATTTACCTTCTACAATATTTTAGGACTTTTTATATTTATTCCTATTATTAAATTGTTATAGTTGTTATAATTTGAATAACTATGGTAAATCATGTAGAATAGTACTAAATATTTAAAATCCTACAATAAACTAAGGATTATAAGGAGGTATACTAATGTTAAGTGATAATTTATTAAAAAATCTTAATGACCAAGTAAACTTTGAATTTTACTCATCTTACACTTATTTAGCTATGGCAGCCTATGCTGAATCTGTTGATTTAGGTGGAATAGCTAATTTCTTTAGAGTTCAAGCTCAAGAGGAATTATTCCATGCAATGAAACTTTATGACTATATTTTTCAAAAAAATGGTGTTGTTGAATTAGATAAAATTGATAAACCAGAGGGCAAATATGAAAGTATAATAGATGTATTTGAAACTGGTTATAAACATGAACAACTAGTTACAAGTAGAATTTATAAGTTAGCAGATATTGCTTCCGAAGAAAAAGAACATGCAACTATAAGCTTACTTAGATGGTTCATAGATGAGCAGGTTGAAGAAGAAAACACCTTCAACACTCTTCTTAAAAAGATTAAAAGAGCTGAAGATAATCCAGCAGCTTTATATATGTTAGATGAAGAACTTGCTACAAGAGTTTTCACTCCACCAACTACTGCTTAATGTGAAAATCAATTACTCATTATAATATTTAGTGAGTATAATGACAATGCAAAAGACTTACTTAGTGATAAAACATTAAGTAAGTCTTTTATAATATATATAAATTTTTTATAGGCAATTTATTTTGCTACAAATTAAGTAGATGTTATTACTTTAATTTTACTAGTAATTGTCCTGTCTTTACTTGTTGTCCTTCTGATACAAGGATGGAGTCAATAGTACCATCCATAGAAGCTACTATATTAGTTTCCATTTTCATTGCTTCTATTGTCAGTAAGCTTTCTCCCTCTTTAACTTGTTGTCCTTTTTCTACTAAGACTTTAATTATAGTTCCAGGAATACTCGCTCCAATCTCTAGCTTATCCTCAGCATTAGCCATCTTTATAGAGCTATCTTTACCATTACTCTTTAAAGCACTTGCTGTTTTATCTTTAATTTTAATTTCTCTTCTATTTCCATTAATTTCAAAGGCTAGAGTTCTATATCCTTCTGAATCTAATTTACCTATTTCTATAAATTGAACTATAAGGGTCTTGCCTTCTGCAACTTCAACTTCACATGTTTCACCCTCTGCAAGTCCATGGAAGAATACATCACTACCCATACGACTTACATCACCATATTCTGAAACAAATTTTAAGAAATCTTCAAATACTTCAGGATATAAAGCATAACTTATAACATCTTTTTTAGATGGAGTATATTTATATTTATCCTTTAAATATTCTTCAATTTTATTAAAGTCTTCAGGTGGTAATAATTCTCCTGGTCTATCTGTTATAGCCTTTTCACCCTTTAAAACTATCTTTTGTAGTTCCTCTGGGAATCCACCTTCTGGTTGACCCATCATCCCTTTGAAATAAGATACTGCCGAATCTGGAAAAGCCATATTTCTTCCCTTTTCACAGATATTTTCAGAAGTTAATCCATTTTGAACCATGAAAATAGCCATGTCCCCTACCATTTTTGAAGAAGGTGTAACTTTTATTATATCCCCTACCATATTATTTACCTCTTTGTACATAGATTTAACTTCTTCAAATCTATGACCAAGTCCAAAACTTTCTACCTGAGGTTTTAAGTTTGAATATTGTCCCCCTGGAATCTCATATTTATAAATTTCTGCTCTACCTGACTTAAGTCCTGATTCAAACTGTTCATATACTGGTCTTACAGCATCCCAATAATTTGATAACTTTTGAATTTCACTTACATTTATGCCAGTATCTCTGTCTGTATTTTCAAGAGCTGCTACTACAGAGTTTAGAGCTGGTTGGCTAGTTAAACCAGACATACTATTAAAGGTTGTATCTACAATATCTACTCCTGCATCGGCTGCCATAAGCACAGTTGCTACACCATTTCCAGTAGTGTCATGAGTATGTAAATGAATAGGTATTGAAATCTCATTTTTTAATGCCTTAATAAGTTTTTTAGCTGCATAAGGTTTAAGCAATGCAGACATATCCTTTATAGCAAGTATATGAGCTCCCATTTTTTCTATTTCTTTAGCCTTATTTACATAGTATTCAAGACTATATTTATCTCTAGTTACATCTAAAATATCTCCAGTATAGCATAGAGCAACTTCTGCTAATTTCCCACAGTTTAAAACTTCATCAAGCGATGTCTCTATACCCTTTAACCAGTTAAGTGAGTCAAAAATTCTAAATATGTCTATACCACTCTTTGAAGATTCTCTTATAAATTCTCTTATTACGTTATCTGGATAATTTTTATATCCTACTCCATTAGCTCCTCTTATCAGCATCTGGAACATAACATTAGGAATTCTTTTTCTTAATTCCTCAAGTCTTTCCCATGGAGATTCTTTTAAGAATCTGTAAGCCGTATCAAAGGTAGCTCCCCCCCACATCTCAAGAGAAAACAAATCTCTTCCATAGGCTGAGGTCGCCTTTGCAATGTTGAACATATCTCTACTTCTCACTCTTGTAGCCATTAAGGATTGTTGTGCATCCCTCATAGTAGTATCAGTAATTAATAGTTTTTTCTGATTCTTGATCCAATTTACAACACCCTGTGGACCTTGTTCATCTAATATTTTCTTAGTACCTTGTATTCCTTCTAAAGAGTCTATAACTGGAATAACTGGTACGTCAAATTCTCTCTTATTTCCCTTAGTTTCATTTACTATTTTTTCTCCAATGATTTTTAAAACCTTATATTCTTCATCAGTTCTAGGTTTTATATCAAATAATTGAGGATTATCTGCTATGAAATTAGTATCACATTGTCCTCTTCTAAAGGTTTCATTATTTAATACGTTTATTAGAAAATCTATATTGGTCTTAACTCCAGTAATATTCAACTCTTTAATGGAACGTATGGATTTTCTAATTGTATCTTCAAAGGTTCTAGAATAAGCTGTTGTTTTTACAAGTAAACTATCGTAATATGGACTAATTACAGCACCACTAAATCCATTTCCTCCATCTAGTCTTATCCCAAATCCTGAACCTGTTCTATAAACATCTATTTTCCCTGTATCTGGGGCAAAACTATTAGAAGGATCTTCTGTAGTTACCCTACATTGGATTGCAAAACCTCTTGGTTTTACATCTTCTTGTGAACAGATTCCTATTTCCTTAGAATCTAAACTATATCCCTGTGCTATCAAAATTTGACTTTGAACGATATCTATTCCTGTAGTCATTTCGCTAACAGTATGTTCTACTTGTATTCTTGGATTCATCTCAATAAAATAGTGATTGCCATGTATATCTACTAAGAACTCTAAAGTTCCGGCACTTATGTATCCTACAGATTTTGCAATCTTTAAAGCATCTTCACAGATAACTTGTCTTTTTTCTTCACTTAGAGATACTGCTGGGCTAAATTCAATAACCTTTTGATGTCTTCTTTGTATTGAACAATCTCTTTCATAAAGGTGAACTATATTACCATGCTTATCTCCAAGAACTTGAATCTCAATATGTTTAGGTCCTTCTAGATATTTTTCTATAAATATATCATCTATTCCAAAAGCCTTTTTTGCCTCATTTTTAGCACTTTTAAAAGACTCAAGAAGTTCTTCTTCTTTTCTTACTATCCTCATACCTCTTCCACCACCACCGGCAGCAGCCTTTAGCATGATTGGATATCCACATTCTTTTGCAAATTTAATTGCTTCCGTCTCTGAAGTAATTGGTTTTTCTACTCCTGGTATTACAGGTACACCAACTTCTTTTGCTACAATTTTTGATTTTATTTTATCCCCTAATCTATCCATCATTTCTGCTTTAGGTCCTATAAATTCTATTCCTGCCTCTTTACACTTTCTAGCAAACTCAGGATTTTCAGATAGGAATCCATAACCTGGATGGATGGCATCTACACGCTTTTTTAATGCAAGATTAATTATTTCATCAATATTTAAATAAGCGTCAACAGGGCTTTTATTCTTTCCAATCTGATAGGCTTCATGAGCCTTTGTTCTGAAAAGAGAAAGCTTATCCTCCTCAGAATATATAGCAACAGTTCTTATTCCAAGCTCGTGACAAGCTCTAAATATTCTTATTGCAATTTCTCCTCTATTTGCTACTAATACTCTTTTGAATTTTTTCTTAGTCATATAAAAAACACCACCATCTTTTATTATTTTTAACTAAAAACTTTATAAATTTATGCAATATATAATCTTTAGTTTATGCAAAATATATTTTTTTAACAAAAATAATTGGACTCCAATAACATGTTTTTAATTATATCACACACTTTTTATAAAGTATAGCATTTTTATAAAATTATTATGTACAACTGAAATTTAATATTTTTATACTTGCAAATATAATGACTTGAATGAAAAAATGATTTAAAATAATTCTATTCTAACTATTTTAAATCATCTTCAAACCCTTGTATTTAGCTATTTTGCTTATAATCCATTGTATATTATCATACATTTTTAATTATGCAAGATAATATTTTATGAATTTATATTCTTTAAATATTTTATTTGTGTTAAATCAATTTATTGTATTTTTATTTAATATTAACTAATTTATTGTATAAACCACCTATAATATATTAATTAATTCCATTTTTAGTAATAAAATATATAAAAATTTATGATGCTAATTAACATTTATCATTTTATATAATTCATTTTCTTCCTTGGTAATCCTTGTCTCTATAGCTTTTAATATACACTTAGTTTCTTCAACAAATTCCATTAAATTAGCTTCAATTTTATTCTTAGTATTAAATTTATTTTTATAACTAGTGAATACTTGTGAAATTTCACCCATTTCATTCATATATAAATTAGCCATTTTCTTAAGTGATAAATCTTTACCATTAATCAAAGTTGGATATAAAAATTTATCCTCTGATGTTAAGTGAATTTGTAATTTCCCTGCGAGTTTATTTATATGGCTTGCTGCTTCCATTGCATTTAATGCCATAACATTTTTATTTATCATTTCTTTTATTAGCCTTATTTCATCTGATATGTCTCCGTGTTGTCTCATTAAATTATTTAAATTCATGGTAATACCCCCCTACTGATTTACTACCTTTATTATAAACAAAATGTAACAGAAGTTATGTACCATTTGTTACAACCTTTAGCATATATCCTCTATTTTAATTAATATTAGAAAAGGTCATATCAAAATAATCTATTAATCTTAAATTAATATAAGATTTAATATATTTTGATATAACCTCATTTTTAATTTATACCTATTTTCATATAATTTTTACAATGTTCTGCTACTTCATTTGCAGCAATCATTGCACTTTTTATTGCTCCTTGTATCCATCCATGTTCCTGTGAAATATGTTCACCAGCAAAATATACTCTATTATCATATTCAGGCTGGCTAGAAGCATAGGCAAATAGCCTTTTTTGGCCAGGCATATAATAGCAAACAGCTCCAAAAAATCCTTGTTCATTATCCCATTGTATGGTTTTACTATCTAATACTATATCATCAAGATATCCTTGTTTAAGTCCTTGGACATGCTCTACTTGTATTTTTATCCATTCTAATCTAGTTATTGGTTCTAAATTACCAAGACGCATTGCATCTCTAGATAGATTGTAGGATGCTAAAAGAACCCCAGCCCCTCCATAACTTTTATACTCTCTTCTCACAGAAGGTATTACCTGACTTTCCAAATCGGCAATATTGTACTCAATATTATAAGATGGGTACCATATACTTCCTATTGGTAAGTCTGTATAAGAGGCTCCACCTATTATTGCTTTACTAGGTCCCCCTTCTTCCCAAAATTTCTCCTTACACATAAAGAGAGTTTTTTGTCCTGCTATATAATTAACCTCTTTGATTGCTTGCATTTTTTCTGTGCTAAACATAGGATATATATTTACATTACGAAGGCTAGAAAATGGTATAGTGCATATTACAAAATCAAAGCTCTGGTGGTGACTACTTATTTCTTGTTCACTTTTATATTCTAAAATAACTTTATTATCTTCGTTATTTTTGTATATACCTTCTACTCTATTCCCACTTTTCCAAGTTATATGTCCTAGTTGATCCTGTAAAATGTCATTATACTCTTTAGGGTCAAGTGACATTAATGAATGATACATTGCAATAGGTAACCATACTGTTCCTCCATCAATTTGGTACCTAAAAGCATCATCTACAGCATACTGTTCTTGGAGACTTTCTATATAACTATTATCATAGAGCCATCCAGAAAATGTAACAATAGATGATAACATTTCTATAGCACCTTCACTTAATCCCCGTTCTTCAAGTTCTCTTCTTATGCTTAAGCTGTCAAAGTATTCAATTTCTGGAGAGTACCTTTTTTTATTTTGTAATAACTCTCTTCTTATATCTGGGCTAATTTGAAGTAAGCTAGCTCCTAAGCCATAACTTACAAGCTTTTGCCATGGCTCTTGTCTTTCCCATGGTGCTAAATTAAATTCAGGATATATTTTCTCCATAACACTTATTCCATCTGGATCATTGATAGCTCTTTTATTTCTCACATAAATAAAGGCATTATCATTATTTTGAATAAAAGGTGTTGTTCTTAATTTAAATTGATTTATATACTTCCATGTAGCTTCATGACTTACTGGTATTCTCATAGCACCAAGCTCACCATAAAATCTTTTATTTTCATCAAAATAGTAAGTATAAATTCTTCCTCCTATACGTTCCTTTTGCTGTTCAAATATAGTTATGTCAAAACCCAATTTCCTAAGCTCAAAAGCAGCAGATAAACCTGCAATTCCTCCTCCTATTATACCTATATTAATGCCTTTGCATCCACCCGGTGGTAATATGGTTGTAATGTCCTTTGGCGGGCTAAGTAGTTCAATTAAATTATCATAGTCTTCTATTCGACCTACTTCCTCTAAAGCAAGCCTTAGCATACTATGCCTTTCCTCGTCTGTAGGATTACTTGGCTGCACAACTTTAATTTCCCTAGCCAAATAGTTTCAACTCCTTTTAGTTCTATAGTAATTATAATATTCTACTTTACTAAAAAGAGTTCTATGGTTTAATTATATAATCAAACTAAAAATAACATATTACTGGTGTACCCTGAGTTATATATTCAAATATCTTACTAGCAACATCATATGGAGTATTTATACATCCATGAGAACCATCTGTTATATAAATTTGCCCTCCAAATTTTGAGCGCCAAGTAGCATCATGGATACCAATATCCCCATTGAAAGGCATCCAATAACTAACGGGTGCCGCATAATTTTCTCCTCTTAAAGTTGCATTTTTTTCTTTGTAAGTTAAACTGTAAATACCTGGTGGAGTAGCATGCTTACTATCAGCATTACCACTAACCATAGGCCCTTCCGTAATTAAAACTCCATCATTGTAAAACCATATATGCTGGGTTGTTAAATTAATTTCTACATATGTATTTCCGAAATCATTTGCACCATAAGCTACAGCTGTTTGAGCATATATAGGTTGTCTTTCTTCCTTTTTTCCATCTTTAATAGCATTAATTAAAGTTTCAGTTTCTTCACTATAATTAATTAACCATCCATAGTTACCTCCGCTTACATTTACGGTAGTTCCAATGGAGGTTTTAAAATTTCTTGTAGCCCCATAAGTATCGTACTTAATAGACAGTGAATTTACATATTCTCTTGCCTTTTCTTCATTAATAGATACCTTAAAGTTTTTATCAATATCAAGCCAATTATGAATAGAATCTCCATTTAATACTTCTTTATTATCTCCAAATTTATGAGTAATTACTGAGCCTATATACTTATCAAGAGTATTTTTAGCATTTACCACTTCCTTTGAAGCAACAGTATACTTTGGTTTTTCATAGCATTCAATTTCTTCTAAATTTATTTCATCTACTTTATTATTAAGTGCTTCCTTAACTTTTTTATATAATATATCTTTATTTACCTTATTTCCTTGTACTTCATCTTTAATTACGTATTCCTTATTTTCATATTCAATTTTAGCACTCTCAGGTTTAATTACATTATCATTCTTAAAACAATTTAAACTACGAAACTTCTTTTTTAACAATTCATCATTATAAGATACTTTTTTTTCTAACTTATAATCGCTAGTATTAAAAACTCCATAAATCCATCCAAAAGCACTTTGATTATCCTTCAAGTCTCCAATTTTGTTTTCTAAATTATACTTATATTCAATGTCGCTTCCATTTATATTTTCTTCAATATTACCTCTTTGCTTTAACTTTAATATATAAGCTTCACTTTCTGCTAATATATCAGCTTCTATATCTTCCGTGGTTTTTCCAGTAACACTAACTCCATTAATCTTAGTTCCAAAATAAAATCTCTTCATAAAATATAAAGATGTACTTAAATATATAATTAGCAAAATACTAATGGAAATTATAATACCTATAATTATCCTCTTCTTTATATTCACACTTTTTTCTACTTCTTGATCTTTAATCTCCATAATAACCCCCTATATAACTAGCAATTGCAAATAAATTTACCCCGATTATTTACAATTAAATAATATTAATAAATATATTCTCATACTATATATACTAATCATACCACTTTAAAAGTACAAAAATATAGGTTGTACCTATTATTATTAAAGTACAACCTATAAGTTTTAATTTATAGCTTTTTCAACCCTTAATTTATAGTTTCTGAAGCAAGCGTAGCCTTATTGAAAGTTTTATCCATTTTACCGTTACATAGTAACTCTGCTTCCTCTCTTGAAATAACATTATTTCTTATCATAGACATTAATACAACTTCACTTCTTTCCTTTGCTCTTTCATAATTTTTAGATAATGCATAGTTTTCTGGTGATTGTGGTAATCCAGCTAACAACAATGATTGAGATAAAGTTATTTCATTGGGTGATGTATTAAAGTATCCTTTAGAGGCTTGTTTAATTCCAGAATAGCCATCACCATAATATATTACATTTACATATAGCTCTAATATTTCTTCCTTTGAGTAATTATTTTCTAGTTCTCTAACCACAAAAATTTCCGCAATTTTTCTTTCCAATCTTTGCTCATGGGTAAAAAATAAGTTTTTTGCTAATTGCTGTGTTATTGTACTTCCCCCCATAATTATTTTCCCTGCATCAATATTACTAATAGCTGACCTTCCTATGGCTATTAAATCTATTCCATTATGATTATAAAATCTATGATCTTCTACGGATACAATAGCATCTAGGAAGTCTTTAGAGATTCCATCTATAGTTACATAATCCTTACCATTTATTATATCATTAATTTTTTCTTGTACCCCTATATCAGAGGTAGCAGCTCTATATAAAGAATATCCATCTTGTAAAACAAAAACTCCAAGTGCTGTCATTAAAACAATAATCCCTAAAGTAAGTTTAACTAATAACTTCTTCATTGCAACCCCTCCTTATAAGTTTATTATACATCTCTTAGTTCACATATGTTATCGAAGTAACTTACACTTATCTTACATTTTTGTAATTTATAATTTTATAGGTTAACATATTAATTATTAATTACTAAAATTAATTAATATTATAGTCAATGACTAGTGATTTAAAGAAGGCTTTAAAATAAAAATACTATCATCAAAGAATTCATAAGTATTCCTTAATGATAGTATTTTCCTATTTAATTAAGAGTCTATGGATTTTAAAACTTGATATTGCTCTATTACTTTTAAAATTTAAATATTGTATTTATTTTTAACTATTATATCTATACTTACTAAACTAGAATATAATTCCCCACATTATTGTAGAAACTAAAGTCATTGATAATCCTACTAAAGATTCATATGGTATTAATTTCAAACGCTGTCCTATGCTCATCCCTGTTGCTCCTGCTGTTGCATGGAAGAAAGAACCATGTGGTAGATGATCAAGAACTGTAGCTCCAGCATGAACCATCGCCGCTCCTCCTATAGGTGATATACCTACTCCCACTATGGCTTGTGAGAATGTAGCTGATGCTATAGTTGACCCTGAGGTTGTTGAAGCTGTAGCAGCACACATTAATATTCCAGAAATAGGTGCCAATACAAATGCTGGCATATTTAAAGCATTAAGCACTCCTATAGTTGTAGCCTGTAATCCTGATGCCTTTATTATTCCTGCTACAGTACCTGTCCCTATTAAAAGTATTGCTACAGGCATCATTTTAGATAATCCAAAGGTTAGATATTCGTTAATATTTTTACCTTTACCCATAACTAAAACTCCTATAATACCTCCAACTGGCAATGCTATAAGTGGATCTATTGATATTCCTATTAATGGTCTAAGTGATAGTAAAATTATAGTTACAATTGGACCAATTATTGCTGCAAAGAAAGATGGCAATTCCACCTCTTCAACATCTTCTATTTTTGTTTCTTTTGCACCTCTATACTTTTTATTAAGTAAAGAAGTCAATATTACTGTAACTACAAGCCCAACTATGGCAGGAATTATATTAGCTACCATTAAAGATGACAATTCTACTCCAAAATTTTCTGCTGCTGCTATGGTATTAGGGTTTGGCGATACTATATTTCCTGCCTTACCTCCACCAATCATAGCTAAAAGTATAACCATAGGTGAATATCCTAATTTCTTCGCTATTGCAAGGGCTATAGGTGCTACTGTTATTACTGCTACATCTATAAATACTCCAACAGCTGTTAGTATCATGGTTGATAACGCTATGGCAAATAGTGCTCTTTTCTCACCTAAGCTTTTTACAATTTGATCTGCAATTTTAGCTGCTGCTCCTGTCTTAATAAGTACTCCTGCTAAAACTCCAGAGGTCACTATACGAAGGATTGCTGGCATGATATCTTTTGCTCCGCTTATCATTACACTTACGGTTCCTTCAATTCCAGCTCCACCTACTAACCCTCCAACTACTGCACCTAATATTAAACTATATACAGGTTGTACTTTTTTAATGATTAATACTATGGCTACTACAAGCCCAAGTAAAGCTCCTAATGTTGTAATCTGTACTTCCATTATCGTCACCCCTATTTAAGATTTTTATTCTTTCATTGTCTTTATAAGTCTGAAAATTTGCGTCATTGTTGATGTCATATTCTTTATAGCTGTTTCTTTATTAACTGCTTCTTCTATAGTCATAGCTGAATTTATTATAGAAAAATAGGCATCTATTCCTTCTTCATTACACTTAACAGCATCTTCTGTAGTGCATCCTGCCACTGCTATTACCTTAACCTTATGTTTTTTAGCAAGCTTAGCAACTCCTATAGGCGCTTTTCCCATGGCAGTTTGATTATCTAGTCTACCCTCACCAGTAATAACTAAATCTGCATCCTTTAAGGCTTCTTCTAACTTAATTTCTTCTAATATTATCTTAATTCCAGATTCTAGTTTTGAATTTAAGAACCCTAAAAATGCAAATCCAAGTCCACCTGCTGCTCCCACACCTTCTGTCTCAGCTATATCTTTTCCTAAGTCTTTTTTAACCACCTGTGCAAAATTTCTAAGTCCTCTATCTAATTCTTTCACCATATCAAGAGTTGCACCTTTTTGTGGTCCATAAACATAGGCTGCTCCATTTTCTCCATACAAAGGATTGGTCACATCACAAGCTATTTTGAAGGTACACTCATCTAACTCCTTCAATTTATTATGTGTTTTTATAGTTTTTATCTTATTTAATACCTGGCCACCAAAACCAACAGGTTCATTATTTTCATCATAAAACTCATATCCTAAGGCCTGTAGCATTCCTACTCCTGCATCATTAGTAGCACTTCCACCTATTCCAACTATAAAGTTTCTACATCCTTCTTTTATGGCAGCTTTTATTATTTCTCCAACTCCATAGGTAGTAGTTTTTAAAGGATTTCTTAGTTCTTGTGGAACAAGTGCATAACCTGCCCCTTGAGCCATTTCTATTATTGCTGTATTGTTATTTTTTAATATCCCATACTTAGCCTCCACCTTTTCTTCCACTGGACCTGTAACAGATATAATTTTACCTTCACCATTCATGCCTTCTACTAAGGCATCTACAGTTCCCTCTCCCCCATCTGCTAAGGGCATTATTTTTATATCTGAATTATTATCTACATTCAATATTGCTGTTTTTATTGCATTAGCTGCTTCAATTGAGGTTAAACTTCCCTTTAAAGAATCTATAGAAATTACAATTTTCATTGCTACCTCCTCCTTTTATCAAATTATATCAAAGGATTTTTGTCACTTCTATGTTACACACAACAAAATAATACGTTTTCACACCTTAATTTTTGTCATATCTAATATTGAATTTTCAAATTTAAAATCCTTCATAAAAATATTTTTACTTATAAACAAAAATATCTCAAAATTGGTTATAATTAATCCTCATTTTTATTTGATTGATACCTATTATTCCATATAGATACAATTTCAATAAAAATTTTAGATTTAATCAATTTTGAGATAATTCATTATTAAAAATTTCTTTGCATTTTGCCTTTTATGATAGTTTTATAGCTAAATAAAGTATTACGGATTCATTAAATTTCCTTGGATTAAATCCTGATTTTTCATATATTCTTTCTAATCTGTACTGAAGGGTATTTTTATGTACATATAGCTCTTCTGCAGTTTGTTTTAGAGACATATCATTTTTATAATAAACCTCCAATAGATTTATATCCTCTTCATCAAGAGATTTTAATACCTTATCCTTATACTGATTTTTTGTTTCAGTATCTACACTCTCTAAAATAAGCTCTAAATTCAAGCTATCAAGATAAGTTAAAATATCATGGTTTTCAGCGGAGTATTTAAGGGCAATTCTAGCTTCTTCATAGGATTTATACGCTTCATATAAACCCTTTAACCTCCCTACTCCCCCAGTTAAAATTCCATGATACTTACTTAATGTTTCCAAATGAGTGTTTCTTAATTTATTATATCTTTCTTGGTTTACTAATGCTATGAATTCATTAGGATAAATATATAGTTTAAATATATTACCAATATCATCTAATACACCTTTTATATGGTTCTCTATAGTCTCTAGCTCTCTAAGATTATGATACTTATTTATCTTTAAAATAACTATTGCAAACTGCTGATCTAACTCTATTCCAAATTCCTGAAGAATATTTTCAATTTCATTTTTATCTTCAACATTATTATATATCAATGACTTTACAACATAATTTATTCTCTGTTTATCTGCTTCGTATTTATAATTTAGCTGCTGTTCTTTTATAAATATTTCTGTGATTTTAGTGACTAAAAATCCAAATTTACTAACTTCACTAGGCTCTCCAGTTATACCTATAGCACCTACTGCAATATTGTTTATTTTTATGGGATAGTTTATACCTTTTCTACTTCCTTTATATTCCTCATTATCTTCAACAGTTACATTACTCAAAGTTTTTATAGCATTATATCCTGCTTGATGAAAGGTGTTAAGTCTAGATTTATCTGTACTACCTATAATTATCCCATTAATATCTATAAAATTTATATCTTTATCTACAACCTCTTTAACTGCATTTACTATTTCTTGAGCTAAGTTAAAATTGATTTTATTAATTATCATAATTTAAATCATCTCCTTGTGAAGCACTATATACAAACTTAAAGGAGGTTACCTTGTAACAAATATTATATACCACTAAATTAATTCATCCTGCTTTAATAAATTAAACAATGTAGGATTCAAATTAAATTCATTCATTAAAGCATTAACCTCTGAAAGTGCCTTTTCCTTTTTTTCCTTAGCTATACTAGCCTTTGATGCCCTAATTAATATGTTTTTAGGAGAATGAGCTATATCTATAAATTCTAAAAGCTGAGTTTTATATCCTACAGATTCTAAAAGATTTCCTCTTACTGCATCAGTCATGAGAGCTGCTACTCTTTCTTGAACTATGCCGTATCTAGTAAGTATAGATAAGGATTCTGTGTTCATTTGCTTATTAAACTCATGCTGACAACAAGGTACAGAAAAAATCATTTTGCTATTCCATTTAATAGCATTATACAATGCATAATCTGTAGCAGTATCACAAGCATGTAAGGTAATTACCATATCAACCTTATCATTATATTTAAATCCATTTATATCTCCAAGTTCAAAGTGTAAGTTTTCATAATTATATCTTTTAGCTATATCATTACACTTTTCGATTACATCCTTTTTAAGGTCTAGACCTATCATCTTAACATTAATTTTCTTAATCTCTACAAAATAGTAATATAGTACAAAGGTTAAATAAGATTTGCCACATCCAAAATCTAAAATTGTAAGCTCTTTATAATCATTCTTTTTAATTTCATCATCAATGATTTCAACAAATCTATTTATTTGTTTGTACTTATCATACTTAGAATTTACCACTTTGCCTTCTTTAGTGAAGATTCCTAAATCTATAAGGGGTTCAATTATCATTCCTTCTTTAATGATATAATTCTTTTCTTTATTATGTTCTTTATTAATAAGACTTTCATTATTGCTTGTTTTCTTTCCTAAATGAACTTTACCCTTTTTAGATATTCTTAAATCAAAGGTAATATTACTTGCCCAAGCAGAAACTTGTTTATAATTATCCATTGTATACTCTAAGACTTTTTCCTTTAATAAATCTAAAGGAATATTTTCATGAAATACCTGCTTATCAGTATACTTTTCTATTTGATAATACTCCTTCGAGTTGTTTTCCTTTAATATAAATATTATTTTGTTATATTCTATATCTTTATTCATCTTATTACTAATAACTAATTTTATAATATGTTCTTTTATAATTTCATCAATTGCTTTTCTTAATTCTTCCATCTTTACACACCTTACTATTTATATTTGTATCTATTGTATCATATATTAAATTATTGTGTTCTAAAAGAAAAAGTACATCCAAAATATTATATTATCTACATAGGGTATAGATAAATCTTTAATTTTCTATGAAATGATAATATATAGCTTTAACTATTGGTTATAAAAATGAATATTAAAAAGGGAGTCTATGACTCCCTTAAACTTTATAAATTAACTTAATATATATACCTTACAATCTATCTAAATCGCTAATTATATCTTTTCAGTTTTCAGTGCCTTCCACAGTGAAACGCAACATAAAAGCATTACTATAATAAACGGAAATGCAGCAACTACAGATGCTGTTTGTAATGATGCTAATCCACCTGATAACAATAAAGCTGTAGCTAGCAGTGCCTGAAGTATACCCCATATTATTTTCTTTTTATTAGATGGATTTAAATCTCCATTTGAAGATAACATACCTAACACAAAAGTTGCTGAGTTAGCTGAAGTAATGAAGAAAGTACCTAATAATATTATAGTAAATACTGAAATTATACTTCCTAGTGGATATTTAGTTATAACTTGGAAGAATGCAGTTTCTGGTGATGCAGCTAAGTTTTTTAATACATCCATTGTGAGCTCGCCAGTAATACCAAGATTTACTCCAAGAGTTCCAAAGACTGAGAACCAAATTATAGATACAATACTTGGTGCTACAATAACTCCAATTATAAACTCTCTAATAGTTCTTCCTTTGGATATTCTAGCAATAAATACTCCTACAAAAGGTGCCCAAGCAATCCACCACGCCCAGTAAAATATTCTCCAACTATTTACCCATTTATTACTTGCAAAAGGTTCAATATGCAGGCTACTCTCTATAAACTCTGCTAGATAACCACCTGTACCATTTAAAAAAGTATTTATTATCTTTATGGTTGGTCCTATAAATAGAGATAAAATTAAAATCCCAAAAGCAATGACCAAGTTTATATTTGATATTGCACTAATTCCTTTTTCAATCCCACTAACTGCAGTCCAAATAACTATTACTGTTATGACAAATATTATAATTAACTGAACTATAGGCGTTTCTGGAACTCCAAACATATAACTTAATCCACTATTAATTTGTAGTGTTCCAAGTCCTAAAGAAGTTGCAACTCCAGCTACTGTGGCAAATACTGCAAGTATATCAATAGTTTTACCAATTGGTCCATTTACTCTTTCTTCTCCTAATAATGGAATAAATATGCTGCTAATTAGTCCAGGTTTATTTTTTCTAAATTGAAAATATGCTAGAGCAAGACCTATAATACTATAATTTGCCCAAGGGTGGAATCCCCAATGCATAAAAGAAGATTTAAAAGCAAAATTTGCAGCTTCAACGGAACCTGGATCCATACCTTCTATTGGTGCTACAAAGTGAGATATAGGCTCTGCAATTCCCCAAAATACTAGTCCTATTCCCATACCTGCTCCAAATAGCATTGCAAACCAAGCAACGGTGCTATATTCTGGTTTTGAATCATCCGGTCCAAGTTTTATTTTCCCAAATTTACTAAATGCTAATACTACTGCGAATACTACAAATATCATCATAGAAAGCAGGTATGCCCAGCCAAATTTTTCAGTTAAAAAATTAAGAGCACTATTGGATATTTTTTCAAAACCACTTTTATCTAAAATTCCCCAAAATACAATAGCAAAAGTTATAATCAATGAAATAATAAAAACTGAATTTGTACCTTGCTTTCTTTTAGTCTTTACATTTAGTGTTGTATTTATATTAGTGTTATTATTCCCCATAACAATATCCTCCTTAAAATTAGAGTAGATAATTATGCCGTAGGTTTTCTTTAGGGGCTGTAAATTTACTTTCACAGCCCCTTAAATATTAAAACTTAACTTTAAAAACAGTTTGTTCTTTTACATCTGTAGCTAAGGCATCTAATGCAACTCCAACTCTGTGGTAACGAAGTTTCCATTGTTCTTCTTTTGAAGTTCCTGGATTTCCTAGCGGATATGGAATAGATATAGTAGGAATAATCTTGTTTGCTCCTGCTGTTTTTGAAACTGGAATTAAGTTTGCCATTTGTACAATTGGCATACCTGATTTTTCAATTTCCTTAACCATGGTTGCACCGCAACGCGTACAAGTTCCTCACGTAGAAACCATTATAACTCCATCTATACCTTCATCTTTAAGATGAACTAAAATCTCCTGTGCCATTCTCTTTGCCTCAGCTTGAGTAGTTCCAGTACCAACTGTTGAATAGAAATACTCATGTAATTTTTTGAATTTTCCTTCTTTCTCATATACTCTTAATGCATCTATTGGAGCTATTACATTTGGGTCTGCATCTGCTGCTGCAGGATCAAAACCAGCATGGATTGTTTTATAAACTCCACCTTTTAGAGCATCTACGCCATCAATATTGTATCTTCCCCATCTTGTTGCAGACGCTGATTGAATTCTATCTGGATTATCTACAGGGACGATGCCTCCTGTATTTAAAAGTGCTATAGTTGCATTTTTAAGATCTTTAATTGGCTCTGCTATAGGTACTATATCTGTTTTAGGAATTGGAAGTTCAGTGATAAACGGTCTTCCATATAATTTATCTATAAGCATTTCTACTGCTCTATCAGCACCAAACTTACCATCTTTTCTCCAAATTTGATGTCTTATCCCTCTAGGATAATATCCTTCTACTTCAGCACCAAGGGTTTTTTCACCTTTTAAAAGCTTATTTCCAAAGGTTGCCATAGCTTTTATATCACTTCTCATTTTAGCTGCACTATGTCCTCCTACAAAAACATACATATCTCTTTTAAACATTTCTACCCCAGGATTTTCTATGTGCATAGAAGTAATTACTGGAACATTAAATTCTTCTTTAACAGCATTACAGATTTCACCACACGCAACACCATATCTTCCTGCTTGAAAAGCTGGGCCTGCAAAGAAAATATCAAATTCTATATTTTTAAGTTCAGATATAATTCTTTTTATAGCTTCTTCTGTATTAGATCCCATAAAGTTATCTCCACAAATTATTGTATGAGTAACTTCTGCATCTAAGTTTTTATTTAGCTCTATAGCCGGTCCTATTGTGCCTTCCTTAATTATAGGCTCAAAATCCGCCTTATCTTCTCCACCTATTTGACCAAAGAATTGGTTTATATATATTACTGCCTTTTTCATTTTATCCCCTCCTAGTTACTAAAACTCTATCATTGTTTTTGGCGACCAACCACAAACCTGATCTCCACAGAACATAGCATTATTCTCCATTATTATTGATCCATCTGATCTTACAGAAGGTCCAAGTATCTCATCATTTTCCCAACCACCAGATACACCGTCTCTACCTAGAGATTCTAATTCTCCTATAACAGTTTCCATTGGTGGAAGAGTTATTAATTCTGACACATTACCACAAGACACTATAGCATCAGCCTTTTCGTCCATAGAAACTAGTGGCTGTGATTGTCCATCTCTTCCAGTACACTCATTAGTAAGTCCTACAACTTTTACTCCCGCATCTTCAAGAGCAACTATACAAGCTGTAAAATCTGCATCAGGGTTACCATACCCTTCCTCTGCAACTATTGCACCATCAGCTCCAATAGACTTTGCAATCTGTGCTACAAATAGTGCGGCACGGTTTTTTTGTTCTAAAGCTACATTCAGATTTGACATTATTATTCCTAAGAAATTTATTGTCTTTCCATGTTCTTTATAAAGTCTTTTTATTGTAGGATTATTTTGAAACTCATAAGTTGACCATTTAGATGAGCAAGGCATGAAACTACCTGATACCAACGCTCCATCTAAAACTTCATTTGGATGCATAAAGGTTGGTAGCATACGATTCATGTCCCATCCATATAAAAATGTGTTATACCCTAACTCTTCCATTTGAGATTGAGGTTGCATAACAAATACCATACTTGGAAGTTCATTTACCCTTTTTTCACGTTTTATTACTGGTTTTAGTTCATATTCTTCAATTTCTTCTGGTTCTAAATCTTTAACAACACTGCCTATAAATTCTGCAAGTTTATGACCTGCTTCTCTTAAAGCTTTATTTTTTTTCTGTTGTTCTCTTTTTTCAAATTCTTCATCTGTATCAGCAACTAGTACTATATTTTTAAGTTGAGAATAGTAGGTATATTTTGCACCTTCTCCACTCATATCAATAAGTCCATCTTGAAATCCACCCCAATGTTTTCCAACTACCAGCAAACTACAATCCTTCAGTGCATGAGTTCTACCATTGCCTGCTTTAACTAAATCTCCTGTATAACCTGGAAATAATGAATCTCCATTCAATTTTACTCTTGGCTCTATAGCTTCTTTTACTGGCATAAGTCGTACATTATCGCCTGGTTTAACAATAAATAAATCTGCTTCAATTATATGCTTGTCCTCTAAAACAAAATCTAATGCTTCCTTTTTATTAATAGTTAGTATTCCTTTAGCAAATTTTGTTTTTTCACCAAAAACTATATCTTCCACATAAAAATTTCCAATTTCTAGTTTCATACTCCCACTCCCTTATTATTTTTTAAATTTTCTTAATATTTATAATATTATTTTATTCCTCTAATTGTATTTTGTAAACGTGTTTACGTTTTTTTGTTATTTAATTAACAAATTCTATGTATTTAAAAATCAAATAGTTAATCTTATATCATTATAAATTCAAATTTTAATGTTATAATAAAGATACATATTAATAATGAGTAAATTAAAGGGGTAATCTTATGACTAAGTCAGCCATAGAAAGAAAGGAAATGATAGTTTCTTTCATAAATTCAGCTAATAAACTTATAGATGAAGAAGGTATAGAAAATGTTACAGCAAGAAAAATTGCTCATGCTACAGGATATAACGTTGCTACTGCATATAAGTACTTTAAAAATTTAAATCATATTTTGTTTTTTGCTTGTATGAAATATTATAATTTATATATTCAAGATCTTCCTAATTATATTAGTGAAGATAATTCATCTTTAGAGAATTATTTAGGTATTTGGAAGTGTTTCTCTATACACGCTTTTAACAATCCTAAAATCTTTAAATCAATATTTCTAGATCAAGGTCATCTTAGTGTTAAAGATACTATGAAGGAATATTATGAAATTTTTCCTAATGAATTAAAAAGTCTCCCAACATCTTTATCTACTATGCTAGATAAAGATTATATTAATGAACGTGATCTTGCTTTACTTGAAGTATGTATTAAAGATGGGTATATAAATCAAGAAGATGTTAAAGAATTAAGTGAAAATATTATTATATTTTTTGAAGGTTTATTGATGAAAGTTACAAACCATGTTGATGGCTATAGTAAAAAAAGGGCATTAGAAATTATTCTAAAATTTATTTATAACACCTTGCATTATTATAACTTAAAGTCTTCCAATGTTTTATCACCTTTTTTAACTCTATAAAATGCCATTCATACAGATGTATTTAAAATGAAGATTAATTTAAGATTCGCATATTATTGTGTAATCACACTTTTAAATAATTTATAATTTTTAAATATAAAAAACCCCTTAAATAGTATAACTATTTAAGGGGTAAATATTTACTAATTAAAAACTAGATAATAGTAATATTTTCTGCTTGTGGTCCTTTTGGTCCTTTAGCTACATCAAAAGAAACTTTTTGACCTTCTTCAAGTGATTTATAACCATCAGAATTTATTTGAGAAAAGTGTGCGAAAACATCTGTTCCATCTTCTCCTGTAATAAATCCAAAACCTTTTTCTCCATTAAACCATTTTACTGTACCATTCATAAATGTATACCTCCGAAATTTTATTTTTCTTAAATTCATTGTAATAATTCACTAACAAAATTTCGATATTAACATACTCTATTTATTAAGTACTAATTGAAACATATTGGTTTATATTATTTACTATTAATTTAAGTTCTTATTAAGCATACTACACTTTATTATATAAAGCAAGTTATTTTATAATAATTTACTTGTTTTATTAAAAATAGTTTTATTTTCCTTAATTTTTCCTTCATTACCTACTATGCAACAATAATTTTCATTCATTCCTACCTTAATCATTGAAGCATAATTTCTTATATCTTCATTACTAGTACTCAAAAGTTCATCTCTCCATCTTTGAATATCTTCTTGGGTTACATTGCAAATATAATCTGCAACTGCTTTTTCACCTTTTCTATCAGGAGTTAATGGTTTATATAACTGTCCAACAGATCCTATTATAAATTTTCCCATATCTTCCTTAGTAAAATCTACTTCTTCTAAAAATTTATAAGCTTCATTATATACATCTATAGTTCTTGTAAGGTTTGGATCACGATAGGAATAAATGGCTAAATTTCCATCCTCATTTATATCACTATAACATCCATAAGCTCCACCTTGAAGACGAACTCTAGGATATAAATATTCATTATCTAATATATTTACAAATGCTCTCATCTTTCCTGAATACTCATACCCAAGATCTGCAAAGTTAAACCCTTTAACTACATATTGCACATTGCTAGCAGTTATTATAGCTTCTATATCCTTTTTGCTCTTATATTCAATATTATATAATTTAGTAGGTTCAGTTTTAATATTACAAGTAACCTTATTAATATTAGTTACTACTGTTTCAACTTCTTTTTCTTCTCCCACCACTGAGATAATTAAATTATTTTTATTAAATATAGTCTCATAAACCTTAATAAGACTGCTTCTAACTTCCTTACCAGATTTCTCAATACTTTTTTCTAAATTACAAATGAATTCATAATAAGTTGCACCACTAATTCTTTCCCAATATTCTCCACCACATGAAGTCTGTGCAAATATTCTGTTCATCCCAACTTTATGTCCTGCATTTATATTTTTCATTTGAAGCTTAGATTTTGTTTCTTGAATAATCTGTTTAAGCCTACTTAAATCATCAAATTTAGTAGTAGTAATTATTTCATTTACTAATTCTAGTAGAGCTTGAATATTCTCTCCAATTACCTTTGATTTAACTATAAATTTAGGATGATATACCTGACTATTATTTTTCTCAGTATATACTTGATTTTCAAAAGTTATTCCACCTGTAGTTTTATATATTTCAGTAATTAATTCAGAATAACCTCTTTTCTCAGTATCAAGCTCCCCTAAAACATCCTTTAAAAGTCCTAAATAAGGAATATAAGTTTCTTCGATTACTTTTCCATCAAATAAAAGATTAATATACACTATTTTATTTGTAGGAATATGATGTTTTAAAATAGTTATTCCTTGTTCTTTCTCAACCTCTTGAGGAATTCTTTCTGCTTTTCTATCTATCTCCTCTATAGGTAACTTTGGAAGAGTATCCTTTTCTTCTTGGGTATCAACTCTAACTTGGGCTTCTTTTAACTTCCTATTTCTCTCCATAAGCTCTTTTATTTCTTTTTCTGATAAAGAACTTCTGTAATTTTCTAACTTTTCTTCTAAATCTTTATTTCTAGCATCTTCTAATCCCTTTTTAGGCGTCAAAACTACTAAAGAACAATGAGAATTTTTAACCATATTCTTTTCAATAAACTTCTCAAAATATCCATTCTCTAAAGCAGTTTTTATCTTATTAAGGATATCTTCATACTTCAAGTGAACAAGAGGATCTCCATCATATATCCAGCTATTTAAAACCCAATCATTATATTCGATTCCCTTATTTGCAGTTCTCCACGGATCAGCTTCACGCAAATCAAATTCAACGGTGTTTATAGCTGCCTTCAATTGGTCCTTATCTAATCCCTTGTCTACAAGGTCTTTAAGAGTATTCATAATAACATTTATAAATTCACTCTTCTTTGTAGCATCTACATTCTTAGCTACTATCGGGAATAATATTTCCTTAGTTGCATCCATATTCATATCATCCCTTGTAATAATGCACTCACCTATGCCAGCTTTAAGTAAGGAAGCTTTTATTGGAGATGCTGAGGATTCAATTAACATGTTATAAAGTATTTTTGTAGCTAAATATGCCTCGCCATTACGGGTTTCCTCAAAGGCGAAATTTAGTGCTAAAAATGCCTTATTTTCTTCATTTTCATCCTCACCTATAGAATAATTAGCAGTTCTTTCTATCATACCTTCAAAATTTTTCACATCCTCTATACGAGAAGGTATCTCTATTCTGTCAAATTCATAAAGATATTCATCATTTATAAACTTAAGACATGCTTCTAAATCCTGATTCCCATATAGGTATATATAACTATTAGATGGATGATAGAATTTACTATGGAACTTTTCAAAATCCTCTTGAGTTAAGTTAGGTATAACCTCAGGATCTCCCCCTGAAACAAAAGCATAAGTAGTATTTGGGAACAATGATCTAAATATATCACTACAAATTACTTCCTCTGGAGATGACATTGCTCCTTGCATTTCACTATAAACTACCCCCTTATACGCTAGTTTATTAGTATTTTCATCTAATTCATATCTCCAACCTTCTTGACGTAATATTTCATGATTTTCATATATTCTAGGATGTAAAACTGCATCTAAATATACATCGATTAAATTCATAAAATCTTTACTATTTCTACTTCCTACAGGATACATAGTTTTGTCTGTAAATGTCATAGCATTTAAAAAAGTGTGTAATGAACTCTTGGCCATATCTCCAAAAGGATCCTTAGCCTTAAATTTTCTTGAACCACAAAGTACAGAATGCTCTAATATATGAGCAACTCCAGTACTATCTGTAGGAGTTGTCCTAAAACTTATAGAAAATAACTTATTATCATCTTCATTTTCTAAATGTAAAAGTCTTGCTCCACTTTTCACATGTTCAAATATTCTAGCCATGGATTGTGCCTCTTCTACCTTCTCCTCTTTTAATAATTTAAATCCATAGTAGATTTCGTTAGTTTTAAATTGCATATAAATTCCCCCCACAATCACTCCTAATAGTGGTTTAAAATCATTTTAAACCATTACTATTCATAACTTTATATTAAATAAAAAAGTCATAGATATACCTTAGTTAAACCAAGATATCTACAACTTCTCATTTTACTAAAAAAATAAAAAGTCATAGAGTCCAAACAACCCCATGACTTAAAATATCAAAATAAATATGTTAAAATCTATTCTTAAGGCCGTTATAGGTATTATAAAATTCACTTTTATTCAAATTTTTTATACTTTTCACTTAAAAACGACCTCCTTTCAATATTCTAACTATTCAATCATAACATTTTTTAACATACTTGTAAATACAATTAATATAAGTTATGCTACATACATAAACAAGCTCTTCAATTTTATATACTATAAAAACTTTATTAAAACTTATACATCTTATAAGTCAGACGTACAATGAGGGCATTTTGATGCTTCAATTGAGATTTCTGAAATACAGTAAGGACATTTTTTAGTTGTTACAGGTTTTGCTTCTTCTTTGCCTTTAAACCTATCAAGTTGCTTTACCACAATAAATACTACAAATGTCATAATTAAAAAGTCTATAAGTCCAGTTAGAAAAGCTCCATAAGCAACTACTGAGGCTCCAGCTTCCTTTGCAGCAGCTAGAGTTACATATTCTTTTCCATCTAAAGCAATAAACAAATTTGAAAAATCAATTCTACCTACAAAAATACTAATAATAGGCATTATTACTGTCTCAACCAAAGATGTTACAAGCTTAGTAAAAGCTGCACCTATAATCATACCAATTGCTAAGTCAATCATATTACCTTTAATCGCAAATTTTTTAAATTCCTTTAACATACTTTTCCTCCTTAAAATAATAAAAAACTCTACTTGCTATACCTAATAACCTAAAAGATCTATCATCATAATTACCATAGGATATAACTTGTCCATTATAACATAAATGAACATGTCCAACAGACCCTATTCCATCTAATGTTACATATATAAATACTTCAATGTCAACATCTTTATTACTACTATTTTTTTCATCTATGACAACACCTTTTAAAAGAAGTTCCAGCATAATATAAATTCTATTATACTGAAACTTCTTTGATATTCTTAGTTTTTAATTTCTACTATTAATTTCTTCTGTGATTTTACTTATAATCTCTTCAACCTCAAATCCGCCTCTTTCACTAATCATATCTAATGTAGCTATAGATGCCATAGTCTTAAATAATACTGGATTTTTTAGTTTACTAAACTTAGGTGAAAGGTTTAGTAAGAATTCTTTTAGAAATGGATGTTTTTTTACTAAGTCACCTATAACAGTTTCCTTTGTTAATCCATATTGATTTTTTATAACCTCACCACTTACCTCATCCTTTTTACTTTCTTGTTTTTCATTAGTCCAAGATAATAATCTCTGACTTCCCTGTAATCCTCTAATCTTTGTTACATCCTGCATCATCTCAAGTACTCCTCTAAAATTCCCTTCTTCATCTCTTACTGCATTATAGATTATATAAATAAACTTACCACCGATTTCTAACCAAAACTCTGCCTGATCTTGTTCACCCGCTCTAAACGCTCTAATAATTTCTTCTACCATATGAACACTTTCTCTTGGATGGCAATTTTGCACCTTTCTTCCTATAATTCCTGCACTTCTTGGAAATACTCGATGTTTTGTATCACTATAAAACTTTACAATCTCATTTTCATCTACATAGGATAAATCTACTTGAAGATGTTTAAAAATTAAGTTTATCTGCTTAAGTGTTAACTTTCCTTGGCTTACATCTAACACTTCATTATCTTCTTTATTGAATATTCCATGTTTTTGTAAAACCTTTTCCAAATCCTTCAGAAGTTCATTATTAGACGCATTTTCATCTTTTTTAATTTCATCTTCTTTGTAATAAGGTGGTTTCTCAATTAGACAATATCCAATTTCATCATCACCTTTTCTCATCTTAATAAAATCTTCATGGTCAAGAAGATCCATTGAAGTTGGATAAAGTATTTCTTCTTCTTTTATCATCATATCCTCAATCATTTCAATTACTTCATTTTGAATATTTAAAAACTTTTCATCTTCATCCCTATCTAAATACTCTTTAGCTTTTTTAATAATATCTTTTATATTATTTTCTAAGGTCCACATTACTTTAGAAGGTTTATCGAAGCCCTTACCTTCGAGAGCAGGATATAGTTGATTTTGCTTTCTTGAAAAATGTATATTAATTTCTTCTAATTTATCATATACCTCAGCCCATTGATTTTTAATAAACTTTTTATTTAACATATTATTAGCTTCAATTAAAACATTTCTTATAGCCTTTCCTTCCTCTAAATAGGTTCTAATTGGATGACCTAATTTAACGTCTATTTTATTACTTGTAAGTATTCCATCAAAAATTTGCAGAATTTCATCCATTCTCTCTGCTAATTCATCATCAGTTATACCATATTGCTGAAGATATTGCTCACATATAGCAAATTCTTGAGCTGTTACACTTTTAACTGATGTTATCAGTTCTTCTTTTGCTAGTTCTATAGATATTTCTCCTCTTAAATACTTAAGTTTTATTTCCATGATCTTTTTAACTTTATCATGGTCGATTTCTAAATTATCCTCCATTTGAATTTTTTCTATTTTCTCTTTAGGAGTGAAGTAAACATGAAATTCTTCATCACTTAACTTCTCTACATATTTATCAAAGCCTTTACCATCCATCATTTTATACATAGGAAAAGGTTCGAAATCTTTAATTACATGTATACCTTCATTTGATTTTAACTCCTTAATTGCTTTAGTAATACAATCTTTAAAAGTCTCATGGTCTCCACGTCCATCAATAGTAATGTAGTTAATTTGCTTTTTCATATATTTTCATCCTCCTCATATTTTATATAAAATTTAAATATATTATTTAAACTTAAAATTTCTATTTAACATCATATTGTTTCTAATTGATAATGTCTTTCATTTACAATGTATCATTATTTTATTTATAAATCTGTGATTACTATCACAATATTTCTTAATATTATTTAGTTATCTTCAGTATAACAACTGCAATATTTTCAATATCTAAAACTGAATAAAAAAAGATGATTATATCAATTGCACTATTGATATAATCGTCTTCTTAAAATCTATTTAATTCATGCACTTTTAATCATGTCCAGCAAAACCTTTATTTCTCCACTTACCTCTCTTAAAGAAAACTGTAGTTACAATTGCTCCAAGTGTCCAAGAGACAAGTAGTGATATAAATGTAGATTCTGGTCTTCCAGTAGGATAAGCTGCACTACGAGTTAAATATGCAATACCATAAGCAACAGGTACACGTAAAATCACCGTAGTAATTAGAGAAATCCACATAGGTGTCATAGTATCCCCTGCACCTCTCATTACACCTGATAAACTTTGAGTTACTGCCATAGCAATATAACCCACTGCAAGAATACGCATCATATGCATACTTAAGTCAACTAATTCTGCTGTATCAGTGAAAACACCCATAAGATATTTACCAAAAATTAAAATTAAAATTGTTATAACAGTAGAAACTCCAACAGCAATCATAGTACCATCTTTAGTACCCTTATCAACTCTATCCATCTTTTTAGCTCCAATATTTTGTCCAGCATAGGTTGTCATTGCATTACCAAAGGTGAAGTTAGGCATCATAGCAAATCCATCTACACGCATAACAATTACATTACATGCTATAACCATTTCTCCAAAACTATTAGTTAGAGATTGTACAACAATCATTGCAATAGAAAATATGGCTTGAGTAAATCCAGATGGCAATCCAAGTTTTATAAGCTTCATAGAATATTCCTTAGCTGGTACAAGCATCTTAAGATTAAAATCAAAGGTACTATTCATTCTTGCTAACTTAATAATACAAAGAACTGCTGATATACCTTGAGCAATAATAGTTGCCAAAGCAACTCCTGGTACCCCCATTCCAAGTCCTGCAACAAACCAAAGATCAAGGAATACATTTAAAATTGTAGCAATAAGTAAAAATCCAAGAGCAGATATAGAGTCGCCAAGTCCTCTAAGTACTCCTGCTAAAATATTGTAATAAGCAAAGCCTGCTATACCTACATAATAAATAACAAGATAATCTGCACACCAATCTATTATAGATGCTGGAGTGTTAAGAAAAGATAACAATGGACGAGTAACTAGAGGCCCTATAACCATTATGATTAGAGATGCTATAGCAGTAAGAGATATGCATACCCCAATGGTATGAGAAAGCCTTTCTCTATCCTTTGCTCCAAAATATTGAGCAACCATGATTCCTGCTCCTGTTGCAATTCCAACAAAAAGTACAAGTAAAAGATTTAATATTGGAGATGCACTACCTACAGCAGCCAGTGCATTATCACCTACATACTTACCCACAATAATAGAATCCGCTGTGTTATAAAACTGCTGAGCTATATTCCCAATAAGCATTGGTAATGAAAATTCTACAATTCGTTTCCATGGTGTCCCCTCAGTCATGTCTTTAGGAGAAAAAAGTTCTGAAAATTTTACCATACATCTACCTCCTGATTAAATTTAATAAATTAAACTTCAATTTTTCCTTAATTTAGAGCTAACCATAAATGGTTAGCTCTAAATTTCATTCTTTCATAACTTATTTTATTTTTAAAATTTATATAATAAACATAGTTCTTAGTTTCTTTGAATCTTACCAACTGAATTCTTAATATCGGTATTTTGGGTACTTAGAAGTCGTTGTCCTTTAGGATAAATCTTTTAAATGCACTGGTCTTTTGAATATTACTTCGATACTCGAATTAATATTAGTGTATAACAATTCTGAATTCTTGTCAATTTTTGTTTTAAATTTAATGTTGTTGTTAAATGATAAAAATTCATTAGTAAAAGTTTTATCTACTATAACAATAATTTAATTCTCAATAAAAAAACAACCCTCCCAGTTTATTACCTAAGATGGTTGTCTAAAATTTTTTCTTTATTATTTTATTTACTCTCATATAAAAGATTATTATGCTGCTTTCTTCCAGAATATTTCCTTTGTAATATGATATTCTACTTCTTTTTCAAGTTTTTTTATTTCTCTAAATCCAATTCCCTTTACAAGGTTTTGAGACCTTTTATTATCTTTCTTAATTTTTGCAACAACTTTTTCTGTCCTCATTTCAAAAAATGCAGTTTTTAACGCTTCCATAACTGCATTATGGCCTATACCTTTTCCCCACAGTTCCTTTTCTCCCACAGCTATAACAATTTCAATTGTTTCACCTTTTGGGATAAGTCTTAAAAAACCTATAGTTCCATAGGGATTTTTTATAGTAAAAAATCTACAGTTGTTATTAAATAAATGAGTTAAAATTGGCAGATTTATTCTATCTATAACATTAATTAAGTTCTCTCTAGCCTTATTATCTTCATTTAAATACTTTACAATTTCCTCATCACTAAGCCAATCAGCTATCTTTTCTGCATCAGATCTATATACTTCTGGGCTTAGGACTATACTGTTTATTTCCACAAAGTACAACTCCTTAAACCTATTTAATGCTTGCAAACATATGTTAATTTACTAGTAACTATGATTTATAATACTATTAATCTTAATATAAGTAAAAATCTTAATTGCTGATTAACTAAGTTTAACTTGTTTTTATTGTACTTTCCTTTGTTTTCTACAACTTTTCCAATTAGTTTATATTTCCCATTTTTAGCTTTTTAATCCCAGTTAAAGTTATTAAAAGTCTTTTTATTACATTTAATTTCACCTACTCTAAAGATTTTTGTCTGGATAAAACAATAGATGCTCCAATTATAAGAATTCCTCCTAATATAGAGTATACGGATAAAGATTCTCCAAATAATATCAATCCCCAAGTTGCATTAAATAATATTCCTATATACCTTACTACTTCTACAATTACAGCATTAGTATTTCCAAACGCACCTGTTAAAAATATTTGTGCTAATAAGGAAACAACTCCTAAAATAAACAATAAAACAAATTCTCTAACTGTTGGTACTACAAAATTATTTCTCATTAATATAGCCGCTACTATTGTAGATGCAGCTAAAAAATAAAATACAATTTCATAAGAATGATGTTTCTTAGATTTTGCTAATTTTCTAATAGTTATAGAAGCACTTGCTGATAGGATTGCACTTAACAATCCAAATATAGCATAAAAAGAATATGTGGAATATCTAAATGGATTTATTATAAGGCTTGCCCCAAATAAAATAATTATAATAAATATCCAAGCATTCTTTGGTAGTCTTTCCTTCAAAAACATTGCAGAAAATATCATTACAAAAACACCTGATAAATGTGCTAATATAGAAGCATCTCCTAACTTCATTGTAGAAATTGCAAAGAAGTATGTTACCATGTAAAGTCCTCCTAGAAGCCCTCTCATTAATAAAAGTGGTTTTCCTTCTTTAGAAAACTTTACATTAGTTCCCTTCATTAATATCAATATTAAAATCACACCAATTATGCCTCTAAAAAAAGCTATTTCATTAGAGGGTATTCTATTACTAACTAACTTTACTAAAACATTCATTATACTAAACGTAAATGAAGATAGTATTGCCAATATTACACCTTTATCTACTCTCATTTAATCGCTCCTTAATTATAATTTTTGCATTGTTTATGCTATGATCTTCAAATACACTATTATTTATATTATTCTCACCCTTATCTTCAATAAATTTATTTAAGTAAATATCAAATAAATCTAATAAATATTTTGCATTTTCCATGTCTATATTTAATTTTTTTCCTATAGCATATAAAAGCTTGATCTTTTTATAATCTTCAAATGGCATTCTTGGTATATTCCATTTTCCCCTATTATCTTTATAAATTTTTGGATAAGGAATCCTTGAAAACTCAAAGTATCTTCCATTTTTATCTGGTATGGAAAACGGATCAATTAATATTGAGGAATATCTAACATAAAGTAAATATTCTTGTTTTATGGTATCATATTCCATATATTTATCTATATTTTCTCTTGATATAGATTCTTCTAAAACTGGATAATTATCATCGTTTAAAAACTTAAGTATATTAATAGGTTTAATCCTGAGTTTCATATACACTTGACATATTTCTTTCCATAAAGAACGCATAATAGATATAGTATTCATTGTTATAGGTCCTTCTGGATATAGCTTGTATACATATTTATTTGTTTTATCATAATCAAATACTTGATTTAAACTAATATCATTAATTAAAAAAGCTGGATGTACAAACATAGTTATGTTTCTGCTTTCAACTTCTAATGGATCATTTAATATTTCTGAAATAACTCCAATATCTTTTAGAAAACTTTTTAGAACTTGTACTTTATAGCTATATTCTAATGATGAACCTATATATATCTTTTTTTTCAAAGCTTTTGTTGTTACTTCTATTAATGATTTTGATGATGAATACTTAGTTGCACCGAAATAATTAGACAAAGAAATTATCTCTAATTCCCTTATCTCTCTATTTAAGTAATTAGAAACTATTATACTAGACCCAAACTCTGGTGATACTAAAATAATCGTTTTTACTCTAGTAAGCCTTAGTAAATCTACTTTTTTTAATATGTCCATATAGCAATCACATGGAACACACAATACCATAGTCTCCCAAATATCATCTATATTAGCATGTCCAATATATAATTTTTTTAATTTATAGCTTCCTTCTACTTTAAATAATTCTCTTTTTGATGAGTTCCCCATTATTGTAAAATTATTATTTTTTAATTGTTGTAAAAAAGATATAGTTTTATCACTTTCTCTAGCAACCATACCTATTTCACCCAAAAACCCTTTAGATAAATTAATTGTCATATTCATTGCTACAGGTCCTGAACCTACTATTAATATGTTTCCCAAATTATTATATATATCTTTAAGCATCATACAGATTTCTCCAAAACTATACTTTCATAAATATATTTACTGTCTTTTATTATTGTTTTTTGACAATGTTTCAATATCTTTGTATCCAAAGGGTAATTAAATATACTTTTTAACTCATTTCCATACCTTAAAATAACCTTTGTATCTCCATTGATATTTTCTAATAAAAATTTTGCAATATCTAATTTTTCTTCAACTAAAGAAGCTATAATAATATGAGTAAAGTTGTTTAAATCAAATTTACTTACATCTTGGGATGAAAAGAATATATTTTTGATCCCATACTTATCTGATAATCTTTGAGACAAATCAAGTGCTTCTTTATCAATATCTAAACATGTCACTTCACAATCAACTTCATTTTTTATAGTAAAAGCTGTTATAGGCATAGCTCCAGAGCCAATAAATAGAATCCTTGATTTGGTATTTATTTCAAACTCCAGTATTTCATTTTGCACAGCAAGATTTAATTCATCAGAATACTTGAATGAATCCACACTACCGCTTAATATGCTATGAGCTTGAAACTTTTCAACCCATCCTAAGGCATTTGAAGTAGAGTTTCTAAGTTCTCTAACTAGAGAATCATACGTTTCTTCTGATAAATATTTCTTCCATTTTAAATTATTTGAATTATCTAGTATAAAATCACATACGTAATCAAGTTTATCTTTTAAGACTGAAAAACATTCATTATGCTCTTTGCATAAGTTCATAATTTCTTTAATATCTATGTTTAACAACTTTAAATTTAATAAAAATTTATGTTTATTCATACCCTCTCACCTCAAAACTTTATTTTTACTATTATTTAACTACATGTAATAGGGGTAACTGTAAAATAACCTTTCTTCGTGCAGCAAACTTCTACATCTACCTTATAAACCTCTTTCAATAATGATGGTTGTAATACTTCCTCTGGTTTTCCTTCCTTCATCACATATCCTTTGTTAAATAATACTATTTTGTCACTATATCTAGTTGACAAAGCTAAGTCATGAATTACAACTATAGTAATAGCATTATTTTCTGTAGTATACTCTCTTGCTAGATCTAAAACTTGTAGCTGATGTCTTATATCTAATGCGCTGGTTGGTTCATCTAATAGTAGTATTTTGGGCTTTGAAACTAAGGTTTGTGCCATAATCACTAATTGTTTTTCTCCTCCACTTAAACTAGAAAATTTATTATAACTTAGATGACTTAAATTTATTTTTTTCAATATTTTATTTGTTTCTTCTAGTTTATCCTTAGAAATTTTCCACTTTAAATCCTTCATATGTCCAAGCAATACCATTTCAAATACAGTTAAACCAGAACTACTATTACTCATCTGCGGCACATAGCCCACTTTTTCCATGGATATTTTCTCCTTATTATTTTCATTCATATATATATGACCTCCATAGTTAACCATATTAGATATAGCTTTTATAAAGGTTGTCTTTCCTGTACCATTAGGACCAATAATTGAAGTTATTTCACCTTGGTTAAAAGTAGAAGTAATATCTCTTAATACCTCTTTATTTTTATATTTAACTGAAACCTTATCTACTGTAATAAAACTCATTACTCTGCCCCCTTAGATAGTAATAAAAAAAGTAAAAAAGGTACTCCAACAATAGATGTAACAATGCCTATAGGTATTAATGCACCTGGTTTTATTACTTTAGATATTATAGAAGCTACAACCATGATTAATGCTCCAAATATAGCTGAAACGGGAGATAAATATCTTTGATCTTCTCCAACGGATAACCTTGCAAAATGCGGAGAAATTAATCCTATAAATCCAATAGGACCTATAAATGAAACAGCTCCTGTAGTTAACAAAGTTGATATTAAAAATACCCTTAACTTTAATTTGTCTACATTTATTCCAAGACTTCTTGCTCTTTCTTCTCCGGCAGATAGGGCTGTTATTTTCCATACTATAGTTGTAGTTAGTAAGAAACATAAAAGAAAAATACTTGCAGTAATAAATACCCCAATCCAGGTAGATTTTAATAAACTTCCAAACATCCAGAATACAATTTGTTGTGATACTTCTGGTGCTGCCATATACTGAACTAAAGATTGTAGTGCCTGAAATAGAAAATGAATAACAATACCTGTTAACACCATTGTTATAGACTTCATACCCTTACTTTTACCTATAAAATATATACATAAACTAGATATAAATGAAAAAGCAAATGCCATTAAAGGTATAGAAATCCATCCTATGTTTCCAATAGTAATTCCTGTGACAATAGCAAGAGAAGCCCCAAAGCCAGCTGCTGATGAAATACCTAAAGTATATGGACTAGCTAATGGATTACTAAGTATAGTTTGCATATGAGATCCTGCTAATCCCAATGAAGCTCCCACAAATATACATGTTAATGTCATTGGAAGTCTTATAGACCACATAACAGCTGAATTTATATTTTCTTTAGTAGGTCCTTGTATTAAAGTCCGTATTACCTCTGATAAAGACATCCCAGAGGGTCCAACAATTAAATCTAAAATAGAAAATACAAGTAATGCTATAATTGTAATAGCAAATAAAATAAATCTTTTTTTATTTATGTTCTTATATACATCCTCTCCCTCATTTAAATCCTCCAATACTTTTATTTTATTAGTCATTTGACTATTCCCCCTTTATCATAAAAGTACCTGCTGGTTTTACTGGTAAATATTTTTCATAAAATTCATTTAGATTTTTCATTGGATCTACATCTTTAAACTTTTCCGGATGAATTGCCTTTGCAGCATATTGAAGATATACATAATCATAAAGAGTTCTAAGTCCGCTATGATCAAAACCATATACTTCTTTATTTTTTACCGCATTTAGATTGTTCCAACCTGGTCTTTTTAAATACATATTCATTGTTTCTACAACTCTATCCTCATTTACATTGAATCCCATCTCAAATCTTTGTTTTCCCTTATCTTGAGAATTAGTTTGTCCTGAGAACATTATAATATCAGGATTGCTGGAGATAACGTATTCAGGATTTAGTGGACCATATTCTTCAACTTTCTCTTCAGCAATATTTTTACATTTTGCAGTTTTAAGTATATTTCCCCATAAAGAGTTTCCATAAGAATTTCCATAGGTATCTGGACCTTGACTTGCAAGTTCAAAATAAACAGATTTAAGCTTATCTTCTGGTATATCTTTTACTCTATCTTCAACATTTTTTATATGACTTTTATAATTTTCAACAAGTTCCTTTGCTCTTTCTTCTTTTCCTAATAATTTTCCAAGTATTTCTGTACTTTTTACATGCTTATCTAAAGTAAAAGAATTGTAGTCAACTACTGCTACAGGAATCCCTAGACTTTTTATAGTATTAATCCCATCCCCTATTTTTTTTGCCTGATAAGGTGCAAGAATTACTAAATCTGGTTTTGCCTCAATTAGTTTCTCCATACTGAAACTATCTAAGTAAATAGATCCTGTATCAATACACCCTTCTAAATTAGGAATTATTTCTGCATACTTACTCCACATTGCATTCATTAAATCCTTTGTTTCTCCTTTTGACATAGCAACAATTCTATCTAGTTTAAAATCCCCAGACACTGCAAGATAATTTTCTATATAAAATCCTAAAAATATTTTTTCTGCTGGCCTATTTAAAGTAACTACATCACCATTTATGTCTTCTACTTCTATAACAGTACTTTCTTCTGAGTTTTTTTCCTTTTCCTGTGAGCATCCTGTTAGCCCTACTATCATTATTAAAGATACCATTATACTAACTAGTTTTTTCATAAAAAATCACTCCTCTTACTTTCTATAATACAATTTGGTTTTCATATAAGAATGTTTAGCCACCTCCCTCTTTACTTCTATTATGATTTATTAACCTGTTAATGATAATGAATATCAATTTCATAAAAACATAGTATCATATTTGAAATTCATTATCAATACAAAATTGGTAAAAAATATAAAAATATAAATAGTGAAAATAAAAAAAGTCCTATTTCTAGGACTTTAAGCACACATATACACAGAATAAAAAATGTATACTAAAATATACATTTGATATCTATTAATAATCTTTGCCGCTTTAATTTCCCACCGAAATTGCAAACTTTATTTTATGGTAGGTCTCCTGACTTATAGCTTCAAACCTAATTCTCCTTGCCTTCCCATGAATTATTTTCATAGTGACTTTTAAAGAGTTTCGTAGCTATTACAGTAGCGGGGGCTGTTGAGGATTCTAACCTCATTCCCTGTTATTGCGTATGCAACCATAAAACACAATATGTAATTTTATATCTATATAATACATATACTTATATATTTTGTCAAATAATTCGAATTATTTGTTTTCATAATAACTCAAACTTCACAGCACAAAAAGTATTTCAACCATTGCACTATCAATATCGAAGTAATTTAATAAGCATAATTATTGCAAAATTAAGCTACTTTTTTAACTGCTTATAGCAATTTGATTTTTAATGAGACTACATAACTTTAAATTGCTTCATATAGTTTAAAATGAATTTTATTAAATCATTTTTTTTGGGTTATTTTGTGGTAAACTGTTCATAAGATAATTCATCCAAAAATTTAATATATTGTATTTTGGGTATTTACATCATATCATTTTCCAGAGGAATTCTCTGCAAATTTGAGCACAAAACCTTTGATAAATCAATGGGTTAAGCTATATTTACATGTGCGAGGTTTGAGTAATTAATTATAAATAATGAATGAAATGGAGTATAAAAAAATGATTTGTAAAGTTGAAACTGAGAGATTAATAATTCGTAACTTTACTCCTGAGGACTGGAGAGATTTACATGAGTATTTTTCTGATGAGCAAGTATTAAAATTTGAACCCTACAAGCCTTTCTCCGAGGAAGATTGTAAAGAAGAAGCACTATCCAGGTCAAAGGGTGATACATTTTTGGCTGTCTCCTTGAAGAGTACAGGAAAAGTAATTGGCAATTTATATTTTAGTAAAGAGGATTTTATGACTTGGGAACTTGGATATATATTTAACTCCAAATATCATAGAAAAGGGTACGCTACTGAAAGTGTAAAAGCTATTATGAAATATGCCTTTGAGAATCTAGGTACAAGACGTATAATTGCTAATTGTGATCCCCGAAACATATCTTCTTGGAAACTGCTTGAAGCTGTAAATATGAGAAGAGAAGGACACCGTCTCCAAAATATCTATTTCTTTGAGGATGAAAATGGTAATCCTCTCTGGAAAGACACCTATGAATATGGGATGCTTGTAGATGAATGGAAGACCATAAATATGAAGTAAAGTGTCATTACCAACTTTATTTCACAGGTGCAGTAAAGTCTAAAGTAAAGGAGCTGTCACACTAAAAAATTAGTGCGACAGCTCCTTATATCTTTATATAGTTCAATAAAGGTATAAAATTTTTATTGCAACTACAACTCTTTTCTTTCCTCACTTTTCATATCTACTCTTCGCAAAATTTTAAATCTCTAAATGGGAATATCCTATTTATTAAGAATATTATTTTTTAGGTAGTCCTATTGTGAAAGTCGTACCATAATAAAGCTTACTCCTAACCTTTATTTCACCATCACATAATTCAATTATTCGTTTTACAAGTGATAATCCTAATCCATTTCCCTTGCTTAAATGGGATTTATCACCTTGATAGAACTTATCAAAAATATGTCTTTGAGTTTCTTCATTCATTCCAACACCATTATCTGAAACCTTAATAACTATTTTATCCTTCAAATCCATTAATTTGATACCAATAGTTCCACCCTTCTCCGTAAACTTAATAGCATTTCCTATTATATTTAGCCATACCTGCTGCAATAAATCCTCATTTCCTATAATACTGACTTTATCTAGGTCTATATCTAAGTCAATTCCCTTTTCACTCCACTCTGGTTCCATTATAAGAATTGCACACCTAATCTGTTCATCTAATGCAAACTCTGCTTTTCCAGTAATAACCTCTTGATTTTCAAGCTTTGAAAGCTTTAATATATTTGAAGTTAGCTTAGAAAGCCTTGATGACTCACTAATAATAATATCTGTAAATTCACTTCTCTCATCATCATCTAAGTTTTTATCTTGAATTAACTTTGCAAAGCCTTGTATAGATGCAATGGGTGTTTTTATCTCGTGGGAAACGTTACTAACAAAATCATTTCTTAAGGTCTCTATACTACTAAGCTCATGAACCATCTTGTTAAAATTTTTTGCTAATAATGAAAATTCATAATCCTTAGGAATACCTATTTTAACACTAAAGTTTCCCTTTGCTACCTCTTCAGTAGCTTTACTTAAAGTTCTTATTGGCCTTAAGATTCGCTTTGATGCTATACCTGATATTATGGTAGCTATTACAGTAGATATAATTAAGGATGTGATAGTTAGAAAAAATGCACGTATATGCACACTTTTTTCATTAAATGAATTAGATATTTTTATATACCTATCATCTACCTTTAATATAGTATTAATAATAGGAAGTCTTTTGGTTTTAATCTGTAGAAATTCTCTCTCATGAAGCGTATCAGCAGTTCCAGCATACTCATGCAAATCATTGATAAGTATTACTTCATATCTATCATTATTACTTAACTCTATAATTTTATTTAAAGTAAAATCTGTATTATCATATAGTTCTATTATAGTATCTACTACTTTCCTTTGGGCATTTTTTGATTCTTTCTCTATATTTCCACTAAACATTAATGCAGATATTATAAGGGAACAAATTCCTGATACAATCATCATCAATAGAAGAATTACAACAAACTTAACTCTTAGATTTTTTCTCATATCTTCTTAACCGCCTTATATCCAAGACCACGTACTGTAACAATCTCAAATTCTGTACAACTATCATATCTTTCTCTCAATCTTTTTATATGAACATCTACAGTACGCTCATCCACTTCATTATCCATACCCCATATTTCATCTAATAACTGTCTTCGTGTAAATATGACGTTAGGATAAGATAATAATTTAAATAATAAATAAAATTCTTTTTTAGGAAGGGTAGCACTGTCTCCATGTCGACTTACAGATATTGAATCATAATCTAAAATAATATCACCTATAGATAGTCTATGTTCATTAGATATCTTAGCTCTTCTAAGAAGTGCTCCAACTCTTAATATCATTTCATTTATATCAATAGGTTTTACCATATAATCGTCTACGCCAACATTAAATCCTTTTCTCTTATCTTCGAACATTTCCTTAGCTGTAACCATAAGTATTGGCATATTATATCCTGAGTCTCTCAAAGCTTTCACTAAATTGTAACCATCTAACTTAGGCATCATTATATCAGATATTACTAAATCAATATGCTCTTTATCCATAATATCAAGAGCTATTTCTCCATTCTCTGCCATTAATGAGTTATATCCATTTTGTTTTAAGGTTGCAGATATAAGTTTTCTTAAATTCTTATCATCCTCTACAACAAGTATATTAAACAATATTATCACCTCAATTTATTATGTTACTTTATATAATAATTATTTTATGTTAATTAAATATGAACTTTACAAATAAAAAAGAAATAAAAATATACTTTTAGACCATAATTCATATTAGGTTCATATTACGATTCTACAATTAGAAAAGTTAATCGTAAAGGAGGAGCATAATGTTACAATTAAAAAACATATTTAAAAGTTATACTACAGGCGAATTTACTCAAGTTGCATTAGATGGAATAAGCCTAAAATTTAGAAAATCTGAATTTGTTGCAATTCTTGGACCGAGTGGCTCTGGAAAAACAACATGTTTAAATGTTATAGGTGGTCTTGACCAATATGATGAAGGTGATTTAATTATCAATGGTAAATCTACAAAAAATTTTAAAGACTCAGATTGGGATGCCTATAGAAATAATAGTGTTGGATTTATTTTTCAAAGTTACAACCTAATTTCTCACTTAAGTATAGTAGATAATGTAGAAATGGGAATGACCCTTAGTGGAGTTTCAAATACAGAGAAGCACAAGAAAGCTCTTGAGGTGTTAGAAAAGGTTGGCCTAAAGGACCATGTTCACAAAAAACCAAACCAACTATCAGGAGGACAAATGCAAAGAGTTGCTATAGCTCGAGCTCTAGCTAATGACCCTGATATAATTTTAGCAGATGAACCTACTGGGGCTTTGGACACTCATACAAGTATTCAGATTATGGAGCTTATTAAAGAAATTTCAAAGGATAAACTTGTTGTTATGGTAACTCATAATCCAGAGTTAGCTAATGAATATGCTGATAGAATTGTTGAATTTAGAGATGGTGAGATAAAATCTGATAGCAATCCATTTTATGATGACTTAGATACTGCTGATTATAAACTTAAGAAAACAAGTATGAGTTTCTTTACTGCTTTAAAACTATCTGGCAAAAACATATCTACAAAGAAATGGAGAACAGCACTTACTGCTTTTGCCTCAAGTATAGGTATAATTGGTATTGCCTTAATACTTTCATTATCAAATGGATTCGATAAACAAATTGGAGAATTTGAAAATAGTACATTATCTGGTTTTCCAATAATGATTAATCAAAAAACCGCCGAAGTTGATATGGATGCAATGAGAGAGCAACACAAAGAAGCAGTGAGTAATTCCGTAAATGAAAATCAATTTCCAGATGTAGATTACATTTATCCTTATGACCCTAGTAAAAATAGTATTGAACACACAAATGTATTTACTGATGAATACATAGAGTATATTGAAAATATTGATTCATCTCTGCTTTCTGGAATGTCCTATACAAGACTTGTTAATATGAATCTTTTGAAATCTGATGGCAAAACTGCAACTCCAGTAAATACATCCCTAATTAACTTTTCATCATATCCCAATAGTCTAAATTTAGATACTAAAGGATACCTTGAAAGCAATTATGATTTATTAGCTGGGTCATATCCTAAAGAAAAAACGGATCTTGTTCTTATTGTCGATAGCTATAACAGACTTGACAACTCTATGCTAGAAGCTTTAGGTATAGATTCTGAATCAGATACTGTAAGTTTTAATGATATTATAAACAAGGAATTTAAATTAGCTTTAAATGATGATTACTACAAACAGATGGGCAATATATTTACAATAAACGGTACTCCAGACAATCTTATAGATATTTATAATAATGATAATGCTATTACTCTTAAAATTGCTGGTATAGTTCGTTCTAGCAAAAATTCAAAGCTAGAAATTCTTTCACCAGGACTTTCATATTCAGATGAATTATCACAATATTTTATTGATAATGCTAAAAACTCTGAAATTGTTAAAGTACAGCAAGATTCTAACTATAATGTATTAACTGGAAAGCCTTTTGGAGGTGCCACAGCTGGAACTAGTATGCCTACTAATCCAATGGCTGCAATGTCACCAATGGGAGGAGCTAGTAGTACTACTCCTAATGTTACTAAAGATGACGTACTTTCTCAATTAGGTGCTACTTCTACACCATTTGCTATTACCCTTTACCCTAAAGATTTTACTACCAAGGATAGGGTACTTAATTACTTAAATTCATGGAATGATGGAAATGCTGTTGAAGACTCTATAATATATACAGATTTAGCAGCTACATTCACAAAATTATCTGGTGGTATTATGGATTCAATAACCCTTGTTTTAATTGCCTTTGCCGCAATATCACTTGTTGTATCCCTTATTATGATTGGGATAATAACATACATTTCTGTATTAGAAAGAACAAAGGAAATTGGTGTATTGAGAGCATTAGGTGCAAGAAAGAAAGATATAACCCGTGTATTCAATGCTGAAACATTCATAATAGGTTCTTGTTCAGGATTACTTGGAATATTAATATCATACTTATTAACATTTCCAATAAATAGTGTTCTTAAGAATTTAACAGACCTTGAAGGTGTAGCAAAACTTAATCCAGTTCATGCTATAATACTTATAATTATAAGTGTTTCTTTAACATTGCTGGGTGGTGCTATTCCAGCAAAAATGGCTGCAAGAAAAAATCCTGTAGAATCATTACGTACAGAATAATATATAAATTTAATGTTACATACTCCTTATTTTAAAGAGTATGTGACATTTTTATTTCCTATAGTTATCTAGAAATTAATAATTAAATTTTATATTAAACACTATCTTAAATTCTCAGATTTACTAAATTTCAACTCCTTGTACACCCCTTATATCCGTACAACATATATTAACAGTATACAGATTTATTCTTATACCTTATGTATGGAGAATATGAAAAATCTATACTTTTAATAGGAGATATTATGAAAATGGAAAACACAAAAAATTGTAATGACTCTATAATCTTACCTAATCCAATAACTCAAGTAGCTAGTATGCCATATCCTCTATATCTTTCACTTCAAGGAAAATATTTTGTAGGCTATGCAGATGAATTAAATTTTGGAAGAGGTAAAAGTGCATGGGCAGGATTAGTAAATCCTTATTATTCAGGAGTTAATCTACACGTATATGTCTGGACTGTCACAAATATTGGAGAATCACCAATAAGAGCGCAAATATGGTTTAATTCAAATCCACCTGGATGTCCAGAGATATCAGAATTAGTTACTCCAGCTAATACAGCTCTTTGCCCATTACCAAAGCCACGAATTAGGTTACTTAAAGCAAGCAATGTTATAGGAGAACCTAAAGGTGGAGTTAAGGCATTTGTTAGAAGAGCCCTTCCAGAGTTTACAATTGCCGACGAAGAAGTAGGCAAATTTATTTTTCCTCCTGGAGGATCATTTATTATTTTCTTATCCAACCCAGAAACTCCAAATGAACTTGCTCAAGGTAGAGTCGCATTTGGATGGTGGGAAGAAAAGATAAAGTAAATCCTACTAATAATTAAATTAAAAGATAAAAAAGGTGCTGCTACACAATAGAAAATAAATTCTGAGGTGTGACAGCACCTTTATTAATTATATTTTAAGTATAGTAAAACTAATAGTAGTTCCAGATTCTAAAGAAGATGAACACTTTATATTTCCTCCATGACTCTCTACTATATACTTAGATATAGAAAGACCAAGCCCTGAACCTGATATATTAGTGTTTCTATACTTTTCACCTCTATAAAACTTATTAAAAACAAATGGTATATCATCAATGCTAATTCCACTACCAAAATCCTTAATATTTACAGTAATTTTATCTATCTCATCATCTACCCATATCTCAATTTTTTCTCCTGATTTAGAGTATTTTATTGAATTTGAAATAATATTATTTATAACTTGATTTATTCTTATTATATCTATAGAAATCAAAGCCCTTGGCAATTGTCCCTTAACATCTAATTTCATATTATGAGTAGCTACATCAATAGATAAGTCACCTAAAACTTCCTTTAGATAATCATCAGAGTATATTTCTTTTCTTTCAATTGACATTTCATTCAACTCTGTTTTCGATTGCTCTAATATATCATCTATTAATTTTGAAAGTTCCTTAGATTTCTTCAATATAATGTTTGAATATCTTTTTATACCATCTTCATCCTTTGCAATTCCATCTCTTATGCCTTCAACATATCCTGAAATTGATGAAAGAGGAGTTTTTAAATCATGTGAAATACAAGCTAATAATTCTTTTTCATTTCTTTTAAGCTTTTCTTCCTTTTCTTTTGAGTCTATTATTTCACCTCTCATAGCTTCAAAATCATGACAAAACTCTCCAACCTCCCCATGATAATCGTAGTTTACTTTACACTTATAGCTTCCATTTAGTATGGTTTTTGCACTACTATGGAGCTCTTTAATTGGTTTTATTATATCTATTTTTACAAACCTATTTATCATAAAAGCTAATATTCCTATTAAAAATAAAAGTATCCACAGGGGTATAAATTTCTCATTTTTGCTTTCCTTTTTTAATATACTCTGTGGTAAATCTATAATTATAATCCCTTCTTGAACATCATTATTAACTAAAGGTATACTGTATCTAATGAATCCATTCTTTCTATTGTCAAAGGCATTATCATAACCTATTTCATTTTCAAGATTTATCTTTTCTCCTTTATTAAAATCATCTATGGAAGAAAAGATAGCCTCCCCTTTTAAATTTATAACTGTATAATCATAAAAATCATTTTCCATGTAATAGCTATTTTCTTTAAACATTTCTTTAATCAATTCTCTTTGATTTGATGTTTCTATTCTTAATAAATTAGACTTATCTTCTTTTTTAATATCTTCCTTTAAAATTAGGAGAGAATATACCACTGATAATATAACAAATAGATATGTTAACCCTGTAAATATACTAATTTTTTTACCAAGGTAATTATCCTTCACTCTATTACTTCCCACTTATATCCTACTCCCCATATTGTCTTTATCGACTTTTCACCGTATTCTCCAAGCTTCTCTCTTAACCTTTTAACGTACACAGCTATAGTATTTTCATCCATATATTCACTGTAACCCCATACACTTTCATATACCTGAGACTTTGAAAACACTTGGGAAGGATTAGATGTGAAAAAATCCAATATTTGAAATTCCTTAGAAGTTAGTGGTATTTCCTTATTATTTAGTAAAGCTTTATATGCCTTAGAGTCTACTATTAAATCACCAAATTGTTTTACATCTGATAGTGTATCACTAGAAAATGAAGTATACCTTCTTATATGAGCTTTCACCCTTGCCACTAATTCCATTGGAGAAAAAGGTTTTGTCATATAGTCATCTGCCCCTACTCCTAATGTTAGTATCTTATCCATCTCTCCACTTTTAGCTGATAACATAAGTATTGGCATTTTCGATATCGTCCTTATTCTTTTACAAACTTCAACACCATCTAAAAGTGGGAGCATAATATCTAAAATAATGAGCTTTATCATAGGATCATTAGCCAGTTCCACACCTTTTAACCCATCATTAGCTATCAATACCTGAAACCCATCTATCTCTAAGTAATCTTTTATTAAGTTTCCTAAATCATTATCATCTTCAATTACCAAGATTTTATCATGCATTCTACTCACCCCCACTTCCATTATATCATTATTTTACCAGCCCCTACTTTTTATAAATTCAAATATCTTTTTTTCTCTACTATCTGAATCTTTTTCATTATATCTTCCAAGAGACAAATCACCATCAATTCTTCCATCCTTTAAATAAATCAATCTACTTGCTCTTGAGGCTGCTTTTAAATCATGGGTTACCATTACTATGGATTGTCCCTCTTCATTTAATTCTGTAAGAATATCCAATACCCTGGCTCCCGTTGAAGAATTAAGTGCTCCTGTTGGCTCATCTCCAAAAATTATCTTAGGATTGTTAATTAATGCTCTAGCAATTGCAACTCTTTGCTGTTGTCCTCCTGATATTTCTGAAGGATATTTATTCTCAATATCTTTCAGCTCTAATCTATTCAATAATTCATCTGTTTTTTTATTTACGCTCTTCTTATCTTTATTGTTTAGATAACCACAATAAGTTATATTTTCTCTTATAGTTAAATCATAAAGTAAATTTATACTTTGAAAAACAAAGGATATATATTTATTTCTAATACTTGTAGCTTCTTTTTCACCTATATTTGTTATATCTTTTCCTAAAAGTTCAACGCTACCTGCACTTGGGCTATCCATAGTACTAATAGAGTATAACAATGTAGATTTTCCAGAACCTGAACTACCCATTATTATAGTAAAATCACTTTCATATATATCTAAATTAATATTTTTTAATACATTGTTTGATGTTTTTCCTAAAATAAATGATTTACATAATCCACTTGCTTTAATAATACTTCCCATCTCTTCTCCCCCTACTCTTCAATAAGTTCCACTGTAGATATTTTTCTTATACTAAACATTGATATTATTGATGAGCCAATGGTTAATATTCCAATAAATACTATTGTGCTTATAACTTCACCATTTGGAATCATCAACCCATCTATTCCCATCATTGCAAGCTTAAATAAATTTTTAGATATAGTAGCATTTAAAATAAATCCAACCAAAGATGAAATACCTATAAGTAGCATAATTCTATATAAAGTTCTCTTTAAAATATAAATATTTGAAAATCCTAGCGATTTTATAATAGCATTATTTCTTCTATTATCGGTATTGTTCATAATTATAAGATTTACTATATTTAATATACTGAATAGTAATATTCCTAAAAGAATAATTGTAGTAACTGGTATAACTATCTCAATAACTGACTTACTTGCTGTTGCAATCAAACTTGGACATGTATCTATAGAACATACTTCATATTTTTGTTTATATTCTTCTTTAAACTCTTCATAATCATTTTTATCTTTTAAAGTAATATTGATGTTTAAGTTATTAAGGTTATTTCTAATTTCCTTAGGCACTACATCTAAAGTCATTCTCATATTGTAGTTATTTGACATCATGCCGATATATTTACCAGTGATGAGCAATGATCTCTCTTCACCTAATATTTTTATATCAATATAATCTCCAATATCTAAACTTGCATCTTTTAGAATTTGTTCTGACAATGCAATTTCATTTTTATTTTTAGGATTTCTTCCCTCTTTAATAGATACATTAAACCCATTGTTATTGTCATAGTTATCATATAAATAAGTAATAACTTGAGCATTTTTTATATTGTATCTTGATACATCTAAATAAGCGACCTTTCCTACATCAAATGAGCACGCTCTTACGCCTAAGACTCTCGGGTCACTCTTAATTTCTTCTAAAGCCTTATCATATGACGCCTCTCCACTTGGAAAATCTAAGGTAACATCTCCCTGAAGTAATCCAAACATATTCCATGCATTATCTTTCATATTAATCATTGAGTAATTTACACTAACTAAAAATACTGAAAGATATATTACAAGGGATAAAACTGTTACTATAATTATATTTTGCTTTTTATATTTAAAAATATCATTTATAGCCATGGACATTGGTGATGAAGCATCTCTAATAATTGACTTCCTAAATTTCTCTTTAGATGAAGTAACTCCTATTCTAAATGCCTCAACAGGCTTTATTTTATTTATTCTTCTAAGTAAAAGATAAATATTAGATATTAAAACAAAACTCATTAATATTATTGTTAAAACTATAAAGCTAAAATTATTTATACCACCTTCATATATTCCAATATATTTAATAGATATCTTTACTAAATAATTTATAAACCAAATACTAAAGAAACTTCCAGCGGTTATTGCAATGACTCCTACTATTCCAAAGCTTTTTAAATATATATTACGTATCTGCTTTGAGGTAAATCCTAATGATTTATATACACCTATAGATTTATACTCCTTTAAAATGTTGTTCCATAGTACAAATCTTATTATTACAATAGATACAATGAATATTAATATAGCTGTACTTAACCCCACTGCACTTGTAATTTGACTTCCAGCATTTGCTGCAAATATTGTAATCCACTTATCATATATAACTCCATCAATTGAATCACCTATATAAGAAATTAATTCAGATGTTGCATCGTTTCCTTCTTTAGATGAATCATAACCAATATATTCAGATTTAATAGGTTCATTAAAGTCATCATAATCATTACTACCTATATATAAATTATTATAGCCCACAACAGAACTCGGAACTACTGAATCGTTTACTAAAGCTGATATAGTTAAATATTTATATTCATCACCATCTTTTATCTTTAACTTATCTCCTATTTTTAAATTCTTAGAATCAGCTAAAAGATTTGAGACCCAAATAGTACCTTTACTTGGAGTCGTTACTTTTTCTCCTTCTGTTATAACTACATCCCATGGATGAGCTTTCATACTCTCATAAATTATTAAATTTGCCATTCCCAAATCAAGGTTTTCATCCCCTAAAAATACTTGTCTATCTACCGTTAACCCCTTTGTTTTTCTAATATCCTTTTCATTAGTTTCTTCTTCCATAATAAAACTTTCAACTTTTGAAATAACATCCTCATTATATGTCTGAACTACAATATCCTTTATATTTTCTCCTTCATAATAATCATTAGTATATTTTGAAACTGTACTTGTAAAGCTCATAGATAGTGCAAATATAGATGAAGATACCATTAAAATAATTGCTATTAAAATTAATTGTAATTTTTTTTGTTTAATTTTCTTTTTCCACATCATCATCCCTCCATACTTTTATATTACTAATTAATTTTTAATATATTTATTTCAAATTCTTAATGAATTCTTACATTTTTCTAAATTGATTATACACTAAGGAATTCTATCAGTAATGCCGTCATTAATTTATATTACTACAACAAATCATTAAGTTTTTGATATAATAGATTTATTATACTTAGGAGGTACAGCATGAAATCAGCACAATATTATATAGAAAAATTAGGCATGACACCACATGTGGAAGGGGGATACTTCAAACAATCAGTATTATCAGAAGATTTCTTTAGAGAAGATAAAAAGTTATTTAGTAGCATATATTTCTTGCTTGAAACAGGAGAGGTGTCTCATTTTCACAGATTAACTTCTGATGAAATGTGGTATTACCACGACGGGCAACCTCTGACTATATATATGATCACACCAGAGGGTGAGCTTATAACTAAGCAATTAGGATTAGATATAGAAAAAGGAGAGGTTCCACAAGTTTTAGTTCCTAAGGGATATATATTTGGTTCTTCTATGAATAATGATGGATTTGCTTTAGTTGGATGTATGGTAGCCCCTGCCTTTACTTTTGATGATTTTGAATTATTTGAGAGAAGAGACCTTTTAAATATGTATCCAAATCTAGAAGATATAATAAAAAAGTTAACTAGATAAACCTTCTTCCTGATATTAGCTAAATATTTATTTAATATATCGTGGATAAAAAATGGGGCTGTCGCTCTAAAAAATTTGTGAGACAGCCCCATTTTAATGGTGGAGATGAAATGTAGTATTTATAATCCACCATATAATCTTTTATGTTATTCAATGCCCTTATTAATATATTTACTCTATGTAGAATTGGCCATTCATTATGTGTATTTTTTATGCACATTTGCATTAATAATATTCTGGTACTTCCTTATATCTGATTTTATTTGTCGGTTTTCAAAAAAATAAACTTCTGTGCCTGACCAGATAAATACCCAACACACTATACTTAATATACCTGCGAAATAAGCATATCTGCTTGAAAGACTCAAGCCTATCAACCCAATAATGATGCCGAAGGCGTACAAAACAATAGCCTTCATATTATTTCTACCATAGATATATTCATTTTCTTCCACTCGGTTTGAAAAGGTATTTACTATAGCTGTCTTCAACGACTTATCATCATAATTATTTTCACCTTTAATAAATATATCAACTTCTCTTCTTCTGCAATTCAGTAGCTTTGATAAAATAAACTCTTCCAAATCAGAGCTTAGGTGTAAATCATCCGAGCTAAAATATGGTGCAAATGGAGTATTGGTTTCATCTAAAAAGATATTTATCCTTAAATCATTGTTCATGTTATCACTCCTCTTACTCAAAGTAAGTAAATTGCTATTTGTATATCGTAAATAAACTTTTTAATAGTATAAAGTAAGCAATATATGGAATTGCTACCTTCTACACCTTTTCTATTCTAAATAACATATTTTATATTATTTGAATCTATATAAAAATATATTCAGATTATCTTCTGAGTCCTTACTAAACAAAATAAAGATGACAAAAGAAGTTACTCAAAATACCTTTAATCATTTTGAGTAACTCCTTAGTTATTATCTTATTTGACCATTTCCAAATATTATATACTTATTAGTGGTAAGCTCTTTAAGTCCCATGGGACCTCTTGCATGTAGCTTTTGAGTGCTTATACCTATTTCTGCTCCAAATCCGAATTCCTCTCCATCAGTAAATCTAGTAGAAGCATTCACATAAACTGCTGCTGCATCTACTTGTTGATGAAATTTTTGAGCATTTTGATAATCATTTGTTACTATAGCTTCAGAGTGTCCTGAGCCATATTTATTTATATGAGTTATAGCTTCATCTATATCTTTTACTACCTTTATACAAATTATATAATCTAAATATTCTTTATAATAGTCTTCTTCATTTGCTAGTATTATGTCATTTACTATTTCTATAGATTTTTTGTCTCCTCTAACTTCTACTTTTCTTTGTCTTAATTCATCAACTATTACTGGAATAAATTCTTTTGCTATTTCTTCATGAACAAGTAATTTTTCCTCAGAGTTACAAACTGCTGGTCTAGTAGTTTTTGCATTTATAACTATTTGTTTTGCCATTTCTAAGTCACTATTTTTATCAACATAAACATGACAGTTCCCTGTTCCAGTTTCTATTACTGGTACTGTAGCATTTTCTACTACTGATTTTATTAGTCCAGCGCCTCCTCTTGGTATTAGCACATCTATATATTCATTTAACTTCATCATATTTTTAACAGTTTCTCTACTTGTATCTTCTATTAATTGAATACAATCTACTGGTAACTTAGTTTCTTCTAAGGCTTTTTTTAATATCTGTACTATTTTTTTGTTGGAGTTTATAGCTTCACTTCCACCTCTTAGTATTGTTGTATTACCTGATTTTAAACATAGCCCTACTGCATCACAAGTAACATTTGGTCTTGCCTCGTATATTATTCCTATTACTCCTAGAGGTACCCTTTTTTTCCCTATTTGTAGTCCATTTGGTCTAGTTACTATTGAACTTACTTCACCTACAGGGTCTTCTAGTCCTGCTACTTGTGTTAAACCTCCACTCATCCCTTTGATTCTGTCTTCATTTAAAAGCAATCTATCTACTATTGCTTCTGATGTTTCCTTATTTTTTGCATTTTCTATATCAATTTTATTTGCTGCTATTATTTCACTAGCATTCTCTAATAATGCTTTTGCCATTTCATTTAAAGCTTTGTTTTTTTCATTTGATGAAATATTTGATAATATGTACGCAGCTTCTTTTACTTTTTTACCTTTTAAAATTAACTCTTGCATCTAAAATTACTCCCTTCATATTTTGTTTATCTTTCTTTTCCCAGAAATAAAGTTCCTACATCGTCTCCATTTAATATATCAATAAGTTTACTTGGGTCTTTTCCATTTGCTAATATCATATTTGTACCATTATCAGTTACAATCTTTGCTGCATGTATTTTAGTTTCCATGCCACCTGTGCCTAAATTACTTCCTGCACCTTCTGCAAAATTTAGTACTTCTTCCGTTATATATTTCACTTCTTTTATAAGCTTTGCATCCTTATTTGTTCTTGGATTAGAGTCATAGAAACCATCAATATCTGATAGTATTATTAAAAGATTTGCATCCACAATAGTAGAAACTATTGCTGCTAGATTGTCATTATCTCCAAATCTAGATATATTTTCAATTTCATCTATAGATACACTATCATTTTCATTTACTATTGGAATTATTCCGCTTTCTAGCAAGGTTTCAAAAGTATTTGCAACATTATTTCTACTTCTTTCACATTCTATAATGTCTCTTGTTAAAAGTATTTGACCTACTGAATAGCCATATTCTCCAAATAGTTTGCTATAAATATTCATAAGTGCTACTTGTCCCACAGATGCAGCTGCCTGCTTTTCTCTAATAGTTTTTGGCCTTTCCTTTAAGTTCATTTTACTTACTCCAACACCTATAGATCCAGATGTTACAAGGATTATTTCTTTCCCACTATTTATTAAATCAGATATTGACATGGCTATTTTTTCAATTCTTCTTAAGTTTATATTTCCATTGTCATAGGTTAAGGTTGAAGTACCAATTTTTATAATTATTCTTCTTGAATTTTTAATATTTTCGCGATATATCATTTTTATCTCCTCTTAAGTTTCCTTCATTAATTTTATCTTTAATAAGCTTGTAATAATATTATCATAAAAATATAAGTTTATTAATACTACTTCACTCTACAATTTATTAGAAATAACTTCCAATGCATAGCAAACCTAAGCATATATCCTGTACATGAAATAACCCACCACAATACATTGCCGTATTGTCGTGGGTTTTATGGTGGAGGCGAGACACCACCATTAATTTAAAACTTATTTACATATTAATTTAAAATCAATATAAATTTATTAGCCCAAAAGCTTTGAAAATCCTGGCTCTTTTCACAGCTATGTAGCAAGTCCAAATTTTAGTAACATTTCTAGCTACTTCACTATCTACTCCCCAAGAAAAATTAGGTTGCCAAAAACCTTCTTCCTTCAATGTATTAATCCAAAAAGAAAAGTTCTTTTCTATAAAGGCTTCAACTAATTTATACCATTGTGACTCAGGTGAAGTTACTAAATCTAAAGGTTGTGATACATATTCCATCCATTTAGCCTCATCTATACAAAGACAGTCTAATATTCTTCTTTCCATAGACCTTATAGTTACATCACTAATCAAATTTGAATTTAGTTCTTTTAAAACTATAAATAGTCTTTGTAGGCAATAGCAATCATGGTCAGAACACTCTTCATTACTATTTAAAAACTCTATACATCTAGCTGCAATTTTATTACCTATCTCCTTTTGAACAGCATTACCATACTTGATAAAAGCTGAGGCAACAGCAGCACAAGGGTTAGGAGTAAATTTTGTATCTGGAGCATATATCCACCATGGTGCATGGGGAAAGTTTTCAACTTCCTTTGGAACCTTCTCCCAGAATGATGGCGTATCTTCAATGGTTTTTTCAAAATAATTTAATAAATTTCCAAACCAAGGCTCCTCACAATTAAGGTCATAATCATATGCAATAAAAATGGCCTCAGTAGATGCTATACTTGTTGATGATGGTAATAACATATCAGCTTCTAATCCCTTTCCAAAACCACCATCCTCATTTTGATATTTTATTAGTTCTGATACTATATCCTCTTTACTACCCTTATTAAAAGTATAATTCCATTTTACTTTTTCAATATCTCTACCATTACTAAATATATGCTCCTCTATATTTTTAAATTGGCTCATCTTTAACTTTTCCATAGTACACCTCACAAACTTTATTTCATAACTTAATGTTAATACATTAAACACCTTTAGTATTGTAAAAATGCGACATTCTATTTAATTAACTCGTTTATAGCTTTCATAGGAGTGTTTCCATGGTATTTTTTAAAGTCATTTATCATATGAGCTTGATCACAATAACCATAACTATAAGTAATATTACTAAGATTAAAATCTCTCTTAAAAGCTATGTCTTTCCATATATTTTGATATCTAACTAAACTGCAGCACTTCTTAGGAGTTATTCCAATATATTCTCCAAAGATACGCTCCAACTGTCTAGAACTAACAGAAATATAATTACTAATCTCTGATATTGTAGTTACCCCTTTAGATTTCAAAATATAATATACTCCATTTAATAAATTTTTATTTCTAAAATTCTTATTGAATAATCTTCTTAGCAATAACTTTTCTATGTAATATATTCTTTCTTCAATCTTAGGATAATATATAACTATATCTTCAATTTCTTTTCTTAAACCCATAAAATATTGGTCTACAATTGCAAACTCATTACACTTTTTAGGCAATTGATTATCTGTAAATAAATGCACAGCCCAAAAATTAAATCGGATACCAAAGGTAGAAATCAACGCCGAGGTTTTAACCTCTTCTGTATAAAAAGGATAATCATTTATACTACAAAATAGGTTATTGACTTTATTATTACTATAATCTATATCAAAAATTATATCCATACAACAATCTGGAATCACAATATTGTTTCTATCCCCATCTTTAGTTATTTCCTTATTTCTATAAGGCACTGGACTTCCCCAAAAGCATCTTATATATGGCTTTAAAGTATCACATGGCTCAACTTCTCTATAAGTATCTGATTTATTTATTATATTATTAGTTATGGGTTTAAATAAGTCTGATAACTCTTTCATTTGTTCCACCACTTCATAATAATTTATTTTTATTTTTGTTAATAATCGTACTAATATTATAACATTATTTCTAATATTTAGGATAAATTTTATCTATTAAAATCTTTAATAGATAAAGTTCATAAAAAGTGTTAGTGTGCTTAATTTATTACTAGAATTAAATGTAATTAAGTGTTAATATATTCATATAATTTACAAATAGCATATATTGAATTGTACTAACTACATTACAAATACTATTTAGTTATAAATGAAAGGAGTATAAAATTTTATCTATTTTAAGATTAAAACAAAGGTTATACTTACTAATAATTTTGGGGAGGGATTAATTTTGAAAGGCACCAAAAAAATAATATGTATATGTTGCTCTTTAATTGTTATAACATCACTTGTGGGTTGTAATAGTGTTAAAGACAAATCCTCTAGCTTAAGTGATATAACTAGCATAAAATTCAAAGATTTTTCAAAGGATATTTCTGAAGATAGGATATATAGCACTATAGAGAAACTTTCAGCAAAGGATGATGCTAGAATAACCGGGTTTGATGGAGAAAAGGATGCAGCATCATATATTTCTAAAGTGTTTAAAGACATGGGACTTAGTGTTGATGAACAAGAGTTTCCTGTAACCGCATTTAAATGTAATGATGTAGAAGTAAAAATAGATATACCTGAAAGTAAAGTTGTTGAATCTAAGGCTTTAACCTTTAGTAAAGAGACTCCAAAGGAAGGCTTAACTTCAGAAGTCGTTAATGGATATATGGGAACACAAGCTGATTTGGAAAAAGCTAAAGTAAAAGATAAACTTGTTATTATTCAACGTGGTGGTGATACATTTAAAAATAAAACTGAAAGAGCTACTGCAATGGGTGCTGTAGGTGTTATATTTTTTGATCCTAATAGCGAAGAACCTCTATCTGCTACCCTAGTTGAACCTACAAAAATACCAGCTGTTACAATATCTAAAGCTGATGCAGAATATCTTAATTCAACCATAATAACCTCAAAAAAAGGCCTTAAAGCCACACTAAAGGTTGATAGTCAGTGTCTAGATAGTAAATCTAAAAATATTATTGCAACCTTAAAATCTAAAAAGAAAGATGCTAAAACCTTAATAGTTGGAGCTCACTATGATGGAGTAGATACCCCAGCTGCAAATGACAATGCTTCAGGTATTTCTACTGTAATGGAGTCGGCAAGGATTTTATCCAAGAAAAACCTTGATTGTAATATTAAATTTATTGCATTTGGTGCTGAAGAAATAGGTTTAGTGGGTTCAAATTATTATGTTCAATCTTTAAATAGTGATGATTTACAAAATACTATTGCAATGATAAATGCCGATATGGTTGGTATCGGTGATAACTTATGTGTTTACACAATGGATAGCTCTAAGGATTCTTTAACTGCAGATTTAGCAGTAAGTTGTATGAATAACTTCCAATACGATAATAGAAGAGATGAAAGTAACAGAAGTGATCATGTAGCTTTTGAAGCAGCTGGTATACCAGTGGCATATTTTGAATATGGCCCATTTGTTGACTACCATACGGATAAAGATACCGCTGATAAGATCAATAAAGAAAACTTATCTAATACATGCAACGTAATTACATCTTTATGTAATGAAATTGGTAATAATCCAGAAAGATTCTCAAAATAATAACTAAAAATAAAATCTTAAATCTTATATAAAAAAGAACTTAAGTAACATAATGCTTCTAGTGTACTATTATTCCTATGGATAATAATGAACAAGCAAATATAATTGTAGTGGATACCTTTCTCTAATAAAGTAAGGCTCTATAAAATTNNAATTTTATAGAGCCTTACTTTTATTTAGAACTAACCTTTTCAAATCCTGCTATTCCAATAGCTCCTGGACCACTATGAGATGTAATTACACATCCTGCTTGAATCCATATAATCTTTCTAAATCCCTCTTCTTTAGCAATTCCCTCCATGTTATGTTTTATAGATTCATCAAGACCCAAAGAATAAATAAGATATAATTGTTCTTTATCAAAATTGTATCTCTTAATATATTCTTTCATATACTTATCAGCAACACTAACCATTTTCCCACGAAACTTTTGTGTTGAAATTAACTTTCCATCTACAATTTCAATGAGGGGTTTTATTAGTAGTAAAGTTCCTCCCAAGTATGCAGCATTGGATACACGCCCTCCTGCTCTCAGATATGCAAGATCACCAGGGATAAAAGATACTCTGGCTCTTGCCACGTAATCCTGAATTTCTTCAATTAAATTAGTTATCATTATATTTGGATGTTTTTCTATGATTTCAGCTGCTCTTAAAACAATTGCTCCTTGACCACCAGTGACATTTAAAGAATCAACATGATAAATATCTTCCATTTCTTCTGAAGCAATAAGTGCATTTTGGTAAGCACAAGAGGCTTTAGATGTATATCCAATATGAAGAATAATACAACCCGGATTTTCATCTTTTATTTTTTTAAATAAAAGATGAAATTCTTCTGGATTTGTTGCTGAAGTTGATGGTATTTTTTTAGTTTTTTTATAATAATCATAGACTTCTGTTACAGGTATTGAACCATCTAAATAAGATGAGTCTCCCATTATCACGTGCATGGGGATAACCTGAATATTATGTAATGTGGCTAAATCCAATGGAATATCTGCTCCGCTCTCTGCTAAAATAATTATTTTTTTCACAAGTTTACCTCCATAAAATTCATAACATTTTTCATTTGTATAATTTACCAAAAAAGCTTTGTTAAATTTCTAAGATAAGGTTCTATTAATAATTTATTCCCATATTCCCAGAAATCCTACTAAGAACTTAGATACTTATATTGCTTATATTTTACACACAATAATCCAGAAACATTCAAAATAAGCTAAACATAAAATCTTAAATCTTATAATTGACTTATCTTTATTTTAGCATATGCTCCCAATGAGATTTTTGTTGATTCTCTGTAATAAAATACTCATTAAGTTTATCCTCTAATATTATTTTAACCATCCTATCAAATCCATGGGCAAGATTTAATAAATTAAGTTTATCTATATCATGCCAAAATACATGACCTTCTTCACCATACTCTATTAAATCTCCCTGGTATGAATCAGTTTTAAAAAGAAAAACCATATACCTTTTATTATCTTCTGCCCTATACCAATCTTTAACACCGCAAATTTCTAAATTATTTACTACTAGGCCAGTTTCCTCATTAACTTCTCTGATGGCTGAATCTACAATAGACTCACCCTTTTCTACATGCCCCCCTGGAAAAGCTATTCCAGTCCAATTTCCTTTAATGCGGTTCTGAACAAGAACTTTATTATTTAATTTATCCATTATCATAACCATATTTGTTAGTTCTACATTCTCCATATATTACACCTCTTAAGTACAATTTATATTTTTTTGTTTTATATCAAAAGCTTTTTTACTTCTTCTTCTTTTTCAAACAATACACATCCACCCTTATGTTCACCAAGAAGCATTTCTGCTGCACTTAATTTTCTAAATAAAGGTGATTGTAATGCATCTAACAAGCTAGAATTTTTTAAATTTGTATCTGAAAAAGGTGAAAATGGACATGGCTCTACTCCTCCACTTGTGTTAATATGAAAGAAACCTCTTCCAGCAGCAAGACATCCTCCTGAATGTTTTTCATCTCCTGGAAAAGAAATAAAAATCATATCTTCATAAATTTCTCTAAGACGAGCTTGTTCACTTTCAAGATAGTTCCTTTCTTTATCAGTTGGTGCTAAATCTTTAGTTGAAGCAACTACTGGTACATATTCTACAAAAATTACTAATTTGCAACCTCTATTATATAATTCTGCTATAAACTCTTTACTAGCCACATTATAGATATTTTCTGTGGTAACAGTTATAGAAGCTCCATATAATATTCCTTTAGATTTAAGTGAATCTATTTTATTTATGAGAAGTTCATAGGTTCCTTTACCACGTCTAGCATCAGTTTTGTTCTCATCACCTTCAATACTAATAACAGGCACAAGATTTCTATTAGCATCGAATAGCTTAATATATTCTTCATCAATGATAGTCCCATTTGTGAATATAGGAAAAATAATTTCTTTAATTTGAGACGCTTTTTCTATAACATCCTTTCTCATTAAAGGTTCTCCACCAGCTAGTAATATAAAAGAAATTCCAAGTTCTTTCCCCTGTTTAAATATATCTTCCCATTGATAACTTGTCATTTGATCTTTATTTGACTTTTCACCACAGGTATTATTGGCTCTTGCATAACACCCTTTACAAAAGAGATTACAGCTACTAGTGATGCTTGAGATTAGGAAAGGTGGAATATGTTGTCCTTTCTCTTCAAAGGTTTTTCTTCTTTTAGCAGCTTTTTTGCTTTCTAAAATATATTTCATAATGAACTTTGCCTCTTTGGGATTTTGAAAAGAAGCCTTCATTGCACCCTTTACAATGCTTTCTACCCCTTCATTTAAATAGTTAACTAAACTAAACTCTGTACCCATTTCAATGCCATCTCCCTATAAATTATTTATTTAATTTACTTTATTTCAATATCAAGTATTCTTTAATATTCACAGTTCACCTTACCTTTAGTATGATAAATTCTATTTAAATACATTATATCATTATATAGTAAAATCCATATCATATAATTATGTTATAATATAAGAATTGATGAAATTATTTACACTTTAACTATGATAATTTAAATGTGAGGTAAATATGAGTACTATAACTAAAACAGATATATTTAATACACCAGTAAGTATTAACTTTAAGACTATTGATATGGATACAAATGATAAAAATATAATTAAAGATGAGATTATTAAAGCTAGTGAAACTGGTTTAGTAAATAGCTTAATCCATTCAAATTTAGCTTTAACACCAAAGTTAATAGTAAATGACTATTTAAAAGGTAGCAAAGTTTTAAATGAAATAATCTCTGAATTAACAAGATGTAAAGAGTTTTTTATATCCGTTGCTTTTATTACAAGTAGTGGCATAACCCCCTTACTAGAAACCTTGAAATACTTAAATAAAAAAGGTGTGAAAGGTAAAATTTTAACTACAGATTATCTGAATTTCAGTGAGCCTAAAGCATTAAGGAAGCTACTTGAATTTTCAAATATTGAAATTAAGTTATATAGCAAAGAAAACTTTCATACTAAAGGATATATATTTAAATATGAAGATCATTATAAATTAATTGTAGGAAGTTCGAATTTAACTCAATCAGCATTAACAAAAAATAAGGAATGGAATTTAAAAATTTCCTCTTTAGAGGCAGGTTCCTTAACTGAAAATGTAATTGATGAATTTCAGGAGCTTTGGAAGGATGCTGATGACTTAACTTTAAATTGGATAGAAACCTATGAAGATATTTATAAAAAGCAAATTGAATACGCAAGAAAAAGTAACATTCCAAGGCTAGCACAATATAAGCTTAAGCCAAATAAAATGCAGGTAGCTGCTATTCAAGGATTAAATAAGCTCAGGGAAAACGGTGCAGATAAGGCTCTCTTAATTTCTGCTACTGGTACTGGAAAAACTTATCTATCTGCTTTTGAGTTAAGAAATTATAATCCTAAAAAAGCTCTATTTATAGTACATAGAGAACAAATAGCCAATCAAGACCTAAATAGCTTTCAAAATGTATTTGGTGATACTCGAAGCATGGGAATTCTCTCTGGAAGCCGAAAGGAAATTAATAAAGACTTTATCTTTTGTACAGTCCAAACACTATCAAAGGATGAGGTGCTTCAAAGTTTTAGCAAAGATGAATTTGATTATATTATCATCGATGAAGTTCATAAGGCAGGAGCTAATAGTTATCAAAAGATAGTTGAATATTTTAATCCTAAATTCTTACTTGGCATGACAGCCACCCCTGAAAGAAGTGATAACTTTGATATTTTTAAAATATTTAACTACAACATTGCCTATGAAATACGTCTTCAACAGGCCTTAGAAGAAGATTTACTTTGTCCATTCCATTATTTTGGTGTATCTGATATTAGTGTTAATGGTGTGGAGTTAGAGGAAAAATCAGATTTTAGAGCTTTAGTAGCTGAAGAAAGAGTTAATCATATCATCGATAAAATTGATTTTTATGGATATTGTGGTGAAAGAGTAAAGGGGTTAATATTCTGTAGTGATAAAAAAGAAGCCATTCAACTATCAAATATATTTAATACTCGCGGCTATAAAACAGTAGCCTTAACTGGAGAAAATACTCAGGATGAAAGAGAATCAGCAATTCAACGTTTAGAGCAAGAAGAATTAAATAACTCTCTAGATTATATTTTCACAGTTGATATATTTAATGAAGGTGTAGATATACCTGCTGTTAATCAAGTTGTTATGTTAAGGCCAACTAAGTCAGCTATAATTTTCGTTCAACAATTAGGTAGAGGTCTTAGAAAACATAATTTTAAAGAATATGTTGTTATTATAGACTTTATAGGAAACTATAACAGCAATTTTTTAATTCCCATTGCTTTATCTGGAGATAGAACCTTTAATAAAGATTCCATTAGAAAATATGTTATGGAAGGAACAAGAATAATACCTGGTTGTTCCACTATTAATTTTGATGAAATATCTAAAAATAAAATATTTGAGTCCATTGATAAAGCTAATTTTAATGATATTAAGCTAATTAAAGAAAGTTATAATAATCTTAAGCAAAAGATTGGTAGAATACCAAGTTTAACAGATTTTGATACTTATGAATCTATTGACCCATTAAGAATATTTGATAATAAAAGCCTGGGTTCATACTATAAATTCTTAAAAAAATATGAGAAGGACTATGCTATAGAACTTAATAAGTCTGAAGAATTATTTATTGAATTCATCTCTAAAAAGCTAGCTTCCGGTAAAAGAATTCATGAACTGCTTATGCTTAAGCTTGCTATTAACCATGAAACCAATCTAATCCATAGACTGAAAAAAGAGCTAAAAGATGATTATAATATAGATTTTAAAGCTACCACTGAAACTAATGTGGTTAATGTTCTTACAAATGAATTTCCCACTGGCACTGGTAAAAAAACTTATGAAAAATGTGTTTTTTTAGAAGTATCAGATTCTGATTATAAAATTTCTAAATCCTTTAAGAATCATCTTGAAAATAGGGATTTTAAATATATGGTTGAGGAGTTAATCCATTTTGGAATGGAAAGATATACGAAATTCTACAGTAAAAGTTATATGAATACTAGTTTTCAGTTATATCAAAAATATACCTATGAGGATGTTTGTAGATTACTTCAGTGGGAGAAAGGTGAAGTTGCACTTAATATTGGTGGATATAAATTCGATAAAACCACTAAAACATATCCCGTATTTATCAACTATGAGAAATCTGAAGATATTACTGATACTATTAACTATGAAGATAGATTTCTATCTCCATCCCAGTTAATTGCTATATCAAAGTCAGGCAGAACAATAACTTCTGATGATATTGTACAAGCTTATAAAGCTGAAGAAACTGGTGTTGAAATGAGCTTATTTCTGAGGAAAAATAAAGATGATAAAATTTCAAAAGAATTTTACTTCCTTGGAAAAATTAAAGCTGTAGGAACACCTGTCCAATTCATTATGAAAAATACTAATAAAACAGCTGTGGAAATTAAATATCAATTAATTACACCTGTAAGAGAAGATATTTATGAATACATTACTTCATAATGTAAAAGGACTTAGCAAAGTAATTTAATTTGCTAAGTCCCTTTTCTTACATATTATTTAGAGCATCAATAACTAAAATATCCGCTGGAATCCACTTTTCACCATCTAATTCATCAAATGTAATCCACTTAGCATCATTATGGGCATTTAGATTTAATTTCCCACCAGAAATTTGGCAAATAAAACAATGCATAATAAGATGGAAACTAGGATAATCATATTCTACTGTGGTTAAAAAATCTGATATTTTTATATCTAATTCTAATTCTTCCTTTATCTCACGAATAAGTGCTTCTTCCTTTGATTCACCAATTTCTATTTTACCTCCAGGAAATTCCCACATATCAACAAAGTCACCGTATCCTCTACGTGTAATAAATATTCTATCATTATGTTTTATTACTGCTGCTACTACTTCTATTGTCTTCATATGTTCCCCCTCTTTTACTATGCTTTTTTTAAATACTAATCTACTTTTATTATATAATTAAGTTCATCTATTTTTCTATACTCTAGATTTTTATTATATTTTTTAAATTCATTTTCTAAAAAATCAATATGTGAATAATACTCATCTTCTATTTCTTCTACTTGTTCCTTAGATAATTCATTAAAAATACCTTTTTCATCATCCTTACTTTTAAACATTAAATCTCCAATAACTATTATTCCATCATCTTTTAGTACTCTTATCATTTCTTCTATTGCTATGACTTTTTCACTTTCATTTAAATGATGAAATGCATATGTTGAAATAATAATATCAAAGTACTTATTATCGTATGGTATCTTCAAAAATTCACCTAATCTAACTTTTAAATTTGGATATTTTTGTTTTGCTACTAATAGCATTTCCCTAGACTGATCTATTCCAATTATCTCACAATTGTTATTTAAAAACTTACTTGCTAAATTACCTGTACCTACTCCTATTTCAAGTATTATTGGATTTTTTAACTTCACATTATTTACTAAATCATATACACTTTGCAATATTAAATTGTAGTTCTTATATATTTTAAATTGTCCTTTATCTTCAATAACGTCATTATCATATGTTTTTGCCCAATGATTAAAGCCCCATTTATCTTTCCAGTTATTTCTAATACTACTTAATTTATTACTACTATTTATTATATCTAGTACTTCACTATCTATTTCATATCCTGTTGTTTCTCCATAAAGCTTGTCTATCACATCTTCTAAAGATTTTCTTATACTATTAAGCCTATGTATTTCATCATTAACGAATTTCCATTGATTATTAAAATGTGCTAAACAATTTTCTTTTTCATTATTATCTAATATATTTCTAATGTCATTAATAGTTAATCCTATTGACCTATAGAGCAATATAGATTGTAATTTAATTATATCTTGTTCATTAAATTTTCTATACTCATTTTCTTCTTCTCTTATAGGCTTTAATAAACCCTTTTTCTCATAAAATCTAATTTTATTAGTAGTTATATTAAACATTTTACTTACTTCACTTATAGTATATTTACTTCCCATGTGTTCATCCCCTTAATAATACTCTTAATAATACTATTCTAAACTTTCGTCTAGGGTTAAAGTCAATAAAAATAGCTAGTAAAACCAAATTAATTTTACTAGCTATTTTTATATTAAGTTCCACAATAAGTTCGGTATGGACACGTTGATGTCTCTGGCAATGTAGTGTAATAATCTAGTTCTCTAGAGTGATCATATGGTTTTGAGAGAGCATCCAATAGCCTTTCCATGACCCTATAATCTCCTTGATTTACTGCAGCTTCTAGTGCTTCTTCTACCCTATGGTTACGTGGAATTACTGCTGGATTACTTCTTTGCATAAGTTCCCTTGAGGAAATTTCCGATTCTTCTTGTCTCGTTAATCTCTCCTGCCATCGCTTATACCATTTATCAAATTCCTCTTTGCCAAAGAGTACATTATCCTCTATCTTTCCACTAGTTAATACACGGAAGGTGTTGGTATAATCTGCACCATACTTTTTCATAATACTTAAAAGTTCCTCAATTAAAGCTTCATCAGCAACTTCTTCATTAAAAATTCCAAGTTTTGCTCTCATTCCTCTAATCCAATTATTCTTATACAAATCAGCAAAATGTGAAACTTCTTTTTGTGCTAGCCTTAATGCCTCATTCTCATCAGTGTGTAACAATGGTAACAGAGTCTCCGCAAATCTGGCAAGATCCCATGCACCAATATTAGGTTGATTACCATAAGCATATCTACCCTGAATATCAATAGAACTAAATACAGTAGAAGGATCATAGGCATCCATAAAAGCACATGGCCCATAATCAATTGTTTCTCCACTAATTGTTACATTATCAGTATTCATTACACCATGGATAAACCCAACTAACTGCCATTTTGCAATAAGCTCAGCCTGCTTCCTAATTACTTGCTGAAGTAATAAAAGATATGGATTTTCTTTATCCTTTACCTCTTGAAAATGTCTTTGCAAAGTATAATCAGCTAAAGCTCTAAGTTCTTCAACGGTACCCCATTTTGATGCGTATTGAAATGTACCAACACGAATATGACTAGCTGCTACACGAGTGAGAATTGCACCAGGTAACTGTGTTTCTCTCATTATTGACTCACCAGTTATAACCACAGCTAAACTACGAGTAGTAGGAATACCTAGTGCATTCATTGCTTCACTTATGATATATTCCCTCAGCATTGGACCTAGTGATGCTTTTCCATCACCTCCTCGTGAATATGGAGTTCTACCTGAACCCTTAAGCTGAATATCAACTCTCTCACCTAAGGGAGTAATATGCTCACCTATGAGAACAGCTCTCCCATCACCTAACATAGTGAAATGGCCGAATTGATGTCCTGCATATGCCTGAGCAATAGGCATAGCTCCTTCTGGAATCTTATTTCCTGCAAGTATATCTACTCCATCAATACTTTGTAATCCTTCAGCATTCAATCCTAAAGATTTTATTAGCGCATAATTTAGCATAACTAGTTTAGGTGATGGTACATGACTTGGTCTTTGCATTGCAAAAAATTTTCCCGGAAGTCCAGAATAACTGTTTTCCAAATTGAATCCTGTTTCTATTAATGCTTTTCCTTCTTTCATCCTATCTCCTTTTCTTCTTCATTTTATATAAATTATAGATATAAACTTCTATAATAACTAACCTCTTTTTAGTTTATACTTTTAATAATTATTTATTCTAATATGTTATTCATTAAATACTTATGTCTTTGTTTACTATTGAAATATCAAATTAAATCTATCAATCTTAATATAAAATAAAAATCAAAAAAGATGCTTCATCCTAAGATGATTAGCATCTTTTACCTTAATTTAAACTGTTTGTATATTCCATCTACTAAGGCATCATTACAGTATCAATTACGTGTATAACTCCATTTTTAGCCATAATATCAGTAATTATAACTTTGGCACCATCAATAAATACTGAATCACCCTTAACCTCTATTTTAGCATTTTTTCCATTTGCCATGGCTATTTCCTTGCCATTTAATTTGGCAACATCTGCAGCAGTAACTTTACCTTTGAAAACATGATAAGTTAGAATATCTGTAAGCACATTTTTATTTTCTGGTCTTAATAGCTCATCAATTTTTCCTGCTGGAAGTTTTGAAAATGCATCATCTGTAGGTGCAAACACTGTAAATGGACCTTCACTCTTTAGGGTATCAACTAATCCTGCCGCCTCTAAAGCTGCTGTTAAAGTTTTAAATCTGCCATCACTTGTAGCTATATCCACTATGTCCTTTGGTTCTGCCATTTCTTTCATGGTATCACTTTGAATATGTAAAATGCTCTGTGCACTTGCCACTAAAGGCATTTGGATAATAAATACCATCATTGCTAACGCTACAATAATTTTAATTTTTCTTTTCATAATCATTCTCCTTTACTATTTGGGTTAGTGTAAAGTTTTTACACCCTCTTTTAAAATTTGTAACTTTTATTCCATTTAAGTTTGCCCATTAAAAATCTAGATTATTCTAAATAAATATATACGTACTTAATTAATATTTCTCTGAAATAAATTCACATAAAAAAATAGTAGCCCCAACCTAAATTGAAAGCTACTAATATTAAATCCACATTATTCTTTAACAAACTCCCTGAGCCTAAAGCTACCTGCTGTAAATAACATAATAGACATTAAAAATATGATTAAGATAGGAATAATAATTTTTCCTGTATTTATTATTCTGAGTAGCCATGTAAATGGTGATATTACACTGATTCTACTTATTATTTCAGGAACATTATCAAAGCTATCTAACTCTGATCCAAAAATCCCCATACCAAAGGCAGCTATTCCAAAAACAACTGTAGATAGACTTGCTAAGGTTACATTTCTAATCCATCTTGTTACTGCTACAATAATAGATGTTGTAACTAAACTACTTAGAAATATGATTAGTATTCCTTGAGGAATATTGTTGTTAGGAAGCTTTAATACAAGTGTTAAGATTATAAAAGCTGAGCAACTTAAAACTCCTTGAATTATAAAGGATGAAATAAATAAACTACCTAAAATAGTTATATCTGAATTACTAGTTGCTATGGTTCTTTTTAATACCTTTTGCTCTCTAAGTTTAATTATTTCTCCCGCAATAACGGAACCACCTATCATCATAAAATAACATATCAATAATATAGTCATCTTATAATCCTCTTTACTGTCTACTTCTTCATCTACAATAACTGCAGTAGTAGAATTTGTGCTTAATCCCGCACTTACTTCTTCCTCAACAACTCCAGATACATAGTTTGTTATAATATCTTCTGCCATTATTGAGCCACTAGCTGCTTCTGTACTATAACACTGAATTTTAGGAAGCTCTCCATTATCTAATAAATCTTGAAAGTTATCTTCTATAACATAAATTGCACCTAATTTATTTTCTCTAAGCAAATCGAAATTGTCTTCTACCTTTCCATCTAGTGTATTTATTGAATATTCTTCACTCAATTTCTCAATAACCTCAGTAGAGTGATTTGAATTACTTTTATCTATAATTCCTATGCTTCCTGATCCGTGACTTAAACCTCCACCATTTATAACTAAAATCATAACAACAGGAAATATCAAGGTCATTAGTAACATAAATGGACTTTTTAATTGTCTTTTCATATTAATTAATACTAATCTTATTAAGCGCATACCTTTTTCCTCCCCTGAATTACTGCTTTAATTATTGCTGCAGAGTATATAATAATTGACATTGCAAATATAATTAATATCCATTTCCCACAGCCTTCTAAATTTCCATTTAAATTATATAAATTAAATGCATTATTTAAATAATGTGTTGGTGTTAGCAACGCAATTTTATTACCTTCACCTGAAAATATCTCTCCACTTATTAGGGGTAAGGTAAATATTATAGTCCCAATTATTTTTCCATACTTAGCCCCAAATATAGTAGATATACTTTTAGACATAGATACTACTAGCATAGTTCCCATTAATATTAATAATATTAAATCTAAAATATTTCCTTTAAAACTTAATCCAGCTACTCTAAAGAAAATTACATATCCACTGATTATTATAAACACATATACTATCAAAGCCATAGTCTCGTAAAAAAGATATTGTAATTTTGTAATAGGAGTTGCATTAATTCTTTTATCTAAATTTACACTAATATCTGCATAACCACCATGAATCATTGTATATATAAGAATGGTAATTACAAAGCCAATCATGGATGCTGATATCTTTTCATAGGGATTATTGGTTTTTATAGTATCTATTGTAATATCTTCAACTATAGATGATTCCATAATTCTATTTAAATTCCCCATATCTCCACCAGCTATAGATACATATAAACTTTGATGATATCTATCTAATATTACCTTTAAGGTGTCAGTGGACATTCCCATGCCTTCTACTTTTTTATTAATAATTATATCTCCCTTATTTAAAGATAAAACATTTTTCTCATATCCTTCTTTTATTGTTAGTTCCACATCTGGCTTTTTATCTACTATATTTACAACCTCTTTCAAATCATCACCGCCTAAAAGTTCTACAAGCCTTTTTGAATTTTCAGTGTTGTCTTCATCAACAATTTGAACATTTAATGCCTTAAGCTTTAATGGATTTTCATCATCCAAATTATGAAAAAATGCCATAAAACATGCAAGTAAAATAGGAAATAAGATAAAAGTTGCTATGGTAACTACGCCATTTGCAAACATACCTTTAAGGGTAGTTTTTATATAATATAATGCCTTCATAGCTCTTCCCCCTAATCTCTTAAAGTTTTTCCTGTTAATGATAAAAATACATCTTCAAGCTTTGCCTCTTCATAACTAATCTTCTTTATATTAACAGTTTCTTTTTCTAATAATGAAAGCACACTAGCCAGCTTAAACTTTGAATCAATAGTTAAATTAAGTACATTATCCTTATCTGATACCTTATCGATTCCCTCTAAATCCTTTAACTTCATTATTGTTTCTCCACTTATCTCTTGAGTTTCAATAATCACCTTATTGTTAGAGAAAACTGAAGCCTTAATCTCTTCTCTATCTCCATAGGATACTTCCTTGCCTAAATCAATTATAAATACTCTCTTGCAAAGCTCCTCGATTTCCTCCATATAATGTGAAGTATAAATTACTGTAGTACCCCAATCCTTACATATATTTTTTATGAAAGAAAATATATGATTTCTTGATTGCGGATCTACGCCAACGGTAGGCTCATCCAATATTAAAACTTTTGGATGGTGGAGAATTGATACTGCAATATTTAGTCTTCTTTTCATTCCACCTGAAAACTTCTTAACCTTTTGCTTTTTAGTTTCCTCTAATCCAGTTACTTTAAGAGCCTCTGCTATTCTTTCCTTCAAAAGTTTCCCCTTTAATCCATATAAAGCTCCAAAGAACTCTAAATTATCATAGGCATTAAGGTCCTCCATTAGAGCTAACTCCTGTGGAACATATCCCATACATTCCTTTGCCTTAATCGGCTCCCTTAAAATATCATATCCACATATTTCAATAGTCCCACTATCTGGTGTTAATAAGCTTGTCATAATATTTATTAAAGTTGACTTACCCGCTCCATTAGGTCCAATAAAGCCAAATATCTCCCCTTCTTTTACTTCATAGCTAATATTATCTAAAACTAACTTATCATTAAATCTTTTACTGATGTTTTTTACTTCTATAATACTCATAAAATTACCCCCTAGACTTATCTTACTATTATAATAAGATATTTCCAGGGGGATGGCCATAACTTAAGGTCACTACATAAATGACTTAAGTCACTATTCCATTTTTAAAAGCAAAAATTGCAATCTGCGTCCTATCTCTAAGCTTCAACTTTGATAGTATATTGGTTATATTATTTTTTATTGTTCCTTCTGATAAAAACAACTCTTCTGAAATCTCTTTATTAGTTAATCCTTTAGCTATTGCTTCTATTATCTTAAGCTCTTTCTCCAAAAGTCCATACTTATCTATATCACTTTTAATTACTCCATTACTTCCCATCATTTCTATGGCCACATCAGGATGAACTACCATATTACCTTTATAAGCCATTTTTATACCTTCATAAATTACATCATGGGAGCTATCCTTAAGCATATAACCAAAAGCCCCATACCTCATGGCTTCTCTTATATACTCCTTATCCTTAAAGGTAGTAAGAATTATAACCTTTATCTTTGTAAACTGTTCCTTAATAAGTCTTGTCCCCATAACCCCATCACAAGTTTTCATTCTTATATCCATAAGAACAACATCAACATCAGTGGTTTTGCAAACTTCCAAAGCCTTATAACCATTTTCAGCTATCCCAACAACTTCAATATCCTCATAAACTGAAAGCATTACTTTCAAGCCTTCTCTTATTAATTTCTCATCATCTACAATTAAAAGTTTAATCTTTTCCATTCCTACACCTCCACTTCCCTTGGAACTATAACCTTAACAAAAAAACCATTGTCTTTGCTAGACTTCATATGAACTATACCCTCTATCTCCGCTACTCTTTCCCTTATACTTTTAAGTCCGAGTCCACTTTCCACAATTTTATCTGTTCCCACGCCATTGTCACTAAAGGATATTACAAATTCATCTTCTGTAAAATTCATAATAACCTTAACTATAGTTGCTTTACCATGCTTTAAAGAATTTGATAAAATCTCTTGAATCACTCTATATAAATGATTAATCTGCTTAGTTGATAAATTCCAATCACCCTTTGATATAATGACCTTAACTTCTACTCCAGACATTCTCTCAAAGTTTTTACATACATCTTGAAGTCTTAAAATTCCTTGATAGTTATCATATTCATCGGGCTTTAACTCCCTTACAGCTCTCTTCACATCTTGAAAACTTTCACTAATAAAAGCTCTTAAATTTCCTATCATATCCTTCATAGAACTATTTTCCTTCTCTGCAATGGCTTCCATAGCCGATAACTGAATCATAGCAGTAGATAAAGTATGTCCAACACTATCATGAATTTCCCTTGATATTCTATTTCTTTCCTTTAATAAAGTTAATTCCTCAATAGATTCTACATACCCTTCAAGCTCCTTATTAGCTTCTATAAGTTTTTCATCTGAAACTCTAAGCTTATCATAAAGCTGCTGTGCTTCAACCTTTGTACTAAAAAGTCTAGATATATAACTTAAAAGAATAAAGAAGATTCCAAGTAAAACAAAATTAATAATGCCATCTTCAATAGGCCCACTAAACTTCGGATAAATTCCAATAAATAAAATTATAAGCCCTAATCCATACTTAACTATCTTACTTTTCAACGGGAATAAATCTATGGATACCCCTATTAAGTAAAAAATAATAGTTCCTCCAAAGTTCAGTTGTGCCAATGGTATAAATACTAGCTCTATTATTATTGAAAGGATAGCACTTCTCTCTTTCTCTAAATAAAACATTCTCAAATGATTATTTATAATAAATAATAGAAGAAAAACTAGACTTACTATGCTCTTATTTTCAACTTCTACAAACAACTGAAAGGTTAATATACAAAATGATATATATCTCATTAACAATAATTCTTTACTTTTTACCATACCGCTCTCCTAATATATATTTCTCTATATATTTATTTAAGCCTAAATCACATAAAATTACTAGTGTATTTTTTATATGATTATGTTTTGTTAACCTTATATATAAACACCCTAGGAAGATTCCTTATCTTAAATTTCCCTAACATTCCATTTTATAAACCAAACTACTCCTATACTTAGAATTAAAGTTAATAATAGGATATTGTAAATGCTTAAATTAATATCTATAAGTTGTCCATATATTAACTGACCAGGTGCAACACTTGCTGTTGCAATAGCAGTAGAAAAAGCACTTACCTTTCCTAGCATATCTTCTTTTATTTCTTGTTGAATATAGGTTAAAGATATAATGTTAGATAAAGCTAGTGATAACATTATTCCAAGACCTCCTATAGAATAAAATCCTAAAACAATAAATTTATTTGTTCTAGTTAAATGAGTGGAAATCCCTATAATTACAATAGCTACTACCATAGGATACATAGTTTTGTGTATGTGTTTCATCTTAAACATTTTAGGTCTAAATGTTATTAATAATCCTCCTAGCATCATTCCTATAACAAATATTGCTTCTACAAAACCATATATAACTGAAGGCATATTCAATTTTATTTTAATAAAATAAGGAGATACAACACTTAGAATTGGTACTACAAAAATATTAGTTAAACCATAAGAAACTATAATTCCTAAGACAATTTTCTTTTTTTCTTTTAGATAAATAAAACTCTTTTTCATTTCCTTAAAAGATTGTAAAATAGGTTTTTTTATTTTTTCCTTTAACTGCAAATCTGGAATTTCTAAAAATAGCTCTATAATAGCTGAAATAAAAAAGCTGATAGCATTTATTATTACGATTGTTTTTATCTCAATAAAACTATATAATAAACCTGCGACTATAGGCCCAACTAAATTTACTATAGCACCAACTTGTTGAATTATTCCATTAGCTGTAGCTAGTTTATCCTTTTCAACTATTTGTGGAATACAAGCTGTAACAGAAGGACTATATAAGGTATAAATAGTAGATAGCATGAACATAATGCTTCCTACTATTATGATATTATCTCTTCCACTTATCAATATTATTGAATATATAGCCATTAACCCAGCACTGAAAAAATCAAGGTAAACCATTATCTTTTTTCTATTTACTGTATCAGCTAATAGTCCTGCAATAGGTGCAAATAATATGTATGGAATAGTTGAAATTGCCAATATCCTTGAAAAAATAGCGGCACTTCCTGTTAAATCTAAAATGTATAAGGACATACAAAATCTTTGAATTGCATTCCCAAATAAAGATATTATCTGTCCAGTAACCACTATAGTAAAGTTTTTGTTTTTCATTTTATCCCCCTATAAGTTCATAATCTATGCATATAGGGTAATTTTTATTTTCACTTAATTGCAACTTACCATGAATTCCATAAATCTCTTTTAAGTTTTCTTTAGTTATAGCTTCCATAGGGGTACCTTGGCAAATAACCTTGCCTTTTTTAAGTCCGATAATATTACTTGCAAACCTACAAGCATTATTTAACTCATGTAACACCATGATAATAGTAATGTTTTTTTCTTTATTTAATTTCTCTAACACTTGTAATACTTCAAGCTGATAAGACATATCCAAATAAGTGGTTGGCTCATCTAGCATAATTATATCTGTTTCTTGTGCTAAGGTCATTGCAATCCAAGCCCTTTGTCTTTGTCCTCCAGATAAATTTTCTATTTCTCTATCTGCAAAATCCGTAAGTCCTGTCTCCTCTATTGCCCAATCAATAATTTCTTTATCATGAGCCTTAAGTCCACCTATGAGTTTTTGATGTGGAAATCTTCCAAAAGCAACTAATTCTTTTACAGTAATTCCACTTGGACACACAGGGCCTTGAGGTAGAAAGGCCACTTGTGTTGCTATATACTTCTCTTTTTGTATTTTTATATCTTTTCCATTTATAAAGATATCTCCATTTTTAGGCTTTATTACCCTTGCTATTGTTTTTAGCAGAGTTGATTTTCCGCATCCGTTTGCCCCTATAATAATACTTATCTTACCCTTAGGAATGGAAAGATTCATATCATCTATTATGAGATTATCTTCATAGGCTACTGATAAATTTTTTACACTAATAGCTTCCATCTATTTCTCCTTCATCATTAAATAAATAAAATATGGCACTCCGAATATTGAAATTGTGATTCCTACAGGTATTTCAATTGGAGAAAATAAGTTTCTTGAAACTGCATCAGCAAATAAAACTATTACTATACTTATAATTCCAGATACCCATAAGAAATTTTTATGATAGGGCCCAACTAACTTTCTTGCTATATGAGGAGATATTAATCCAATAAATCCTACATTTCCTGCAAAAGCTGTAGCTCCACCAGCAAGAATAACCGCATAGGATAAAAACTTTTTTCTTTCCCTATTTAAGTTTAAGCCAAGAGAAATTGCATGTTCATCAGATAAATTAAGAGCATCTAACTTTTTATAATCCAATAATACAACCATAAACATTAAAGTAACTAAGGGAATAATTACTTTTGCATAGTTCCATCCTGCTCCCCAAAGGCTTCCAGATGTCCAAATTAATACTCTATTGTAATCACCAACTCCACCTCTAAAAGTAAAGAAGGTAATAAAAGCATTTAATCCCGCATTTAGGCCAAGTCCTATAAGTAGTAATCTCTTTGGTTTAACTCCATTTCTACTTGATAATAAGTAAATTATAGTGGCTGAAATTCCTGCACCTATAATGGCCATAAATGGTAATACATAAACAGATAGAGGGCCAAGTGTACTATAGTAATTTAAAGTTTTTAATGAAACAAATATAACTGCTGCCACTGCTGCTCCAGCATTAATACCAATTATCCCTGAATCTGCTAGATCATTTTTTGTTATAGTCTGCAACAGTGCTCCTGCTGTAGATAAAGCAATACCCACAGAAATTCCAACTAACATTCTAGGGAGTCTAAGATTTAAAATTGCTGCATTTTGAAGTTTTGTTCCTTGACCTAATAAAGTTTTTATACTATCTAAAGGTGATATTTTATAAGTTCCCCAACATAAATACATAATTAAAGATGCAAGTAATAAAATAAATAACATTGAGATTATTATTTTAAATCTTTTTCTTTTCATATCAACCTCGCTCCCTTCTTGCTACAGCTATAAAGAATGGAACACCTATTAAGGCTGTAAAAATTCCAATAGGGGTTTCATAAGGACTATACACCATTCTTGCAGCTATATCGGAATAAGTTAATAGTATTGCACCTAACAAGAAAGAAAAAGGTATATTTTTTCTATAATCTTCTCCAAATATTTTTCTTACTATTTGTGGAACTATAAGTCCAACAAAGGCTATATTTTTACCAACAGCCACAGCCGCTGCACACATTGGTATCATAACAAGGAAAGTTATTAGTCTTATTTTTTCTGGATTTTGCCCAAGGCTAATTGCCACATTATCCCCTAAGCTTAGAATATTTATTTTCTCTGATAGGAAAATAGCTATTATTAAACCTAGGATTCCAACTATTGCAACTAAATTAAAATCTGCCCAGGTTGCATTTCTGAAACCTCCTGAAACCCAAAAAGCAATAAACTGAGATTTATTTGATAAAAGTCCTATTATAGTTGTTAAAGAAATAAAGAAAGTACTCATAGCAGTACCTGCCAAAAGTATTTTTGCTATAGATCTATTATTTGATTTTCTTGATGTAAATCCCATCACTATAATTCCACTAAAGATTGCCCCAATTAATGAAGCTATCATAACATTTATAGTATTTATAGTAATCCCAACAGCATAAAATATAGCTATAACCATAGTTGCCCCTTGACTTACTCCAAGAAGGGACGGCTCTGCTATTGGATTTCTTGTAACTCCTTGAATCATAGCTCCTGTCACTCCCAAAATCCCCCCTGTGAGTAACACTGTAAGGGCCCTAGGAATACGCATATCTCTGATTAGCATAGGTTCTATAGTTTCACTATAATTAAAAATACTATTCCAAACTTCTGATATTCCAATATTGGTGACTCCTAGACTAATAGCTAGGAATACACCGATTATTAGAATAAAAATACTACAAACTATAAAAGTTATTGTATTTTTATTATTTTGTTTCATTTAACATCTCCATTATTTCGTCTAAAAGCACTTGTCTACCTATTGAACTATAGCCTTGTACAAAGTAAGGTGAAGAATCTAGTTTAACAACTTTACCTTCTTTTACTTGAGGTAAATTATTCCATACCCCATTCTCTTCAAGTACTTTTAAATCTTCATCTGTTGCAATCACAAATATATAATCTGATTTTATTGACGCTAATCCTTCATATGTTACCACTGGTAAACTTATATCATTTTGTTCTGGCATACCTTCAGGTTTAGCTAATCCTAAATCTTCATATAAAACATTACCAAAACCTGCTCCATCAAATACATAGAATTGACCACCACTAGCTAAGAAAGATAAATAAGTTGTATCTTTACCATAAGTTTCTTTAATCTTATCTCCAACTTCTTTTGACTTTTTATCGTAATTTTCTAACCACGTATTTGCAGCCTCTTCTTTATTAAATACCTTTGCTAAAGACTTAACATCTTCCTTCCAGTCTAAAGCTTCTAATTTAATCATTACAGTTGGAGCGATTTCACTTAATTGATCATACATTTTTTCTTGCACTGTTGATATGACAATTAAGTCTGGATCTAAGTTCATTATTGCTTCAACATCCATAGTATCTTGCATGCTATAACCTAATATAGTTGCACCTTTTAATGTCTCTTCTAAATATGTAGGGAATTTTGTATAATCGTAAGCATCACTATTAGCAGTTCCGATTACCTTATATCCTAAAATTGATAAAATATCACTATTACCACTTAAGTCAACTATTCTTTCAGGATTCTCTGGAATTTCAACTTCTCCTCTAACGTCTGTTACTGTAACGGTTTTACTTTTTTCTTCTACAGTTGAAGTATTTGAACAACCAACTAAAATCATTGATGTCATACAGGTAGCTAGAATTGCTTTTAATACTGATTTTCTTTTCATCTATATCTTCCTTTCAATAATTAAATTCTTATATTAACAAAGCTAATTGTATATGATTATCATTATCATAACAATATTTGCACCTAATTTAATTATTTTTACATCTAAATAAAGTATTTTCCCTTGATTAATTACAAATTATATATAATATTATTTATAAGAAGGAGGATTTTTATGATAGTAAAATCTAGTGAAGAGTTTAAATCTGTGGTTTTAAATAAATTATGCTTTAGTAAAATTGAAAGTAAAAACTATACTTTATATACAAATAAAAATAAGCCTGAACTTGGCCACTTAATTACTTATTCAAGAGATGGTTATTATAATTTAGGTATTGCAGACTATACAATACCTGAGGATTTTTCCATATACTTTGATAATCCTGAATATTTAATGCGTTTTGGTTTAGTTTATAAAGGAATTACAGAATTTAAAATTGAAAATAATCCTGTTTCATCCTTTACCCCTTCATCCTTCTTTGTCATTGAAAAAAATCTAAAAGGTGAACAGCATTGGAAAAAAGGACAACATTTTCATGGAACTGAAATCACTATATACGAAAATTATTTTAAAGAAATAATAAAACCTAACTTTCCAAAGATAATGGATTTTGATTCTTTTATTAAAAATTATACCTATACTTATCTACCCTTAGGAATTATAGATATTATTAATCAGTTACAAAGTTTAACTTATGAAAATTCCTTAAATAGTATTTATCTAGAAAGTAAAATTTTAGAGTGCATAGCTATATTAATAAATGAGTCCACTAAACCTGAGAATGCTTTTACTAATCAAATTAACTATGGAAATATTAATATTGGTGCTAACAGAATAATAAAACTAACCTCGTCTGATATCCATGCTATTCAAAAAGTCCATGATATTTTAGAAAAAAATTATAATAACCCTCCTAATATTAGTACTTTAAGTAAGATGGTATTTTTGAACGAACAAAAATTAAAAGCAGGATTTTCAAAGCATTATCATATGTCCATTGGGGAATACACCAATCATATTAAAATGAATATTGCTGCAAACCTCTTATCTACCACAGATTTAAGTATTGAAGAAATATCTCAAAAAGTTGGTTATAATTATTCTGCAAACTTTTCTAAAATGTTTAAAAAGACTTATGGAAAAACTCCATTGAAATTCAGAAAAACAAAATAAAGAAATCCATGGATATATACTTGTGCTTTTCGACAAATGCAATGTAGCCCAAGTAGCTCCAATTAATAAGATTGAGCTTTCAAAAACTCTTAGGTCAATAATAGAAAAAGTAGATAGTTTATTTAATCTGTACCAGTTCCTTATTGAGAAGGAACTTAACGGACATAACTATATTGAAGCAATATCATTTTATCAAAATTTTTCCTTAGGTCTACTTCTAGAAATGCTTAGGATTAAATACAAACCATATAGATATAACTTCAAAGCAAGATATATCTATTATGACCTCCCTGAATATATAGTAAAAAGACTTCATATTTTTTATTTCATAAAAGATGGTGAAGAATTAAGAGAAAAACATCATTTAATACATTTCTGGATCAATATATTATATCTCTATTCTGGGAACTCCATATAAAATATGTTATTATTATTAAAAGACATTTTATTAATGTAGAGTGAATAAAATTAACTTTAAAAATCACAGGAGATTTGTATGAAAAAACTTACTTTTGTAATGGAAAATTATTTAGAAGCTATCTATGAGTTATCAGAAGAAGGTAAAGGAGTTAAAATGACTCGCATAGCAGAAAAGCTTGGAGTAACTAAAGCCAGCACTAATAGCGCTATGGTAACTTTAGCTGAAAAAGGACTTATAACTAATGAAAGATACAAGGAAATATTTTTAACTCCTTTAGGCTTAGAAATAGCTAGATCTACATCTAAAAAGCATCATATTATTAAAGATTTCTTTATAAAAATTCTAAACATCGATAGTTCTATTGCAGATGAAGACGCTTGTGCTATAGAACACGTTATTAGTTCAGATTCTGTTTATGCTATGCAAAAATTTCTTTCAAAACATAATAATAAATAAAAAAATCAACGATTTAAAATTGCTTTTGCAATTTTAAATCGTTATTTTTTTACATTTAAGATACCTGACTTCTATATAGCATAGCATAAGTTCCTCCATAACGAATCAGCTCATCATGGGTTCCCGTTTCTTTAATGCCTGTTCCTTCTAGAACTACAATTTTATCTGCATTACGGATAGTTGATAATCTATGGGCAATTACTATAGTTGTTCTATCTTTTGAAATTTCATCTAATGCAGCTTGGATTTCTTTCTCTGTTTTTGTATCAAGAGCTGATGTAGCTTCATCCAAAATAAGAATAGGTGAATTTCTAAGGATTGCTCTAGCTATGGAAATCCTCTGTTTCTGTCCTCCAGAAAGACGTACTCCACGCTCTCCTATTATGGTATCATAACCATCTTCTAAGTTTTCAACAAAATCATGAGCATTAGCCGCCTTTGAAGCCTTAAGAACCTGCTCCCTAGTAGCTTCTTTCCAGCCATAAACAATGTTTTCATAAATTGTTCCGTTAAATAAAAAGGTGTCCTGTAAAACCATGCTTATATTATCTCTAAGACTCTTTAAAGTTACATTTTTAATATCTATTCCATCAATTAAAATACCTCCATTCTGAGGATCATAAAAGCGGTTTAAAAGACTGGCTATTGTGGTTTTGCCCACTCCAGTTGCCCCAACAAAAGCTACAGTTTCTCCTGGATTTACTTTTAAATTTATATTTTGCAAAATGTTTACTTCATCATTGTAAGAGAAAGAAACTTCCTTAAAGTCAATTTCTCCTTTAACCTTATACATTTTCTTTGCATTAACTTTCTCTTTAACATCTGTAACTTCATCCATAACCTCAAAAACGCGTCTACACCCTGCAAGTGCGGTACCTGACATTTCCATAAGTCTTGAAAAACTCTTTATAGGTCCATAAAACATACCAAGATACATAGAAAATCCTACAATATCTCCAATGTTAATTTCTCCTCTTGAAACCATAAATCCACCAAATATTATAACTATAACAGAACCTAGAGCAGTGAAAAATGCAAGAAGTGGAAAAGTGGTTTCAAAAAAGAAGCTTGCCTTTAAGTATGCTTTACTATGTTTTATAGAAAGGTTCTTAATCCTTTTTTCTTCTCTTTCCTGTTGATTGAATATCTGTATTTCTTTAATTCCAGAAAAATTATCTTGAACAGTACCAGAAAGTTCTCCCCTAACCATAGAATTCTGCTTCCATATAGGAGAAAGATGATTACTCTGCCAAAGAGTAATCATAATAAGAAAAGGAATAGTAACAAGACTTAAAAAAGCCAACTTTACATTAATAGAAAATAATAATACCCCAACACCTACGAAAGTCAATATATTAACAACAAAATCAGGAATTACGTGAGCTAAAAGAATCTCTACCTCCATAACATCATTAATAACTCTGCTAGTTAAATCTCCTGTACGACTTTTATTAAAATACTTAAGCCCCATATGTTGAAGCTTAGAGTAAAGTTCTGTTCTCATATCTGCAACATAATGTAAAGCTGCATGATGGTTTAAATATCCTGAAATAGAACTTCCAGCTGATTGAAGTACAGTTGCAACTAAAAGCATCAATCCTATTCGTAAAGATTGGGCTCCAAAATCAGCGCTTCCTTCTGTTGCTATACTTGTAAGCTCTCTTAGGGCCCATGGATTATAAAATCCTGCTATGGTGGAAATAATAACGGCTATTAATGCTAATATCAAATAAATCCAATATTTTCTGGCTCCCATAAAAATACGTAAGGTAGTTCTCATATGCCCACTGCCTCCTTTTCCTTCAACTCTACATCCTCATTTTCATCTACAATATCATAGGTAATACATACTGGACGATTACTCTTAGGTTCAATAACAACATCAGCATTGATATTGAAGGTTTTTCTAAGGACCTCTGGAGTCATAACTTCCTCAGGAGTTCCATGTTTTATGATAGCGCCTTTTTGAATAGCAATAATATAATCAGAAAATCTTGCAGCAAGATTTAAATCATGAAGTACCATAACAATAGTACACTTTTGATTACGGTTAAGCTCATATAAAAGCTTTAAAACCTCTAATTGGTGAGCAAGATCAAGGTAAGTAGTAGGTTCATCTAATAAAATTAAATCAGTTTGCTGTGCTAGAGCCATAGCAATCCAAACTCTCTGTCTTTGCCCTCCTGATAAAGCATCAACTTCTCTTCTCTCAAACTCACTTAACTTAGTTGCAGTTAAAGCCCATTTAACAATTCTTTTATCTTCTTCTGTGAGATTTCCAAAACCTTTTTGATGAGGGAAACGTCCATATGCAACTAACTCACCTACAGTAAGTCCACTTGGTGCAGTAGGAGTTTGAGGAAGTATTGCCATCTTTTTGGCTATTTCTTTTGTAGGCAATTTACTTATATCTTGTCCACTTAGATGTACTACACCCTTTTTAGGCTTTAATATACGTCCAACTGCTTTTAAAATAGTTGATTTACCGCATCCATTTGCTCCTATAATAGAAGTTATCTTTCCCTCTGGTATCTGCATATTTAATTCCCTTACAATGAGAGTATCATCATAAGCTATATCTAAATTTTTAGTTTCAATACTTTTCATACAAACCTCCTTAATTTGACTTTACTAATAAATATAAGAAGTACGGTGTAGTTAATACAGTAATAATAATTCCTGTAGGAACATCGGTTCCAAGACTTATAGTTCTAGTAATAGTGTCTGATAATAGAATAATTATTGAGCCTACTAGAGATGCGGTAGGAATCAATAATTTATGATTTGAGCCTACAAACTTTCTCGCCATATGTGGAGAAATCATTCCAACAAAAAAGAAGTTTCCACCTAAGGCCACGCTGCCTGACGATAGAGCAACAGCTGCTACAGCTAGACCTATGAATTCTCTCTTTACTGCTACTCCTAATCCTGTTGCAGTTTGATTACCAAGGTTTAAAGTATTCAAAGTACGAGATTTATAAAGTACATATAAAAATAGAATCAATATCCAAGGTGCAAGAATAGAAATATACGTCCAATTGTCTCCCCAAAGACTTCCTGCACTCCATCTTTGAATAAAATCCATCTGTTTCTCATCTAACTTTAAAGTAAGCATCATAGTAATAGCACTATATCCACTTCCAACAGCTACACCTGTCAAAATTAATCCTGTAGGTGATATGCTTTTTCCTCTTTTATATGAAAGTAAAAATATAAGCACTGCTGCTGTCATTCCACCTATAAAAGCTAAAAGTGGGAGAGCAATAGCTGAAGATACACTATCTACCTTAAAAATAACTATAAACAATAATACAAATAATCCTGAACCCGAACTTATTCCCAAAGTTCCAGGACTAGCCATATCATTGCGAAGTAAACTCTGCATTACACATCCAGCTGTTCCCATACCAATACCTACAAGAATAGTTAATACAATACGAGGAAGACGAAAATCATATACTATAAGATTTTGTTTAGCTGTACCTTTTCCAAGAAGAACATTAAAGACTTCTGAAGGAGATAGATTCATTTTACCTGAGTTCACACTTATTACCGCTACAAATAACAGCACAATGGTAAGTACTAAAATAATAGTTAAGCCACGTGAAACTGAGTAACCCTTTTTCTTCATTGGAATTCCCTCCTTTGCTTCCTTGTAAGATAAAGAAAATACGGAACCCCTATTACAGCAAAAATAATTCCAATGGGAGTCTCATAAGGCTTATTAATAAGCCTTCCAACTAAATCTGCTGCCACAGTAATCAAAGCTCCATATAATCCTGAAGCTGGAATTATGTATCTATAATCTACGCCTATAAGGTAGCGGACAATATGAGGTACTATTAATCCTATAAAACCAACAGGTCCAACAACAATTACAGAAAGCCCTGTAAGTATTAAAACAACTACAGTAGAAATAGCTTTAACCTTCTTAGTATTAAGTCCAAGACCTATAGCTGCATCATCTCCAAGATTTAAAAGAGTAATTGAAGGTGATATAATAAGAGCTGTAATTATGCCCACAATAAAGAATGGGAAAACTATAGCAAGTTCACTCCATTTAGCACCTGCTGTTCCTCCAGCAGTCCAATAAGCTAAAGCATGCCCAAGTCTATATTTAATAGAAAGATATTGGCTAAAAGCACCAAATAGCATTGATATAGAAATACCTGCTAAAACAAGTCTCTGTGGTTTCATGCCTCCTCTGCCAATAGACGCAATAAAATAAGTCATACCTGTAGTAACAGCTGCACCAGTACATGCAAAAATCATCATCTGTCCATAACTTCCACCAGGTAAAAATGTCATACAAAAAGCTATAGCAAAAGAAGCACCACTACTTATACCCATAAGTCCAGAATCAGCAAGAGGATTTCTTGTGGTTCCCTGCATTATAGCACCACATATGGAAAGGCTTGACCCGACAATTATATTAGCTGCTATACGAGGAAGCCGGAGAGTTTGAATAATCTGGTGTTCAGTTAAAGAAGAGTCAAAATTAAAAATGGCTCCCCAAGCCGTAGACAAATTCATATCAGCAGCACCAAAAGAAATTGATGCTGCTGACATAATCACCAGCAAAACCACCCCTGTAATCATATAGATTGTAAAATTCAAAGCCCCTAATTGTCGCTTTTTATTATAGGTATTTTGCATATTTATTTTCCTTTCTCAATTAGAATTATTTAGCTAATGAATTTATTGCATTAACCATATAGTCAAGTTGTTCAGTAAGACTTGTAACATCAGAATAAAAGAAAAGTCCTTGATACTTTGCTGGAATTTCTATAACCCTTCCCTCTTTAACTGCAGGGATACTCTTCCAAATATCTGTTTTTGCATAATCAGATTCCTTACCTTCCTGTCTACACCATAGTATATAATCTCCAAAATACTCATTGGCTACTTCATAACTTATATGTCCACGTCCTTCTCCTGATTTTTCTATAAGTTCTTTAAGCTTGTCTGGATATTTAAGTCCAAGATATTCATATACTAAAGTACCACCTCTAGAGCCTGTCTCATAATATATACCGCTCCACTCACCAGTAGCTCCCCAATCTTCCAAAATACTGAAAGTTTTACCTTCAAATGTATCACCTTTAAAAGTTTTCTTCACATCCGCAAGTTTTTCTTCAAAGTTAGAAACCGCCTTCTCTGCTTCAGCCTTACGTCCTGTAGCTTCTCCTATGGTTTTTATACGTTCAAGAGAATCCATATCTCCTTCTGGAATAACAAGAACTGGAGCTATTTTACTGAATTTATCAAAGTCTGCCTCATCATATGTAATAATAAGATCTGGTTCTAAATTCATAACTTCTTCAGGCTCCCACTTTTCAATTTTTGTAGAAGCTTTAAGAGTATCATAAAAAGGCATACTTTCTTGTTCCCAAGCATTATATCCAACTAAATTTAATCCCAAAGTAATAACATCTCCAACATACCAATTAGCAATAACACGCTTAGGATTAGCAGGAACTTCAATATCCCCTTTTACAGTAGATATAGTACGAACAGCTTCTTCTTTAGCAGTATCCTTAGATGAAGAACAACCAGCAAAAATCACAGTAGTCATACATATTGCACAAAATAATGACAATAGTTTTTTCATTTTATACCTCTCCCTTATAAATATTTTATATTAATCTAATAACGCTAACACCTGCGTTATATATAAATGTAAGACTAGTCTAACTTTTTAAATCGTAGCATTTATAAATTCCACTGTCAATCGCTTAAAAAACCCCTTTTCAGAAGTCATTTTCTATTAAAATAAGAGTAACTTATTGTTTTATAAGAGTTAAATGAAAATACTTCTCATCATTATGGATTGTAATTTAAATAAAATGGATTATGTTTTTCAACTCTTATCTGCCAACAATCTAAGTATTCGTAGTATATCTGAACTATGCTAATATAAAAATCCAGCAAAATTTGTTGCTGCCTTTAAAGATATCCATAGAATTACTCCTTGTTATTTAGAAAATATTTTAACTTATAAAAAATTAAAGAGCTGTATCAGATTGATTTCATAAATCAATCTTGATACGGCTTCTTTTTTCACTTTCTAAATATTTATAATTTTCTTCACTTTCTTATCCGGCGTCAGCTGTTATCGATTTACATCTCTTTCCTATATTGGATTCTAGTTCGTCTAAAAAAGGAATTAAAGTAAGTTGGTCAGATCTTTCATATGATCTTCTTTCATATTCATGAAAGTTGTGTCTACATCTGTTTTAGACTAATAATCTTTTTCATGTAATTATTATGTGCAAAAAGGTGGATTCAAATTACTGAATCCACCTTTTTTATCGGCTAGGATCAAAATTTATTTTGATACAGCCCCTTGTATTATTAAGCTATAAAATTTATTAGAGAATTCCTATCTCTTTACATGAATATTATAGCTTAATTTATTTTTATTAATTTTCTAGTAATTTATCCATAATATAATTTAACTGTACCCCCGTTGAGTAAATATCAATATCATAAAACAGTGTAAAATCAATAGGTATAACATGTCCTGCCTTAACAGCGGGAATTGATTTCCAAACTGGATTATCCTCTAATTCCCCTATCTCTCCACTAAATATTATATAATCTCCAGCGTAATCCTTAATTGATTCAAGAGAAACCTCTCTATATTGATCTTTTCCTATAATTTCACTCTGTATGACATCTGGTGCTCTAAATCCGAAATGACTGTAAATTAGGTCGCCTCCACGTCCCCATTTATCACCATACACCCAAATACCTCCATTTGGGCTACTCTCAAAAATACTGAATTTCTTATCCATAATTTCTTTAGAAACTAATTGTTCCTTTGCATCATTTATTTTTTCTTTAAAATCAAATAGCACCTTTGATGCCTCTTCCTTTTTATTAAGAACCTCCCCTAAAAATGTTATTCTCTCCTCCATACTAAGAGTACTGAAAGGAATATAAATTGTAGGGGCAATTTTAGAAAACTCCTCAATCTTTTCTTCGTTTACAACAAGAATAAGATCTGGATCATATTGCATTATTTCCTCTGGTTCAAAGTTTTCCCATACTGGTAAGTCTTCTACTTCCTTTTCATAAGCACTCCCATTTGCATCATAAGTAGCTACTGGTTTAACTCCTAATTCCAAAATGTCACCCATTCCATAAGTAGCAATAACTCTTTCTGGATTAGCAGGAACCTCAATATCTCCTCTTACAGTACTTACAGTACGAACAGCTTCTTCTTTAGTAGTATCCTTAGATGAAGAACAACCAGCTAAAATTAAAGTAGCCATAAATGCTGTACAGAATAGTGATAAAAATTTCTTCATTTTATATCTCTCCCTTATAAATATCTTATATTAATCTAATACCGCTAGCACCTGCGTTATATACAAATGTAAGACTAGTCTAACTTTTAAAAGCGTAGCATTTATAAATTCCACTGTCAATCGCTTAAAAACCCCCTTTTCAGAAGTGATTTTCTATTAAAATAAGAGTAACTTATTGTTTTATAAGGGCTAAATGAAAATATTTCTCGTTATTATGGATTGTAATTTAAATAAAACGGATTATGTTCTTATTGAAAACACTTCTCAAATGATGCTATAATATTGTTACTTTAAATCAAAAAAGAGAGGGGTAAAAATTTTATGGATGAATATAATGATTCTTCTTGGAGTGCTTTAGCAGATAAATATAATTTTGTTAAAAGGCCTTATGGTAATGGACATATTTATGATTTTCCTCCTCATTGGTCAAATGGATGGATTGCAGAAATAAATGCTGCTAAGGGATTATTTGTTTCAAGTGCTTGGTTTACTCCAAGTGAACAGATAGTACATACAATAAATTCAAGTAAGCCTTTTATGATTATCTTTTGTGTTGACTGTGGAGAAATAGTCTATTCACATCAAGGGAAAAAGAGGCAAACTCTTCCTCCAATCACTAATTTAATTATTAATCCTCAAAAACCATTTACTTTTACTTTCTCTAAAGACGTACACTATTGTTTTACCAGTGTTTTAATTTTTGATGATTTTATAAAACCCTTTCTTAAAGAACGTACTAATGCACCTAAAATTAGTGTTGGTGATGCGAAGCTCTGGAAAACCCAACATTACAACACTCCTGATATAATGCTTATTTTAGAGCAAATTAGATGGGCTGTAAGAAATACAGACATGCCTTTACTTGCTTTTGAGGGGATGACTTTGCATCTTTTGTCTGCAATCACTAGAAACTTTCCTGATATCCCGAAAAGAAGAAGCAGCCGCCGCCACTACATTACTTGGGAAAATGAGCAGAAGATTTATCAAGTTAAGACTAAGATTGATGAAGATATTTTAAATACTCCAGATACAATTGAACTATGCAGAATAGCTGAAATGAGCGAAAGTAAACTTCGCGAATCTTTTAAAAATCATTATGGAATTCCTCTTTATAAATATATTCGAATAGAAACCATGAAAAGAGCCATGCAGCTCTTATCTGCTGACCATCTAAGTATTCGTGGCATATCTGAACTATGTGGCTACAAAAATCCAGCTAAATTTGCCGCTGCATTTAAAGATATTCATGGAATTACTCCTAGTGATTTTAGAAAATCTTTTAACTTATAAACACAACCTTAACTATGTAATATCAATGGTTACTGCTATAAATATCATTTATTTATGATACTGTTCATTATTATTTATTCTAAAAGATAAATAACCCTCTACAACACATTTCTGTATTGTCGAGGGTTTCATGATGGATGCCAAGGGTCTTATACATCCATCTGACTATATCTCAATGTATGAGTTCTATACAATAGAAAAAGTGCTCCATACCACAAAGATTAGCACTTTCTCTAAGAATCATAGTTTACAGCATATATCTAATCCAATAGTTCTAAAACAAAATAAGCACGCTGCCAAAGTGACTTACACCAAATCAAAGCTTTGGATTATCTGCTTTTGTTCTGAGGATTGCTTAGTGCCTAGGCACTAAGCTTTTCTTACTTTAAAAAATATTCTAATGCCTCAAGACTAATTACTGGTCTTAAGAGTTGCATTTTTTTCACTTCTTCATATTCAACTCCTGAAATACCATTTTGAAGTAATGATGTTCCATATCCCATCTCTTTTGCTCCATTATAAGAAAATAATACGCAATACTCTGCTGCAAATCCACTTATAACAACAAATTCAACTCCAAGTTCTTGAAGCTTTGCATGAAGTTCTGTCTTGAAAAATGCATTATTATACTCTTTATGTATAACAATATCATTTGTACTCTCATTAATAGAATCAACAAATTCAAACTTCTCAGATCCAGGACCATCTCCAACTTCGATATCTAATACTTTAACAACAGGCAATCCTTTTTCCCTAAACATACGTGCTGCTTCATTTATATACTCTACTGCATCATCAAATTCTCTTGGACATTTACAAAAGTCATAACATCCCTTTTGCATATCAATTATTAGAAACGCTGCTTTCATTCTTATACACCCCTTTAAATTTTTATATCTTACCCACGAAAATATATTTCCAATCTATATTAATAATTAACAAATATATACCATTTAATTATAATACATTAAATATTAATAGTCCCAACTTTTTGAAAAATAAAACCACCTAAATTAAATAGTAATTACTTTAATGTTCTTACTAGTGTACTTCTACTCTTTGAAAGAAGTTCATTCTTAATTAGAAAATTCCATACTGGCTCAAACTTTTTCCATGCACCTGCATAAGTGAAATGTTTTAATCTCATTCTAAGTTCTTCATGCTCCTTTGATGCCTTATATATATTTCTCCATCTGTAAAAATTTTTATAAGCTCTATTATATCCACTTTCCATTTCTTCTTTTGTAATATTAGGGTGATTAAATACTAAATGCCTAGTATCGTATAATCTCCAGTCCTTAGTAATAATTCTCTTATCTTCATCCATTTTATTAAATATCCCCGTACCAGGATAAGGAGTAAGAATATGATTAGTTGCTGTGGTTATCCCGCTATTAACAGCCCATTCTGTAGTTCTATCAAAGACATCTAAAGTATCACTGTCCAGTCCAAAAATAAAACTTCCATTTATCATTATTCCTAATTCATCTAATTTCTTTATTGCTTTACTATAATCTTTTCCTATGTTAGACCCTTTATTAGCTTGAATTAGGTTCTGTTTATTAATACTTTCAAACCCAATAAAAGCACTCCTAAATCCAGCCTCATACGCAAGATCTATTGTATCATCTTGAAGAATAGAATCCACAGTTATTGCACCTTGGAAAACTCTATTCATTCCCCTCATTTCTTTGAAAACTTGCCTTGATAACTTTTTATCTGCAAATATATTATCATCAAGAAAGTATAAATGCCTCCCTTTCATACTTTCTATTTCTTTTAATATCCTGTCCACTTTATATGCAAAAAAAGATTTTCCACCTTTATAAAATGAACTAACATAACAAAAGGAACATTTATTAGGACACCCTCTTGAAAATACCATGGAATTTGGAACTAAGTACTTCTCCTGTTTAAATAAATCCCTTCTTGGCAGAGGTAGATTATCTAATGAAACTTCCCCCTGCTCATAAAACTCCTTAATATTTCCCTCTTTAAAATCCTTTAAAAACTCTGGAAAACTTCTTTCTCCAAGACCAAGTAATACAGTATCTGCATGATTCTTAGCCTCTATAGGTAATGATGTTGCATGTATTCCACCAATGGCAACCTTTATTCCTCTTTTTCTATAAAAATCTGCAATTTCATAAGCTCTATTAGCATTAGTTATATAACTTTCAATACAAACTAAATCAGGTTCATCATTTAAATTTATTTCTTCTATATGTTCATCAACTACTTCTATTTCATCTGAGTCATCACACAATGATGCTAAAGTAGCCAAGCCTAAAGGAGGAAACAGTGAATATTTTATAGGCCTCCAATATGGACTTTTTGCCTCTTCTAATGCTGGTAAAATAAACTTTATTTTCACAATAAATTGTCTCCTTTTCAAAAGCTATCATAGTAACAAATATCTATTACTACTTTCTTTTTACAGAGTAACAAACCAGTAGTAATTTACCAATATTTCACTCTTTATTTATATATGATACCATTGCTTTTATTGTTTTTCAATATATTTTTATTCTTTAGGATAATATATTTTGTCTTACAACTGAGAGTTGCATCTCAATTTACAATTAAGGATATCTATTTAGTTTCATGATAACATCATAAACAGAGTTCTTTACTCCCACTTTGAAAAAGGTGGGAGTATTAGATCTGGTAAATATCGGATAAAAAAATACTACTAGTAACCTAACATTTTGGATAAAAAAAGAGCCGCAATTTGCGACTCCCTTTAATTTAAACTTTACTCTATAGATTTTAGTGCATCAATCATATTTATATTTTTTAATTTTATATGCATCATTATCATAACTAATATGGCAAAAAACATTGTAATTACTCCAGAGATTACATAACTGCTCATGTCTACAGTTGGTATCATCATCATATTATCCATTTCTGCTGTACTCACTAAAAATACATATAATATTTTACCCATAACTGACCCTGCAAGTATACCTAATATTGTTAGTATTATGTTTTCTCTAAATATATACATGGCAACTTCATTATCATAAAAGCCTAGTACCTTTATGGTAGATATCTCTCTTATACGTTCAGATACATTTATATTAATTAAATTATATAATACAACAAATGCCAAACTTCCAGAAGCAACTATTATTACTATCATAACTAAGCCTAAATCAGCAGATTCGCTTAAGCTTCTTAGTTTTGAAGCAAGGGTAACATTTACTACCTTATCGTTGTCCATAAGGGTAGTAGATATTTTATTATCATCTTCTCTATTAGGATTTAACTTTAATAATTGTGCATTATGTTTTGGAGCACTTTTAAATATCTCTTCATAATAGGATGGCGATAGATAGATATAATGTCCAGCATAATTTTCTACTATATTGTCTACTTTAACCTTATGAGAATTATTATCCGAATCTGTTAAAGTTACATAATCTAAAGCAGATACCCCTAAAACATTTGCCAGCTTTTCATTTATAATTACTCCACTATCTGATAGTTTGTACTTAGTTCCACTTTCTCTATGGTTTAACAAAATATATTTATTTAGCTCATCTATATTTTCTGGTACATACATAATAGCACTTTGCTTACTTACACCTTCTTTAATGAAGGTTACTGAATCTTGATGAATATTTAAGCTACTCTCATATCCTTTTAAGTTATTTAAACTACTTTCATATTCCTCATCTTCTTTTTTACTATTATTATCATCAAATACTACCATAGCATCATACTTTAATAATTTCCCAAATTGAATGTCCATAACTGAAGAATTGGATTTTTCAAGAGATATCCCTGCAACAAGCATAGCCATACATCCTGATATACCAAGTATTGTCATTAACATCCTTTGCTTATATCTAAAAAGATTTCTAAAGGTAACCTTTTGATTAAAGTTCAGTCTTTTCCATAAAGGTGTAATTCTTTCTAATAATATCTTTTTACCAACCTTTGGAGCTTTTATTCTCATTAAATCAGAAGGATTTTCTCTTAATTCCTCTTTTAATACAATTAATGATGCTCCTACTGTACAAAGTATTGAAGCTACTAAAGACTGAATTATATAAGATGGATAATAGTTTATTTTTACCTTTGGTAATGCAAATGCAGATGAATAAGCTTTACTAATTATATATGGAAGGATACTGCTTCCAACTACAATTCCAAGAACACTACCAACAATACTAGCTAATGCTGCATAAACTATGAATTTCCTAGCTATTTCTAAATCCTTATATCCTAAAGCCTTTAGTGTTCCTATTTCCACTCTATTTTCTTCCACCATCCTAGTCATTGTAGTTAAGCATATAAGTGCTGCAACTAGAAAGAAAAACACAGGAAATACTGAAGCTATCTTATCTAAGCTATCAATTGATCCTTTGTAAGTTGTATAACCTGGATTATCATTTCTATCAAAGAAATAATACTTACTATTATCCAAATCACCTAATTTTTCTTTTTCTTCATCTATCTCTTTTCGCCCATCTGCAAGTTTTGCTTTGTTCTCCTTGATATCCTTCTCTCCATCAAGAAGTTTTTTTTCTGAAGCTTCAAGTTCCTTCTTAGCCTTATCAAGTTCTAACTGTCCTTGTTTTTTACCTTCTTCAAGGTCTTTTTTGCCTTTGATAAGTTCCTCTTTCCCTATAACTAATTGCTTTTCAGCTGCTTCAAGTTGTATCTTGCCCTCATTAAAGCTTTTAACTTTCTCCTCATAGGCAATTATACCTTGTTGATACTGAGTTATTCCAGCCACTAAAGTTTCTACCTTAGACTTATTCTCACTTGCACTTTTACTAGCACCTTCTACTCCTTGTGCCATACTAATCACTAAAGAAATATTAGTTGGGTCTTTTTCTAAACTATTTACTAAGTTACTTAATTCACCTAATCCTAAATCAGGATTAGATAAAGCACCTTTCCAATACTGAATTTTTTCATTTGAAACTTTTTCACCTTCTTTAGTGTTCTTTGCTGTTTCTCTCATATCATTAGAAAGTGTATTGTATGTCCCTATTAAAACTTCTAAATTATCTATTTGATTTTCATACTCTATCGTGCTTTTAGTTGGATCAATTCCTTGGTTTAAAAATCCTTCCTCAGCATTATCAAGTTGAATTTTTCCTGCCTCAAGTTGTTTCTCACCCTGTAAAAATTGCTCTTTTTGTTTATCTAGTTCCTTCTGACCCTTATCTAACTCTCTTTCACCTTCAATTAATTTCAGTTCACCAGCTTTGATTTCTTGCTGATACTTTTCTGCAAACTCTTCATATTGATTTTTACCATTAATAAGCTTTGCTCTACCTTCATCTAATTCTTTTTCAGCATCTTCAAGTTTTTTTTCACCATCTTCTATTTTTTTATAAGCCTTACTAAGCTCCTTTTCTGCCTCTAATTTTACTTCTTCAATTCTTTCTACCACTCTTTTTGAGTATAGGTTTTTAAGATACTTATTATTTTCCTCCATCTTATCCTTATACTCATCACTATATGCACCAAGATTAGCTACATTTTTAAATCGTACATATACTTCCGTATACACATCCATGGATATATCTAAGCTATTTAATATTGCAAAATAGTCTACACTTCCTTTTCCAACGGTAGTTGTTCCCCTAGATATATTTTCTATATACATGGGACTTTGTACAAATCCAACAATTTTAAAAGTTTTCTTCTTAAAATATTTATCTAGCTCTTCATCAGATTCTATGGTATAGGTATCACCTATCTTTAAATTTTTATCTTCCTTTAAAGCATTTTCATCTAAAGCTATCTCACCACTATTTTCAGGCAATCTCCCTTTTGTAACAATAAATTTATTTATATTACTAAAGTCCTTCTTATTATATTCCATAAACTTAACCACATTATTTATATTAGTTAAATTTACATCTATACTAAATGTTCCAAAGTAATCTAAAATTTCATCCTTATTCTCAAGTAGCTTTAAATCATTTTCATTAAGACCTATACTAGACACTATCTTGCTATCCATTAGATTTTGCTCTCTAAAAAATTCATTTATGGACTCTTTTAAATCTGGTCCACTAGATTTAATTCCAGAGTAAAAAGCAACTCCTAAAAAAATTATAGCAAATATTGATATAAACCTTGCTTTAGAAGATAATATTTCCCTTATTATTGATTTTTTATATGCTCCATTTTTCATCTTCTACCCTCTACCACTCTATGTCTTCAACTGAAACAGGATTTTTATTCACTTCAACACTTGTAACCTTTGCATCCCTAATTTTTATAACTCTATCTGCAATAGGCCCAAGGGCTGAATTATGGGTTATAACAATTACTGTTGTCCCTGTATTTTTACATGTATCCTGTAATGTCTTTAAAATCTGTTTTCCTGTTTTATAATCAAGGGCTCCAGTTGGCTCATCACATAAAAGCAACTTAGGATTTTTAGCTATAGCCCTTGCTATAGAAACCCTTTGCTGTTCTCCTCCTGATAATTGAGATGGAAAATTGTTTTTTCTATGATCAAGTCCCACTAACTCAAGAGTTTTATCAACATCTAAAGCATCCTTTGAAATTTGTGTAGCCAATTCCACATTTTCCTTTGCAGTTAAATTTTGAACTAAATTATAAAACTGGAAAACAAACCCCACATCATGTCTTCTGTACTTAGTAAGCTGTCTCTTATTAAACTTAGATATATCAACGTTATCAATAATTATTTCACCTTCATCACAAGTATCCATTCCTCCAAGTATATTGAGCACAGTTGTTTTACCTGCACCACTTGGTCCTAGAATAATAGTAAACTCTCCCTTTTCTATAGAAAAATTAATACCATTATTTGCTGAAATGGTAGTTTCTCCAACTTTATATCTTTTATATTCATCTTTTATCTCTATGTATGACATGTTGCCCTCCCTAATCAATACTACCTTTAAATACTCAATGTCATTAAATAGACACCTTGTTTAGTTAATGCTATAATTCAAGTATAAATAATATATGGATTAGTTACAATAATCACATATTTTTATAGTGTTATTAAATATACATTTTAACTAATTTTGTTTATTTAATAACATATAATTAATAATTGCTTTAATAAATACTAAAAAAGGATGAGTTAAATGGCAGGAGTTAAAGGAAATAGAAGAATTTTATATACTAAAAAAATAATAAAAGAAAGCTTAATTGACTTACTTAAGCATAAGAAAATTCATGAAGTTACCGTTACTGATATCTGCAAAAAATCAGATATTAATAGAGGAACTTTTTATACCCATTATAAAGATACCTATGACTTACTTAAATCATTAGAGGATGAACTATTTAATCAAATCTTAGAATATATCGAAGAAACCCCAGTTGAAGAATACAAAGATGTTTTATTACTTAAAGCTCTTGAATTAATTCAAGAAAACAAAGAATTATGCCAGATTTTATTCAGTAAACAAATGGAAAACAACATTATGGACCGTATTATTTACGTAGCAAGCAAATCTAAAATTGATAAGCTAGTTAGGGATTCAAAAGTAGATGATAAATTTTTAGATTACTTCATAAAATACTCTGTAGGAGGGGTTGTTTCAGTTGTTCAAACATGGCTAGACAATGATTTAAAGGAATCTCCTAAAGAAATAGTTAACATTATAAATAGTATTATCTCTTTTCGACCTTAATATTATAACTAAATAAATAAGCTAAAAAGCTANNTAGCTTTTTAGCTTATTTATTATCTGACTATTTATCTTTATCTAATTGCTCTTTTACTAGTTTCATAATTTCACTATACTTACTATTTATAAGCCCATAGTTATCTTTAACATGTGGAACCATACATCCACTACAGTCCTTTATTCCGTCTTCAGTAATTTTGAAATTACCACCACATTTATCAGCTAATGCGTAAAGTGGGCAATAACAAAATAGGCAATTAAACTCCTCAGGTTTATTAGTTTTGTGACAAGGGAAATATTCACATTCCTTATTTTGATGAAAAGCATAATGCTTACCTTCCCAATATTTATCTATCATATTTTCTCCCCCTACCCTTTATCCTTAGTGTAAAGTTTTTTACACTATTTATCTTATATATTTTATTATACAGTGTGTGATTATAACCGTCAATTTATAGCATCTATAACCTTTAATATAGAATCAGCTGCTTTCTTTGAACCTCCAGCATTTTTGAAACCTTTTGCTAATTTATTTGCATTTTTCTTATAATCATCATTATCCATAACCTGTAATACTCCATCTTTTATAGATTTTGGGTTATTACCTTTTAAAAAGATCCCAGCTTTCAAATCAGCAACTCGTTTTGCTACCATTCCTTGCTCTTCATGCTGTGGGTATAACACCATAGGGACTCCATAATACAAACTTTCATTAACACTATTCATACCACAATGAGTAATAAATACATCTGTATTTTGAAGCACTATAATTTGTTCAACACTATTTCTTACCTGAAAGTTATCTGGTATACAGCCTAAGTCTTCAATTACAGTATCTTTTCCAACTGACATAACTACATCAAAATCACAAGTTTCAAAGGCTTTTATACAATTTTTATAAAACTTTATATTTTTGTTATTTACCGTTCCCAAGGAAATATATATTTTTTTACGTTTTCTTTCCTTATATTCAGCCTTCATATTAGATACTGAAGGTCCTATAAAGGAATATTTATCTGAAAAAGTCTCTACCATTGGTTGAAACTCCTTTGAAGTGTATACAATGGTATTTGTATCATTATCATTTTGAATTATAGAAATAAAATTCTTAACATTATATCCATGGTTTCGTAAAAGCTCTATTTTCTTATTAATACGACTCATACCTAAAATCATAGGTATAACTTCCTTAAAACCTTTCTTCATCATCTTTGCTGTATACTTATTAAATGCAAAGGTTGTTGTAGAACATACATAGGTAATATTTAATTTTTCTGCAAATAGCTTACCCCAAAAACATAAAGAATCTGATACAATACAATCTGGAGTAAACTCTTTAAGTTCACTACATACTTTTTCATCTAAAGCTATAGTAGTATCTGCTATCATCTCAATTAAAGCAGCAAAATCCTTCCCAATTTTTTTCTCATCTCCAGGCTTTAATTCTGGAAGATACTCATTACAACTAATAAATTTTGCACCTGCTCCTTCAATCTTTTCTTTAAATTCATCAAAGGAATAGTACCATACTTCATGGCCTCTATATGATAATTCACGCACTACCTCAATAGTAGGATTCGTATGTCCATGTGCAGGAATGCAAAAAAATACTATCTTACTCATATTATAATTCTCCCCTTTTAACCCCTCTGCTTAAAACTATTACTCCTTAGTTACCACACCAATTTGTCCTACAAAATTTATAAGGTCACGTTGATGTACAATGGCAATTCCCCTATCTTCATCTCCTAATATTAATAAATTATCACCAGACTTAATATTAAATAGCTCCCTAGCTTTTTTAGGAATAACAATCTGACCACGTTCTCCAACCACAACGGATCCAAAGAAATGTTTTCCCTTAGGTGGTACAACAACACCTGAATCTTCTTCTGAATGATTAACTAAATCATCCATAGTAACGTTATACAACTTTGCAAGAGCAATACAACTATTTATATCTGGAGTTGACTCTCCATTTTCCCATTTAGCAACAGCTTGCCTAGAAACATTAATCTTCTCTGCCACCTCTTCCTGAGTATATTGATTGATTTTCCTTAATCTTTTCAAATTTATATTAATCATATTTATCATACCTTTCATATTTATTATATTTTTCTTACCCTTCAATGTCTATCAACCAGCATTAACATTCATGTATATATTTATATTGAAATTAAACCTTCCTTACTCCTAGAAGTAGTAGATATACAGAAGAGTTACTTGCTAAAAAGATGTTTATAAGAACTCATTAATATAAAAATAGCTACATAAGTTTAAACTTACATAGCTATAATTATTAATGATTTTATTTATTTTCCAACAATACTTTTGGTTTACTTTTGATTCCCTTTATTCCAAGATTACCGTAGATTTCACTAACTGTTCCCGCGGTAATAAATGCATCAATTTGTTGTTTTTTAATAAATTCCATAAGATAAGAAAATTCATTTCGTGTCATTAAACTTTCAATTTCATACTTGCCCTCAGCTTCTAATCCACCTTTAATTGGATATAGTGTTGCTCCACGCTTCATATCTTCTATTATAAATTTACGAATTAACTGATAATCATTAGAGATAACACAAACCCTTTTTCTAGAATTAAATCCTATCATAAAGTGCTCTAATATTAATCCATTGAGATAAGTTCCAATCAATCCTATGATTACCGTTCTTACATCATACACAAAAATTGCGGTACAACAAATAATTGCTCCTGCAATAGTAACTGATGAACCTAAATCAACGTGAAAATATTTGTTTACAATTTTGGCTATAATGTCTAGACCACCTGTTGATGCATTACGCCTAAATAAAATTGCTTGTGAAAAGCTCAAAATCAACACAAAACATATAAGATCTAACCACTGATCCTGCATCAATGATTGGCTCATTGGCCATAACTTTTCTAGTATGGCAAGGAGCGGTGACAAAATCAACGCTGAATATACAGTTTTAATGCCAAATTCTTTCCCAATAAGAAAGTAAGATAAAATTAATAAAAATGAATTTATAATAAAAATTAATACCGGCAATGGAATGGATGTAAGTAAATTAATTACTATTGATAAGCCAGTAATAGATCCAACAATTAATTTACTTGGAATCAAAAAGAAATGTACAGCTAATGCCCCAATAAACATACCTAATGTTAATATAGGTATTTCCTTAATAAAAGATTTTACCCTTTCCCCCATTTTATCTCTCCTCAACCTTTAAACTAACCATTTATTTTTAAGTATGATTAGTTTATTATAATATAAATAATAAAATCGTTTACATGATTAATTTTAACATAAATACCTATATTTCGAAATGATAAATTTAACTTTTTTTAAAAATTTCAATTAATATTTTAAAGAATAAAATAATTAATTTTATTTTATAATTAGAAATTGTAATAAAACACTTTTAAAAAGGAGAGTAGATAGATTTGTGAAAACACAAATTTACCTGCTCTCCCTTTTAACTATTTAAATTAAGTTGGTACTTTAATATTTCTCAAAGTACTAAAAATGTATTAATTAAATTAAAACTATTAAAATTCTTTAAAAACCTGAAAACATCACAAATCACTATGATATTATTCACTTACTAGTCCATATGCAGTAATCTTACGTATGCGATAGGTTACAAGCATAGAAATTGCATAGGATACTATTACTATACCAACATCGAACAACATACTCCATAGAGGGGTTACAATAAAATTTACCTTCATTAAGCCCATAGCCTTCATGGGAACTGCCATTATTGCATTGGTTTGAGTCATTCCTAACAAACTTCCTAGGCACACTCCTGTAATAATCGGAGGCAAGAATCCCATGGAAAGCTGGTGCATAAGCTGCAGAGTTGTGAACCCAAGTGCTTTTTGTATGCCAAGGTCATGCTTCTTCCTAATCACTGAAGAATTAATAACAAAATATAAAACAAGCATAACCACAAATATTGTAACTACTAATATGCTAATACCAACCTTGGATATTATACCTGTGTAAAGACCTATCCCCTGTTGAACCTCTTTGTCCAAATCAACTACTTTAAGAAAATCATCTCCATAAAGTTTATCAATTTCCATTTTAAATTCTGAAGATTTAATATCCTTATCAAGATATATTTGCAAGTCCCGCTGCTTAAACTCTTGATTAAGACTTAAAATACCATCGCTCCTAATATAAGCAATATTAAATTTACCCATATAGGACCCTTGGCAATAACCGGTTATAATATACTCACTCTGTTTATCATTGACCTTCAAAATAATACTATCACCTATGTTCTTTTTCACTCTTTCAGCCAAATATCCTGAAATTGCAACTTCATTGCTGTGAAGTGGGTATCTACCCTCATAAATAGTATTGGTTTCTTTCATAGAATAGTCATCCATTACATATGTAGCTACTTCGTAGCTATCTGAGTTCATCATTACTATATCAAGAAACTGAGCCTTTCGTACTCCCTTCATATTTTTGATATTTTCAACCACAGATGTATTATCTACAATAGGATTACAAACTGCAATAACACTAGACAATTCAACACCTGGAATTTCTTTAAAGATTTTTGTGTCTATTACTGAGTTATAAAACATACTTAATGCAAAGGTACCTGCAAAGGAAACAACTAGGAATATCATACCTATCATTAGGCTCTGTTTCATGTTCTGTAACATTAACTTTATAGATAAAACAAAGGGAAGACTTCCCCTTGATTTGTGAAGGGGCATATAGTTCTTTCGGAAACTATGAGTTATTATTCCGCCCCTTAATGCTACAATTGGATTCAGCCTGTTAATACGACTTGAAGATATGAAGGAAACCAATATCACCACCAACAATATAACAAACAAGGAAATACTGCTAATCATACCGTCAAACCCCTGCACCCACATAAGACCCGACTGATGTGCAAAAACCTTTGATATTGCAGGAGTTGCCAGGTAAGACAGTGTTATACCCATCATGCTTCCAACCAAGGCAATTAATGAAAACTGTATAGTGATTGATGATATTATTTGCCTACTGGTGTAACCAACTGCCTTTAATGAACCTATCTTAGTCATATCCTCCTCTATGCTATTCTCAATTCTAAACCTTACAACAATAAGACATACAACAACGATTATTGCAGCAAAGACCATCATCATTACGGAAACAATGTTTGCCATAATTGAACGAGATAATCTCACAACTCCCTTATCTAAACTGAAAAATATGCTTACGTCATCAGTTAGTATATTAGGGTTTTCCTCCTTTATTATCTCCTTTATTCCATTTTCAACATCCATATTATTCTTTCTTAAATCAGCAAAAATAAGTGACGCTTTATATTTTACTCCTAGCTTTTCAACAACCCTATCATAGGTATCACTAGGTAAGTAAACCCCCATAACCACTGTATCTAGTGAACTGAAAAATATATCTTCTGTAAATCCTTTAATGGTAAAAGTCATGTCTATATCCTCAAAACTCACCTTAAGTTTATCATTCACTTTATATCCCCCATCAATATTCATTACATAGGGTAGGTATATGGACATTGAGTCAGGAGATTCATGCTCTCCAACGAATTCCCATTTTGAAAAATCTCTCTTCTGGTCTACATCATTAATGAGAAAATTAAATTCACGGTTATCATTGTTGTAAGGAATGGTTCCTTTTGCCAATAATGAACTTACCTTTTGACTCCTTTTAATATCATCATTGCTTTTGATGTATTCACTCACCCTTTCACTATACAAACTTTCCGGCATTAAATAATATTCATCAGAAGAATTTAGCTCCTCAGTTACCTTTTCAAAGTAGCTTCCGAAATTTACAAACACCAGAAGTCCTAGATTAAGTAGCATCGCTGCAATGATAAACATGAAAAGAATGGATACTGTATGCCCCTTGGTTTTCTTTATATTTGCAAAACTCAGCATTAATATCTTTCTCAACATTACCACCCCATTTCATTGAGAAATCCTTGGAGTTTGTTATGACGCTCCTTGTCCCCACTGACATAGCTTCCTAGGTCACATACTCCCTTAATAGCACCATCACGCATATATAAAATGCGATTTCCACGCCTTGCGGATTTCAAATCGTGAGTAACCATGATTATGCTTTGACCACCTCTATTCACTTCAGTTAAAACATCTAAGGCTGCCTGTCCTGCCGAAGAATTAAGTGCTCCCGTAGGTTCATCTGCGAAGACCACCTTGGGATTATTAATTAATGCCCTTACAATAGCGGCACGCTGAGCCTCGCCTCCAGATAATTGTGATGGAAACTTACTCCATATGATTTCAGTTAGTCCCACTTGTGTAAGAAGATCCTTTGCCCTATCTGCAATTGCCTTTCTATCACTACTTATAAGGAGACCGCTTACAAGGATATTATCCAGTATGCTCATATTATCCATAAGAAACATTTGTTGAAAAACAAAACCGCAGTTTAATCTTCTAAAAATTGCAAGCTTATCATTTGATAGCTTTGAAATTTCATTTCCCCCAAACTTTATAGAACCGAGAGTTGGTTTATCCATTCCTGACAGGGCATAAAGTAGTGTTGACTTTCCTGCACCAGAGGAGCCCATGATTACTGTAAAATCCCCCTGATATATTTCAATATCAAGGTTCTTAAGTACATGCTGTTGCATTCCACCGTTTGAAAATGTCTTGCAGAGCTTATTTGTTGATATAATAACATTCCCCATGATAACATCCCTTTCAATAAAAAAATAAGACTGTTTTACTTACAGTCCTATTATAGTTGAAAATTCCTTAACAGGTCTTTACCCAATCCTTAACTAATCCTTAAATCTTTTAAGTTCTTAAATTTTTAGGCAATTAAAAGTTTTAACAACACAGTGAATCCATCAACTGAGTTTTCACAGTAAATGTCTCCCTCCATTTTTTCCATCATATACTTAGAAATATAAAGTCCTAATCCAGTGCCTCCCTTTTCCTTAGAATTTTTAGCCCTATAGAACTTATTAAATATCAGAGGCAGCTCCTCCTCAGAAACTCCTCTACCATAATCCTTAAATCCTATCTCAAGGTATTTACCCTTAATAACCGAAGAAACATAAATAGATGTCCCTGCGTATTTATATGAATTACTGATTATATTGTCAACAACCTGGGATAACCTTAACCCATCTACTAAAATTATACACTCAGCAATGCCTCCAACATTTGCTTTATAATTATAATCTGCCGCCCTAATCAAATCATACAGAACCTGACTAGATTGCTCAGTAACTATAACCTTTAGCTCCTGCAATTCCTCTAGTGTGGCGCTGAACATATTTGTTATTAATGTATTTATCTGATCAGCCTTTGAATTAATTATATCCAGCTGCCTCCTCTGGTTTTCATCGGAAGTCTTTACATTCATAACTTCAGTAACAGCCTTTATTGACGCCACTGGGGTTTTGATATCATGACTTAGTGAAGCAACAAGTTCTTTTTTACTTTGATTAGCAAGCCTTTCATTTTCCCTTGCCTTATTAAGCTCCTCCCTCATGAGGTCAAAGCTTTCTGTAAATGCACCGAAGAAATTATTTTTGTCCATATCTAGAGGCATATCTAAATTCCCCTCTGCAACATGTCGTGCAAAGCCCTGAAGTTTTCTAAAGGGATATAGAATACACCTGTCAATAAAAACTAAATATAAGCTGCAAAATACTGCAGCAACTATTACTACACAAAGGGTAAAAATAAGAAGTAAATTTCTAAATTTTATCCATTCATTATTTGTATTATTATATATTATTACTTTTCCAAGTACCTTATCCTGAGATTTCACATCAACTATAGTGTCCCTATTACGTATTGCTGAACTTAAATCATTATTTAACCCACTTCTTGTAGCTTTGATAAAACGATTTTCATTGTCCAGTACTACGTAATCTATTTTATAGCTCAAACATGGCAACTCTGCATATTCCAGACTGTCCCATTCCTTTGCAAGAGACTGAGCAATATCATTTACCTTAGGCACTTCAATTTCAGTTTTTCCTTTATAGTTAAACGCAAAAAATGTGAGGCTTGTACAAGTTAAAAGAACAATGATACATATAACTACTATTCTTTTAATGTTCATATGAAGCTCCCATCTCAAAGACATATCCAGTGCCCCAAACAGTTTTGATATACTGGGGTTCATTAGGATTTTCCTCAATCTTCTCACGAAGTCTTCTTATATGTACATTCAAGGTTCCTTCCCCTGTAATTGCATCGCCCCATACCTTTTGAAAAAGCTCATCTTTTGAAATGGTTCGGTTTTTATTTTTAACCAAATATGATAACAATCTATATTCCATTGATTTTAATTTTACTTCCCTACCATCTACCATAAGCTTTTCCATATCTAAATCAATAGAAAATCTACCAAAACTTACGGTACTGGCATAGTTAGACTTATACCTTTTTAAAACAGTTTTAACCTTTGCCATCAGTATATTTAGAGAATATGGCTTTTGAATATAATCATCTCCACCAATGTTTAATGCCAAAAGGACATCATCATCACTTGTTCTAGCACTGATAAATAAAATTGGTGTATCCATTGTCGTTCTCAATTCTTTGCAAATTTCAAAACCTGAGGATTGTCCTAGATTGATATCTAGCAATATTAAATCAACCTTATTCTTCAATAAAAAATCAAAACATGCTGTTTTATCTGATACCCAAAAGGTTTTTACACCGAACATGTTGAAAAACTCACAGGTACTTTGAGACAGTGCCTCCTCATCATCTACTATTAAGCAATCATATCTTGGCATTTAGCTTTCCTCCATAAATACTATATTTTTTTATGTATTTAAAACAAACTTAGCATAAAATATTCTTATCCACACCTCTTGCAATTTTTCAAAGTAATAATCCACAGTTCTCACCTCAGCTGTTAACATTTTTCCTCCATCACTATAGGTCTAAAAGTTAAAAAATATCTTGTAAAAATGTAAGTATATTAGACCTATTAGACTAAAGAAATGCAAATAAAAACCCTACTATCCGTAAAGTTAGATAGCAAGGTATTATACTCTAAACAGCCAGTTTACCTGCCATAGCTTTCATCAGGTGAAGTATTCATTCAATCTTCTTTCTTTAACCTTCTCTCCTTTTTTAACTCTTTAAAAATGTTAAATAATTGAATAACACCAATAATTATCATTCCTATAGATGTTAAGATAAATATTGCTATGGAAAATAACGCAAAATATCTAACATATGAAAGTTCAGATAATAATGTAATAGCAACAAAAATAAAGAATGCTACCAGTGAAACTATTGCTGTTATTTGCATACTATTAAGAATTATATCCATGTAATCTTTTGAAGGCTTTTCTTTATAGTTTAAAGTCTCCAGTTCCTTTGAAATCTCTTGCCAATTCTTTTTAAAATCATTTCTTTCCTTCACATACCAATACCAGTTAATGATAGTCCATATGGTTGTTATTACTGTAAGAATTATTGCAACAGTTGGATCTTTAATTTCTCTTTCTATAAAATATCTAAAGATAAGGTTTAATGGTGGTCCAGAACATATAATTGTGTTCCAAATTGGCCAATATAGTTTTGGCCTTAGAGCTTCCTTGAATTCTCTAACTATTTCTAATTCATCATCATCTTGAATCATTTGCTTTTTAATCTCCTAAATTCATAATTTCTGAAACACAAAAGAGCTGTCACAAAACAGATACATTTTGTAATCTTCTTTAAATTATTTCATCACATTTTACAATAATGACCTGATTCCATTATATAGTATTTGGTTAATTTAGTATATAAATAATATGCATCTTATTGTATAATTTACAGTATCTTACTTTACCTATATTCTTAATAATCTATTACCATAAAGATTATTACCTTACTTTATTTATTTCTGATAATATTGAAAAACCAGTAAATACTATCTATAGAGGTGGTTAAATGACAGAAGTAGAAAAAGCCTATATAGCTGGAATAATTGATGGAGAAGGAAGCATTATGTTACAGCGGTTTCATACAAATCAATATCCTGCTCCTTGCGTATCAATAGCCTCCACTACCATAGAATTATTAACTTGGCTAAAAGACACCATTGGATATGGAGTAATAATAAAGAAAAAAAATTATAACCCTGAAAAACATAAATTATCTTATTCATTTATAATTAAACAGAATAATACTATTAAATTACTAGAAGATATTTATCCTTACTTAATTATAGAATCTAAAAGAAAACGCGCAGAAATGATAATAACTCAGTACAAATCCCTTACCCCTAGAAATGGAAGGTATACAGATGAACAGCTTGCTAAAAAAGAGATGTTTTATGAGGAATTTATTAATGTAAAATAGCTACATCAGATTAGAGCTGATGTAGCTATTTGCTACTGGTGGTGGTGAGGGATAACCCTTAAAATCCACCATTAATTTATTCTCTTTTAAAGTTCTAGCTCGTAAGGTAGTCCAATAACTGTATCCATATTGTTACATTCATAAATATCAACGCCCCCATTTAAATCCATATCTGAAAAATCTGCATCTAAAAAATCACACTCTTTAAATTTACTTTCTTGAAGCTTTGCATTACACAAACTACTTCCTCTAAATAATGATTTTAAAATATCAGCATATGACCAATCCGTGTTTTCAAGAACCTGATCTGAAAAATCAACCTTTTCAATCTTGCTTTTATTAAATGATGTATTTATAAATGAACTACTACTAAAATTAACATTTAATATTCGTGCTTTATAAAAAGATGCATTATCGAAACAAATTTGATTAATATCTATATCTTTAATAATAGAGTAACTCAAGTCTACTCCCTCTAAATTAATAGTTTTCTTACTTTCTACTAACTTAGATAATACACTTCCTATATTTAGATTTGTCTTGGACAAAATAGATATACTATTTAATATAGCTATATCACTCATTCTATCTATATTTATTTGTAATAAATCAACTATTTTTTGTTTATTAATATATTTCTTTTCTAGAAAATCATTTATAAATAGACATATCTCTGTTGAAATATAACTTTCTCCTAATATTTCTTCTATCTCATAATAAATATCAGTTATATTTTTATCAATTTTATTTGAAATTTTATTTAACTTAATTATTATTACTTTAGCAACAAAAAACTCCATAAATGATTTATGTATAAATGTATAATTACCATTCTCGTCTGCAGCTAAAAAAGAACAACTTTTTATATCATGACTAAAGTAATCTATTTCGGTTATATCAGAAATCTTATCGAAATATTTAGCAATAGCATCTGGTAAATTATCATATGAAATACTATTCTCATCTTTAATAAACATTTCAAATGCTAAATTTTCACAAAAGAATTGCTTATCTTTAGCTTTTATTAAAGTCTTTCCCTTTGCATCTTCTCTTCTTAACCATTGTTCTGTATAATTTTCATAAAGTTCTACCGCATTTATTTTAATTTTTATATCTTTTCCTGTTATCTTTTTAGTATTATTAATAATAGTAGGTAATGTTTTAATAATTATATTTAACAGAAAGGGTCTCTTTGCTAAATCTAATAAATCATGTGTTTCATATATTATTTTATTCAGTTCGTTAATTCTTATATTTTCTTGTTTTAATTCTTTTTCATAGGATTTAATAAAACCAATTATCTGATCTCTATTTAATTCTCCAACTTGTACCTCACTAAACTTTACATCATTAAAGTCATCTGGTTCAAAGTGTAAATAAGAATCTTTAAATATGTTTTCATACTCTTTTCTATCCTGAAAATAATTAGGTCTACAGGTTAGCAATATCTTAGTATTATTACTTGCATACTTACATATCTCATTAAAGACTCTATACTTAACATCATAATCAACTCTTTTAGCAATTTCATCAAATCCATCAAATATTAATAATATTTTCCCGTATTCTAAAAGCTTTTTAAAATTTCTAATATTACCGTTTATGATATTATATTTATTTATAAAAAAATTAGTAATCATATCATCCATACTAATAGCTTTAATATATTCCCTCAAATATATTATTATAGGAATATATTTAGTTGAATCTATTTTATACTCTTGTATCATATTATAAGTTAAATCTAAACAAAAGGAAGTTTTTCCACATCCATACTCACCTAAAATCAATAATGCATTTTCATCTTCATTATTAATAAATTCATCTACAGTATATACTAAAGAATCTCCTTCTATAGTATTGATATCAATAAAATGTTCCCTAATAGGATTTTCCTCATATTTTTGGCTAAAGTCACAAAAAAAATTATTTAAATCCATTATCATATTAACTATCTCATCTTCAAAGCAAACTTTTATATTATACCTTTTGGTTAAATCAACAATTTCAATATTCAAATTTCCATTAACTATCAAATGTATTTCGCTTATCTTAATACTGCTTTCATTATCATATGATTCTCTAATTCGGTTTAATTTTATTATTTCATTTGCATCATAAATTCCATCATATAGTGCCTCTGTTCTAACTAAAACTCTACTTCTAATAAAGCCATATTCTAAAGTTGCTAAAAATATGTTGCTGAATTCAGTTTCGATAATTTTACATGGCTGCTCTTTATAGATAGCTTTTATTTGCTCATAAAACTCTTCTTCATAACATCTTTTACAATATCTATTATTTGTGGACACTGTTTCGTTACTACATATTCCCTTATTTCTTCCAAATCCTATACACTTTTTTTTTTATCTTTGAGTGTAAATTTTTCCGGTTTTCTTTTTTGTATAGAAGGAATTGTCTTGGCCACATCTGAAAACTCTATTATCTCTTCGCCATTTAACTTTGAAAATAATAGTTGAAATTCAGCCTCTTCATCTTTAATTAAATCAACTATTTCATGACTTTTATACAATTGAGGTACTATTCTACCAATAGTATCATTAGATATCCCATCAAATGATACTAAAATATACTTATTAGTATTAGTATTTATGTCAGTACCTATTATTTTATATTCTATTCCTACTCCCCCAGCAAACTTCTCCGCTTTTTTCTTATAATGCGCCGATAAAACAACAATAATTTTATCATTACTAAGTCCCTCACTCATAATTTTAGTAAAACTACTAGCTGTTTCTTTTTGCAACCGATTTTTATCGCATTCCGCATCATATCCTTGAGATCTTAACATATCAACAAATGAATATACCTTTTCATTTTCTTCATTATTTTCACTCCAAGAATATGTAACAAACACCTTACCCATTTTTATCCCCCACTTACTACGTTTTACATATTAATTATAGTATACCTCTATTCTTATTTCTACACAATTATCAGTATTAGTTTACTGGTATCACAAATTTAAAAAAACAACATTTTTTTGATATCGCCAATAATTTTTTAACTGTATAATCGCCGCCCACCACCCGCTTAGCAGGTGTTTTCCCTGAAACGCTAAAACACATAAAAAATCCACGACATTCCTGTCGTGGATTTCATGGTGGAGGCGAGGCGTTACCTTTAAAGTCCGCCATTAAATTCATTAGCTTCACTATCCAAATTAACTACATTTTCCTTCCCAAAATATTTTATTGCATTTATCAGCACTTCCTCACTTGGGCTTGGATAATATATAACTAGATTTTCCTTAGCTCTTGTGCAACAGACATAAAAAAGTTTTTTTGTCCTTTCTAAAATAACTGGAAAGTTTTTTCCTTTACTTGTATTCAGAGTTTTTACTACTTCTGGATTAAATAAATATTCAAAATTATAATTTGACCATCCACCATTATCAAGAATAACTAATACGTTATCAAATTCATTTCCTTTTATTTTGTGCTGTGTTGATAAAGGTACATAACCTTCTAAATAGTAATATAACTCTTTAAGTACTCTGTATTTAACCTTCTTAACTCTTTCATACAAATATTCATTAGATTTTATAAATTGTTCAAGTTTATCGTCAATCTTACATAGGTTTTGTTCATCAGCATACTTAATAACTGATTCAATTGTATCATTTTCCATACTATCAAACTTATCAATAATATCCTTAATCTTTACTTTATCAGCAACTGAATTTATTTTATATGATGTTACTCTTAAAAAATCATTATATTGATTGTTCTTATATAAATGCATCAAATTTTGTATCCTAAATAGATGTTGAATTATCCTATCTCTTCTAGGCTCCCTTACTCTTTCTTCCATATAATCTTCTTTTTTATCATCTATTAAATTATCTTTATCAAAATAAATTCTTGTTACTTTACTAAATGGCCACTCTTTTACAATCACATATAGTTCTTTAAATAGTTTATCCTCTAACCTCACATCTTTTTTGGAACGCCCTTTATTCTTTCCTATCTTATAAGTTAGATTTATTTGATTTACAATATTATCAAATGCATCTTCTGCATTAATAGATATATTTTTGTCTCTAATTTCTTTAACAATCTCACCTTTAAATTTAATAATTGGGTCAGAATCATATATCTCCATTAATTCAGAGAATCCTGCTTGTCCAGCAATTAAATTGTGTGTTAATCTTAGTTCTTTTGTTTGACTAGAGTCAGTAAGATTCCATGTCTCGCAATATCTTGAGTTGTATAACTTATTTATATCAATCTCATCTGAATACACAAATTTGATATCTCCATTTTTAATTACTCCATCTTTCATATTCGGAGCATCCATATCATTTGATGGCTTTTGAATTAGGTTATCAATACGAATTTTATTTGATAAATTAATAACACTTATAGGATTTCGTCTATTTTGTACTTTCTTTACTTCATTAATTATTCCACTACCTATATATTCATTTACATTTCCAACTCCACCATCATATATTGCTTGCATTAAATCTCCAAATAAACCTATTATACTTTTACGGTTACCTCTTTGTAAAAATTCCAACAATATTTCTATTACCAACGGAGAGGTATCCTGGTACTCATCAACAAATATATACTGATATTTATCTTTTACTATGTCACAAAGTTTTGGATATTTTTTATACATATAATTTGCTAATATCAATATCTCATCATGTGATATTTCACCATTTTTTATCCTTACATATTCCTTATATTGAATACCATTTTCAAAGTCATTAGTATAAGCAACGTCACCATTAGGATTTTTAATTTTAGAAGATGGACTGTTAATAAGCTCTATTAATGATTCTTTCATATCCTTTTGATAAGGGCTAATTGTACTCCATAAAAAATCATGAATTGTAGATACCACCAAGTTTTTACAAGAAATTCTTTGCTCTATTTCTTTTACAGCAGCGTTTGTATATGTGATACATACTATTTTTGAAGTAGGATTTAGATTAGTTACTTCTTTTATAATCTGTATAAGTGAATAAGTCTTTCCGCTACCAGCTCCACCGCTAAGCAAAAAATTTTTCTTTTCTTTAATATATTCCATTACCTCTAATACTTCAGGTTCTAATTTTCCTTTAACCATAATAATCCATCCTCAATATACTTAGGTATTTTCCAATTGGAATAATTTGATATATCATTACTTTCACTATTGAGCAAAACGTCCATAGCAAAAGATGGTTTACTCTGTATACATCTTTCTGCAAGGATATAGCTATCATACTTATATTTCCCGCTAGAACTTTCTTTTTCATCAAAATAACTAATGTTTTTTAGACTAGTAAAGTTATCTTTATTATCTATTATTAGCTTTCTATTTATATGAAAAAAAGCATCTTCAAAACTTCTTGCATTATAATTGTCTCCATCTTCATTAGTCTCTGTTATTTGATAAACAAGCATCAAAAATCCCTCTGATGAACTTTTCCAGTTTTCATTTTCCTTAAATAGTACTTTATCCTTAATATCTAAATTTTTAAAATAATCAATCTCTTTTGCTCCAACTTTCTTTAAATAGTTTTTTACCTCTTTTTCATAGTAATGCTTTAATGCACCATTGCTTGTATTTGTACTGTCTTCTACAGGAATAGGTTTCACTTTTTGCTTGTTAGTGCCATCTTTATTTCTTTTAACAACACCGCTATTATCCTTGTCATCAATAAACTTAAATGAGTCAATATCTGTAATAACTAACGACTTAATACCAATAAATGCAATGAATTTATCAAATATTTGGGAGTAATTTCCTACTTCTATAATTGATATATTTTGTGATAATAATGGTATTGATTCATTATCAGTATCAACTTCATCTATTTTTTTCATCATAGCTGGTACTAATATTCTTTCAGTATCTCCCTCAATAAAAATGGCTTTATCCGCAAAAAAGATTTCTGATTTATTTAATGTCAAATATTGTTTTAAAAACTTAAAATGAGCTTTTCCCATCTCTTTTTCTTTTCCATATTCAATTTCAAGTAACTTTAAATTTTTTGATTCTACACTATTTATGCTATTCTTCTTAAAATATTTAATATCATCAAATTCACATTCAGATACAATATGTGCGGAATGTGTTGTTATAATTGTCTGCAATTCAAAACTTTTATTACCATTACTCCCATCACTACCCTCTTTTAATATATCCTTTATATTTTTTATAAAAATATATTGCATCTGAGGATGTGTGTGTGCCTCCGGTTCTTCAATAAATAGCAAATTAATATCTGCTGGTTTCATTTCTTTTTTGTTATCTTTTCTGAATTCACTTAATAATGTTTCTATTTCAAAAATCATACTTATTAGATTTAAATATCCTAATCCATTATAACTTTCAGGGAGGCAATGACAGTTATCATCATACACAACAGTAGTATTTCCCTTTAATAATTCTCGCCTTTGCAAAGATGAAATAATTTTAATAACTGTTTCATCCTTTTTCATTCCCCCAAATTTCTTAACTTTTTGTACTACACCTTTAAATAAATCATCATATACAATTGATAGTTTTGAATCTGTCTGTATTAGGGTATTTTCAAAAGTTTCTATCGCTTTACTCTGAGAATCATTTATTTCAGTTTTCTCATAATATTTTGATGATAAATCTGATAATGTTCCATCATTTTCAGAATTAGTTATAGCTCTATGTGCTGATATATATTTAAAATTTATTATTTTGCTTATGTCTACTTTCTTTTTATCTAAGTCAATAAATTCATCTAAATTAACATTTTGAGTAGCATTATCAAATTGAACTGCCTTTCTATTTAATTTAAAAAAATTCTTATGATTCGACTTTATAAAATTCTCAAAGCACGTTAATCTGTCTTCTGATAACACATCATATTTTGTCTCGTACTCTTCAAATTTCCCCTTCATTTTATTGAAGTTGTCACCATCTAATGAATATTCAAATTTTAATACAACCTTCTTATTATCTGGATTTAGATCAAGCATCAAATTACTAATATTAGCAAGACTATCCTTATCATTATATTCAATAAAAATTAATAATGAGATTCCTTCATATTTACCCCAAACTTTATCTTTACCTTCTATACAACTATATAATTCTTTTTTAAATTCAACATTAAAATCATCATATGTAAAATTATTACTTGATGACTTGTCCCCTATAAATCTATTTAAAGCAGATAATAACGAAGTCTTACCACAGTTATTCTTGCCGATAACAATAGATAGTATCTCTTCTAAATCTAATTTCAGGTCTTTCAATAATCTAAAGTTTTTCACTTGTATACTAGTTATTTTCATACTTTTCACCCTTTACATAATCCTATCATCTATTGACAAAATATTAAGTCTATACTTCTTTAAACGAATACTATTATACACCTTTTTTACATATTAATCTATATTTTTCAATTTTTAATTAATATTAACAAAAATAAATTTTCATATATTTATCTTTGCTGATTATACATATTTTATAAGTATAACCCTAATAATAATTAAAGCCTATCACATTAAATCATAATTAAAATTATTATCAAAAATAAGTCTATCATTAATGTGCTTTTTTATATTAAGTTTGTATATACATAAGAATAAAAAAGAATTATATTAAATAAGATTAATCGATAAGTAGAAAGGATGTAGTAAGTATGATAAGAGAAATTAAGTTTAGAGCCTGGCATAAAAACTCTAATCATATGTGCCGAAATATAAAAACAGACTTACTAGATAGGGATTACTTAGTATTTATGCAATATACAGAACTAAATGATATTAATGGAGATAATATCTATGAGGGAGATATAGTATATCAAAAATCAGTAATAGTAGATAGTGAAAATATAAATTTTACTGGTGAAGTTAAGTTTTATAATGGTAGTTGGTGGTTAGATAATGGCATTAACGCTACCTATTTATTTAATAAGTATTGCGAAAATAAAATTGTTGGAAATAAGTTTGAAGGCATTAGAGATTAAAATAACTCACCACAGCCCTAATCGTGAGTTTGATTTATGCAACTATATAATCCTCTTCTGTTTATCAACCAAATTTAGCAAAAACCTCACTTACTTATGATATGATTTTATCATTTTTAATTCTAAAATAAATAAAACCTCGACAATACATTTCTGTATTGTCGAGGTTTTCATGGTGGAGGCGAGGGGACATGCACTCTTACATCTCTGCAAGCACTGACTATATTTTCCTCCTCTTCCAATATTCTTTTTTAAAGTTGAATACTGTATAGGACTCTTGGCGTATTATAGAAGCATAGTTTAGTTTGATATCTTCTATCCTAGTATTCCATAGATTACTCCTTAGGAACCTATAAGTCGATACACGGCTGTTGAATTTCTTCACATACCACTCGGTATTGCCGTCAGCACCATCTGTTACGGTTTCACCGATAAAGCCAAGTTTTCACTTAGAAATTACTCTCTAAGGCGACTCTTTTGAATCGAACCCCTGTCCGAAAGCCATTCCACATAAGCATCTCCGAGTGCAGTCTCTATTTTAACATTCCCTCCATAGAACCCCTAGAGACCGGGTTTCTACTTCAGTAGCTTCATAAATTCCGTTCCATGGTCAAAGCTTTCCATGGCTCGGTTCCCCACTAATCGGCGCCCTATCCTAAGCCGTGGGACTCAAAGGTAGGACGAGCAACTATACTAAGCTGCTAATGCAAAATTGTCTTCTGCGTTTATCTTTAATCCCATAGTTTTTTAAAGCGGGCCCATGAGTTCCCTCTACTCGCTTCCTATATGTCACGTACCCCCGTCGAAACCAGTACGCCCCCATGTTAGGTAGTGGTAATTATTAGTGATTACCACGTATATTCATTATAAACAATATCAATCCTTATAGCAAGTAAAGTTTTGTAAAAAATTTTATAGTGTTTATGGACATATTTCCTTTAGATTCTACATATGGTATTTGACAAATCTATATAAGGCACTATCAAATAAATAATAGATCAGTTTTCTCGCCTATTTGCCACGAATACTGCGTCGTTAAAATCCTGTCATAGCACCACTATGACAGGGTTTTAACTCCTTGTCTCGTGACAAATATACATCGAATCTTTGGTCTATTATTTATTTTCACGTGCCTAAATAAAAAAAGTACCATTTATAATGATACTTTCACACCAAATATAAGTTTATTTTATCGAATATAGGTAGCTCAAACTATTTTATATAAGACATGTCGCTTAGTCTCTTTATGATATGTTTTCCGTTGTCATCTTCTATAAAATGAGAAACTCCACCTGCAAATCCAAATAAATCACAGTTATTAAGATCATCTGGTTTAAGTCCTAACCACATAGCGTTTAAAATACTTAATGTATCCCCATGGGAAACAATAATTATATTCTCATCCTTACTGCTCATTATATCGTTGTAGAAAGGTTCTAGACGATTCCAAGTTTCTCTTCTAGATTCAGCATCCGGTATACATCTATCATCAATTGTCTTTTCCCATGCTGTTTGATTTTCTCTAAGCCATTGTACACTTTTGCCTACAGCAGAACCAAGGTTACGTTCCCTTAGAGCTTCATTGAAGATGGGTTCTAAGTTTAAATGCTTTGCTACAATTTCAGCAGTCTGTTTTGCTCTTTTTAAGTCTGAAGAATACATAACATAGACACTATCTTTTGAAAGTTCTTCCTTAAGTTTTATCCCAATGTTATTTGCTTGATCTTTTCCTAGGTTAGTTAAATCCCAATCTGTCCATGAACCAATCATTCCATTGGTGTGATGCACTGATTGAGTATGTTGAATGGTAATTATTCTTTTCATCCCTTACCCCTCCCCCTATTTAAACTTCCCATACTTCATAGCAAAATTCTATTGTGCAAAGGAAACTCCTGCTCACATTCGTTCCCATGAGTAGGTAACACTTGACCAAATATAAAATTTGGAGTGTTACCTATATTTCTCTTTCATTTGTCTGTCTATGTCTCTCTTAGCTGCTTTTTCTAGCATTACATCTCTCTTATCGTAATCTTTTTTACCTCTACATACTCCAAGGTTAACTTTCACTTTACCGTCTTTAAGATATAAGCTAAGTGGTATTAGAGTGTACCCCTTTTGAGCCGTGAATCCTAAAAGTTTATCTATTTCTCCTTTGTGAAGAAGTAGCTTTCTTACTCTTAGAGGATCTTTGTTAAATATGTTTCCTTGCTCATAAGGGCTTATGTGCATATTTTTTACGAAGACTTCTCCATTGTATACATCTGCATAGCTATCTCTAAGGTTTGCTTTTCCAGCTCTTATAGATTTAACTTCTGTTCCTACAAGTACTATTCCTGCTTCCATAGCTTCTTCTATAAAGTAATCGTGTCTTGCTTTTCTATTTTCTACTAAAGTTTTAGTTCCTAATTTCTTTGCCATGTTTTCACCTACTTTTATGATTAATATATAATTTTCTCATTATACATGTGATTTTACTAAATTTAAAATGTATTGTATAGTATAACCTATTTTTATTATAACCTAAATTATAAATATTGTAATTATTAACCTTGAAATATATGAATTTTAATTCTTTAAAATGTTATAGACATATAAAAATAATTTCATATTAATTCAATTTCTCCAATTACCATGTTTTTAGCTTTTTATGTTTTTATCCGATGACTACCAGCTCTAATGCTCCCATCTTCTTTAAAATGGGAGTAAAGAGCTGGTACGTCCCTGGATAACGATTTCTAACCTTCAGAGGGAGTAAAAACTCCCTCTGAAGCAAAGAACTCTGTTTATGTTCTTACATAGCTAATCCCTTGATATCACTGCATTTAAACCCTCTATGGAACACCTACATTTTAACTATATAAAATTAAAAATATTTATATAGAAAACTTTTTAAATAGCTCTATTTTTATATAGGAAACTATTTACCTATATTACTAGGTAACTATTTAACTAGTTGTTGGCGCTGTGGGGGTTTCAGGGATTTCCTCATAGATTGCTTTCTCTCCATGGTCGCTAGGAAACTCCTTTTCCTTTCAGTCTAAGGAGTAAGCTTCACTTGGCCAAATCATAGATTTGGAGTGAAGCTTAGAAGAGCTGTCTCACGGTAGAATTTTTTTAACTCTACTTTGAGACAGCTCTTCCAAGTTGATTTGATTTGATTTGATTTGATTTGATTTGATGAATTATAAGGATATTTTTTAAATCTGCTGTACCTTAGTTCAACAGAATTAATAACATAATATAAGAAACCCCACTTTTGAGTGGAGTTTCTTCCACTAACTAAAATTAATTATTGTCTCCCTCTATTGCAATTAAACCCCTTTTTACCATGTTCCAATGACAAATCCTAGAACTCTATTTTGTTACCGTAGTAAGTGCATTCGAATAGTCTTTCCATTGTTTTGTCGTCTATTTCTCTTGGGTTTGAGCCTGTGCATGCATCAAGTACTGCATTGTGAGCTATGAACTCAAGATTTGCTTTGAAGTCTTCTTCGGTAACACCGTATTCCTTCATTGAGTGAGGAATACTTAGTTTTGTATTTAAGTCATTGATCATTTCTATTAATGAATCAGTTAATTCTGAATCTGTATTTCCATTTAATTTTAACATTCTAGCTATGTCTGCATATCTATCTTCACATTTAGTTCTGTTGTACTGAATTACATATGGAAGGAAGATTGCATTTGCACATCCATGAGGAATGTGAAATACTGCTCCTGTTTTATGAGCCATGGAGTGAACTATTCCTAGTAGTGCATTTGAGAATGCCATTCCTGCAAGGCATTGAGCCTCGTGCATTAAGTTTCTTGATTTTTCACATCCATTATAAGAATCTATTAAGTGTTCTTTTACCATTTCAATTGCTTTTAATGCTAATGGATCTGAAAAGTTTGATCTTAGTGATGCTGTGTATGCTTCTATAGCATGAGTTAAAGCATCCATTCCAGTATGAGCAACTAGAGTCTTTGGCATTGTTTGTGCAAGTGCTGGATCTATTATTGCTATATCTGGTGTTATATTGAAATCAGCTAATGGATATTTAATCTTAGCTTTGTAATCAGTAATTACAGAGAATGCTGTAACTTCTGTAGCTGTACCACTAGTTGATGGTATTGCAACGAATTTTGCTTTTTGTCTTAATTCTGGTAGTCCAAATGGAATAACTGCTTGTTCAAAAGTAAATTCTGGGTATTCATAAAATATCCACATTGCTTTTGCTGCATCTATTGGAGATCCTCCACCTATAGAAACTATCCAATCTGGCTCAAAGCTTCTCATAGCTTCTGCACCTTTCATAGCTGTTTCTACTGATGGGTCTGGTTCTACCCCTTCAAATAATTCAACTTCCATACCTGCTTCTTTTAGGTAGTCTTCAACCTTTTGCAAGAATCCGAATCTCTTCATAGATCCGCCACCAACAACTACGAAAGCTCTCTTCCCTTTTAAAGTTTTCAGAGTTTCTAACGCTCCTTCTCCATGATATATATCTCTTGGTAATGTAAAACGTGCCATAATATGAACCTCCCTAATACAAACTTTAAATTTTGTTATTTATTTAACATTTACAATTTTAGTATACCACCTTTTTCTAAAAATACTAGTACTTTGTTAAAAATTTATCTGATTTGTTTAACTTTTTAACAATCTTTTTTTGATTTTTACGCTCTTTCATGTAAAATTATCCTATATTTTTATTTGTTTCCCTTAATTTATAGTAAATTACATAAAAAAGAAGAGATAAAATCATATTTAATTTAATAAATAAAATCTTATCTCTTCTTATATAATGTTAAATTTTTATCCTTATAGTTTTCTTCTCAACTATATTTTACTCTCCGAAAATTAAATCATCGATGTCTAGGGACATTTCTTCTTCCTCTTCTTCTACTTGTGGTTTAACTATTTCAAAGTAAATATCGTGGGCATCTATATCAACCTTAGAGCAAACTACCTTAACTTCATCTCCTAGTCTGTAGATATTCTTAGTTCTCTCACCAACTAAAGCTAGATGCTTTTCATCATAGATATAGTAGTCATCATGAAGCTCACTAATATGAACTAAACCTTCTATGGTGTTAGGAAGTTCAACGAACATACCAAAGCTAGTTACAGAGGAAATGATTCCTTCGAATTCTTCTCCAATCTTATCCATCATGTATTCAGCTTTCTTTAAGTCATCTACTTCACGTTCTGCATCCACAGCCATTCTTTCTGTGTCAGAGGATTGTTTTGAAGCATCTATTACAAAGGTTCTTAATCTCTTCTCTCTCTTAGAATTTAATCCTTCGTTTATCATTTCCTTTATAATTCTATGAATTACTAGGTCAGGATATCTTCTTATTGGAGATGTGAAGTGACAATAGTATTTAGCAGCAAGACCAAAGTGTCCTACACATAAATGGGAATATTTTGCTTTCATCATAGATCTTAAAAGTAAGGTACTAACTACTGTTTCTTCCTTCTTGCCTTTAACCTTTTCTAGAATCTTCTGAAGCTCCCTTGGATGAATTTCATCTTCTTTAAATCTTACATGATATCCTAGGTTATATACGAATTCGCTGAAGTGTAATAACTTCTCCATATCTGGGTCTTCGTGAACTCTATAAACAAATGGTGCATTAAGCCAGAAGAAGTGCTCTGCTACAGTTTCATTACAGATTAGCATAAATTCTTCTATTATTCTATTGGCAATGGCTCTTTCACGAGGTAGGATATCTATTGGTTTACCAGTGTCATCAAGGATTATTCTACATTCTTCAAAATCAAAGTCTATAGCACCTCTTGATAATCGCTTTTTATTTAAGAGCTCAAATAATCTACCCATGTTCTTAAAGTCTTCATGAAGGTGTTTAAATTTTTCTATGGTTTCAGCATCTTCATCTCTAAGAATCTTAGTTACATCAGTGTAGGTCATTCTTTCATTAGTTTTTATTACACTTTCAAAGATATCATGATCTATTACTTTTCCTGTAGGATCAATTTCCATAAAGCAACTAAGAGCAAGTCTATCCACCTTTGGATTTAAGCTACATACTCCATTGGATAGTTTTCTAGGTAGCATTGGAATTACTCTATCAATTAGGTATACAGAGGTACCTCTTTTAAAGGCTTCCTTATCAAGGACATTATTTTCTCTTACATAGTGTGATACGTCTGCAATATGAACTCCTAGCTTGAAGTTTCCATTTTTCAGAACTTCTACTGAAACAGCATCATCTAGGTCCTTTGCATCTTCTCCATCTATGGTAACCATAGTCACATCTCTAAGGTCTCTTCTTCTGTCTATTTCACTTTGAGGAACCATATCTTCTATTCTTTCTGCATATTCCTCTACCTGTAATGGGAATTCTTCAGGAAGATTGTGCTTTCTAATTATAGTTAGGATATCTATTCCCTTATCTCCCTTTTCTCCTAGGATTTCAATGATCTTTCCTTCTGGATTTCTTCTTTTCTCTGGCCAGCTAGTGATTTCTACCACTACTATTTGGCCTGATTTTGCTCCATTTCTATCATTTTTAGAAATGAATACGTCTTGACCTATCTTTTTATCATCTGGTACAACGAATCCAAAGTTTTTGCTATCTTCATAGGTTCCAACTAATTTTTTATTCTTTCTTTCAACAATTCTGATAATTTCTCCTTCAGATTTCTTACCGTTGTTTTCATCTTTTAATACTTTAACTAACACCACGTCATTGTTCATGGCACTATTTACATTACTAGCAGGGATAAATATATCTGGCCTATCTTCTTCTACAATTACAAAACCAAAACCCTTTTGGTGAGCAGCAAAAACCCCTTTAAGTATACCCATTCTCTCTGGAATTCCATATAGCTCTGCTCTATTTTTTATTATTTCTCCATCTTTCTCCATTTCATTTAATAGGTTTAAAAACTCTTTAGACTCTTTTTTACCTATACCAAATATTTTAGACAACTCTTTTAAACTCATCGGTTTATAAGCTTTTTCTTTCATAAAGCTTACAAGTACTTCTCTTATATTCATAATGCACTTCCTTTCATACTTTTCTCATCTTTACGTAATATATCCTCTTAATACATACTATTTTTTATATAATGCCTACCATCTCTAAAACTCTCGCAGAAGCTAAGAACTCCGTTTATCCGATGACTACCATCTCTAATACTCCCATTTTTTTAAAGTTGGAGTTAAGAGCTGCTACGTCCCTGGATAACGATTTCTAAAGCTTCAAAGAAGCTAAGAACTCTGTTTATAATTAGTATACCTATTTACTATTATTGCTCTATTAAATCAATGTTATGTGTTTTTTACATTAGATATTTACATATTATATAGTTTACAGTATATGCTACATAATTTCTATATTTATCCGATAACTACTAGCTCTAATACTCCAATCTTTTTCAAAGTAGGAGTTAAGAGCTGCTACGTTCCTGGATAACGATTTCTATGCTTCAAAGAAGCTAAGAACTCTGTTTAACTTCTTAAACATATGTTTTCCAAAAATAAATTTTATTACAAGAAAAAACCCATCGGGGGTAACCAATGGGTTTTTTCCTTGCAATAATATACAATTATATTCGACATAAAATAACTTGTATAACCCTTGGGGTTAGGTTATACGTATAAATAAAAAGGGGTTATTTATTCTATTTATATATATATTATATATATAATTTTATAAATTTTCAAGTAAATTTATAATAAAAAATATAAACTAATTGTTAATATTTATACCTTATCTATATTTTTTGTATATTTTCTACACAATACACCAAATTACCTTTTATATTCAATTTAATGTATATACAGTTAATAAATCCCTATAAGTTGTTTAATGCTTCAATTTCTTCTTTAGTAAGCTCCCTATATTCGCCTTCTTCTAAGGTTTCATCCAGTTCCATAGGACCAAATTTAACTCTTTTTAGATATACAACAGATTTATCTAAAGCTTCGAACATTCTTTTAACTTGATGGAACTTACCTTCCTGTATTGTAACTAAAACTTCAGAACCATCTTCTGTAGAAGAAATAATTTCTAACTTTCCTGGCATACACTTATAACCATCATCTATGACAATACCTTTTCTAAAACTTTCAATATCCTTTTCATTTACTGGCTTATCTATTTCTGCATAATAAACCTTATCTACATGGTTTTTAGGAGCGATTAACTTATGATTTAAAGCTCCATCATTAGTAAGCAATAAGAATCCTACAGTGTCCTTATCTAATCTTCCCACTGGAAATGGCTCAAAAACTTGATATTCTGGATCTAATAAATCTATAACAGTCTCATCATAATTATCAAAGGTTGCACTTACAACTCCTGCTGGCTTATTTAAAAGTAGGTAAACATACTTTCTATACATTACCCTTTCTCCATTTACCTCAATAACTGCTGTCTCTGGATCAACCTTAGTTGAACTGTCCTTTACAACCTCTCCATCAACAACAACCTCTCCATTTTTACAACTAACCTTAACTTCCTTACGACTTCCATAGCCCAAATTTCCTAAAATTTTATCTAAACGTTCCATATCATACCATCCTTTATTAATAGTTTATCTATATATTAACTCATTATTTAACTTTAATTATTATTAGTCAAAATTCATTTTAACATTACTTTAAAAATAAATCTAATATTTTAAGCTAATTATAGGATATAATAAAGCTATTTAATAATTATTCGCTTATCTTTATAAAATGTTGAGCCTGTACTTTAATATTATTGTTAGCGAATGCCATTTGAATAAGTAAGAATCTAAATCTTTGATTTAGATATTCGAACTTAGTTCTTCTAATTTATTAGAAGAGCCTCCTAAAACATTTCTTTACTTAGGATTTATGAATGGTAAAATCGTTAAGCAACACAACTTGTTTGAGTGCATACGAGTTGTTGTGTTGTAGATTTTACCTTGAATAAATCCTCTAGTAAATCAATGCTTCGAAACGGCTGAGCGTCAATAATATAAGTACAGGCCCAACATTAACTTAAGATTTAGTTTATTATATTAAATTATTTATCTTTACTAAATAATTTTTTGTTTCTGATGGTAGTTTGTAAAAATCACTGGAGTTACTTATTCCTCTGGATGCCATATTTCCTGGTCCAAAGTTATATGCTGCTAGGGCCATGTTTAGGTCATAATTATAGGTTTTAAGATAATCCTTTATGTGTCTTGTACCTGCATCAATATTTTGCTCTATATTAAAAGGATCATTAACTCCATAGTGCTCTATGTTGCAAGGCATTAACTGCATTAATCCTTTAGCTCCTGCAGGAGATACTGCATTAGTATTAAAGTTTGATTCTGTTTTAATTATAGCTCTTATTAAATTCGCATTTACTCCATATTTAGTTGAAGCATCTGCTATGGCTTTTTCAATTCTTTCAGAGTCAGTACCTGTAGCACTTACCACTGTGGAAGGTGTTACTCCTCCTATAGCTCTTACAATGACATTGCTGATATCATTTATACCATTAGAAGTGCTATTATAAGCTCTATTATTTTGATCTATTCCCTGCTGAGTTTGTCTCTCTTTTTCACCCATGGCCTTTAGTAAAGATGCCATGATTAAACTAAATCCACCAGTGCTTGAAGAAGTGTTGCTGTTTGAACCTCCACCAAAGCTTCCTGACATTAAACCTAAGCTCATCAGTCCAGTAAGGGCATCACTGCCAGTACCAGAACTTAAGGTATCGTTGAGAATACCTAGGCCATTAACATATTGATTTTGAGTAATTCCATTGTTTACTGAACCTATACTACTATTAGTATTTCCATTTGTAGCTATGCTGTTTATATAGTTATTTATTCCTCCATAAACACTACCCACATCGTAACTCATTACTTCATCTCCCTTGTTTCTTTATACCTTATTAGGCATCTTTCACTTATTTATTTTTTTAAGATGCCTTATTCCTTACACTGAATTTCATAAATGGAATAGTCATCATAGGCACTCTTAGAGTAACAGCTTTTACATAATGCCAATATCTTATAAAACCCTTTATAGAAAGGCATAAAGGTATAATAATTTTTCTTACTATACTTTTGTATTAGCTTCCATTCTCCCTTTTCCATTAAATAAAATTCATATAAATTATCTTTTCCACCGTCACATTCCACATAGAAGTTAACATCTTCATTGCACCTTATTACTTCTTTATCTAAGGTTATCTTGCAGTTAGTTACTGGAACTCCTTGTAATACATCTAAAATCAATTCCTTTTTACAATCATACTCTTTAGTACTAAATACATTTTTACAATATATTTTTACCGTATATACTCCTGCACATTTTGGAATTAGTTTAAACTTCTTATCATTACTAAATTCCGTAGTTTCAACTTCTCTGCCATTGATTTCAACCTTATATTTAGTTAAAGTATTGCTAGTGTTTTCTGTTATTACCTCTAAGACTATTTCATCACCTATAAGATACATATACTTCTTTTCTGTAAGAATATAATCTATCTTAGCTGGTATATATTCTTTACAATCTATATATATCACTGAATGTACATCATAGTCTCTCTTAGATTTTAGATGTTTTACCTTAACTTCTATTTCATATTTTCCTACACTAGTAGGAGTGAACTTAAAATTATCTTCTTCGTTATATTCTATGAACTTGACTTCCTTACCTTCTTTTTTTACAATAAATTCATATAATAAATTTCTTGAGCCAGTGGCTTCAACATTTACCTTAACTGGTTCATTTATAAGAAGTTGCTTGTCCTTATTTAGCTTAATTTCTTTTATATATACATTTTGTGTGCAGTCTTCATCTATAACAAAGTCCATAATTGCCTTCTCTTCATAATCGTCCTTATAGGTACTATCCTTTACAAGAACTTCAACTCTATATAAGCCACTTTTTTCTGGAATCCATTTATAACTGTTGTTAGTAGTAAAATTTGAACTACTATGATAATTTCCATCTACTACAAACTTATAGAGCAATTTATCTCCACCAGAGCATATTGCCTTAAACTCTATAGGTGTTTTTTCAAGCTGTGGTGAGCTTAAATCAGAAGTGAAGTTAAGAATTTTTATAGGTTTATATTTATCTACAGTATAGTGTATTATCCCCCTATCATCAAAATTCTCATGGGAATACATGTCCTTCACTAAACATAAAAGCTTATACTTACCTGGTAGTATTTCTGTGAAGCTAACTAGTCTCTTACTTGAAAAGTCTTGCATTACATGCATGTTTCCATATTCATCAATCTTCATAAATTTGTATAACACAACCCTATTTTCATCAAAGCGTGCATCAATTTCAAAGGTTAATTCATTACCTACTATCAGCTCTTCTGTTAAGCACTGTATATTGTTAATTCTTATTTCATCCATGGGTAATACCTTAAAGGTCGCATTTTTAAAGTCATCAAATTGATGGTCTGAACCTTCTTCTTTACTCTCTATAAGAATCTCAATATCCCCTTCTCGATTTGGGGTAAAACTTAAACTAGTATCCATGGAATAGTCTCTTATTAAATTCCATTTACAATCTTCTTTTATCCAATACTTACAAAGGATAGGTAATTTGTTAGGTACAACATCAATTTCTATCTTTTCCCCTAACTTTATTTCATTATTACTAATGATAATATCTTTTATTAGTTTTTCTTCTACAGAGCCTATGATAAAGTCCATTCTAGATGTAAATTCAATGGGTTTTTTTCCATTTCTTTTTTTGGATTGTACCATTATCATGTATTTGCCATCTTCCTTAGGGGTCCAATAGGTAAAATCCTCCTCATGGAAATCTCTAATGGTTTCCCAACCTCCATCACAGTTTATTATAAATTTATATAATAAATCATCTGACATTTTATTTTCTATATATATCTTAATTTCAGTCCCATTCTCCTGTGGACTTGATAGGCTTGTACCAATAATCATTTCATTCATACATATTCCCCCTAGAATGTACATATACATCCCTAATTGATTAAATTGTTATAATATTCTTACATAAGCATAGCTATATTATACTACACTTACATATTATGTAACAACCTATGGAGGTCTTTATTTGCGATAATTCATTAGACAAAATCCTTGTAAAAAAACACTTGTAAATTATATTTCTACAAGTGTTTTCTTAATTTATGTTTTTCTATTCTTCTCTTAGACTTCTTTCTACAAGCTTTATTAAATTATCTCTAAGGCTTATATTATCGTCTTCATTTCTTTTTTTATGCTTTCCTGTTTTTCCTCCACCACGTCTTACCTTGGCACTTATATGTCTTTCAAAGAGTAATTTGTCTATATTGTTCTCTGAAAATATATATCCCCTTGGACTTATGGCATGGGATTTTTTACCAAGAACCATAGCTGCTACCCCATAATCTTGAGTTACTACTATATCTCCTCTTTTAGCTTCGTTGGCAACCTTCATATCCACTGCTTGAAAGCCACTATCCATAATTATAACTTCACCATATTCTAAATTTATCACATGATGTATATCACAATAAATTTTTAGTGGAACCTTATAGGTCTTAGCTACTTCTTCTATAATACCTCTTCCTGCACATCCATCACCATCAACTATAATAGTCATAATTAATCACCTAGTCTCTCTGTTAGAGACCTTTGAAGCTTTTCATAACCTGGTTTGCCAAGTAGAGCAAACATATTTTTCTTATAGGCTTCTACCCCTTCTTGATCAAAAGGATTTATTCCTAATAAATATCCTCCTATGGCACAGGATTTTTCAAAGAAGTATATAAGCTCTCCTAGAGCCTTAGGATTTAAAGCTTTCATATTTATAACTATATTAGGAACTCCACCTTCTACATGGGCAAGGACTGTTCCCTCCATAGCTCTTTTATTTACAAAATCTATAGTCTTTCCTGCTAAGAAATTAAGTCCATCCACATTTTCTTCATCTTCTTTTATGGATAAATTTATTTGTGGTTCTTCTACATTTATTACAGTTTCAAATATATTTCTCATTCCGTCTTGAATATATTGACCCATGGAGTGAAGGTCTGTTGAAAAGTTAACAGATGCAGGGAATATACCCTTTCCATCCTTCCCTTGACTCTCTCCATAAAGTTGCTTAAACCACTCTCCAAAGTATTGTAGACAAGGTTCATAGTTTACAAGAATTTCTGTAGTTTTTCCTCTTTCATATAAAAGATGTCTTGCAGCTGCATATTTATAACAAATATTTCTATGTACATCTTCATTACTAAAGTTTTCTCTTCCATTTCTAGCACCTTGTAACAGCTCATCTATATTTATTCCTACCACTGCAATGGGAAGTAACCCTACTGGTGTTAAAACGGAAAATCTTCCACCGATATCATCAGGAATTATAAAGGTTTCATACCCTTCTGTATCTGCTAATTTTTTAAGAGCTCCCTTTTCCTTATCCGTTGTTATATAAATTCTATTTTTAGCTTCTTCTTTGCCATACTTTTTCTCAATGATTTCTTTAAATATTCTAAAGGCTATGGCAGGCTCTGTAGTAGTTCCTGATTTTGAAATAACATTTATGGCAAAATCCTTCCCATCTATGAGCTGTATAAGTTGAGACAAATTAGTAGAACTTATATTGTTTCCTGCAAAGTATACTGCTGGAACCTTTCTTTTATCCTCATCCATACTATTAAAGAAGGGTCCTGTCATTGCTTCTATGACAGCTCTAGCTCCAAGATATGAACCTCCAATGCCTATTACTATAAGAACCTTAGAATTTTCCTGTATCCTTTTAGCTGCTACCTTTACTCTTTCAAACTCAGCTTTATCATAATTATTTGGTAGGTCAAGCCACCCTAAAAATTCATTGCCAGCACCACTTCTGTTATGCAGAGTGTTGTGGGCTGCTGTTATCATAGGTTTTAAATTATCTATATGTGATTCATTAACTGCCTCTTGAAGGTTTTTTATATTTAAACTTAAAGAACTAGTCATTTCTAATTGCCTCCTATAAAACGATTTATTAGGTATCTGAAAATAAATAACAAGTCAAAGATGGGAAGATACCTTATATTATTAAAATCAAAAAACTTATGTATATTATATAAACACTAAGCAGCATTATTCCATTTCTCTTAGAGTATCTTCCATTAGTTGATATAGGTAAGATTATAAGTAGCATCAATACTAAAGCCACTGGAATATCTAAAAGTATAGTCTGATTAAAGCTTATAAAAGATGCGTTAAATATATGAATATTTCTAGAGTTTAGTACTAATCCACCCCTAGCTAAAATACTACTAGCAGCTATAGTCATTGTTATATTTAGTATGTTTGCACCAATAACATTACCAACCGCTACTCCACTTTCCTTCTTATATATAGAAGTTAAAACAGTAGTTAATTCTGGTAACGATGTTCCTAAGGCCATAATGGTTAAACTAATTACTCCTTCTGTTACTCCATAATGCCTGGCAATAATCTGCGCATTTACAACTAATAACCTAGCTCCACATCCTATAAGTATTGCTCCTATTATAAATACAACTATATGTTTTGCAAATTCTCTCTTTTTTACTCTTCTTCTAACACTAATTTCATCTATAGTCATAGCAGTCTCATCAGGAATTTCAAGGGACTTTTTAGCACCCTTTATATTTTTTCTTATATAGTACACAAATAACCCTAAAAGGACTACCCCTTCTATTCTATTAATATTTCCATCTGTAGAAAAAAGTAATAGTAAAACCATAGATACTACCATCATAAAAGCTCTTGGCATAAACCTCTTCTTTTCTACCTCCACAGGCATTGCAATCATTGAAATAGCAAGAACAAGCCCTGTATTACAAATTATTGCTCCTATAGCATTACCTACTGCAATCTCTGGTGATCCCATAATAGTTGCCACTGAAGCTATAAAAAACTCTGGAAGAGTAGTTGCTAAACTTACAATGGTTGCTCCTATAATTATTTTTGGTATTCCTGTTATCTCAGCAATCCACATAGCTGAGTCTACAAATATATCTCCGCCCTTTATTATTACTATAATTCCTATAATAAACATTACTATAGGTAAAAACATCTCCATTATATCCTCCACCCTCTTATGCCAGTATACAATATTATGTAAATTATTTCAAACTACTCTATATACTTATAATAATGGCTAAAACAAATAAACTCAATGAATTTTAACATATTCACCGAGTTTATCTTTATCTTATATTCCTTTTTCTTTGCTGGACCACTTATAAAATATTTTAAGAGAATCATCTAATGCTTCTATAGTTAAAATATCTATCTCATTTTCTTCTATTACATAAAAGAATGATCTATCTTCTCCAATTAATATATTCGTCATAGTATTATTAGTAAAGTTAATATTTATGCATTTTATATTTTCATCATTTATTACTCCTCCAAGAACTTTGTAATTCTCAGTAGCACTTACCTTTGTTTCCATTACATTCACTGTAAAAGGAGCATGTTTATCTACCTCTTTTATAGAAGTTGCTAAGATGTTATAAGAATTTTCTACTTTACTTAATTGGCATAACCCCTCATAGTTTTTACCATTGTCTTCATATAAAAACATGACTAATTTATCCTTTTGTATATCTGATACATTTAGAATAGATATTCTATCTTCACCTATGTTAAGGGTCTTAGATAGAAGATATGTTATCTTATCTGTTAACTTTACTTCAAAGGGTTCTTCATCTTTTATAGGCAAGTTACCACTTTTTATCTCCATGGTTTCTTTAAATAAATCATTCTTAATTAGAATAGCTGTAATTAATAAGAATAATCCTATAACTGAAATCATAAAGATTCTTCTATTTTTCTTAATTGTTTTTCCATTTTTGATTTTGTACTTCTTCTTGTTTTTATATCTCTTCTTAAGTTTACTCATATAACATTCCTCTTTAATTTTTTCTCCCTTTGCTCGAGAGGACACTCCTTCTCATATTCATCTTTGAAGTGAAACTCCTTTTCGCTATGCTCAAATGAGTAAGTTCTCATAATTAAATCATAGATTTAAATGGTCACTTAACTTCGACTAACCAAATATAAAATTTCTTTTTCTCGCTTTGCTCGGGAGGACACTCCTTCTCATGTTCATTCGAATGAGTAAGTAATCCTTAACCAAATCATAGATTTATTTTCTCGCTTTGCTCGAGGGGACACTCCTTCTCATATTCATTCGAATGAGTAAGTAATCCTTAACCAAATCATAGATTTGGAGGATTACTTAAATTCAGCTGCGTACCATTTGTAGTGAGCTCCATATTTATCATCTATTTTTTCTACTTCATAAAGTCTAAATATTATATATTGAGTCCAGTTATATCCTGGATTTGCTCCTATGGATAAGATTAAAAAGGAAGCTCCAAAGGAACCTGTCACAGTAAATATGACTTCATTTCTTGCTTCCGCAGGTATTTCTTTACCTTCACTATAGGTTCTAGAGATAGTGGCTCCAGTACTATTTGCAATATTAACTACTCCATAGGAAGATTGCCCACCTCTAGCGTAGTTAATTTTTGATATTTTATCAGTACCTAGTAAAAACTCAGTATATAGATGTATCTTAGAATAGGATAATTCTGATTCAAAACACCACTCTGCTTCTTTAGATTCCACCTTTCCATAGGCATATGAAACTCCCTCTTCCATGAGGATTTCTTCATAACCCTTATTAGACATAACTGGTTTTTTAATATTCTTTTCTCTATTTAAATTTTCTCTTTGAGAGTTTTTTGTGTTATAGGTAATCTTTGAACCATCAGGATAAATTATTTCATAAGCAGATTTATTAGCAAAAGTATTAATTACCTTTTCTGTATATTCTTCTTCACTAAAGATATTTTTTAGAGATTTAAAGGCTTTCTTTAAAGCAACCTTATCTCCTTTTAGTATTTGATTTCTATAGTATTCCTTATTGTTTCTAAAGTCTTTATCAGTTATATCTTCTATGGAATTATCTAATATCACTTCTAAATCACACTGTTCTAACCTTTCTACTATTTCATCAAGTCTTATATAAAACTCGGCATCTTCTTTGTCTAATCCTTCCCTTGTTAGCTTTAATAACTCTTCCTCATCCACAGGAGTAGTTCTCACTTCATCACATATTTCAATTATCCTTTTATCATTATCTTTTCTCTTATTACTTTGTAATGCTAAAACCTCTATAGGTGAGTTAACTATAAAAGAAGTGATAAATATTACTAAAACAATCACCTTAAAATTCTTCATATCAGCACTCTCCATTCCTATGACTTTAAATTTATTATTCCTAGAGAATGGATTTTAAATTCTTAAACTTATATTTTTTCATCTGTAAAATAATATAAATTTAATAGATAAATAAATAAGAGGTGGAAATCCACCTCTTATTTATCCTCTACACTATTTCCTCTACACCATCTTTTACAAAGCTCTGCTTTCTTGCTGCAAACAACTTCCTCTGAACCACAAGTAGGACAATTATCCTTGTCTTGCTCATAATTTATATCATACACATCTCCACAATGAAGGCACTTAAATTTACAAAAAGTAGCTCTGTAGTTACCACCACTTATTCTTATAGCATTTCCTTCTGTTAAAGCAATAGCTATCTTTTTCCTTGCACTATCAATAATATTTTGGAAGGTTTGTCTTGATACTTGCATTCTTTCAGCACATTGTTCTTGATTTAATTCTTCAATATCTTTAAGTCTCATAGCTTCAAGTTCTTCTACCTTTAAAACTGTTTCTTTAATTTCACATTTAGGCTTTCCCCATGGAACAAAATAAGTATCTTCTGGGAAAAACTCTACTCTTCTAAATTTTGTTGGTCTTGGCACTTTAAATCCTCCCTGCATTTACTACATAATCCTATAAACATTATATCAGAATCATATATTTTTACGTTACTTTCTTCTTCTATTCTTTTGTTTAATTTAAGATAGTCAAAATTTAAATTTTGACTATCTATATCAATTATACTATTACATTTATAACATTTAAAATGAATATACAGGGGTTTGCCACTAAATATTTTCATTTTATAATAATTATTCGTTACAGTGACCTTCATGTTGATGTTCTGTACAAACGCTACCTGTTGATTTTAATTCACCATTTACAAATTTTTGAACTACATCATCACTAAGTCCTTGTGCACCAACTACAACTTCAATTCCATTTTCGTTAAATAAGTCTTGTGCTGTTTCTCCCATACCACCTGCAATAATAACATTTACCTTTAAATCTCTTAAAAATACTGGAAGAAGTCCTGGTCTATGTCCTGGATTTGGAGTAAAACTTTTTTCTAAAGACTTACCCTCTTCTACTTCATATATTGTGAATCCTTCACAATGTCCAAAATGTCCACTTACATATTTCTCATCACTTGCAACTGCTATTTTCATTAAAAATTCCTCCTTTTATTTTACCTAAAAATTTAATATATTAATTTAATATATACTTAGTCATATTACTCCACATAGCTTCAATAGCTTTTTCAGCTATGCTATCCTTGTAGAAAGTTATAGGTTTTAATTCATTTATAGACTTCATAACCATGTCATCATAAGGAATTTTACCTACTAAAACTATTTGATTTTCATAAATAAAGTTTTCTATTTCCTTTGTAACCTCTTCATTTATATCAAATTTATTTACGCAAACCATAGTAAAAACTCCAAAGTGTTTACACAGCTGTACTACTCTCTTTAAATCTTCAAGGCCTGATTTTGTAGGCTCTGTTACAACTAAAACTGCATTTGAACCTGTTATTGAAGCTATAACAGCACATCCAATACCTGGTGAGCCATCAATTATAGTTAACTTTTCATCCTTATTAAATCCCTTACCATTTTTTCTTAATTCAGTTATTAATTTTCCTGAACCATCACTGCCTATACCCATTTCTGCCCTTGAAATTATGCCTTTATCTAGCTCTGTAATGAAGGTATCTGCTGTCTTTTCATCCTCTAGTTTTATTGCATTTACAGGACACACTAATGTACATGCTCCACAGCCTTCACAAAGAAATGGATTTATAGTAAAGTTTTCTATGGCATTAAATTTACAAACACCTTCACATTTACCACACTTAATACAAATGCTTTCATCTATTGATGCTTTTTTTCCACCTACAAATTCATCTTTTTCAATATCTTTTCCCTTGTAAAAGAGATAAAGATTGGGAGCATCTACATCACAGTCTATTCTTAATACATCTTTTTCAAGTTCAGCTAAAGCTGTTGCAATGGTGGTTTTTCCAGTGCCACCTTTTCCACTTAAAACTACTAATTCCAAGATAGCACCTCCTTTACTCCCTCTGAAAGCTTATCAAATATCTTCTTATGAACTAAATAATCGTAAAGTATTTCACCCTTAGAATAAAGTACTGCTGTAGCCTTATCATAGGTAATTGTTCCTATTAATTCTATATTTTCTTCTTTGCAATACTTTTTTACTATGTTATCTTTTCCATCATCCTTATTTATAACTATGCCAAAGGGAATATCATACATTTTCACAAGTTCCACTGCCATCTTTAAGTCATGAAGACCAAATTCAGAAGGCTCTGTAACAAGTATTGCCCCATCAGCATATTTCAAAGAATTTACCACATTACAAGAAGTTCCAGGTGGGCAATCTATTAAATTAGTTCCCTTAGATAATCCATTAAGTAATTCTCTAATAACAGGCACTGCCATTGGCTCGCTTATATTTAAAACACCTCTGCTACAGTTTATATCTCTTACTGATCCTTTTTCAACCTTACCCGTTTCTCTTTCACCATAGGCTATAGCACCATATTTACATGCAATTTCACATGCTCCACAACCATGACATAACTTTTGGAACAACATAATATCATCTTTAACCTTTGCTAGAGCATTAAATTGACAAGCTTTTACACAAGCTCCACAGTTAGTGCATTTGTTATCATCTATGATTGGATATTCTACCATTACTTTTTCTTTTCTATCTACTATAGGCTTTAGGAATAAGAAACCATTAGGCTCTTCCACATCACAATCTATATAATTTGCCTTTAGAGCAAGAGCAAGATTAGTAGATACTGTGGTTTTTCCTGTACCGCCTTTTCCACTAAGTACTGCTATATTCACTACCTATTCATCTCCAATCTAGTGAGCTCCGTGATGTGCAGGACCAGACATTTTTATTTCTTCAAGTTCACCTTTTTTATATTTTTCTATAGCCTCAGCTATAACTATACCATCACACTTATATGCCTTAACTCCTGATTTTTCAATGATTTCAAAAGCATTAGGTCCAAGATTTCCTGTGATAATAACATCTATGTTTTCATCAATTAATTGATTAGATGCAGAAATACCTGCTCCACCACTAGCATTTTTGCCTTGGTTTTCTAAAACTTTAATTTCTCCACCTTCAGTATCATGAATTTGAAAATACTCACATCTTCCAAATCTCATATCAAGTAAATTTACAATAGTTTTTCCTTCTGCTGAAACTGCTATTTTCATTTTCCATTCCTCATTTCTTTATTAATTATTCTTTTATGTGATTCTCATTATTGGCATTTGCTAATTATATATTACTGCCATTTTAAGTTATTGTCAAATGCCAATTATGATTTTTTATAAAAAAGTAGCTATGAAATTTCTAATTCATATAGAAACTTCATAACTACTTTGGGGATAATTTTATTCCATCAATACTCTTGAGTATTGTCTTTATTTAATTATAAAAAATCAAAACTACTGATGTTTAAGTATTCCTTATTAAAAAGGATAATATGGATTAATATACTGACCTGGATATTGGGTGTAATATGGATATGGAGAAATATAAGGTGGATATGGTACTATTAATAATTTAGCTAAATCTAAAAGTGGGAAGTTTCTGCGTCTATAACGTCTTTGTCTTCTTCTAGGACGTCCATAAGGGTTATATTGTCGTTGCTGAGCATATTGATTTTCATCATCTAGCTCCATTACATCTTCACCCACTAACATGGTAACGCGATCTCCATCTACATTCTCAATTATTCCATCTACTATGCTTCCGTCTCTCATTGTTAAAATAACGTGATAATAAACATGTTCTTTACATTCATCATATAAAGACTGGTCATCTCTGTTATGATCGTGGATTTCTAAAGCCATTTTTAATCATCTCCTTTACAATATTATGGTATTATTGTGTAAGAAAATTTGTGCCATTATAACTTATAAATATTGCTGTAAATTCAATAAATAATTCTACTATTTTATTTTTTAACACTATAAGTTATAAATTAATACTTACATTGTATATTATTTATAAATAAAAAAAGCAGCTATGAAATTTCTATATTATATAGAAACTTATAACTACTTTCTTTGGGTGTGATTTATTTAAACATGATAACATGTATAAATACATTAGGGTTTAAGAAAAGATATTACTCTTTCAAGGAGTTGATAGAGTAATATCTAATCTATTAGAATATTTATATTACTCCCACTCTATAGTTGAAGGTGGTTTTGAAGTTATATCATATACAATTCTATTTACTCCATTAACTTCATTGACAATTCTTCTAGATACCTTATCTAGTACATCATAAGGGATTCTTGCCCAGTCTGATGTCATTCCATCAGAAGATGTAACTCCTCTTAAGGCTACTGTATGGCTATAGGTTCTTTCGTCTCCCATAACTCCTACTGATCTTATATTAGGTAAGCAAGCGAAGTACTGCCAGATTTCACTTTCAAGGCCAGCAATTGCAACCTCTTCTCTAAATATAGCATCTGCTTCTCTTACTATGTGTAGCTTCTCTTCTGTAATTTCACCAAGTACTCTTATTGCAAGTCCTGGTCCTGGGAACGGCTGTCTCCATACTAAGTGGTGTGGAATTCCAATTTCCTCTCCTACAGCTCTTACTTCATCTTTAAATAACTCTCTTAATGGCTCTATTAGTTCAAATTCTATGTCCTCTGGAAGTCCTCCTACGTTGTGGTGACTCTTAATTGTAGCTGATGAATTAGTTCCACTTTCTACAACGTCAGCATAAATAGTTCCTTGAACTAAGAAATCCATTTTACCAAGTTTATTTGACTCTTCTTCAAAAACTCTGATGAATTCTTCTCCAATGATTTTTCTTTTTCTCTCTGGATCAGAAACACCTTTAAGTTTTCCAAGGAATCTCTCTTGAGCATTTACTCTGATAAGGTTCATATCAAAGCCTTCTCTAAAGATTTTCTCAACTTGATCTCCCTCATCTTTTCTAAGTAGACCATGATCTACAAATACGCAAGTTAGGTTTTTACCTATTGCTTTATGAACAAGTACTGCTGCAACAGATGAATCAACTCCACCTGATAGAGCGCAAAGCACTTTTCTATCTCCTACTAATTCTTTAATTTGTGCAATCTTTTCTTCTGCAAAGGCAGACATAGACCAATCTCCCTTAACTTCACATACATTGTATAAGAAGTTTTTAAGAATTTCTGTTCCAAATAAAGTGTGTTGAACTTCTGGGTGGAATTGAACCCCATAAAGTTTTCTTTCTACATTCGCCATTGCAGCTATAGGACACTCATCTGTATGACCTATGATTTCAAAGCCTTGTGGTGCGCTTTCTATAAAGTCAGTGTGACTCATCCAGCATTGTTTTTCTTTTATTCCATTAAATAATTTATTATCTGTGTTTAAGTTAACATCAGTTTTTCCATATTCTCTAACAGTAGCAGTCTTAACAACTCCACCTAAAACATGGGACATAAGCTGAGCACCATAGCAGATTCCTAGGATAGGAATGTTTAAATCAAATAATTCCTTATCTACTCTTGGAGCACCCTCCCCGTAAACACTGTTAGGGCCACCAGTAAATATTATTCCAACAGGATCTAATTCTTTTATTTTTTCAACAGAAGTACTATATGGAATTATCTCACAATATACTCCATGCTCTCTTACTCTTCTTGCTATTAATTGATTATATTGACCACCAAAGTCAACAACTAATACTAATTCTCTATCCATAAATTAAGCTCTCCTTCTTAGATTATTGATTTACACTATAATTTGGAGCTTCCTTAGTAATTACTATATCATGTGGATGACTTTCTCTAAATCCAGCTGAAGTTTGAACTACGAAGTTTGCAGTTTCATATAAATCTTTTAGTGTAGCTGATCCTAAATATCCCATTCCTGAGCGAATACCACCAATTAATTGGTATATAGTATCTACTACGCTACCCTTAAATGGAAGTCTTCCTTCAACACCTTCTGGTACTAATTTCTTGTTATCTTCTTGGAAATATCTATCCTTACTTCCGTTTGCCATAGCTCCTAAAGAACCCATTCCTCTATATACCTTGTAACTTCTACCTTGATATATTTCTATTTCACCTGGTGCTTCGGCGCAACCAGCAAACATTGAACCCATCATACAAACTTTTGCTCCAGCAGCTAGTGCCTTAACGATATCTCCTGAATATTTTATTCCTCCATCAGCTATAACTGGAACTCCTGATTTTTCCGCTTCTTCAACACAGTCCATAACTGCTGTAAGTTGAGGAACTCCAACTCCTGCAACTACTCTTGTAGTACAGATAGATCCAGGTCCTATACCAACTTTAACACAATCTGCTCCAGCTTCTATTAAAGCTCTTGTACCTTCTGCTGTTGCAATATTACCTGCTATAACTTGAAGCTCTGGATATTTTTCTTTAACTTCTCTAACTGCATCTATAACACCTTTAGAGTGTCCATGTGCTGTATCTATAGTAATGACATCTACGTGAGCTTTAACTAAAGCATCAACTCTTATCATCATATCCTTTGTAACTCCTACTGCAGCTCCACAAAGTAATCTTCCTGAAGTATCCTTTGCAGCATTAGGGAATTTCACAGCCTTTTCTATATCCTTTATAGTAATTAATCCTTTAAGATTAAAATCTTTATCTACTAAAGGTAATTTCTCAATTTTATGTTTTGCAAGTATTGTCTTAGCTTCTTCAATACTTGTTCCCTCTTTTGCAGTAACTAGATTCTCACTAGTCATCACTTCACTTACTTTTTTACTATAATTAGTTTCAAACACTATATCTCTATTAGTAATTATACCAACTAATTTTCCATTTTCAGTTACCGGCACTCCAGATATTCTATATCTTGACATTATGTTTAATGCATCTTGTATAACATTATCTTTTCCTATGGAGAATGGATTTACAATTACTCCATTTTCTTGTCTTTTAACTGTATCTACTTCGCTTGCTTGAGCTTCTATAGACATATTCTTATGGATAATTCCAATTCCACCTTCACGGGCCATAGCTATTGCCATCTTACTTTCAGTTACTGTATCCATTCCAGCACTTATTAGTGGTAAATTAAGAGCTATAGTTTTAGTTAAGTTTGTTTTAAAGCTAACATCCTTTGGTAAAACTTCAGATTTATTTGGAACTAATAATACGTCATCAAAAGTGTATCCTTGTTTTAATATCTTTGCCATAATTTAAATCCTCTCCTTCTATATTATTTTCTTTATAATTAACTTTAGTTATACTTATAATCTGAAATCAATTAAAATTATTGTATTAAATTCTCTAACATAGTTTTTGTTTATATTTTAAATTTAATTAAAACATAAACAAAAACATGCTTAATTCACTTTCAACCCATAATATAACTCCATTAGAGTTCATACTATGTACATACAAGTAAAATTAAGCATGTCCATAAATTCAATGAAATCTATAACATGATTACTTTTACTCATAGTCAGAAATTTATCGGTTTCCGGTAGAAACTCCTTGCCATATTCAAGGGATATATGAGTTATTTATTCATAATTTATTAATTGATTACACCTATTTTATTTAAAATAAGTATGTTTGTCAAGGAAAACTTTTAACCTATTTTCTAAATTTTGTAGAAATTTATCGACTTATATAATAATTATACATTACTAATGAGAATTTTTCCATTATCTCACTATAATTAATTAAAAAATTATAGTGAGATAATGCATATTTATACTAAAATTTTAAAATAAATCTGGTAAAGCTTCCTTCCCAACATTAAATTTAGCTGGAGCTTCAACTCCATCAACAGAAATTATATTTTCATAGGCGCCTTCATCCTTAGGTAAGGTGATTGTATAAAGCACAATAATATTATCATCCTTAACTACATTTCCACCTAAGGTATAGGAATATAATGAATCTGTAGAATTCATAACCATATCTCCTAATAACTGAAGATTGCCTTCTTCATCTACTTTGTATACCTTAGGAGTGTCTTGAATCTTTGCGTTACTTGGTACCTTAAGTCCGATATTTGCCTTACTACTATAGGTTTCAAAGGTAGCCCCAAAGGTTACTGTTGCTTCTTTTGCTAAAGTTCTTTCCACTGTGTCTATATTATATTTTTCAGTTTTACTGTCATACCCATTATAGATTCCATGAAGTATATCTGTTTGTCCTCTAACAATAATAGTAGGAGTTTCTATATTGAATTTCGCCATTTCCCCTATAAGGTTTGTATAAGTAATAGTGTTACTATCCTTAAACTTAAGTTTCCCATGTTCCATTGTCTTAATTATAAAGGATACCTGCGACCCACTAGCTTTATATATTTTATTAACAACATCATAGGTATATCTAATTTCTGGTATCTCTAATGCATAATTATAGGAACTACTACTTTCTACTGATTTAAGTCCTGAAACTACGTCAAATTCATCACCTATATTAAAATTTAACTTAACATCACCAAATACATATGACTTATATCGTTTTGTTGATAATCGTAATGCAATTTCTTTAACTTTATTATTGAGAGCACCACCATTTTCTCTAACAGCATTAAAGTAATCATCCTCAATTCCCCACAACTCATTATGAATCCACTTTAAGCTTTTGGTATTGTTAATGTCATCACTTCCTGATGTTCCTAATTTCAAGGATATAATGCTATATCCTTTATTTTTCACAGCATTAATTTTATTTATATCATAGCTAACATCTCCTGCAGCTAAAATTATAATATATTTCGTTGCCCATTTATTTCCATTTGTTAAAATACTATCTGCCATTTCAAGAGCATTACCAATGTTTCTTTCTGTAGATGATGAAGATGTTACATTTTCCAATTCATTCTTTATATCCTTAGCATCTGTAAGTTCTGATTCTATTTCAGCTGTATTACTATAAGTTACTAATCCGAATTTGGCCATAGAGTCCTTCTTATTATAATCATTTAATAATCCACTCCATAAATGTTTTGAATCATCAAGATAATTAGCTCCCCCATTTTTTGAAGTATCTAGCAAAAAAACAATTTCCTTTTCATTAGAAGTTGACTCATTTTCACTATCTTGAAATACAAAGTTTTCAGGTTTAATATCATAGGTTACCTTTATTTCCTCTCCTGGATATGCCTCTACTTCACTTGGGCTTGTTAACTTAGCCTTAATATTAGGTAATTCATTTTTATCTATATTAACGCTTATACTAGGTACTGGAGCAGTTATAATCTCATTATCCTTCCAAGGGAAACTCACTGTAGACCCTGCAAAGAGTTCATGCTGTCCCGTTACTCCACTTTTAATTACAAATTCAAAGGGCACAGGATCTGCTGTATAGGTAACCTTGCCATCTTTAACTTTACCATCAGTTTTATATAATACATTATCAATATCTACTTTATTTCCTCCAACCTTTAGAGAAAATCCTGATTTAAGATTCATATCCATTTTTACATTACTAATGGCATAGGAAGCTAAGATTTCTGTAGCTATATTCTGGAATACGTTGTCTATAGCACCATTATCAGATGCAAAGAAATTACCTTCTTTACCTCCCATAAATTCATGGATTTGTTTTAGTGTTTTATTGGCTTCACTATTCTTATTTCCTAAACCATAACCTATAGAAAATACATTGTTTGTAGATTCCTTTATACGCTCCCCTATAATATTTGCATATTCTACTGCATCATCATCAAGTTCATTACCTTTTCCATCAAACTTCGGATTGCTATCATCTATATTTTTATAAAAATACTTATAATAATATGAATAATAGTAAGAATAAAATGTTGGTACTCCATCAGACATTAAAACCACTGTCTTATTTGCATTTTTCTCTTTAGATGTACTAAGTAGGTAGGCAGCTTTTCTTAAGCCTTCCCCAGTATTAGTACCTCCATCAGCCTTTAAATTATCTATAACTGTTTTCAGCTCATTTACCTTATTGGCATCTATTAATATTTCTTTATCTACTTTTTTAATACTGGCATTACTTGAATAGGCTACTATCCCAATCTTTAAATTAGGCACATCCTTCATTTTATCTACAAAGTTCTTTGCTGCTTTTTTTAATTCTGCTATCTTTGTAGAGGATTTACCATTTACATATACATTGTCCGCCATACTCCCAGATACATCTAGTACCAATACTATTTCTTTAGCTGGAACTTCAGCTTCAAAGTCTTTAGGAATTATTTTTCCACTGACAGTAATATCTTCTCCTACCTTAGGGAATTCAGGGGATACTGAATTTATCTTTACCTCAAAGGCTGGCTTTGTTGCTACTTCAGCACTGGCATTTGATGCAGAAGTCATTACTAAGGTAGCTGTCATGCAGAGAATAAGCCCTATGCATAATATGGCTTTATAACCGATTCTTTTTTTCATTTTATCCACCTCCATCACCATTAGTAGGTTGTTAACAGACTTCCTTGCCTTAGTGGGAACTTTATTCCCAATGAAACTTAATTCATTACTTCTTATGACTATTTCTAAATAAAAAACTCTCTTTCACTGAATAATCTATATCCTCTGCTTTTAATGACAATCTAATTTCTATACTCTTTAAAATGTCATCTGAAGTCTCTATATGATGTAAATGTGAACCAATAAGCCTTTTACCATCCTCTTTTGTAGATAGATAAACATTATATTCTTCAATGATAAATTCAGCTCCCTCATCAGTTACTGTGCCATCATCTTCAACCTTTGAAAAGGTTATAGTTTTTACAGTACCATCAAGCTCTTTGTCCACTTTACATTTAGTAGCTGCCATGGCATGTTTAGATATACTATCTAAAATAACCTTAGCTTCATATTGAAGGTCTGATCTAGTGTTTATCTCCTCTAGCTTTCTTTCATTAGAAAAGAAAAAGGAGAATATGAATGAAGTAACTATAGCTAAAAGTCCTAATGCTATCACTAATTCTATTAAGGTTACTCCTTTTTTCTTTCTATTTAAAATCATAATCCCACTACCTTATAACTTATTTTTCTAGTGTCCATTTTTCCTTTGTAATCAAATTTGTAGCTAGTATAGTTCTCTCTGTTACTAAGTTTTTACCTTGAGTAAAGATAAAATCTAATACACCCTTATTCTTCTTATCCTTTATCTCATCTTCTGATAATTTAGCAGTTCCTATTAAACCCTTAGAATTCTTTATATTTATATCTTTTAAGGATATAATGGTACCTTTATAATCCTTAGTTCCATTGTAATTTACATCACCCTTTGTCACCACTATATAAGTTATATCTTTAGATTCGTCCCTATTGAATTCTTTATTATAGGTTGCTTCTTTATTTTCATGTCTTAAGATAAGCTTATCATCATTAATTTCAATGTCCCTATTTTCATCATCATTTAATAGAATTACCATATTTTCTAACTGAATAATGTTACCCCTATTAGCAATTAATGAAGATACACCATCCCAGTTTATTTGATTTTCTACAGTATAAATAGCCTTACCCTGTTGAAATTTATTCACATCAAAGTCTTCGTTTCCCATATAATAAACAGCTTGTACAAACCTTTCCCTCATGTGTTTTACTGCATCAAGTTCTTTTTCATTAAGGTTCACTGAATTTCCATGGGCTTTTCCTCCTGAAATATAGGCTCCAGCAGTATAGGTTTTCTGTGGAAGAGATATTCCCTTTGCTCTTATACTTTTATCACTTGAATTACTATAATCCACAAAGTGCTCTGCTTTATCTACCACATTTAAAGGTTGTCCTTCTGCATTTTTAGTTATAAGGACTAAGGGATCTAAATACTCATATTGGCTATTCTTATAATTCCCATTAGAATCCTTGGCATAGGCCTTATAATTCCCCTTTAAGGCTACAGACTCTCCTGTCTGATAGGGCTCTCTATGAGTCTTTATATAAGCAGAACCCATTAGGTAGGCACTGTCACTAACTGTTAAATTACCCTTATCATTAGGCCACTTCATGGAGTTAATTATTATAGAACTAGAACCCCTAACAACCTGTCCATCGTCTGTAGGCACAGCAATATTCAAATCATTAAAACCATAAAGGTTTTTTATATTAATTTTTGTATCACTAGCTCCTATAACTAAATCGTTAGCTAGATATAGCTCTGCCTTACTGGAATCTACATCTATACCACTATCCACATCACCATCTGCTAAACTACCTAAAAATATATTCTCAGCATAAACCTTATTATCAACTTCTTTATCCTCTAAAGTTATTGTCTTAAAATTTACCTTACTTTTGTCTACTGTAATATTGGCAGCGGTGTTAACTTGTCCTTTAAATTCTATATCAGTATTATTTATCTCAATTCCACCCTTATACTTATCTACCGTTGGATTATTAACCATATTTTCACTTCGTAAACCCTGAATCCAAAGGTTTCCGTCCACTTCTACCTTACCTTCCTTAACATGGGATGAATCAGTAGCAATAGTTAAGTTTCCATCAGCAGCTAGAGTGTAGTTTATTAATTTAGATGTGTTTCCATCGGCTTTATCAAGGATTCTATAAGCTTCCGGTGTAACTAAATTATAAGCTACACTCACCACTCTATCTTTGCCTTTATCATCTTTATAGGTAGAAGTTAACTTAACAATTTTATAATCTAACCCCTCTTTTTCTATTGCTGGAACTTTTAACTCACACTTAACTTCTGCCTTATTACTATTTACTACATATTCTCCAGATACGTAATCTATAAGATTATCATCTATATAATCCTTATAAACCCCTTTGAAAATTTCATTTTGCTTCTTTATTGTAGTTTCCTTATTACCTGCCGCTATGCCTTCCTCTATAGCTATCTCTACTACTTTAGTGATTCTAGCGTAGGCCTTATCAATTCCAGATTCAGCAGAATAGAGATTTTTAACCCTATTGTTCTCTTCTACTCTTAGCTTATAGTTTGCATAGGTGGCCCCTAGCATAGCCAATGCTAAGGTAGCTAATATACCAAACACAGCTATTACAAGTAACATAGATGAACCTTTAGTCTTTCTTTTTCTCATCTTCTCCCTCCTCTTAATTTAACAACTCTATTAAAACCCCTTTTTAATTAGTTATTCTACTTAAGTAGTTCTAAATTCATATTTTCTACTACTTCCCCATTTTTATTAGCTCTTAATTCTACAAAGTACAATTTTTCATTGATAACATCATCACTATGTTGAACCCCTTCGATTAATTCTATTTGTCCATTAAATTTAGATATTATTACATCTTGCCTTTCAGATACTTTTTCCCCATTAAATAGATATATTTTTAAGTTTTCTGTATGGCTCTTATTTTCTACACTTAAATTTAACTTCTTTTCACTGTCTTCATTTAAGCATATAAGTAATGACTTAGCTTCTGGTTTAGGAATAGCAATGATACTTCCCCCATAAGTAACATTTATCTCCCCTGTTTCTTTCATTTCAATAAAGACTTCCTCTGATGGTGTAGCTAAATTATCTGATAGTTTTTTTATAGCTTCTCCTATAACCTCCTTACCATTTGATATGGATATGGATCCGTGGTGAAAATATATAGTTCTGTCAACTTCCATTTCACTAACCTTATTATTAATGACCTTGGACTGTTCTTTTATAGATCCCTCTATGGAAAATCCATTTATTTCGCCACTTATTGAATATATTAATTTATTATCTTCCCCTGTAGCTTCACTTAAAGTAATGCCATTATTTAAAGGCTTTGATAAAGCACTTGAAAAATTATCTACAGTTTTAATATTTTCTATAGTTTCCTGAAGTACCGCCTTAGCTTGTTGTTTATTTTCTGTAGATTTATTTATTTTTACAGAAGTTAGTACTAAATTAGCTATAGGAATAAGAATAATTGATATTAGAGCAAAGCTAATTATTACCTCTAGAAGAGTAAAACCTTTCTTACTTTTTCTAGATTTAGTAACTTTATTTATTAACATACTCCACCTTTCCTTCTGGTGTTATTTGCACCCTTGGACTAGTTTTATCATCATCAATTATAGTAAGTGAAACTTTCTTATCATTAGCATTATTTATTACCTTTATATTTGCTCCTACCTTATCATCAATACCTATACGTTTAGATGAGTATATTGCAATATTTATATTTTCTTCATCCACATTCCTAAGCTCTATACCATTTTTACTATAATCTGATGGATAGCTAGATTTCTCTGTTTTGTACTTAATATAGTACTTACCACCTTCCTTATTTACTTCAATTTCCACATCTACCTTTTTATTTTCATCATTATATATATAACTTTCTCTTGTTAAATCATTTTCCTTACCTAAAGTTAAACTTGGTAAATCTGAATTCACACCCTTTAAAGCCATGATTAGAACATAATTATTTCCTTCACTAGTTCTTGATGCCATGGAGCTTTGATTTCCTTCTAAAAAAGGATTTTCCTTTCCATACTCCTCGTCAAAAGTCCATTTTAAGTACTTTGAATCTTCATAAGGATTAATTTTGGGTATGGAGTAAAATTCTAAATCTAAAGTTCCAGAGACTTCATCATTCCCAGAGGCTGTTATATTTATATTTGGCATAGCTAAAATTCTTTCATATTCTGATATTAGCTTTACGAACTTAGCAACATTTTTATAGGTACCATTAAAGGATACCGATACCTTCATTTGCTCTACCTTATTTCCAGTTGACTCTCCTTCATCTCTTTTAGTAGCTTGATCTTCTCCAAGTTCTTTAGTTTCCTCTAGTTTTTCTTCCACATCTTCCTTGGTCTTTTCTTTACTAGACTCCTCCACTACTTGCTCTAGGGATGCTTGTTCCTTAGGGTCTGCTACTTCTGAAAAATAAGCTTCTATTGGAGAAACAGTAACCTCTGAAAAAGTTAAACTTCCCTTAATTCCAGCATTATTTAATAGTTTATTTAGCTCTATTATTATTCTATCTTGATAGATCTTAGGATATAACAGCATAGACTTTGAACCTATACTACCCTTTAATATTTTTATATCACCTTTATTCTTTGTAATAGTATTTATATTGGAAAGCATCTCATTATATTTCTTATTCAGCTCTGATTCTTCCTGTTTAATTTCTTGCAATTTAGCATATTGTCTTTCATAAACCAACTTATAATATGCTGTACATATAATTATGAGGACTAACACTCCTAATAAAAATTTTTCTCTTTTACTTACTTTCATTATAGTAGGCCTCCTTTAGTTTACAGGTCATAGTAAAGGTAAATACTTCTTTTTCACCATCACCTAAGTCTGACACTATTCCACCTATATGAGATTCTTCTATGAATTCAATATTATTCATATTATGTTGAAACTCAGCAATAGCCTCTCTATTTGTAGCTGAAGCATTTATTTCTATAGAACCTGCTGCAAAATTCATAGATTTAAAATACACCTCTTTTGGAAGGGTATAATTTATCTCTTCAATAAAGTCTGGACTTAATTTATTTCTATCGATTATGCCATGGAAAATTTCATTTAACTTACTATTATAAGTAGAAAAGGTTTTTCTCTCTGTAGCTACCTCTAAACTTTCCTTATAACTTTCTAGAAAAGCTTCTTCATTAATTTTATTATTAAGATCACTTATTGATTTTTCAGCTCTATAAATTCCAAAAGTATTAAATGACAAGGTTACTATAATACCTGCCCCAACTATAGCTGCTGCACTAAAAATTGCTTTTTTTACTCCTGCATCGCTTTCTTTATTTGTATCCACATAGAAAAAATTCAAATCATTCATAATCTCACCTACAATCTTACTAATGCACCTAATGCATTAACATACTCTTCAATGGTTGTTGTATTTACATTTTTACTAAATTCTATATTGTTAGCTGTAATTATTTTTGTAGTATCTATGCCAGTCTTTAAAGCTATATACTCATCTATTCCTCTTAACTTAGAAGTACCACCGTATAAATATATATGATTGATCTTTTTCCCATTACTTTTATTAGTATAGAACTGAATAATTCTATTTAAATCCTCTAGCCAACCCTCTATGACTTCTACTACTCCATCATTAAGCTGATTTTCTTTCCTATGCTTTCCTACTTCAACCTGAGCCTTCTTTATTTCCTCTGCTTCCTCCATAGAAATTCCATTTAAATCCGCTATAAACCTATCTATCTCTATTCCACCAATGGGCATAACCCTTATAAATTCTAAATTATTATTATTAACTATAGATAAATCTACACTTTTATAACCTAAGTCTAAATACAAAATGGATTCCTCTTTATTTATTAAATCTACATTATATATATCTGCAATGCTGCTTAGTTTTCTTATGGAGTTGTTACTTATATCCAAAGCATATGGATTTAAAAGTAGTTTTTCAGCTAAGTTTCTATAGGATTCAATGAGATTTTTAGGATATATAATAGTAAATATCTTTTCCTTTCTTACCTCATCCACTATAACTTCCTCTAATCTCATAAATTGAATTACATAGTTATTTAAATTTATAGCTAGAAATTGCTCTATTTCATAATTAACTAAGGTTTTTAATTCTTCATTATTTTCCACATAAGGAACTATAATCTCTCTACTTATGATTGTAGATGAGGAGGAAACTAACGCTATATTTTTAGTTCTCACCCTTGAGGTTTTCATTTCTTCCTTTAACTTAAGTAAGATAGATTCTTCGTTAAAAAGCTCCCCATCTTGAATAATATCCTCTGGAGATTTTATTTTCCTCATATTATAAATTTTTAATTTTCCACCCTTAACTTGTCCCTCTACTATTTTTATATCACTAGAGCCTATGTCAAGACTCACAAGCCTTATACTCTTAGGCTTAGCCGGTTTACTATCATCAACTTTTTTTATTCTTTTAAATTTTAGATCCTGTAACTTTATATCTCTGTTCCATATGGATTCCTTCTTAGAATTTTCAACATCAATGCCCTTATAGGTATCATTGTCTATATTTACTTGAATTTCCTTATTCTTTAACTCTTCACTGACCTTAGATTTACTAAACAAACTCAAAATTAGCACTCCCTTCTTCTTCAAATCCTTTATGTTTAATTAACAATATTTATATCTATTTTATATACACTAAGGCTCTAATAACTTAGCACCCTAGATAACTTTCAAATTCATTATTTTTCTTTCATTACTTCTATTAATTTTCATATATCTTCTTTATTCCCCGAGAAATACTATGAATAATATTACTTTTTCATCATTAAATTACATTGTCACAATTGAAATCTTTCTTCATTATTCCTAAATTGAATATTTATCTATATACCTATTAAAATATGAAACTATAAGTCTATTTAAATATATAGCTATTTAAACTTTTCTATATATAACTATATAACTAGTTAACTATTTGTTGTAATATCAATGGTTTGTAGTGTTTTTACTACTTTAGTGGTTATGTATAGGCTCTAGAATTTTCATGTTTTTAGCTTTTTATGTTCTTCCATGGTGAAAGTGTTGATATAAGTAGTGTTTAAGTATGTAGAGGAATACTTTATTTATTTTTAGAAACATAAGTGTAAAGGGTGGCTTTACACTTATGTTGGGCATTTATTAATAATATATTAATTTACTTCAACTTCTCCATTACTATTTATAATTATAGTAAATGTAGGCGTATCCTTTGCTTGTGGTTTCTTAACTTCTTTTAATGCTTCCTTTAATTCATCAATTCCCGTTATCTTATCTTCTTTATCTGGTTTAGCATCCTTAAATGTTTTATTTTCATTAAATGAAACTGTAACAGTAACAGTCTCGCTTGCAGTAACTGTTTCATCTGAAACAAGCATTAATGCAGTTCTTTTTATTGTTTCTATACTCTGTGTATCAGCTTTAGTTTTAGAGTTATTTCTTACTGCTGCGAAGTTTGGTATAGCTATTAATGCTATGATTGCCATTACTGCTAGAACTATGATTAGTTCTATTAGTGTAAAACCTTTTTTCTTTTTGTTGTTTGCTCTTTTTATCATTTAAAATGACCTCCTAATTATTTCTATTTATTTCTAAAGGGTTTCCCCTGGTTAGACCTGTTATTTTGTTTTGACTATGCTTTAAATAATTTTGAATATTTGACTTCAATATTATCTGAGCGAATACCATTTGCAGGGTTCTTGAATTTACTTAGGCTATGAGAATGATAAAATCGTTAAGAAATACAACTTGTTTGAGCGCATGCGAGTTGTTGTATTTTAGATTTTCTCATTATCAGGGCCTTTAGTAAATCAAGGTTCCGAAACGATTGAGCGCAGATAATATGAAGTCGTTATTCATATTAGTTAAAAGATAGGCTTGTCCTTTTTACATTACGTTGTACATTTCAAACATTGGAGTTAGGATGGAGATTATTAAAAATCCTACTACTACTCCCATTATTACTAGCATTATTGGGTCTAGGATTGTGGTGAAGGCTTCTATTGCTCTTTCTAGCTCTTCGTCGTAGAAGTCAGCTGTTTTGCTTAGGATGTTGTCTAGTTCTCCAGCTTCTTCTCCAATTTTTATCATGGACCCTAGCATTGGTGGAAATAACTGTGATTCCTTTATGGCATCGGATAGTGTATCTCCAGCTAACATTCTTTCTTTTACTGTTTTTAATTTTACATCTGCATATTTATTTTCTAGTACTGCAGATACTACATCTATGGAGCTGGCTATGGATAGTCCAGCTCCTAAAACTGTAGATAGTCCCCTTGCAAATCTTGATACTACAATCTTTTGATTCAAGTCTTTAAAGAGAGATTTTTTCAATTTGTATTTACTGTACATATAAATTCCAGCATCAACTCTCTTGGTGTAATATTTAAAGCCTACTACTGTACCTACAATAACAAGACCTATTAATATACCGTAGTGCCTTATACCATCTCCTAGAGATAGTACTATCTTTGTCATAGCTGGAAGGTCTGAACCTGATGATTCAAACATATCCATAAACATTGGCATTATATAGGTTAGAATAAATACCACTACAAACACTGTTACTGTGGCTAATATGCCTGGATAGATTAATGCATTTTTTAATTTACCATTCATCTTAGTTTGCTTTTCATAGTAAGTGGCCATCCTGTTCATGATGGAATCTAGGGTACCACTTTGTTCCCCAACCTGAATCATGCTTATAAGTAATGTTGGAAATTCATTAGAGTATTTACCCATGGCTACAGATAATTCTTCACCTTTTCTTATATCTTCATCTACTTTTACAAGGACCTCCCTCAGCTTCTTGTTAGGTATTTGCTCTGCTAAAAGACTTATGGCATTAGTTATGGAAACACCAGCTTCTATCATTGTAGCTAGTTGTCTACAAAATATAGAAATATCCTTGTTATTAACCTTATTTTTCTTTCCTAGAATAATCTCCTTACTGCCTATAGCTTCCTCAATGGACAGTGGTGAATATCCACTAGATACCATAAGGTTAAGTACCTCTTCCCTGCTCCTACATTCATGTACTCCTTGAATAACTTCACCCTTAGAGCTAATAGCCTTATATTTATATTTAGACATAATTTAGTTCTCCTTCCTCTACAAGTTATCCATAAATATTATCTTCATCATTTCTTCCATGGTGGTTTCACCTTTAAGAACTAACTCTCTACAACTATCTGATAAAGTCTTCATACCCTTTTTAACCGCTTCATCCTTTAGTTCTTCTGGATTATTAGATTTTATAATCAAATCTTTTATCTCTCTATCTACATTCATTATTTCATAGACTCCAAGTCTGCCACTATAACCAGTATAATTACAGCTAGCACAACCCTTTCCTCTATGAAGAGTTACTTTATCATCACTACTTAAGTTAAGAAGTTTCCTTTCAGCTTCATCCCCCTCATAGGTTTCCTTACAGCTTGGACATATTCTTCTCACCAGTCTTTGAGCTATTACTCCTTTTATGGCAGTGGCAACTAAGAAAGGTTCAACTCCCATATCTATAAGTCTTATTACTGATGATGGTGCATCATTTGTGTGTAGTGTACTAAGAACCAGGTGGCCTGTTATGGCAGCTCTTATACCAATTTCAGCAGTCTCGCTATCTCTCATCTCCCCTACCATTACTACATCAGGGTCTTGTCTTAATATAGACCTTAAGCCTGCAGCAAAGGTAAGTCCTACCTTACTATTTACATTTACTTGATTTATTCCATCCATGGAGTATTCCACAGGGTCTTCTACAGTAACTATGTTCTTATTAATATCATTAAGTTCCCCTAAAATAGTATATAGAGTGGTGGATTTTCCACTTCCTGTAGGTCCTGTTACTAAAATTATTCCATGGGGTGCAGATATGATGTTTTCAAGATTTTTTATATTTTCACTACTCATGCCAAGATTATCTTTTCCAATTTTATAGTTACTTCTATCTAGTATTCTTATTACAACCTTTTCTCCTGTGATAAGAGGTATTATAGACACACGCATGTCTATGTTTTTATTATTGATTACAGTAACTATTCTTCCATCCTGAGGAATTCTTTTTTCAGCTATGTTAAGATTTGCTAGAATTTTTATTCTAGTAACTATGCCTGGAAGTACATCAATATTTAAAGATGATATTTCTTCTAGCTGACCATCTATTCTATATCTAACTCTTATATATTTTTCATAGGGCTCTATATGAATATCTGAAGCTCTTTGTTCCACTGCATTTTTAAGTAGAGAATCCACTAGCTTTACTGTGGGAGCATTTTTAACTTCATCAATCTTTTCTATATCTTCCGTCTTATTATGAAACACTATCCTAGACCTGGTTATCTCTTCTACAGCACTTTCCACATTTCTATCTGAATAATACTTTTCCGTAGCCTTATGGATGTCATCCTTTGTGGATATATAAGGCTCCACCCTTAATCCCGTAGTTATAGCTACATCATCCATGGCAAATATATTTAAAGGATCTGATACAGCTATCTTTATTACTCCATCAGCAGTATAAAAAGGGAATAATTCATATTTTCTACATAAGCCTTCGTTAACTAACTTAACAGCCTTAGAATCTACATCTATATTACTTAAGGTTACTCTTTCAATACCTAACTGTTCTTGAAGTACCTCTATAATAATATCCTCTGTTACTATTCCTTCATCGATTAATAATTCTCCCAGTTTCTTTCTTTTTACCTTTTGAATCTCTAAGGCTTCTGATAATTGTGACCTGGTAATTTTATTTGCCTTTACTAGCAAGTCACCTAGTCTGACAGTATTCCTTGCCATTTCTCTCCACCTCACCTTTACAATTAATTTATTTGTCCTTATCTAAAAGTTTTATACTTCTTTTTATTTCTTAAAACTCCTTATATTAAATGAAATTTAAAATATATTGTTCTCCAATGATTAAAACTATATATGCTCCCATAGCCAAGCTAGGTCCTAAAGGAATATACTCATCCTTTGATTTCTTTTTTGATACAATTAACATAACTGCAATTGTTCCTCCTATAATGAAGGATATAAGTAAAAAGTATATCTCTAATTTCCATCCTAGAAATAATCCACATAATACTGCTATTTCAATATCTCCAACACCCATGCCACCAGTTAATACATATATTAAACCAATAACACCTAGGCCTATTAATCCCCCAATAATATAGTTAGTTATACTATGGGAGTATGCTACAGTTTCTATAAAGATAAAGATTATACCCACTGCCATTCCACTATAAACTACACTAGAATACACATCTGTAGTATCATAATCAATAAGGGCTATGACTATTAAAAATAGAGTTAAAAGGGAGTACTTAAAAAAGCTTACCCCTATGCCATATCTTAGATATATTCCTACTAATAAAATCCCTGTAAGCCCTTCTACTAAAGGATATCTCATAGAAATCTTAGAACCACAATATCTACATTTACCCTTAAGCCATAGGTAGCTTACTATTGGTATTAAATCCTTCCATTTTAATCTAGTATCACAATTTCCACAATGGGAAGGTGGACTAATTAATGACTGATTGTTAGGTATTCTATAAATACATACATTTAAAAAACTTCCTATTACTACTCCATATAAAAATACTATAAAACCCATAATTTATTATCCCTTTACATTTATTTCTATTTAGAAATCATTATACTATATTTTTACATATGTGTATATAAAATACACGCAAAAAAACCGACTAAATTTATAATTTAGCCGGTTGTACCATTAACTCAACAACTTTCAAGGTACCCAAATAAAAAAGTTGCATCATTGTATCTAAACTTACTTTCTTTTTATATAAACTTACTTTCTTTTTATACAAATTTATTTTACATTTATATAAATTTGTTTTATTGTTGTATAAATTTATAAATGTTAAACATATTATACTATATTATGTATTATATTTCTATATACTTTCCTTGTTATGTGTTATTTTATTACATCTCTCCTTAAAATCCACTATTTTAAAGGTTTTTATAGACTTTGTAGATAATTAAATTGATAAAATTTGGAGAGAATTTATGTGAACATTAATTATGGATGTAAAAAAGACTTCCATGAAAACTTCATGAAAGTCTTAATTTTATTTAATATTTAATTTTAGTACATTCCGTCCATTCCCATTCCTGGTGCACCTGGCATTGGAACTGGGTTCTTTTCTGGAATATCAACAACAGCAGCTTCTGTTGTTAAGAATGTTGATGCTACAGATGCAGCATTTTGAAGTGCGCTTCTTGTAACCTTAGTTGGGTCAACTATTCCAGCTTTAATCATATCTACATATTCAGCATTTAATGCATCATAGCCTATTTCTGTAGCTGAATTTCTAACTCTTTCAACTACTACTGAAGCTTCTGCACCAGCATTTGTAGCTATTTGTCTTAATGGCTCTTCAAGAGCTCTTCTTACAATGTTAATACCTACTTGGATTTCTGAAACCTCTGAAGTTAGTTTAGCAACTGCTTCTATTGCATTGATATAAACAGTTCCACCACCTGCAACGATACCTTCTTCAACTGCAGCTTTTGTAGCAGCAAGAGCATCTTCAATTCTTAATTTCTTTTCTTTTAATTCAGTTTCAGTAGCAGCACCAACTTTTATTACTGCAACTCCACCAGCAAGTTTTGCAAGTCTTTCATTTAATTTTTCTTTATCAAATTCAGAAGTTGTATCTTCCATTTGTTTCTTAATTTGATTTACTCTAGATGCTATATTTTCTTTTGCACCTTTTCCATTTACGATAACAGTGTTTTCTTTAGTAACTTTAACACTATCAGCTCTTCCTAACATTTCAATAGTTGCATCTTTAATGTCGTGTCCTAATTCTTCTGAAATTACTGTACCACCTGTAAGTATTGCTATATCTTCAAGCATTTCTTTTCTTCTATCACCAAAGCCTGGAGCTTTAACAGCAACACATGTAAATGTTCCTCTTAATTTATTAACTACTAAAGTAGCTATTGCTTCACCTTCAACATCTTCAGCAATTATTAAAAGTTTTTTACCTTGTTGTACTATTTGCTCAAGAATTGGAAGTAATTCTTGGATGTTAGATATTTTCTTATCAGTTATTAAAATGTATGGATTATCAAGTACAGATTCCATCTTATCTGTGTCAGTTACCATATATGCACTTAAATATCCTCTATCAAATTGCATACCTTCAACAACATCAAGTTCAGTTCCCATTGTTTTAGACTCTTCTACAGCTATAACACCTTCGTTACCTACTTTATCCATTGCTGTAGCTATTAGAGCTCCAACTTCCTCGTCTGCTGCTGATATAGCTGCAACTCTTGCTATGTCTTCTTTTCCATCTACTTGTCTAGAGTATTTTTTTATTTCTTCAACTGCTGTATCTACAGCCATTCTTATACCATTTCTAAGTAACATTGGGTTTGAACCAGCTGTTACATTCTTAAGTCCTTCTCTTATGATAGCTTGAGCAAGTACTGTAGCAGTTGTAGTTCCATCTCCAGCTACATCGTTTGTTTTGTTTGCAACTTCTTTTACAAGTTGTGCTCCCATATTCTCATATGCATCTTCAAGTTCTATTTCTCTAGCTATTGTAACACCATCATTTGTTATAAGTGGTGAACCAAATTTTTTATCTAATATAACGTTTCTTCCCTTTGGTCCTAAAGTTACCTTAACTGTATCTGCAAGTACGTCTACACCTCTTTGCATAGCTCTTCTTGATTCTTCTCCGAATAAAATACTTTTAGCCATATTCATTTACCTCCTATGATATGTGAATTTCTTAGCTTATCATTAAAATTATTTTTCTTTACACTTATTAAGATATATTACTTATTCTAATATTGCTAATATATCTTCTTGCTTTAATATAATATATTCTTGTCCTTGTAATTTAACTTCTGTGCCTGCAAATTTAGAAAATAATATCTTATCTCCTATTTTCACTTCCATCTTAATTTCTCTTCCATGAGAATAAGTTCCTGGACCTACTGCAACGACTTCTGCCTCTTGTGGTTTTTCTTTTGCAGTACCTGCTAGAACTATTCCTCCTTTAGTTATTTCCTCAGATTCTAATCTTTTGATTACAACTCTGTCGCCTAATGGTCTGATATTCATAAAAAACCCTCCTATTGTTAATTATTTATATAATTTTTTTATTTATCTTTATTTATTAGCACTCACGACTATTGAGTGCTAACTACAATATAATAATATATAATTATTATTTTATAAGCAAATCTTTTATTTTAATAGAACCTGGTAAAATAAGCGAATATATTAAAATACCTCACTCATGGTAATATTTTCTCTTATTTTCTCTTATTTTTACCTTTATGCTTTAACGCTCTATGGAAAAAGTCTATAATGCTATGTCCTTTAAGTATTCCGACTAAAAATAAGACTCCTGATATTACTCCTATAATTATCATAGACACATAGTCCCCTCTATGTATACCGTGGCCAAACATGGCAGATGTGATTATCCATGGTAATCTACCAGCAGAAGAATATAATATAAAATCCCTTAGAGTTACATTGGATATACCAGCTACATAAACTAATATATCTTTAGGTATTCCAGGTATAAAGTATATTACAAAGATAACTATATTATTACTTCCAGCATCTAATATCCTCTTTATCTTAGTTAAATTATTTTTTTCAATAAGCTTATTTATATACTTTTTCCCAAATAATTTAGCTATAAAATAAGCAACTATACTTCCAAGAATTATACCTACTGCAGAGGCAATTCCTCCTACTAAAGGTCCGAATATATATCCCCCTGCTACTTGAACTACTTCTCCTGGTATAAAGAATATTATTACTTGTATCATTTGTAGCACTATAAAGGCAATTATACTATAACTACCAAAGGATAGTATTAATTTTTTTAATTCTTCAGGATCTCTGAATACAGTGAATTTCTTGGAAAATTCCCAATATGCTATTAATAATACTACTATAACTATAGTCCATATTACTCCATTTATTACATACTTTTTTATCTTATTTTTATTCTCCATACCTTTCCCACCTTGTATACCCTTAGTTTATGTTCTATATATCAACATATTTCTAACTTAATCTATTTTTATATTGTTTTCTCTTGCATAATAAAATAAGTATTGTTGTGCAAATCCAGATAAACTACCAAACTTCTCTCTTGCAAACTGCCTTATTTTAGGCAATGATACATCTGGTGCCACATAAAAGAATTGCATTGCTCTTTTTACCCATACATCCACTGGAAATGCTGAGTATTTCCCCATAGAAAATAGCATTATGCAATCAGCTACCTTAGGCCCTACTCCATTAAAATTTTTAAGACCCTCATGACATCCATCATCATCACTTTGTTTTATTGCATTTAAATCGTAGGTACCACTACTCAAATCTTCTAGTGCCTTATATATATACTTAGCCCTAAATCCAACCCCTAAAGCTTCTATATCTTCTACTGTAGCTCTTCTAAACTCCTCTAAGGTTGGAAAAGCATAATATGTATTTCCCTTGTACTTTATAGATTTGCCAAATGCTTTACTTATATTCTCTATAGCTCTTTTTATCATAGGGATTCTATTATTTGCAGATATAATAAAAGATATTAGCATTTCAAAGGGGTCTTGCTGTAGTATTCTTATTCCTACACCAAATTCTACTGCTTTTTTTAAAAGTTCATCCTTCTCAAATTCTTCTTTTATAGCTGAATAGTCCCTTTCTAGATCAAAGTAATTTAGCCATATGTCATTAAAATCCTTTAAATCCGTGTTATATATAATTACATCATTATCCCTTTTCTCAATTTCAATAACTCTTCCAAAGGCTACACCTATATAATTATTATTATCTTGTCTGTTCCATCTAAAACATTGTCCACAATCGAAAATATGGGGAAGTTCAAAATTCTTTACATCCTTTAATATAACTTTTCCACTTTCTTCAATAACTTCTTTAAAGTCCATCCATATCAACCTCCTTTAAATAACACTTATGGGATGCTAGTTTAAAAATAGTGCTAAGGATATTCTCAGCACTAAGTTTTAAAATTATTCTCAATTACTGTTTATTTCTCTCTCTTGTTACTATGTTGTCTAATATAACTGCACCTTTTTCTACTATATTAAGACATCTTATTTCATCATTTCTATATAATTCCTTTAATTTATCACAATTTAGTGAATTACATTCTTTATTAAAGTTTTCAATGAATTCTTGAGTAAGGGTTTTTACATAATCACTTTCATGGGCTCTTTCCTTTGTAAATAAAATACCTAAAGCAGAAATTGCTCCTGTGATAACTCCACAAGTGGATTCTACACCCATTCCCCCACCGAAAGCAGCCATGGTTTTAAAAGTTTCTTTACTTAAGTTTAAACCATATTCTTCATTAGCAGCATATAGCATAGTCTCTGCACAGTTTAAATCATATTCTTCTCCATAATATTTTTTTACTACATCTAATAACATATTTATACACCCTACTTTCCTATTAATTAGTCCTAATCTTCACAGAAGCTAAGAACTCTGTTTATTATATTTTTAGTCATAAATCTATGACTCCAAAAATTTCTTTAAATATATTAGAAATCTACTAGTTTTCAGTTTCATTATACTATATTTATCATATAAAAAAGCCATATTTTAAAGAATTTCACATAACTTTAAAATATGGCTTGATTTTTTGAAAATGCCTTATTTACTTAATTGCTCATCAATAGCTTTAGCAGCTTTTTTACCAGCTTCCATAGCAAGTATAACTGTAGCTGCACCTGTTACAGCATCTCCACCAGCATATACTTTTTCTTTTGAAGTAAGTCCTGTTTCTTCCTCTGCAACTATGCATTTATATTTATTAGTTTCTAAGCCTTTAGTTGTAGCTGGAATTAATGGGTTTGGTGAAGTTCCTAGTGACATGATAACAGTGTCACAGTCTAATGTAAACTCAGAACCTTCTATTACTTGTGGTCTTCTTCTTCCAGATGCATCTGGCTCTCCAAGTTCCATTCTTACACATTTCATTCCTTTAACCCAACCATTTTCATCCCCAAGGATTTCTGTAGGATTAACTAATAAATCAAGGATAACTCCTTCTTCTTTAGCGTGATGTACTTCTTCTACTCTAGCTGGAAGTTCAGCTTCACTTCTTCTATAAACTATATGTGTTTCTGAACCTAGTCTTAAAGCTGTTCTAGCAGCGTCCATAGCAACGTTACCGCCACCAACTACTGCAACGCATTTACCAGATTTAATTGGAGTAGCATACTCATCTTTAAATGCTTTCATTAAGTTATTTCTAGTTAAGAATTCATTTGCTGAGAATACTCCATTTAAGTTTTCTCCTGGAATTCCCATAAACTTAGGAAGTCCTGCTCCTGATCCTATAAATACAGCTTCAAATTTCTCATCATTCATTAATTCATCTATTGTAACTGTTCTACCAACAACTACATTTGTTTCTATTTTAACTCCTAATTTTCTTAGGTTGTTTACTTCATGTTTAACAACGGTATCCTTTGGTAATCTAAACTCAGGAATTCCATAAAGTAAAACTCCACCTGGCTCATGTAAAGCTTCAAAGACAGTTACGTCGTAACCCATTTTAGCAAGCTCCCCAGCGCAAGTTATTCCTGATGGGCCTGAACCAATTACAGCAACTTTTTTATTTTTCTTTTCAATCTCTTTAGTCAAATCCACATTGTTATTTCTTGACCAATCTGCTACAAATCTTTCTAATTTACCTATAGCTACTGCCTCACCTTTTATTCCAAGAACACATTTGCTTTCACATTGTAATTCTTGAGGACAAACTCTTCCACATACTGCTGGAAGTGCTGTATATTTATCTAAAGCCTTTGCAGCTTGTGCAAATTCTTTTTCTTTTACATGATGAATAAACTCTGGTATATCTATTGCAACTGGACATTTAGATACACATGGTTTGTTTTTACAATTTAGACATCTAGAAGCTTCTTGAACTGCTTCTTCTTCAGTGTAACCAAGACAAACTTCTTGAAAGTTAGTTGCTCTTACCTTTGGATCTTGTTCTTGTATTGGAGTTCTTTTCATTCTATCCATTAGTTATTTCCTCCTACTTTGCATCCTTTTTGTATAGAATCCTTTTGTATTTCTTCTGTCTTATACATAGTTGTTCTTTTTAATGCTTCATCGAAGTTTACTTTATGTCCATCAAATTCTGGTCCATCAACACAAGCAAATTTAGTTTCTCCATCAACAGTTATTCTACAAGCACCACACATACCTGTTCCATCAACCATGATTGGGTTCATACTAACTATTGTTTTTATACCTAATTCTTCTGTTAATTTACATACAAATTTCATCATTATCATTGGTCCTATAGCAATTACTGTATCGTATTTATTGCCTTCTTCAACCAAAGATTTTAATCTATTAGTAACCATTCCTTTAAATCCATAGCTACCATCATCAGTTGCTACATAAACATTGTCTGCAACATTTTTCATATCTTCTTCTAAAATAACCATTTCTTTATTTTTAAATCCCATGATTACGTCAGCTTTAATTCCATTTTCATGTAACCATTTTACTTGAGGATATACTGGTGCAGCTCCAACTCCACCTGATATAAACATTATTTTTTCATTTTTTAGCTTATCTTTGTCTTCTTCTAAAAGCTCAGAAGGCATCCCTAAAGGTCCAACAAAGTCAAAGAAAGAATCCCCTTCTTCATATTGTTCCATAGCTTTTGTAGTACATCCAATTGTTTGTACAACTATTGATACTGTTCCATTTTCTACATCTGTGTCACATACTGTTAAAGGTACTCTCTCACCCTTTTCATCCATTCTTATTATAATGAATTGACCTGGACGAGCTGATTTAGCTACTCTTGGAGCTAAAATCTTCATCATAAATATTGAAGGTGCCAAAATTTTCTTTTCAACAATTTTATACATAGTACTTTCCTCCGTATTTTAAACATATTTTGTTTTTATATGAATTTAATATTTCACCATTTTAATTCATACCCTTTGCCAAATATAATATTATACTATTTTCATTGAAATTTATATATGAACATTAGATATTTATTTAACATAGTGGTTACAAACGCAAAAATAAACAGCGCAATAATGATAGGATTCTTACCACATTACACTTGTCCAATAAACTAACTTAAATCTCCATATATCCTTAAATAATACGACTTAAATCCTTTACATGAATATACATTGTGTCGGTTACAATTATATTTTATAATTTTATTTAATTATAGTCAACCATATAGTAAATTAAATATTATAAATTTTCAAGCAAATAAATCCATTTTTTATAAACATCCTCTTGAATTCCAGTTATTCTTCCAAACTTCTGGTGATTCCATTTAAACTATACTCCTTTTATTTTTAAAAATCTACAATAAATTATAAAATGCATTGTTATAATTTTATCTATCTTTTATTTTTTTAATTATATTTAATTTATTTTCACATAAAGAAAAGAGTAAAGATAAATTATTCTTTACTCTTTTGTTATAATATTCTTATGATATTATTATTTACTATAATCGAAGAATCCTTTTCCAGTTTTTCTTCCTAATTGTCCAGCTCTAACGAATTTTCTAAGTAGGCTGTGTGCTCTGTATTTTGAATCTCCAGTTTCTTTATATAATACATCCATGATTGCTAAGCAAACATCTAGTCCAATTAAGTCACCTAAAGCAAGAGGTCCCATTGGATGATTTGCTCCAAGCATCATAGCTTTATCTATATCTGCAGCACTTGCAATACCTTCTGCATAGATGCAAACAGCTTCATTTATCATAGGTACTAAAATTCTGTTTACTACAAATCCTGGAGCTTCTTCTACTTGAACTGGCTCCTTAGATATGTTAATAACTAATTCATGCATTGCATCATATGTTTCTTGTGATGTTCCCATTCCTTTTATGATTTCTACAAGTTTCATAACTGGAGCTGGGTTAAAGAAGTGTAGTCCTATAACTTTATCAACTCTCTTTGTAGCAGTAGCAATTTCAGTTATAGAAAGTGAAGATGTATTTGTAGCCAGGATTGCTTCTGGTTTACAGATTTCATCTAATTCTTTAAATATTTGTTTTTTGATTTCCATGTTTTCTACTGCAGCTTCTATTATTAAATCTACATCATCTAATAAGCTTAATTCTGTAGTTCCACTAACTCTTGATAAAATTTCTTCTGCTTGTTCTTCTGTTATTTTACCTTTTGTAGCAAGTTTTTTAATATTTTTTTCTATCATTCCAAGACCTTTTTGTACGAATTCATCCTTTATATCTCTAACTATTACCTCATATCCTTTAGCGGCAAAAGCTTGAGCTATTCCTGATCCCATTGTACCTGCGCCTAAAACACATATCTTTTTCATATTAAACACTCCTAACATAATTTTGTATTATGGATTATAGACTATTACAAATCTATATTACCACATTTTTATATATTTATATTTATATTTATCAAAAATAACTCAATAAATATAAATATATGTATACAATTTTCAACGAAATTAGACTTTTATTCAATATTTAACAAATGAGGGGTATATACATCTCCGTATATCCCCTCATCTTATGTTAATTAGTGTACTATAAAATTCAATTAATCTAAAGTCTTATAAATTTACTATTTGTTCATCTCTTTATATTGAGCTATCATTTCTGGAATAACTTTAGCAAAGTCTCCTACTAAAGCTACGTCAGCAGCTTTCATGATTGGAGCATCTGAATCTTTGTTAATAGCTATGATGTAGTTAGAATCTTGCATTCCAGCTAAGTGTTGGATTGCTCCAGAGATTCCGCAAGCTATATATATAGTAGGTCTTACAGTTTTTCCTGTTTGTCCTACTTGAACTGCTTTTTCTACCCAGCCATTATCAACAGCTGCTCTTGATCCAGCTAAAGTTCCTCCCATTACGTCTGCAAGTTCTTGAAGTAAAGCGAAGTTTTCTTTACAGCCAACTCCTCTTCCTCCTGAAACTACGATATCAGCTTCAGTAATGTCTACCATTTCTTTTACTGATTTAACAACTTCTATAGTTTCTGTTCTTATATCAGAAGCTGATAATTGAACGTCAAATTTTTCAACTTGGAAAGTTCTGTTTTCATCTTTAGCTAACTTTTCGAAAACTCCAGGTCTTACTGTAGACATTTGTGGTCTATGATCTCCACAAACGATTGTAGCCATTAGGTTTCCACCGAAAGCTGGTCTTGTCATTAATAAGTTGTTAGTTTCTGCATCTACATCTAGAGATGTACAGTCAGCTGTAAGACCTGTTGAAAGTCTTCCTGCAACTCTTGGTCCTAAATCTCTTCCAATGAAGCTAGCTCCAATGAATAGGATTTCTGGTTTTTTAGCATTTACAACTTCGTTTATAACTTTTGTATATCCATCAGTTGAATAGTGAGTTAGTAACTCATTGTCGCATACTAATACTTTATCTGCTCCAAAAGCTCCTAATTCTTTAGTCATTTCTTCTATATTTTTATGTCCAAGTAATAATGCTGTAAGTTCTACTCCTAACTTGTCAGCTATTTCTCTTCCTTTTCCTAATAATTCTAAAGCAACCTTTTGTAATTCTCCGTCTCTTTGCTCTGCAAAGACCCATACACCTTTATAATCTGCTATATTCATGGTAATTTCCTCCTTAACTATATCTTAGATGAAGTGTTTTTCTTTTAGTTTTGAAAGCGCAATTGAAGCTGCTTCTTTTGGTGATACTTCAAATATTTCACCTTGTCCTTTAGCTTCTTTAGTCATTGATTTTTTAACCTTTGTAGGTGATCCTTTAAGACCAAGTAGGTTAACATCAACGTTAATGTCTGCTACAGTCCATACTTTAACTTCTTTTTCTTTAGCCATTGCGAATATGTTTTTAATGTTCATATATCTTGGCACGTTTAAAGTTTCGATTGCAGTTAATAGAACTGGAGTGTTAACTCTGATATTTTCATATCCATCTTCCCAAGCTCTTCTTACGTTTAATACGCCTTCTTTTTCTTGGCTAACTGCTTCAACATAAGTTATTTGAGGCATTCCTAAGTGTTCAGCAATTTCTGGTCCAACTTGTGCAGTATCTCCATCAATCGCTTGTCTTCCAGCGAATATTATATCATAATCTAAGTTTTTAATAGCTGCAGCTAAAGCGTGAGATGTAGCTAATGTATCAGCTCCAGCGAAAGCTCTATCTGTAACTAGTATAGCTTCGTCTGCTCCCATTGCTAATGCTTCTTCTAAAGCTACTTTTGCTTGTGGAGGTCCCATTGTTATAACAGTTACGTGTCCACCATAAGTATCTTTTAATTGTAAAGCTCCTTCTAAAGCGTTTTTGTCATCTGGGTTTATTATTGAAGGAACACCATCTCTTATAAGAGTTCCTGTTTTTGGATCTATTTTAACTTCATTTGTATCTGGTACTTGTTTTACACAAACAACTATTTTCATCTTTCACTACCTCCTATTTCAATATGCTTCCTGCGATAACCATTCTTTGAACTTGAGAAGTTCCTTCGTAGATTTCAGTTATCTTAGCATCTCTCATCATTCTTTCAACTGGATATTCTTTAGTGTATCCATATCCACCAAATAATTGAACAGCCTTAGTTGTAACATCCATAGCTACTTCTGAAGCATATAATTTAGCTCTAGCAGCTTCTACTGAGTATGGCATACCCATATCTTTTTTGTATGCAGCTTTGTATACTAAAAGTCTAGCAGCTTCTATTTGAACATCCATATCAGCAACCATCCATTGAAGTCCTTGGAATGCTGCTATTGATTTTCCGAATTGTTTTCTTTCTTTCATGTAAGCAACAGCTTCATCTAAAGCTCCTTGAGCTAGTCCTAAAGCTTGAGCTGCTATACCAATTCTTCCTCCATCAAGAGTTTGCATTGCAACAGCAAATCCTTTTCCTTCTTTTCCAAGTAAGTTTTCTTTTGGAACTATGCAGTTTTCAAATACTAATTCAGTAGTAGATGATGCTCTTATTCCTAACTTCTCTTCAACTTTTCCTATTGAGAATCCAGGGAAATCCTTTTCAACTATGAAAGCAGATATTCCTCTAGTTCCTTTTGATTTATCAGTCATTGCAAATACTACGAAGATATCAGCAACTCCACCGTTAGTTATGAATATTTTTGAACCGTTTAATACGTAGTGATCTCCTTCAAGTACAGCTGTTGTTTGTTGTCCAGCAGCATCAGTACCTGCGTTTGGCTCAGTAAGACCAAATGCACCTAGTTTTTCACCCTTTGCAAGTGGTGTTAAATATTTTTCTTTTTGCTCTTGAGTACCAAATTGGTATATTGGTGCTCCACATAAAGAAGTGTGTGCAGAAACTATAACTCCTGTAGTTCCGCAAACTTTAGAAAGTTCTTCTACAGTCATAGCATAAGATACGTTGTTTCCACCTGCTCCACCGAATTCAGTTGGGAATGGAATTCCTAACATGTTGTATCTAGCCATTTGCTCTACGTTTTCCATTGGGAATCTTTCTGTAACATCTATTTCAGCTGCTATAGGTTTTACTTCATTAATAGCAAACTCCCTTACCATTTGCTTTACAAGTTCTTGTTCCTTAGTTAATGAAAAATTCATTATAATACCTCCTACTTATACGATTATCTATTTCGATTATCTATTCTTAAAATTCTTGTCTCTCTTTTCAACAAAAGCTGTCATACCTTCTTTTTGGTCTTCAGTAGCAAAACACATTCCAAATGCTTCAGCTTCATATAATACTGCACTATCAATATCCATTTGCAAGCCTCTATTGATAGCAGCTTTACATTGGCTTATAGCTATAGGAGCATTCTTAGCTATTTTATTAGCCATAGCTTTTGCTTCATCTAAAAGTGTCTCTGGTTCTACTACCTTGTTTACTAATCCAATTCTTAAAGCTTCTTCAGCATTGATCATGTCACAAGTGTAAATTAATTCTTTTGCAATTCCTTCACCTACAAGTCTTGATAACCTTTGAGTTCCGCCAAACCCAGGAGTTATTCCAAGCCCTGCTTCTGGTTGTGCAAACTTAGCTTTAACTGATGCAATTCTAATATCGCAAGCCATTGCAAGTTCACATCCACCACCTAATGCAAAACCATTAACTGCAGCTATAACAGGTTTTTCAAGTTTTTCAAGTTTTCTAAAAACCCCATTCCCAAGAATACCAAATTCTTTACCTTCTATAGCATTCATTTCTTTCATTTCTGAAATATCAGCTCCAGCAACGAAAGCTTTACCTTCTCCTGTAAGAATAACTGCATAAATTTCTTTATCCCCAGAAATTTCTTGGATAACACAATCAATTTCTTTTAAAGTTTCTGTGTTTAAAGCATTTAATGCTTTAGGTCTGTTTAGTTTAACCAAAGCCACATTTCCTTCTTTTTCCAAGACTATGTTCTTATAATCCATGTTCAAAATCCCCCATGCAATTTTTCAGGTGTTAGCCGCCATAAATCGTTATTAATTTAACAAAAATAGTGATTAAGGTTCTAATACCTTAATCACTATTATAGACTGTTTATAATTCTTTTTCAACCTAATTTATATTTTATTTATGTTTTTTAATGAATCTTTTTACTTAATTCATATAATTAAATTCAAAAAATTCCTGACAATACAAATTTTAAGAAATTCGTATTGTCTTTTTTTAGTATTATAGGAATTCTTCTTCTTTTTCACGCTCATTTAATAAGTAACTTAAAGTCATTAAACTTTCATTAAGATGTACATTCTCTACAATAACATCCTCGTTAACCTTTAGATCTATAGGTGCAAAATTCCATATTCCCTTTACGCCATTCTTTGTTACCACATCTGCTACCCCTTGAGCTCTATTTTTAGGAACACAAATTATAGCTATGTTAATCTTTTCTCTCTGTAAGAAACCATCTAACTCATCCATATCTCTAATTTCAATATCTCTTATTTTAAGTCCAATAAGTTTTACATTTACATCAAAAATACCTTTAAGATTAAATGCCATCTTATCAAAGGTTGTATAATTAGCAATTGCTTGACCTATATTTCCAGCTCCAATTATTACAGTGTTATACTCTTTGTTAAGGCCTAATATAACAGATATTTGATATAATAATTCCTTAACATTATATCCATACCCTTGTTGACCAAAATCTCCAAAACAATTTAAATCCTGTCTTATTTGTGAAGCTGTAAACCCAATTCTTTCACTTAGTTCTTTAGAGGATATTCTATCAACTTCATTTTTATCTAATTCGCGCAAATATCTGTAGTACTTAGGTAGCCTTTTTATTACAGCCATAGAAATGCTTCTTTTCTTCTCCACCTCTTATCAACTCCTTATATATATTCTTTATATATTTCTTATTTATTCTTCTTGTCTTTTATTTTCATGCTTTTTCATACTATAATTCTCTATTAAATATTTTCTAAAATAACTATTCTAGTCTCATATTCAACGGAGGTTTTATTCATATAGATATTATACTATATTACCATTGATTTGTTATATATTTTTTAATAAATAAACTATAATGCTATATTGTACATTTAAAATACTTTATTGTATATATAAATTATAAATTTTTTTAACTTTTTATTATAAATAATATATAAAATCACACAAACTTAATTTTTATACCAATTTTACTTTTCTTTGTATTATATATAACAATGTTTCCTATTACTCACAATACCCATTACTCCACTGTACTATACAAATTATTTTAAATTTCTAACTTTCATGTTAAAATGCTAGTAGGACGGTGAAATAAATGATAGTTTTAAGTTGTAAAAACATAAGTAAATACTTCGGAATAGATATGATTTTAAAAGATATTACCTTCAATGTAAATGAAGGTGAAAAAATAGGATTAATAGGTGCTAATGGTGCAGGTAAATCAACCCTATTTAAAATTTTAACCAATCAAATGGAATATGATAGTGGTGAGCTATATATAGATAAATCAAAGGAACTTGGATATCTTTCTCAAAACCTTTCTCTAGATTCAGATAATACCATATATACTGAACTTCTTTCCGTGTTTAAGTCACTGATAGATATGGAGGAAAGATTACACAATTTAGAAGAGAAGATGAAGGAACCTTATGATGCTGCTAAAGAAGATTATCACAATAAGATTATACGTGATTATACTACTTTAACAGAGGTTTATGAAAATCGTGGTGGATACACTTATAAAGGCGAAATTAGTCGTGTACTTAAAGGCCTAGGCTTTACAGAAGTTGATTTTGATAAATCCATATCTATATTAAGCGGTGGTCAAAAGACTAGAGTTGCTTTATGTAAGCTCCTTCTTAGAAAACCTGAAATTTTGCTTCTAGACGAACCTACAAACCATCTTGACCTTGATGCAATAGAATGGTTAGAGAACTACCTTAAAGAGATTAAAGGCACAATTATAGTAATTTCCCACGATAGATTCTTCTTAGATGCTATCACCAATAAAACTATAGAACTTATAGGTGGAACTGCACAGTGCTATAACGGAAATTATACAGCCTTTATCGACCTTAAAGAGAAAAATAAAGAAGTGATGCAGAAGGCTTACGACCTTCAACAAGCAGAGATTAAAAGACAAGAAGAAATCATAACTAAGTATAAGTCCTTTAATCGTGAGAAAAGTATAAAAGCTGCTGAAAGTCGCCAAAAGGCCTTAGATAAGATAGAAAGAATAGAAGCACCTATCAAAGATGCAAAGGCTTCAAAAATAAAGTTTGAAACACAAATTAAAAGTGGTAATGATGTTCTTTATGTAGAAAATTTAAGTAAAAGTTTTGGTGAAAAACTTCTATTTGAAGGTTTAAATATGGATATTAAACGAGAAGAAAAAATTGCTCTTATAGGCGAAAATGGCCGTGGCAAAACTACTTTATTTAGAATAATCATGGATAAAATACCTTCAGATAATGGGATTAAAGTGTTAGGTAAAAACGTATTTGTTGGATATTACGATCAAGAGCAATCTAATTTAAACTTTAATAAAACTATTTTAGATGAGGTGTGGGATGATTTCCCTCATATGACTACTACGGAGATACGATCGGCTCTTGCAGCCTTCTTATTTACAGGGGATGACGTATTTAAGTCCATATCTACTCTTAGTGGTGGAGAGAAATGTAGAATTAATTTACTAAAACTAATGCTTTCTAAAGCTAATTTTCTTCTTCTAGATGAACCTACAAACCACTTAGATATTATCTCTCGTGAGGCCTTAGAAGATGCAATCTTAAACTATGATGGCACAATAATTCTCATATCCCACGATAGATACTTCTTAAATAAAATTATAAATAAAATCTTTGAGCTTAATGAGGATGGAGTGAAAGAATACTTAGGCAACTATTCCTATTACGTAGAGAAAAAGAAAAACCCTTTAAGGTTTGAGGATATAGAGGAAGGTTCAGGCATTACTAAGACTCAGTTAAAGCTAGATAAAAAGAAAAAACGTGAAGCTGAAAAAGCTGAAAAAGAAAAAGCTAATATTCTTAAAAACATTGAAAATAAAATAGCAGCTACTGAGGAATCTCTTGAGGAGCTCCAAGGGCAGCTATGCCTTGAAGAAGTCTATTCCAACCCTGAAAAAAGCATAGAAATAAATAAAGAGATACAAAAAACCGAAGAAGAACTTCAAAACCTATATGATCAATGGGAAGAACTAGCTTAGGAGCTTCTTCAAAATAAATTAAACTAAATAAATGCTGAGGATGCACTTATATTATCAAAGTACATCCTCAGCATTTTATATAAGATTAATGATTTATTTTGCCAAAGCTCATTATTTATTTTGATATATCTTTGCACATGTTGTAAAAATACTTATGCATAGATAAATCCTCTGTTAACTCTGGATGAAATGATGTTGCTAGCATGTTGTTTTCTCTACATGCTATGATTTTTTCATCTAGTTTACATAGCACCTTTACCCCTTCATGCGCTTTTTCAACGTAAGGAGCTCTTATAAATACTAGAAGTATTTTTTCTTCACTGACACCTCCCACTATTTCATCCGTTATAAAGCTGTCTAATTGAGAGCCATAAGCATTTCTTCTTACCTCTATACCCATAACACCTAAATGGTTGTAATCACTTCCTAGGATGGATTTAGCGAGAATTATCATACCTGCACAGGTTCCCCATACTGGCATCCCACTTTCAATTTTGCTTTTTAGTGGAGATAGCATCTGAAAATCCCTTAATAGTTTTCCTATGGTAGTACTTTCTCCTCCTGGAATTATAAGGCCATCTATATCCTCTAGGTCCTTCACATTCTTCACTCTTAAGGCTGTGGCTCCACTTATATTATTAATCTTATCTACATGTTCTTTTACAGCTCCTTGTAAATCTAGTACACCTATAGTTATCATGGTACTACCATCCTCTTGATGCATATAATTTGCCATCTGGTATATCCTTAGTATTTATACTGTCCATAGGTTCTCCTAAATCCTCAGAAACTTGTGATAAGATTTCAGGATTATTATAGTTTGCTACAGCATGAACTATAGCTTTAGCTCTTTTTTCTGGGTCTGCTGATTTAAATATACCAGAACCAACGAAAACTCCATCACTTCCAAGTTGCATCATTAAAGCTGCATCAGCTGGGGTAGCTACTCCACCGGCAGCAAAGTTAACTACTGGTAGTCTTCCATGGTTGTGAACATAAACTATTAAGTCATATGGTGCACCCATTTCTTTAGCTATAGTCATAAGCTCTTCCTTCGGTGTGTTTTGTACTTTTCTTATTTCACTCATCATAGTTCTCATATGTCTTACAGCTTCTACAACATCTCCAGTACCAGCTTCTCCTTTAGTTCTTATCATGGAAGCTCCCTCACCTATTCTTCTTAGTGCTTCTCCTAGGTTTCTAGCTCCACATACAAAAGGTACATTAAATCCTTTTTTATCTATGTGAAATAAATCATCCGCTGGAGTTAATACTTCACTTTCATCTATATAATCAATCTTAATGGCTTCTAATATTTGTGCCTCTACAAAATGACCTATTCTCACCTTTGCCATTACTGGAATAGATACAGCTTCTTGAATTTCTTTTATCATCTTAGGATCTGACATTCTAGCAACGCCACCTTGCTTTCTAATATCAGAAGGCACACGTTCCAAAGCCATTACAGCAACCGCTCCTGCTTTCTCTGCAATTATAGCTTCCCCAGCATTAACTACATCCATTATTACTCCACCCTTTAGCATTTCTGCTAGGTTTTTGTTTAACTCTGATCTTGTATTCATTTATATTCCCCCTACAGTATAGTACAAAATTGTATGTATATTTTGTATCTATTCATTTAATCTTTACAATACAATTATTCCATAAACGTCATATTAAATCAATACAATTTGATAAATATTAATATTTTGTATTATTTGTATGGGTACAATATAACTATATATCTATCTATGTATAAAAACATTTAAATAGATTCATAGTTAAATAGTTATTGTATTTATAAGGAAACTCCTTCTCATATTTATTTTTAATAGGAACTCCTTTTCACATACGTTATAAGGAGTAAGTTCGAACTACTAAATCAAAGATTTAGATTCTCACTTATTTTTACTTAGCCAAATCGTAGATTTGGAGTGGTGTCACTAACGTGACTTTTCGCTTTGCTCTCGAGGAAACTCCTTCTCATATTCATTCGAATGAGTATTTTTTACTTAGCCAAATCGTAGATTTGGAGTAAAAAATAAAGTAGAATGAATTTCTTCATTCTACTTATATACCCTATAATTTTATTTCACGTAACCCTTTTAGTTTTTATCCCTATAAACTAAATATATATATAAACATTAAACTAGACTTTTAAACATTAAACTTTTTAAATTAAACTAACTTTCTTTCAACTATTTCAGTTACTGCAAAGCTAGCAACGTCATCTGCATATTTTCCTGGTCCGAATCCTGCATCGTATCCTAATTCTTTAGCAAGTTCGTGAGTTATTCTTGGACCACCACAGATTAATACAACTTTATCTCTTAAACCTTCTGCCTCTAATAACTCTACAAGGTTGGTAAGGTTTTGGATGTGTACATCCTTTTGTGTAACTGTTTGAGATACTAGAAGAACGTCAGCTTTTAGCTCGATAGCTTTCTTAACGAACTCTTCGTTTTCTACTTGGCTTCCTAGGTTGTAAGCTTCGATACCTTTGTATCTTTCAAGACCATAGTGACCAGCGAAACCTTTCATGTTCATTATAGCATCGATTCCAACTGTGTGAGCGTCTGTTCCTGTTGAAGCTCCTATGATAACTACATCTCTTCCGATGTGCTCTTCAATGTATTCTCCAACTTCTGACATAGACATAGTATCTACTTCTACAGTTTGAACATGAATTTCTTCATAGTTAACAGTATGAGTTAATGAACCATATACTACATAGAATGTAAACTCTTTATCTAATGATCCGTGATGAGCAACGTTTGGATCTTTAAGTCCCATTGATTTTGCAAGTTGAATAGCAGCTTCTATTCCTCTTTCATCATCTTTAACTGGTAAAGTAAGACTCACTTGAACCTTTCCATCGTTCATAGTATCTCCGTAAGGTTTAAGTTTAGTTAGATCTAAATTAGTATCGTAATCTCTAACTTCTGTTGAATATAATCCACCACTCATTATCTGTTTCCTCCTAACATTAAATCTATAAATGGGTTGAAGTAATTAGCTTCCTTCTCAACAACTCCATCTAATCCTTTTCCTCCGTTTAGAGGTCTCTTAATACCTGCAAATTTACCTTGCTCTAAAGTACTGAATAAACCTTCTTTTTCTATTACAGATAATAGATCAGCAGCTTTTCCTAGAACTTCATCAACTCTTGTTTCCATTATTCCACCTTTTTTGAAAGTGATTTCAGAACCAAGGTCTTTCATTGTATGGAATATATATTGTGCATTATCAATAGATAGTGCTCTATCACTCATAAATGGAGTGTGTATAGCTTCTGTTAACATTCCTAATAAGTGTAATTTTTGGCTAGTCATTATTGTAACCATGTTAAATAATGCATCTTGTACTTGACCCTTGAATATATCTCCAGTCATGAACTTAGTTGGAGGCATGTATTTTAGTGGTGCTTTAGGGAATATTTCTCTAGCCATTTGTGCTTGAGCAAGCTCATATAGGAATCCATTTTCAACATTTGGATTTATTTCAAATGCGTGTCCTAGACCCATTTGCTCTTCTGGAAGTCCTGCAACTAAAGCAAATTGCTCATTGATGAATTGAGAAGCAAGCACCGTGTGAGCTTCTTCAACAGCATCAGCAGTTGTTAAGTAGTTATCTTCACCAGTGTTGATTATAACTCCTGCAAAACCATTGATTACTCTTGAGAAATATTGGTCAACTATAGTTCTTTGCATGTTGATATCTCTGAAAAGAATTCCGTATAATGCATCGTTAAGCATTACGTCAAGTCTTTCCATAGCTCCCATAGCAGCTATTTCTGGCATACATAATCCTGAACAGTAGTTACATAATCTGATGTATCTTCCTAATTCTTCTCCAACTTCATCTAAAGCTGATCTCATAAGTCTGAAGTTTTCTTGAGTTGCAAAAGTTCCTCCGAATCCTTCAGTTGTTACTCCGTATGGAACGTAGTCAAGTAAGCTTTGTCCTGTTGTTCTAATAACAGCTATAACGTCTGCACCTTGTTTTGCAGCAGCTTTAGCTTGAATTATATCTTCATAGATATTTCCTGTAGCAACGATAACATAAAGGTATGGACCTGTTTTATCGCCGAATTTTTCAAGGTAAGCTTCTCTCTCGCCTCTGTTAGCTTTGATTGTAGCTACCATGTTTTTAGCAACTTTTTCAACTGCCATTTTTATTTCAAACATATCTTTCATAGGTAGTTTAGTTAAATCTAATTCATTTTTAGCTACTTTTTCTGCTATTTCTTGTGGAGTTAATCCAGTGTTAACCATAGCATTACCTACTAATACAGCAACTCCAACAGATAATCCGTTTCCAGCTTTAATGTTTTCTACAACTACGTTTGGTAGTGGTACTCCAAATTCATCTACGCCATCTATACCTAATAATCTACATACAGTTCTTTCTACAGCTACTGTAGTATGTCTGTCTATGAACTTTTGAGTGTCTTGAGCTATATTCTTTGATGATTCTCTAGCTTTAGCAACTAGATTTAAATCTAAATTTAATTTACTTTCCATTGTACTCCTCCTCATAATATGTTTTCGCTATATTCACTATGTCTTTTTCTAATCCTAATAGCATCGCTATATTTAGCGCATCCTTAGGTACTTGATTTGTCTTAGATACTCTTTCAAGTTTATATTCCATATGCTCTTGGATAATTTCAACTGAATGAGTCTTATTAAGATCAATCTTATATTTTAGTTTCTCAAAGTCTATATTTTTTAGTCCTACAACTTGATAATGAACCATAGGTTCTTCTACCACACCATCATAATGGGTAGATATTATGCTAGCAGTGTTAAATTTTTGTAGATAATTTGCAAGAGATTTTACAAGGTAATATCCTTCTTTAGGGTTTGTTCCCCTAGCGAACTCATCAAGAGCTACAAATCCATCTCCACGTTTTACACACTCTACCACTTCTTTTAATTTAATTATCTCAGCTCCAAAAGTACTCAATCCCTTAGATATAGATTGCATATCGTCTGAAACAAAATGAATAAAATCTAATACTGGATAAGTTGCTTTTTTTGCAAATACAAAGAAGCCCAATTGTCCAAGAAATAGGTTTAAAACAATAGTCTTTAATGCTACACTCTTTCCTCCCATATTAGCTCCAGTTATCACCGTAGTTCCTCCATGAAGCTGTATATTAACAGGAGAGAATGCTTTTCCTTTTTTCTTAAGGATCGCTTCAATTTCAGGATTTATTCCATCCTCTATATCAATATTCATCTCTTTAACTATGTTAGGTTTAACACAATTGTATTTAATAGCAATGCTTGCCTTTGCCATTAATAAATCTAAAATACCTACCACTTTTAAATTTTCTGATATATATCTACTAAAGGAGGACAATTTAGAAGTAAGTTCTTTTCTAATATGTAACTCTTCTTCTTCCTCTTGAATAACAATATCTAATCGCTCTTGTTTTAACTTTTCAATAAGACCTTCATCATTGCAAGAAAAAATTGCTTTTTCCTTTTCACCTTTTAGTTTTCTTATCTGAGAAAGTTTTTCACTATATTCTTCATAAATATAGAATGTAGATAAACGTTTTTTACTTGGGTCTAATATATCTATTACTTCTTCTAGGGAATGAAGCTTAATTTTACCTACAGATAAATTAATATTATCTAAGACTAATTTAAGCTCTTCCAAAAGCATAGATACATATTTAACCTCATAAAGTTCAACTTCATCTAATATTTCTACCTTCTCTGCTCTTCTTAATGTATTTCTTATATCTTTAATCTTGTGTAGAAGTCTTACTATATCGTTAAACTCATCATGATATTCATTCATATGACCTATCATCAGCTCAACGTTAGTAAGCTCTTCTACCAATTTATCATACTCATTAATTCTAAAAGGCTTTATCAGCTTCTTTTCCTCAGTACCATAAGGAGTTATTATACCAAGCTCATCCATGATAAAGGAAAACCCTATTTGAGCCCTTTGTTCATTATCTAAAAACTTCATATTATTTCCCCCCTAATACATCAAATACTGGAACATTGACAGCTTCTCTAAGACCTTTTAAGAATTCATCCTTTGGAAATTCATATCCATAAGGTGATTTTGGATTTGAAGTTATGCAAACCACAGTTATCTTATTTAGGACCTTTATGACTCCACCTTGCCTATGGAATCTATAAAGGCTTTCACTACTAATAAATAGCTTAGTACCATCTTCCACAAGAAAAGTTATATCTTTATATAGGTTAGTAGAAGTCATGATATTTTTAATAAGTTTGTCAGAAACTGCACCTTTAATAACTACATGGGATACTTGTTCACTCAAAGCTTCTACAATTTCTTTTGAAGCTTCTAGGGCAGTTAAAACCTCTAGTACTTTATAGGTACCATCCTTATAAATGATGCCTACAATTCCTGAATCACATATTTTTGTTGCGACATTTAAAATAGACCTATCTTGCTCATGGGGTAAACTTAATAGATCCATAGTATGTTTTGTCTCACTTATGACGGTCTTCATACTTCTTGATAGAGCGGCTCCTGTAGATAACACTGTAGCTTCTGTTATGGCGGGTGAAGCAAAGGTCTTTCTACTTAAAGCTCCATCTACTATTACAAGATCACACTGAAGACTTAATAATTGATCTTTTATATTGGTCATATATGAATTCACGGAAGGTCCTCCTAAATCCACATAACCATCACTTAAGGCTTTACAAATAACAACTTCTCCCATAGGAGTATTTATTCCTGTAGTTCTTACAATCTCTCTTGTGAAATCACTATTTAAAAGACATTGTTTGGCTGTAGCAATCACAGTCCCCTTTTCAATATATATCTTAGGTTTCTCTGTAGCCGTAACCCTGTCTAACTCTTCACCATCTCTCCCTATAGAAGTTAGGCCAAGGGACACAGAGCCCCTAGCCTCCTTCAAGATATGGTTTAAAGTTGTAGTTTTTCCCACATTTTTATTCATACCTATAATAGATACACTTTTATATGGTTTCAATAACTTTAAAATTTCATTCATTAAGATCACTTCTAACTATATTCTAGTGAGCGTGTCTTTCGTTTCTTTCTAATCCTGTTGGTTCTAAAGCAAGTTTTTCACCGTTTAATAATCCAGCAACTCCAACTTTATGAACTGATTTCTTACCTGTACAAACATCACAAGTACATCCTGGAGTGTAGTTTGTTGGCTCAGAGTAAGTAGTTATAACTCCTTCAAAGTTTCTAAGTATTACTTTGTCATGGCTTTGAGAAATTACATAGTTTGGCATAACTGGAGTTTTTCCACCGCCGCCTGGAGCGTCAACAACGAATGTTGGTACGCAGTATCCAGAAGTATGTCCTCTTAATCCTTCAATGATTTCGATACCTTTAGAAACTGGAGTTCTGAAGTGCTCTAGTCCTAATGATAAGTCACATTGATAGATGTAGTAAGGTCTAACTCTGATTTTAACTAAATCGTTAACTAATTGTTTCATTGTGTGAACACAGTCATTTACTCCTCTTAGAAGTACTGATTGGTTTCCTAGTGGTATACCAGCATTAGCCATTCTCTCACATGCAGCTTTAGACTCTTCTGTGATTTCGTTTGGATGGTTAAAGTGAGTATTTAACCAGATTGGGTGGTATTTCTTTAACATATTTACAAGGCCATCAGTAATTCTTTGTGGCATAACTACTGGTGTTCTTGAACCAATTCTGATTATTTCTACGTGTGGTATTGCTCTTAATTTGCTGATGATGTACTCAAGTACTGAATCGTCAACTAGTAAAGCATCTCCACCTGATAATAGAACGTCTCTGATTACTGGTGTTTTGCTGATATAATCTATAGCTTTATCTATTCTTTCCATTGGCATGCAGTCATCGCTTTGTCCTGCAAATCTTCTTCTTGTGCAGTGTCTGCAGTACATAGAGCATTGGTCAGTTATAAGAAGTAATACTCTATCTGGATATCTATGAGTTAATCCAGGTACTGGAGAATCTGTATCTTCGTGTAGTGGGTCTTCTAAATCTGCAGCAGATTTATGAGCTTCTAATCCTGTTGGGATAGCTTGTAATCTTACTGGGTCATTAGCATTGTTTGGATCGATTAATGATAAGTAGTAAGGAGTTATAGCCATTCTTAAAGTTTCAAGACATTTTTTAGCTCCTTCTTCTTCTTCTGGAGTTAATGGAATATACTTCTTTAATTCATCTAAAGTTTCTATTCTGTTTTTTGTTTGCCATTTCCAGTCAAACCATTGTTCATCTGTAACGTTTGGAAATAATTCTTTTCTACGAGTTGTATTCATTAATTGTTACCCCCTATAATTTCACATTTATATATATTAATTTTATTAATTAATCAATTATAATCTACGGATTAAACGTATAATTCTTGGAATATAGCTCTTAGAGTTTCGTTTTCTCTTAACTCTTGTAATGTTATTTCAGCATGTCCTTTAGTATATCCGTTTCCTACTATCATAGTTACGTCTTTACCTACACCCTCAGCTCCTAAAGCAGCTTTAGTGAATGCTGTAGCCATTGAGAAGAAGTAAACTATACCGTCATCTTTAACTGGTAATATAGTTGACATTTCTGTGTTTTGAACGTTAACTATGTTGATAGATACATCAACTTCTTCGCCGTTGTTGTTAGCTAAAGCTAAGTTCATTACGTCGATAGCTTTAGTAGCATCTCCGATAACTATTTTCATGTTTAAGTTTAATCTTCTTAATCTTGCAGCTTCTTCTTCGTTTCTAACTAAACCAATAACGTTTCCTGTTGGTCCAACTCTTTTAACTGCTTCGTAGCAACATAACATTCCTGATTTTCCTGCTGCTCCTAATAAAAGAACTGATTGTCCTGGTCTAACTAATTTAGCAACTTGAGCTGGAGCTCCTGCTACGTCTAGTGCAGCTAGTGCTAAAGTTTCTTCCATATCTTCTGGAAGTTTAGCATATAATCCGCTTTCGAATAATATTGCTTGACCTTTAATTTCTACTCTATCGATGTCTGGTTTAATATCGATGATTTCTTCTATTTTAAGTGGAGTTAATGAAAGAGATACTAATGTAGAGATTTTGTCTCCAACTTTAAGATCAGTTTTTCCTTCTAATGCAGCTCCTATTTTAGCTATTTTTCCGATAAGCATTCCGCCTGAACCAGTTACAGGGTTTTGCATTTTTCCTCTTTCTCCAACGATTTCAAGGATTTTTGCTTTTATTTTTTCTACGTCATGTCCAGCTTCTTCTTCTATTTGTGTAAAGCTTGCTGAGTCAACGTTTAAAGCTTGAACGTCGATAAGTATTTCATTATCATATATTTCCATTGTATTGTCTATTTTTAAAGCTGGTTGTGGTAATACTCCTGCTGGTGTTATTACTCTGTGAGTTCCATATTTACATCCTTTTTTCATTAAAAACACTCCTTTTTACTTTAGTCTCAATAAATTTTTTCTACTTAATTATTGTTTATTATATTTTTAATCTTATACGTTAAAAATAGCTTCTTATGTTATGCTTCAAATTATAAAGCTTTAAGTCCTAATATTTCTCTTGCTTCTGCTGGAGTTGCAATTTCTCTTCCTAATTCTTTAGCTATTCTTACAGCTTTTTCAACTAGATCAGCATTGCTTTCTGCCATAACACCTTTTGATAGGTATACGTTATCTTCAAATCCAACTCTTACATGTCCACCTTCTATCATAGACATTGCAGCTAATGGGAATTCATTTCTGCCTATTCCTGATACTGTGTAAGTGCTTCCTGCTGGAATACTTTCTTTCATAAATACAAAGTCTCTCATTCCAGCACTTATTCCACCATTAACTCCCATAACGAAGTTGAAGTGCATTGGTGCTTTTATAAATCCTTTTTTATGAAGTCTGATGGCCATGTCAATCATACCTTTATCGAATACTTCGATTTCTGGCTTAACGTTTAACTGGATCATCTTCTCCCCGAATTCTTTGATTGTGTTCTCTGTATTAACAAATATTTCGTCTCCACCAAAGTTACAAGTTCCACAGTCTAATGTTGCCATTTCTGGACTTAAATCAACTGGTTGAAGTCTTTCTTCATTGCTCATTCCTACAGCACCACCAGTAGATGGTTGAATGATAACATCTGGACATCTTCTTCTTATTTCAGCCATACAAGCTTCAAATCTATCTTTGTCTTGAGTTGGAGTACCATCATCTTTTCTAACATGAAGGTGAATTATACTAGCTCCAGCTTTATAACATTTTTCTGCCTCTTGACCAATTTCTTCTACTGTGTAAGGAACATTTGGATTTTGCTCTTTAGTAACCTCTGCACCACAAATAGCTGCAGCAATTATTAACTTTTCCATTTAAAATCCTCCTATATAGTTAATTTTTTAACAATGTTTCTGCAAGAATTCTTGCATATAGTTACTTAATTACTTTCTCTTCTTATCTTTTGGTACTACGCATATTCCAGTTGCTTTACAAACAACTATTGGCTCTTCTAAAACGTCACAAGCTGAATCGTTGATTTCAGGTCTTGGAACTATTACTTTTCTAGCTTCAAAAGTCATTTTTCTTGATGTATTTCCAACGTGTACGATTTCACCTACAGCTTCGATATAATCTCCAGCAAATACAGGTGCCATGAATTCTACGTTTTCATAAGCTTTGAATAGACCTTCGTCTCCATCATTTTGTATTAATAATTCTGTAGCTACATCTCCAAATAATTGTAGCATTCTTGCTCCATCAACAAGATTTCCACCGTAGTGTGCATCATGTGCGCTCATTCTTAATCTGATTACTGATTTCATTTTCTTTTCCCCCTATAAAATAATCGTTTACTTTTTATTTATGTATAACTTTTTAGTATAAACAGATTTCTTAGTTTCTTTGAAACTTAGAAATCGTTATCCAGGGACGTAGCAGCTCTTTTACTCTCACTTTGAAAAAGTTCATAGTATTAGAGATGATAGTCATCGGATAAAAATATAGTAAATAAAAAATGGCGTTGAAAATATTCAACACCATTAGATAACTTGGTTAGTTAGAACTATCAATGCAATGAATATTTTTCATTCCATAAATAGCTCTCCATATAACATGGCAGTGATAAAACCTTGTGTCTTATCCCCAAGTAATACAAAATACCTTTGTACCCTTTCGGCCTATAAACAATTCACTGTAACATCAGAGGGTATTCTCTTTAACATTTATCAGTTACCAATTTATAAGCGCCTCTACTTATGATTCAATATTAAATTTTTAAACAATTCAATTTATTATTTATCATGTACCTATTATAAATCTAATATTTTAGAAATGCAATGGTTTTTTTAAAAAATTTTTAAATTAATATAAGTTTTTTGTAGATTTTGAATTTTACTTAACATTTCACCGTTTTTCTTATACTTTTTTCAGTATACTCATAGTAATTTGTCCACCTAATCGTTTCCATAAGTCATCTATACTCGGAAATGAAGATACAAGATTACAAATTGATTCTTTGTAATCTTCATCACTCCATCGATAACCATAGTTTATACAATTAATTATATATCTTCTAAAAAAGCTTTTTAAACTATTTCTAAAACAAACAATTTTATAATCATTATATTTATTACTTAGTATTAAGTATAATTTTCTTTGATGACTTAAATTTATAATTAAACTTAATGTTTTTTCATCATAATAATTAAAGTGAAAAGGATAATACTTCTCTTTTATATCATCTTTCATTCTTATAATCAAGTGCCCTGAGATTACTTTATTACTTTTTACATAGGCGCTTTTGAAATTAAACTGCATAGAATTAGGCAAATATATAAAATCTTTAAAATCATCTTTAATTATTATACAAGTCAACTTTTTATTATGAACCTTTTGTTCTGTTAAAGCAGATACCCCCAAGGGTAGGTCTTTAAGCATATCTTCTATAGGTCTCACTTTAATTTCACCCACTTTTGAGCTATTCAATACTTAAAACCTTAAATTTCTCCTCATAATTTACTGCCTCTAAAACCTTATTAACTATGTTGTCGCTAACTACTCCAACTCCACCTAAAACCAATACTTGATCGGATTTTATTCCTTTTATTGCTGCTAAAACTTTAGGATAATAAGTTCCTGATTCCTCCATAAGAATTACTGGAGAAGAAGTTAATGCAGCTATTGGTGCTCCTACTAATCCATCTGGAAAATCTATTCCTGATGCTAAATAAATTTTGTTTAAATTAACATTTCCTTTAAAATAATTAAAAACTGCTGTATTAGTTTCATATCTATCAATTCCACTAATTCTTTCAGGACTTTTATAATTAGCCATATTAGAGTTTGATATCACACCATCCCCACCTATAACATAAGTTTTAGGTATGCTATTATTTTGAATGAACTTTTTATTATAACTGTTATATTCATTCACATCTGTTAGCAATATAGGCATTCCTAGTTTTGCCGCCACCGGAGCTATTGATAGAGAATCGGCAAAACTTACCCCTGAAGCCAAAACAACTCCATTAGATGTTCCAATATGCTCAGCTACTTTTACAGCTGTTTCATACCTATTGATACCACCTAATCTTTTAACATCAATGCCCATTCCCTTTAACTGGGATTGTACATTTTTAGATACAACTCCATCTCCACCAACTATGTAAGCTATAGAAGGCTTCAATCTATTTATCTCATTGGACACTACAGTAGATAATGCACTCTGTTCTGTTAGCAATATAGGAGCATTATACTTTTTAGCTAAAGGTGCCGCACTTAGTGCATCAGGATAATCCGTTCCACACACTAGTACTATGGTTTTACTTCCACTAGGCCATCCCTGTTTAGATGTTTCTACAGCAGTTTCATATCTAGTGCTCCCACCTAATCTTATTTTTACTGCATCTGCTTCTACTCTATTATTAATGCTAAAGGCTATTGCCCCCATTATACTTAAAGCTACAATTGAACTGATAACTTTTCCTTTCTTCTTCATATAACCCTCCCCATTAATTAATTTAGTATTCATCTTCATACTATCTATTTTATATTATGTGCCTCAAATATAAAATAGATTTTTACAAATCAATATAGATTTTTACAATTTTCCATAAAATCTTATAAAAAAAATCATGCTAAAACTTAATTCTAACACAATTTTCCATGAATTTATATATACTATGCTGATAACTTCTCTCTTATCTCAATATTCTTTTTATTACATTTTCTATATATGAACCAATAAACTAATCCAATACAAACTGCACCACCAATAATATTTCCTATGGTTACAGGAATTAGATTATTAAAAATTCCAACTATAGTTAAATTATCTAATTTTTCAACAGCTACATGAGATGCTTCAACAAAAGCTGAATTTGTTTTTGCAAGCAATCCTATAGAAAAGTAATACATATTAGCTACGCAGTGTTCAAAACCTGCTATAACAAAAGCAAATATTGGAAAGAAACCCATGAATATTTTTCCTGTTACATCTTTAGCTGCATAGGAACCCCATACACATACACATACTATGACATTACACAATATTCCACTTGCAATTGCAGGTACAAAACCCATACTTGCCTTAGCCGCTGCTACCTTAATAGCATAGCCTCCAACGTTTCCTGTTGATAAAAGACCTGATTCAAAAACTAGTATTGCTACAAAAGCAGCTCCAATAAAGTTTCCTATCCAAACAAGTGCCCAATTTTTAAACATTTGACCTGTGGTTATCTTTTTTTCAGCCCAAGCTACACTTAATAATGAATTTCCTGTGAACAATTCTGCTCCACATATTAACACTAAAATTAATCCAACTGGAAATACTATACCTGCCACAAATTTCTGTAATCCAGGATCACTGATTCCATGTGATGCTACTGATGATGCATATGCCCCTAAAGCTATAAATACTCCTGCTAAAATACCTAAAAATAAAGTTTGTACACATTTATTATTAGCCTTTTTTACTCCAACCTGTTCTACATAATTAGTAATTTCATCAGGTGAAAGCATTTTTTTATCCATTAGAAGTTCCTCCAGTATTTCTACATTTTAATTTGTTTTTTTTACTTTCCACGTTAATTATATTGAAGCCTACACAAGGTGTCAACAGATTTCCCCTTAATAAAACCTGGAAAAAATCCACCTCGGAAATTTATCTGTATATTTTAAATATTACAATAACTTTCATGAAATTTCATATATTATTACAGCTATATTTATATGCATGTTCACAATTTAGACATAAAAAAAGTGGCATGCGCCGCATTCCTAACGGTAAAACCTATAAAGCGTAAAAATCTATACTTTCCTATACAACAAAAAAATATTACCTAGTAAACCAGGTAATATTAAAAACTCCAATTTCATTCCATGATAAGTTTTCATTTATACTTTCGCTTTCAAAGGTATTTTTAAGCATGTTTTTAAGTTTCATAGAATTTTCATTGAGCTTTTTCTTCATTTCCTCATTTTCTTCTTCTATAAACTCTTCATCTTTTACTAAATAATTTCCTTCTTGGCTATATATAACCAGTTCATCACCCTCATATACTATGTCTCCATTTATTTCATAGGGCTTAACAGTCTTAAAAACATCCTTTATTTTACCATTCTCAATTTTTCCTCTATACAAATATTCACATTGAGTTAATTTTTCCTTATCAAAACTAAAGGTAATAAAAGCTATCTCATCCTTTTTAGGAGATACTTTTCCCTTTAATAAAACTTCTCCACTATCTTCCAAACTAATTATTTGTGCATTATTAAAGTATATATTAGTAACTCCATTACTATCTCTACCATAAACTAGAGTATTACCTTCATTAAGAACATCTATTAAGATTCCTTCGCAGGAATTCAAAAGTTCTAAAGTGTCTGCATCATAAATTAGATATTTACTTGTGGTAGGATCTATATATAAATGAACTACTAATTTATTATTCATCCATGATATATTAGATATTTGATTTTCACCTATATCATTTATTTGTAATACTTTATATTCCTCATCTTTCATACTATATATATTTATTTTATCTTTCTCATCTAAATATTTAAAAGCTATATTACTCCAGTCATTACTTAAAGCAGAAAGTTCTTTCAGCCTATGCAAATCTCCTACCCCTTCTAAATATTCCTCATGCTCATCAAAAATATATATATTGTTGTTTTTTTCTATTACAGCACTTGTATAATTGTTTATAATTGGATCTCTTTCTTCTTCAATATCGGATTTACATCCAACTAAAATAAAAAGGGTACTAATTAGTGTTATTGCTACGACAAATATTTTTATTTTATTAACTTTTCTAACTTTTTTTCTATAATTCAACACTACCCCTCCTTATCTACACATCAAATACCCTAACTATTATACTACTTGCAAATACTCTATTCAATATTATCTACTAATGTATATACATTGTTTAATCATTGTTTTTATTTCATTTAAATTTACTACATATATTAAAAAATCATCCCCATAAAAATATACGAAGCAACCTTCAACTTAGAACTTATTTTTTTTATATTTTTATTAATATATTTTATTTACTTTGTAAAAAAAATATAAAAATTTATTTTATTTACAACTAAATACAAACTAAAAAAATAAAAAATCAGGTATATAGTCTTAATCTTTTAATACTATATACCCAATTAAATTATTCAATTATTTAAATTATGATTTATTTATTTAAAGCTTTTTCAATAACAGATTTTATTAATTCATCCTTCGGTATATATGGAAGAGTTATATGATCTGTTCCTTTGTTCTTCTCATTATATTCCATACTTGTTTCAATAGAATGTGGATTTCTTGCCCAAGCTCTTCTAGCAACTCCGCCCATAACATCCCATGCCATAGATGATTTTATAATATTATCAACTCTTTCGCTACCATCAAGAACTAATCCAAATCCTCCATTGATTGACTTACTTGTTCCAACTCCTCCACCATTGTGAAGAGCAATTAAGCTCATTCCTCTTGCTGCATTTCCTGCAAAGCATTGGATTGCCATTTCAGCCATCATGTTACTTCCATCTTTTATATTAGAAGTTTCTCTAAATGGAGAATCTGTACCACTTACATCATGGTGATCTCTTCCAAGCATGATTGGTCCAACTTCACCATTTCTTACAAGTTCATTAAACTTAAGAGCAATATCCATACGACCTTGTGCATCTTGATATAATATTCTAGCTTCTGTCCCAACAACTAATTGGTTCTTTTCAGCATCTCTAATCCAAATGTAGTTATCTCTATCTTGTCCTCTTCTATTTGGATCAATACATTCCATCGCAGCATGGTCTGTTTTTATTAAATCTTCATGTTTATGACTTAAGCATACCCATCTAAATGGTCCATAACCATAGTCAAATAGCATTGGTCCCATGATATCTTCAACATAAGAAGGATAAATGAATCCATCCTTTTCATCTACACCATTTTTAGCTATGTCTTTTCCACCAGCATCATAGATTGCCTTCATAAATGAGTTACCATAATCAAAGAAGTAAACTCCCTTAGTAACTAACCTTTTAATTATGTCGTAGTGCTTTAATAAGGTCATATCTACAAGCTCTTTGAATTTTTCTCTATCTTCTTTTAATAATCTGGTTCTTTCTTCAAAAGAAATTCCTACTGGTGCATACCCACCATCATATGCAGCATGGCAAGAAGTTTGGTCTGATAATAAATCTATATGAATATCATTTTCTAAGATGTATTCAAGTAAATCTACGATATTTCCATGATATGCTATAGAGATAGACTCTTCATTTTTAGCCTTTTCTTTAGCAACTCTTATAACTTCTTCTAAATCACTTGATGCCATGGAAACCCAGCCTTGATCAAGTCTTGTTTTGATTCTTGAATAGTCAACCTCTGCTACAATTCCTACTCCATTAGCTATTTCTATAGCTTTAGGTTGAGCACCACTCATTCCGCCAAGACCAGAAGTTACAAATATCTTACCTCTTAAATCTCCATCATCAGCCACTCCAAGTTTTAATCTTCCTGCATTTACTATAGTGTTGAAGGTACCATGAACTATACCTTGAGGTCCTATATACATCCAACCACCAGCTGTCATCTGTCCATAGTTAGCTACTCCTAGTTGAGTTGCTAAATGGAAGTCTTCTGGATTATCAAACATACCAACCATTAGACCATTAGTAGTTATTACCCTTGGAGCAGTTTTAGAACTTCTAAATAATCCTAATGGATGACCACTCTCTACTACTAAAGTTTGTTCATCTGTCATATTTTCTAGGTATTTTTTAATAAGTCTATATTGCATCCAGTTTTGGCATACTTGTCCTGTTTCACCGTAAGTAACAAGTTCATAAGGATATAATGCCACATCAAAATCTAAGTTGTTATCTATCATTACTTGGAAGGCCTTACCTTCTGCGCAATTTCCTTTATATTCATCTATAGACTTACCACTTAATTTTCCTTCTGGTCTAAATCTATATCCATATATTCTTCCTCTTGTCAAAAGCTCTTCCATAAACTCTGGAGCTAATTTCTCGTGAAGATGTTCTGGAACATATCTTAAAGCATTTTTAAGAGCTAATTCAGTTTGTGCAGGTGTTAAGCTATAACCTCTGTCAGGAGCTCTTCTAATTCCTTCTTGAAACTTAGGCATTTCTGGTAATTCATCATCTAACTTTATTACCATCTTATTTTTAATATCAATGTTATTAATCATAATTTTCCTCCTATTTCTATAAAAAATATATCCGATGACTACCTGCTCTAATATTCCTATCTTTTTTAAAGTAGGAATAAAGAGCAGCTACGTCCCTGGATAACGATTTCTAAGCTTCGAAGAAGCTAAGAACTCTGTTTATTAAGCCTCTCCATTGAAAGGTTCATTTAATTCCTCAGTGCCCTTTAGAATAAATCTACCATTTTTAATTACTTCAATAACTTCCCCATCCTTTGTTATAGCATTTATAAACTCTAAGCTATCGTAAGGTATAGTTATATCTGTATGACATTGAGTATATGCACTCTCTATATCCGTTTTTCTAAGAATAGATTTTTCATTATCCTTAGCAATTATTTCTTTTCCATCAAAAGCATTATAAACTCTTTCATCTTCACTATAAGAATAACAAGTATCACCCACTGCAAAGTGTGGTCCCATCTTTTCTCCAATAAGGATAGGAAGTATAGGTACTATATTATGCTTCTGCGCTATAACATATGCTAAGGTGTTTGTACCTATTGCAAACTCACCAAGAGGTAAAGTTTTATTTGGGAACAACAGATTTTCCTCTACATACTTTTTATTTTTAGATTCTTCATCAAAATTAGAACAGTTATATTCAGCAATATATCCATCCTTAAATAAAAGTTCTAAGTTTATATATTTAAGGCCATCTAGGAAGATTTCTTCTAGATGTAGAAGTCCATTTGTTCCTTTTAACATTGGAGATGTAAATACCTCTCCAACCGGTATATTTACAGTGGCAATACAGTTTTCAAAGTTTGTTTCCTTTTCTGGATTGTTGATCTCCTGCATTTTAACCTTTATATCTGTTCTATTTCCATTGCAGCCCTTAACATGGATAAACTCACCCTTATCTAAAGCCCCAATAATATCATTTTGGATTCTTTCCCACTTGTCTGAATCAAGAGTATTTATCTTCATAGTATCAGCAAAGATTTCCTCAAAATTTTCTCCTATTTCTGGACTAGGGAAAGCTATAATAGTAAAGGTTGTTTCCTTAGATGGCATGTACTTATCTTGAATAGTTCTAAGTCTTACCGTTGCATTTTGGTAAACCTTACTTTGTTCTTCACTTAATTTTAAAGCTGTATTCTTGCTTTCAGGTGCAAACGGAACCTCTCCAAAGCTTTCAATAACTGCAATTCCTGAATACTTTCCTAAACCTTCTTTAAATCTTTCAAAGGTAGCTGTAAATCTTTCTTCTTTAACTTCTGCATAGTTTTTACTGAAGAATAAAGCATTATCAAATCTATGATCATAAGTAAACTGTTTATTTGCTTCAGTAGATTCTACCATTGCAAGGACAGGGGTTAAGTTGTATTTACCAAACTCCTTTATAACCTCTTTAACAATAGCCTCTTGACCAACAAAGTATATTAGTCTAACTGTAGACTTAATAGTGTAATCCTTCTTTTCTCTTATAAAGCTATCCATATATCCTTTAACCATGGTATATGCAATCTTGTTTACATCTTCATAGGTAGACAAAAATTTAGCTGTCTTTATTTCATTATCAGTTATATATTTTCCGTACTTAAATAAGTATCTTAAATCTTCTGCATTTGCTTCATCAACTATAGCTCTGTAATAACCCTTAGTATCTAAAGCTATATTATTAACCTTTTCCTCAGCTTCCATGTCTAAAATGCTAACTTCAAAATCCCTTATAAGCTCCATTAAACCATTAGCATTATCACCATTTTTAACTACGTAAGCATAGGCATCTGTAAATAGCTGTAGTAACTTTTCTATCTTCTCAGTCTTATGAGAAAATACTAAAGATATACATTCATTTAACCTATTATATAAATATGTAGCTATTTGGCCCATTTCTTTTCCTAGCTCTTTCACTGCATAGTCTGGGTTGCCGTAACTTGTTTTATAGTTGTCACCTAGTAAATCATTATAAATTTCATGATTTTCTTTTAAAAGTTCATCAAAGTCTTTCTTTTGAAAATACTCATCATTTAACTTTTCTTCTAAACTACATATTGAATATAGTTTTTCCCCCATTGTCTTAAAGAAAGTTAAATAATTTTTCCCCTGAGTATTTATTAAATATATTTCTTTTACTCCATTAAGATTACATATGTTCCTCATTTCATCCCCCACCCTTCTAAAAATATCCATAACAAAAACGTATCATATTCAGAAAATTAATACAATACTTTAGGCGATTTTTGTCATCGGGGTAAAGTGCTAAAAGATTAAACTCTACCCCAAAAATGTTTCCTTAATTTAACTTTATATTTAATTACTATGTTTAGTGCAGTTTTCGCAATCCCCAGAACAATTTAAACAATGAGTTTCTAATATACTCTTTAAAGAGCTAGAGCTACTACTATGAGATTTTGCTATACTGATATTCTTTCTTGCTGCCTCTTGCATAGCTGCATTAACCATTTTATGAGATACTGTGTTAGTAAACATTACTAATAAATCTGGACATCCTATTTGAGATTTAAAGCGACCTGGCATTTGTGTAAACACCTTAGCCTTACAATTATATTTATCGCATATCTTTTTATATTCAGAAACCATCCTATCATGACCACCAATTATTACTATACTCATTTCTTTACCTCCTAAAATTTATATTATTTATATAAGCTCTTATGTATATATAGCTATGTACTTCTAGAATTTTAAAATATTAAGATGTTATAATAAGAAATTTTAAAATGTCTAAGTATTTTAATTTTGCATATTTATGATGTTAACTATTTACATACTTAAATAGTTATATAGTTAGCTTCGGCTTACCTACTACTAAAATAAAATTAGGTAAATACTTAACTACCTTTAAGAAAGTGAGTTAGCCATTGCTTACTTAACTGTAAAAAGATAAGTTAGCATCAACTAACTTATCTTTCAGTTTACTACTAAAGCTATGTTGTGTCAATATAACTTTAGTATAAAGTTCTTATCCTAACATTATCAAGTTGCAATGAAATACAAAAATTCCTTCTTGTAATTATCAAACTAATTAATCTTTTCTCATTAAAAATTCCAAAGCAATTTTATTTCTATTTAATATATTTTCGTGGTGGTCATAATCATCCCAAACCATTTCTACATTTTCTTCTCCTATATGTTTCTTAAATATTCCATAGGACATACTAGAAAACTTAGGCATGTCCTTCTGAATTGTAGTCTTGCTATGTCCCTCCTTTCTTCCAGCAATAATAATAAGTCTAAAATCATCATTTACTAAAATTTCTTCCTGAATAAATTTAATCCATCCATCATACCATTGAGATGCACATATACTTGCTACCTTACTATAATTATCATTTTTGAAAACTGAATATAAAGAAATCAAAGCTCCAAGAGAATGTCCCATAATTTTTCTATCATTCTTATTACTGCTTACTCTAAACTCTTTTTCAATATAGGTTTGTAAATCGCTTATTAAAAATTCTAAGTATTCATCCCCCATGCCCTCAAATGGATGAAATCTTTCATGGTTAGATTCTGCTGCCCAAGGGGTATATTCATTTAATCTGTCAAAAGGTGTAATTCCAATTATTATATGTTCCTCTAAAGATTTATTTTCAAATTTATCTTCTATTTCATCAATTATTCCACCTAAAAACTTTCTAAATTTATCACCATCATGAACATAAACTACAGGATATTTTTTATCAGATATATCATACTCCCATGGTAAATACATGAAAATCTCTCTATCAAAAACTGTCCTCGTTAAAATTCTTCCTCGCATATCTTCTACCCTTTCTTTAACTTGCTTGGAGTAACTCCAAAATTTTTTTTAAATAACCTACTAAAATAGAATTCATCATTATAGCCAATCTTTTTTGAAACTTCCTTTACTGCAAAACCTTCATTTAATAACTTGAATGCAGCAGTCATTCTGCATTGGATTAAATAATCTATGGGACGAATATTTAAATACTTATTGAATAAGTATGATATTCTATTAGCTTTCTCTCCATATTTTTCTGAAAGCGTGCCTAATGTAATCTCTTCCATATAGTTTTGTGAAATAAATTCACTTACATCTATGGTAAAATCTTTTTCACTTAATCCCTTTTTGTAGTTATGATCAGTAAAGAGTTCTCTTAAAAATAATGAGGTTTGTATTTGAAGATTTACTTTCGATGTTAATTGTTGTTTTGAAGATATTTCTTTAAGCTCATACAAGGATTTCAATATCTCGTCATAATTTATTACGTCAAATTCGAAGGTTGAATTCATATAAGAATCAGGCTTAATACATTTATCTGCCATATAATAGATATTCATATATTCAAATTCTTCATCTCCTAAAACCTTAAAGGATATGTTTTTATTTTTACATCCATGAATCACCTTTCCTCTTTCAGCAATATAGACCTCATTATCAAACTCTATTTGGGCTCTTCCTCTTATAGTAAAAATGAATGCTGAGAGATTAGTTGTATAACCATTTTTCGATGACATAGAATTCTTGATAAACCTTTCTATTCTAAAAACTTCAAAAGTATTTTTTCTAAATTCTTTTAATAAATCACCTTTATTAACATTTTTCAAGTAAATAGGCTCCTTTCAATACATATAACTTTAAATAATTGTCCATGTTTTTATTTTAGTATATTCTATTACGATTTTTTCTATATTATAATAGTTAATGAAATTGATAATTATTATCATTTAATTCTCTAGAATAAGTTTACCTCATTTTTAGTAGGAGTTCAAGAAAGGATGTTAAATGTGAAAGATATTTTAAATGCTTCTTATGAGAAAAACCAAAAGATAAAAAAATCCTTCAATTTATTTATCTTAGGCTTAATTATATTATTATTTATTTCTGTAATTTTATCAGTATCCTTTGGTTCACTTAGAATAAAACCTTCTGTATCCTATAGCATAATCTTAAATGAACTATTTGGATTATCCTTAGGTGATGCTGCCAAAGTAAGTAATATATCTACTTATAATGTTATTTGGTTAATTAGAATGCCTAGAGTTTTACTTGCAATTGTTGTTGGAGCTGGACTTGCTGTATGCGGAACAATAATGCAGGCAACTGTTCAAAACCCTCTAGCTGAGCCATATATTTTAGGAATTTCTTCTGGTGCATCACTAGGTGCAACCTTCTCTATAATGTTAGGATTGGGCTCATTTAGTCTCTTTTCCATAAGCAGTGTATCATTTTGGGCATTTTTAGGTGCTTTAAGTGCCTCTATCTTGGTATTGGTATTATCCTCAATGGGAAATAAAATGTCATCTTCCAAATTAGTCCTTTCTGGAACTGTAGTCAGTGCATTATGTACATCTTTATCTAATTTTATAATTTCTATTGCTAGTAATGCTGAAGGTATGCAAACGGTAAAATTCTGGACAATGGGTTCTTTGGCAACTGCTAAGTGGCAAAATATAGGTTTTGTAATTTTAGCTGTAACTATATGTTGTTTATTTTTCTTAACTCAAGGAAGAACTTTAAACTTAATGTTAATGGGTGATGAAGCCTCAATGACTTTAGGGCTTAATTTAAATTTATACAGAAAAATTTATATGATAATCACATCATTACTAACAGGTATTTTAGTAGCTAATTGCGGGATTATAGGCTTTGTAGGATTAATAATTCCCCATATTTCAAGATCTATAGTTGGGTCTGATCATAAAAGGCTAATTCCAACTTCAATACTTTTAGGTTCTATATTCTTAATTTGGGCTGATGTTTTTGCTAGAATAATCATCCCTAATGCTGAATTATCCATTGGTATTATTACTGGTTTAGTTGGAGCACCCTTCTTTGTTTACATTTTATTGAGAAAGGGCTTCGGATATGGAGATAAGTAGGTGATTTTAATGGATTTGAAAATTAAAGAATTAAGGGTGAATTTATCCAAAAAAGAAATTGTAAAAGGAATTGATTTAGCAGTTACAAGTAATAAGTTCATAGGCTTAATAGGTCCAAACGGGAGTGGAAAATCAACATTATTGAAAGCTGTTTATGGTGTAATAAAGCCAACCTTTGGAGATGTTTTTATATCTGATAAGGATATAAAAAATTACAACAAAAAATCTCTTGCTAAAACTCTTGGAGTGGTTAGCCAATTTAACAATATTAACTTTGATTTTAAAGTTATAGATATAGTTCTAATGGGTAGGGCTCCTTATAAAGGTTTATTAGAGCAGGATAATAAAAATGATTATGATCTTGCACTTAAAGCTTTATCTCAAGTTGGAATGATAGATTTTGCTCAAAAAAACTTCAGCCTATTATCTGGAGGGGAAAAGCAAAGAGTTATATTGGCTAGAGCAATAACTCAAAACCCTAAAATATTAATTTTAGATGAGCCCACTAATCATCTAGATATAAAGTATCAACTAGAAGTTATGTCAATAGTTAAAAATTTAAATATATGTGTTTTAGCTGCTTTGCATGATTTAACATTAGCTTCTCAATTTTGTGATGAGCTTTATGTTTTGAAAGATGGAGTTATTGTGTATAACGGGATTCCAAATGAAGTTATAACAGAAAAAACAATTAAAGAAGTATATGATGTTGAATCTATTGTTCACATAAATCCAGCTACTAAAAAGCTTTCTATTGAATACTTACCACCATCATTACATTAAACAAAAACTATAACTAATTATTCTATTATATAAAAATTAAAACTTTTAATATGAAAATCGAGAGGAGAATTATCATGAATAAAAAAACTTTACTTTTACTTACATCATTAGCTCTATCTGCTGTAGTCTTTGTAGGCTGCAGTAATAAAACTGAAAATGTAGACTCACCATCAAAGCAAGAGCAAACTAGCACTTCTACAGCTGCATCAACTAATAAAACAACTTATCCAATAACCTTTGATGCTTTTGATTCTGAAGGAAATGTGTACAAACAGACTTTTAATGAAGCTCCAAAGAAAGTTATAACTAATAATCAAACTTCAACTGAACTACTTTTAACTTTAGGGTTAAAGGATTCTATAATTGGAACAGGTGACTTAGATACTCCTATGTTAGAAAATTTAAAAGCAGACTACGAATCTATACCTGCAATTGCTAACAAAGGTGATGTTGCTAAAGAAGTTGTTGTTGGCTCAGGTGCAGATTTAGTAATCGGAAGATCTGCTTCATTTAAAGATGATAGATATGGTTCAATACCAAGTTTAAATGAAGTTGGTATTAATACTTACGTTCAATTGGCAAGTAAAATGAATGCCCATATTTCTTTAGACACAATTATTCAAGATGTTAGGAACGTAGGTACTATGTTCGATGTTCAAGATAAAGCTAATAAATTAGCTGACTCACTTCAGAATTCATTTGATAACATTAAATCAAAAGTTCCAACCACTAGTGAAAGAAAAAAGGTTATGCTAATAGTTAATTATAATGGAGAATCCTTTACTGCTTATGGTGCTAATGCTTCATTACAAAAGGAAATGTTAAATGTGTTAAATTCGGATAACGTTATTGAAAAAGGGGGTTCTATATCATTAGAAAATATAATTTCTTCTAACCCTGACCATATTGTTTATGTAACAGCAAATAAAAATGCTTCAGTAGATGTTGATGCCGTAGATAGGCTATTAGCCGAACCTACACTTCAAAGTGTTGAAGCTATAAAGAATAAAAATATCGTTTCTGTTGAATACACTGAACTTATGGGATATGGCTACAGAACCTTCGATTGCTTAGAAAAATTGGCTAAAGACTTCTATCCCGAAATATTTAAAAGCTAAAATGTAAAAAATGCTTAGTGTTGACTCACTAAGCATTTTTATTATAGAATAAATAGATTTGTATAAACACAAATTTATCTACTCTCTTTTTTATTGTTATATAATACTATAGATGATTTCTAATTACTTGATTTTATGCGTATCCACACATCATCATATACCTTTTTCACATAACTAGGAAAATCCACATAGATTTCATATCTATCCATTATTTCTTTAGTCATATATGTATTAAATATATTGTTTTAAGCAAAACAGGTACAACCGTCCTTTTCTACCATTATCAACTGCTAAAACACTAAATTTCAACTTCTATTTCAGAAATATTTAATGCTTTTCCACCTACTCTGACTTCTTCAATCTTATCTCCTAGAGTTGATAATGAGACCAATATCTCTGAAGGTTTGTCCATAGAATAACCTTGTTCAATTATAACATTATCTACAGTTTGTTGGCTTAATGCACCATATTTTAGCATATAGCAAGCTAGTGCTCCATTTGAAGTACCAGTGGCAGACTCTTCAGGTATGCCATAAAGAGGTGCAAGATTTCTAGTGTGAGCATTTGAATTATGTAACGATTCAAGTGTAAACAGATGATACCCTACAACATCATATTTTTTGCTGATTGCAGCTACCTTTTCAAAATCAGGTTTAATGCTACTTAGAATGCTTAAATCTTTAATAGGAACAATAATATCTTTCAAACCAGTAGATACAATTTGTAATGGGAAATTTGCATCTATTTGAGCTACAGAAATATTCAACGAGCCTGCAATTTCTTCTCTGTCTAATGTCTCAAAGAAAGTCGGAAGTGACTGATTCATAATAATTGACATATCTTCCTTAACATATACGTTAAGAATGCCTGCCTTTGTTTCCTGTGTATAGTGTCCTGGTGTAATACGTTTTTCACTTAATAGCATGTAAAATGCGCCTATAGTTGCATGTCCGCAAAGGTCTACTTCTTCTGCAGGAGTAAAAAAGCGTACTTTAAAATCTGCTAAATTTGAATTCATTACAAAAGCAGTCTCGCTAAAACCTATTTTTTCAGCAATTTTTTTCATATCTGCTTCGGATAGGTGATCAGCATCAAAAACAACTGCTGCCGGATTTCCACCCTCCATGGATTTTGCAAATGAGTTTAAAGTAAAAGCTTTAATTTTCATTTTCATTCTTTGGAGAAGATGTCATGGAGCATCTTCTCCTCAAACCTACCTTTCTTAAATATTAATATTATTAATAACAAATTTTATCAAAAATATTATGTACGGGTATTGGAAAGCTGATGTGGGGGATGGCTATTGTTACAACAACTTTATTTTAGATCCAATACCCATAGATAATGCTTTGTTATATATCAAATCTGCCAAAGTATTATCCTGAATACCCATTCCTGTGGCATCAAAAATTGTGACCTGGGTGTCATTATCCCTTCCTTGCTTACTCTTAAGCAAAACTTCTCCTAACTCAGCGTAAATATCCGTGGTTTTTATGTCTCCGGACATAATCGCATTTCTTGTCTCACCGCGTTCCACACACTGATATATTGAATCAACATAAATTTTTGATCGACTAAATATTTTAGGATCAAGCTCCTGTTTACCAGCCATATCAGCACCTATGGCAATAATATGAGTACCTTCCTTTATCCATTCATCTTTGACAATCATATTTTTGCTTGGTGTCGTCGTTACAATGATATCAGCATCAATAACAGCATCTTTTGCAGTTTCACATGTTTCAACTAATAAATTAAGTGATTTAGAGATTTCTTCTCTATATGCTGCTAATAATTCAGTATTAGTGTCCCAAACTTTTACAGATTCAATATTCAAAACTTCGCATATAGCTTTGAGTTGCATACGAGCTTGATTTCCAGAACCAATGATAGCCACTTTCTTAGAATTCTTTCTTGCTAAAAGGCGAGCAGATAATCCACCAGCAGCACCTGTCCTATATCCAGTAATCAAACTTCCATCCATTATACATAACGGATAACCGGTTTTCCCATCAATCAACATAATTGTTGCCAGCATCGTTGGCAAATTATAAACCTTTGGATTATCCCAATATCCAGATGCACTTTTTATACTTATGAATTGATTAGATTTCGAATAGCATGTCTTTATATCAAGTTCTCCATTGTTTTCTTCATCTTCTATTGATACAATAGGTGGCTGAATAACCATATTACTGCAGTAGTCTGTATATGCTTGTTCAACAGAAGCTATTGCATCTTTCATATTGATAAGCATTCCTACATCTTGTTTTGATAAAATCAATGTCTCCATCTAATCACCTACACGTATTTTTTTCAATCAAATATTCCTCGAACTTCTTAAGGCTTTCTTCAAAATTATCTCTACCATAACCCATTCTAAAATATTGTCCTTTAAATCCATAAATACTTGATGGAAGTAAAAGTACACCTTTTTCTGCAACAAGTGTTTCACAGAAATCATGAATTGGCATTTCTATATTCATCTTATGAAAAGCCACTGGGCCTGCCATTGGTCTGTTATATTCAAAAAGATCTGAATATTTACTAAAGAACTTATCAGCTATTTTAAGGTTTGATTCAATTATACTTCTATTTTTATTAAGTATTTCATCACTATGTTTAAGTGCAACCATAGAAAGATATTCAGATGGTGCACTTGTACAAATACTTGTATAATGCTTCATTTTTTTCATTTTTTCAATAATTTCAAGGTCTTTTGTAGCAATCCAACCAAGTCTTAATCCCGCTAAACCATATGCCTTAGACATAACACCAAGAGAAATTCCTTTTTCATAACAGTCTGCAAACCATGGACGCTTTTCTCCATCTAATTCTACACCTTTATAAACTTCATCGCAGAAAACATATAAATCATATCTTCTTGCTATTTCAACTATCTTTTCTATTTCTTCTTTTTTCAAAGTATAACCAGTTGGATTATTTGGGCTATTCAAGCAGATAAGCTTAGTGTTTGGTTTTATCATGTCTTCTAATTTATCTATATCAATTGTCCAACCATTCTCACCTTGTTCCAATGACCATTTTGAAACTTCACAACCTATTGAATTTGGAACTTCGAATGATGACTGATAAATAGGGAACTGACATATTACATGATCACCTTTTTCCAATAACACGTTGGCAAAATTAAATATTGGTTCTTGAGCTCCTGCATGCACTACTATTTCTTCAGGTGTAATTGTAGAATATAAACTAGATATAACCTCCCTAAGATATGGGCTTCCAGCCACTTCAGTATATCCAAGCCCTCCATTTAAAAATTCTTCTTCAGCACCAGGTTCATAAGCAAGTAATTCTTTCATACTCATAGAAGCACAATCTGATTGCGTAAGTAAATATGGTGCTGAAAACTCATGCTTTCCAAAAAATACTTCTAATTTAAAATCTCTTAATTTCATACTATAATCATTCCTTTCTTGAATTTATTATAATAATACAATATAATGACTATAAAATATCCAACCAAAGAAAATATAATACCCATCCAAGTTAGCAAAAGGAGCAAATTATGAGTACCAAATTTAATGAAACTGTAATAATAAATTGGAAACCCGATAAGAACTCAGATATTACTTTAACAAAGCAAATAATTGGATATCTTAAAGAACGAATTGCAAAAGGGGATTGGGTAGTTGGTCAAAAGCTACCATCTCAACGTAAAATGGCCGAGTTATTTGAAGTAAACAGAAGCACAATAGTTGAGGCTCTATCTGAACTGACATCACTTGGCATTATTGACTCCTCCTTTGGTAAAGGCACAACCATAGTAAATAATACATGGTCTCTTCTTATTGACAGCAGTACACCCGATTGGAAAAATTACATAGAACATGGGATACATAGACCCAATAATCCAATAATACAAGCTATGTATAAATTCGAATTTATTGAACCAATAATTCGTCTTGGAACAGGAGAAATGTCACCAGATCAATTTCCTCATGATATGATGACTGATGTTCTTAAAAGAGTATCTGATCGAAATGTTTCTTATAATTATTTAGGTCCGCTTGGCCTATATGAACTTAGAGTTGAATTATGTAAGTATCTAAAAAAATTCAATTTACAGGTAGAACCATCACAAGTTTTAATAGTATCAGGCTCACTTCAAGCTCTGCAACTTATTTCTCTTAGTATACTAGGACCAAATTCTGTTGTCCTCGTAGAAGAGCCATCATATATTAAATCATTGAGAGTTTTTGACTTCTCAGGTATTACCATGAGAAATGTTCCTATGGATAAAGATGGTATAATGCCATGGATGATAGATGATACTATATTAAAAAAGGGAAAGTCTATACTATATACAATTCCTACATTTCATAATCCAACTGGAATTACTATGAGTGAGAATAGACGAAGTGAATTGCTTAGATGGTGTAAATCAAATCGACTTCCAATTATTGAAGATGATGTTTATAGAGAATTATATTTTGATGAGGCTACTCCCCTTCCAATTAAAGCAATAGACAATACTGGAAATGTTCTTTACATGGGAAGCGTATCTAAATCACTAGCACCAGGCTTTAGAATTGGATGGATAGTAGGTCCTGAATCTATTGTAGAGCGTCTTGGAGACATAAAAATGCAAACTGACTATGGTGCAAGTTCATTATCCCAATGGATAATGAATGAATGGTTTAATAGTGGACTATACGATATTCATATTCAAACACTTAGAAAACAACTAAAAGAAAGATGTTCTTTTATGCTTCATTTACTTGATTTATATTTTTCTGATATTGCAACTTGGAATATTCCTAAAGGCGGTTTCTATATATGGTTGAAATTAAATAAACCTTTGTCTATAGATAAGGTTTTTGATCAAGCACTTAAAGAGAATGTATTAATTAATCCTGGTGATATATATAGTTTTAAGAAAAATAATTGTATACGTCTTTCTTACTCTTATGCATCAAATCAAGATATGGAAGAGGGATTGAAAAAACTTTCTGTAATTATTAAAAGAATAATAAATTAATTATTAAAAACTCCTAAGTTTTTCTAACCTAAATAGTACGGCTGCACATGATAATTAGGTTATCATGTACAGCCATTTTTATAAGCCCGTTACTTTTACTGGTATCTGTGTTTCACTGAAATAATCCTCTGTATTTCTTTCATTCCAAGGCCCTTTTATAGCAACTTGGCGGAACATATTGTTTCTGTAACATCTAATTACTTGATTTTATGCGTATCCATGCATCATCATATACCTTTTTCACATCACTAGGAAAATCAACATAGATTTCACATCTATCCATTATTTCTTTAGTCATATATGCATTAGGATTATTTCTAACTTCCTCTGGTTGTTCAAGTCTTGCTTCTTTATTAGGAGTTGTATACCCTATTTCATCAGCTATTCTTAATGCACTTTCCTTATCACTTACAAAGTTTATGAACTTTTCAGCGCCATCAACATTTTTAGCATTATAAGGTATGCATAAACTATCAATCCAGAAGTTTGCCCCTTCCTTAGGTACTACATAAACTAAATTAGTGTATTCAGCTTGAAGATTTAATCCCTCTCCAGACCAAATCATGTTTATATCAGACTCTCCTGCTGGAATCATTACAGTTCCATTATCAATCCCATATATTGGATTAACTAATTTCCTTTGATTTAATAGTAGCTCTTTAGCTTCTTCAATTTCTTTTGGATCAGTTGAATTTAAAGAATATCCAAGTTTCTTTAAAGCCACTCCTATGGTGTCTCTATAGGTATCAAACATAAAAATCTTATCTTTATACTTTTCATCCCATAATATATCGAAGCTATCCACTTCTTCTTTTACTACATCTTTATTATAAATAAGTCCTACTGTTCCAAACATATAAGGAACTGAATATTTATTACCTGGATCTATTTCTAGATTTAAATAGGCTTCATCCATTTGAGATATATTAGGTATATTATCTTTATTTAATTCTTGAACAAACTTACTTTTTATCATTCTAGGCATTAAAACATCAGATACTAATATAACATCATAGTTCACACCGCCCTGACTAATTTTTTGATACATAGTTTCCATATCATCAAAGGTTTCTACATTAACCTTTATGCCATATTCATTCTCAAATTCTTTTACAGTTTCTTCATCTATATTTTCACCATAATTGAAAAAGCTTATTTCTTTAGAAGAATCTTTACTACAACCTGCAAAAACCACCAACATCATTAAAAGACATGTTGATAGGCTCAATAATTTAAATAATTTTTTCATACTACACTTCCTCCCACATGATTTTATATATTATTTAAATCCTAAATATTCTTTCGGATTATAACATTATTTTAAATATATGTCTAATTGTATAGTATTTATTATTTAATTCATCTAATAGCCCTAAGAAAAAATATTGGAATGTGCTAAGTTACAGAGTATACTTATTTTCATTGACAGTACCATATTTTTTTCGAGCATCAAAAAATAGTTGTATCAAACTCTGATAATATGGTATAAATTCACCACTATCTATCATTGAAAATATCTCTTCTTTAGACGCCCACTTCACTTTCTGAACTTCTTCATACTGCAATGATAGTTCATCGATATCAACATCTTGTTCAATTAAATAAATATCATCAAATCCATTGTTAAAGTTCATGGTAATATGAGGTCTAATATTTTTAAAATCTACTCTTAACCCAATTTCCTCAAACAATTCCCTTTCAGCTGCTGATTGGCTTGTATCACCTTTTATAGCACTTCCACCTACTGTTATATCCCACATATTTGACCAACCTTCTTTGAAAGGTTGTCTCTGTTGAATTAGCATCTCACCATCTGAATTAAAAACACATACATGCACAACTAAATGATAATTATTTTTTTCAATAGGTTCACCTCGAACCATAGTTTCATTTGTTTTATTTCGATTAATATCATATACATCCCAAAGTTCCATATTCATACCTCCCATAATATATATTATTATATCTACTGATAAGTTTATTATATCTCATTACTTATGTTACAGTATTTTCACGTATAATAACAGCCCTAGTTAAGTCATATCAATGCCTAAGGCTAGAAATTGTACTTGGTCTTAAAGGAAACTCGACTCACTTCGTTCGCTGAGTAAGTTCGCCTAACTAAATCAAAGATTTGGAGGCTTACTTATGATACGATTCACTGTAATTGGCATAACGTAGACTTTTTAGTCAAAAACAATTTATATCCACAAATTATTAAAGGCTTCTAAATTTTTTCTAATTTAAATAAAGTGGCTGCACATAATGATAACTAAATCATCATGTACAGCCATTTTTTTAAGCTTCTTTATTTTTTTACTGGTATCTGTATTTCACTCAAATAATCCTCTTTATTCCCTTCATTCCAAGGTCCTTTTATAGCAACTTGGCGTGGATTTCCAACTATACTATATCCATTTTCCTCAATCCAATTTCCTAAAAAGTTGTATGCTGGTGCTAAATTAGAATAATCTCCTGGAACTAATATACTAACAGCTTTCTCCACTACTTCAGTTTCCTTGAATATAAACTCATTTTCATTCTCAATAAGCTTGTCAACGCCCATTACTACCTCTACATCAACTTCACCTTCTTTATAGTCCTCATCGTGATAAGTAGCATAAGCAATGTCGTTGCAATGAATGTTTTTTGATACAATGTATTTATCTAACCTTTCCCAAAGCATGCCTTCTGCATTATAAGCTGGTATAGTATCCCTCAAAGAAATAACCTTGTAACTAGGTATTGATTTTAATGTAACATTGTAACTCATATTAACCCTCTCCTTTTTCATATCCTTAATGGCGAAGTTGATTTTTTCAAGTCTTATTTCCTCAGCTCTTATATTATCCTTAATTTCTTCACCTTTCACTTTTAAAATATCTTCTAGCTTTTCCTCAGACTTTTCCTTCATACATACTGCTATATCAGCCACATTAAAACCCATATCTCTCAATGATACTATTAGGTTAATATCTGAAATCTGTTTTGCCGAATAATATCTATAACCTGTGAAGTCATCAATTTTAGAAGGCTTAAAAAGTCCAACTTCATCATAATATCTGAGCATACGGACAGATACCCTGGTCAACTTAGAAAAATCTCCAATCTTGAACATAAAATCAACTCCTATAAATTACTGCCATTCGAATGACATCTTTAGAATAATGCCTAACACCATGTGAGAGTCAATATTATATCCCTATATCTTTCCAACTTATTTTAAAGCTGATTTTCCAAATAATTATATTAATTACAAAAAGAGTTGCTATAAATGCTCCTATAAAGGTAATATTATTTCTAATTATTATGTGTATTGCAGCAAATATCCCAATAAGCACAAATGTAATCGCCCCTGGGCCTATAAGCTTACCACTATCAGTTGAAGCAAATTTCACACTAAAAGGCATCATCTTATTTGATAGTTTAAAATAAACTAATGATGATATTAAAAGGACTAAAAACATTACAATTAAGTCTAAGATTATTGATGGTCCCTTTAATATTAAAAACACTATAGCCGTAAATAAATAAACTGGTATAACTAATTTAAATAAGGTTCCTTTTATTGCTCCTTTTAATATTACTCCTGGATCTTTTATTGGTAATACCTTATATATAAATGCACCTTTATAATTATCACTATTGTTTATATAAGCAGTGCAGAAGCATAGCATTAATACAGTTAAATACATTAATAAATGTACTTTTCCACCATAGCTTGTTTGAATAGTTTCAATAAAGGATTTATCTCTATCTGTAAAAATAAATAAAACTGGCATAAATACAGCCATTGAAAGAGAAGGATATACCTTAAGTTTAAAGTTTCTTTCTGTAGATATCATATTTTTAGTAAATGTAAACATGCTTTTTTCAACTTTATCTTTGCAAATTATTCCCGCTATAAAATCTTTTCTTATTTTATCTCCACCTCTTATAGCTCCCCCATTATCATTTAGTTTTTGAAGGTTCTTTTCAAAATATGGTACTACCTTCTTAACATAAAGGATAATTAGTATTACTGGAGCTAATATTGCCATTACAGATAAAAATATTAAAAAAGGATTTCTATTTCCATCTATTAATATTCCAAAAGGAGCTGCAAACCACATAGATGGAACTAAACTATGCCAAAGCTTAGGTACATAGATAGCCGTAATATCTATAGTAGTAAAAAATCTATTAAATAACTGATACCCAAAAGTAAATAAAAATGCTAATAATATTTGAAAGTAATTTATAATATCCTTTAGCTTTTCTCCATCAAAGAACTTTAAAACTAAAGTATATAAAAATGCTGTTATTACTACAACTAATAAAGCTATTAGTATATTTTCCAAAAAAAATATTGGTAAAAATATCACTCCATATTTTACTGTTCCAAAAATTAAAGGCATTAAATTAAGAGACAAAGATATACCAAGTAGATACATACATATATGAGTAAGCTTTGCCGCATTAAAGGTTCTACTATTTACAGGCTTTGGTAATAGTATGTTTTTTTCCTTTACATCTAATAAAACAGCTGAAAAATCTGATATCATAAGTGATACCATCATAAATAGATTTACACCTATAATAATATTTATATTTTTTAAAGCTGGCATATCAGCTAACATTAACATTCCAATAAAAATGCTTAAAAATCCGTTAAAAAGAAGTAGTTGCTTATAATTATTCTTATCTTTATTTTCGGAAGACTTATTATTATTTGTCAAAACAGTACTTACTCTGCGTCCATCCATAGTTAATTTTATTTGCAAAATCATTCGCATAATATCATAATTAACACCAGCTTTTTTATACAGGGCTTTAAATTTATCTAATAGTCTTAATATGGTAAATTCATTCATAGCTATACCTCTTGAACTAAAGACACAAACTCTTTAGCAATTTGTCCATGTTCATTAAATCCTGTTAATTCATTGAATACTTCTTCTAAAGAGTTTTCCTTTTCACTATTTTTAAGCTCCTCAAAACTTCCATCTGCAGCTATTGTTCCATTATCAATAAGTACAATTCTATCACTTACCTTCTCCACAACATCCATTATGTGTGAAGAATAAAATATAGTTTTTCCTTCCTTTGCAAGACTACTCATAACTTCTTTAAATATCATTACACTATTAGCATCTAGTCCACTTAAAGGCTCATCAAAAAATAATATATCTGGATTATGAATTAAACTACATATTATTAGTAGCTTTTGCTTCATTCCTTTTGAATATGAAGATATTCTTGAGTTTATAGCTCCTTCAATTGTAAATAACTTCATAAGCTTTTTTGCTTTTTTAATAAGGGTATCTTGATCTATGCCATATACTCCACCTAAAAAGCTTATATATTCAAATGCAGTTAAATTTTCATATATATCAGCAAGCTCTGGAACATATCCAATTTTCTTCTTGTACTCTACACTTCCATTACTTATATCTTGTCCTAATATTTTTACCTGTCCTGTATAGCCTTCTATTATACCAAGCATTATTTTTATAGTTGTACTCTTACCAGCACCATTAGTTCCTATATATCCTATTATTTGTCCTCTCTGTATCTCTAAATTTATTCCATTTAAGACACGTTTATCTCCAAAGTTCATTTTAAGATCTTTAATTGATATTATACTCTCTAAATTCTCCATAAGCTTTTCCACCTCAAAACACAACATGTGCAAAATTAATATTTTGTTTAGGCATCTGAAAATAAATAATAAGTCAAAGATGGAAAGTATATTTTGAGTTAGACAAGGAAACAGGTTCCGCAGATAGTAGCACTATCTAAGGGTTCTGTTGACGCAGTATAACACAAAATAGACGANNATTCTGACTTATTTATTTTTTGAAGATGCCTTGTAACTTATACACTAATATAGTACCAAATAAATGATTTATTGTAAAATAAAGGTTTATTCATGGAAGATAAGGTAGACTTATTTTAAAGCCTACCTGTCAAAACTTTATTTTCTCAAACCTTTAACTTCTTATATATTATTTTAAATACGATTATCTCTTATCTTTATTTGAATTTCTTATTGAGTACTTTACCCATACATTAAATATAAGAAGTATTCCTATAACAAGACAACCTGCACTGATAGCTTTAATAAATCCAGCAAAAAATTGTTCATAAGCTTTTATACCTGGTTTATATATTCCAGAATAAATTACTGTAATAAATGATATCAATAATGCACATAATCCCCCAACTAATGATTCATTTCTTTTTAGCTTTTGAATTTCACTAAGTAATAAAATTGTATTTTTATTATTTTCCACCTCTTCATTTTCCTGTTCAATAAATTCACCCTTTAGCAATTCATTAACTGAAACCTCCAACACTTTACTTATTTCTTCAAATAATGAACTATCGGGCATACACTTACCACATTCCCACTTTGAAACTGCTTTATCAGTTACATTCAGATATTCTCCAAACTCTGCTTGAGTCATTTTTTTATTTTTTCTAGCTTCTGTTATAAATCGTCCAATTTTTTGTGTATCCATAATAACACCTCCCTTTAATAATATGATAATCCAAAAGCTACTATATTCAAACCCACCAAAGGTAGAGTATATAGAATATAAGTAGAATATAGTAATTTCACTATTTATTACTGTTTGTAATATCATTTTTATATGGTGAATTTGATTACTTAACACATTTTAACTTTACATATCAACTCTTTACTCACTTATTTGTGATACAGTTCTCCGTATCAGTTGCAGATGATAATACTTTTAGTACATCCGTTAGTAGTATTACGAAAAATCGCATAATTCACTTTCTTGAATTACGCGATTTTTAACTTAAAATTATTTAATTGCAGTTTATTTTTTGAGTATCTACGTTAATACTTATAACTTTGGTTCTGTATGCCAAATCCTTCATAGTTATTAATTCATGACTTTTTTAGTTGCAAGTGATATTTATCCACTCAACTTCCTATTGTAATATATCTAATAAGAAAGTTAACTAAAAATCAAATCAGCTGACAATTTTATAATAAACTCGTGAAGTGAGAAAATAAACAATAGCATAGAAAATAGCAAAGACAAAAATTGTTCCTGCTGTGCAGATTGCAAACAATGTAACATTAGTAAGATTTAATACTGCAAGAAGCTTCACGATAACCTTGAAGGCAAAGGCAATATGAATAATTGCTGTTACAACTGGCAGGAAGAACACCATAAGCACTTGGTTACCAATTGATTTTTTAATCTCTTCTTTGCTCATGCCAACCTTCTTCATAATTTCAAAGCGCTCCTTATCATCATAGCCTTCTGAAATCTGCTTGTAGTATATAATAAGCACCGTAGCCATAATAAATAGTGCTCCAAGGAATATCCCCAAGAAGAAAAGTCCTCCGTATAGAGAAAAGAAGGATTCTCTGGATTCTTCCAAGCCTTCACAACGTGCATCAATAGATAATTGCTTTATTTTGCTATTAATTTCATTAGTTAAAGCAATTTCCTTTTCCGCATTATCATCAGTATCAAAGGAAAAGTAATAAGATAAATCCTCCATTTTGCCATCATCCTGAGTGCTAGAAGCATATATTTTTTCAATTGTCTTTTCATCAGGTACGATAATAAAGTAGCCATTAGTAACTACTGCGGAGGCTATTCCATCCACTGTCATGCTATTTATACGTTCTTTTATTTTAAACTCATTGCCTAAAATATTAATGCTGTCTTCGGCTATTTCTCCTCTATAAGTAAAGAGCAGCACTTCATTTTCCTTTAAAGTAATAGATTTATTTTCCAAGTCATTATATTCACTTAGTGGTACAAACTCTATGAAGCCTAAATTGTTTGCGTCCAAATCACTGCCATTATCTGTGAAATAATTCTTATCTTGTATCATAGCTAGAGATGAAGATCGGTATTTAACTATATTTTTCAAAGTAATATTATCTTTGTCTGATTGCTCTTTTATAATATTATTAATCATTTCTGCCTTTTCTTTTGATATATTTTTTGCGCTTATTGAAATATCTCTTGGATATCTTGTTCTAAGCACATCCTCCATACCAATATACAGCGACACTGTTGTAGATAACATCACTAAAACAGTAGTTGAAAGAATACAAATGTTAGCGAGCCCTACTGCATTCTGTTTCATACGATAAATCATTCCAGACACATTTATAAAATGATTGGTCTTATAATAAAACTTCTTATTTTTTCTAAGGATTTTTAAAAGGGCAATACTTCCTGCAGTAAATAAAGCCCAAGTTCCTATCATAACAAGAATTGCTGCCAGAAAGAACATATTAAGTGCAGCTAGAGGTGATTCTGTAGTTAAGGCAATATAGTAGCCTGCTCCAAGGCTGAGAATTCCAATTAAAGTAAGAATCCACTTTGTTTTTGGCTCCTTTTCACCAACTTGACCTCCCTTAAGAAGCTCAACAGGTTTTGCAAGATGAATTTGTCTCATATTATTTATAAGAGTTAAAACAAAAATAAAGCCAAAGAGAATAACTGTTTTAACTATGGAGTTAGTTGATATAATAAACCCCATTGGCACCTTAAATTGTAAAATCTTAAGAAGTATTAAAAACATAAGCTTGCTTACTGCAATTCCAGATATCAGTCCCAATATCATGCTTATAATTGCCACGAAAAGGGTTTCCCAAAACAACAACTTAGCAATATGCTTTTTCTCCATACCCAAAATATTATATAAACCCAGCTCTTTTTTACGCCTCTTTATAAGAAAGCTGTTTGTATAAAAAAGAAAAATCACTGAGAAAAAACCAATAACATAAGTGCCTAAATTGAGTATTATTTTAAGTTCCCTTCCCCCAGACATACTGTTTAATCCATCATTTACTGATATAAAATGCATGATATAAAACATGGCAATAGTGCTTATACACGTTAGTATATATGGAAAATATGTCTTTCCATTCTTTTTAATATTATTTACAGCTAGCTTTTGATAGAACATCTTACTCATTTTTTACACCGCCTGTAGCAATTATAGTAAGTGTATCGGAAATTTTTTGATACATTTCTTCTTGGGACATGGAAGCTCTATATAGCTGATGAAACACCTCTCCATCTTTTATAAAAAGCACACGGCTTGCATGGCTGGCTGCTTTAGTACTGTGAGTAACCATTATTATGGTTTCTCCTTCTTTATTTATATCATTAAACAAGTGAAGAAGCTCATCACTTGAATGAGAATCCAATGCTCCAGTAGGCTCGTCTGCAAGAATAAGCTGGGGATTAGTAATTAATGCCCTAGCAACGGCAGCTCTCTGCTTTTGACCTCCAGAAACCTCATAAGGATATTTTTGTAAAATATCTTCTATTCCAAGTTTCTTTGCAATAGGTTTTAAACGATTATCCATTTCATTAAAGGACTTACCAGATAAAACAAGGGGCAAAAATATATTATCCTGCAAAGAAAAGGTATCAAGAAGATTAAAGTCTTGAAATACAAAGCCTAAATTATCACGACGAAACTTAGAAATTTCCTTTTCCTTAAGATTCATACTGCTTATACCGCTCAGCACCACCTCGCCGCTTGAGGGCTTATCTAGTGCTGCAATAATATTTAAAAGGGTAGTCTTACCTGACCCAGACTCCCCCATGATAGCTAAGTACTCACCCTTCTCAACTGAAAAGGATACATCAGATAAAGCCTGAACATGGTTTGTACCAAAACGGCTGGTATATATTTTTTTAAGTTTTTTTACTTCTAATATTGACATAATTTTCTCCTTTCACTCGAAACACTGAATAGCCTGCCTTACTCGTTGCCTTTTAGGCACTTGTTAATTTAGGGCACCCATCAAAGTTTATTTAGTACTGTTATATCCTAACTTCTTATCATGTTCAGTATAACAAAAGGAAGAAATGTATGCCTTAACTTTGGCTTACATTTCTTCCTTTAACCTTACACAGTTGTAAGGCTGCATCAAAATCTTATTCTATTTGCACTTCAATTGTTGCCAGATTGATCATTACTTTTGTCCCTTCATCAACCCTGGAGTCTATAGCTATGCTGTGAGATAGCTTACTTAAAATCTGCTTGCATAAATATAATCCAAGTCCTGTAGACTTTTTATCCCATCGACCATTATAGCCTGTAAAACCTCTTTCACATATACGATTTATGTCTTCTTCCCTTATGCCAATACCCGTATCTTCTATTACAAGAGTCTTTTCACTGTAATTATCCATGTATATTGAAATAGTTCCCACTTTAGTATACTTCAATGCGTTTGATAGAATCTGCTCAATGACAAATACCAGCCACTTTTCATCCGTTAAAACCTCACAGCTTAATTCTTTAAAATCTAACTTAATTTTCTTTCTTACAAACATCCTTGCATATTTTCGTACTGCCTGCTTTACTATATCATCGAGACTGTATTTTTTTAACACAAGGTCAGAAGACATGCTCTCAAGTCTTAGATACTGCAGCACAAACTCTACATACTGCTCAATCTTAAAAAGCTCCATAGAAAGCTCTGAGTTTAGCTCACTTTCCGACCACTGAAGAATTAGACCCATCGCTGAAATAGGTATCTTAATTTGATGTGCCCATAAAGTATAGTAGTCTATTAAATTACTTCGACTCATATCTGCACTATGAGCGATCTGAATATTATTGCTATAGAGGGTAGTAAGAAGACCCTTATAGTCCTTTTCAATTATATCTTTAGGCTCAGGGAGTTTATCAAAGCTTAAGGTAATGTTGCTTTTTAAATCTTGAAGCAATTTATGTCTATTATATAATCCTATAAAATCTATTATAAGGAAGATAACACATATGCATGCACATAGTACACTAGCATAAACTACTGGCTCTACAGGAAGATTATATAAAGAAAATACAAGTGCAAAGATGGTACAAAACAAACCTAATAGAATAATTCCTTTAACACGCACTTTGAAATAGGAAATCATAAAATTAAAAACCTCTATTTTCTTCATATCATTCCACCATATACCCTATACCTTTTTTTGTCGTAATAAAATCAGACAGGCCTGCCTCCTGTAGCTTTTTACGAAGTCTTGTTATATTAACGGTTAAGGTATTGTCATCAATATAGCTGTCAGTTTCCCAAAGCCTTGTCATAATGGTATCCCGAGACACAGCCTTGCCTTTATTTTCGAGAAGAATCTGCAGTATCTTGTTTTCATTCTTTGAAAGCTCAATTTTTCTGTCGTGATAATTTAAGGTAGCATCACTTATATTAAGTATTGAACCTTTATGCTCAAGCAAGTTAGTCTGTCCTGTAAAATCATAGGTTCGACGTAATAAAGCCTGTACCTTTGCAGTCAGCACATTAAGGTCAAAAGGCTTTGCAATAAAATCATCTCCCCCCATATTCATAGCCATAACTATGTTCATACTATCTGAGGCTGATGAAATAAAAATAATAGGAACCTTAGAAACCTTTCTAATCTCACTACACCAATGGTAGCCATTAAAAAATGGCAAGGTAATATCTAAAAGAACAAGCTGCGGACTATAGGAAACAAATGCAGCAAGTACATCCTTAAAATCAGTCACACATTCTGCCTCAAATCCCCAAGACCTTATGTGGTTCTTCACTGTTTTAGCAATTATCAAATCATCTTCTACTATTAGAATTTTATACATTTATTGCTCACCTTACTTTTCTTTCTAATATTTCTAAATCGATAGTATATTCTTCTCATGGTTTAAAAGCCATTGCTTTCTATCTATGCCACCAGCATATCCAGTTAAACTTCCATTAGTTCCAATAACCCTATGACAAGGTACTATTATCCATATTTTATTTCTACTATTTGCACTTCCCACTGCCCTAACACTTTTTTCATTTCCTACCCTAATCGCTAAGTTCTTATAGGACAAGGTTTCCCCATAAGAAATCTTCAATAGTTCATTCCATACATTCTTTTGAAAATCAGTACCATTTAATGAAACCTTTAAATCGAATGCTTTTCTACTTCCATTAAAGTATTCATTTAACTGAGCAATAGTATTTTCTAATATTTCATTTCCTTTATTCATCACGGACTTTTCTTGCTCCACAAACATAACTGATAGTATTGAATCTTCAGAGCAAATTATTTCTAATATTCCAATAGGCGAATTATAATAACCATAATATTTTTTAATCATACAAACACTTCCTAATAAAATTTTTATCATCGGTTATACTTTTATCTCAATTATACTATTTCTTTTTCTATACTCCTTAGGAGCAATACCTGCATGTTGTTTAAAACATTTATAAAAATTAGAAAGACTTTTAAATCCTACATCATATGCAATCTCTAAAATAGTATCATTACTTTTACTTAGAAGCTGCATCGCTTTATTTATTCTTATTTGTGATACATATTCATTAGGTGTTAGTCCTGTATATTCTTTAAACAATCTTGTTAAATGACTAATACTAACACCAAATTCCTTTGAAATAAACCTGAAATTAATTGATTTATTATAATTCTGGATTAACTTTTCCTTTACTTTTTCAATTAATTCTCTATTCGGTTCAAAATTATGTTCCTTTATATCAGGTCTGCATAATTTACATGGTCTGAAACCTGCTTTGATAGCATCATCTACACTATTAAAAAACAGTATATTCTCTTTCAATGGTGTCTTAGCTTTACATGAAGGTCTGCAACAAATACCTGTTGTTTTCACAGCATAGTAAAATAACCCATCATAATACTTATTACAACTTATTACTGCATTCCATTTCTCATCTTCAGATATTACTATGTTTCCTTGTATAACTACCATCTCCTAAAAGCATTTACATAATTCTCAAAAGCTGCTACTCTTTCATTAAAGGCTTTAAAACACCCGCAGCTAGTACATTCCTTACTTTCGTTATAGCAATTAGTAATACCAATTTTACTCATAATTATAATTCCACTCCTCGTAAAAGTTTATTTTATATTTTGATTCTAGCATTACTAAAAGTATAACTCTTCCTGTATTTTGCTATCTAATTTTAAGTGTTTTCACTAAGGTATTTCAGGTACTCGAAAGAGTCTACGTCATTTATGGTACGGCTTCCGTATCACAAGCAAATGTAGTTTTTACATTCTATTCTTGTGTATATATTCTACATAGAGGAAGCTCACTATTCACATACGTTCATAGGAGTAAGTGATTCACACCAAATCATAGATTACAATTCTTTACTTAGCGTGTGGTATTGGATATGTTCGATACTTTGATAAAGTGTATATCAGTTATTTATGTAATTAGATTATTCTAAAACATAATCTTTTTATACATCATATAAGAATTAAGATTAAATTCCTTGGTCTTTATATAGAAGTTAAAAGCAAAAAAAGTGCTCTATCCTCGCAAGATTAGCACTTTTTTAAGATTCATAGTTTATATATAAATTTTATCAAATATCCCTAAAACAAAATAAACCTTCTAATCTTTATTTTTTAATATTAAATGTTTTTAAGTGTTTTTGTTATCTCATTTTCATATATTCCACCATGATAACATATTATTCTATCAATATCATAATCTAAAAACTTTTTAATAGACCTTTTGGCCTCTTCTATGTCTAAAGTATACTGAGGTAGTGCAATATCTAAATTTCCATTTTCTACAACCAAAGCATCTCCAGTTATTAATGATTTACTTTCTTTGTGATAAATAGATATGTGACCTGGCATATGTCCAGGTGTAGCTATTATTTCAATTCCTCCACTAAACTCTAAATAATCTTTATCTCTTAATGTTACATCTACATTACAACTTTCTACTGTTTCAAGGATTTTATGAAAATAATTAGCTTGCTCTTTTTCCTTTTCTGTTAAAGAATCATATATACTTTCAGCTTGTTGTAGTCTTAACGATTTTTTACTAGCATTAATATATGGTGCATCTTCTTCAGATGCCAATATCTGTATACTAGGATATTGTCTCTTAAATTCTGCTAACGCTCCCATATGGTCAAAATCATGATGAGTTATAATTATTTTAGATAAATTTTTTATATTAACTCCATTATTTATTGCAACATCCTCTATCAATCTGAGAAAATCAGGATATCCACAATCTATTAATACCATCTCATTTTCATCTTCTAACATTACAGGGTAAATAGTATCGTTTTTGTCACCAAATTTGAAAGACACTTCTAATATATTTATCTTACTCATGTTAATCACTCCTAATAATAATCTAGTCACTTAAATAGTATCATGTATTTAAAACATGTAGTTAGTCTATAAATATTTATGTATTATTTATTCCCACATACTAACCATAAGCATACATGCTCTCATGCTTTATTTATAATACATTTTATATTCCCTAATAATTTTCCTAATACTATTTTGAGTAAGATAATATTTATTTGCTAATTCCTTAACTGAACTTCCATTATTAAATGAATTGTAAATTTGTGTATTTCTTTCTATTAGTTCATCTTTAAACCCACTATTCTCTCCCCAACTTTTTCTATTTTCATTTTTTCTAGGTATATATAAATAACTTCCATCAACATACTGTTGAATTATCTTAATAATTTCCTTAGGTAATATCTTTTGTGCATTTTTATACTTCATAGTCTTTGCTCCTATTTAATATTTATATTTTTAAAAATATTAAAGCAAAAACTGCACAAAACTATTTTGATTAAATCTCTCTTTTAAAACAGCTCCTAACAAAATATGTTCTGTGTTATTACAGTCTTTGCTTGGAGCTTAATGCAATAACTAGTTTTTGTGTCAAGTTTTTCATCTCTTTTCTCCTAACTATTGATTTATATATTTACTAAATTTTAAACTCTAAATACTAATTATTCATTAGTTTCTATTTAGTAAAAACCTCACTTACTTACGATACGGTTCAACATTTGAAATCCTAAATTTAAATCTTTATGCCTATCTTTGTCCTAACTTCAAATTTGGTACTGCATTTAGTGTTAAATCTGCAATTCTACCAGCTTTATACTCATAATAAGCAGCACTTCCAATCATAGCTGCATTATCTGTACATAAAATTGGAGCTGGGAATAAAACTTTTATCCCTTCCTTTTCTCCTCTTTCCATAAGCTTTGCTCTAAGATAAGAATTAGATGCAACTCCTCCAGATATAGCTATTTTATCTACTTGTTTCTCTTTGCAAGCCTTCATAGCATTATCTACTAATACATCTACCACAGCCTTTTGGAAGGAAGCAGCTACATCAGCTTGATTATAGCTCTCACCCTTCATTTGAAGAGAGTTTAAGTAGTTAAGTACTGCTGATTTAACTCCACTAAAGGAGAAATCTAGTGTCTTATCATGGAAATTTGCCCTTGGAAACTTAATAGCGTCCTCATTTCCCTCTTTAGCAATCTTATCAATTTTAGGTCCACCAGGATATCCAAGTCCAATAGCTCTAGCCACTTTATCATAGGCTTCCCCTGCTGCATCATCTCTAGTTTCTCCTAGAACTTCAAAGCTGCCATAATCCTTCATATGAACAATAAAGGTATGTCCTCCTGATACTACTAAAGTAATAAAAGGTGGTTTTAGATCCTTATGCTCAATAAAATTAGCACTTATATGACCTTCAATATGATTTACTCCTATAAGGGGAATATTTAATCCATAAGCCAAAGCCTTAGCATATTGAAGCCCCACAAGTAAAGCTCCCACAAGCCCTGGCCCATAGGTAACGCCCACGGCATCTATATCTTGAAAAGTCAGATTTGCTTCTCTAAGTGCTTCTTCCACCACAGCACTAATAGCCTCTATATGCATTCTTGAAGCTACCTCTGGCACAACTCCACCAAATTTTTTGTGTATATCAATTTGAGAAGCTATAACATTAGATAAAACTTCTCTTCCATTCACTACTACTGAAGCTGCTGTTTCATCACAACTTGACTCTATAGCAAGTATTTTAAAATTTTCTTTTACTTCATTTGCTTCTTTCATATTTTTCACCTACTTTTAAATAATTTACACACTATGAAAGTTTATATTAAAAGTTTACCCTTAAGGTACTAACTTAAACTTATCCACATGCTAAAATAATATATCCACACATTTATACAATTATATCAACAAATGTGATTACTTCATACATTTTATCATTTTTTAAAGAGTAATTACACATGTTTTACTTAATTCTTATACAACAATCAATGAACCACTGCATTGGTTTGGATAGATACTTGTCTCGATGATAACAAATTGAGTTATAATTGAAAAGCCTAATATCCTTAATTGATAATTTTGCTATATCTCCTTCTTTAACTTGCTGCATAACCAGCAAATCTGGAATAACACTTATTCCAAAATCATACTTTACAGCTTGAATAAGTGCTTGTGAATTTACACTTGTCATCATAGGATCCACATAAATATGCTTAAGTAATAAAGCACTATCAAGGGTATCTCTTATTGCAGATCCCTTTTCCCTAAGTAGTAGTGGTTGTGCAGCAAACTCTTCCGCCGCGATTTCTAACCTTCCACTTTTAGCAAAATCATGATTAGAGGAACATATCACTGACATTTCATAAGAAGAAACCTCATGACTAATCAATTGTTTATTATGAATAGCTCCCTCCATTAGTGCAATATCTATTTCATTATTTAATAATTTTTCTTCAATATTAGTAGCACTATCCACTTGAATCTTTAATGGTGTTCTTCCATACTTTCGCCTCCACTCTTTAATCCATTCCTGAAGCCAGAAATTAGCTATAGTAATACTAGATCCAATTCGAATAGTTACTAATTCCTCTTGATATTTAAAACCATTCTCTAACTCCTCATGAAGTTCAATTATTCGCACCACTTTATGTAGTAGTATTTCACCAGTTCCTGTAAGATGAATTTTTCTCCCAATTCGTTCAAAAAGTTTTCCACCTATCTCCGCTTCTAAATCACTTATAACATGTGAAATCGCTGGTTGAGTCATATATAATTTTTTTGCTGTCTTCGTAAAGCTCAACTCTTCACATACCTCTTTAAAAATATACATCTGCCTCAAGTTCATTATAAATCTCACTCCTTTACATTACTTTTTAGTAATGTATTTCATAAAATATTATCATTTTATTTATCTATGTACAAGTAATATAATTGTATAACTTAGAGAAAGGAGGGTTCCATGAATTATTTAAATAAGAATTCAAAATATAAAACTTGCCTTTGGCTTTTTGGAGTTAACTTCTTCATTAGTGCCTTTACCTTTGGAGGAGGTTATGTAGTAATTCCTATGATTCGTAAATACTTTGTCGAGAAAAAACAATACTTTGGTGAGGAAGAGTTACTAGATATGGCAGCAATAGCTCAGTCTTCTCCTGGAGCCATAGCTGTAAATCTATCAGTATTATCTGGATATCGCATAGCTGGCTTTTTAGGTGCTGTTATCAGCTGTATTTCTGCTGTACTTCCTCCACTTATAATACTATCTTTAATTTCTACCTGCTATAGCTTTTTCCGTGATAATGCCACTATTTCATCTATATTAAAGGGAATGGAAGCGGGAGTTGCCGCTTTGATTGTAGATTTAGTAGTAACCATGATTCAGACTGTTACAAAAGAAAAAAATGCTTTACTCTCTTTAATGATTCCTGTAGTTTTCATAGCTAGTTTTATTTTTAATATAAACGTTATGATTATTCTAGTAAGTTGCATTATCCTTTGTCTCATTTTTAAAAACAAATTTTAGGAGGAAGGTTTATGTATAACTATATTTTTAAACTTTTTCTTAGCTTTTTACAAATAGGCTTCTTTAGTATAGGCGGTGGATATGCAACTATTCCCTTAATCCAAGCGCAAGTAGTAGAGAAACATGCCTGGCTTACTATGCAAGAGTTCACGGATATTATTACTATATCTCAAATGACTCCTGGTCCCTTAGCCATTAATACTTCCACCTTTGTAGGAATTCAAATTAATGGGATTTTCGGTGCCCTTGTAGCTACCTTAGGATGTATTATTTCAGGCTTTTTCATCTCACTTTTTTTGTATAATTTTTTTCAAAATCATACTAAATCAAAAAATATTTCAAATATTTTAAAAGGACTTCGTTCAGCTTCCATAGGACTTATTGCTTCTTCTGCTGGTACTATACTAATGCTTTCCTTCCTAGGAACTTCAACATGGAATTTGGTAGAAATGAGTCTTCAAATAAAATCTATAATTATTTTTGTAGTCTGCCTCTTTCTACTTAGAAAAACTAAAGTAAATCCAATGGAAGCGATGATACTCTCAGGTATTGCAGGAATACTATTTAAAATTATATAAAATAATCTGACCTTTACCTAAAGTATTATTATTTCGTTTAAACATAAGTTCCTGTGTTATAATATACTTACTAAAGTTATTTATTTAAACAATTAATCACACAATCATAGAAAGAGGAATTAAAATGAAAGATATTAACTATGCTAAAGTTGTGGTAAAGGGATCACCAATTTCTAAATCTAACTTTAAACTTTTCAATAGCAGTAACAGAGCTATTTTACCATATAACTCTGGAAAATATCATGATAGATATGCACTATACGAGGAAGAAATAGCCTACGAATGTAGGGTTCAAAATCCAAGTGTAACCTTAACAGAGGCACTTATAGCTGTCCTTAAGGTTTATTATAAAAGTGAAAAACGTCATCCAGACACAAATAACATAACAAAAAGTATTTTAGATGGTGTTGAAAAAAGTGGCCTTATAATAAATGATGCCCAAGTAAGAAGACTTATTATAGAAGAATTTTACGATAAAGAAAATCCAAGATTTGAACTTGAACTCTTTGGGGAAAGTTCCTATGCCATGGATTATAAAATAGTTAAGCTAGAAGAAAAACAGCCCATAATAAATTATGAACCTCCTAGTAACAAAAAAAATAAAACCTTAGATAGCTATAGTGCCTCAGGTTTATGCAAAGAGTTTTCCCCTGGAGATAACAATCTATCTTCCAGTAAAGGCTCTAAACAAATCTGTGAACTTTGTCTAAAGGAAGTTTCCAAAGATAATATCATGTCCTGCAATAAAGGAAAAACTCTAATATGTAAAAGTTGCTTTAAAAAACTATTCTAAAAAACACAAGGAATTTAAAGTAATAAATTTATTTAAACAAAGGTTGAGCATGTCCTTATAATTATTAAGTACATGCTCAACCTTTTATAACTTACAAAAGCCATAAATTTTAAATTGTTCTTCCATTAATGAGAACTACTCGTTTAGAGAACATGCCATGAACAACTTTAGCCTCTTCTCCTCGAGAGATAAAAGGATAATTATAAGTTCTATAGGCAATTTCTCTTTTATTTTTAAAGTCAGTAACATATACAGTCCAATACTGGCTTCCATTTCTGCTCTCCTGTGATTCTGTCACCCCAGTGCATACACCTATTAAAGATGTATATAATCCTAAGATATACTCTATAAGAGAAAAGATTTCTCTAAGAACAATTATAAAAAATATAACCTCAAATATATCCGATATTTTACTTTCTATTAGGGTATATGTAAATATAACCATAACAACAATATTATATAATCCAAGACTCCTTTTATTAAATGGCACCCTTTCAAAAGGCATAAACCAAGGTTTAAATCTCCAAAATATACTACTACCTTCCACGGGATAGTCCGTACCGTTTACTGCTGCTCGCCACTTCATTTGATGGTCATTCAACCCTAAGACTATAATTTTCTCTGTAATAAATATTAGGTTCACATAAATTCCTAGCATTATAAAAGCGGCAACAATAAAATATGACTTCTTTATTATAAGTGCAGAAAAAAGAATATATAAAATGAAGAAAATAGTACCTGATTTCATTAATTTCATTTTAGATCTCATCTCATCCTTAGCCTCTTGAGATAAATCCTTAGCTCTATTTATTGCACTTGCAATAGCAGTAGCCACAAAAGGCAAAGTGAAAAATTCAACATAATTTTTTATATTTATTTCTTCGATTATACTAATTTCATATCCTAAATCTTGAATCATATTAACATCATACCCAAAATGCCGAAGTACAAGTACTATATTAATTACAATGCTTATTAACAACATACATACTGAAAAATTTCTTACGGACTTCAAACCACGTTGATCTAACATTACTTTTACTCCCTTACTATATTTATAACTATCTAAATTATATATTTTTTTCTACAATATGTAAATAACCATAGGGTTATACCCCTGGTTTAATATAATTAATTTATATCTTGAGCTTTCATTTTATCCAGTTCAGCTTCTTTTTCTTTTTTGTATCTCTTACGTCCATATTCCCATTCTGCCAAAAACATATTAGTTAATATGAGAAATGGAAATAAATTTCTAAAGCTAAGTGTTAGTTTTGTAAATCTAAACACACATATTGCAAAAATCACTGATATTAAAGGTATAATCCCTCCTAATAAACAGTTCTTTTGTTTACCAAGAAAATATTCAACTCCTAAGAGTGCACCTGCAACTACAAATGCAATAATAATAGTACTTATATCTGACATGGTTATTCTCCTTTCAAACATTTCTTATACTTGTCAATAATTAACTTTGCAGTTTCCAAATCAAGCTTAGAATCCACTGCCAATCCTTTAATAAATATTTGGAATGGCTCTTCTTCTTTCTTATCATTTAGTTCAATTTTTTGAATCAGTTTATCCAATCTCAATCTCACAGTAGGATAAGATACTTCATACATTTTTGCAATATCTTTTAAAGATCCAGATTTCAGCACAAAATTTTTCAAAAAACCTGCATCTTCTTGCTCTAAAGCAAGTATCCATTGTGGTATTTTATCAATATCCATTTTAACCTTCCTTTCATATTATGTTTAATAATATTAATTATAACCTAAATAATATTAAAATCAATAAGCAATATAATATAAATTTAATTAATTTTCTTTACTCAAAAATATATAACAAATAAGAGGTTGAGTGAAAACTCAACCTCTTATAATATTCTATTCCATTTTTCCTGCAAAAGATCTAGTTTCTATCAAAAGCCAACCCAACGCAGCTCCTAATCCTATAGGAAAACCTCTAAGTAAATCTTTCTTCAAAGGCCTAAAAAAATAATCAAGACCATAAAGTACTTATAATAATTTCCTTGGGGTCTGACCCCATAACATTTTATTCCAGAGATTTTACCCACCCTAAAGAATGTTCCCTTGATTAAATTAATTGATAAAGCAAGTCATTATAGGAAATACTAATTACGATTTACGATACAATAGACTTTTTAATAAAATAATGGAGGAAAAAACCTATGGAAAACCTTGAAAGAGCAATTGACAGAATAAAAATACTTGAGTGTCCTACTGGAGACTTAGAAAATCGAGTTGCAGATATTCTTGAAGATTATAAGGTTGCGTATAAAAATAAAATAACTATAAATAGAGCCGAACAATTAGATGTAAATGGTGCTGAAGCTTATAGTGCTAAAATTTCAAGCAATTCGCCACAGTCTATCACTATACTAGCAAAGTCAGGTATGGATGATTATGTAGCTAAAGTAATTGATGTGTCTATAGGTTAAGTTGCAGTAATACGTAAAGCCTGTTAAAACTTTCTTTTAAATTAAGATACCTTATATTAACTTATTAAGAATATGCTAAATAAAAAATGCTTTTGCTAAACTTTAAGCAAAAGCATTTTTAAAGGTAAAAGGTATTCCATTACTTTTTTAAGCTAAGCCTGCTCTATTTTTTCTACTATATAACCTGCATCTTCAATGGCACACTTCATTTCTTTATCATTAACAGAATCTGTTCCATCAACCACTACTATTTGAGATTTTAGGTGTACATCCACATTATCAATCCCATGAACTCCTTGTAATGCTGTTTTAACATTGGTAACACACTTTCCACAAGTCATACCTTCAACGGTTAATCTTTTTTTCATTTCTAATTTCTCCTTTCATTAATATACATATAGTATTAATATAATCATGAAAAATTATTGATAAAATATTTAAAAGTGTTAGTATAGTATTATAGGCACATAATTCTAAATTTTTTAAACATATAAAAGTATACGATTTCATTTACATAGTTCAATTTGCAAGTATACGATTTCATTGAAAATTAAGGATTATGTTAACTACACATTAAAAAATCAAATAAAAAAGTTAATTTTATTAGGGGGAGATTTGGTAATGGAAAAAGAATTCAATTGGAAAGAATTAGGGTTTGATTACCTAAAGGCAGATTTTAATTTTATTTCTCATTATAAAGATGGACAATGGGATGAAGGAAACTTAGTTGAAGATGATAAAATAACAATTAGCCAAGGTTCAACATGCTTGCATTATGGACAACAATGTTTTGAAGGTTTAAAAGCATATACTCATAAAGATGGAAAAGTATGCTTATTCAGACCTGATCAAAATGCTAAAAGATTAAATGAAAGCTGTAGAAGAGTTTTAATGCCAGAAGTACCAGTAGAATTCTTCTTAGATGCTTGCAGAAGAATTGTTAAAGCAAATAAAAGACTTATCCCACCATATGGAAGTGGAGCAACACTATATCTTAGACCTTACGTAATAGGCGTAGGTGACAATGTAGGTGTTCGTCCAGCTAGGGAATATATATTTGGAATCTTTGTTACACCAGTTGGACCATACTTCAAAGGTGGAATGGCTCCAGTTAACTTCATAACTTCTGACTTTGACAGAGCTGCTCCTATGGGAACTGGTGCTGCTAAAGTTGGTGGTAACTATGCTGGAAGCTTATTACCTCATGCAGAAGCTGTTAAAGCAGGCTTTGCTGATTGTATCTATTTAGATCCAGCAACTCATACAAAAATAGAAGAAGTAGGTGCTGCAAACTTCTTTGGAATAACTAAAGATGGTACCTTTGTTACACCTAAATCTCCATCTATATTACCAAGTATAACTAAGAGATCTCTATTATACTTAGCTGAGCATAACTTAGGTATGAAGGTAGAAGAAAGAGACGTATTAATAGATAACTTAGGTGAATTTGCAGAAGCTGGAGCTTGCGGTACTGCAGCTGTAATCACTCCAATCGGAGCAATCCAACATAAAGAAAACAAACACGTTTTCCATAGTGAAACAGAAGTTGGCCCAGTAACTAGAAAACTTTATGAAACTTTACTAGGAATTCAAGCTGGCGATATAGAAGCACCAGAAGGTTGGATATTCAACGTAGAAATTTAATATAATATTTAAGGCTCATCATAAAAGATTATGGTGAGCCTTTCTTTAGCTGATTGCATTAATAAACACATCTGCATATATAGTAATAAGGGATATTTTAAGCATGCATAAAAGTTTAAATATTATCCTAACTATAACTAGGGGGGGTGTTGAAATTAATGGAAGGTGAAATATTGAAAATAGCAATGTCTCAAGGAATATGGGCAGTGCTCAGCATATTTCTAATATTCTATATATTAAAAGCTCAAGAAAAAAGAGATGAAAAGCAAGAAGAAAGAGAAAAGAACTACCAGGAGATAATAGCAAAAATAACAGATAAATTAAGCATAATGGAAGATGTAAAAAAGGATGTTGAAGATATAAAACAGCATGTTATAAAGAATAACTGTAAAGAATAACTAAATGTAAGCCAATGGCGCTTTAGTGTCATTGGCTTATTTTTTTATTACTATTGATTAATTTTATATTTGTTGCTGAATTCATATAAGTAATTATTAATGTTAATTAAATAATAGTGTTTAAATATACATACTACAGATTCACCTATTATAAAAACAAATACATAAAGATTTTATTATCTAAAAACTTAATTGGACTTAAATGCTATATATTTATATAATTCTACTTGTTTGTAAATATTTATTTTTAGGAGGATATTATGAAAAAATCACTAATTTTATTATTAGCATTATCAATCCTTGTTTTTGCTTTTGGATGTGATTCAAAGAAAGCATCAAAGGACACAAGCTCACCAGCCTCTACTGAAGAAGCTTCTAAATCCGATGAAAAGGTACCAGAGCTTACTATGAGCTGGGGAAACGAATTACATACAGGTATAATGAATGTTGCTACAAAAAAACCTGAGCTATTTAAAGAAACTGGAGTATATTTCAATCCACTTTCTAAGGATAAATTTGAATTATTAGAAAATGGTAAGAAAATAGCTATCTTAAATTTTGTTCCTAGTAAAGGTGGATCTGAAACTGCTAATCTTATGAGCCAAGGGCATGTGGATTATGGATTTGGATCAAATACTGCTTTCCTTACTGCTGTAGATAATGGAGCTAAATTAAAAATTGCAGCACCTTTCCAAAGTGATGGAATTGCCTTAGTATTTCCACCAAACACTAATTTAAAGAATTGGGATGATATAAAAAAACACATATTAGATTTAAAACAACCACTTAAACTTGGCTATCATTCACCAGTAAGTGGACCTAGAATAGTAATTGAATCAGTTTTAAAAGCCCAAGGGTTAAAGGTAACTGAAAATCCAAGTGATACTTCAGCAAATGTTCTTTTAGTTGATCTTAAAGGTTCAAACAATCTATTGCCATCTTTAACTAGCAAGCAAGTTGATGCTTGGGTAGGGCCATCACACCATCCTGAAGCTGCAGAAGAAAAAGGTTTAGGTGAAATATCATTAAATCTGAAGGACTTCCCAGAAAACGGTCAATGGAATGACTTCCCATGTTGTGTATTTGCTGCTACAGATAAAGCTATCAATGATTATCCTGAGGTAACTAAAGCTTTTACAAAGCTTGTAGCTGCAAACGCAAAATATTGTACTGAACACCATGGAGAAGTGTCAAAGATTATGGCAGAAGTTATTGGTGTATCAGAAGAAACCATTAATAAATGTGAGATAAAATACTTCACAGCTCCATCAGAAAATTGGTATAAGGGTATAGAAATATATGTGGAAAAACTTAATGCGATGGATAAATTTAATGGACAACTAAAGGGATTAGATTTTGAAAAAGTTAAGAAACTAGTTTTTGATTTTAGATTTTTAGAATAGAATTATCATTATGGAAAAGCTTCCTAATTTATGCTAGGAAGCTTTTTTATAGAGGGAGGTTAAAGGTTTGAAACATCTAAAAAAAATATTGTGGAAGTTATTAGTGCCTATTCTATTTATACTATTATGGCATATACTCTCCTTTAGGATTAATAATGCTGTAATTTTGCCAAGAATAGTATCAGTTTTAGATAACTTTGCTCATGCCACAAACGATTTTATCGGCCTTGGATCAATACCTGTAAATGTCTTAGTTAGTTTAACTCGAGTACTTCTTGGATATATTGTAGGTGTATTTATTGCCATTCCATTAGGTCTGTTAATGGGATATAAGGCAAGGGTATATAATTTATTTAATAATTTTATTAATATATTTAGACCTATACCACCACTGGCATGGGTACCCTTAGTGCTGGCGTGGTTTGGTGTAGCAAGTTTTTCAACAGTTTTTAAAATAGAGGGCGGAGAACTCCAAGCCTTTTTAAATAATTTTAAGTTCTCAATGATGTTTATTATCGGCTTAGGTACCTTCTTCCCTGTACTTACAAATACTATATTTGCTGTTAGAACTGTTCCCAAAACTCTAGTAGAATCTGCAAAGGTTCTTGGAGCTTCAGAAAGGGATATATTCTTTAAAATTCTCCTACCAGCCTCTGCCCCAACTATTATAACAGGACTTAGGACAGGCCTTGGAATTGCTTGGTCCTGCCTAGTATCTGCAGAAATGCTTCCAGGTAGCTTATCAGGTGTTGGTTATTTAATAACCCATGCTTATGAACTCGGCAGAACTGACTTGGTTATCACAGGAATGATTTGTATTGGTGCTGTAGGAGCAAGCCTTGATGGAATTTATAGAATCGTAGAAAAGAAATACTTTTCCTGGCAAAGTAAAGTAAGATAGGGGTGATAGTATGGAAAATTATATTGAAATATCAAATCTTAGCAGAACATTTATTACAGGGGGTTCACTAGAGGTACATGCTTTAAAAGATATAAACCTATCAGTCCAAGAAAATGATTTTATATCTATTGTAGGCCCCTCTGGATGTGGAAAGTCAACCCTACTTAGAATTATATCCAGTTTAGAAAAAGCAACAAAGGGGAATGTATTTTTCAAGGGCAAAGAGATTACTAAGCCATCCTTTGAAATTGGTATGGTTTTTCAGCATTATTCTCTGCTCCAATGGAAAAACGTTATAAATAATATTGCTCTAGGTGCTGAATTTAAAAAAGTGCCTAAAAAACAGAGACTTGAAGAAGCAAGAAAATATTTAAAGTTAATAAATATGGAGGAATTCGAAAATGCATATCCCTATGAGCTTTCCGGTGGAATGCAGCAAAGAGTTGCAATAGCAAGAGCCCTCGCTAATAATCCTGAAGTTCTTTTAATGGATGAACCTTTCGGAGCACTTGATGCCTATACTCGTATAATATTACAAAGAGAGCTTTTGAATATTTGGGAGAAAAATAAGAAAACAATTCTATTCGTAACCCACTCAGTAGATGAAGCTGTTTATCTATCTGATAAAATTGTAGTAATGGGCAAAAACCCTGGAAATATTAGAAGCATTATTGATGTTAATATGGATAGACCTAGAGATAGAGGAAATGTGGAATATGCTCATATAACTGCAAAAATACTGAAAATGCTTGAGGAAGAGTAAATAAGACATAAAATATCATCAAATTTTCTATGGACTTACAAAAAGCTGTCACGTTAGCATATTTATCTTATGTTAATGGGACAGCCCCTTTTTTTAGACAAAAAACTATTGCAATAATTTTTTAGTACGATAACCTCATTAGCTTTTGATTATTTACTAAAAATACTTCTCTACATCTCTAATGTCTTCTAAGTCAAATATATCGGTAGCTATTACATCTATAGTGTCCTCTGGTAATTTTCTTATTTTTTCTTTATATTCCTCTGATACAGACTTGAACTTTTTAATGAGTATCTTAACTCTAATCTTTTAACTATTTAATATATCCTATAACCAATTATACCTCCCCTTCAAAATTACCACTTATTAGTATATACTTTATATATAATCTAGAAATAATTATTAAAACTTCAAAGAATATAAAACTTAGGAGGCACTATGAAGAAATTTAAGACATTACTAACTACTGTATCTCTCATGTCACTTTTTTATTTATTTTACATGGTTTATTATTCCTCTAATAAAAATGATATTACCTTTAGGATACTATCTATATTCTGTTTAATCTCAGCTGCTACACTTGGATTTTTAGATGGTTTAGACTATATTTATAAGAAAAATTCTAAAAAAATAGGCTATACAATTTGTATACTTACTACTATCATAACCCTTGCCTTTATATTTTTTATATATAAAGTTACTATGTAAACTATAATATATCACTAATCCTATCAAAAATGGTGAGCATGTACTTTAATATAAGTGCATGCTCACCATTTATTTAAGTTATTTTACTTTAAGAAAACCCCTATTATTTTTATTCCATCAATATCTATTCTTCATATATAAATGTAACTACCCTTTAAATTTATAACCTATTCTCCACCCTTACCTAGCGCTGAAGAATCCCCGCTCTCAATGACTTCTCCTGTAGCTTTATCTTTAAAGTTCACTATGGTTTTTGCTGTATCAAAGGATTTTCCATTCATAGCTTGATACATATTTCCAGACATATAAAATCCTACTGCTACAAAAGGTTGAAGCCCACCATAGGATGCTTTATCAACCATAATATCAAATTGTGTCAAATCATCATTATACTTTATCTCTGCAAAAGAAGGATAATTTTCTTTATCAGCTAAAGTCTCCTTAATACTGTCGTCTACTGCCTGTTTCATACTTGCTAATAACTCTTTGTGAGTTTTCTTATCCATAATGTAGGTTACAGAACCATCTTCATTGACTTTAACTTCATGTACCCCTTTTGCTTTTGCTTCTTTCTCTATAGTAGTCTTATCACTTCCGTCAAAAAAGGCTGCAGGCAATGTTACTTCTACATCAAATAAATTTTTTTGGGAAGACATCTCTCCCCCGTTACTTTCTGTTTTCTTTTCTGCCTTATCTCCATGGTCTGAGTCCTTTGCACCACAGCCTACCATTGTAATTGCCATTGTAGTTACAAGTAGTAATGCTAAAATTCTCTTCTTCATAGATTTTTACCCCCATATTTAGCTAATTATAGCCTTATTTTTATGTTCTTTAACATAATTTTTATAATAACTATGTTAAAACATTATAATTTTTATATTATACTTAAAATATTAACATAAATAACATTATATATCATTAACTTTTCTCAAAAGTATAAATTCATTACATGAAAGTAAAAATAAATAATTAAAGCTCTGAGAATTTCATATTCTCAGAGCTTTCACTACTTATTTTCATTTTCATACCTCAATTTGTATTGTAATTTATCATTTTTTAGTATATTCAGAAACATCTTTATTATATACACTTTCATCTATTGGAATATTTACTTCCAAACTAGTACATTCTAATTTGTATTTGACATTTCCATTATCATCAAAGGATAGAAATTGAAGTATTATTCCAGTTTCCTTATCCATAAATAAAGAAAACTTACCCTGTGCCATATTAGATAGCGCTGGATTAATTACTCCTTCTAGCTTATATACATCTCTTTCTAAAAAAGTTGACTCTGTATAATCCCAATCTTCATAAATAAATAGATATGTAGAAATCGCATCTGCAGAAATAATATAGTGGCTTATCCCTAAATACCCAAGGTCTGCTCTCTTTAGATCTGGTTTTAAATATAATCTAATTGGTCTTACTATTGTAGGTTTTCTCTTATTTTGAATTTCCTCAAATTCTCTATAGATTTTATCATTATCATCAAAAACTTTTCTTTTATCATCATGATAAATTAAAGTTACAGGCTCTTTTCCTTCCGAATCATCTATACTTACAGAAGTTTTATTTTCTGTATCAACTGCAAAGGTGCATTTCATACGAGAGTTTCCCATGGAACCTTCTTCAATAAACTCTCCCTTACATGTCTTAAAATTGTCTACAGCATTAAGCATTTTATAATGTATATCTTCCTTATCAGGAGAATTGATACTTTTTAATATTTTTTCACCTATAGGAACTTTCTTTAACAGCTCTTCATCTTCTTGTGATAATTTTACTTCCTTGTTATCATTACTTGCTTTCTTTTCCTCTTCCCATGATATAACTTCTTCTTTCCATGGTGAAACTTCTTCTTCCTTATTAAAAATGCTAAGATTAACTCTATTTGATTTAATTTCATATACCACAAGGGATACCGCTATTATTGTTAATACTATTGCTATTATATAACCTTTAGATTTTTTATTCATATTTCCCCCCTAAACCTTTAGTGCCTTTCTATATCTAATGCCTTCATAAAATTTTTCCTTTGTTTCATTAGGGTATAGCTTTTCTCCTAAATACATATACACATTATCTTTTCCTTTTTCATATACTTCCTTTTCAAGAGTATACACCTGTGTAACTAATAGTTTTTCTCCTGGTTGAACATTTCTTAAATCACCCTCAGATAGCTTTGCAGGACCTGCATAGGTACTATAATAATCCATTACTATTGCAGATTCTTGAAAAGTAATAGCATCCTTAACCTCAGAGGTGGTGTTCACAATTTCTGAATTCACTACAAGTTCTATATACTCTGTTCCAACTTGATTTGTTGCATCAGACTTTCTAGTTTCTGTTGAAAGTATCTTTATTTCAAGACCTTCACAATCTGCATAAGTCCCATTTTTGTAATATTCCATTGTATATTTTAAAGGAACATTCTGATTAACCTTATAATAGCGATATCCAAATATTAATAAAATAGTAATTAATAAAAATATTGCTATTTTACTTTTTTTCATTACTGCTCCTCCCTTAATATTTCATGATTAACAATAGAACCATTTTCTATATAAAAAATTTCATCTGATAAAACCTCTAATTCTTCTTTATCATGACTTGCTAATAAAATTAACTTATTATTATTTTTCATGTTGATAAGTAATTCTTTAATCAATAATACTGCATCTGAATCTAATGCGTTGGTAGGTTCATCCAATATTATTAGCTCTGGATTTTCCATTAGGGCCTGTGCTATTCCTAGGCGTTGTTTCATACCTAAAGAGTATTTTTTAAACTTCTTCTTATCCTCTGGATCTAATCCTACAGCTGATATAATTTCTTTAATTTCCTTAGCTCCTACTTTATTATTAATTTCAGAAATAAGCTTAAGATTTTCATAGCCGCTTAAGTTTGGTAAAAAACCAGGATATTCAATAACAACCCCCACACTTTCAGGAAATGAAATATTCTCTCCTAATACTTGTCCATCAATTTCTACTCTCCCCTCTGTGGGCTTTATTAACCCGCACAAAGCTCTAAATAACATAGTTTTTCCTGAACCATTTTTCCCTCTAAATCCGTATATTTTTCCTTTATTAAGGTTTAAATTTATATTATTAAGAATTCTTGCATTCTTTATTTCTTTAGATAGATTTTCTACCTTTAAATAATAATTTTCATTCATAAATACACCTCATTATTATATAAAATCTTTATGTTTTAATAATTTATATCCCAAAATCATCAATATAACACTTATCAATATTGTATAAATAATTGAAAATGTTATTGATAACCCAATTTCAATATTAAAATAATTATGTCTTAAAACCATAGAATGAATTCCTATAAGAAATTTATTTTTAGATACTATAGACATTGTTAAAATTACAGTTGTTATAAAAAATGAATATCTAGAATTTACTACTATTGATAGTGTACATTGCATAAATACCAACGCTATGGATGTTAATATATATGTTGTAATCATTGACATAAGAATAGTAAAATGGGGTACTTTAATAGCTAATTCATTATCTATTAAGCTACTATTTCCTAAACTAAATCCTAAAGCTGCTCCCCCTAATAAATAGGTTAAACCCATTAGTACTAAATATACAAAAATCACATTTATAACAATCCAAGTACACTTTGATATCCAGTATAAAAAAATTTTTTTGCTTCTAAGTAAAATATAGTTGGAATCTCTTTTAATATTTTCACTAATAAAATCTCCTAAAATGAATACTAAAAAAATATTTATAATTAACCAATTTATAGGAATATCTAGTGATATTTCATTAAACCGTAAATCTTTATATATAGTGAAAAATAAATCCATTAAATTTCCATTGTAATTATTTATAGTTCCTATATATCCTATATTCAAAATAAGCATGATAGCTAAAAATAATATGAGTTTTTTCTTATAAAAATTAAATCCATGAATCAAATCTAACTTTAATATATTTTTAAATGATTTTAAATTATCCATTATACTAATATCCTTTACTTATAAAATCTTTATTCTTATAAATCTCTCTACCTATTAAATAAAGAGCTATATGAAGGAAAATTAAATATATAATATTTATTAAAAAATAACTAGGATTAACCCAACTCTCTATGCTCAAAGAAAACTTCTCCATAAACAGTGCACCATTTAAAAATTCAACATCTATAAAGGGAATGATCAATACTGCTATACCTAATACTCCACTGTTATTTATAACACTTCTTAAAATTAAAATAAAAAACCCCAGTATAGAAAGTCCCATGAATTTTAATATAAAGATTTTTAAAATCACCATATATATTGGTATAGAATTTAAAATTTCAAGTACATTTAAATTTCCATACTGTGGCGATGTGTATAAGGGATCATTTTTAGGCCATAGATTTTCAAAACCACTTGCATACACCCCTCCAATACAATATCCTAAGCATATTATTATCATAGTTATGATGATTGAAAGAGCTATTACAAAAAATACATGACTATTAAATATATTCTTACGATTCTTCATCTTTATTAGGAAGCTTTCCTTCTCACTACTTTTTATGTGAGAATTAATTCCAAAGAATAAAATAGGTGTATATAAATATATAAAGGCTACAGCTCCTGCCATTCCGCCTTGTCCATTTAAGGTTGAAATAATACTTATTACTGCTTTATCTTCTACTGAATACATCATAAAATAAAAAGCTAATGAATAAATTAAAATAAATATTGTAGTTAAAATAAAATATTTTTTTTTATTCTTAATTTCTCTTTTTAAATTATTAAATAAGCTCATTTTTCATTCCTCCATTTATAAATATGGAAAAACAAGTTATGATTAGTATAAGTGGAATAGCTATAAATATATGATTATACCCCGTAGTTCTAAATAAAAATATCATTGGAGAATATCTATAGTTTAATACCATAGTGATTATAACATCCATTGCTATATAAACTATAAAAGGAATAATTGTAATAACATATTTATTTCTAAAATATATACTACCAGCTAAGGCAATACTACTAAAGGTTCCTGCATATATAAATAACAAGAAAATTCTTAAAAATACATGTAATAATGGAAAGTTAAAGTATATATAGGGTAAAAAATCTCTTGGTTCTACAACTGATGAACTAAAAAATACTTTCGGCTCTATACTAGGAATAAAAGATGCATATAACATATAATTTATTATAAATGGAATACTTATAATTAATCCACTTACAACAAAATTTACCAAAAACCTATTAATTAAATACTTCTTCTTGTCATATCTTGTGATTATATTTTTTATAAAACCGCTTTTTACATCTTCTAAATAAGCATCTGCAAAAGCAACAGTAACAATTAATGGGAATAACATTTGAAGCATTCGTACATACTTTCCAATATTATATAACATTAAATTATTATAAGCTCCATTTGAAAAGTCTATAAAATCCTGTGAACTTAATCTTATATGATTATTACTAAAAACTTCTAAAGAAGCTATTGTTATTCCTACTAAAAGAGCTACATAAAAGGATGTTCTTTTAAATATTCTTTTTATCTCAATCTTTATCATAAACTTCTCCTATCAGAATTATGCTATACCAGTTTTAGCTGGTATAGCATAAACTTATTTTTTTAATTTCTTCAAACTGAATCTGGACTCCAAACTCCACTAGTACTCCAAATTCCTGATGATACTGCTCCTCCATGACCTTCGCCTTGTAATTTAATCTTTACTCCATATCCTCTATCCTCATAAGCATGGTTAGCAATCCTCGCTTCTGTTCCTCTTGGTGTACCATAACTAAAATAGCGACTCCACCAAGTTTTTGAAAAGTTCTTACCATTTTCATCAACCACTTTTACACGGTATTCGCCTGCACCCTTTTCTATCCAATCCATTCTCATATAAGCAGAAGTTGAATCATATTTTGATCTACGATCTGTACTGTTAATACTACCATTAATGCTAAAATAAAATTTAAATGGTTTATCACTTATGTCTCCAGCCTCTGCAGTTGTTGCAAATCCAGTAATTCCAAGTCCAGCTACTAGTAGTAGACTTAGTAAAATTTTCTTTTTCATATAATTATTCCCCCTAATATTTTATTAATATATAATAATGCACGCACATTATTTTCACATAATTGTTTAGCCTAGATTTAATATAACAAATTACATGTTACTCACTTGTTACTATTGTAACTTATGTTAAATTTTTCTTAAACCTTTAATACATGAAAGGCTCAATTTTGTACCTAAAATTCTATATTCACCTATTTTTTTACATAGGATACGAAATATATTAGGATTTTAATTGTCTATTCTTATACTTTTTTAAGAGCCTTTATCTACTGAAGCCCCAACACTCTCTGATACTTTCCAATCCATCCTAGATTTACATTTCTCACTTCACCATTTCTATTTTTACCTATGATAATTTCCATGATTTCCTTAGGAGCCTCCCCCTCTTCATCTTTATCTTTATCTTTATTTTCAGTGTCATAATAACTTTCTCTGTAAGGAAAGAGCACCATATCTGCATCTTGTTCTATGGAGCCAGATTCTCTTAGGTCTGATAGCATTGGTCTTGGATCATTTCTACTTTCTGCTGCCCTGGAGAGTTGAGCTAATGCTATGACGGTGATTTTTAAGGATTTTGCCATTGCCTTTAGCTCCCTTGATATCTTTGCAACTTCTTGTTCTCTAGATGAGCTTACACCAACAGATTCTATGAGCTGAAGATAATCTATTATTATCACATCTAAACCTTCCTTTTGCTTTAAAGTCTTTGCCTTTCCTCTTATGGTTGGAAGTGTAGTTGATGTGTCATCTATGAAAATTTTTCTCTTTGAAAGTTCTGAGGCTCCTATGATAAGCTTATTTAGGTGATCTTCTTCTAGATTTCCACTCTGTATATTTTTTAAAGAAATCAAGCATCTAGCAGAAAGCATTCTTTGCATTAGTTGGTTCTTTGGCATTTCTAAGGAGAATAAGCCCACCTTTGCCTCTTTGGAAACATGTTGGGCAAGGTTTAAAGCAAAGGCTGTCTTTCCCATGGAAGGTCTTGCAGCTATAATAACTAGTTCTCCAGATTTTAAGCCTGAGGTCACTTCATCTAGGTCCTTATACCCTGTGGAAATACCTTCAAGGGCCCTTTTATCCAGGTATCTTTTTTCAATATGACTTATGGTACTCTCCAGTGTATCCATAATGGGTTCCATATCTTCCATGGCTGCACTGCTATAGGCTTTATGAATATTATCCTCTAACTCTTCCACCACTTGGTCTACAAGGAACTCTCCATGACTCTCATCAATGGCTTTTCTGCAAGCTTTTATAACCCTTCTTCTGGTTGCTTTATCTATGATAATTTCACAGTAATTTCTTATATTACTTAGATACACAGCCGAACTAGAAAGCTTAGAAAGGTATGTTATACCGTTGCATTTTTCTAAAACCTCCCTAGATTTTAGTTCCTCGGAAAGGGTTATTAAATCTATATTAATCTCCCTAGCTCTAAGATTTAAAATTCCTCTATAAATTATTTTATGATTTTCATAATAAAAATCTTCTAAGTTTAAAATATCCTCCACTTCATAAATTTTATCCTTATCGTTAATTAGCACCCCAAGGACTACCTGCTCTGCTTCTAGACTATGTGGCATCACCATATCCATGCTACATGTCCTCCTTCAAAACTATATTCTTTAACTTTTCCTTTAACTCAGCTTTATTTTTTTCATCACTAAGGACCATATTTCCCCTCTTAAATTTCCCGTCACTTTCCTTTTCTGATTTTCTTTCTTGATTTAGATAGTTCTCAAATTTATTGCCAAAGAGAGTAGTAGGAACTAAATATTGCTGAAACTTGGTGCCTGTCCATTTATATTTCATATTATCAATAACGGTTTTAAAGTCCTCTATGGTAAAGCCTTCACTAAGCCTTGCTTTAATAAGCCTAATAGTTATCTTTGTTGAGCTTCTAAAGTTTTTTCCTGTTTTCAAATTCAGATACTCTATTATTTCAAAGGTACTTTTATCCAAAAGAAGATTTTTATTTATTTTAGTAGATGAATCTTTAGTAGAGGGATTATTTGTTGTAGATTTAAATCCACACCCTTTAGACTCTTCATCCATACCCTTAGATTTTTCCTCCTCTGCTCCTTCTCTAGTTATAAGCTCCTTATAATTTTCACCTATGCCAAAAAAGGAGTATGTTCCCTTTTCCCTCACAACCAGATGAGTAAGCATTCCTGCATCTCTCAATTTAAAAAATCTAGATTGAACTGTACATTTCTTCATTCTAAAAATAGGAAACTCTCTTAAAACTGCATCATAACGAAGCCAATAATAAATATGTCCCTCTACCTCCCTTGTGCTCATTCCATTACTTTCTTTAAAATCAATGAAATACCTAAGAATACTTGCATCAATAATATCTAGTCCAAACTTTATTAATTTATCCTGCCTAAAACCCATAATTGTATGTTTCATAATCTTCTCTCTCCTATCCTTGCTTAATTAACTCTCTATATACTAAATAAGCAATTTAGACGAAAAGTGGAAAATTATTTTATTAAAAATAAAAAAAGTGGCATGCGCCACGTTCCTAAAGGTAAAACCAATAAAACGTAAAAATCTATACTTTCCTATACATTGAAAAAGACAACCCAGAAGTTAATCCTGAACTGTCTAAAATACTTATACAATATTATTTTTTTAATTGGCTCTGTTGAAGATTACAGTGATAGAATATACAAGCTATATGGATATTGATGTACATCCCATAAAGATTCTAGTGAAATACACAGACTTTTATTTTTAATAACGTGGTCGAAACCAAATTATTAAAATCTTATTTTCATTAAGTTATATTATTAAAATCTCACCTTAAATTACACCACATTCTACCTATGAAACTATCTATCTACAAAACTATATTCATATATAAATATTAATATATAGACCTAGTTAAATAGTAAAATAGTAAAATAGTTAACTATTTGTTGTGTTCATGGGGGTTTCAAAACTTTCTCTAATAAGCACTGTATGTTAATTACTAATTATAATACCTTCTTAAACTTTGCTAAAATAACTTACTGAGTTTTACTTTTACAATACCCCATATCTTTCAAAAGTAATGTAATAAAATATATCGCAAGCAATAAATAAGCTAAATTAAAAGCAACATATAGGTTTCTATTTTCAATAATTTTACTAATAGGTTGATGTAATATAGCTATAACTAAAATGAAAATATTCCTACTTAATTGAATTCCTTTGGATTTCTTTCTCCTTATATCTTTCATACCTAATTCTCCTCAACTCACTATTATCAATTATTCTTCCCTTTAATATCGAAATTTAAACCTTCAATATTGTTTAAGACAATCTCTTGTTTTGCATATGTGCTAAATTTATTATAATGCATTTAATGTTTTACATTCCATAAAAATACATGAAAGTATGATTTTACTGCATAAGATTACAATTTCATATATTGAAATCCCAATAAATATTATCCAAATCTTTTTTTAATCATTGACTCTAGTGAATTTTCTTAATAAAAGCATATATAATAAGTGTTAAATAATTTATAAGGAGGTTTCTCATGAAAAAAGAAAATAAAATTAATGATCCCATATATGAATTTAATTCTGAAGAAGATTTGGAAGAACTTAATGGCATCTGCGAGGACATCACTGGTATTCCCATATCATCCTTTAATTTTGAAAAGATACTCCCTCTAAGGAGAATTTATCCACAGCTAATCTAACTTCTCTACCACCTTATGTTGATAGTTTTACTTATAATCGCAAGGTTAAAACTAAAGCTTCTGGAATAACTCCACGCATAAATGGTGAATTCTTTGATACTCAGAGATGTTATAAAATAAGAAATTCCACTGCTAGAATGCTAAATGAAATTAAAGCTGTTCATCCCAATGTTAATGTTTATATGAATACTATTGTGGATGCAGCAATTAGAAATTACTATGACTTTATTTTCAATAAGGATGGAATCAATACTTTATGTTAATATTTAACAACTGTAAAATAACTTTTAAGGCACTTATACTACTACTAAAGAATATACTATACTATGATTTTTATAAAAACCTATGGAAGTGATTTTATGGCATTAGACCCCAATGATTTTAACCTAAGCATATCTCCTGACCCAATAAGAGTGGTTCTTGGCATGACTAACGATGTAAACCTATCATTTTCAAATACAAGTTTAACAGAGAGAGGATATAATCTGTCAGTAGTTTTAACCTTACCTGATGGTGTTTCTTATGCTGGTGGACTTATACCGCCAACTTCAACTACAGATGGCGCAAACGGAACCATTATACTTACATGGAAAAGTATAAAAGATTTAGAATCCAATGAGATTGGATACAATCTAGGAATTACTTTAAAATCTGATGAATTTTTTAGAGATAGTGGGCTGCCTGTTCCTTTTGATATACCACTAATAAGTGTTGATCTTGAGGGTACATTAGATACTATGCCTAGAGGTAATGATGATCCAGGAAATATTCAAATAACTAAATCTGATTCTGCTAATTTTATACCACTTAGATATAATATTGTAAAAACTGCTCCAAGTAAAATTCCAAAAGGAGCGGGGCTTTTAAGCCCTATTACTCCACCGATTTGGCCATATCAATATACTTTAACTATTATGAATAATAGCCTAATCCCTTCTACCATTACCTTAATTGACAATTTCCCAAATGGAGCAAGGTATCTTGGAAATCTTTCAGTAACTGGTCCAGATAGTGTAGAACTTTCTACTCCTACTATAATTACTCCTTCAGTAGGTCCCTTGTGTCAAGATTTTGTAACTATTGATTGGGGAACTGTGACTTTGTCACCTAATAGCGTAAATACAATTATATTTAATGCTGCTATTTGGGATAACTATACAGCAAATTGTATTGAAAATAGTGGAGATAGAATCTCACATATGACACCTCTTCAAAATGTATCAACGTTGAATGGAGCTTCTGGACCAGTTCAAGGTATAGTTGTGACTAATTCTATGGATGCCACTATTAATAAAGGTGTGTCATCCTCTTCTACAGATGTTGGACAGATAAACAACTATACATTAACTTATAGAATAAACCAATATGATGATGTAGATGATGTTGTTATAACCGATGTTATAGGTAACGGCCAAACCTATAATATAGGCTCTGCATCTTTATTACCTGTTAACCCTAACCCACCAATAAATCCCAACGGCACCACTACCTTAACTTGGAATCTTGGTCTACTTACTACAGGTACAACTGGTACCATTACCTTTAGTACTACAACAAGCAATAATTATTACCTAGGAGGCCCTGTAAGTGCTGGTGATTCACTAAATAATAATGTTACAATTACAGGTACAAATGATACTACTATAACACCTACCCCTGATAACTCTAGTACGCGTATAAGTATAGGTTTACCTAGTATTTCAAAAGAAATAGTTAATTACTTCTATAAAGATGGTAGTTTAAAAACAAGCAACGTAGTTGCTCCTGGAGATGGTGTGGAATTTGTAATCACCTATAGCTCTTTAGGTCTTACAGCTCCACAACTAGGTATTGAAATAGATGAATATGCTCCACTAAATATGGGACCCCTAACTGATACTCTACCTGTAACTTACGGTGGAACTCTTGGTACCTCTTTTACACCAATCACTGTATCTCCAAACGGTCTAAGATGGGCTTTGGGTACAGTACCTGGAAATAGTTTTTGGACTGCTAATTTTATTATTCCTGTTGCAGATGTAGATTTTGTAGGTATAAATAATAACCTTGCTAAGCTTGGAGGTATGGACACACAAGGTTTTGGTTACAGTAGTCGAGATCAAGTTGAAGTCACTTTCGGTCAGCCAAATATAACCTTTGCAAAAACAGTGACAGGACCTGATGTAAATGCTATAAAAGCTGGTGAAACCTATACCTATTCAATTACAATTTCTAATCCTCAAAACCAAGAGGGTAATGTGACTGATGCCTTTGAAATGGATTTAACAGATGTAATCCCTACTGGCCTTAGCTATACAGGAACTTATAGTGTCATTGGTACAGGTACCTATTCAACGCCAACCTTTGTAGGTCAAAATATATCTATGACTATTCTTAAACTTGCTCCTGATGAAAGTTTAACATTTACCTATGATGTACTAATTACACCCCTTGTTGTTAGTGGTCAAAGTTATATCAATAATGCAGAACTTCAAAGGCCTTATTCACAGCCAGATAGGTCATATAAATTTCCTGGAGATCCTTTTACCGCCTCAACTACTTTAATAGCTTTAGGAATCACCATGACCAAACTTATATCGCCAATATCCTCCAAGATAGGTGACTTAGTAACTTATCTACTTCAAGTTACAGTTCCTCTTGGAACTACTGCGTATAATATACAGGTAACAGATAAATTTCCTGTGGCTACTCAAACCTACGAAGGAAATGCAACTAAGGATGGTGTATCTATTCTCCCAGTTGTTGTAGGAGATACAGTAACCTTTCCAGTGATTCCCTTTGTCGATGCCTCCACTGAATCAGTCACAATAGTTTATGCTTTTAATATAAGAGTTGTAAGTGGTACTCACGTCCCACCTTTTATTGAAAATCAAATTAATAATGCCACTGTAAATTGGGATCTTGATAATGTAGGTACTTCAGCTGTTCCATTTAATACTTCTGCTACCCTTCAGGTAAGAACACCTAATCTTATAGGTAGCAAACAACAAAGAAATGTTTCAACTGGAAGTAATTTTACATCTGGAAATTTAACCTATAGCATAGGGGACATAATCCAGTACAGAATTACCTTAACTAACACTGGAGCTGAATCAGCCTTTAATACTGTTTTGACTGATATCGTAAATCCACTATTATCATTTAATTCAGGGTCAATTTCTACAACTAATGGCTCAGCTTCTAATATAGGAAATACTATCACTTGGAAGATACCAATTATTCCATCAGGTGCTAGTGCTACACTCACATTCACTGTAACTACATTAACTGGAATAGGATCTGATGGTAGAATTCCAAACAGTTCTTCATTTATATATAATTCAAACAATAATGGATTTGAAGTAACCTATGGACCTATAAATACAAACACTGTACAACTTGTAGCCCCTTCTATAACTATATTGAAAACCTCATCCCTTACTGAAGGGGAAATAGGAGATGATATTACCTATACTATTACCTATACGGTACCTAATGGAACTATAGCCTATAGTCCTATATTGACTGATATCCTTCCCCTCGGGCAAACTTATATTGGTCCAGCCACAAGACAAGATACTGGAGGTCCAGTATTACCAGTAATACCAACTGTAGTAGGTCTTACTATTACTTTCCCAACGGATCCTGATATAGATGCAACTTCTGGAACAAGAACACTAACTTATACTTTTGTAGCAAGAATAACAAATGCTACCCACAGTATGCCTTTTCAGGAAATTCAAACAAATAGATCCAATATTAATTGGCGTCGAACTCCAATTGGCCAAAGTGTAAATAGATCATCTAATATAAGCATTACTGTAAAAACTCCTAACATCACTATATTAAAGGAGCAAAAAAATGTAAGCACTGGTGGAAGCTATACAACTTCCAATATCTCAGCCTACCCAACAGATATTATTTATTATAGACTTACAATAACATCTAATGGTGCTTCTCCTGCTTATAATGTTAATCTAGATGATGTATTAAGTAATAAAATAACTTTTATTGGAACTATATCTGGACCTACAATAGGTACAGTTACCCCACCTGGACCATCTTTGAATTGGAATATTCCTGAATTAACTAATGGCTCTATTGCAATCTATGAATTTCAAGTAGATGTAAATAGCGGAATTGGTGCTGGTGATAGTATATTTAATACTGCAACCTCCACCTACGACTCTAATGATGTAAATCCAATAACTTATAATGAAAATTCTAATACAGTTACTCTAGATACACCTTTAGTATCTTTCTTTAAAACAGCTAATACTAGTGTAGCTACTATAGGAAGTACAATAAACTATACTCTAACGGTAACAATTCCAAGTGAAGTTGCCGTATACAATCTATCATTTAGAGATATTATCCCTATTGAACAAAATTATGTTCCAGGAACATTTAGTGGAACACCATTACCATTGGGTACACTAATTGCCTCCCCAAATGAGCTACTTTATACAGATTCTGAGGCTTCAAGGTTAGGACCTATGACATTAATATATACTTTTGATACTGTGGTAATAAGCGGTGTAACAGTTCCACCTTATACTCAAATCCAATCAAATACAGCGGATCTTCACTGGGAGATTACACCATTAGGCGCAGTTGCATCAGTATCTGATATTTACGATGTAGAAATACGAACACCTCATATCAATGCATTAAAGGAACAGAGACTGATACCAGATGGTAGCTTTACAACATCTCCACTTTTAAATATATCTACTTCTGATGTTGTTGAATATAGGATAACTCTTACAAATGATGGAACATCCCCTGCGTATAATGTAGTTACTACAGATATTCTAGACTCTTCTCTAACTTATCTTAGTTTAACAAGTGTAACTGCAGGAGTGATAATACCTACTCCAGGACCAGGTGGTACAATTAATTGGATAATTAATCCCGGTCCAATTTCTCCAGAAGAATCTGAAATCCTTGTATTCCAGGTTGATGTAAACTCAGGGCCTGCACCTGGTACTTCTGTGACTAACCATTCTTCAACACTATATGATACTCTTGATACGAATCCTACAACTTTAGGACCTGCATTATCTAATAAAGTAGCATTTAATTATAATAATCCTGAAATTATAAAAACTGTAGATAAAAATGCTTTATTCGTTGGAGATGTTGTAAATTACACTGTAGAAGTTACAATTCCTTTGGGAAATGTAGCATATAATGTTCAGCTTATAGATATACTTCCTCCAGAGCAGTCTTATAACCCTGGAACTTTAGTAGTTGATAATGTTATTACTTTACCATTATCAACAAATCCATTAGTAACACCTATAATACCAGTTGTTGATGCTACTTTAGCTCCAATAACAATAGTATACACATTTGATGCAACCATAAATAGTATAACTGTGACTCCACAGCAGCTTCAGATTAATACCGCCACAGTAACCTGGGACTTAGACCCTGGTGGATTAAATCCTGGAACTCCACAGAACAGTGAGACTACAGTTTATGTTACCAATAGCAATCTTATTCTAGAAAAAACTCAAAGTAATGATATAGGAGGTCCATTTGTTTCAAATCCTATTCAAACCTCTGTAGGAGATTTGATTTACTATAAATTATCTATTACAAATCCTGGGCTAACAGAAATTTTTCATGTAAATGTTAATGATACTTTTTCTCCATTACTACAAATTGTTAATATCACTCATTCTGTTGGTGCTAAACTTATAGATGATAATAATTTTATATGGATGATAAACTCTATTGCACCTTTAACCACCGTACATGCTATAGTATGGGCTTTAGTTTTACCTGGAGGAGGTTCCAGTAGTACAATCCCTAATGCCTTTACAGCAACCTTTGATGCAGTAAGTTCAACACCACATATTGAGTATGGTCCAATAACTTCAAATACTGTGTTAGCTGAACTACCTTCACTACAGTTTAATAAATTAGCTTCTAGCGTAGATGTTCAACTTGGAGATGTTATAACTTACACCTTAAGGGTGACTATCCCAAATGGAACTATAGCTTATAATTTAATAGTGTCTGATACTCTACCCCCTGGACAAAACTACACGAACAACGCATCTATAGGTGGAACTCCTGTAGAAGTTACTCAAGTAGGTCAGACTGTAACTTTTCCAACCCAATCAATTATTGATGCCACAGCTGGTGAAGTTACTCTTGACTTTACCTTTGATGCAAGGGTGGTAACAGGCAATAATTTACCTCCATATACAGAAATACAAACCAATAACGCTACTGGAAATTATTCAATAAATCCACAAGGTGACCCTGGCAATCCTTTATCAGATAGTTTGGATATTAATGTAAATAGGCCATATATAGATGTAATAAAAAGTCATAGTAATTGTACAGAAGATACTTGTTTTATTATTGAACCATTATCAGTTAATGTGGGAGATATAATAAGGTATAAACTTGCTGTAACTAACTCTGGAGCCTCTCCTGCTTATAATGTAGTTATAACAGATGTACTTGATCCTTTTAATGGTTTTACTAATATCGAATTTATTACAGATGGTATTGCGTCTTATGATAACCTAACTCGCACAGTTACATGGGTTATCGGTTCTATACCTGCCGGAGAAACCTTTACTATGATTTTCGATATCGAAGTACTTGAAGGAGTAGGTGCTGGTGGTAATACTACGAACTTTGCAACCTATACCTATAATAGTAATACAACAACTCCAATAGAGTTTGGTCCTATAGATACAAATGAAGTTCAACTAAATTACCCTAAATTGCAGCTTACAAAGAATGCCAATATAACTAATACAGTAATAGGAAAAGTTATAACTTATACTATTACCCTTACAATTCCTAATGGTACCTTAGCTTATAATGTTCAACTTTCAGATATAATTCCAGTTGGGCAACAATATAATAATAATGCTACATTAAACGACTCTCCTATAATTATAGAATCTAGAATGGGTCATTTAATTAACTTCCCAGTTATTCCATTTGTAGATGCTACTAATGGTGAAGTTGTTTACGTCTATACCTTCGAAACCATAGTTGTTTCTGCCAATGTTAACCCTCTAACATTAATTGATAGCCAAATTAATGAAAGTTATGTAAATTGGTTTATAGATCCACAAACTGCTGCTGAACCTGTTAATTCTTCAGCTACTGTAAATGTTACAAATAGTTTCATGGAAATTACTAAACTTCAGAGAAATGTATCTCAACAAGGTAGTTTTACGGATACCCCTATAAATGGTTATGTAGGTCAAACCTTGGAGTATAGTTTAACTGTTACAAATACCGGTCCTAACCCTATATATGATTTAATTGTTTCCGATTCACTGTCAAATAATCTTGGCTTTGTGTCAGAAGTATCTGTTCCAATAGGAATCTTAACTCATAGTGGTGAACCAGTTGGCGGTTTTATTCTTTGGTCTTTTAATCCATTGAATCCAGGTGAATCTTTTACCGCTGTATTTTCTGTAAAAGTTGCAACACAACCTACAGAACCAGTTATCAACTTAGCAAGTGGACATTTTACAGTAACCTCTAGTGGTAGTGATTATTTTGAAACCTTAAATTCAAACCAGGTAGAATTTGATCCATTTTCACCGTTTATAAAAATTACAGGCTATTCATGTGGGACTATATATACAACATGTAATGAGGACATTATTTGTAAAAAAGTTAATAAAAATAATTATTAATCTTACAAATATTTAAGCTAAAGTACTAAATATTACTTCTTTTTTAAATAAAAAAGGTTAGTTCAAATTAAATTTAAGAACTAACCTTTTATCTTTTATGCAAATACAGTGGCTTCTACTGTATAGATACATGATTTATTTTCAACCATTTCATAATCATATACGGAAAATGTATATATACTTTTATTGCTTCCCGTAATTACATAATACTGCTGAGATCCTATTGGTATCTTTTGAAACTCATTTCTACAGGTTCTAAATACTTGAAAGCCAACATTTATAGATGGAATACCCTCTGGCTTATCTACATTTAATATAAAATCTAATTTTATTTTTGTATTACATAAGCATGATGGATCAATAGTGATTGCAGCAACTGTAGTTGGTGTACATATAATTCCTTCTTCTACCGGTAATTTAATAAATTTCGATATCTGATTTCCTTTTTTTAAAATCGTCCCATAGGCGTAACACTCTCGCATATTTGAACTCATAATTAATTCCCCTTCTATTTAGATTACATTAACAATTTGTTAATACAACATAAACCTACTACATTATATTATATGTTCATTATTCATATTTGATATAGAATTACTAAACATATGAATACCATTGTGGATGCAGCAATTAGAAATTACTATGACCTCATTTTCAATAGAGATGGAATTAATACTTTATAATTATTCATCATTTATACTTTCCATTTATTTTTCAATGTGCATATATAATCATTGAAACCACTGATAAGGAGGTGAATTTAATGGCAGTAGATAAAGTTTTAAACACCACTTCTTTTCATATTGAAGTTGAAAACGGAACTGATAAGACTGGAGCTACAATTTATAAGAAAAAAACTTTTTCTGGAGTAAAACCTAGTGTTGACCCTGAAAATGTTTTTGATGTAGCTGAGGCTATTAAGGATGTTTTAAGTGCTTCTACTAGAGATAGTTACTTAAATGAAACTTCAAAATTAGTTAATGCTTAATAGTATTAACCGCGAGTATTAACTGTGACTTACCCTAGAGAAAGGAGGAAATTAAACTATGGAATATTCATTATTAATGACTTTTATTAATGCTAGTGGAGATAAAGTTAATTTATCAATTTCAGGGGTTAAGCAAGATATCACTGAACCTCAGGTATCAACTCTTATGGATACCATAATTGCTAAGGATGTTTTTCTTAGTAAGGGAGGCTCACTAGCTTCTAAATACGGAGCACAGCTTACCCAAAGACAAACTACTAAGTTCAGTCTTGCCTAAAATAACAAAAATAACGGGGTCAGACCTGAGGAAATTTTTTCCTCGGGGTCTGACCCCATTACAAATATTTACACCTCTTCAATAAGTGATTTCATATTCTCTTTTATTGAAGATAATTCACTTTCTACAGTAGTAAGCTTTGATCTAAGGGATTTTATTATGTCCTCTACATTATATACAACGTTGCATACACTTTTTAAAGAATCACTGATTTTTGATTGTACAATCCAGTCAGATATTAATCCATCAAAAAAGTAATCTGCAAAAGTTTCAAAAGAACCAATATTTATATCTATATCCATTGCTAAATCCACATCTGCTAATTCATTTTGAAATTTCATCAGTGCAATTTTTGTATTTTGTGCATACTCTTTAGCTTTATCAATTTCAGAGTGTTTAGCTGCTGTAGCTAAAAGGCATCCGCCTAATATATCCCAGGTCCCCCATCCATCAGCACTTTTAAGAGAATCCACTACAAATTGAAGTTCATTTCTAGCAGCATCACCAGCAGCTATTGCTTCCTGTAACTCTTTCTTCTGAGCTTCAATAGAAGGAATCTTCTCCATAATTTCAAGTAACTTTTTAGAGTTCTCATTATTTAAACCTAATATGAACGCTTCTTTTTTCTTTAATACTGCTTCATATTCAGCCTCTGCATCAAGTAAATTGTTAAATAACACTTTATAGGATTCAAGATCCTTTTCTAGCATAAGAACTGAGTGGCAACATTCATCATGCTTTAACTTTGCTGCAAGGAACTCTTGTCTCTCTTTATCAAGCTGCTGTTCCTTACTTCCAAGTATAGAATAAAATATGTTAGTAATACTTAAAGATTCAAGCTTTTTTACATCTTTATCTTCATTTTTAAGAGCTTTTTCAAGTTCTATCTTTCTATTTACTTCTTTTTCAAGAGATTCTTCCGTATGGCTTATCATACCCTCAAACTTCTCTTTTCTCCACACTTTTTCCTTAGCAGCTATAAGTTCTTCATTAATATACTCAAACATACTAAATTTCCTTTCTTTTTAAGGTAAGTTATACCCCAAATTTTGTAACGAGGTCAGACCCCCTGGATAATATTTTACTTTATACCATTATATCTCACCATATTAAATTCCTCAAATACTTTTATATCCTTCCGATAAGTACTACTGCTATAAGATGTATTGGATAAAAACAATAAAACATCCATTTAGTAAACTTATTATTAATACCTAATTTTCCGTTATACATTAGTATAGGAATTATAGCAAACACCATCATCCATTGATAATCCCAAACTAATATAGATTCTAAAAATAACTCTCCATTTCCAAGTGCCGTAAATACGGGAATAATACTACAGATTATATATACTAAACCCATAACCCCCTTCTTCTCTCTTAAGAAGTAAAATATCAATGTCATTGTAACGCCATAAAATGAAGCCTCAGTAAACAACTCTACTACTAATGTAATTACAGAAAACATTACCCATATAATATAATTTTCATTATTTCTACGTGTCTCCTTAGCTTTATCAATACATGTTAGAAGTGTTACTGAAAGTCCAAGAGATAAAAATATATTATTATGAATACCTAATATATAATCTACAACTAGCATTACTCCGCTAAAAGCAAATAGTCTCAGCATGTACTTATTTTTACTCCTAGTATGGAAAAATCCTTCAACTATTAAGAAAAAGAATATAGGTGCGGCAATCTTTCCAAAATATCCAAACCACATTGGAATATTTACCCCTCCACCAGTTCCTATATAAGTTAGAATATGATCCATAAGCATAAATATCATAGCTATAATCTTTAAAGTAAAGGAATCTAACTTTTTCATAAAACTTAACCTCCAAAATAAATTATCTACTTCTATGATTATATATACTAAATGTACTTTTTCATATTTACTTACATTACATGAAGATTACAAAAGCGTAAGATAAAACTTTCATAGACTTTTAACGTGAATTAATTCTTCTCTTCCTTTATTCCAAATTTTATAACGGGCTCTGACCCCTGGATAATATTTTACTTTATACCATTATATCTCATTACATTCATAATATATACTCCCATAGCATAAACATTAAAAAGATAATTTTGCGGGGTGATTATTTTGAAAAAATCCAAGATTAAAAAGTTCTTTTCCTTTTTTAAGAAGATTAAGATTATGATTTTTATAATAGCTATAATTGTTGCTTGTTTATTTATAAATTCTTTAACTACTAAAAATAATTTAGAGAAAAAGAGTGATTTTGTATCTGAAAAACTTATATCCATATCCGAGCTAGCTACTTCCCGTTATGATTACTCTAATGTGATTTCTGTGAAGAATAGCTTAAGTTTTAAGGATATTACTATTCCTTTTACTGAAAAATCCTTTGTAATTAAATATAATGGCTATATTACTGCTGGATTAGATTTTAGTGCTGCTACTTTTTCTATAGATAAGAATATACTTACCATAACTATTCCACCTTGTTCTATCCTTACTCATAATGTAAATGAAGATGAGGTTTTTATATTTGATGAAAAGAACTCCATATTTAATAAATTAACTATGGATGATATGTTAAGTGAAATTGTAGCAGAAAAATCTAAGACTGAAGAAAGGGTAATCAAAGATGGCTTCCTTGATAAGGTTACTGTGGACACTATAGACCTTCTTAAAAATATTTTCTTGAATTGTGGTTTTGATGAAGTAAAAGTTAAGATTGCAGCATCTTAATTCATATAATATAAAAATGCTATGTTTTTTCAACATAGCATTATGACCTTATAAAAATATTGGCTTAGACCTAATATGTTCATTGAGAGGGAATGCAATGAAATAATTCACCTTATAATACTAGTATTCCCTCACTTTGGCCCTAATATAGAATGAAATTATTTTTGAATAAGGGAAACAAAATAAGAATAATATAGACACAAGAAATAATACTATGAAAATCATATATGGTAAAACTTCTATTGTCCTTGAAATATCACTAATTAAAAGAATAAATACTTTTATAATGCTATAAGAAATAATAACTATAATAGGTAGGTAAAATGCTGAATAAGTTAAAGCCATTTTCTTAGCATTAGAAGCTTGTTCCTCTCTATTTGTATATATATTAGGTCTTTCGCCTGTGTATTCTTTACTCCATAGACTCCATTTAACTGGTAATGTTCCAACAGTATATGCAAGTTCCCATTGATCCAGTTTAAATATTTCATAATATGCAGCTGTAGGGTTATTTTGAAAATCTAATATATATCTAATTTTTCTAGGAGCTCCCTTAGTAAAATAAAATTTCATATTCCCTTTTTTAACTTTATAAAGATTAAAGCCTTTTGCTTCCATATCTTCTAACCATTTTTCTAATTTATCTGGTTCTAAAAAACTAGGGCATCTTTTCTCTATTAACTTCCTATGTTCTTGTAGGGAACCTTCCTTTTCAGATACATATTCCCCATCAAATTTAACATAATCAGAGCCTAATTCCTCTTTTATCTGCGATTCATTCTTCCTTAATCTATATAGTGGATATATGAACAGAGCTATAATACCTAGCGCTTTTACAACATTTAAAATATCTAACAAAGTAAAATAAGAAGTTTCTATATGTTGTATTTTCTCAGGAGACACTTCTTTTATGAAGGTGATATCTCCAATACCTAAAAAATAAAAAATTATCATTGGAATCAAAAATATTAGGAAAATGCCAATATTTGCAGCAAGATAAATTGGAATTAATGATAAAAGAATTTGAGCTATTTTAAATCTACTTAGTAAAGGCTCTCGAGATGGCTCAGCTTTTATATCTTCTAGATTCTTTTCATTTGCTAAGAAAAACCATCTACCTTTTCTACAAGCTTTGTACCATCCATTTTTTATTAAAGAAGGTTGTAACTCTGTAATCCTCCTTTTCTCAAATGAAATTCTATAGTTAATATTGCTTTCTTCTCCCTTTTCAAAGATAAATAGTCTTATAAGAAGGTTAACATCTTTCAAAATATAACCCTCTAAAGCTTTTTTACTTAACCAGTTTTCTATATTTTTAATATTTAAGCTCCAAAATGGTTTAAAAATTCTCATGAAAAATCCCCCTCATATTTTATTGCATTATCATGTAATTCTTTAATCCTCTCTATCTCTGCTTTTATTAATCTCTTCCCCAGTTCTGTAATTTCATATATTGTTTTCCTATTTTCATCAGAGTAAATTGATATAATTTGACTTTTTTCCATTTTACCTAATGTTCCATAAACTGTACCAGAACCTAACTTTATTCTTCCATTAGTAATTTTATCTACATGTTGTATTATTCCATAACCATGTCTTGGTTCTGTAAGTGAAAGAAGAATGTAGAAAGCTGTTTCTGTCATAGGCATGAATGCTTTTAAAATTTTATCCTCACTCATTAAAATACCTTCTTTCTAGTATTACTATTTTTCTATATGTCTATATGTCACGGTGTGATATATCATATTAAAACTATATCACACTGCGACATATAAGTAAACATGCAATATAAAAAATGCTATTTATATGGAAATAATAATATAAAAGATGGGAGAGTAGCCATTGTAGCAGGTGGAGGTAATAATATAGCTACTGTTTCTGAAATGATTGAAAATAAGGTGGATGTTCTTATTACAGGTATTTCAGTGAATAACAAAAATTATTTAGAAGTTCATGAGCTTGAACAAAAAAATCATATTAATGTTTTGGGTGGAACCCATTATTCTACTGAAAAATTTGCATGTCAAAAGATGTGTACTTACTTTGAAAGGTTTGGGCTTGTTTCTACTTTTATTGAAGGAGAACCAGTATACGAGGATATGTAAGTTTGCTACATCTGTTTAATAATTGTGCATAAATATTTATGTATATTTCACACTTTCCTTAAATGTAAATTAAATAATATAAATATATTAAACACTTAAGAAATTTGTAATGAATTCCTTAAGTGTTTTAATCTATAATTAAATTAAATAAGCTAGTTATAGATAAGTTTTAAAATATAAAAAAGGCTATAACTATTTCGCCTATGGTAAATAAGCTTTGAGGAGGAACTTTTTTGAAGAAAAAAAGATTTAGTTTTAAAAAACTTTTATTTATTTTAATTATTATTGGTTGGGGTATGTTATTTATTTATTCTTTTAACAGTAAAAATCCTCATGAACAAGAAACCTTTCAGATTGAGTATAAAGATTCTATAAATAAATATTGTAAAGAGTTTGATGTTGATAAATATTTGGTGTATGCAATGATAAAACAGGAAAGCAATTTTAATAACCAGGCTATTTCTTCAGCTAAAGCAAGAGGTTTAATGCAGCTAACAGAAGATACCTTTAACTGGCTAAAACCTCAGTTAGGAGAAAGTTCTACCACCTATGATGATTTGTTTGATGCAGATACTAATATTCGATATGGTGTGTTTTTCATTTCTATCCTTCAGAAAAACTTTTCTGAGCAAAATACTGTAGTTGCAGCCTATAATGCGGGAATGAATATTACCACTGAATGGTTACAGGATAGTAATTATTCAAGTGATGGAGCAACACTAAATAACATCCCTTATAAGGAAACTGCAAATTATGTTGATATAGTGGACTATAATTATAAAAAGTATTTAGAAATATATAAAGATAAGTAACCTATAGAATATGAAATATAAAATACTCATTGATATTTTGTATTATATGTTATAATTTACTTATATTACCTCTAGCATTATACTATGAGCAACAATTATTTATAAAATATTGTGGAGGAATTCTAAATGAATTTAAACATGTTTAGATGCGGTATCAATGAAATTTCATATATTAAAGATGCCATTATTAATGTTAAAAGCGAAGAAGATCCATGTTGTTTTAACAAGAAAGCTATAGAAAAATTTTTATCCAATGACGATAATTTATTTTATGTTGCAGCAATGGATGAAAAAGTTGTTTCATATGCAATTGCTTATGTTCAAAGTCGTCTGGATACCACCCAAAGTATGATTTGCTTATATGAAATAGGTACATTAAAGTCCTGTAGAAAAAATGGTATTGGCAAAAGATTAATTAATAAAATTATTGAAGATGGAAAATTAAATAATTCAATGAAAATATGGATTCCAACAAATATAAGCAACTCACCAGCATGTAAATTATATAGTAGTATTGGAGCAGAGGAACCAGAAATAAAGGATGATATTATTTATAATTTCAGATATTAATCATAATGCATAGATAAGTAAATTAAGGTGTAATAATCAAAATTAAGTGATTACTTGCAAAATACCCCATTATCCAAAATAGAATAATGGGGTATTTTTATTTTTACATAATTATTTATAATTATTTATTTCTAACTCTGCTTCCACAGGTAATTTTTCCTTTAAAATATTAATAACTTTCTGGTAATCACTGGTTTTAAAATGAAAGGTTTGCTCCATAAAACCACCAAATAGTTTAACTTTTACATCCTTTGAATTAGTTAGTTGAACTTTCTCAATCTCATTCCACAATATAATCTCTTTATATCTATACATTGATATAAAGCCTTGGGAGCTAATTCCTCCCTTAATCCAGCTGCTTATAAACGTAAAAATACATAACATTCCTATTACATAATGAATCCAAGTATTAGCATAAAAATACATAATGCCTATGAGAATAATAATACCAAACAATACAACAACAATCTCTATAAGCCTTTTTCTTATTGGTATTATTAAGGCTTTTATATATTTTAGCTGCTTTAGTATTATTAAAATTAAAAGCACTGAAATAATAATGTCATTAATCTTCATTTATATCCTCCTGTTATAAAGCCTTTGATTTAGACTTCTTTTTTGCACTTAAAGATTCATTTATGTGTATCACTTGATGTCTCGTCATTGGCATTAATATAATTCCCGCTACATTCTTTCTACCCCAAAAATCAATAAGCCAATTTGATGCCTTTACATCCAATACTGCTCTCTCGTCTAATATACGTTGCAATCTGTGTTTATCAAAGTTTCTTTTCATATCCTCAGTGGAAAGATTCTCTACTATGTATCTTGTCCTTCTTCCTACTTCAATTCTATAATTTTTTAATTCTTCCATATTTATATTTTTACTAAATTCCATAATATCATCTTCTGACATTGCATTACCAGTATCTGTGATATTGGAATTGATTTTTTCTTGCCAATTTTCCCTATTAAATATCTGTTTATCGCCTGCAACTAATAAATTCATTGTTATATCCTCTATCCTAGTACAATGCCAAATGCCATAGGCGATAGTACGTCCCTTTTGATTTTGTGAAGTTCTAAATGTATTTTCATCTAACCCTTCCCGTAATTCATCTTCAAAAGTTTTTTTATCTACTCCTGACATAATGGATAAATGGACCATTGAATGCAAACTTAAAGCCAAGCTTTTACTTTCTTGAATTTTATCTGGTTTCAATATTATCTTTCTTAATTCCTTAATATCATTGTTCCATGATTTTAAATCCACTTAATATACTCCCCTTTATTTGTTCCTTATGGTTTATAATTAATTATTAACTCTAAAATTAATTTAGTGTTTTTCCTTTTTCATAGCTACATAATCTACTAGCTTCCCTAATAAAAACCCAATAATCAGACCAGAATACATTCCAATTATGCCACGCCAAGGATAAGAAAACAAAGTTGTAGCTAAGTTAGATCCTATTGACATTCCAAAAAGAGCAAAAATACCTGGAGTGTATATCTTGTTATTTCTTTTATTTTTTATCAAGCACTTCACCTCTATAAATGTTATTGATTAGATTAATTATTAACTCTAAAACTAATTATACACCAATAAAAGTAAAATTAAAACAATTTTACCATGGGCAACCTTGGTAATTATCTTGATGATTTACACTAGCATCTCTACATTGACTTATAATCTAAATATTTTATATCCTCAAATTCCTAAAAAACACTGCATATTCATTTCTGAATATGCAGTGTTTTGAATAGATTAAATTTTAAACTAAGATGACATAGCTAGTTATATAAATGCTAACGATTCTAAAAGTTATTTTTTAGTTATTGGCTCCAGCAGATTTAAATAAAAATCATTTCCTTCACCACTAGGTATGTGTTCCTCAAGACATAAACGGCTTTCATCAACAGCATATGCATTATTATCTTTCAATAATCGCATTAATGTTTGCCATGAATCGTATACTTCATTAGTGCTATTTAGTGATGCATATAGGCCACCTGGCAACCTTTTTTCTTCAAAACATTTTGGAATTACAACCTGTTCTGGTACAGTAATAGAAGCTGCCCATCCATACTCTGTACAACCTGGACTATATGCGGTGGTATTAAAACCAAAAATTCTAGCAGTACCCATTAAATGTTCTGACTCTGCCCAATCCAAAACTTTTTTTAGTGCTTCATCCTCTGGAGAAGTGCTTATCACATTACATACTGCTAACCTCATATCAGGTAAACTAACAATTCGTAACGCTCCTGAAGTAATTGCGTTATTTGTCATAATAATATCCTCCCATTGCTCTATCATATTATTTGTAGAAATGATTTGAAGTGCCAATGTTTCTTCCATATTCACAAGGTATTCTGACTCATTGGATGGAAGCTCCATGGAGTTTATAATTGAAAGACATTTACTTAACAAGTTTTTTCGCTTAGTAATCACAATATTTTCTTCACTTAGCTTATTAATTTGATTTCTAATAATCTTTGAAGCAACTTTAGGGTCTGCGCTGTCAATGATGACTTTTACAAATTTTAAAGGAATATCCAGTTCCCTAAGCAATATTACAAGACGTATTCTCTGTAGTGCTTCATTATTGTAAATACGCCAGCCTGATTGTGGATCTCGGGTACTATAGAAAAGTCCCTTGTCTTCCCAGTGACGAAGTGTACGACTGGTTAATCCAAATTGTTCCGATACCTGATGAATTGGTTCAAAATGGCTCATTTAACCACCTCCTTTTTCAATCTATGAGGTCCTCATAAGAAAATAATATCATTTGACGCTACGTCAATTACAAGGGTATTTTAGAAGTTTTTCTAATAAGTTGCAATTATTTAATATTTTTTACTTTTTAATAATAGCAATCCAAACTTCTTGATGATTTTCTTGCATATAGCATTCAATTACAGGAAGATCAGCTAATTCATATCCTGAATTAGGAAGCCATTCACTATAAAATTGCTTATAAACCTTTTGAGTCGCATCTGGCAGTTCTCCATTAGCTTCAAAAATTGCCCATGTTGCAGCAGGGTAAGTAAACTCTTTCATTCCTTCAAGTACTGGAACATGTTTGCAGTTTGGTACATCAACATGATTTGTCACCGCTATGATGTATTCCATTTCTTCCGACTCTCCCCATTGTCCTCCTTGAGCAATTCCTAAAAAACCTGCAGGTCTATAGTCGGGAAAGTTGTCAAGGAACATTTTCATAGTTCCATCCTTCCATGAGTTTTCCCAAATCTGAGGAATTACTTCAAAGGCCTTGGCTGTTTTTACTTTATGTGATACTCCCATTACTCTAAATTCAGGCCACTGTTCAATTTGATAATTCATATGATTTTCTCCTTTTATTGAAATTTGAAAGGAGAGCTTAGGACAGGATTTCAACTGTACAGTTTCATTTCTAACACTTGAAGGTAGTACTCCATGAAACTTTTTAAATGCCCTGGTAAATGAATCTTGAGATTCATATCCATACTTTAAAGAAATATCAATTATTCTTTCTGTGCTATTTAATAAATCAAAGGCTGCAATTGTTAATCGTCTGTTTCTTATATATTCCGATAAGGGCTTTTCCGCTATATATGAGAACATTCTTTGAAAATTGTAGACAGAACATCCAGCAATTTTTGAAATAGTTTCATAGGATATTTCACCATGAAGGTTTTCTTCTATATAATTTATAGACTCATTTAAATTTTTTATCCAATCCATTCTTCTCACTCCCAATTTAATAGTATCTTTATAAATATATTTACACTCGATATTTCATGCCCTATTTTGTAGCCTCATTATTATAAATTTACTTAGTTGTATTTCCCTTCTTTGAAGCTTCAATTATATTTTGAATTATTTTTTTAGATTCTAAAATATTCTCATCTGTATCAACAACTTCAAATATGATTTTTCCATCATAGTCCTTTAAGTAATTTTGAAAAATTAACCTAAAGTCAAGTTCACCTTGTCCAATAGGAAAATGTTCATGCTCTACATCAAAATGCTTATCTGCTATATGTATGCATTTAGGAAATTTCACTTTAAGTATTTCTTCCAAATGATTATAGTCATCTATATGAGCAATATCAAGGAGTAATTCAACATCTGGGTTTTTATCAAATACTACTTTTAAGTCACTTGGTGTATAGTTAATCTTGTCCATTACACTATTATTCTCAATATAAAGTTTTATATTGTTCTTTTTTAATAATTGGTTAGTCTTATAAATGTTGTCAGCAAGTAGATTTATAGTTTGAGAATTTATGATAAGACTTTTACATACGGGATGTATAATAACCTCTGTATGATTTAAATATTTTAATATCCTAATCAATTCATTATTATATTTATCATAATCATCAATATCATATACAGCATGAATTATTACTGGGAATTTTGAATTTAATACATATTCTTCTTTAGGAAATAATACCTTATCAAGTACTAATTCCCCTTTACTAAACCAAATTTGCATAAAATCAAATTTGTTTGATTTTGAAAAATCAATTTCATCTTTATAATTATTAAACCATCTTATACTTCTTCCATATTCTATCATAGTTATATATCCCCTTTTTTAATTTTCCGCACATAGCTCTAAAACTAAATATAAATTAATTGTACACCAATAAAAGTAAATACAAAACAACTTTCGTGATATAATATGTCTAATAAGTAAATAATTATAAGTTTACTGTTGGAGGTAGAAAAATGGCAGATTTAAAATTATCAGAAATTATGATCATGCAAAAGGAACTACAGGAAAAATATAAAGAAAAATGGACTCCTCTTTGTGCAGAGAATGGTCGTAACAGCTTGTTATGGATGATAGAAGAGATGGGAGAAGTAATAGCGATAATTAAAAAACGTGGGGAAAATGATATTATGAATGATGAAACAGTTAGAGCTGCTTTTGTTGAAGAAATGGTTGATGTTATGATGTTCTACAACGATGCATTGATGTGCTTCGGGATTACACCTGAGGAATTTTCAGAAGCTTTCATAAAAAAGCATTGTAAAAATATGAATAGAGATTTTGATCTTGAACATAAAAAAATATCTGCTTTAATATTACCTGAATTAATCATAGTAAAATTAAGTAGATTTAAAAGTATCAGATTTTTCGGCTCAAAAATAAGCTTACAACCTTAAACTATTACGAACTAAAGTCCAGTGATTTCGAATCACTGCACTTTTAAATTAAATATATTACATGCCTATAATATATTATCAACACTATTTTAAAACAGAGTCAAAAATAAAAGTAGAAAAAAATATACTTATTGCAAATAATGCAAATAAGGCAAACATATTTAGAATCAAAAATACTGTATCTAAAATAGTAGCTAATTTTTTTCTTTTTCTAACATGCTACTCTTTTGTATCAAAGGAAATGCCACTAAGCTACCAACTATATAAAATATGTTAATTACTAAAAGATTTATAGCTGCTGGAACTTCAAAAAAAATTTTGTAATAAATTCTATATAAATCACCTCCTGATATAGTTGACTATACAATATTTGATAAATAATTCAACATTGGATTTCTTTTCTTATCATTCTATTCTAAAGCTTAATAATAAAATTAAAAATTTACTTCTACAAGTCTTTTCTTATCTTCGTCTTCTTTTCTGGTTGTGGCATCTTGCCTTTCAATTACAAGCCGCCCTTTATTAGTTTTTAATGATTGATCTGGAATTATGAATATAAGATCATAAGTATATTCTACTGATGGCTCAAACTCTGTTCTAAAATAATCTTTTCTCTCAAAACCATCTAATTTACTTGAAGAGACGCATTCACTATAATCACATTCATTAGTACTATTATTTTTATATACTACTAATCCCATACTATTTAAGTAGAGCTCATTAACTTCTTTTGTATTATTCACAATAGTTAAATTAACTACTACATAAGAATTCTCTCCAGTTATGTTTCCACTTTCATCAAATGTATATCGTTCACTCCAATTTGTAGGTGCAGGAAAGCTTCCTTTTTCTTTTGATTCCATTGCTGAATTCACCTTATATGTATAAGGTCCAAAGGTAAACTCTTCTCCTACTTGAAAAATCCTTTTTTCACTTTCTTCTTTTGCTTCTCTTTTTCAAGATTTCCTTCATCTTCTGCTACTTCTTCATTCTTCCAAACATTTTCTCCTGGAATAGGCATACCTTTAACTATAAGTATATAGATACTGCAAATAAACATTCCTGCTATAATTATTATGCAAATTACTTTACCCATTTTTCCTTTCACTTTTTACCTCCTTATATGAATATTCATTTAATGAAATTTTACTTCTACACATCTCATCTTATCTTCATATTCTTTTTCTGTTGAGGCATCTTGTCTTCTAATTACAAGCTGACCTTCATTGGTTTTTAATGATTCATCTGGAATTATAAATACAAGATCATAGGTATATTCTACTGATGGCTCAAGCTGTGTACTAAAATAATCTTTTCTTCCATAACCTTCTAGTTTACTTGAAGATAAACATTCACTATAATCACATTCATTAGTATTATTATTTTTATATACCGCTAATCCCATGCTGTTTAAGTAGAGTACCTTAACTTCTTTTGTATTATTCACAATAGTTAAATTGACTACTACATAAGAATTATCTCCAGTTATGTTGCCATTTTCATCAAATGTATATCTTTTTGAATAATCTGTAGGTGCAGGAAAGTTTCCTTTTTCTTTTGATTCCATTGCCGAATTAACTTTATATGTATAGGGTCCAAATGTAATCTCTTCTCCTATTTCATATAGCCTTAATTCACTTTCTTCTTTTTCAAGATTTCCTACATCTTCCTCTGCTACTTCTTCATTATTCCAAACATTTTTTCCTGGAATAGGCATACCTTTAACTATAAGTATATAGACACTGCAAATAAACATGGTTGCTATAATAATTTTTAAAATTAATCTCCCCATTTTTTCTTTCATTTTTTAATCTCCCAACACAATACTAATATAAAATTATATTTTTTTATAATATTGAACATGTCAAAATGTATACTAAAAACCTTCAACTTGAACACTTTTAAGATTTTCGTTAAAAAAGATTGTAAAATACAAATATATATCCTACAATCTTCTTTCTTAAATTTATCCTTAAATTATATGCTATCTGGACTCCATTTTCCAGATAAATATACCCTTAATTGATTTCCTGTCATACGAAGTTGTGCAGCATTATAACCTTTTTCATTTACATTATTAAGTAACTTTTTAGCTTGTCCCTTACCTACTAATACATTTCCATTGTAATTGCAGCATTCTTGCTGAGTTGGTCTAACAGAAGCATTACCAGCATCGTCGAAGACAGCATAGCCCCCCCATACATCAACGTAAACACTACAAGGTGAACCTAAATTAAATATATATGCTGATGAGTCATCTGACTTATATCTATATTTTGTTTCCACTATATTGTATCCAGAATAAAACTCTTTAAAATCAGTATCTACATAGTTATTTGCTTCAGCAATAGGTACTTTTACTGTCATTATTGTCATGAGTACCATTCCTAACATAATTCCTTTAAAAATATTATTTTTAATTTTCAATTGTCTTCCCCCTCTAAGAATAGGATGTCCTTTAATCCTATCTTGATAAATTTTTATAAATATAACTCAAACAATTAATCAAATCATAAGTATACTATTTTATTTTCGATATTTTATTATATACTATCTGGACTCCATAACCCTGATAAATTTACCCTTAATTGAGTTCCTGTCATTCTAAGTGATCCAGCATTATAATTTCTTTCATTTACATAGTTAGGTAACTTTTTAGCTTGTCCTTTTCCTACTAATACATTATTCTGACTAACATTACAAGAAGCTTCTTGTCCGTCATATTTATAAAAAACCATTCCTCTGCCATCTCTAGCAATTTCAAACTTACCTCTAGCACCCCATACATCAACATAAACACCACAAGGTGACCCTGAATTATTTATATATGACGAAGAGTCATCTTCCTTAGGTCTGTACTCCGTATTCACAGTATTATATCCTGAGTAAAAACCTCCAAATCCAGTGTCTGTATAGTTATTTGCTTCTGCGATAGTTAATTTAGCTGACATAATGGTCATAAGCGTCATTCCTAACATAATTCCTTTAAAAATATTTTTTTTAATTTTCAATTGTCTTCCCCCTTATTTAATAGGGTACGTTAACCCTATCTTAAACTTTTAAAATATAATTTGATTAATCATTTTAAGTTCTATGCATTTTATTATATCTTGAAAATTTTACCTTATATACGTAAAGTATTTACAAAGATAACTCCCCTAGTTTTTTTGTTATTAACTTTAACAATAACTACTTAGAGCTTATATATTATTAAATCTCAAGTTTAACATACTTTTTTATTGGATATATATCTAATGTTAAACGAAATTTTACTTCCTCAATTCTTTTCCAACTACTTTTATCATATTGAAAATCAAACATTTCATAGGGTAAATCTAATGTGATTTCTTCATTTGGGGCTAAAGTTAAGCTTGGACTTGCCTCTTCTCCATTAATTGTAATAAACATTTCATAATTTAAACCATTATGCCAATCAATAGATTCCGCTTCAAAAAAATCACATTCTATGCTTTGCTCTTTACTACTTGTATTCTTGAAGTTAACTGTTGCTACAATAGCTTTTCTTTCATCATTCTCAAAAAAAGTAGATTCTTCTAGATTCATATTTTTTATTTCATTGTCAGATATAAACTTAGCTTTTTCTACCTTTACTGTAATTCCTCTATATTCAAAGGTATCCCCTAGGTTATAAGCTTCTACAGGTGCCTGAGGATACTTATTGTTTATGTAATTATATCTTAGTCCAATTACTATAACTAAAATAAAAATAATAGCCAGTGATATTACTTTACTTTTCTTCTTCATAACTATCACCTTCCTTTTGGCGTTTATTATATGGTTTTAACCTTCCATTTTCCATAAAGAAAATTTCATCAGATAAAAATTCTAGTTCCTCACTATCATGACATGAAATAATTATTAATGCTCCTGCATCACGATATTTTTGTAATGTTTTTCTTAAAGATATTACACTACTTTCATCAAGGGCATTAGTTGGTTCATCTAGAATAATTATCTCAGGCTCTTCCATTATTGCAGCTGCTATTCCTAGTTTTTGTTTCATACCTAATGAATACTTTTTAAACTTCTTTTTTTCCTTTGGATCAAGTCCAACCATAGTTAATACTTCATTAATTTTATTATCATCTATCTTACCTTGTATTTCTGATAATATTTTAAGATTTTTAAATCCGGAATAATTAGAAATAAAACCTGGACTTTCAATTAAGGCTCCCAAACTGTTTGGAAAAGAAATATCCTTTCCAAGAACTTGTCCATCAATTATAACTTCACCTTCAGTTGGTAAAATAAGACCACAAATAGCTCGCATTAACATAGTTTTCCCTGAACCATTTTTTCCTTTTAATCCATATATTTTACCATTGGTCATTTTTATATTTATATTATCAAGAATTAAATTTCCTGAAATTCTTTTTGTTAAGTTTCTTACTTCTATCTCCATATTCATGCTCCTTATTTTCTCATTTAAATAATTACTTTTCTAAAATATCATACCTTTTAATTTTATTTGCTCCTATAAATATGGTTGCTATTGATAATACTACACATATAACTATTCCATATACTATACTTACTCCACTGTCTCCAATGTTTAAATTACTACGTAATATCATTAAATAATTACCTATAAAAAATGAATTACAATAAAAAGGTGTTAGAGTTAAAACAGTAATGATAAACATGTTACTTATAATTGAATTAGTAAAGAGTGAAATTAATAATTGTATTAATGAAAAAGTAATGGATGTAATAAGTGGAAGTATTATTCCGACTACGAGTATTCCTTTAAAATTAAACTTTGAAATGTCTAGATTTGATAATATCAGATTTAGCTCCTTTGATAGTTCCAGTGATAATCCTCCGTGGAAAAGTGAAAAAACTGTTATGACAATGATAAAAATCGTATAATAGATTAGAACATTATATATGACCCATAGACACTTAGAAAGCCACCATGAAACTCTGCTTTTAGTTCTAATTAATACCTGAATTCCTGATTCACTTAAATCCTTCAATGGAAAATATCCAATGATAATGCTTAAATATATATTTACTAAAAACCATTGAGGCAGCTTATCTTGTAGTTCAACTGCATTTCCATCAAAAACATTCATTCCTCTAAACATAAATAATATAAAATCTGAAAAAGAGATTTCTTTACTAATCTTATTAAATTGTATAATTTTTTCAGCTCTTATTTGAAATACAAAACATAAAAATATAAATATACATAGGGCTATTGCATATCTTTTCCATCCCTCTATAGTACCTTTATAAAAATCATGTTTAATCTGTAAAAAGAAACTTCCTTTTTTCTTTTCATCACCAAATTTTATATTATTCATAATAAAATTCCTTTCTTTTTCCCAGAATAACTCCTAATATTATTGCTATTAATATAAGAACTATGCCATATGAAAACCCAATAATTAATTTATAGATGCTATTAATTGCTGTGTAATCAATATTTATCACTTTACATACAATTGGTACTGAAATTTCTAAAAATCCCAAGGTTACAACAAACAACCAGCTTATAATCTTCTTATTTGTTATCCAATATATTAATAATGAAATAGTTAATATTAGAACAATTCTGATAAAGGAACATAATAAAAACATTGTAATTACATAGTTTAAACTTATAGAGCTACATACAGTTTTATTTATTTTAAAGTAAATACTATTCACATTATTCCAGTTTATAAAGTGTGTAGTCATTAATCCCCCAAAGAAATAAGTGCAAAGGGAAATCCATATTGAAGAAAATATAGATAATAAGCTTATTTTATATACCTGTTTTATCCATAATAAAGTCCTACTTTTTTGTTTTATAATACTATTTATCCTTAGGTCATCTTTAATAATGTTAAAAAGCATAAAATTTGCTAAAATCATAATTTCAATTCCAAAAAACCAATATGCTGATACGTATATAAATGCATCTGCCACACTTTGAACATTATGAGTAAACACTCCACTTCTAATATGAAATAAAATTATAATAGCTAAAATAATCATATATCCTATGATTATTAGATAGTTACATTTTATATTTCTTAAAAACTCTTTTGTCCAATTTTTTAAATTAGTATATATCATCTTTCACTCCCTTGAAGAAAAACATACCAAATGTAATGATTGATAATCCAATAATTTCTCCTAAAACTACATATCCATTACATACTTCAAATCCTGGCTGCAAAAAATAGAAGGGAATATATTTAGCTAAATTAAAAGAACCTAGTACTGTGTAAACAAATATATATACTATAAATGGTGTAATTAACGCCATGAACCTATATTCAATGAAGAAACTCACTGATAACCCAATAGTAGCTATCAATCCACTAAAAATAAAATCTATCATTAAAAATCCAATTAAATATATATAAGGATGTGTAAAAAATAATTTACTCCATAAATGTGTTGGTCCTATTGCAAAGCTTTGAGTTACTTGAGGTACAAATGAGGGTAAAAACATAGCTGCAATAATCAAATTAACAAGTAGTGGTATAGTTATAGCTAATCCACCTGAAATGAAGGTAGCTATATATTTTGCTAAAAAATAATCCTTCTTTTTCGTTCTAATAAGAACATTTTTTATATATCCACTTTTTCTGTCAGTAAAAAAGGTATCTGCAAATGGTATTGCCGCTAACAATGGCAATAAGGCAAAAAATATATAGCTCTGTGGAAGTATATTAATATTACCAATCCACGCCTGAAATACGGTGGTTGGGGACGCCATTGGATAATTATCCACCACAACCCTTTCATTAAAATTGGCTATTGGGATAACATATGTAAAAATTTGTGACACTGTAATTAATAGCCCTAAAAAAAGTACAAGAGCCATAGTTTTACTTTTAATCGCTCTACTCAATTCAATCTTTATAAGTTTATTTTTCAAAATCTCACCTTCAATTCTAATAAATCACTTTAGTATATTTTTTACTATATTATTATATTTTTCATTAAATAACAAATTTAATATATTTATAGCGTTAACTTCTGTCAATTTATACATATTTATTTGTTTGCTTACAGAAAGCAAATATTAAAATGGTTACCTTTAAAGTATATCAAAATAAACTTTTAATTAAATAAAAGATACTTGAAAAGTCTAAATCTTAACTTAAGTTTCTTATTTTAAAATTATTTAGACTTTTAGAAGTAAATTTAAGTGAAACTTACTTTAATAGCTAATTTATAAAAGAAACTTAAATTGTAAAATATATAAATTATTTTCAAAATATAATATTGCCAAATGAACGTAAATGAACTATTGATATAGCTTATTATATAGAAAGAGGAACATTCAATTGAATTCTCTGATAAAATTTTAGAACAATCACCTGAGAATAAAAAAATCATGCAAGAGTATTTAAAAGAAAACTATAGTTCTATAGATTTAGAAGATGAAAATGAATTTAAAGATTTAGCCATTATGGATTCAGATAAATTTGATGAAACTTCTGCTCAATGTTCAAAGGAATTGCAAGAGGATATAGAAAAGAAGGAAGATATATATAGAAAGTATCTTGGAGAAAAATTCACTAGTTTTAACCTTGTAAATTTTAACGTATTAAATCGAATAGAAGCTTATAAGCATAAGGATAATCATATTGATTGGGATAACACTAGAGATAAAATGATATATGAAAACTTTAAAATTCTTCAAAAGGAATTGCCTAAGGGAAAGTATTATGGACAATGGGGACTTAACCATACATTTCAAAGTAAAGAAAAAGATAAAATGTGGTTTGCTGCCTATCTAAATTCTGATGACTCAATATTTAAAGATAAGCTTTTGACAGTAATATATAACTATGATAATTGTGAGAAAATTAATATATCAGGGAATGGTAGATATTCCCCACATAAGTTCACAGTTGTTTATCCACAAGTTAAGGAAACTAATGATTTATTAGAAGGCAATTTGAATATTTATAAATTAACAGGTGAGGATTCACCTTTTTCTTAAACACCAATGTATTATACTTATAATGGAGAAGAACTAGAAGCAAACATGTTAGATTTTTTTCAATATATCGTTTGTATAAGAGAATCTAAAGCAGCAGAGCCACTTAATGATGAGTATAATTAACTAAAATAAGATATAACTAGTAAAATATATAATCATATAAAGCTATAACATTCAAATAAATTCAGTTTATACCATTTACTTTTATAAGTAAATTAAGAAGACTTCTATAAAGAAAATAATATAAACACTAAGGAACTCCATAGAATAACTTCTGTGGAGTTCCTTAATTATTCCAATTTTAAATACAGATTGTTATCTATTATTTCATAGTCACATTTATCTGGAAAATTTCCCTTAATCTTTTCAAGTTTATCCCTATTTCTTTTAACAATAAATCCACTTATTACCGCAGTATTATCATCTTCCCATGAAATGTCCATTCTTATAACGCGATCATCATTAAACTCGCCTTCTATTTTAGGTGCCTTAATTGTTTTTTTAAAGAAAGAGCCTACTTTTTTATAAAATCTTACATTAGCACTTGGGTACCATGAAGTTTGAATATTTACTATTAATATATTTTCATTATTTGGTGAGGTATATTCTTCTGAAGTACGAAATCTATCATCTAAACCATTACCAATATGTAATGTAAATACATAAATGAACAAAAATATAACTGTTATCAACATGTAAGAAAATTTTTTCATCATAAATACTAAAACTATTGCTAAAATAGAATAGATAGCAATGTATGTATAAATGATTTTGTCATCATTCAATAGTGTAATTCCAAATTGTAAATCAAGAAACAATTTTATTCCTGGTATTAAAATTAATAGAGCAATTATAAAATATTTTATTATTTTAAACCTTTCTTTCATCAAATATCCTCCCCGAATAAGGCAAAAAATATATAGCTGCAGATGAAATACATCTAAAACCTGCACTTTTTAAAAAATAAGATATCAAAATTTAAGGCAAATATCAGCGGAATTTAATCATGCAAAGTTGAAGCAAACGGAACTTAGTTTTGCAAGCTGATTTCCGTAGGCTTATTAAGCTTGCTTATAATCCCTAAAAAATGGTTATCTTATATAAATTATAGCTTGTTTTAGGTCTTTTGACCACAAATTTAGGCTTTAAAACTGACTTTACTCTTGTGGTTGCAATAGCTTGCGCTAAAACGGAAGTTAGTTTTTCATTCAACGTCTCTCTTATTTTGAAGTCAATATTTACTGAAAATCCATTTGATCCAACGTTTGTCTAAAAAGCTTCGCTAATTGGGACTTCGCAAAAAAGCTAATCTAAATAAATATTGAATAAGCACTTATATTATTAATGCTCAACCGTTTCGGAATATTGCTCAAGGGTGGAGATTTAATCAAATTATTGTAATAATATCACTCCATTGGTATAATTGTATATGTAAAGATGGAGGTAATGTTATGAAAAAGAGATTAATAAGTGTTTTTTTATGTGCAATTATAGCTTTAAGCCTTGTAGGTTGCGGATTCATTGATGGATTTAAAGAAGGATTTAATGAAGGACTTAATGAATCAGAACAAGAGAAGAGTGAAAGTAATTAAGTAATTTAGTTATATAAGCTAACAATAATATATATTAATTATGGGGACTTACATAGGGAATTGAATTGCAGTGGAAATATTCGGAAAGAAAAATAAGAATGGTGATAGAAGTGTCAATTTATCAATAGAACGGGTACACCCTACATCCATATAAAAATAAGCCACATGTTGAATATTAATTCCACATGCGGCTTTTCTTGTTTCCATTATTTATTTAGAAGTTGGCAAATAATTTTAGAACAATGTTACTTAACTGCAACCGTTAATTCTTATTCTTTCGATGATTAAATTTATATTTATAACTTTCGTAAAATATGTTTAGTAAAATCTTTTACTATATCATCATCAATTTGGTTTAAAACTTTGTTTTTAAAGAGCAATGCTAAGATTAGCAACCCCATAAAAATATTTATATATACATCTTTTAAGTCAAATGTAAAAAACCCATTTACTAATATATAGTCTAAACTACCATTCCAAAAAATCTTGTCAATTAATGAACACATGGCACCAGAAAATATGAAAGCATACATAATATTAATAGTTTTGTTAGGTCCAAATTGCTTATTTAGATATTTATAAAACAGATATATTAATATACTCATAGTTGCTACTATTGAAATATGAATCCATTTACCGATACCTAATTGCAACATAGAATTAAACCATGAATAGTCCCTATTGAACATAGGCTTAAAGTATAATAAAGGAGGCAATATAGGAAGTTTTTTGTCAAGAAAATTATTATTAATTACCATTTTAATAGCCTGCTCTATTGCTACTAAAATAAGCACTGCTATACCTGTCTTTTTGTTTTGAATCTTCATATTTATTCTACACCACCTAATATAATTAATCTTAACATAATTTACAAAACTTTGAAACAATTATTCCCCTTTAAGACTCTTCTGCTCCCAAAGCTTATTATGAAAAGAATCACTGCAAGTACTATAAAAGCTACCCTTAATGAAGTTACTTGTCCTATGACACCTAATAATGGAAATATCATAATCATAAATATACTGAAGCATATACTTTGAACAGATATTAAGGTTGCTCTTTGAGCTGATGGGATAAGCTTATTTATATAGTCAGAGCTAACAGGATATAGGATATTTATACTTACAGAAAACATAATAAATCCTATGATAGCAATTAAATTCTTACTGCTAATAAGAACTATAAGCCACGCTCCTCCTAACATCGGAACTATATAAAGCATAGCTTTTTTTAATTTTCTTTCTACTTTATAGGCGAACTTTGCTCCTATGGCACAGCCTATACTTGATATTACATAGATTATTGCTATGAAACTTCTAGAGTATCCCATTTCACTAAAATACTGTTGAGTATAAAAATGAGTAGTTGTGCCGGTCATAAATATTAATTCAAAAAACATCATTATTAGTATGATTTTTTTATTAGATTTCATTACTTCATAACAGCTTTTAAAATGGCCTACTATAGTCACTCTTTCCTTTGCTTCTTCATGAAATTCTGGTTCTTTAAATCCAAAGGAAATTCCTAGTGCACATATACTTACAATGGCTGCTAATCCATAGCTATATGTAAAGGAGTAATCTGATAATATTCCTCCAACTAGTACAGCTATTCCTTGAGCTACTTCAATTATAAAATTTAAATTTCCATTTATCTTTAGGTATTTTTCCTCTTCTCCTGTAACCTTTAAGGAGTCATAAACCAAAGCTTCCTCTGAACCTGAGTTTAAATTATAAGATATGGCGGATATTACAAAGGCAATGGCGAACCCTAAAAAACTATTGCAAAACAGCATTAAGATTGCCCCAATTGCGGACATTATCCTTCCAAGTATTATAGTATTCTTTCTTCCAACAATATCAGCAATAGCTCCTGTTGGAACTTCACATATTAAACTGGTTATATGGTGAACTGATTCTAAAAGTCCTATTTCTATAAGAGACATGCCTTTATGAGCTAAATATAATACCCAAATGGCAGAACTTATATCTATGGAAGATAAAAACTTATACATATAATCAATTTTTATATTTTTCTTTATCCTATCTAAGTAATCTATGCTCTTCCCTTTATTAATTTTATTTATATTTAAACTTTCTTTTACGTTATTCATTGTAACTCCCCCTAATGATTTCTATAAGTAAAGCTTCATAGAAGCTAAGAACTCTGTTAATTAGCATAATAAAAGACTCTATTATTAAGAATTTAATCTTATAATAAAGTCTTGGAGTTACTTTTGAAGTTGAAGGACTATCATTCCTGCAAAATCATCTTAAAAAAAGATACAGTAACCCCTTGGTTTTCAATATTGCAGTTTTAGTCATAGAACTGCTGCTCATTGGGGTATATCCTTTTTTTATATTAAGATATCTCACAGTTGTTTCCTCCATTTTTTCTTATATAATTTATTATATCATATGGGTAATATTTTAGTATACATTATTATCCTATTTTTTATATAATTTAAATATTTACATAGATACTTCTTTCTCTTCTTTATAATCATCAATTCCATAGTTTCCCCAGCAAGGAGTTTCAATTCCTATATCTAGAGAGTTAAACTTTGCGCCTTTAGTGCTATTATAATTATCTAAAGCTTTAAATACAATTTTACATCCTAATAGTAATATAGGTACATTGGCATATACAACAAGTATGTTTACTAAGTCAGATATATACCATAGGTTCCCTAGTTCTAGTCCTGATAAAACTGTTAAACAACCAAAAGGTACAAATATAAAGGCACCTAAACTTCTTATGGTATTAATACATTTCTTACTTTTTGATATAAAGTTTCCTGATATCTCTGCAAATAGAATCATTCCAAGCAATGTTGTAAATGCAAATAATCCATAGCATAAAGATATTATTATAGTAGCAATTGAGTCAAAGGCTGTACCTGGAATTAAATATTGTACAGAGGTTAAATAAACTGTTAGCTTAGAACCTTTTATACTCTCCCAAGCCACTCCGGATTCAGCTGCCCAAAGGCTTGCCATAACTACAACTATTCCTGTCATTGTGGCAATTACCATAGTATCTAAAAATACGCCTAGAGCTTGTACTAATCCTTGTTCTACTGGATGATCAGTATCTGCAGTAGCTGCGGCCATAGTTATAGTACCTTGTCCAGCTTCATTTGACATAAGACCTCTTTTTATTCCTTGAGCAAGTGCTACACCAAAGGCCCCACCAAAGATGGCTTGTGGTTTAAAGGCACCCGCAAATACTGCTGTGAAAAATACAGGTACTTTATCTAAGTTAAATATAATTATTACTAATGTTATTCCTACATAAACTATAGCCATTATAGGCACTAATTTATCTGTAACCTTGGTAACACCATTTATTCCTTTAAATACAGTAACTACAACTGAAGCTATTAATAATATAGTAATTGCATAGTATAGTAATGATTGTCTTTCATAAACTGTTCCTGTAATTGTTTCTACTACTGAACTTAAACTAGTTACAATATTAAAGGTTTGAGCTGGTATACAGAACATTGCATATACAATAAATAAAACAGCTAGTACTATTCCTATTGCTCTTTTATTTCCTAAAATCTTCATCCCATAAAAAGGTAGTCCTCCAACAAACTCATCGTCCTTTTTCTCTTTAAAAATTTGAGCTAAAACTGCTTCTACAAAGGCTGTAGCCATTCCAAAGAAGGCAGAAACCCACATCCAAAATATAGCTCCTGGTCCTCCTACACTAATTGCTCCTGTAACTCCTACTATATTCCCAGGTCCTATTCTCATGGCTGAACTTAGTAGAAATGATGCTAAAGGACTAATACCAGCTTCATGAGATTTCTTCTCTGCAAGTATTTTAATCCCTTTTTTAAACTTAGTACATTGAACAAAGCCCATTTTAAATGTGAAATAAATACCTGATCCTACTAAAAGTAAGATGGCTAAAGAAAACTTTCCTATTATAGGAATGTTAGAATACCATTGAAAATTAGTTGGAAAATCCCATAAAAAGTCTGCCACTGGTACTATAAATTCAAATATTTTATTTATGGAGTTAAAAAATCCTTCCATTGTTATATCCCCCCGAAATTTTATAATGTGTAGTTATTATCTCATATCACCCATATTTAAACTAGAATTATTAAATTACATCCATGGAAATTAAATCCTCGTAGCTTTCACGTCTTACAATAATTCTTTCTTGTCCATCTTTTATCATCACTACAGCAGGCTTCGGAATTTTATTATAATTGCTAGCCATGGAGTAATTATATGCACCTGTACTCATAACTGAAAGAATATCTCCTCTTTCTATAGAATGAGGCACCATTAAATCCCATATTAGTATATCTCCTGATTCGCAGCATTTTCCAGCTATTGTAACTGTTTTATTTCTTTCATTATCCATTTTATTTGCTAAATATGCTTGATACTTTGCTGTATATAATGCTGTTCTTGGATTGTCTGGTAATCCTCCATCTATGGAGACATAGGTTCTTACTCCTGGAATATCCTTAATAGTTCCCACGGTGTAAAGAGTTATACCAGCTTCTCCAACCATCCATCTTCCTGGCTCAATAAAAATCTTAGGCATTTTAAGTCCATTTTCATAGGTTTTTTTCTTAATTGCTTCCATTATTGCATCAATAAAATAGCTTAGAGATTTTGGCTTATCGCTTTCTAAATATTTTATGCCAAAGCCTCCTCCAACATTTAACTCTTCTATTTCTATATCTAAATCATTTTTTAGCTTTTTCATCAATCTAATTGCATTTTCTATAGCTTTCAGATGGGAGGAGTTATCAAATAATTGTGAGCCTACATGGAAATGAATCCCTCTGAAATTTATATTTCTTGATGTTGTTGCTATAGTTATAGCTTCCTTTATAATTTCATCATCTAATGGAATACCAAATTTAGAATCCTTTTGACCAGTACTTATATACTTATGAGTATTGCAATCTATATTTGGAGTTATTCTAAATAAGATATCTACAACTTTATTTGCTTCATTGGCAAGGTCATCAAGCACTTGTAATTCATCTAAACTATCAACCACTATTCTTCCTACACTATACTCTATGGCCATTTTTAATTCTGCTGTTGTCTTGTTATTGCCATGAAACATTATGTCCTTTGGGTCAATGCCAGCTCTAATTGCTACAAAAAGTTCCCCTCCTGATACTACATCTATTCCCATGCCTTCTTCTTTCATTATTTTACACATTTCTAAAGTCAAAAAAGCTTTACTTGCATAAAATGCCTTAGTATTAGGATACTTTTCTATGAAACTTTCCTTTAACTCTTTACACTTGTTTCTTATGCAATCCTCAGATATTACATATAAAGGTGTATCGTACTTTTGTGCTAATTCCTGAACATTACATCCATAAAAATATAAGTTTCCTTCTTTAATGCTATTTTGTAACATATCTATTGCCTCCTACTAAATTTCTTACTTTAATAGTAAAGCAATATCTATGCCACATTTTTAAAAGATATTTACTAAATTAATCCCTTTAAAATAGCCATTTTTTATTAGTGTTTAAATATAGTTTATATGTTTTTCCATATTTTCGAACTATTCTAAATATTGTTTTCTAAAACTTTGATTTTGCTCAATATGTAAGAATTTAAAACAGTTCATTTTTACGAACGTCATTCCGTATTAACGGAATATTTATATTTAATTTTATCTATAATCATTTATATTGATATTATATTTTTTTAATTTATCATAAAAGCTGGTTTTTCCAACTTCTAATATGTTTAAACAAGCTTTAATATTTCCTTTATAAGCTCTTAAACAGTTAATTATTATTTTCTTTTCTGCTTCTTCTAAACCAACTTTTAAACTTTCATTTATTTCTTTTGTTTCATTCTTTGTATTGTATACTAATATATCTTTAGAATAAATTACGTTAGAATCATTTAAACTTATTGTTCTCTCGAGAACATTTTCTAATTCCCTTATATTTCCTAACCAAGATAAGCACATTAATTTGTTCATTGCTTCTCTAGTCATAGTAATGGGTTCTTTTTTTAATTTCTTAGATAAATTTTTAATTAACTTGTCCACCAATATGGGTATATCTTCAATTCTATTTCTAAGAGGCTCAATGTATATAGGTATAATATTGATTCTATAATATAAATCTTCTCTAAATTCCTTTTCCTTTATTAATTGTTCAAGATTTTTATTTGTAGCACATATAATTCTGGTGTCTACCTTAATTTCTTCTATTCCTCCAATTCTATAAAAGGTTTTATTTTGTAAAAAATTAAGTAGTTTACCTTGAATCTTTAATGGCATTTCTCCTATTTCATCTAAAAATACAGTACCATTATTAGCCAATTCAAATAATCCTGGTTTACCTGACTTTCTTGAATTAGTAAATGATCCACCTTCATATCCAAAAAGCTCACTTTCCAAAAGACTTTCTGGTAAAGATGCACAATTTATGTGAAGAAACTTATTATTTTTCCTATTGCTGATATTATGAATTTCTTCTGCTAAAGTACTTTTGCCCGTTCCACTTTCCCCTAGTATTAATACCGTTGAATCTGTTTTTGATGATTTATAAGCTATTTTCTTAATATCATTTATATGGGTGCTTACCCCTTGAAACTTTTTGAAACATCTTGCTATATTTTCATCTTCTAATAATTTTTCTGTTTTTTTAAGATTCTTTAATAAAACGTTTCTTTCTTCTATTACCTCTTTCAATTCTGTTATATCTTCAACTCTTAATATAGCCCCAATTTTATTTTCTTCTGAATATAACGGTATAATTGATGATAATGTAGCTATACCATTAATATTCATAAATTCATTTGTAACTATATTATCTTCTTTAGTAGCACACCTATAGAATTTATCCATTTCATTATTTCTTTCATGAACATTAAAAATGAAATCTCCAATAGGATTTATAGCCTGTGCATTCTTACCTTTTTCTCTAAAAACTCTCTCTTCTAATATGTATCTTAAACTTTCATTTCTAGCTGTATAGCCCTTACTTTGATAAAATACCAGTTCATTATTTCTAATTATCACCATATGTCCAACAGCATATCTATAATTCATACTATATATTGTGTCATTTATATTTATTTCTAATATTTTTTTACTATAATCTATACTTAGCTTATACTTTAATTCCCTATATACTCCATCAAGATATACTTCCCCACTTTGATCACTTACTTCTATAATTTTGTAATTCTCATTAACATGATTATTAGAACTTTTATATGTACCAAAGGCTAAAATTGAATCTCCCTTTTTAAGGTTTTTATCATAGATACCGATCTTCTCAAAGGACTTATAATCTAGTTCCCCATCATCCTCACCAACTTTATTATCTACAATAAAAACCAGATCATCTTTTTTAAGTTTATCTGACTTATGGCTAATTTTTGTAGATTCAAATATTCCAAATATCTCCTTAGCCTTTTTATTGTAAGTTGTTATTATTCCCTCTGTATCAATAACAATAACTCCTTGTGAAATATTATCTAGTATTTCATTTAAAGCTTCACCCATAAGAACTTCCCCCATGTCTTACCCTATAAATAAACTCCAACCCAAATTTAAAAATGAGATTGGAGTTTATTTATTGTTTATTTATTAGTTAGATCTTTCTAATCCATAGATTACACATTTGTTTTTAACATTTTCTATATGAAACAAGGACTATGATTTCAATAATTCTACATGCATACAGTCTTCTAGTTCTATGTTAAAACCTAATTTTTTAGCTTCTTCTATAACTTCTTCATTAAAAGAACCTGGTTGGAACCATACATTTTTGATTCCTTTTGCTTTTATTTTAGGAAGAGCTTCTAAAGTAATTTTAGGATTAACTATTACATTTATTCCATCTATTAATTCTGGTAACTCTTCTATAGATTTATATAACTTTATTCCATCTATAGAATCATATTTAGGGTTTATTCCATAAACAGTGTATCCTCTATCCTCTAGTTCTCTAAAAATCTTGTATCCAAATCTTGTAGTATCAGTGGTAGCCCCAAGTAAAGCCCAGCGTTTTAAGTTAAGCATTTTATTCATGTTTATCACTCCTAATCTTATTTTATATATAGTTTGTTTATTTTTCATAGTTACTATTCTTTAATCCTATCATGTAGAATATATCTTTTCAATTCTAATATAGATATGTGATAACCTATTTGTCTATGATATTAGTAAATTATATAAATTTCATGTATAATATCATATATATAATAATTATAATATAGCATATTACATATAACTATATAGATAGTAATTTTTCAAATAACTATATAGATAGCAATTTTTAATAACTATCTATAGATAACTATTTTACCTTTAACTATCTGAATAGTTATTTGCTAAGAAGGAGATAATCATGAGCGGAACTTGTGAAATAAGTGCTGATATAATTGAAAAGGATTTAAAATACCTAGAACTTCTTTCTCATAATTTTCCTACAATATCAGATGCTTGTACTGAAATTATAAACTTGGAGGCAATATTAAATTTACCTAAAGGTACGGAGCACTTTTTAACGGATCTTCATGGTGAACATGAAGCTTTCCAACATGTACTTAAAAATGCTTCAGGTGTGATAAAAAGAAAAGTTAATGATATCTTTGGCAATACCCTTAGAGAATCTGAAAAAAAAGCTTTATGCACTCTTATATATTACCCTGAACAGTATATAGATATTGCCCTTGCTAAAGAAGATGACCCCGATGATTGGTATAAGATTACTCTTAATCAATTGATTCAGGTATGTAGAAATGTATCATCTAAATATACTCGTTCTAAGGTTAGAAAAGCTCTTCCTGCAGACTTTTCCTATATTATAGAGGAGCTACTTCACGAATCTGAAGCGAGACCAAATAAACAAGATTATTTTAATGGAATATTAGATACCATTATTTCCATTGGTAGAGCTAGCGATTTTATAACTGCAATTTGTAATGTTATTCAAAGGTTGACTATAGATTCTCTTCACATAGTAGGTGATATCTATGATAGAGGTCCTGGAGCTCACATAATTATGGATATTCTATGTAATTATCATTCCTATGATATTCAATGGGGAAACCATGATATACTTTGGATGGGTGCAGCAGCTGGAAATCATAGTTGCATATGTAATGTTATTAGAATTTGTACTAGATACGCTAATCTAGAAACCTTAGAGGATGGCTATGGTATAAACATTTTACCTCTAGCTCGTTTTGCTATGGATGTATACTCTAATGATCCATGTAAATCCTTTAAACCAAAGGTTACTAATGATTACTTTAAAGAAAAAGACTTAAAACTTATGGCTCAAATGCATAAGGCAATTTCTATTATACAGTTTAAATTAGAAGGTGAAATTATTAAAAGACACCCTGAATTTAATATGGATGATAGAAGACTTCTTGATAAAATTAATTATGAAAAAGGAACAATTGTTATAGGTGGTAAAGAATATGCATTAAATGATACTAACTTCCCTACTATAGATATTAATAATCCTTATAAACTGACAGATGAAGAAAAAGAATTAATGTCTAAGCTTCATAGTTCTTTCTTAAATAGTGAAAAACTTGAGAAACATGTTAGATGTCTTTACTCTAAGGGTAGCCTTTATTTAAAGAGCAATTCTAATCTTTTATATCATGCCTCCATTCCTTTAAATGAAGATGGCACTTTTAAGAATGTTAAGCTTGGAAACAAGGAATTCTGCGGTAAAGAATATTTAGATAGGGTAGATAGAATTACTAGAGAAGCATATTTTAATGAATGTGATAGCAAAAATGCTCATTATGCTTTAGATTACATGTGGTATTTATGGTGTGGCCCTGATTCACCTCTCTTTGGTAAAGATAAAATGGCTACTTTTGAAAGATATTTTATAAATGATAAGATTACTCATAAGGAAAATAAATGCCCTTACTTCAATCTTAGAGATAATGAAGAGGTTTGTAATAATATATTATTAGAATTTGGTCTTTCTCCTAAACATTCTCATATAATTAATGGACACGTACCTGTTAAAACTATTAAAGGTGAAAATCCTATAAAGGCTAATGGGAAACTTTTAGTTATAGATGGGGGATTTTCTAAGGCTTACCAACCTGAGACAGGCATTGCAGGCTATACTTTAATTTATAATTCCTATGGCCTTCAATTAGTTCAGCATGAGCCTTTTGAATCAACTCAAACAGCCATTGATGAGGGGAAAGATATCATATCTACCAACTTCATTTTAGAATTTAACTCTAGAAGGCTAAAGGTTAGAGATACTGATATAGGTACGGAGCTTATAAGTCAAATTCATTACCTTCAAATGCTTTTAAATGCCTATAGAAAAGGTATAATTAAGGAAAGAAAATAAATTAAACCAAGGGAGCTTTTTGAAATAAGCTCCCTTAAATATTTTTATAACCTTATCTTCCCAGAATCCATAACAAATTCTTTCATCATCTAAAACTACCCCTTCCTCAATGGAGTCTTTAATCAACTCAAAAGAGTTATTGAGATAATATGAAATTTCTATATCAACTGTATCTATCATATAATAAAATCTTTTATCACAGGGATTAAGCATTGAACCTGTAAAACCAATTGTTCTGATTATATGTAAAATCAAATTTTTTATAGAAATTATCCAGTCCATTATTTGCAATCAAACCAATAATAGCACCATCTATACAGTTTTTGTCAATATAGTCCATTATTTTTTCCATAATTAGTGTACCAATCTTCTGTTTTTGATAGGACGGTATAACTATTATATCTTGTATATAAAAAACCGTTCCACCATCTCCAACAATTCTTCCAAATCCAATTATCTTGTCTTGGTCTTCTATACAAACACAGTAGATCGAGTTATTCAATCCTTTTTCTATTTTGTCATGTTGTAATACCCTCCAACCAACAGAATTTCTTAAATAAATATATTCTTCAATTGAAGGTTTCCTTTCGCTTACAATAACATTTTCCATATTTAAACCCTACCCCTACATTAAATTTCAAAAATTACTGCTACATATTATACTAATATCACATACCTAACAACATCCCTTTAATTGTTCCTTTCTTTCTGCTATTAGCTTTTCTATTTCTTCCAAGTCTTCTAGTGTAGCTTTATTTTTTATAAATCCTCTAGCTGTACTTCTGCTCTTTAAGTTATTATCTTTCATTCTAACACCTCTTTATTATAATCTAATTAGATTTATTCTCCAACTATGTGTTATACAAAAGAGAAAGATGCTAGTAAGGATTTATTCCCTACTAGCTTTTAATTTTATTCTATTTTATCTTTTAGATATATACTATCTTTTTTAAAGCATCCTGAATTACTTGTGAGAAGTTTACTTTCTTTTCTTAATTTATTAAGCCATGATGATGTAATCAAAGTTTTTTATTTCTCTATTATCATATTCTTTTAATATAATTATATATGTATTTCAAAAAACTTTATTTCAAAAATAATTGATATTTGGTAAATTTTATTATATTATATAATTGCTTTAAATAAGAATTATCTAAATAAAACAATTTACAGATTTTAAAAACAAAGGGGAATTACATATGAAAAAATTTATAAAACCTAGTATTCTTTGTATCGTTATGTTATTAAGTCTTTCATCAATTTTTTTAGGATGCAGTAAAAAGACTATTCCTATTGAACAAACTGCAAAAGCTTTTTATGACTTAGTTATTTTACAAGATAGCGCCGAATTTGAAAAACTTGGTGTGACAAATGATGAAATTACATCTATGGCAGAAATTCAAAAAAAATCAATGAATGAAGTTACTAAAGCTGGTTTTGTACAAGCTGGTCTACCTATTACTGATGAGCAGTTAGATCAAATATATAATGTTCAAATAGAAGCTTTAAGAAAATTAAAACCTACTATAGAAGTTGTTTCTAGTGATAAAGAAATATCTCAAGTTAAAATATCAACTACATATGTTAATATGGTTGAAGCAAGTACTAAAGCTGGTGATGACACTATTTCTGAAGTACAAAGCAAACAAATTTCTGATATGACTAAAGTATCAGAAATTTTCATCAAAAAAATAATTGAAAATATTAATGCATTAACTCCTTCAACTGATGTTAAATCAACTACTTTTGAATTTGAAAAAGTAAAAATGAACTTTGGTAAGAAAACTGAAGAAGTTTGGGTACCAAAGGATTCCATTTCATTTGGTAATGATTTAGCTAATATGTGTATAGGAAATAATTAATAAATTTAAATAGGCAATTTTTGTTTAAAGTAAAAAGGCTGTTGTATTTTACAATAGCCTTCTTTACATATACATAGAATTTAAAATATATGTCTTACTTTTCATGTTAAATATCTATTTTTATATTTTAATTTTATTACTTTTATTTTTTCCTTTTTGATACTAGACTAACGCCACCTATAATTGCTAATGCTCCAATTATAAGTTTATAATCAAATACCCCACCAGTCTTTGGCAAAACATTTATTATTTTATCAACAATCTTTTCTGCTTCATTTTTAACAGTGAATTTTTGTATTTCCGTAGAATTAACCTTAACTTGTAATTCTTCCTTACTTAAAATATATCCCTTAGGAGCTTTAGTTTCTTTAATAGTATAACTACCATAATCCACATCATTAAAAGCTGCAATACCATCCTTATCAGAAACTACAGTCGTTACTTCTTTGCCCACTCTGTCATATAAGGTAAATTCTGCACCTTGAAGCACTTTTCCATTCATATCAGTTTTAGTAATTACAATACTGCCCTTAATTCTGTTGTTTACCACCTCATAGCTGTATATCTCACCATCTTTGTCTACAAATACCTTTATTGTGCCTTCTGAAGCTAAATATCCTTCAGGAACTTTTGTTTCTTTTATTGTATATTCTCCATAAAGAATATCTTTAAACAACACAGTACCATCTTCTCCTGATACAAAAGTTTTAATTTCTTTACCCTCTGAATCGTATAATGTAAATTCTGCTCCTTTTAAAGGCTTCTTATCTTGATCTAATTTTTTAACTTGAATCGAAGCTCTAATTCTTGTGTTAGACACACTTTCAGGATTTGCTTTTACAGTTTTATCATTTTCAGTTATATTAGCAGTTAGTACTTCCTCTAGAATAACATATCCCTCTGGAGCTTTTGTTTCCTTTATAGTGTACTTGCCATACTCTACATTTTCAAATTGTACTTTTCCATTTTCATCACTTATAGCTGTTGCTATAGGATTTTCAAACTTTGTATCAACTTCTTTATAAATCTTGAATTCTGCTCCTTGTAATGGGTTTTTATCTTCGTCTAGCTTAGTAAACTCTATACTTCCTCTAATTTTTGTATTAGATATACTTTCAGGGTTCGCTTTTACTACCTTTCCATCTTCAGTTATGATAGCAGTTAGTATTTCGCTTGAAAGAAGATATCCTTCCGGAGCTTTTGATTCTTTTATAGTGTACTCTCCATACTCTACATTTTCAAATTGTACTTTTCCACTTTCATCACTTATAGCTGTTGCTATAGGATTTTCAAACTTTGTATCTATTTCTTTATAAAGCTTAAAC